>CAVPME010000005.1:0-72215 GCA_963706335.1 Terriglobia bacterium
TTGGAGCGCTGGCTGACGCGCGAGGCTGGCACGAAGGAAACCGTTCACATCGCGTCCCCCAACACTGATTTGCTCGCGGATGTGAAGCGCGGCTTGTCGCAAGGTCGCAAGATTCGGCCCAGGAAGTCCCCGCTCTTGATATCCGCCCAGCACCGTGATTCCGAAGAACTGGAGTCACGGTATCTTCGAATCGAGGGCTCTCCAACAGTTGTGCCACACCGGCTCATTTGCGCCGTACGAGCCGTCTGAAACCGCTTCGAGCGGTGTACGCGGACTCTTTCTTTTTTATGGATGCCCGATGGGAAGACGCGGTTAATCGCGGTGACGTTCAGGACGTCCGCAATCTGCTTGACCAGGCTGCAGACGTCGACGCCCGCAACCGTCATGGACAGACGGCCCTGATGCTGGCCGCACACGCCGGTCATCGTGAGGTAGTCGCAGTTTTGGTCGCTCATGGGGCCAACTTGAACACGACCGCCAAATACGGGTTGAGCGCACTAATGCTGGCCCTTGTGGCCGGGCACGTAGAAGTGGCGAGGCTCTTAGCGGACGCCGGAACCGATCTGTCATTACGTGGAACGGGGATGCCGGGCTTCACTGGTAAGACGGCCTACGATCTTGCTGTTGAGCGCGACATGCGGGAACTGTCCGCTGCCTTGAAACCAAAACCACGGCAGGCGACAGACGAATGAACCCAGAGACTGAACGATATAAGGAAGCGGAGACCTTCAGAAAGATCGACGCGGCCTTTCGCAGCGGCAACCTGGCTAGGTTGCGTGCCGCCGTCGATGATCCCGGTAGTGTACCAAACGGGCCGATGCCACTGACGATTGGCCCTTGCCTGATATACGCCATCTACCACAGTCCGTTGCCGTTCATCCGCGAGTTGCTGGCTATCGGCGCCGATCCTAATCCCGCCGTCAACGACGGATTCCCGCCCTTGATTGCAGCCTTGTCGTGCAGCCGTCCCCAGCCAGGATCGCCCGGACGAAGCGATACTCTCAAAATCGTCAAACTTCTTCTCGCGTTCCACGCTGACCCGAATCAACGCGGAATCAATGATTACACGCCCCTGCATATGGCGGTTAGCGAGCGCAACCTGCCTGCCGCCGAAGTTCTCCTTCAAGCCGGCGCAGACCCTCGGCTTCGGACTAGAATTGACGACTACGAAACACCACATGAAATGGCAGAGAGAGCTGGGCTGGTCGAGATAGCGAGACTGCTAGCCCAGCACACGCCGCAACCAGAAAAGTGAGCAACTTCCGTTCCGAAGGCGGGCACGTCCATTTGCCGGAGCAGATGTAAACCTGTTTCTGAAACATATTCTGCGATAATCATTCATAGTGTGCGGGCGCTACCGACTGTCGCGAAGGAAGCAGCTGGTCGACGAATACTTCGGTACGGACTCAGGAGAGTCCGACTGGAATCCGCGCTACAACATTGCTCCGACCCAACCGGTTCCGGTCATCCGTCAGCATCCGACAGCGCCTTCCCGTAAGTTGTCGTTGCTACGTTGGGGTCTCATTCCCTCATGGGCAAGGGACGCGGCGGTCGGCGCCGGGATGATCAATGCCCGATCGGAAACCGCTGCCGTCAAGCCCGCATTCCGCGAGGCCCTGGCAGTCGCGCCGGTGTCTGATTCCGGCGGACGGCTTCTACGAGTGGCAAAGGAATGGCGAGACCAGGCAGCCATATTGTCTTCAGGTGGCTGACGGAGAGCTGTTCGCGTTCGCAGGCCTGTGGGACAGATGGACAAATCCGCAGCGAGAAGTGATCGAGAGCTGCACGATCCTGACGACCACTCCCAATTCACTGCTGTCCGACATACACGACCGGATGCCGGTAATTCTCACACCTGCCGCTTACGAGCTCTGGCTCGATCCGGCTTTCAAGAACATTGCTTCCGTGTCGGAAATGCTCAAGCCATTCGAACCGGCGCTGATGCGGCGCTATTCGGTGAGCACGAGAGTTAATCACGTCATCAACGATGATGTGGAGTGTGCCAAGCCGGTGGAACCCGACGCCATGCCGGCTCAGGCACATCTGTTTTGACCCGCAACTCTCTTCCTTGAGCAAAATGCGCTCGGAATTGGGCTCCTGGAAAACCAATCGAAGAACTCGTGTCAAAAAATTCGTTTCGGGCCGTTGCCGCATCGTGCTAATATCCGCCGATGCAATCTAGGTCCCTCACAATCGACGAGGTGCCGGGAGTCCAAAATGGACCGCACATTCTTCGTCTCAGCGGGCCAGTCATTCTAACCACGCTGGCTGAATTCCAACCCAAAGTGCTGGCAGACCAGTCGCACAACCTGATCCTCGACTTTACAGGCGTGCCCTATGTGGACTCGGCAGGAATCGGAGCCCTGGTCAGGGTCTATGTCCGCCACCAGAGAGACGAAAACGGCCTGTCCCTGGTTGGTGTGAACGACCGGGTTCGTGCGGCCCTGGAAATCGCGCACGTTGGGCAATTCTTCCGGTTCTTCGATACCTTAGAGATCGCTCAAACAAAACACACCTCATCGTAAACGGGTCAGGTTCAAGATATCGCCCGGATTCAGCGCCACTCCCGCATCTGTTTCCATGCCTGAACCAGCTCCTGGATTGCCCTCGCGCTGGGGAAATGCCCAGGTCCAATCCGACAGACCGTGTGTGCGCTCCGGTAGAAATCCTCGACCGCTGTCTGGCTCATCATGGAGAGGCGTGGCTGGAGTTCGGCCAAATCTTTCCGGCTGAGAACTTCGTCCGCAGGTCTGGAACGCCGGGCCATGATGCCGGAGAATTCTATCAGATTCGCTTTTTGTTCGCTTATATGGGTAGTTGAGCTACTACTTAGACTGAGAGGCGGCTCGCTTCACGGGTGGTTCAAATCCGCAAGAACGACTGTAACCTGGCTGCCTCAGAAGCGTCTATTTCAGCGAGGGAGCACAAGCCAATGGACCGCCGGGCGTTTCTCAAGCATTCCGCATTAGTTACAGCTGCTTCGGCCTGTTCGCCCTTGCTTCCGTCCAGGGCCTGGGCCAGCTTCGCACCGAAACGGATCTTGGTCTTGGGAGGCACGCTGTTCTTGGGGCCAGCGCTCGTCGATGTGTTGGTGGCAGATGGCCACACCGTGACCCTCTTCAATCGAGGCGTGACCAACCCAGAGTTGTTCCCTCGGCTGGAAAAGCTGAGAGGTTTCCGCAGTCCTGATGGGAATGACCAGGACCTGTCGGCAATCTCACACCGGCACTTCGATGTCATTGTAGATGTATGGCCGAATGACCCCGAAGTGGTGCAATCGGCGGCAGAGTTCCTTAAGCAACGAACGCAGCACTATCTGTTTGTGTCATCGGTTGCCGCCTACGACGGAAAGGAATTCGCGAAGTTGGAAATCAGGGAGGATGCGCCTATGGAGCCTTGGAATGGGTCAGGACGACCCTACAACCGGAACAAGGCCGAAAGCGAGAGGCGGCTGCACCAGATTATCGGAGAGCAGCTCACGATTGTCCGGCCGGGGCCGATCAAGGGTCGTCGCGACGACACGCCCGACCTGCTTACTTGGCTGCTGCGTGCCCAGGAGGGCGGTGAACACATCGCGCCGGGCGATGGCCACGAACCGGTGCAGTTAGTCGATGTCAAGGATGTCGCGCGGTTCCTTGCGATCGCCATCGAACGCTCGCTCTACGGAACCTTCAACCTGACCGGGAAATCAATGTCATTCCGTGAGTTCCTGGACGCGTGCAAGAGCGCCACCCACTCGAATGCGACATTCGTCTGGATCCCGCAACAGTTCCTGCACGAGAACGGATTGGAGCCCGACGTAGTCCTGCACACTTTCGCCGGTAATTTTCCCTTGTGGCGACCGGATCCGAGCAACCAGGGGCTCTTTCGCGTCAGCAGCGAGAGGGCTTTTAAAGCGGGGTGGGGAACGCGCCCCTTTGCGGAAACTGCGTTCGATTGCTTGAACGATTTTTACTCAGGGCAGGTTATGGATCGGCCGAATTTTCTATCGGCTACCAAAGAAAAAGAAATCCTGTCCGCGTGGGCGCACCGCAGGTCGTGAGGGATCAAATCGAGGCATGATCGGTACGGATGTTCTGAACCGCCAACGAGTGTATTCGCGATGTCGCGCCAATTGATGTTTTCATCTTGAACAGCAGGTCGCAGCCGCCCGTAGAAACGCCAGTGTTCATCATCTCTTCGAGGCACGTTGCAGGGCTTGCGCCCTGATTGCTGCTAGCGGGTAGAACTTCCCACCGAGCACGACGGCGTTGATTTTTCGGGTGTGGCTAATGTCTTCAAGCGGATTCTCGTCCAGCAGCACCAGATCCGCGGTACGCCCGGCCTGAATTGTCCCGAAGGTTTCTGTCTTTCCAAGGAATTTTGCAGGGTTGAGCGTCGCGGCTTGGATTGCCTCCAATGGAGTGAAACCAGCTTCCGCCAGCAAGGCGAGTTCATTGTGCAGATCGATGCCTGGAACCACAGCCCAATCGGAAAAATCCGATCCAGCCATGATCGGAACGCCGGCGTTGTGCATCATCCGGACCAGTTCGATTTGTTTTTCGTGAACATCCAACCTTGGCTTCAGTGCAGCTGGATCATTACTCCAAAGTACAAAACCCCGCTCGTAGGCGACCAGGGTCGGCACATACCAGGTGCGATTTTTGGCAAAGCGTTGAAAAAGTGCTTCCCCTGCGGGGCCCAGATTTTCCTCCACGGCTTGTTCCACGGTCTTGGCAGTTGCACCTTTGCGCCACAGAGCACTTTCATTGAGGGTTTCTATGTGTTCAAGGCTGGCTGCTCCCGCATCCGATGCCTCGGCAGAACTGACGTCCTTGGGCAAGTGAACAGCGACTGGGATGTGCTCCTTTCGAGCTTCATCCATCAATGCAAAAAAAGCCTCGGGCGCGAGCGCGTTGTGGACCTTGATGAAATCCACGCCCTGAGCCTTTAGTTGGTGCACCGCTTGCCGCGCCTGTTCGGGGGTGCGAACGGTCAGTCGGTTTGATACGCCTTCTTTGGGGCCATCGACAAACGGGCCCGCCCGGATGATGTGGGGCCCGACGCGCAAACCGCGAGCAATCTCCGTTCGCCAGCGATCGATTTGAGCGAGATCTCCCCCCATGTCGCGGACGCCCGTCACGCCATTCATGATCAGCATCGGGAAAGCGTCTTCCATGGCATCGGTCAGGTGCCCGTGCATGTCCCAAAGTCCAGGGATCAGGAATTTTCCTCTGCCATCAACGACGCGAGCCCCGGTCGGAATTGCGATGTTATCGGTCGGTCCGACCGCCGTTATTCGGCTGCCAGAGATGACAACGGTTGAATTTGGCTTGGGTGCCGCACCCGTGCAGTCGATGACGCTTATGTGGGTTAGCACTAGCGCATCATTCTTCTGAGCACAGGCTGAAAGCGAACACGATAGGCAAAAGAAAAGCAACGATTTGTACATATAAACCCAATACCGGATTCAGCCTGCGACGTGAGCAGCGAAAACCGTGCGGAACTGTTGTTGTAAACGCAATAGTTGATTACACGCAATATAAAAAGGCGCTCACTTTTGCGGTAGGTTGAGATTGTTCGCACCACCAACCTAGCGAAAAGGCGAGCTCTTCGGAGTGCACGGGTTACTATGCCCAAAAGTACTTGACGGGCACTACATGTCAGAGACGCGATGTTTACGCCAACAACCTTTTTGGGATGTAGCCGACTTGCACTCTGGTCCTGCAGCCCCTCGCGATACTTGGGTTCTACGATCCGTTCAGTGTTACCAGCATTTGACACTGATCTATTGATGGCACTGATTTATTGATCAACGCCTCCCTTCAGACTGCAACTCAGTTCTTTCCAGCAGGCAATGTCCGGTTGCGTTTCGATCGCAGCTTCGGCCGCGAACATGGTCGAGAACGGTTGTTTTGTCTCTCTGCTCGCGACACTTCAGTTAAAGCAAGCGGGCCGCCAAACGCATCTTCGACCCAGTACTTAGTGACGATAGGTGCTTCGTCTCCATGAAAGCGCGCACTGTTTCATAACCGTCACTTCTTCAGTCGGCAGTGTTCCGAGGAGTTCACCGCTCGATCCCTCATTGGGGCCAGGGGATATGCCTGATTCCGCGTCATTCGTTTGCGTTGGTATGTTCATAGCAATTTCCCCCGTTGCGTTTGGCAGTGATCGACGAGTCGAAGCGCCATCTTGGCGATCAAACCAAATAGCTACGCACTTCCACCTCTGCGGTCATAACCCTGCATGGCGACGCCCCCAATGTTGAATTCTTTCAGCGCAGGCAAGATTTTGAATGGGAAAGCAAGAAGAGGTCTTAATGACAACCCAGCAATAGACAGAAAGCCTGCGCCGCTACCCGCACCCAATGGCGACTTCTATTTATATTGACTTACGATGCATCGTACGATATATTTTGAAACATGTTTAGACAAAACCATTTCGAAGATTTCTTAACCTCAACACGTTTCGATCGCAGCTTCGGCCGCGAACACGGTCGAGAACGCGACCGAGAGCACGCCCGAGGACACGGACGAGAACACAGTCGCGAACACGACAGCGAACACGGCCGAGAACACCCGCGAGGACACGGACGTCATCACGGGCGCCGCGGGTTCCGTCGTGGAGGCCCCGGATTTATGGGCGACTTCGCCGGCAGCGATTTTCCCGGCGGCCGCAAGCTCGACGCGATCGACATTCAACTGGTGATACTGGCGCTGCTCGCCGAACAACCAGCGCACGGATACGAACTGATCAAGACGATCGAAGAACGTTCGGGCGGATTCTATACGCCCAGCCCGGGTGTGATTTATCCCGCGCTGACTTACCTGCATGAGATCGGTCACACCAGCGTGGAGCAGCAGGGTACGCGGAAGCTCTACAGCATTACGCCCGAGGGCAAGGCCCATCTGGAAGCAAACCGCGCGAACGCCGAAGCGATTCTCGATGCTCTGGCGCGAATTGGAGGACGAATGGAGCAGGTACGCGAAGCATTTGCCGGCGTGGGCGATTCTGACGGAGGTGCTTCCGATGAAGTGCATCGTGCGCGCCACGCTCTGAAGCACGCGCTGCGCCGCAAACACGGGTGCGATCCCGAGGAAGCGAAGCGGATTGCCAAAATTCTTGATCAGGCTGCAGCCGAGATACTGGGAAAATAGCGGCGCCCGCATGCGCACATCAAAACCTGAAAGGACAGACCTACAGAAAGAGAGATTCATGCCGAATACTTTGTTGAATGAAACTTTAAAAAGCGTGATTCAGGATGAACGAGTCCGTGCGGTAATCGAGCGATTGGAGGCGGAACGTCGCGGCGCGCGGGCCGGCAGCCCGAACGATGACGGCCAAAGCCAGGATCCGTATGACTATGCGGACCGTGGGTTCTCAATTCGTCCCCAGCAAGGCGACCTTATCTATCTTTTGTGCCGTGGAATGCGCGCTACGCGTGTGGTCGAGTTCGCGACTTCGGTCGGAATGTCGACCCTGTATTTCGCTGCATCTATGCGTGACAACGGCGGCGGTCGTGTAATCGGTTCGGAACTCGTACCGGCAAAAGTCGCGACCGCGAAGCGCAATCTCAGCGAGGCTGGTCTCGCTGACTATGCGGAGATTCGCGAGGGCGATGCGCGGCAGACGCTGCGCGATCTGGGGGGGCCGGTGGATTTTGCCCTGATCGACGGCTGGCCGCGCGATGAAGAGCCTTCGCTGGCGCGCGAGGTGATTGAGATCGTCGCTCCACAACTTCGCGTTGGCGGGTATGTAATGAACGACAACGCGGAGCCGGATTTCCTGGAGTTTATTCGCGATCCAGGCAATGGATTTATTTCGATCACGCTGCCGCTCAAGAGTGGAACAGAGCTTTCGGTGAAGGTGGCGTAATTCAGCGAGGCGCGCATGGCGCCGCTTGAACACAGGTCGTAAACCGGTACTTAACGGAAGAGCAGTTGAGAAAGATCATCGAAGGGGAGAAGGCCAAAGCCGCGTCCTGTTCGCCTTGCTCGCTGGTACAGGCATGCGAATCGGAGAGGCAGCGGGTCTGCACGTCGCTGATCTGGATTTAGACAACTGCACGATTTACGTTCGCCGTGGGGTCTGGAATGGTCGGGAGTTGTCCCCCAAGACCAAGAACGCGTCAGGGAGATTGACATCGACTCCGGTTTGGCTGAGACGTTGAAGCAGTACATCGGAGGCAAGCAGGCTGGTCGGGTGTTCGAGGCCCGGAACGGCTCGTCAATCTCAGGGAATAACGTACTCAAGCGTGTCCTGCATCCGCTTTTGAAGCGGCTGGGCATCCCAAGAGCCGGATTGCATGCGTTCCGGCATTCTAGGGTCACCATGCTGCGAAAGAACGGCACGCCTGAGGATTTACAGAAGCAGTGGATTGGGCATTCCTCTTTGCGAACAACGGACAGGTATTCGCACACTAATCAGGAGCTTGAATATCGTCGTCTGGCTGCATGCAAAGCGGGACTTTCTTTTACTGTTGGACCCAATGGACCCAATTCAGCAATCGGGAAATCAGCGGCAACTATTTGATAAGAATGGTGCGCCCTGAGAGATTCGAACTCCCGACCTTCTGGTTCGTAGCCGTTGCCGCACGAAGAACCAACAACTTAGACTGGATGTGACCAGTTGTGACGGAGTGCGACAGATTCCTTGTCCAGCAAGGCTTTCCAGCGATGCTGCGACACTCCGTCACGCTCGGTAGGGTTTGGTGGTGGGCACAAAACTGGGCACAGTCGGCTGGGTCTTGGATTTTGCTCCCCACAAATCGCCCCGATCTTTGGCAGACCGAATCGCTCAGGTCGCCGAGTTGTCCTGCCGGGAGGGGGTGGGGCGACGGGGGCATCTCTGGAGACTCCCCAGCGTATTTTTTTTATCGCTATTTTTGGACCATGCGAATCGCTCCTCAACACGTTCGCGGTTCGTGCCGCGCGGCTGCTCTTTTTAGGGCAATAATATACCAAGTATATTATTGCCCTTTTTAGGGCCGATGCCCACAGCCCGAGGGGGTTGAGGGCGGATCTGGTAGGAGTTCGCTGAGCAATCTCGTGGAGGTGTACGCCGGTGTCACCGTCATAGCGAAGCAGTTTCGACACGGGGGAGGGCAACGCGCTTCTCCGGTTCTTCAGATAAAAGTGCCATCTTCCCTAATGACATTCGCAAGCCTTATGTACATCAAATCAAGTGTGTGCTGGTATTCGCAAACGAAACCGACTAATTCCGCAGTGAGAATCGGTTCCTTGCGCCAGACCAAAACAGGTCCTCCACTGAGGCCGCCGAGTGATCCCATCATCACTCCATTGTTGAATTGACTGACACACAGTTCAACGTCAATCCGTGTCATCAAGTGGTGTTCCCCAACGGAATAAATCTGCCCAGCCCCTGAACTGAACGAGTAGAAGCGTAAATGAGCGAGATCTATCTGTTGTCGCCAGATACCCGGAAAGCCACCAAGGCAGATAACGTCTTCCTTCGACAAAGCTCGTGGTGGCCAGATGGTGGGTTCTACAAACCTTGCTTCGGTGAAGTCTGGATGGTCACCGACGAAGCGCGTCACATCAAAAACTGCTAAGTCATAATCCCTATTCTCCGCAATCAGTTCCTCGTCAGGATCGATAGCCAGCAGACCGAATTGAAACACGGTCTTGGCATTCCGCATGTCACGGAATGCGCGCAACACACGCTCACAGGTGAGGGCGAGATATTTGCCTCCTAATTTGATTAGAGTACCGGAAGCATTATTGAGTGAAGCTGAGTAGGAAGATAGCGGGGATTCACCAAAAAAGACGGGTATCGAGAACCTGACCGGATACTTTGCCATTTGATCAAAAAAAAGATTTTCAAAGGAGACCGATTCTGTTCCCATCTATGTTTCCATCGCGCGAACCACGCAGCTGCTAGCTCCGGATTACGCCTAATTTGTTTGACAGACTGCGCTAATGGGCCAGGGGGGAAACTGTCATCGGGATACAAACGGTGCAAAACATTGAAATATGCCGCAAATAGTGCTCGGCCGACTCGGCTAGGTTCGAGTTGCTGAAGGTCAGCAGCAACAAAGGGACGCCGCCTGCGCTTGCGAGTATCTCTACTGGGACATACCACCTCCCGCGTGGCATCCCTGTCCTTGAGGCCATCGGCAGGCGGGCCGGGATGCGCCCGCCGTTCGCTGCGTCCAGCTAGCCGATTCGAGAAAAGTTTACTCCTGGGCGCTATCGAAAACGCGTCTCGTCATTGGGGGAAGGGCCGCGTTGAGGAGTGTCACTGCAGCTTCGCGTACTCCGCCTTGGCTTCCTTCAGGATGGGGATGTCGGGGTCGGCGTCTTTCCAGAGTGCGAAGAAGTCCTGATAGGCCGACCGCGCCTTAGCGGAATCTCCCTGCATGGCATAGGCGCGGGCCAGGCCTAGTTTGGCAAGAGACGCCAAAGGGAAATTCAGCACAATACCGCGATGGTCAAGAAACTTTTGTAGTTCGACCGCCGCGGCTGCGCCGTTATGTGACGCCAATTCAGCCGTTCCGCGCAGGTACACCGGGTACATGGTTCCAACCTGCAACTGAGGGGGCTGGCCGAGTTCGTAGGGCAGTGCCGCTTCAAGATAGACGAGGGCTTGTGCAGGATTGTTCGCACTCAGTTCATTGGCGGCTTTCAGTGTTGGCAGCCAGTAAACCTTCATCAACGTGTCAGACGGGTAGCTCCTCTCCAGGTCTGCGGTCAGGGTTTTGGCGCGTGTGCTATCGCCGATGCGCGCATAAGCCAGGGCGGCAAACAGCTTCACATCGCGGCCCGGGCTGAGGGACAGCGCTTCTGCGACGCCCTGCCGGGCGTCCGCCATATTACCGAATTCGGCCTCGCGCAAAGAGGCATTGGCTTGCCACATGGCGGCGGTTTCTTTGGAGTTGCCGCGCACGGCTGAGCCGATCGCTCGCCGGGTAAAAATGCGGGAATTTTTCAATCGGCCGTAATATGCCTCCGTGTCGGACTGAAAGGAGAGCAAAAGGTCCTCGGCGCCGGGTTTGCCCGAGGCCCAAGAGACTTGCTTCTCCATTTCTGCCGTATCTCCCCCTAGAAATGCCTGGTAGTAAAACTCCTGGTGCAGATAGTCTCCATCGAGCTTGCGCTCCTGCGCCTGCAGAAGAATTTTTTTGGCTTCGTCCGCACGATTGAGAGCGAGGTAGTCAGCCGCAAGATTAGCGTAGGCGACGACCACGTTGCCATCGATGCGCAGAGCGTCCTGGGTGCGGGAGATGGCCTTCTCGTATTGACCCAGCTTGGCAGCGAGGTCCCCGAGATTACTCAGGGGGACGGCGTCACTGGGATAACTCTTGGACCAGAGTTCGTAAACCTGGGTCGCCTCTTCCAGTTCGCCAGTGACGGACGTGTAGTACATGGAGGAGATCCGATATTTTTCCCGTTCGCTGACCTTTGTGCGCAGCGCGTAGGCCTTTTTCAAATTCTCCGCTGCCATGTTGGCCTGGTTGAGATTGCCATACGAAAGTCCCAAGCTGGCGTAGGCCGCCGCGAAATTTGGGTCTAGTTCGAGGGCCCGCTTATAAAACGGGATGGCGGCGGCATCGCCTTTGGTGCGCGTTGTCATGACGCCCATACTGAAAGCCTTCAACGCCTCGAGCGAAGCGGTGGTGGCCTCCACAGGAACTTCGAACTTCTGTACCGATGCTAGCGACTCGCCCACAGTTTTGCGCAGGTCGGTTGCGGCCCGGCCAAGTGCTTTCAAAACCTCCTGTTTCGACGGCGCCTCCTCCGCCTGCTTGGCGAGCGTGTCGCCGTTACTGCAGTTGATGGCATCCACACCGACCACGTACTGTCCGCCAAGATTGGAGATCGAGCCTAGCAGAAACGCCTTGCTGCCAGTGCGCAGGCAAAGTTCCTGCGCCACGTCGCGTGTGATGTGTTCGTTCTGAGACCGGCCCATCAACCGCAGCGTCTCTTCGACTCTGCGCTCGGAGAGAACGTTAAGGAATGGGGACTGGGCCAGTTGGACCGCTAACGCCTCCCTTAGAGCATTATCAAAGACGGGGTCGCCGGTCCTGTTGTCGAAGTCGGCGAGAACCACCATGTCTTTCTCCGTAAGCCGGGCTGCCTTCGTCCCGGTTACCTCCTGCCGCGAGCGCAGGTAGAGGCCAATCACAACCAACGCAATGAGAACAAGCGCAGCCGCGGCCCCTACCTTCCACCTGCTGCGCCACTCTGCAGAAGTGGACGACACCGTAACAGAGGATGATGAGGACACGGAAACTGCCGCTGCAGCCTGGCTAGAAGCCGAGCGTGCCGTGGCGAAAACAGAAGGCGGGGTTGCATCCTGCGTGACCGCGACCGTGCCCGAACTGGCGACACCCGGTCTACCCGATTCCGTTTCCCGCTTAAGGCGCTTCAGGTCAGCCCTGAACTCTGCCGCGCCCTGATAACGCAACTCCCTGTCCTTTTCCAGCGCCTTATTAATGATCCGTTCCAACTCGGCGGGAGCGTCTGGATTCAGCCGCAATGGAGAGAGTGGTGCTCGATTGAGAATGGCCTCGAAAATCGTTGCCGTACTGTCTCCGCGAAACGGCAATTGGCCGGTTGCCATTTCATAGAGCACTGCCCCGAAGGAGAATAAGTCCGTGCGCGCGTCCAACTCCTTAGCTCGCGCCTGCTCCGGAGACATGTAGGAAACCGTGCCCACTGCCGAACCTGGAGTGGTCAGGTTGGGGTCTCCGGCTCCGGTCTCCGTCGCCTCGCTGGGCCTTGCCACTGTGGCGCGTATTTTCGCCAGTCCAAAGTCCAGAATCTTCGCGTGTCCGCCGCGCTTGGTCACGAAAATATTGGCGGGCTTGATGTCGCGGTGGACGATTCCTTCCGCGTGCGCCGCATCCAGCGCATCCGCGATCTCTATGGCCAGGGACAGCAGCGTCTCCAGGTCAAGCGGCCGGTTGCCGATCAAATGCTTCAGAGTCTGGCCATCCAGGAACTCCATGGCGATGAACGCCTGGCCATTCTCCTCGCCGATGTCGTAAATCGTGCAGATATTGGAATGGTTGAGCGCTGATGCAGCCTGCGCTTCACGTTGAAAACGGGAGAGAGCCTGGGTGTCTTTGGCTACTTCGTCGGGCAGGAATTTGAGGGCGACAAAGCGATGGAGCCGGGTGTCCTCAGCCTTGTAAACCACCCCCATACCACCGCCGCCCAGCTTCTCTACGACCCGATAGTGCGAGATGGTTTTGCCGATCATCGACGGGGGCAACCGTGGCGCGCCCCATATTAGGCGGACAAGGGGAGCAAGTCAACGCGCCGCCAGGTCCTGGTGTAAGGGTTTGGATAAGTAATTTTCAGCTTTCTAATAACCTATCGTTAGGTTATAATGCAACCCGTGACTAATCTGAACAAGGCCGCAAGCCTTCTGGGCCGCAAGAGCGCCGAGGCCCGCAAGAAAAAGTGGGGCAAGAAGGAATTCGTCCGCAAGATGCAGGAATGGGGCAAGCTCGGCGGCAGACCGAAGGGCAGCGGCAAAGCAAAACAGAAGGCGAGGTGAATCGTGGTATCTACAAGCGCGGCGAAGTGTACTGGTACAAGTTCATGTGGCAAGGCCGCTCGGTGCGGGAGTCCTCGAAGCAGGGCAATGACAAGGTGGCTCGGCAGATGGAAGCGGCGCACCGGACCTCTTTGGCTAAGGGCGAGGTCGGGATTCGGGAAAAGAAGAGGGCACCGACGCTAGTGGATTTCGCCGACAAACAATTTCTTCCTTGGGCCGAATCAGCTTTTTCGGCAAAGCGAAAGACGTGGCTCTACTACCGCAACGGAGTGCGGCGTCTGAAGAGCTACGCTCCTCTCGCGTCTGTTTCAATGGACGACCCGAAGCTAGGAGAAAAAACCTCCGGCTATGTGGCGACTCGGCAAGCAAAGGGCCTGCAGGTCGCCAGCATCAACCGGGAACTGCAGGTACTGCGGAGACTATTGCACTTGGCTGTCGAGTGGGGGTTTGTCGAGCAGGTTCCCAAGATAAGAATGCTGAGCGGTGAGCGTCACAGAGAGTTCGTATTGTCACCAGAGGAGGAGAGCAAATATCTTGCTGCAGCTCGCGTGCCTCTAGTTTCAGTGGCAACGGTGCTGGCGGACACTGGAATGCGTCCGGAGGAATGCTATCGCCTCCGATGGGAATACGTGACGTGGGTCAATGGTCGCTATGGCACGCTGCTGGTGACGCACGGGAAGACTGCTGCCGCACGCCGACTGCTGCCAATGACTCCTAGAGTTAGAATGCTGCTCGAAGGGCTCTGGGAGGCAACCGGAAAGCCGATAGAGGGCTGGGTCTGGCCAGCTCCAACCAAGAGTGGGCACGTTGAACCCTGCAGTTTGAAGAAACAACACGCGAAAGCGCTGAAGCTTTCGCAAGGTCCGTGCGTTCGTCCTCTACAGCCTAAGACATACCTTCCTGACTCGCCTCGGAGCTTCGGGTTGTGACGTGTGGACGCTGGCCAGGATCGCCGGACATAGCTCTGTTGCCATTTCCGCCCGGTACGTGCATCCGTCAGAGGACTCCGTTCTGCTCGCTCTAGAAAACCTGGGTGGGCACAAAACTGGGCACACTCCAGAAACGCCGGTGATTGCGGAGCGAGAGGAAAAGCTTCTAAGTGCATGATCTTGGAAGGGAAGAATGGTGCGCCCTGAGAGATTCGAACTCCCGACCTTCTGGTTCGTAGCCAGACGCTCTATCCAGCTGAGCTAAGGGCGCAATAGCGATGAGATGGTCTGCTGCGAGTTCGATTATAGCGAAACTTGGAGACGTTGATAAGAACGAGAACTCGTTTAGACATCGCCACAGACGGCGATTTATTGGATTGAATCGGCGTTGTTGCCGAAGCTGCTTACTTTTTCTTTGACGCTCTAGCCGGGGATTCTGTCGCGAACATACTAGAAAAATCTTGGATCAAAGCCAGACCGGGCATTGGTGGCGGCTTACAAACGATTTCCACAGAAGTTCGGCACGCGTCTTGCCCATGTGTTCCTCAAAGGTAAATCTTGCTCCCCTGCAGGCAAATCCTACTCGATCTGTCGAAATTAGCCACTGTAATTTCAATAGGTTGGGAGTGGCATGGAGGATGCTTTAGTGAAGAACAGACGAAGTGGCGCGCAATGGGGCGCTCCAGAGAAAAAACTTCGGCCAGAGGTTTTCTTGAGCGCCCCTTGCATTTAAGCAGCAACCGCCGTTCCGCCCTCCCCCAACACTCGATCCCTTCCTTTGTCCGGACTAAGTCAAAACCAACTGTTCTCCCAAATCCAAGCCTGTGTGCCGCAATAAGCTTGCTATGACGGGTTCCTTAAAACGCGATGCATCGAATTCGACGCGAATTACGCGCTCACGCTCGACAAAAGTAATCCGCCGTATCCCATAGACTTCGCGTACGTTATCGAGGGCCCGCATGGTCGCTTCCGTTGGGGGCACGACATAACGGTATGCCACTTCTAACTGCGTCATGGATTGATTTCCTCGCCCGTGAACTACTCTTCCAACTTCATTGAAGAAGATACAACAATCGCCAGCATAAGCGAATGTATCTAATATGTATTCGTAGTGCCGCTACTGGCCGACCTTTGTCTACACATGGATAATTCTGCGAAACTTGCCGCCTTAGAAACAGACCACGTTTGCGGGATGTCAGTGATTCCCGCCACCGCGAAGTTCAAGCTCGAATATGCAGGGAAAGGCTATTACTTCTGCTGCGCCTCCTGCCTGGAGAAATTCCGCGCCGACCCGGGCCGATACCTGTTGGCGCCCGCTGAATCTGGCTCTGGGATGCACTTGGCAATCCAGCCGAAGCCGGAATCGCAGTCCCGGTCCGAAATGATCAACATCATGCCTGCGTCCGCCCTGAAAACAGGAGGGAGTAAGAGCGAGGCCGGGCCTCAACCCTCTTCAACTCCGGCTAGTTTAGACGCTGCACAGCAGACTGCGTACGTCTGTCCTATGTGCCCTGAGGTGCGAACCGACAAGCCTGGCGCCTGCCCACGCTGCGGAATGGCACTTGAGCCTGAGATGCCGGCATCTGCGTCAAGAACGGAATATACCTGCCCCATGCACCCGCAGATTGTGCGTTCGGGACCGGGGAGTTGTCCGATCTGTGGCATGGCGTTGGAACCGCGCACCGTCACGGCGCAACCGGAAGAAAACCCAGAACTCCGAGAAATGACACGACGTTTCTGGATCAGTTTGGCCTTGACGGCTCCGATGCTGGCGATTGCGATGGGCGACATGTTGCCCGGGGTGCCGGTGCATCGCGCGTTGCCAGGGATCTGGTTGCCGTGGATCGAATTGATCCTGGCGACGCCGGTGGTGTTGTGGGGAGGCTGGCCATTCTTCCAACGCGGCTGGGCGTCGGTGGTAAATCGCTCGACCAACATGTTCACGCTTATTGCGATGGGAACGGGCGTCGCATATTCATACAGTCTGGCGGCCACGATTTTCCCGCAAGCGTTTGCTGCCGCCTTGCGGAATATGAACGGCTTTCCTCCGGTGTATTTCGAGGCTGCAGCGGCTATCACTACTCTGGTGCTGCTCGGCCAAGTGCTCGAGTTGCGAGCTCGCAGTCGAACCGGAGCGGCCATTCGAGCGTTACTCGATCTTTCGCCAATAACCGCCCGCGTCTTGCGCGAGGTGAATGGCGTACTCAGGGAGGAAGACGTTCCGCTGGATCAGGTGAGAACTGGAGACCATCTGCGGGTTCGTCCGGGTGAGAAAGTGCCGGTCGACGGCGAAGTGCTCGAAGGCAAGAGCGCGGTGGATGAATCGATGATCACGGGCGAATCACTCCCAGTCGGCAAGGAACCCGGCAACCGTCTAATCGGCGCCACGTTGAACGGAACGGGATCGCTGGTGATGCGTGCAGAACGCGTCGGGAGCGAGACTCTTCTGGCGCAGATTGTGAAGATGGTCAGCCAGGCGCAACGCAGCCGCGCTCCCATACAGCGGTTGGCTGACCGAGTTGCTGGATGGTTTGTTCCTGCGGTGATTGCGATTGCAGTTCTAACTTTCCTGGCATGGATTTTTGTCGGACCTGAACCTCGCTTCGCTCACGCACTGGTCAATGCAGTGGCCGTGCTGATCATCGCTTGTCCGTGCGCGCTGGGTTTGGCGACTCCCATTGCGATCATGGTGGGAACCGGTCGCGGGGCGCACGCCGGAGTGTTGATCAAAAATGCAGAAGCGCTAGAACTCCTGGAAAAAGTCGACACGCTGGTGATTGATAAGACAGGGACACTTACTGAGGGCAAGCCGCGCGTCGTATCGGTGATCGCCACGCCAGGCCAGAGTGAAAACGAAGTGTTGCGACTGGCGGCTAGTCTTGAGCAGGCAAGCGAGCATCCTCTGGGCGCGGCAGTCTTGAGCGCGGCCAAAGAACGAGGGCTGGCACTTGCCGGAGCTGACGCGTTCCAGTCCGATACAGGCCGCGGAGTGAGCGGCCGGATTGATGGCAAACAAGTCTTGATCGGCAATTCCGCGTTTTTTAGAGAAAAGGGAATTTCTTTTTCCGGGTTGGGGCAAGAAGCCGAAACCGTGCAGCATGGCGGCCAGACCGTAGTCTTCGTTGCCGTCGATGGCCACGGACTGGGACTGATCGGTATTGCCGACCCGATCAAATCCTCAGCGAAGCAGGCCTTGCGAGACTTAGGAAATGAAGGTCTGCACGTGGTGATGCTCACGGGCGATAGTCGCACAACCGCTGGGGCGGTCGCTAAGGAATTGGGCATATCCGATTTCGAAGCAGAGGTTCTGCCAGAGGAGAAAGCGGAGGTGGTTCTGCGGCTTCAAAAGAAAGGGCATACAGTTGCAATGGCCGGTGACGGGATCAACGATTCTCCTGCTCTCGCGCAAGCCGATGTAGGCATAGCGATGGGTACCGGAACGGATGTTGCTATGGAGAGCGCAGGTGTGACCCTAGTGAAGGGCGATCTCGCTGGCATTGTGCGAGCGCGCAAACTCAGTCAGGCGACGATGCGGAATATTCGTCAGAATCTGTTTTTCGCATTTGTCTACAACTCGCTGGGAGTACCGATTGCTGCGGGCGTCCTGTATCCGTTTTTCGGTTTGCTGTTAAGCCCGGTTTTAGCGGCTGCGGCTATGAGCTTAAGTTCGGTTTCCGTGATTACGAATTCGCTGCGGCTGAGGCATATTAAGTTGTAATAGTGACGGTGCTCCGAATTCCTATGGAGTCTAGACCCGGTGGCCCACTGAGAACGCGAGAATGATTCAGATACCAAGTGCGGAAAATGTTCGCATCGACTCCGAGGGCGCACTCGGACGGATCAGCATTTCGTGCAGATGAGAAAATTGACTCTGTGAGTGCTCCCGTCAGCACGGCTACCAATCCTCCCGCACCCAAGCCGGATATTTCGCATGCATGGCGAGCCCTTCGGTCTCGCAACTTCCGGTTGTATTTCAGCGGCCAGACTATCTCTCTGATCGGCACCTGGATGACTCGACTGGCCACCAGTTGGCTTGTCTATCGCTTGACGGGTTCGGCCCTTCTGCTTGGGGTCGTAGGTTTTGCGGGCCAAATCCCAACCTTCTTGTTTGCTCCCTTTGCCGGTGTCTGGGTTGACCGCCTTGATCGACGGAAGGTTCTGGTGGTGACCCAAATTCTGGCGATGATTCAGTCGCTGGCACTGGCGGTTCTTACCCTCGCCAGGCACATCAACATTTACGAGATCATCTGGCTCAGTGCCTTGCAAGGCCTGATCAATGCGTTCGACATGCCGGCCAGGCAAGCCTTTCTGGTGCAGATGGTGGACGATAAGCAGGATCTGGGCAACGCGATTGCGTTGAACTCGTCCATGGTCAATTTAGCCCGACTTGTGGGTCCTTCGCTGGCTGGGGCAGTAATTGCCATTTCGGGAGAGGGTTACTGCTTTCTGATCGACGGGCTGAGTTATCTGGCCGTGATCGCGTCGCTTCTGGCAATGCGATTGGCGACTGTGGAAGTGAAGCGCACAACCGATTCCATGCTTGCCCAATTGCGCGAGGGATGGGTGTATGTTTCGGGCTTCGTGCCTGTCCGGACGATCCTGTTGTTGTTCGCAATCGTCAGTCTTATGGGTTGGCCTTTTACGGTGCTCATGCCCATTTTTGCCGGTACCATTCTGAAAGGCGGTCCGCATACTCTAGGCTTTCTGATGGGAGCGGTGGGAGTGGGTGCGTTGATATCCGCGATATCGCTGGCTATCAGGAAAACGGTCCTGGGATTGGGCAAGATGATTCCCGCGTCCACGGCTGCGTTCGGTGCGGGCCTCATACTGTTTGGGCTGTCGCACAACTTGTCGGTGTCGCTGGCGCTTATGTTGGTCTGCGGATTCGGAATGATGCAGCAAATGGCGGCCAGCAACACCATCATTCAAACTATCGTAGAAGATGATAAACGCGGACGCGTGATGAGTTTTTACGCGATGGCTTTTGTGGGTATGGCTCCTTTCGGAAGTCTGCTGGCCGGCACTCTTGCTCATGTCATTGGCGCCCCTCGTACCGTGATGGTGAGCGGCGTGTGTTGTCTCGTGGGGGCAGCCTGGTTCGCAACCCAATTGGGAAACATCCGGAAATTCATTCGCCCCATTTACATGAATCTCGGAATCATCCCGCCGGTCAACGCCGTGATTCAGGACAGTGTCGGCCGTTGACCTTGGGTGCACCATCCCAGCAATTGACACTCCGGGCCGTGTATTCAACAATAAACTTAACATCCCATCTAGACTTGGCGGAGGAGTATCTATGGCAGACGACGGCATACAAACGTCGGAGAGCAGTGCTGGAAAATGGATCTTACTGGCGTTGGCGGCACTCTATGTCGTGGGCTCGCTCTACTTTATCTTCGACTTGCGCGGGCGTCTAGACAAGCTCAGCAAAGATCAAACTGCTAGTAGCACCCAGCTCGTTGATCTGGGCAAGCGAATGCAATCCGCCGAAGCCGATGACGAGACTCTGGCCCAGCAGGTAGGACTGACAAAGAAGGAAATGGCGTCGCGTTCGGCCGAACTGGTGCGCCAACAGAAAGCCTCGGAAGCGCGCCTGGCGGAGCAGCAGAAACAGCAGATCAGTGCGGTAAGCGGGGAAGTGGCTGGTGTAAAGACCGATGTGGGCGGGGTTAAAACGGACGTTGCATCAGCTAAGGCCGACCTCGAAGCCACGAAGGCGAAACTGCAAAGCACGATCGGCGATTTGGGTGTCCAGAGCGGACTGGTAGCCAACACCCGCGAAGATCTCGAAGTGCTGAAGCACAAGGGTGACCGTAACTATTACGAGTTCACTCTGATCAAAGGAGCAAAAACTCAACCGGTTGCCACCGTGGGACTTCAATTGAAGAAAACTGATGTCAAAAAAGGGAAATTTACCCTCAACGTAACATCGGACGACAGAACCATCGAGAAGAAAGACCGCAACGTCAGCGAGCCGATCCAGTTCTACAGCGGACGCGACCGCATGCTTTATGAACTAGTGGTTTGGACCGTCGATAAGAATAAAGCCACCGGTTACTTGAGCACACCCAAGAACGCACCAACCCCAGTTACGGCAACTCCGCCAGCTGCGAACCAGTAAGCTGATGTATCCGGGCGGACACGTCCTCATCGGCATTGCCTTGCGGACGGCGATGATTTATGGCGTCGTCCTGCTCGGTGTGAGGTTAAGCGGAAAGCGTGAGGTCGGTCAGATGACGCCCTTTGATCTGACGCTTCTTCTGCTGTTGAGTAATGCTGTCCAAAATGCGATGACCGGCCCGGACACATCAGTTTTGGGTGGCGTTATTGCGGCGACGACTCTGCTGGTACTGAACTACGTGATTGCGGAAGTCTCCGGCGGAAATCGCCGATTTCGCAGGTTTGTTCAAGGGCAGCCGAGTCTGTTGATTCACGATGGTGAGATTATCGCCGCGCATATGGCCCGCGAGCACGTCACCATGGATTCACTCCAGCAAGCCCTGCGTGAACACGGAATTGCCACTTATCACGACGTTGCCTTAGCCGTGCTGGAAGTCGACGGTTCTATCAGTTGTATGAAGTACGACGACATCAAGCCCACGGCTTCGACCCACTTGGCGCGGCGGAAGATTCTCAACAAGCACGAGTGATTATTCGAATTGCAAAAGTACAATCTCAGGCTTTGTTCCTACGCGCAATGGCGGGCCCCAAGTACCGGCTCCGTAAGAGGTATAAACCAGAAGGTTTCCAAGACGTTGAAGGCCGTAGACGAATTTTCCGTACAAGCGTGAAGTGATCCATGTGAACGGGAAAAATTGGCCACCATGGGTGTGACCGGAGAGCTGCAACGAAAAGCCTTCCTGCTCGGCGATGCTGACCCTGTCCGGGGCGTGGGTGAGGAGGATGCTGGCGCGATTGCGATCGACGGCAGCGCCTCTTAACGCGGCGCGAAAGCGATCATCGTTAGTCGAATCGCGGTAATGAACCCCGACGATTTGCAATCCGTCAACCGTGACTTTCTCGCTATTTAATACCCGAACGCCGGTTTGTTTGACAGCATCAAAATATTTTGTCGAGTCAGAAAATTCTTCGTGGTTTCCGGCGACAAAATAAGCTCCCCACGGCACTACGAGCTTTGCCAACGGAGCGGCCATCTCGTTTACCTTGGCCACGGTTCCGTCATACATGTCGCCAGCGATGAAGACGATGTCGGGTTTGAGCCGAGTAAGGGTTGTTACGATTCGTCGCAGAAATCTGGCGCCACGGATGTGTCCAAGATGGGTATCGCTGATCAGTGCGGCAACCCTCCCTCGCCAGGACTCCGGCAGGTTGGGCAACTTGACCACGACCCGGCGCACACGCGTCCAGCCTGCATTGATTACTCCGTATAGACTTGCCAGAAGGGCGAAAGCGAAGCATATACCCACCAAGAGCGGGCGGTTCGGCTGCAGTCCGAAGAGCTGGGCTCCCGCGTAGGCGGTCCAGCATAAACATGCAGCCAGGAAACAGAAACTGAGGATTCCGAGCCATACCGCAGAAATTCGGTACAGGATGCGTACGGCCAAGTTCGAACTGCGCCACGCCAGCAAAGATGAAATCACGAAGCTGACCGACAACAACGCCAGAGCCACTCGTATTTCCCAAGCCTTAGCGGGAAGTCCCCAAAACTCAACCCAGGTTTCATACAGGAACCAATGAGCTAGGAACAGGACTATTTGAATGATCACAATGAACATTGCGATTCTTGACCGCACGGTTATGTTTTCTCCAAGCCAATTAGATGAGGTTGGACGCCAGTTGGACGCAGAGACCTTCTCGACGCCGCGCGGGCGTCAAAAGTCGCTATTTTGTGAGAATGAGAGGCAAGGGTTGATCGTAAGGCTGGATCGATACGCTTAGCGACTTTCGTTTTTCAAACCCATCCTGCGTGACAGGAAAACTTACGATGATCGTTCCCTGGGCCTGTTCCCCGGGCGGAATTTTGGTTTCGGGAGGAATTGGTGCGATGGCGTGCTCTTTCAAAGTGGGGAAAGCCTGAAAGTAACGATTGAAATCCATGGGCGAGGCAGCTTCGTCGGTAAGTTCGCCGCTGTCGATTTTGATCGTGGCTTTGATGTCATGGATCCACAGTGACTTTTTGCCTGTGTTATGTGCGGTCACGTTTATCGCAACCAGAACTGAATTCTGGTCGGGCACTTCAACCGAGACGATATTATCCACCGAACCGCCGCCTTGCGGTTTCGCCCGCTCGAGAAATGCAAACAGGCCCACAACGACCGCTGCCACCGCCAGTACAATTCCAACTACTTTCGCGGGAGGGAGGTTGCGTTTCGCGGTTCCGAATTCTTCGCCGATATTTATCCCGGGGCCTGGGCCAAGGTCCATGGATGTATTCGGGGCGGTTTCGGAAGCGGGGTCTGGAGTCGGTTCTGCGTCGGGAACGACTGGTGGCGGCGCTGGAGTATCTTCCGGCATGGTAGCCTCGTCTCCAAAGATTCTATCTGGTTTGCGACGGCAGCATAATCAGGTTTTTCCATTTATTGCGAGCGACCCGAAGAAGCTACCTTGGTCTCACGGAGGGACTTGATGGTCAGATCTAAATTGCGCTGGCAGTTTGTGTTCGCATGCACTGTGCTCTTTCTGGTAGTCGTAACCTGTTCCGCACAGCAGGGCTCAGAGAAGGTCACCGCCGCCATTCATGCTGGCCGTCTGATCGACGTCCGAACCGGCCGTGTGACTACCAATGGATATATCACGATTGCGAAGGGCAGAATCGCAGGCGTCTCGCAATCCGCTCCCGTGGATGTTCCAGTCGTCGATCTGTCGAGATTTACCGTGGTGCCCGGGCTTATCGATTGTCACGCCCATGTGTTGGGGAATCCGAAGGATCAATCTTCCGCCTCGGGCTTGCGAATGTCATCGCCCCAAAAGGCCATCTGGGGAGTACACAACCTGCAGACGTGGCTTGATCACGGTTTCACTGCAATTCGTGATGCCGGAGAGGACGATTTGGGTTATGGCCAACTCGCACTGCGTGACAGCATTGAGAAGGGATTGATTCGTGGACCGCGCATGGTTTCGGCGGGAAACTTCGTTTCGGTAAACGGAGGACACGGCGATGCCGACGTGCTGGCGGCGGATCAGGAATTGCCGCGACGTCCCAATATCGCGGACACGGTTGATGCGGTAAGCGTAGCGGTGAGGCGCGATATTAAATATGGTGCTGACTGGATAAAACTGATGGCTACCGGCGGGGTGATGGATCCGATCAGCGATTATCGGGTTCAGGAACTGAGCGAAGAGCAGATGGCCAGGGCGGTGGAGGTCGCTCATCGAGCCGGGAAGAAGGTCATGGCCCACGCCGAGGGAGCGGACGGTATCAAAGCGGCGGTGCGCGCCGGCGTGGATTCCATCGAACACGGTACGGTGATGGACGAAGAAGGCGCGCGCCTGATGGAGCAACGAGGAACGTGGCTGGTTCCAACCCTTTATTGCTTTCAGCATGATCTGCAGACCGGAACTTCGCAAGGACGCGATCCCATCAGCTTTGCCAAAGGAGTGGCGATAGTGAAAGAACAAGGGCCTGCCTTTCATCGAGCCCTGGCCCATCATCTGAAAATTGCTTATGGCGTAGACGATGATGTGGACTTTGTGTCCAAGGAATTCGGCGCGCTGGTAAACGGAGGCATGAGTCCCATCGAAGCTCTGCGTGCCGCAACATTAAATGGGGCCGAACTGCTCGGACGTTCGAGTGAAATCGGAACTCTGGAACCGGGCAAGTTTGCCGATGTCGTCGCGGTGGACGGCGATCCACTGACGGACATCACGGTGATGGAGAAAGTTGTGTTCGTCATGAAGGGTGGCGAAATCTATAAGGACGCGACCAGATGAGCCTTTGTGGCAAGGCTCTACGGGACAAGGAAAGCCGGAGCGCCACAGCTGGCGTCAGATGTCTTTGCGGTAAACAACGAAGCCGGATTTGTCAGCTACCTGATCGTACAGCTTCATCGCGGTGTGATTTGACTCGTGAGTGTGCCAATACACTCGCGTCGATCCGGTCCTTGTTGCCTGCTCGTATACAGCGTTGATCAGTTTCCTGGCGATGCCTTGGCCGCGCACGGATTCCTTAGTGAAAAGATCTTGCAAATAACACGTCGGCGCTATCGAAATAGTACTGCGGTGAAAAACGTAATGCACTAATCCGACCAGTTGTCCCTCATGCTCCGCAATCATGGCGTGCACAGGCTCGCTGGAATCGAAAAACCTCGCCCACGTGCTTTGAGTGATTGCCTCGGGGAGAGCGGTTCTGCCGAAACGTCCATAAAACTTGTTATAACCCTCCCACAAAGGAAGCCATTGCAAAAAGTCCGAAGGGATCACGCTGCGTATGGTTGGGACTAGCGACATGTGGACTCCACGTGGCAAAATCTAACGACATTGCAAGACCACGTCAGGAGTCTGCTAGTGTAACGGGAAACGGATTGCGCTCAGCAAATTGTTGCTGATGCCAATATGGATAGATGGGCCTGATTTCACTGGCACGATCCAGCGCGGCGATCTGATCCGAAGATAGTGACCATCCCTCAGCGCTGAGATTCTGTCGCAATTGCTCTTCGTTTCTGGCGCCGACAACAATGCTGCAGACACTCGGACGATGGATCAGCCAGTTCAAGGCGACCTGTGGAACAGTCTTTCCGGTTTCTTTAGCCGCCTGATCCAAAGCATCAATCACCTTGTACAAGAGCTCGTCTGAAACCGGCGGGCCTTCGGCGCTGGTCTTGTGCAGTCGGCTGATCGCGGGCAAAGGCTGGCCTCGGCGAATTTTCGCTGTCAGACGGCCCCAGCCGAGCGGGCTCCAGATCAATGCTCCGACTCCCTGATCAAGCGCCAAGGGCATGAGTTCCCACTCGTATTCTCGTCCGATGAGGGAATAGTAAACCTGATGGCCCACATAGCGGGCCCAGCCATAACGCTCCGATGCGGACAGCGACTTCATCAGATGCCATCCGGAAAAATTTGAGCAGGCTATATACCGAACCTTGCCGCTTTCAATCAGATGGTTCAGTGTGCTCAGGACTTCTTCGACGGGCGTGAGGGCATCGAATCCATGAAGGTGATAGATATCGATGTAATCGGTGCCCAGTCGTCGAAGGCTGGCATCGCAAGCTTGCAGCAGGTGGTGGCGCGATGATCCGACATTGTTCGGGCCGTCGCTCATGCGAAATGTAGTTTTGGTAGAAATCAAGACATCCTGGCGTCGGCCCTCAATTGCTTTGCCGAGGATTTCTTCAGAAAGACCTTTCGAGTAGACATCGGCGGTATCAAAGAGATTGACGCCGGCCTCCAAACAGATGGAGACGAGGCGGCTGGCTTCGGCTACGTCGCTCGATCCCCAGGCGCGAAAGAAATCGGTTCCGCCACCAAATGTCCCAGTACCAAAACTAAGGACCGGTACTTTCAATCCAGAACGGCCAAGCTGTCGGAATTCCATTTTCCAGTAGATGCAACCTGCCAGGAATGGATGCGAATGTTGCAACCGGATAAAACCAGCCCGGCAAGGTAAGTGTTAGTTGTTCGCGGGATGAAAATCCAAGGGAGCATCCCAGAAAACGTAAAAGGAGCAGCGAGTCTGCGATGTGCAAGCCATGCGCTGCACCTGGGTTGATGGGAGATAGGCGTAGCCACCCGGCTCGATGAGGCGTTGAGCGTCGCTATCCTCGATGGAAAGACGCCCCTCGAGGAGCACGATCCGTTCATTCGCGGTATGCCAGTGCGGTGGGAAAACGTGGCCAGCGGGGTAGCGTGCGAAAAGTTCAATAGCCCCGGTCTTGGGGTCCTCGCGAAGAGTTGCACTCTCAGAACCGTCGGGAGAAGCTTCCCATTTCACGCTACCCGGATTGGCCAAAATTCTATTCACTCTGTGAGAAGTCTCGGCATGCAAAAAGAGCAGGGCGCCGAGGGCGAACGAACATATTGGAATCCAAAGCTTTGCCGTCATAGGTAACCTTTCAGGTCTTGCGGCGACAACTTATCTAAGAAATGACCATGAGTCAAAAGCGTCTATCTGAACAAACTGAGCGGCAGTTCGGCCAGCATGCCTGGCTACCAGGCATGCTTCATAGCTTCAGCAAACTTCGGTAAAGGCAGGGTGTTGAGGACGTCATCTTTTGTCAACCAGGCGCGACGCGCCTCCAGAATGCCAAATCGAATTTTGTCCAGATGAGAGGTGTGATGAGAATCGGTGTTGATCACGATTTTGACTCCGTGTTGCTTGGCCAACCTCAGATGGCGGTCTGACAAGTCCAGGCGATCAGGATATGCGTTCAGCTCCATGGCGACTTTGTTCCGGACAGCTTCTTTCAGTACCGCGTCGATATCAAACGCATAAGCATCGCGTCGAAGAAGCAAGCGGCCGGTTGGATGGCCGAGTAACGAGACATTGGGATTCTGCACAGTCTTCAGAAGGCGATCGGTCATCTCTGTCGGGCTTTGGTTGAAATGAGAATGTACGCTGGCGATGACAATGTCCATTTGTTCGAGCACAGAGTCTGAAAGATCGAGCGATCCGTCGGCCAGGATGTCCACTTCGATGCCGGCGAGAATTCTGATCTTGCCATTCGCGTCACTCGCGGCGCGAATACGTTTTATGTGTTCAACGGCTCGCTTGTCGTCGAGGCCGTTGGCGAAGGCCAGGTTCTTGGAGTGGTCGGTGATGGCCATGTACTTGTAGCCATGCCCGGCGGCCGCCTCGGCCATCTCCTCAATAGTGTTGCGCCCGTCGGTTTCGACAGTGTGCATGTGAACGTCGCCCTGCAGATCCGCTTGTGAAATGAGGGCCGGAAGCGTATGGCTCGCCGCGGCGTCGAGTTCGCCGAGATTTTCACGCAGCTCAGGCGGAATGTAGTCGAGATTGAGCTTCGAATAAATTTCTTCTTCGGTTTTTCCTGCGACTGGTTTTTCCGTGTCGAGCTTGCGCCAGGCTATATTCGCTCAGGGAATAACCCATTTTCAGGGCACGCTGGCGCAATGCGACATTATGAGCCTTGGATCCGGTGAAGTATTGCAGAGCGGCTCCGAATGATTCAGGCGGCAGAAGCCGAACGTCCACTTGCATCCCCGCCCGCAGACGAAAGCTGACTTTGTTCGCCCCGCTGGCAATGATCTCCATTAGTCCCGGCAGTTTGATGATGTGCTCGATGAGCTGTTTGGCGAGCCTGGTCGTCGCAACAGGCTTTTCCGGTGACCAGGATATCGAGATCACCTACGGTTTCGCGCCCCCGCCGCAGGGAACCTGCGGGCGTGACCCTCTCCACTCCGGGATACTCACGCAAATGGTCGGTGATCTTTTGCGCTTCGCGCTCGGCCGCATCGAGGAGGAACCGGCCGGCAATTCTTCGGTAGTCTTCGATCGCCTTAAGTAGCTTCTGTTCCTGCTTTTCTCCCATCCGAGGAAGCTCTCGAATTTTTCCTTCCTTCGCCAATTTGGCGACCCCTTCGAAGTCGCTTACCTGGTAGGCACTCCAAATCAGAGCAATTGTCTTAGGTCCGAGGCCCTGTATTTTCAAAAGCTCCAGCATCGATGGCCGGTACTTCTTTAACAGTTCGGCATGCAAGGGGAGTTTGCCTTCTTTAAACATTTCCTGCAGGTTGAGCAACATGCCTTTGCCAATGCCCTGGATCGCCAGAACCCTCTTCGGCTCATTGATCACGTCAGCAATCTGGAGAGTTTGCGCTTCGATGGCTTCGGCGGCGTTGCGGTACGAACGAATGCGAAACGAGTCTGCGCCGTCGATCTCGAGCAGGTCGGCAGTTTCGTATAGGATTCCCGCGATGGCTTTGTTGTCCATGCGAGATAAAGCTTAAACAACTTGGGCCTGGAGGGGAAGGCAGGCTCGTTAGCGGACGTCAGTCGCTTGAACCAAGGTAAGGTTTGACCCGAGGGAAGCCGGAGAGATGGGCTCGCGACCTCCGGTTGAATCTCGATGGTGAAGAAGTTTTGTGAGGCTACGACGCTTTTGTAACGTTTGCGGCTTGCGGTCCTTTCTGACCTTGCGTGATCTCGAACTCTACCTGATCGCCTTCCTGCAGGCTCTTGTAGCCTTCCGAAGTGATCGCACTGTAGTGAACAAAGACATCGGCGCCATCGTCCCGTCCGATGAAGCCGTAGCCTTTAGCATTGTTAAACCACTTAACCGTACCTTTCAGTCTTTCCATGTACGCCCCTTCGGGCACGTGCTCTTTCGCCGAGGCCGTACCCTTTCATTTGAGGCAATTGTGCTGCTACTGGCGGGAGGCTGTCAAGACAATGTGTCAGGAGAAAAGCCGCTATGGACAAGGGTTTTAGTCCCTTTGCGTTTGATTCAGCCAAAGCACACCGGCGATGGTTTTGGCGTCACGAATCGTGCCCTTCATCACCATTTTTACTGCCGTCGAAAGCGGGACCATGCGAATGCGAATCACTTCATCGGCTTCGGGCTGCGCTTTGCCACGACGCAGACCGTGAGCTGAGTAGACGTCCATGGTTTCAGCCAGAAAGCCAGGGCTGGCGTAGAACCGCAGAATACATTTCCAGTGCGAAGCGGTGTAGCCAGTCTCCTCCAGCAATTCGCGTTTGGCGGCAGCCAAGGGCTTTTCACCTGCATCGATCCTGCCGGCGGGCAGTTCCCAAAGCATTTGCTGGCGGCGTGACGATACTGCCGTTCCAGCAGAACGTCGGGTTCCGGGCCATGCCGTCATCGACGGCAAGGATTACGACCGAACCGGAATGATGCACGATATCGCGGCGTGTCCGCACGCCGCTCGGCTCACGCACCTGGTCGGCAGTAACGTTAAAAGCAGGTCCACGATACACAACGCGAGAAGAAAGAACTCGGGCCTTGTCTTTGTTGGTTTTCTTGCGAGATTGTTTTGCCATGAACGACACTATAAAACAGCCTCGAAGATTGCGGGCTTTGGCATCCGCGCCGTGAGGTCTTTTGCCGTTACCGGAAACGCCCTGCTATGCTGCCGCCATGGCGTCAAGCCAACGATCGCGATTGTCGGACCGGGCAGACTGGGCAGTGCATTGGCGCAGGAACTTACAGCACGCGGGATATCGCATCAGCGAGATCGTGTCCAGGAAAACAGTGCTGAATCGCGGCGCAAGGCCCGTGCTTTAGCCAGGAAGTTCCAGGCCATGGCGGCCACGATGAGCTCGCGACCTGGAAGCGGACGTAGTTTGGTTCTGTGTGCCGGATCGCGAAATCGCCAAGGCCGCAGGCGAGATGGCGGACGCGTCCAAGTGGAAAGGCAAGGTTGCATTTCACTCCAGCGGAGCCCTAGCGAGCGACGAACTGTGTGTTACGAGTCGGCGCGGTGCAGCCGTTGCGTCGGTGCATCCGATGATGACGTTCGTTACGCGGCTCAGTGCCTTCGCTTCGGGAGTTCCGGTTGCGTTCGAAGGAGACGCAAGGGCCATGCGAGCGGCACGAGAGATCGTGCGCGATCTGGGCGCGAAGGTGTTTTCAATTTCTAAGACGAAAAAGTCTGCCTATCACGCTTGGGGAGCGTTCGCGTCACCGCTGCTGATTTCGTTGTTGGTCAGTGCCGAAAGAGTTGCGCAGGTGGCGGGCATTTCACGGGTCGACGCCCGCAAGAAGATGTTGCCCATGGTTCGACAGACGCTGGCGAATTATGCAAAGCTCGGTCCGGAAGCAGCTTTTAGCGGACCGATAGTACGCGGCGATGCAGATGTGGTGGGCAACATCTAAGAGAGCTGAAGAAAATTCCAGAGGCGAGGGAAGTGTACGTGGCAATGGTCCGAGCCGCGCTTCGATACCTGCCGTTCGTAATCGGAAGGATTTAGAAAGGGTTCTGAGGAATTGACGCTTCAGGACAAGGTTTCATGAGGGCACCGGGTTTCAGGATCGGTGGATTGAACAGTTTCAGCTCAGCATCACTCTTTCGATCTTACGGGCGTGCCCAGTGGCATCGTCGCAATCCACTACCACCGCACATAGACGAACGTCGCCCGTCGCCGCCTCAAAACGGGCAGGCATGTTTGTCAAAAAGCGGGAGATGATGAGTTCCTTTTGCACGCCGATGACGCTGTCATATGGGCCCGGTCATGCCAACGTCTGTAATGTAGGCCGTTCCGCCTGGTAATACGCGTTCGTCGGCTGTTGGGACATGCGTGTGCGTTCCTACGACGACACTTACCCTGCCATCCAGATACCAGGCGAGAGAAAGCTTTTCCGATGTTGCTTCCGCATGCATGTCAATAAAAATTATTTTTGTTTTGATTTCTTTCAACAATTTGTCGGCCACCCGGAAAGGATCGTCGTTGGCGGCCATGAACACCCGGCCTTGCAGATTGATAACTGCATAGGAAATATCGTTCTTTTGTCCCTCATAGACGCCCCATCCGGGCAAGTCGGGAGCGTAGTTGGCTGGGCGCAATAAACGCCGCGCCATGCTGTGCTCATTCCCATCTGCCATCTGGAAGTAGTCGATGATGTCCCGCTTGTCCCAGATGTGGTTGCCGGTGGTAATTACATCGATGCCCAATTCAAACAGGTCTTCCGCGAGCGATCCGGTAATGCCGAAACCCCCAGCGGAATTCTCGCCGTTCGCAATCACCAGGTCGATGGAATGATCCTTCACCAAGCCAGGTAGGCGATCCTTGACGATATTACGTCCGGGCCGTCCGAAAATGTCACCGATAAAAAGAATTCGCATGGGTAGTTAAAGTGTTTCGATGGTAACACGCACAAAACTGTCGCCGTCGTACACAACGGCGATTGCAAACCTCTGGAAACAAGGGCGCGCTTAGCGACTAGATCCCATCGTCTAACCGCGCAGTTTTCAGGAAGTCATAATTTCCGGACGGATTCAGGGTTAGATTCCTTACCCGTTTTGAGTGAACCAAAACGTTGTCGAAATACCACAAATTGATATAGGGGAGCTGATCAGCCAAGGCGCGTTGGATCTCGGCGTAAATTTGTTTGCGGGTATTTTGGTCCAATTCGTGTCGTGCTTGTTCGATCAGAGCGTCCACGCGCGGATCTGAGAAGTAGCCGCGGTTGGCGCCATTGGGAGGAAACTTGGCCGAGTGGAAAACATATTCGAAAATGTCGGGATCTTCGTTGCCGCCGATCCAGCGCAGAGAATAAAGTTGGAATAACCCGTGTGTTACGTCAGAGAAAAAGGTTGCGAACTCAAAGGTTCGAATATCGAGCGCAATTCCTACATCGCGGAGTTGTTGTTGCATCACCGCCGCCATCAACCGCGTGCTTTCTTCGGTCGACGCCTTCATGGTGAGATGAAAGCGAATCCCGTTTACCAGCGGGTATCCGGCTTGTTTAAGCAACCGCCGGGCATGTTCAGGATCGTGGTTGTAAGTAGGAACATCGCCGTTGTACGCCCAGCTTTCCGGCGGCAGCACGCTGTTGGCCGGCCTGGCGAAGCCGCGTTGCAGATATTCGATCAGAGGGCGGCGATCGATCGCATAGGCTAGGGCCTGTCGTATCCGGACGTCTTTCAGAATGGGATCACGCAAATTGAATGACATGTAGGCGAGAACAGTTCCTGGAGCGTGCAGCACAGCGAGTCTTGGATCCCGCTCCAACGTCAGGACCATGTCGGAAGTCAGCGCGTTGATGGCAAGATCGGCGCTGCCTTTGCGCAATTCGAGAGCGCGCGTGGTTGTGTCAGGCACAACGATGAAGCGTACTCCTGGCAATTGTGGCTTTACGCCCCAATAGTCTTCATTGCGCGCAATTACAACTTCCTTATCCTGCTCGGCGCTGACGAAACGAAACGGTCCCGAGCCGATAGGCTGGCGGCTAATCTCGTCGCCGCTGCCGTAAGGCACGATACCAATCGCACCGTCGGATAGATTCCATAGCAGCGTAGCGAAGGGCTCTTTCAGATGGAAAACGACGGTGTAATTGTCGGAGGCGTCTATGTGGTCGACGAACCGGTACACAGCGGACTTGGTACTGCGAACTTCTCCTCGCAACAGGGAATCGAACGTCCATTTCACATCGCGGGCGGTTAATGCGCGGCCGTCGTGGAATTTCACACCCTGGTGTAAGTGAAAAACATAAGTCAGCGGATTGGGGATATCCCATCGTTCTGCCAGTCCGGGTGCGACATTCAGATGAGAGTCCCTCGTAAGGAGGTCATCGAAAATCAGGTCATCGATGCGTTCCGATTGAGCGTCAAGTCCAACACGGGGATCGAGGTTCGTCGGACTGCTCTCGATGATCATTACCAGCGTGTTCGGATCCGGCTTACTTGAGCACGAAACAGTAAAGGCCATGCAAAGCAAGAATGCGGAGATATGAAGGGTCTTTAGCCGCATTGAAAACCTTGTCGGGCCGAGTAAAAGAATACGGGCGCCGGAGCAGAGAAACGAGCCGAAGAAACCGCTTTCAGTTGGTTTCCTCACCTTACACATACGAAATCTTCCCTAAAATCGCCGGCCGCTTGGCCCCGGTCGCGGCGGGTACGTTCGATGGTCTCCGATTCCAGGTCTCAAATGCCATCAGGGCGAACGCGGCCGCTTCTTTCGCTTCCGAGGGCAAACCAAATTCGTCTGAAGAGCGGAGCTTGATCCCCAATGGGCGCAGCTCATTGGCCAACATGGCTAATAAAGTTGGATTATTGCCTCCGCCGCCCGACACGACGTGCTCTTCAAATCTTCCACGGCCGCGTAGTACGAAACGTTGCACGGCCTCGGCAATGGAGCGAGCCGTCAGAGCCGTGGCCGTCGCTACCATGTCCTGCTTCGGTGCGCGGCCGCAGCGTTTTACAAAGCGCAATACGAATTCGCGTCCGAACTCTTCGCGCCCCGCGGTCTTTGGCGGTTTGCGAAGGAAGAATGATTCGCGCAGCATTTCGTTAACAACATTTTCCAGCACGATGCCCGAAGCAGCGAATTTTCCGTTGCGATCATAACGCTTGCCAAAAAACTTATCCGTGACCGCGTCGATCACCATGTTTCCCGGACCGGTATCGAACGCGATTACCTTTTCGGCAGAGGCCCCCGCGGAAATGGCCGTCAGGTTGGCAATCCCTCCTATGTTCTGAATAATTCGACCGATGCGCGGGCTCCGGTATACGAAGTAATCCAGAAAAGGAACCAGAGGAGCGCCTCTACCTCCTGCTGCCATGTCGGCCGGCCGAAAATCAGACACTACCGGAACTCTTACGCGCGCCGCGATCACGGCACCCTCGCCGATTTGCCACGTCACCGAGAGTTTACGTCCAAGAAAGTCAGCGGGGATGCCCTGATGGTAAAGCGTCTGCCCGTGGCAGCCGATCAGGTGGATCTTTTGACCGAAACGTCGTTGCGTCGTAATGACACTTTCCGCATACAACTCTGCGAGCAGAAAGTTTAGTCTGGCCAGTTGCGCCACGCTGATCTGCTTCGCGTTCATAGCATCCAGCACAGCCCGACGCACTGCTTGGGGATAGGGAAATTCGGCGTGCGCTACCAATTTGAAAGAGAGATTCTCCGTTCTGAATGGACGCGAGGAGCCCGGACGTTCGACGACACGTATCACGGCCACGTTGACGCCATCAGCGGACGTGCCGCTCATTATGCCCGCGACAATCATGGATTCGCTTGTTTCAGCCGGGCGAGCCGGACTTTTTCGCCAAATTCCCAGACTTCTCGGGAAAGCTTGTCTAACCTGGAAGGGCCGGGAGCCGACGATTTTCGTCTCAAGTGAGGCGACTTGTTCTTGAATGCAAGCACACGCGCCACCGATTCCTTAACCCGCCGCGCAAACTTCGGCTCGTGTTCTGCAGTTTTAACGAGTTCCTGATAAGAGCGCGTAACGTATTCCTCGATGTGACAGATCAAGCACAAGTCGCCCCCAGCACGTATGTGCTCGACCGCCGCCTGCTCAATGGGCGCCGCTTTCAAAACGCCGCCCATTTCCAAATCATCCGAGACGATGACTCCGCGATAGCCTATTTTCTTCCGCAAAATATCAGTGATCCACTTTTTGGACAACGAGGCAGGGCTGCGATCGTGAGTGACTAATGGATAGTTCGCATGTCCGACCAGAATCATCGGCAACTCGCGCCGCATGGCCCGATAGGGAGAAAGATCCGCTGCCCAGAGATCTTTCCATGATTTAGTCACGGACGGGAGTTCGTGGTGCGTGTCCAGATTGGCCTCGCCCAGACCGGGGAAGTGTTTCGCTGAACCCACGACGCCCGATGATCGCAGTCCGGCCAGAAATTCTCGAGCATAGATCACGGCCTGTTGGGGATCGGCAGAAACCGCGCGCGAGCTCATCACAGTCTTCGAAGATTCGAATGCGAGGTCAACTACCGGGGCGAAGTCCGTATTGAACCCCAGAGTTCGACAGGATTCGCCGATCACTTTGCCGTGCCTGCGAAACAGCTTGCGGCTGCCAGTGGCGAAGACATCGGCCGCAGAAGGCGTGGATCCGATCACGTTGCGAAATCGGTCCACCCTTCCTCCTTCCATATCTACGCATGTAAAAAGAGGCGTGGAGACGCAGGCCTGGCAATCTTTAAGCAGCCTGTAGGTTTGTTCTCCGCTGGTAATGTTGCGTGCGAACAGAATTACGCCGGCCGGCTGCAAACGCGTCAGCAGGGAAGAAAGCCGCGGCGACATCTCCGTCCCGTCGAAACCGATGATTAGCAACTGCCCGATACTGGCTTGAACAGCGGAATCTTTTTGTTTTCGCACGGATGCTTTATGCATAGTGGCATCAGATTTCAATCGATCTGCTTCTTCAACTCTGCCAGTAAGTTGAGCGCCTCAATCGGCGTCAGGCGATTTAAGTCAATCTCACGCAGTCGCTCTACCACGGGCTGCGATAACGGCGTAAAGATGGTGAGCTGCGCCGGCAAAGGATGGTTGCCCGAAAGATGTCCGGTTACGTGGCGCTCTGCGTTCTCATGCTCAGCCAGCACCTCTCTTGCCCTCACGATCACTTCGTGCGGCAATCCTGCGAGTTTGGCCACCTCAATGCCATAGCTGCGGTCAGCGGCTCCCGGCTGAACTTTACGCAGGAACACAATGCCGCCGCCGGTTTCTTTCACTGCTACGTGATAATTCTTGACACCCGACAGGTGCTCGGCCAGTTCGGTCAATTCGAAGTAGTGAGTTGCAAAAAGGGTCTTGGCGCGAGTGCTTGAATGGATGTACTCGACCGCGGCCCAGGCGATCGCGAGCCCGTCGTAGGTCGCGGTGCCGCGGCCCACCTCATCAAGCAAGATGAGCGAGCGCGCCGTCGCAGTGTGCAAGATGGCTGCAGTCTCGGTCATCTCAATCATGAAAGTAGAGCGGCCACGCGCCAGGTTGTCGCTGGCGCCGATTCGGGTGAATACACGGTCCACCAGCCCCAGGCGAGCCGAACGCGCCGGAACAAACGATCCCATTTGAGCCAGGATCGCGATCAACGCAGTTTGTCTCAGGTAAGTGGACTTGCCGCCCATGTTCGGCCCGGTCAGTACCAGGATGGTGTGCGTTGTCGAGTTTAGATAGAGATCGTTCGGCACGAAACGCTCGCCGCTGCCCAATTCCAGTTGTTCGATCACGGGATGCCGAGCGGACATAATTTCGATTTCGCTGGAATCGTCGACTGTCGGCCGGCAATAATTCCGCAAGGCTGCGATCTGGGCGAGCGACGCCAATACGTCAATCTCAGCCAGAGCTAGGGCGGTCTGGCGAATGCGACGGGCTTCCCCGGCGATAGTTGAACGTAATTCCGCAAACAGCCGGCGCTCGATGTCTACAATCTTTTCCTGAGCATCAAGAATGCGCGATTCATATTCCTTCAACTCGAGGGTGGTGAAGCGCTCGGCATTGACCAACGTTTGCTTACGCTCATAATCTGGCGGAGCCAGGTGTAGATTTGCTTTCGAAATCTCGAGGTAGTAGCCGAAAATCGAGTTGAACTTTACTTTTAGTGACCCGATTCCAGTTCGTTGCCGCTCCCGCTGTTCGATTTCAGCCAGGAACTGCTTGCTATTGCGGCTAAGGTCACGCAGTTGGTCCAGTTCGGCATCGACGCCCGGCTGAATCGCACCTCCGTCGCTGAGCGAAATCGGAGGCTCTGGGATGATGGTGATTTCAATCGTCCGGCATAAATCCGTGAGCTCATCGACCGATGCGTGCAGTATTTTCAGCCGGTCGGCGGGAAAGCGAGCCAGTGCCGATCGCGCGGCAGGTAATTTTGCCAACGACGCGGCAAGCGCGAGCACATCACGCGGGTTTGCTGTCTCCAGCGTGACCCGGCTCAGTAAACGCTCAAGGTCAAGAATTCCATCAAGGGCACGGCGCAATTCTTCGCGTGCGACTGTATCTTTAGCTTGCGATTCAACCGCATTCAATCGTGCGTTGATCTCCGGGATATCGATCGACGGCCGCAGCATCCACGAACGAAGAAGACGTTTCCCCATGGGGGTGACGGTTGCATCGATCGATCGGAACAGGGTTACGCCGGCATCCGCTCCGGCGAAAAGCGGCTCAATCAGCTCAAGGTTCCGCACGGTGACCGCGTCGAGCACCAGGCAAGTCTGCCGTTCGTAAAAGCCAATGCGATCTACGTGGCTTAGTGTTCCGCGCTGCGTTGACCGAACGTAGTAGAGAATCGCACCGGCTGCTGCCGCCGCTGCCGGCTTGCCCGAGAGGCCAAAACCTTCCAAGGAAAGCACGCCAAAATGATTCTCGAGAAGCGGAATGGCATGGTCGGGAGCGAAAATCCAATCGTCGAGCGCGGTTTCGGCGTAACCAATAGCGGACGATGATTGCATCGGCGAGACCGCGTGCTGACCATGTCGAATAGGTGGTCGCGCATTATTGGAACTTTCAAACAGAGGTGCGGTGGACCCGTAGAGTACTTCTTTTGGCCGCAACTGCTGAATTTCTTCCTGAATCCTTTTAGTCGCATCCTCGCCCTGGAACTCTGTGGCGCGAAATTCACCGGTGGACAAATCGAGGGCCGCAAACCCGACTCTCTCCCCAGCTTGCGCAATGGCCGCCAAAAAATTGTTTTCCTCTGAACCCAAAGACGAATCGGCTGCCGTGCCCGGCGTAACCACCCGCGTCACTTCTCGCCGCACCAATTTTTTTGCCACGCGGGGATCTTCTACCTGCTCGCAGATGGCAACTTTAAATCCCTTGCGAATCAGTTTGGAAATGTAGCCCTCGGCGGCGTGATGGGGAACGCCGCACATGGGGATCGCCACACCCTTTTCCTTGTTGCGTGAAGTGAGTGTGATCTGCAATTCCCGTGCGGCCAGGACCGCGTCATCGAAGAAAAGCTCGTAGAAATCACCCAGGCGAAAAAATAGCAAAGCGGTGGGATACTGTTGCTTGATGGAGGCATACTGCCGCATCAATGGAGTCGACGGTTCGCTCATCTGAGGTGGGTTCGTGGGCGGATTATAACAAACGAAACGCCGGCTTCCGCCTGGTGGGAAATCGCAGTTGACGGTTTGTCGTGCCGATGTTTTCCTTGAGCCCATGGAGTTACGCAAGGATCCCATCACCCGCTCGTGGGTCATTACGGGGGACGACGTACCCGACAGTACACCCCGGGCCGAATCTTTCTGCAGATTTTGTCCCAACTCACCTTCGCCGGCTCAACTGGTTTCCCATATGCCGGGCCTCGGCGGCGATCCGTGGTCGGCGCGGGCGGTGGTTCACCCCACTGCCTTGTACCGCATCGAAGGCGAACCCGCCCGGCGCGCGGACGGGGTTTACGACCGCATGTCTTCGGTGGGTGCACACGAGCTCCTGGTGGAAAATGTTCGCCATGACCGGCAGCTGTGGGATGCGACCGATGGTGAGATCGAACGGTTCCTCCTGCTGGCGGCTCAGCGCATCCAGGACTTGAAACGTGATCCCAGGTTCAAATACGTAAGCGTTTTCAAAAATCACGGAAACAATGCCGGCCAGGAATTCGAACATCCCATATCACAGCTCACAGCCACAACCTTCGTGCCCCGACGTGTCCTGTATGAGCTACGGGCGGGTCGGGATTATTTCAAGGCGAAAGAACGCTGTGTCTTCTGCGACATCTCTCTCAGGAATTGCAGCAAAATCTGCGGGTGCTCGAAGTAAGGGGTGACTTAGTGGCGATTTGTCCTTACGCGCCGCGCGTTCCGTACGAAACGTGGATCATTCCCCGCAGTCACGACACGGCATTCGAACGCTTTGGTCTTTCTCGCCCGATGCTCGACCTGGGTGGGCTCTTACGCCGCACCCTGCAAAGGATTCGAACTGTAACTGGTGAATTTCACATGGTTCTGCACACCTCGCCAAACACCCAGCATCAATCGAAGAGTCTGGACTACTGGAGAACCATCGATGACGACTATCACTGGCACATTGAGATTCTTCCGATTGTCGGCGGAAAGGCAAAATCGTATACCTTCAAAGAGGTTTATTACTCGCCGGTGACGTCTGAAACTGGGGTAAAGCGTTTGCGCGATGCAAAGATTGCCGGGTAACTGGAGCGTCGGCACATCGTTCCTTGTCGACAGGAACTCGTTATAATGACTCCGCTTTCGGAGAGTGACGATTGGCTCGTTTGATAGGCGTAATGCTTCTTCTGGCGACAGGTCTGGGCCAGACGGCTACTGATACCGCGACGGCGAAGCAGACGGTACTCTGGCAAAAGCTGGAATCCACTGTCAGTGAAGTGGACCACAATCTTGATGGCGTACTTGGGGTTTCCATCCTCGACCTCGCCAGCGGCAGAAAATATGATCTGCATGCTGACGAGGTTTTCCCTCAAGCCAGTTCCATCAAGGTGGCCGTTCTGGCCGAGCTGTATCGACAGGCGCAGATAGGTAAGCTGAAGCTCAGCGATCTGTACACGGTGCAGGCAATTGACTTGGTGGCCGACAGCGATATCATGAACGGCCTTTCGCCTGGCGTGACCCGGATTACCTTGCGTGATCTTGCCACCATGATGGTCGCGGTAAGTGACAACAGTGCCACCAACGTGCTGATTGATCGCGTCGGAATGGCGAATGTGAATTCATTGATGGATTCGCTGGGGCTACCTCACACCCGTCTGCGCCGCAAGATGATGGACGTTAAAGCCGCAGGGGAGGGCAGGGAGAACATATCGACGCCCGCTGAGATGACGGCGCTGCTCGAAGATCTCTACCGCGGCAAGATTCTCAATCCGGAAATGACTTCCGATTTCTTCAAAATGCTCAGTACCCACAAGCGGAGTTTTATTCCTCGTGACTTGCCCGAGGGCTTGAAGATTGCTAACAAGCCCGGAGAGCTCGAGGGCGTGCGCAACGATTCCGGTATCGTATTCGTGGAGAACCGCCCCTACGTGATTTGTGTGATGACAACCTATTTGCGACACGAACGCGACGGTGAGGAGGCGATCACGAAGATTTCCGCCGCTGCCTATCGCATGTTCGATCGGTTGGCGCGGGCTAGCGAGTATGGCCGCGTGGTTTCGACAGCAAATGGTAAATAGGAGCGGTCGTCAGGTTTGGTCGTTCGTCTTTGGCCAAAGCCCTCCAATTTGACGGCATCCAACTAAGCTGGCGTCGTCCGCAAGACCGAAAGTCAAGACTAACGACCAAAGATCAAAGCCATGACCCTTCGCCGCATGAAGACGTATACCGGTGGACAGGGCTATGTGTATCAATATTACTTTGTCGGAAGGCGCGCAGCGCTGGAGGATGCCCCCGAGGCTCCCGGCAGCGAATATATTTTCGACGTCACTTCCGACCGAAAGACTACCTTCGCCGTAAGCGTTTTTCTCCCGGATGAGGCGTTGCGCGGCTGGGCAGGCAAACACGGACGCAATCTGAATGAAGCTGAACAGTACGGCGTCATCAAGGTCCGTCTTTTTGATGCATTCGACGAAATCGAAGACATGATGAGTGGGGGTCGCAGGCTATCGCTATCTGTCGATTTGCTGGAGGACGCGACGAAGCGATTGAGCCTTGAATAAGTTTGCAGTTTTCTCAACCATTGGGTAACGTGGCCGCCTCTGTACTTCTTTCGACTTCTGCCTCACTCCCGGTGCAGACTATAATCGATTAGAACGGATCGTGTGAACGCGGGTCCAGGAGTATTTACTTTCTATGCCTATTTTGTGGCTCCGGGTAGCGCTTTGCTGCTACGGCGTCGGACTGCTTTATGCGCTTCGGGCCCTTACGCGGACCAGTTCGCTTCTAAACCGCGTGGCGTTACCAGCCATGAGCCTGGGCATGGTATTCCAATTTGTGTCGCTTACCGAAGCGGTACTCCTTTCCGGACAGTTAACGCTAGCCTCGGTACACAACTCCGAATCCCTTCTGGCTCTGCTGATCATGATTGCGTTCATGATCGTGTATCTGGTCTACCGCACAACTTCGCCCGGGATCGTGGTATTTCCGCTCGTCTTCGTTTTGACATTTGTCGCCGCGACGACGCAACAGCCTTTCTTGCTGCCGTCGCCGGCAATGCGTCGGGGCTGGCTGTTTGCTCACATTGCCTTGATCTTTGCGGGGTATGCGGCTCTATTTCTTAGCTTCGCCGCCAGCCTGCTCTACCTTGCACAAGAGCGGCGTCTGAAATCCAAGAAGCCTTCTGGAATCATGTTGCGTTTACCGGCGCTGGACGTCATCGACGAAATTGGCTACCGATCGCTGCTTCTCGGTTTTCCCTTCATGACTCTCGGACTGGTGGCTGGCACGATCGTAGCCCAGGCCACTTATGGCCGCGTGGACCTGCTGGATCCTAAGATTTTTCTGTCGCTATTGATGTGGGTGGTTTACATGGTGATGGTTTTCACGCGCTGGAATGCCGGATGGCGCGGGCGACGGGCAGCTTATCTAGCGACCGGGGCGTTAGTCGCCGCGGTGATTGCCTGGTCGGCGAATTTCTACAGTACGATTCATGGGTTCGTTCAGTCATGAAGTTTCAGCTCATCGGGGTAAACCACATCACGGCGCCGGTAGAAGTGCGCGAGCGTCTCGCTATCCCCGAATCGAGGCTGCCGGATGCACTCAAGCGGCTTGCTCGTCATCCCGGAGTGGATGAGGGCCTGATTCTTTCGACCTGCAATCGCGTGGAAGTTCTGGCGCAAACCAGGAATGGCCTGGTCGATCTGCGCGGATTTCTGCGGGAGTACTTTCAAGTCGATCCGGCGGAGTACGAAACCCATCTATATGAGTATCGTGAGAGCGATGCGGTTCGGCATTTGTTCCGCGTTACGTCAAGTCTCGACTCCATGGTGGTCGGCGAGCCGCAGATTTTGGGGCAGGTAAAAGAGGCCTACGCCACGGCGCGTGCTCTAGGCGTGGTTCATTCGCAACTCGACTTGTTGCTGACACGCGCGTTCGCGGTGGCCAAACGAGTACGCACCGAAACCGCTGTAGGGTCGTCTGCGGTTTCTGTGGCTTCCGTCGCGGTCGAGCTGGCCAAGAAGATTTTTGGATCGCTGCAAGGCAAGAATGTGTACCTGGTCGGAGCCGGCAAGATGAGCGAACTTGCCGCTCGTCATCTGTTAGCTCACGGTGCGGAAACTATTTTTGTAGCCAATCGAACTCATGAGCGCGCCCAGCAACTGGCCGCCAAGTTTGATGGACAAGCGATTCTTTTTGAACAGCTCTATGAGACCTGCGATCGCGCTGACATCGTAATCACTTCAACGGGCGCGCCACACGCCATCTTCCGGCGAGAACATGGCGAACTCTTTCTGGGGCGCCGGAAAAATCGGCCCATGTTCTTTATTGATATTGCCGTCCCGCGAGATGTTGACCCCGAGATGAACAAGCTGGACGGGATCTTTGTCTACGATATTGACGACTTACAGCAGGCAGTTTCCTCTCATGTGAATGATCGCCGGAAAGAAGCTGAGCGGGCTGAATTGATTGTCGCGGCGGAGGTGAATCGCTTCCAGATTCGATTGCAGACGCTCGATGTGGTGCCAACCATCGTGTCGTTGCAAGATCATCTGGAAACGATCCGTCAGGCTGAGATCGACCGGGTGCGCGGCCGTTTGGGAACTCTATCGCCCGAGCAGGAGATGGCAGTTGATGCTCTCACTCGCGGGATCGTCAGCAAAATCATGCACACTCCGATCAGCACCCTGAAGACGGCTGTGCGTGAGCCGGAAGCCACCACGGTGATTGACCTTGTCCGGCGCCTATTCAATCTGCGGGAGAATCTGCAGGAAAAAGAGCGGCAGGAAAAACAAGCTTCAGCTGAAGAGCAGAAGGCTGTGAAATCCGGCGCCGGAGATACCGGAGCAAAACGTTAGTGGCGCGGCTGCGTATTGGTTCCCGTGGATCGCAGCTCGCGCTGTGGCAGGCACACCACGTCAAGGCCCTGCTGGAAGCACGAGGGCACAAAGTCGAAATCGAAATTATCAAAACCACGGGCGACAGAATGATCAACGTCGCCCTTGCGCAGGTGGGCACCAAGGGAATGTTTACCAAAGAGATTGAGGAGGCGCTGGCGGAAAACCATATCGATCTCGCGGTTCACAGCCTGAAGGATTTACCCACCGAGCTTGCTCCAGAGTTTGAGATTGCAGCCATTCCTAAACGTGAAGACGCACGGGACGCCTTTTGTTCCCAGCGATATCAGAGTATTGAAACCTTACCAGATCAGGCGCGCGTCGGAACCAGTAGTCTGAGACGGCAAGCGCAGGTGAGGGCATTGCGTCCTGATGTCAAGGTTCATGCTTTGCGAGGAAATGTCGACACACGCCTGCGTAAACTGGAAGCTGGTGAATACGATGCCATAATCCTCGCCGCCGCTGGCCTGAATCGGTTGGGGAAGAAAGAATCCGTAAGGCAGTTAATGCCGCCAGGTCTCATGTGCCCAGCTGCCGGACAGGGCGCGCTTGCGGTTGAAATTCGAAGGGGCGATCAGATTGTTCGGCACCACATCGCATTCTTAGATGATTGCGATGCCCGGAATGTGGTTACCTGCGAGCGGGCTCTGCTGAATAAGATGGGCGGAGGGTGCCAAGTTCCAATCGGAGCATTTGCGACGACAATCGGAGGAAGGTTGCATATCGAGGCGGTTGTTGCCCGTCCTGATGGCACAAAGATACTTCGAGACTCGGGGGATGGAGACGATCCCGTGAAACTCGGGGAGACTGTCGGCGGAACATTACTGCTACGCGGCGGTGACGCCATTCTTCAGGAAGTGCACGCAGAGAAGCTAGCAGCGCCGGAACAGCCGTAGGCAGGAAGCGTTAAATCTTAAAGCTAGCGTGGAGCGGGGCTCTCGCACGCTGCTCTTTCGGCTCTCATTGAAAAACTTGATCAAGCGGCGGAAAACAGTTCGAAAAGGCGAATCATCATCAAGGCAATCCCCGGCAGGTGTCCTGTCAGGCCTCGGCGTTGTGGTAGGCAGGGCGCGGCATCAGGCCAGCGCGTTGACCCACCAGTTACGTGACCTCGGTGCCGAGGTTCTCGAGATCCCATTCATTGAAATACGCGAACCGCGCTCGTATCAAGGCATGGACGCGGCTTTACGAAATATCTCCGAATATGACTGGCTCATCATGACCAGCGTCAACGGAGTCGAAGCATTGTGGGCGCGAGTGAGCAAGTTGCGTATTAACCGAAATACTTTTAGCCAGCTAAAGATCGCTGCCATTGGTCCGGCCACCAGAAAGGCTCTGGAGGAGCGAGGTCTGAAAGTGGACGTGGTGCCGAAGCAATATGTTGCCGAATCGGTGGTGGCCAGTCTGCGGCGCAAAGTAAAAGGAAAGCGCGTTCTCCTGGCCCGCGCCAGGGTCGCGCGCGATGTGATCCCACGAGAGTTGCGAAAACTTGCTGCACAGGTCGACGTCGTTGAGGCTTACGAGACGATTGTTCCAATGTCTTCACGCAGACGACTGCGGGAGGCGCTTTTGCGAGCTAAAAATCGTCCCGACGTTATTGTGTTCACGAGTTCCTCCACTGTGAAGAACTTTGTGGCGCTCCTGGGAAAAGGCCGCGGGCGAAGACTCCCGCGCCACCCAAACCAATTAAGTGATGTCAGCCTTGCTTCCATTGGGCCGGTTACTTCGTCTACTCTTCGAGACTTTGGCTTATCCGTGGAGATCGAGGCCAGGGAATACACCATGCCGGGGCTGGTTAAGGCAATCGTTGTCCATCATAAAAAGCGGCTTAGGGTGTAGCTATCAGACCAGTCCGTGGCAATCCCTGCGGTTACAAAGCAATTATTCTGTCCTTTGGAGGTCTTTTTTGGCGCATACGCGTATCCTCGGTTTTCTTTGTCTGCTCCTGCTCTCATGTTTTTCGCCGACTCAGACCGTTTCTTCTGATTTTCCTCCGCAGGAATTCCTTCAGCAAATTCGTCCCCAGGCGCTTCGCGCGCACGTAGAGTTCCTCGCCGACGACCTTTTGGAAGGGCGCGGGACTGGAACTCGCGGATTCCTGCTGGCCGCCAACTATGTACGGGCGCAATTCGAGGGGATGGGCCTGAAGCCAGCCGGTGTGAACGGAACTTATTTCCAGAACATTCGATTTCGAAAGAGCGAGCTTCTGCGTGACCAATGCTCTCTGAGGATCAAGCGTAACGGTTCCGAAAAGCAACTCGTAATGGACAAGGATTACGTGATGTCGGGCGATCCTCTGCGGCAAGATGCCAGTGTTGAGGCCCCAATGGTATTCGCTGGATTCGGCGTTACTGCGCCGAAATTCAATTACGACGATTACGCCGGAGCCGACGTTCACGGCAAGATTGTTGTTGCGCTCTACGGTGCGCCGCCCAGCTTTCCTTCCGCGCCAGGCGCGCTTTATTCCGACTCTGTGGTCAAGTTGCACAACGCCGCCGCCCACGGGGCGATCGGCATGATCACTGTTTGGGCCGGGAGGGTTGAAGAGCGTACGCCTTTTTCCGAATACGTCCGCTTCACACATCCGCCTACAATGCGCTGGCTCGACAGTAAAAATATTCCGAATGATGTGGAACCGAACATTCGCGCCCGGGCCACGATTAGTGGAGCTGCGGCAAGCAACCTGTTGGAAGGTTCGGGGAAATCCTGGAAGAAGTTTTAGCCAACGCCCTGGATAGCAAGGCGCAGTCGTTTCCGCTGCAAACAACCGGTTCGATTCACGTGCTAAGCCGGCATTCGGAGGTGGAGAGCCCGAATATCGCCGCGATGCTTCCGGGTTCCGATCCGCAGTTGAAGAATGAGTTTGTTGTCTTTACGGCGCACGCCGACCACCTTGGAATCAGCGATCCCGTCAACGGAGATAGTATTTATAACGGAGCAGCCGACAACGCCTCAGGTACGGCCTCGCTGATTGAAATTGCCCGCGCTTTTACCCGCCTGTCACAGCCGCCTCGCCGTTCGCTTCTTTTCGTCGCGGTGACGGCCGAAGAAGAGGGCCTGCTTGGTTCTGACTACTACGCCCACAATCCCACCGTTCCGATCGCGCAAATTGTCGCCGACGTCAACATGGACGAAGTCTCTTTTCTCTACGATTTCAAAGATATCGTGCCGCTCGGTGCGGAGCATTCGAGCCTGGGCGTTGTCGCCGACGATGTAGCGCGCCACATGGGTCTCGAAGTAAGCCCTGATCCCGCACCCGAAGAAGTATTTTTCGTTCGCAGTGACCAGTATTCTTTCGTCGAACAGGGTGTTCCATCGATCTATATCGGGGAAGGATACAAGGCCGTTGATCCAAAACTCGACGGCCAGAAGATGCAGGAGAATTGGGAGAGCACACGCTATCACCTGCCGAATGATGACATCGCGCAACCGCTCGATTTCAATGCCATGGCAAAATGCACTCGGGTGGACCTGGCTGCCGGCTACGAGATAGCGCAGCAAACCGGGAAACCGCATTGGAACAAGGGAGACTTCTTCGAGCAGTTTGTGAAAGGCACTGATCGGTAGTCAGTCATCTGTGGCTGGTAAGACGCTTAACCTAAATTAACGGTTATTCGCCACCCCCTGCCCATACCCACTGCGCTACTCATTCAGCGAGCATCCGCAGTTCGCGGGTGGCACGCGGGCTTTGAGGAAATCGGATACCCGTCGGTAGGCATCAATCTGATTTTCTACGCGCGCGAAGCCGTGGCCTTCGTTTTCATAGACTTTGTACTCTGCTATGCCCCCACGCTTTTTTACCGCTTCCACAACCTGTTGGGCTTCTTCTTTGGGGCATCGCGGATCGTTGCCGCCTGCCAGTAAAAGTAGAGGCGCCTTTATTTGGTCAATGAAAAAAATGGGGGAGCGGTCACGGAACAGATCTTTGTTCTTTTCCGGATCGCCCATCGTGGCAAGGTCCATCTCGCGTAATACCGGATCCTCGTTGGCAATCTCGGTGAAGTAGTTGACGAATGGCACGATCGGAACCCCCGCCGCCCACACATCCGGCGCTTTGGTCACGCCCATCATAGTCATATAGCCGCCGTAACTGCCGCCCATCAGCGCAATCTTCTTCGGGTCGAGATAGCCAGTCTGCTTGATCCACTCTGCAGCGGCGATAACGTCCTGCAAATCGCCTCCGCCCATGTCGAAGAGGTTGGCCTGTTGGAATTCCTTACCGTAACCGGTCGATCCCCGATAGTTGGGCGCGATCACCATGTAACCCTGATTCACCATGTGTTGAATGATGCGGCTGAACGAGTTCACGGTCTGGGAGGTTGGTCCTCCATGTACATAGACGACCGCGGCGTTTTGTCCGCTGCGCGCCATGTTGTATGGCACGTAGACGAAGGCTGAGATCGTCCACTTGCCATCTCGACTCGGGTAGTGCACCAGAAACGGCTCAACCATATCCTCCGGGCGAACTCCCCCGACCAGCGAGTTGGTTATCTGCTGCGATTTACCCTCGGCGAGTGAAAATACCCAAACATCATTCGGAGAGGTTGCGCCGTTGTGGTAGTACAGCAGGCGCGACCCGTCGCGGGTGAACGCAGATTCAGATCCACCGAGCCCGTTCACGCCCTTAGGCAGAGGCAGGGAAGTGGTCTTACCGGAAGCAAGATCGCGTAGGTAAATGTCGGTGCTGCCATCGACGTTGGCGGTCCAGGTGGCAGATTTTCCGTCTGGCGAGAAATTGCCGCCGCCAATTTCCCATTTGTCCCGGGTCAACCAATCGATTTTCTTCGAATCCACCTCAAGCAGACCCACATTCTGGTAACCATTGGCGGCATTGGAAGTAATGAGTAAGTGCTTTCCATCGGGTGAAAAATCGTCCGCCGAATAAAGATGCTCGTCTTCATGTGGTGTGAGCAGCGTGCTCTTGCCGGTGCGGACGTCAGCAACAAAAATGTTGGAGTCTGTACCTTTAGCCTGTTCTTGCGTGTATGCGATCCACTTTCCGTCACCCGACCATACGGGATCGATATTCATCCTGTCTTTCGGCGTGCCTGTGGTCAGATGTTTGGTGTCACGCATCAGAGTGTCGAAAATATCGATTTCGAATACTGACGATGCCTTTGGTTTCACTGTGTAGGCGAGATAGCGTCCGTCCGGCGACCATCTGGGATGTTCCTCTGAGATCTCGCGTGTGTTCGTGATATTGACGACTTGTCCTGTTTTCGGCGAGACGAAGAAAATATCCCACTGCTCATCGCCGTCGTAGTCGGACATATACGCGATCCATTTGCCATCCGGCGACCAGGCAAGGGAAGTCTGGCGCTGATCGCTGACGGTGAGCTGGGTTGGCCATCCACCACCGGCTGGAACCAGCCAGATATTGTTGCGGCCGGTGACATTGGAGACGAAGGCAATGGTCTTGCCATCCGGCGACCAAGCCGTGGCTCCAACGGAACGCGTCATGTAGAGTCGCTCAATCGACAGGCTCTGCTGATTCTGTTCCACCTGGGCGTTCGGTTTGCTGGTGATCTGTTTGGGATCGGTGATCGCTTGAGGTGCGGACAGGGTCTGGGCCGAGCTCAGGGGGCTCGTAGAGATCATGACCGTGAGGAAAATTAATTTGAGGATGGGCATGTGATGGTAAACGAAAAGTTTAGCAGAGCGTTAAATCTTAGATGTCATCCCATTCTCTCCGCTTATGGCTTACTTGGCTCCCTTATGAATCTCCACTGTGCTCCAGGTCTTGTCCGCGGCATGGCAGATATTTTCCAGCAGGCAGTCGGCGCATTTCGGACGCCGCGCAATGCAAAGCTTGCGCCCGTGCCAGATTACTTGGTGGGAGAACAGGGTCCACTTCTCGCGCGGAATGATCTTGATCAGATCTTGTTCGATTTTTTTCGGATCGTCGTTGCGGGTCAATTCAAGTCTGCGGCTGATGCGGTGAACGTGAGTGTCCACAACCACGCCTTCGTTCTGATGAAACCAGGTTCCCAGAACCACGTTGGCGGTTTTGCGGGCGACGCCAGGCAGGGTGAGAATTTTCTCCATCTCATTCGGTATCTTGCCGCCGAATTCGGTCACCAGCATTTTCGCCGCGCCTACAACAGATTTTGATTTGTTGCGGAAGAAGCCCGTAGATCGGATGTCCGGTTCGAGCTGCTCGGGCCTCAGCGCTGCGAAATCCTGCACCGTTGGATATTTCCGAAACAGCTCAGGTGTCACCATGTTCACGCGGACGTCCGTGGATTGAGCCGAGAGTATCGTTGCAACCAGTAGCTCCCACGCCGTTTTGTGATGCAGCGCGCAAGTAACATCCGGATACAACGTATCAAGTCGCTTCAATATTTCTTGAACCCGCACAGGATCGGTGGGATTCAAAGTCTTCTTGCCGCGAGATTCTGCGGGAGCGCCGACCGTGATGGGCCGGGCGCTCTTACTCGGTTTGTTGCTTCTGAGGACTGCAGCCACCCTTGGAGGGGAGGGCTTGCGTGCGCCGTCTTGACGTCCGGAGCGAGCAGGTTGGCGGGGAGTGGTGCCGCGCGGCATGAATTCTCCTCAGAATCGAAGGTCAATCTTAGCAAACTGCCGGTTTTAGGAACGAGAGGTCAGCGCCCCGCTGGCTCCAGCCGTCTGCGCATTTCGAAAAGCCTTTGGTAATGCGTAGAACCCTCGGCGCAATTGACGGGCTTCGCACCTGCGGGTAGTCTGAAAGTGCAATTCATCAAAGGGAGTGTTACGTGGCGGTGAAGTCCATCCAACTCGGGCAGGTATGGCGGAATGATACCGACGGCCAGGATTATCTTGTCACCAAGATGTATAGCGAAGTTTTCACCCAATATGCCCTGTTGCGGCCGGCAGGACTTTCGGCGCCAGATGTGCCCACCGTGAAGGTGAAAGTGGCCAAGGGCGCTGATGGAGCCTCCCTGCCTGGCTATACCTTTACCCAGGAAGGCGCATTCTGAGTTTGGCGGTCCGGGGGTAGCTAATGACTCGGAGCCCTGATCCGGCACAGTTTGTACCTTCGTCGAATCTCTTTCTTGCATGACCGAAAAAATTCTAGGAATTCTGTTTGTGTTCATAAAATCCGTTGTGGCCATGACTGGCTACGGCGGTATCGCCCTTCTAATGGCGATTGAGTCGGCGTGTATTCCCCTGCCCTCAGAGCTGATCATGCCGTTCGCCGGATACCTGGTTTATGAAGGATCGATGAAGCTTTTGTGGGTTGCCACCGCAGGCGCCATCGGGTGCAACCTGGGCTCGCTCCTAGCGTATGAGATTGGCTTTTACGGTGGACGACCTCTGGTGGAAAGGTACGGCCGCTGGATCCTTATGGGCCGTCGCGAGTTGGATTGGGCAGACCGCTTTTTCTCGCGTTGGGGATACCTCGCAGTCCTGATTGCGCGACTGTTGCCAGTAATCCGAACCTTCATCGCATTGCCGGCCGGAATCGCCCGCATGCCTCGTGGACGCTTTCACCTCTATACATTCATTGGATCCTGGCCATGGTGTTTCGGCCTGGCATTGCTGGGGATGAAGCTGGGCGAAAACTGGCGTGAACTGGGGAAATACTTCCATCAATTCGATCTAGTAATCGGAGTGGCTTTGGCCGCCGGGGTCATCTGGTTTGTGAGTTCGCATTGGCAGAATAGAATGCGAACGGAATAAGGTTGCGGCTCGCGGAAAATGCTGATTGAAAATTTTCCGGCCTTTATTCAGCCTGCATTTCAAATCCTCCGTTTACAATCCAAAGTCCTAAATCTTACCTAGGAGACCTAACGATGAAACCGATTCTGGTTGTGCTGGTCGCGCTGCTGATGAATGCCGTTGCTGTCGGCCAGGGGCCCTCCACTGGCTCGGAAAAGCCGTTCGTGGTCGAATACTATTACAAGGCCAAGTGGGGTCACGCCGACGAATTTCTCAAATTGTTCAAGAAAAATCATTATCCGCTTCTGAAGAAAGAAGTGGAGATGGGACGAATGCTTAAAGTGTGGGTTGACCAGACGCGTTATCACGCAACCGAGGACGGGCGTTGGGACTACCGCGTCACCATCGTATTTCGCAATGCCGCGGTCGCTAATGAGCCTTTTGACGAGGAGGGGTTGAAGAAACAATTGTTTCCCGACCAGCAGGCTTACGAGCGAGAAGAACAGCGCAGATTCGAAATCCTGGACGCACATTGGGACCTCCCCGTAAGAACGCTTGATATCGAGGGCAAATAAGAGCAGCTACAGGGTGCACCTGGGTTGCGGAGAAATAAGCATCGTATAAACTCTGCGATCCGGGTTTCGTTTTGAGTCAAAAGAAATTGGTGTCGAGAGCGCACCGCACCCGTTCACCCTATCCAGGCGACCGTTCGCTGTTGCCTGAGTTGCAAATACCGACTCAGTACGAGAACATATCCGTTTGTCCCACATCCTGCGGAACTCATAAGGAAGCTGCCGGAATGCCGAAGCGCGCGAAGAACGCAAGAACCAAGAGCGACAGTGAGCCGAAACATCAGAATGATCAGATTAAGCCCGCCAAGGGCAAGCTCGGGGTAATGATCCCGGGCATGGGGGCTGTGGCTACCACGTTTGTTGCCGGGGTTGAGGCCGTCCGCCAGGGCTTGGCTAAACCCATTGGATCACTTACCCAGATGGGCACCATCCGGCTGGGCAAGCGCACTGATTCTCTTTCTCCCAAGATCAAAGAATTCATACCGCTGGCCTCTTTGAATGATCTCGTTTTTACCGGGTGGGACATTTTTGAGGACAACATGTTTGCGGCCGCGTCCAAAGCCGGAGTTCTAGAGAAGCAGCTGCTCGACCAGGTAAAGCCATTTCTCAGTTCTATCAAACCTCGTAAGGCAGTTTTCGATCACAACTACGTCAAGAAATTGGATGGGCCCAACGTCAAGAAGGGCAAGAACAAGATGGACCTGGCGGAACAGGTGCGAGCCGATATTCGCGAGTTCAAAAAGAGCTCGGGAGCGACCAGGCTGATTACCATCTGGTGCGGCTCGACGGAAACTTTTCTGGAACCCACTGCGGCACACGAGTCGTTGAAATCATTCGAGAAAGCGATGACCACCAACGATGAGGCTATTGCGCCTTCGATGATCTACGCCTATGCGTCGTTGATGGAGGGCGTACCGTTTGCCAATGGCGCCCCCAACCTGACCGTGGACCTTCCGGTCATGCGACAATTATCGCGCGAGAACGAAGCCCCGATTTGCGGTAAGGATTACAAGACCGGCCAAACGCTAATCAAGACCATCCTTGCTCCAGGATTCAAGGCTCGCATGATCGGGCTGAATGGATGGTTTTCGACCAACATTCTAGGTAACCGCGATGGCGAAGTGCTTGAGGATCCAGGGTCATTCAAGACCAAGGAAGAATCCAAGCTTTCGGTGCTCGAGCACATTCTGCAGCCGGATCTCTATCCCGAACTGTACGGCAAGTTTACGCATAAGGTTCGCATCAACTATTATCCACCCCGTGGTGATAACAAAGAGGGTTGGGATAATATTGATATATTCGGTTGGCTGGGATATCCCATGCAGATCAAAGTGGATTTTCTCTGCCGCGACTCGATCCTGGCTGCACCGATTGTTCTGGATTTGGTCCTGTTCCTGGATCTTGCCCAACGGAGTTCCGAATTGCGGGGATTGGGAATTCAGGAATGGTTGAGTTTCTACTTCAAGTCGCCGATGACTGCGCCGGGACTTTATCCTGAGCATGACTTGTTTATTCAACTGATGAAACTCAAGAACACGTTGCGTCACTTGAAGGGCGAAGACCTGATCACCCATTTAGGGCTGGAGTACTACGATTAATCTAAATCCATCAATTATTTTCAGTTTCAAAGAATCTCATATCGTTCGAGATGTCTAGATCTCAATCTCAGCACCACCGACCCAAGCTTAAGGAGATGAGTAAATGGCAGTAAAGATTGCGAAGACAGCAGACCGTAAGAAGGTGATGGACACAACCAAAAGTACCGATTGTCCCAAGTGCGGGAAAGCCACGCGTATCGTAAAGCGGGTGAAAGATCGCGAACGCGGCATTCCGGGCGGCATCTTCATTTCGTGCTCCGCCTGCGAATTTTACGAAAAGCTCTAGAAACGCAAATTTCTCGCCAGTGGATTAGAAGTTAAAACGCCAACGGCTATTTGCAACCGTTGGCGTTCTTGATGTGCTGCGGTCTCGATGATGAGAATTTTCTTCCTGCCCTACAAACCGTGCCTACAACGAGACGTTGACGGCGATGGCGATGCCGGGATGCTGGCGGTTGTACATGTAATATCCGTCGTTGACGTAATCAACGTAGACATCGTCCGTTCTGTACCAAGCCGGTGACCAGTTTTCCGGGCACGGATCAACCACCCCGAACCAGAAACCTCCGTATTGGAAACGCGGGGAGCCTTCTACCACCATGACCGGTACTTCGTGAACCCGGAACCAGTGTCCACGGCCAAAATGGGCGCGGAAGCGATCCTCAGGAATGCGGTATCCGTGATAGCCGCCCCGCTCGTGCCATGGGCGATGCTCACGTTGCCAGTTGTGTGCGCGCTGCCGCTGCCAGATATCCTGGCGTGAGTAACGTGCCTCCGGTTCTGATCTTCGCACTTGGTGGAATTCTGCATGCCCTCCGCGCGGACCACGTTCGATGGCCTCATGGGACTCGTGAAACGATTGATGCCCGCGCTCCGATCGATTTTCCTGGTATTTCCCATGCTGCGAGGGTGCTTGGTGGTTTCTTTCCTTCTGATGGCCATTTCCTTCCCGACCGTGAGGACCACCGTCGTGATCATCCGAGTGGCCATGCTGCGCGTTGGCCACAGTTGCCGCCCCCAGCAACAAAGCCAGTATTGAAGCACCTAAGAAAGTCTTTGATTTCTTCATTTATCTAGTCCCCCGATGCTCAAATCTAGTTCATCGGCTGATACATTTCCCAGATTACGGAAGACGTAATTCTCCACGGGAGGGGTAATGAGGTGAGCCATTTCACGGGCAACCTAGGCCGGAGGCCAAGCCACGTGACGGCGGATAAGGGCAGGGGATTCCGATCGACGTTCGGTTTGCGAGTAGAGCCGGAAGAACAAAAGAAGCTATGCGCTGACCGCCAGGTTCATCTGCTCCAGAATCGACCGCGCTTCAACGCCTGGATCGGTCGCTGCGGTAATTGGACGACCGACTACAATATAAGTTGCGCCGGCGGCGATCGCTTCCAATGGGGTGACCACCCGGCTTTGGTCGCCGTGATCTTTTCCGGCCGGACTCACACCCGGAGTCACGATCAGAAAATGAGCGCCTAGTTTGGCTCGCAGTTCAGAAGCCTCCAGTGCCGACGCCACTACGCCCTGACATCCGTTCGTGATGGCGAGTTCTGCGAGACGCAACACTTGCTCCACCACGCGTCCCTCGAACTCCGACCTTGTCGAGATCCTGTTCATCCATGCTGGTCAGCACGGTAACTCCCAGGACCATCAGGGAAGGGTTCACGCTGCGCGCGGCATCGGCCGCAGCGCGCAGCATTTTGCCGCCACCGCCGGCGTGGACGGTGAGCATTCCCACGCCCAGGTTGGCCGCCTCGCGCACTGCTGCCGCTACTGTGTTCGGAATGTCGTGATACTTCAGATCAAGAAAAACACGTCGGCCGGAGGCGATCAGGTCACGGACCACGCTGGGCCCTTCCGCGGTGAAGAGCTGCATGCCGACCTTATAGGTCAGAGCAGAATCTCCAACGGCCGCCACAATCTTTTGGGCGGCGGCCGCGGACGAAACATCCAGCGCAACGATCAGATTTTGTCGGGGATCGTACACTGATCGAGTTTAAGGGATTTACTGCGCGACGTGCTAGTAGCGCAACGACGCGGCAACTACCCGCGGCTCCCGAACTTGTGACTCAAGGTTGTCGGATCCGTCCGGGGAACTTTGGAACGGACGACATCGAGACGCACGCGCTGCAAGTCCTTGCGACTCGAACTGAAGCACTCGCGCGGTATTGTACGAAAGATCGATGATTCGTCCCGGGACCACCGGACCGCGATCGTTGATGCGCACCACAACGGCGCGTCCATTGTGCAGGTTCGTTACCCGCACCCAGCTGCCCAAGTGGCAGCGTCGGATGCGCTGCGGTCAGGTCGTACATGTTGTAAGGCTCACCGCTTGCGGTGGCCCTACCTTGAAAATAGTCCCCGTACCAGGACGCTGTCCCAATTTGATACGGTTTAGTCTTGTCTACCTTGCCCGGGTGGACGATGTTTGCCGTCTTTCCGGACTCTGAGCTGGCTGGTCGCTGGGCCGCCCCTAGGCCGACGACCAGTAAAACGGCCGCCAGTGTGTGAGCAATCTGTCCTCGCATCAGTCACCTCTCATCGTAAACAGTTCCACCACCTCGGCCAGGGATTCTCACAAGGCTATCCCCCGCAGGAAAGGCTGTCAACCCGGATTTTCCTGTACTAACGTTATCATCTAGTAATAGATGTCTCACGTAACATACTGCTAATCTTGATAGATGCTACCCATATTGCTGTAGTCAATAGTCTTAATTGTTAACTAAATGAGTAAATAACGTGACCACGGCCATGAAAGGTGCAATAATTACCCGGACTTTGTTTTCATGCTGGTTACGAACATTACGTTAGGTTTGCGCCAGGGTAACATCGTACACCTGATTTCCCCTCAACCGAGCACGAGAAGTTGCAAGCGCCGCAGATTCGATTACATTGACTTATGGACCAGTTTCCGCCCGTCGTCCTGACTATTGCCGGCTTCGACCCTTCCTCCGGGGCTGGAATTACAGCAGACCTGAAGACAATGGCTGCCCACGGCTGCTACGGGGTCTCCTGCATCACTGCTTTAACCGTGCAGTCGACCAGCCGGAGTGCGACGCGTCGACGCTACAAGCACCCGGATTGGTCCTGGAGACACTCCAGGAGTTAAGTCAGGACCTCACCATCGCGGCCGTTCATGTCGGAATGCTGGGCTCGGGGAAAGTGGCTCGGGTAGTAGCCGATTTTCTGGACAAAGCGGAGCCTGAAAATGTCGTTTTGGACCCAATCATAAAATCCTCCTCCGGGCGCCGATTTAATCGATGCCGGCGGTCAGACGCATTCTGGTATCGAGCGATTACTTCCGTTAGCTTCGGTTGTTACCCCCAACGTGGACGAGGCGGCGGCTCTCACCGGCTTCGCAGTTACCAATCTGGAAGAAATGCGCGCTGGCCGCCACGAGGCTTCACGCCATGGGAGCGAGCCAGCGTGGTGGTTACCGGAGGCCACCTGGAAAAGGCGGTTGATCTTTTGAGCTTCGGCAGTGCGCAGGGAATCCAGCAGGAAGTCTTCAAATCCGATCGGGTACGTTCGAATTCCACTCATGGCACCGGTTGCGCCTTTGCCACCGCGATCGCCTGCCATCTGGCCCGTGGCCGAGGACTGCCGGAGGCCGTTCTACTGGCTAAGGCTTACGTCGCCGCAGCCATCGCCAATGCCCATCCACTGGGACGAGGCGTCGGCCCGATTCATCATCTGTATCGCATGCACCAACAAAGGCGCGTCGTGATCAACGATCCGGAACCGGTCCACTAGCGCCGTCGTTGGTGAGAAATTCGAGCCTCGAGGAGCCCTGCGCAACGACGCGTATGGTACGCGGCAGTTGCTGAACCAATGTTGAAAAATCTGGGGAGAAGGTGATGCAGCTGGTTAGGGTTTAGGGTAGACGCTTTCTTCAGCAGCAGACCGGCCGCGAACGCGGCGATTGCGCCCAACAACCATTGCATCCGATAAAGCTGTACTGCCTGAAAATCATTGAAGGTCTGAACGCTGTAAATCATGCCGACGGCGATGCCGGCCATCACCAGACAGACCATACCGGCGAAAGAAGGCGATCAGCGAGGCGGTTGATAGTCCAAGAGCGCGCTTGATGTTGTGAAATTCGAGGTAGATGGTCCAGGGCGTGCGAATCAGTCCGTACGGCTCGCGCGGGCGGCTCCGCAAACGTGGCAGAAACAGCGATCCCACCATAAACTCTGTGGCGCAGATCCGCTGCAAACTTCAACCATGCCCGGCCTTGCGGCCTCGACCTGAACTGCTGGAGGCCGCCAAAACTCGTGTTGCGCTTCCCGCACAACGTCGGACATAGAACACCTCAGTCTTCTATATTCGCAAGCCAATAACCAAAAGCATCAAAACGTAACTCATTGAAACGCCGCTTAATTCCGGCCCGAATCCGCAAACCCGAGCCTAAAAACGGCAAGAATTACCGTATGCACTATGAAAGATGGGCCCGACCAGCTATGAAATTATGAAGATAAGAGGATGCTTATGACCAACGAATTATAGCGTTCGATATTTCCAGTCGCCGATGACATTCTTGGTTCGCGGGAATCTAGAGTACTTCGGGTAAACTGGGACACAACCACACTTTGGTTGAAAACCGATTGTCCTTCCTCCTTCTCCCAACGCGTCGCTTTGCTCTTGTTGTCCTCCCTGATGTTGGGTCAGGGAATAGCGTCTGCGGAAACTCCCCAGACCGTGCCTCCGCGCCGAATCACTCGCTTTTCGACCTCATGATCCGCTGAATCTGACGGCGTTCAATCATTTCTACAGTCTCGATTACGACCGTGCGGTCTCGGAGTTTGAGCAGGTATTGGCGCGCCATCCTGACGATCCCTTTGCCGTCAACCACCTGTTAACCGTGGTTCTGTTCCGCGAGCTTTATCGCATGGGTGTACTGAACACCGGCGAGTACGCCAACGACAGCTTCATTTCCGCGCCGCACCGTCCCGCCGACCCCAAGGTCAAGCAGCGGATTCAGGACCTGGTGGCGCGGGCGCTGCAGTTGGAAGAGACGCGCCTGAGCGCGAATCCCAATGACGTCGACGCTCTCTACGCCCGCGGAGTGACGCGCGCGCAGTTTGCGACCTACACGGCCTTGATCGAGCGCGCCTGGTTCTCCGCATTGCGCAATGCGGTGGGCGCGAGGCGCGACCACGAACGCGTCCTGGAACTTTCGCCCAGCGACCGTCGAGGCGAAGTTGATCGTGGGTGCTCATAACTATGTGGTCGGGAACCTGCCGTGGGGCATGAAAGCGGCGGTTTCGATGGTCGGTCTCGGCGGAAACAAAGACAAGGGCATGAAATATCTAAGAGAGTGCGCTGAGGGAAACGGCGAAACCAGCGTTGACGCGCAAATCCTGCTGGTTCTGTTTCTTGCGGCGCGAGCACCGCTACGACGAGGCATTGCCGATCGTTCGCGGCCTGATCCCGCGTTTTCCACAGAATTTCCTGCTGGCGATGGAAGAAGGGAATCTGCTGCGGCCGCCGGTCGCTACCAGGAGGCGGCGGCGGTGTACCGAAGAATTCTGGCAGGCTGGAAGGGAAGGCCACTATCCAAACGCTGCATTATGAGACGGTAGCCATTAGCCTTGGGCGATCATGCTTCGCAGCCAGAAGGACTACAGTGGCGCGGCAGCTGCCTATGAACAGGTCGGCCAGGCACACCAGCCAGACCCGGAAGTGTTGCAGCGCGCCGAACTCGGGGCCGGAGAGATGTACGACATGCTGCAAAAACGAGATCTGGCTCTGGCCAGATATCAGGCCGTGATCGCCAACAATGCCAGCTACTGCCCCGGCCGAAACTGCACGCAAGCGTGATGAAAGACGCCTACCGGGAGTAGCCTCGCCAAGGGAACTTCTTCGCCTGTTTGGGCCGTATCTAAAACGGGACGGCAGGACGAACATGCTGCCGACTCCTGTCAGGAGGTCGTCATGTACTGCAACTACTGTGGAAAAGTAATCCAGGATGACGCCATTCATTGTGCCTACTGCGGCAAGCGGGTTGGAAGCGTTGCCGCTCGCCGACGTCTGATCCGTCCACGCGCCGATCGCAAAATCGCGGGCGTCTGCGCCGGGGTTGCCGAATACTTCGATCTGGATGTCACCCTGGTGCGCGTGGTATGGCTGATCACCGCGGTAATGACCGGCATCGGATTGCTTTCGTATCCGATCGCGTGGATCATCATGCCGGAAGAACCGGCAATCGTCGAAGTGCCGGCAGGCTATCAGGCTACGCATCATAGCCAGGATTGTTTTGTACATCGGATTTGCCGTTCTTAGCCTCGCTTGATGGTTTAGAATTCGTGGGTTATCAAGTCCTCCGGATGATTCACGTCAAAAGCGGCGACGCTGAGATCGCTTACGAAATCCTTGGAACCGGCCCGCCGGTCGTGCTGCTTCATCCTTTTCCGGTGCATCATGAATTCTGGCTCCCGGCGGCGCAGGCTGCTGACATCCCGCTATCAGCTGATCCTCCCCGACCTGCGCGGTCACGGCGACTCCGGTGTGGGCGAAGGTCCCGCCACCATGGAAAAGCATGCGACCGATCTCGCTCGCATCCTCGACCACGCCGAGGTTGGACGCGTCCGCCTTCGCCGGAGTTTCTATCGGCGGCTACGCGTTATTCGAGTTCTGGCGGCGCTATCGGGGACGGGTCGCAGCCCTGGCGCTGTTCAATACCAAAGCGCCGGCGGATTCTCCCGACGCCAGGACCAGCCCGGCTGCAAGCCGCCGCCGACGTTCTGGAAAGAGGAACCGAGCCATTTTTCGAGAGCATGATTCCCAAGCTTCTGGGCAAAACCACGCAGAGAGAGCCGTCCCGATCTCGTGCCGGGCGCTCTGCGGATGATGCGCAAGATGTCGCCCGCAAAATGTCGCTCAAGTACAGCGAGGCATGGCGGAGCGTCCGGATTCCGTGCCCGACCTGAAGACCATCAACGTACCCACGCTGATTGTCACCGGAGACGAAGACATCCTGACTGGGCCACCGGAAGCCGATCTGATGCGCCAAAATATCTCCGTCCAGCGAGATGAAAATCATCCGCCGGGCCGGCCACTACTTCGCCTGGGAACAACCCGCCGAAGCGGGACAGATGCTGCGCGAGTTCTTTGACTCGGTCCACGGAGTGTAGGCAGTCGGCCGGGCTTTGCTACAATTCTCCCTTCATGTCCTCCATTGCGATGATCGACACTTTTCTGGTTCCGGAAAAGACGGTTGCCAACGCCAAAGGCGACGGCCCTGCCTTGGACGTTAGCGGCGCCGCCAGCCGGGTCTTCCTGCTGACCCTCGACATCACCAACATCCTCGAACAGCAGGCTTTGGACGTGAGCATTTACGGCTCCGCTGACGGTTCGACCTGGAGTGCCAAAGCCGCTGATTGCGTTTCCGCAGAAATTTTATCGCGGCCAGCATCCGCTGCTGCTCGACCTGACGGCTCACGGTGAGGCGAAGTTCGTTCGCGCTCACTGGGAAGTGAACCGCTGGGGCCGTGGCACGGCAACGCCGATGTTTGAGTTCAACTCGCCATCAGGGAAGTGCCGCCGGACATTCTGAAAGAAGCAACAGCCGAGGCCAAAGCGCTGGCCTAGACATCCGTGCTTCTGAAATGCGCGTCCATCAAGGGATCCTCCTGCCTGGACCTTCCGCGCTTATGTTTCCCAGCATCCGATATATTGGAATCAGAAATGAAAAACGATTCGACTGTGATCGTGCGTCCAGCGCGTAATGTTGCGGGATCTCTGCGCCTGCCCGGTGATAAATCCATTTCGCACCGCTATGCCATGCTGGGCGGCATTGCGGAAGGGACCACTCGTCTGGAGAATTTTTCCACCGGAGCAGATTGCGCCAGCACCCTGGGCTGCTTGCGAGCCTCGGGCGTGGTAGTCGACCGGACGGAAAATTCTGTCGTGATTCATGGACGCGGCCCGGCATTGCAAGCGCCCGACATCGCCGCTCGATTGCGGCAATTCCGGTTCGACCATGAGGATGTTGAGCGGCATCCTGGCTGGTCAGAAATTTGCCAGTGAACTTATCGGCGACGAGTCACTTTCCCGGCGCCCCATGGCTCGAATCATCGCTCCGCTCGAAATGATGGGAGCAACAATCACTGCGCAGGACGGAGGCCGTCCTCCGCTCCGCGTCACGGGAGGAAATCTGAAGGCCATTTCTTACAAAATGCCGGTGGCGAGCGCGCAGGTGAAATCGTGTCTCCTGTTCGCCGGCCTCTTTGCCGAGGGAGAGACGTCCGTCGCCGAAGCGGTGCGCACTCGCGATCATGGAGAACTCGCCCTGCGTGCCTTCGGCGCTGAAGTCAAGCACTCCGGAAACGAGTCCCGGATCGTTGGCGGGCAAGCCTTGCGGGCGATCGATGCGGAAATTCCCGGCGATATTTCCAGCGCAGCTTTTTTTCTTTGCGCCGCTGGATTATTTCCCGGTGCGCAACTCGTCATCGATGATCTGCTGCTGAATCCCACGCGGGCGCGGCTCCTCGATATTCTGATCTTGTTGGGTGTTGGAATCCACATCACTCAACTGGAAGAGCAGCACGGAGAGTTGCGGGGAACCGTCAAAGCGGAAGGCGGCAAGTTGGGAACGGTAACGATCGCGGGGCCCGATACGGCGGCGCTCATCGACGAAATTCCGGTGCTGGCGGCGATCGCACCCTACACTGACGGCGGCATCGAAATCCGCGATGCGCGTGAGCTGCGGGTAAAGGAATCGGATCGCATCGCGGCCATCGCCGGCAACCTGCGAGCTATGGGAGCGCAGGTCGAAGAGCGCGAGGATGGATTGAAAATTCCGGGCGGACAGAAACTGCACGGCGCCGAAATCGATTCTCAGGGCGATCATCGCATTGCCATGGCATTCGCGGTCGCGGCCCTGCGTGCCGAAGGAGAGACACAAATTCGTGGTGCCGATGCGGCAGTCGATTTCCTATCCTGGATTTTTCGCGGCGCTGGAGAGTCGTGCTGCAACGCTGACTGATTAACGTCCAGCGAGGTGGCCATCGCAATCCCGCTCGCGTATATTGGACGCCGTCAACAACGAACTTCAATGAATCAGAGCCCCTCCAAATCGGTGACCATTCGCGACCTGCAGAGCTATCAGGATCTGGAACAGGCTGAAGCTCTCGAAAAAGAAGTTTGGGAACTTGCTGACCGCGATGTGACTGCCTCTGACCATGATGATTGCCACCAAGGAAGCCGGCAGCATCTGGATTGGCGCCTTCGATGGCTCCGAAGCTCGTCGGATTTGCATTTGGTTTTCTGGGGATGGAGCATGGACATTTGATGGTGCATTCGCACATGCTCGCGGTGCGTCGAGCCCTATCGCGATCTGGATCTCGGCACGAAACTCAAGCTGGCACAGCGGGAGCGAGTTCTGGCGATGCGGGTTCAGGAGATGACCTGGACCTTCGATCCCCTGCAAAGCAAGAATGCGCATCTCAACTTTCGGCAAGCTGGGAGTCGTCTCCGATATCTACAGGATCGGATTTCTACGGTCCGGAAACTTCCAGCGTTCTGCATCAGAACGGCACCGATCGCTTGTGGGTAAGGTGGCCGCTTGCCAGTCGCCGGGTGCGCGATCGCCTGCAGGGCAAGGACTAATCGTCCGGAGGTTCTGGATGCATTTTCGCGACTTGCAGCCGCTGGTCCAGTTCAATGGAGACGGCAGAGCCGCTTCGCAATGATCTTGTCTGCCGCGTTGGCGCGGCAGCGGATTGCAATTCAGATTCCGAGCGACATCGGAGCCGTCGAACAAAAAGATGCAGGCCTGGCGCGGGAGTGGCGCGAGGCTACACGCTGGGCGTTTACCGAGGCGCTGCACGCCGGATTCTTCGTTGCTGAGTTCTGTCGCACCGTTCGCGGGCAACAGGGCCCGGGCAACTATCTGCTGGAAAAGGGTAACTCGCCGAGTATGTCCCGGAGCTGCAGAGAAAACCGGAAGCCTCCGTTGAGCTCAGTCGTCAGCCGATCCCGCAACCCGATTCTTCTCTATGACGGAGTTTGCGGACTCTGTAACCGTTTGGTGCAATTTACACTCTGAAGCGCGATCGCAAACGGCGTCTGCGCTTCGCTTCTTTGCAGAGTGATTTTGCAGCCGCAGATCCTGCAGCGTCACGATCTTGACCCTCACGATTTGGATACCGTGTATCTCGTGGAACCTGTCGGTCTGCCAGGACGAGCGGCTAGGCGAACGTTCCGACGCGGTAATTTCGGTGCTTGCGACAGATAGGCGGATCTTGGGCTGGTCGCAGCGGCTTTCTTGCGCGATCATTCCCAGATGGCTTCGCGATCGGGGATACAGAATCGATCGCCCGCAATCGCTATCGCATCTTCGGCAAGAGCGACACCTGCCTTTGCTCTGAGAACCAGAATCGGGACAGATTTCTGGACGTTTAATTGATCGCGAGCCTGGAACATTGTTCACAGATCAAGAAGGTTCGGTTGTGACCTTTTCGCGATTCGCAAAGTTATGCTTACAGGGACAGTTGCGTCGCCTTGACCGGTCTCGATGCGAGTGTTAGATTTCGATTTCCACACGCGAATACCGAGGGGGAAGCAGTCTGAATCGGAAAGGGAAGTAGCGTCACCCGAGCGACTCTTTCGGTCTCCCGATTCCGCAACGACTAATCCGGCTCCGCCAAATCCATCCTACTAAACCAGACCGACGAAGCTTCCTGATTCGCTGCTGCCAGACAGCTTCTGCAGCGCTTGTCTCCCGAGCTCTGTACGGGATCGGCCTTTTCGTCGTCGCATGCTTTCAGATTCTGGCGACGCGGTTTCACCAGACAGCGACTTCCATTTACATCCGCACTACCGCGCCCAGTTGCCACTCGAATCCACGCTGCTTAAGACCCAGGCAGGCCTCGACAATTTCGTCACTGAGAAGTATGCAGACCGGATCGCAGCGATTCTTTCGGATTGGAGCGGTTGAGTTGCGACAGTCGCCGCCAGCAATGCACTCCATCGAACAGGTTCTTAGTTCGGAGTTTTCAGGATTCTCGCCACAGTCCGTGGAATCGCGCGTACTTCGATCGAGCCTGCGCTGGAAGTCCGGCAAAACAAGTTTACCCGGCAGAGTGGTCTTCGGGCGCGACGCATTTGTCTGGAGAATTACGGGTCCACCTAAGCTCATTTTCGAAGGTTGATAACCGCGGAATTCCAGATTGTCGCAATTGAGGCGGCCCGGTTCAGGGGCCAGTACACGGTTACGTACTCGCGTGCGCTATGAATTCGTCGGCACCGGCCGCGATTTTCATCGCGAACAGCGAGTGGGTGAATGGGAACTTGAATGGGCATCGTCCACTCCGGCCGTCGGCAGACTCTTCGAAGCCAGACGAACTTCGTCTGCAGAAATTGGAAGGCCGCGACGCGAAACGCATAGCCGTTCCGTCACTCCCGATATTTGTGGACGTTGCCGCGACACGCTCTTGCCGGTAGCTCCTTCCTTACTCAGCGCAACTGCTGCACGGCGCCGATTACTGGCGAACCGTTCTCGACGTCGCTTGCGGCATCGATATCTACGGCCATAACGGGGTCTCGGTCGGCGACATTCGACGACGACGGCTTCGATGATCTCTACGTTTGCCAGCCCGCAGGACTTCCCAATCGGCTCTATCGAAATCGCGGCGACGGAACGTTCGAGGACATTACTGACTCGGCCGGGGTCGGCATTCTCGAAAATACGGCATGCGCGCTCTTTGCCGACATCGACAACGATGGCCGCCAGGATTTGATCGTCGTCTGCACCAGCGGGCCGTTGCTGTTTCTGAATCAAGGCGGTGGCAAGTTTCGCGAGAAACCAAATGCATTTCAGTTTGCCACGCCTCCGCAGGGAACGTTTACGGGCGCGGCGATCGCCGACTACGACCGCGATGGCTGGCTGGATATTTACTTCTGCCTTTATCTTTATTACCAGGGCACGGACCAGTACAAATATCCCTCTCCTTACTACGACGCGGAAAATGGTCCGCCCAACTTCCTGATGCGCAACCAGCGCGACGGAACTTTTCGCGACGTGACCGCGCAGACCGGCCTCGACAAGAACAATACGCGCTACAGTTTTTGTTGCGGCTGGAGTGACTACAACCGCGACGGCTGGCCCGATCTCTACGTAGTCAACGATTTCGGCCGGAAGAATCTTTATCGCAACAATGGCGACGGAACCTTTACCGATGTTGCAGCCAGGCCGGAGTGGAGGATGTCGGCGCGGGCATGAGCGTCTGCTGGTTCGACTACGACAATGACGGCAGGGAAGATCTCTACGTTGCGAATATGTGGACCGCCGCCGGCAAGCGAATTTCGACTCAGGAGCCTGTTTCAGAAGGATGCGCCCGAAGCGGTACGCGCGCTCTATCGCAAACACGCGATGGGCAATTCGCTGTTTCGCAACAACGGAGATGGCAGTTTTGAGGATCGAAGGCGTCACCGCTGGAGTTGAGATGGGCCGCTGGTCCTGGTCGAGCGATGCCTGGGACTTTGATCACGATGGCTTCCCCGATCTTTACGTTGCCAATGGCATGGTCTCCGGACCATCACGTGAAGATCTGAACAGTTTCTTCTGGCGGCAGGTTGTCGCAAATTCGCCCGTCGAGGCCAAGCCTGCTCACGACTACGAACAGGGATGGAACGCGCTCAATGAACTGATTCGCTCCGACGGCACATGGAGCGGGTACGAACGCAATACCTTCTACGCGAACAATCGCGATGGCACATTTTCCGACGTCTCCGGCGCGGTGGGCCTGGATTTCCTCGAAGACGGCAGATCATTCGCCCTCGCCGATTTCGATCATGATGGCCGGTTGGAAGTTGTTCTTAAAAATCGCAATGGTCCGCAATTGCGGCTTTTGAAGAATGTAATAAGCGATCTTCCTCCGTCGATCGCCTTTCGTCTGCGCGGTAGCAAGAGCAATCGTGATGCTATCGGCGCTGCGATCACGATAGACACAGGGACCATGCGCCAGACCCTCACGCTCCACGCTGGGTCGGGATTTCTTTCCCAGCACAGCAAGGAGGTGTTCTTCGGGCTAGGCGACGCCAAAGGCCCGGTGCGGGCGTCAATTCGCTGGCCGAGCGGGTTAGTGCAGGAACTTCACGATCTTCCGATCAACCACAGAGTATGGGTGGAAGAAGGGTTGGAACCATCGCGTATTGAAGCGTTCAAAACTGACGCGCGAGGCAAAACACTGGGGCACGCTTCTGAGTGTAGATTCGTGGGCTTCGAATCGCTTCCTAGAAAGTGTGAGACGTGGCTGCTGGCGCCGGTTTCCGCGCCAGACTTTTCTTTACCTGATCTGACCGGACAAACGCGCACGCTCTTAGCAATTCACGGCAAGCCGGTGCTGCTCAACTTCTGGACCACCGAATCGCCCGGCTGTCACGAAGACTTGAAAACATTTAATCAGCTCCACAGGCGCTGGGCCGCTCAAGGCTTACAGCTCCTCACAATAAATGCGAATGATCCTGCGCATTTGGAAAACGTACGAACGTTGGCTCGGAACAGCAAGCTTTCATTTCCCATTTTGCAAGGCTCGGACGAGGTCTCGGGGGTCTACAACATTCTTTATCGGTATTTGTTTGATCGACACCGCGACATTAGTTTGCCCACTTCTTTTCTGATTGACGACAAGGGAGACATCGTCAAGGTCTATCAGGGACGGCTCAATCCTGATCATTTGGAACAAGATTTTCGCGATATTCCAGGTAATGATGCGGAGCGCCTGAAGAGAGCTTTACCTTTCCCGGGGTGACCAGCAATTTGCAATTTCGACGCAATTATCTCAATTACGGTTCAGTCTATTTCCAGCGCGGATACTACGATCAATCGAAAAGTTCGTTCGCACTGGCACTGCGTGACGATCCTTCGAGCGCCGAGGCTCTTTACGGGATGGGCAGTGTCTACCTGAAACAGCAAAAGAACGATCAAGCGCGTGAAAGTTTCGAGCGAACGGTCAAGCTGCGTGCCAGCTATCCAGATACGCTGGCCAATGCCTGGAACAACCTGGGATTACTCGCAACGCGTGAAAACAACACTGTAGACGCGATTCCGTTGTTTCAGGAAGCTCTCCGGATGAATCCCGACAATGCGGTTGCACTTGAAAATCTCGGCAACGCGTACCGACAACAGAGAGATTGGGGAAAAGCACAAGAAGCCCTGGAGAAGGCTGTCCAACTTAATCCGGGAGACCCGGAGACAAACTATAGCCTCGCAATGGTCTTCGCGCAGACCGACGACAATGCAAAAGCTTACGATTATTTACAGAGGGCATTAAAGCTTCGCCCCGGCTACCCCGAAGCCCTCAACAATCTTGGCGTGCTCTACTTGCGTACAGGACGCCGCAACGATGCGGTAGCCAATTTCGAACAATGTATCCGTGTTGCGCCTGTCTTCGATCAGTCTTATCTGAATCTTGCCCGAGTGTATGCAATTGAAGGCTCAGGCGAAAAAGCCAAAGCCCTTTTGCTCGAACTGCTCAAAGAACATCCGGGACATGCTCAAGCGCAGAAGATGCTTGAGGACTTGGCTAAGTAAATATTTCTACCCGTTGGCTCGCGCCACCAGAGCAATCGCCAGCGCGTAGAAGACGAACATCAGAAGCAGATACACGTACGCTTTGCTACCGGCTCCTTTAAATTCTTTCCAGGCGAGAACGCCCCAAAGCGCCGCGACCATGGGCGCAGATTGGCCGATCGCATAGGAAATCGCAACGCCGGTGAAACTAGCCGCCACAAGATTAAAAACCATTCCAGTTCCCCAGATCGCGCCGCCCAGATATTCCGAGAACGTGACCGGAAGCCGGTCCACGGAAGTAGCCAGAAAAGTTTACCGGCTCTCCGACAAGTGGCTTCTTCATGAAGTAAACATTCCAGATGGAACAAGAAAGCAACGCCCCGAGAGTAAGAAACACGGCAATGCTGTAGGGGCCAAGCGTATTGCCGGTCGTCATGGCGTGGGCAACGAAGGGGGCCCACAGGCCCATCAGAACCCCCGAAACAATGCAGGTGACGATACTTTTCTTGGAAACGGCGCGCCCCGCGCTGGCCAAGCTGCCGTACGCCTTGCCATCCAGGACGACTGCGATTACGGCGCAGAAAACGCCGGCCGCGAGAAGGGCAGCATTTCCTCTCGGCTGAAGAATGTAGCTGGAAATAACCCCCACTACCAGCGCGATTCCAATCGAAACTGGAAATGCAACCGCCAGTCCGGCCATGTCAATCGCGGCCACCAGCAGTAGGTTGGCGAGATTGAAGATAGCGCCGCCAATCAGCGTGGAAACGATATTTGAAGTGTCGGCAGAGGATACGTTGTTCAGAAAACTTGATGCGTCGTGACCGGTACTGCCCATGGTGAGCGCCAGTACCAGTGAGATCAGAAAAATACCGATGGCATAATCCCAGTAGAACAATTCGAAACGGTAATTCTTCACACCCTTGAAGGTATTGGCCCAGGATCCCCAGCAGACGGCGCTGGTGATCATCATCAACAGCGCAATCGTCAAACTACTCGGTGTGAACATTGTTTCTCCTTGAACAGCTTTGTGCTGAAAAATAGGCTTCTGGTTCGCCTAATTCTTTTTCGGTGTCGGAGCCGTCAGCAGATCTACGAACATTTTGTAGAACTTTTCGGTGTCGAGATCTACCTGTATCTCCACCGGTTGGACATCGAGCTTGGGCTTGTCTTTCTCTGTCCAGGTAAGCATGTCCCCGTAGCCGGCGCCGCGGTCCAGATCTACATCCATCAATCGCGTTTCTTTCTTCGTGATCACGCTGGGATCGAGCCAGGCCGCCGCCGTCAGTTCATCCCACAGATAGTTGTATTCGCCATAAAGGCGCGAATACTTGCCGACGTATTGTGCCGCCGGCGAGTCGCCGGCTTTGACTCGGTTAATCAATTCGTTGGTCATTCTGGTCTTCACCGAAATGTCTACCGTGGTGCAGACGATCTTTTTCCACGGTGCCCGCAGCACGATGTGAGCCGCTTCCGGATCGAACCAGATATTGAATTCGTGTCGCGGGCGATTTGCGAATTCGGGATCGGCGGTCTGCGGATTCAGACTGCGCGCCCATGAAGACCAGTTCCTTGGCCAGGCTGGCGAATTCCGGGTCGATCGAGATGGCAAGCGCCAGGTTGGTCATCGGGCCGCCCTCGTAGATCGTGACCTCGTGTGGAAACTTGCGCACCATGCGTACCAGGAAGTGAGCGGCATCTTCGTCGGAGGCTTGGTGGTGGGTTTTCCTTCGGGCATGTCTCCCAACTGATCAGGCGGATGATAAAACCTCGGAGTCCAGGCACCCAGCCAGGTGATCGAACCGTAGCGCTGCTCCCAGAGTTCGGTCTCTTCTTTCGTTCGGACCAGCGGATACTCCGCTCCCGGCACCACCGGAATGTCGGTTCGTCCGATGAGTTCGAGCATGCGCAGAGTGTGCGCTACTTCTGATTTGAGCCAGGCGTCGCCGGTGACGACGGTGATGCCCAGACACTTCGGTCTGCGGAGACTGGATCAGCAGCAGAATCGACTGCTGGTCGGTTCCGCCCGGACCGGCGGCGTCCTGATCGATGATGATCTTGCGCTTGCCCTGACCCGCATGCGGCCAGACAAGTCATCAAGACAATGCTGCTCCAGACCCAGACTCGGCCGAATTTCATCGTTCACCTCAAATATGGCTTAACGACAGACTTCCGACCGCGACGACGACTCTTTCGCCTGCTATTCACTTGTCCCGACAGGCGCCCAATCAGCAGGTCGAAGAACCTCGGGGAATCCACGTCCACGCGCCACTTTGGCGTTGGGCACAAATTTATCGCGCAGGACCGGAGATGTTCTGGTAGCTGGCAAGCGTCGGCGCCGATCCGCGAATCGACATGTTCATGCCTTCCTGCTTCTCCGTCCCGGCTTCCGCCGCAAGTCACCGGCGCTCGGACTGTAGCCCAGAGTTTCGCCCGCGGTCAGTTCGCCGGTGGTTTCAACATCGACGTAATAGTCCTTCAAGCGTCAGAAGCGACGGATCGAGGAAATGCGGCCACCGCCAGTGAATCGTGCATATTCGGCCCAACCAGAAATCCCTGCTCGCGGTTGTGGTTGATCGCATTGCGGCCAATCTTCGCCGCCGCCTGGCTGACCGGATTCTGCGCGGCTTCGAGCACGCGCACGTGTTCTTCGGTCAGCGAAGTCTTGCGGGTGACGTCCAGGCCGACCATGGTGATGGGAATGCCGGATTGAAAGACGATGCGCGCCGCTTCGGGATCCACGTAAATGTTGAACTCGGCCGCCGGCGTGATGTTTCCTCCGGACAGCGATCCGCCCATCATGACGATGCCTCGCACCATGCCGGCGAGTTCGGAATCGAGACTCAAGAGCGGTGGCGATATTGGTCAGCGGACCGATCGGGATCAGCGTCACTTCGCCGGGATATTTGCGGATGATCTGGCGAATCAGTTCCGCCGCAGGTTCAGCGACCGGCTTGATTTTCGGTTCGGGAAAGACCGCTCCTCCCAGTCCGTTTTCGCCGTGCGCGTAAGCGGCAGTCACCAGACGGCGCAGGAGCGGCGCCTTGGCGCCGGCAGCGACCGGAATGTCGGTGCGACCGGCGATTTCCACCATGCGCAGGGCATTGGGAAGCGTCAGTTCCAGCGGAACGTTTCCGGCGACCGGAGTGATGGCTTCAATCTTCAACTCCGGCGAGCGCATGGCGAGCAGCAACGCCAAGAGCATCGTCCACGCCCGGATCGGTGTCGATGATGACTCGGAACGGGCCACCCGCGCGGGGTTCGGTGCTGACCCTGACCGAGCGCTTCGCGCGCCAATGCGCTGGCTGCCAGACGTCAGTCGCAGAGGCAGCCACAAACTGACGCCGTGTGATTCCAGAAGGCTGTCTTGAATTCCATGAGTTTCCTTGACCTGAGCCCTTGCCGATTCCGATGACGTCCGCGCTGCATCCCGGCCGCATAAGCTGCCGACAGTGACGGCAGCGCTATGGTTTCGTCCGCGGCGGCTGAGTCATCAATTTGATGTAGAGGTCGTAGAGCTTCTTGGTGTCCACATCGAACTGCACCGTCGCCTTTCGCTCGTAGGGCGGAACCTCTGTTCCCGGGTCCCAGAACAGTGTTTCGCCGTAGCTTGGCCCGTGGTCGACGTCGATATCGACGTACAGTTCTTTCTGTCCGGTGATGATGGAGGGATCGATCATGGCCGCGGCGGAAAGTTCGTCCCACATGAAGCTTTCCACGGAATATTCGGTCAGGTAGCGAGCGACCGGCGTGTCCGCTTTGGCGATGGCAGCCTTGACCTCCGGATTGACCGTGGTCTTGACCGAAATGTCGATCGGCGTGATGGTGATTTTCTTCCACGGCGCGCGCATGGCGATGCGCACGGCCTCGGGATCGAACCACCAGTTGAATTCGCGGCGTCCGTCGATGCTGTTGATGCCGCCGGTGTCGGCATACATGCCGCTGCCCATCAGCACCAGTTCTTTCGCCAGCGTCGCCACTTCCGGATCCAGGCGCAGCGCCAGCGCGATGTTGGTCAGCGGGCCGCCTGCCCAGATCACGACTTCGCCGGGATACTTATGCACCATGCGAACGATGAAGTGTGCCGCAGTTTCGTCGAGCGGCTTGGTGTGCGGCGCGCCTTCGACCAGCGGCGGAACGACGTCCGGATCGTGATATCCGGCGCGGAAGGCGGGCGGAGTGTTTCCCGGGCGCTTGGAGAAGTCGCTCCAGCAGCCCTTGTAGCGAAACTTGCCGTAGAAGGCTTCCCAGCGCTCGGTCTCTTCCTTGGAATTAAGCAGAGGGAACTCGGCGCCCTGGACGACTGGAACGTCGGTGCGCCCGGCAATTTCGAGCAGGCGCAACGTGCGCTGCGTTTCTTCCTTCACCCACTGATCGCCGCTGACCGTGGTGATGCCCAGCACGTCGAACTTGTCCGACTGCAGAAAAATCAGGATGGACTGCATGTCGGTCGTGGCCGGACCGCGGGCGTCCTGATCGACGATGACTTTGATCTTTTGCGCCTGGAGTTGGCTGGCGCTGGTACAGCACGACTAAAGCGGCCAGCAGAATAACGAAGCTTCGTGGCTTCATTACGAAATTTTCCCCCTGGGTCCTTTGACCTCACCTCGCGGATTTGTTGGAAGACCGCTTGAATTTTCCAAATGACCCGCGTCGGGAAGGACTCTGCATTGTAGTGCCTTCAGCGCAGGAAAGCGAACGCTAGAAGCTCGACGCGACATACGACTGACCAGCGAAGCGAGAGGAGTCGTGGGCCCTAATTCTTCCTTCGTGGGTCGCACTGCAGGGGCACGATGTCACAAAATCGTCTGGCAAATGAGCGTGATACAATCTACGATCCGCTGACAGAAATTGCGAAAATGCAGCCGTTGTTAGGCTTTTGACAGTTGGCTGCAAACCTTCCCATGTACCGTTTCCGCGTGACCGCGCCACAATTTCTATACCATGGCACACGTTTTTCCATGGTCGTGGTCTTGTTTGGATCACTACTCACTGCTCTTGCGATGCAGGCGCAGACAGAGTTTGGCACGTTACGGGGATCGGTGGTTGATTCGGATGGGCGCACCGTTGCTGGCGCGACCGTTTACCTGCGGCTGCAGGGCGGCGCACAAACTTTGACGGCGCTTACGGACTCGAACCGGGAACTATGGCTTTCTGCAGCTTCG
>CAVPME010000006.1:0-296455 GCA_963706335.1 Terriglobia bacterium
CGCGAAAGGCAATCATCGGGTTCACTTTCGTCGCGCGGCGTGCTGGGAGATAGCTGGCCAGCACGGCCACTGCAAGTAAAAGCAGAGGCACGATCAGAAACACAGCCGGATCATGGGGGCGCACCCCATAGAGCAAACTTGCCATCATGGACGCAGTGGATGCAGAAAAGACCAATCCGGCAACGATGCCCACGCCAGCAAGCGCGACCCCCTTGCGTAAGAACATTCTCAGAATGTCGTCCCGCCGCGCGCCCAGGGCCATGCGGATACCGATCTCGCGCGATCTTTGGCCGACCATATAAGCCAACAAGCCGTAAATTCCGATGGAGGCCAGAAGCACCGCCAGTCCAGCAAATCCGCCCACCAGATCGGCAGAAAAACGGCGTGAAGCCAGTGACCGATCAAGGACGTCGTTCATCGAAGAAACACTAAATACCGGCAAGCCGGGATCAATGCTCTGGATTTCATGCCGAATCTGTGGTTCGAGCAGGGTCGCGGGCAGAGACGTCCGCAACACCACGCTCAGTCGCTTGCTGGAGTCTTGATAGGTCGAAACATAGATGTGGGGAACGCCATCGATGTCGAGACCGTCACTCTTGATATCCTTAACAATACCCACGATGGTCGTCCATGGCTTGGTAGGGTCTCGTCCGAACCGCACTCGGCGGCCCAGCGGATCGCTGGGTTGGCCAATACTTACGAGCGGTGCTTTCATCAATGATGGCCACCAGCGGTTTGCCGTCTTCATCGCCCTCGGTGAATGAGCGGCCGCGTAGGAGCGTCGTCTGTAACACCTTAAAATAATCGGGGCTTATCCGAATTCTCTCGGCGCGCAGATCCTGCGAGGACTCGACCGGTCTATCTTCAATCGCGAAGCCTTCAATCGCTATGCCACCGACCGCGTTGGGGTTGGTATTGGTGGTCGGTAGAGCTGAGGTGATTGCGGCGAGTTCCACTCCCGGAATTGCCTTCATGCGCCGCAGCAACTCACGATCAAAGGTGGCTCTGCGAGGAATATCGAGATACGGATCCGCCTCCGGTTCGTTGGGATTCGGAAGCTGTATGTTTGCCGTGACAACTTGAGTTGGATTAAAGCCTGGATTTTCCTGCAACAGATCCCGCAGCGTACGCAGCAGCAAGCCGGCTCCGACCATCAGTATGACGGCAAATGCCAGTTCAGAGACGATTAGAACATCCCGCAATCGGCCGGTCTTCGTGCTGTAGCCGGACCCTCGACCGCCTTCACGAATGGCCGAGGAGAGAGCGCCTTTTGCCGAATGAAGCGCTGGAGCAAGTCCAAACACTAAGCCGGTGAGAATGGAAATCAGCAGAGCGAACGCCAGCACCACCCAGTCGATTCGTACTTCGTTGAGCCGGGGAACGTTCGATGGCACGAAGCGCAGGATGAAACCCAAAGTACCCACTGCGGTTGCGATTCCCGCGGCACCGCCGATGAGCGACAGCAGCATGGACTCGGTCAGCATCTGGCGCACCATGCGGCCGCGGCTCGCCCCCAGCGCTAACCGCACCGCCATCTCTTGTTGCCGCCCCGAAGCGCGCGCCAAGAGGAGATTGGCAATGTTCAACGATACGATGAAAACGATCAGGATTACCGCACCCAGTAACACCAGCAGCATGGGCCGAACATTGCCCACCAAAGTTTCTTGCAATGGTTGAATCTCAATTGTCCATTGCGCCTGCGGCGGGTAATCGGCGGGAAAGTCGTGGCGTAATTGGGCAGCCATGGCAGTGAGCCGCGCCTGAGCTTGCGCCAGTGTCAGGCCAGGCTTAAGTCGTCCGATTCCAGATACTAAAATCCGGGTACCACGCATTGGCGGGGGAAAGGGATCTCCGCTGAATCCGCCGGCGCCAAACACTTCCGCGTCGCCGGAAATCGTCGGTCCAGGATGGCGAAATCCGCGTGGCAGAACCCCGATAATTGTCAGGGGATCATTGTCGATCCGGATGGTACGGCCGAGAACGTTCGGATCGGCGCCATAGGCACGACGCCACAGGCCATCGCTGATCACGGCCTCTGCAGCGAAACCAGGCACGAAGTCCTGCGGACCAAACAACCGTCCAATTTGCGGGGTCACACCCAGCATGGAAAAGTAGCTGAAACTGCCATTGACCCCCTCGACACGCTCGGGCTGTCCGGCGCCGGTCACATCCTCGCTACCCTCGAAGATCGGGGTCACATCTTCAAATACACCCGCTCGCGTCTGCAGGTCATCCAGTTCGGGCTTGGAAAACCTAACGTCCCGCAATCCTACGCCGGGCTCGTTAAAGAAGATTCGTACCAAACGATCGGGATCGCGGTAGGGCAGAGAACGCAGCAACACGGCATTCACGATGCTGAAAATGGCCGTGTTGGCTCCCACGCCCAGAGCCAGCGTCAGGACAGCCACGATCGTGAATGTGGGCTTCTTGACCAGCATGCGCAAACCATAGCGAACATCCTGAAGTAAAGTCCCCATGAAGACGCTCCTCTCGGCCTGTCAGCTGTGACTATCAATAGATCGTCCAGGTAACGGACAATATCTTCCACTCCCCATCGATTTTGCGCACCTGCCAGTGTTCGAGGCCTGAATTAGTAACCTTGTCGTTGATGACAAAATCGTAGTTGAATGTCGCCAGCCCTAGAGGAAGGCTTCTGGCGTCGAACTCGACTAACGAGTCGAATCTCGCGAAATGCGACACTACTTCGGCGAAAAATCCGTCGGCCGCATGTACGTCCGGTCTATCTTTTCCACCAGCTTGTTGGCCTCCTCGGATTTGATTGCTTCCTGAACCTCCGGGTCGGCCAGCATCGCGTCCCAGTTCTTTTTAGCTTCCTCCCGGCTGGAATGAGCCACGAGGTATACGAATGTGTTGTCCCAATCGGCTGCCCCCTCAGGTACCCAGTAACCCACGACCTGCAGATCGTGTTTGGCTAACAGCTTTGAATAGATGTCTCGAAACCGCGATTCCAGTGCCGGCAATTTGCCCGGTACAGTGTGATAAATGCGAAGCTCGAAGACGCGATTGCTGTCGGCCCTCACGTGGTCAATGTGAGCAAGGCGGGCAGTAATGAGCGATCCGGCGGTGAAAGAAAGCAGGGCAATGGCGCAAACACTCCATCCCTTGGATTTCCCGCCTTTGAATTTCCAGCAGTTGAATGTCATCGATACTCCTTCCTAGACGACGCGAACTGAGTGTCCCACCGCGCGGCGCTCCTACTTAGACCAGGGCGGAACCACGCCGTTGCTGCGCGCGTACGCGATCGACTGCCCCAGATGCTCGTGTTGATCTTCGAGAATCAGCATCAGCGCGTCCTGCTTCGTCATGTCTCTTCCGAACAGTTTCACCGGCGTCTGCAGGTCGTTGTCGGAAAGTCCCGTAATCGCTTTTTGCAGATTGACGTAAGAAGCCTTCAGAGCTTCCTGCAATTTCTCCGGATCGGTGATGGGCGCGGGCTTTGCCCCCGTATTCGGTGTGCCCGAAAGCACGCCGACGAGCATGCCGTTCTCTTTAACGATCAGGTTGAACACGTCGCCGACGGAGCGAACGCCCTGGCCGGGCTTCCAGTCGTACTTGCCCGACATAACGCGCGCGAGTCCGGTGAATTTGTCGGAAAGCGTTCCGGCATCTTTTCCGAAGGCGGCCTGTATTCCTGCCGGCTGCGCCTGCGCCTGCGCCAACGGCACCATCAGAGCGACCGCAAGCGCGCACACTCCGTACTGAGTCAGAATCTTCTTCATGTGGAACTCCTTTTCGTCGACTACTCCTGCTCACTGGACAATATGCCGCGAAGAACCAGTGTTTGCAGGAAAAGTGACATGCGGTGTCCGAAGTGAGACAAGCGGTCAGAGTTGGCCGTCAAATACTGTTGCCACGGGTCCGCTCACCGGTTTGATCAGCTAGCTCGTTCATCCGTTCTCGTGTCGGCTGGAGAACTCCACGTTCGATCTGGTGTACAAGGTCTGTAATTGTGGCGTTCATATGTACCGGCACTCCGGACGCGTGGCCTAACGTCACCACATAGCCGTTGATAAAGTCGATCTCAGTCTTACGGCCGCGCTCAAAGTCCTGGAGCATGGAGGGTTTGATGTCTCCGTAGAAAGCAATCACAGCCTCGACCCACGACTCATAGTGTTCCTCTGCGGCAAAATTGCTCGGCCATCCGGGCGGAATCGGGTCCACGGCCAGACGCTCCAGCCGAGTGCCGATCGCAAGTGCCACGGATAACGCTTCCTCGTACGTCCGTCGGAAGACCTTCTTGCCTGCCTCCGTTTCCATGTACTGACGCATGGTTTGCGAACAGAGCGCACCGAGGGTTGTAACCGAGCAATTGATCAGGAGTTTCGACCAGATGGCACCAGTCAGGTTTGAAGATACCTTAACCTCAATCGCTCGACCCAAGGCGCGCGCAACCCGCTCGACGCGCTCACTGACACCACCAGCAAGTTCGCCTATCAGTAGATGCCCTGCATTCTTCTGCTCGTAGACGCCGGGTTCTACCATCGTGGCGCCAAGATTTGAGAATCCACCAAGGATCTTATCTTCGCCTAGACGATCCGCAAGCACCCGTGCAACGCCGCCATTCTGTATAGGCAATATGACTCCTTCGGGGGCAAGTAGGCCCACCACATGGGGCGCGACTTCCAGCGCGTCCTGCGCTTTGGTGGCAAGCAGGATCAGGTCAAATTGGTCTCCCTTTCCGTAGTCCTCAACTGCGGCAACGTCGATAGCGTCTGCCCTCACCTCTCCTCCGATGCCGGACACTCGCAGGCCCGATCTGCGCAATGCCTCCGCGGAATCGGTATTGCGAGCCGCAAGCCGGACGGGCAGTCCTGTGCGGATGGCACGCGCCGCAATTGTTCCGCCCAACGCGCCAATGCCCACTATCAGTATTTGCATTTTGGAGCCTCCAAGATCCCCGCGATGAGGCCCTCCTTGCGTCGCCTCAAGCCTTGACGACGAGGTCGATCTCGACGCAGGCCCCAAGCGGTAGCGCGGCGGCCCCGATCGTCGTGCGGGCGGGAAAGGGCTGACTGAAATACTTTGCGTAGATGCCATTCATCGCGGCGAAGTCACTCATGCTCGTGAGAAACACACCGGCGCGCACGACGTCATCGAAACTCTTGCCGGCCGCCTTGAGAACCGCCGAGAGGTTCTGGAAGACGCGCTCTGTCTCTGCCACAATGCCCCCCTCGACCACCTTGCCGGTGGCCGGGTCTTGGGCGACCTGTCCGCTGAAGTAGAGGAAACCACCGACTTCGATCGCCTGGGAAAACGGGCCGACCGGCGGCGTGAGTTCCGGCGAGGTAATTGCGGTCTTGCTCATGGCAAACTCCTGTGGATACTGGGTTAGCTGGCGTAGCTGGTGAAGATGACGAGCCCGTGTGGGTCTTGCCGATGCTCCTGCTCACGACAATATGCCGCGAAGAACCAGTGTTTGCAGGAAAAGTGACATGCGGCGTCCGAAGTGAGACAAGCGGTCTGTCCTCAGTGATGTCTCCTTCGAAGGCTCCGCTATAATCCGTCCCGGAGAGGTCGACACACCCATTGCTGCAGGCCACACCAGATATGGGACGGACGAGATGGATTTTGATCCTGTGTGCGTGGACGATTGTAGGACTGTTGTTCACCGTGCGCAGGATCGTGGTGGTGAAGGTACAGGGTGGGCACGTCAGCTGGGTGATCGTGGGTGCGCTCGAACTTGTCTACTGGTACGTATGGGCGGCGTACACACCGCTTGTGATTGGTCTGGCCAAACGGTTCCCGTTGACGGGGCCGAGGTTTGTACCTCATATAGCGATCCACACAATCACGTCGTTCATGATGGCTCCCCTGGCATCTGTCACCGAATACTTTCTGAGCCGTGGACTTCTGCGGTCAGTTTTTCGCATAACTGATCCTGGTGCGCTGCGCCTTCTCCCGACGTTCACAGTCAGTGTTCTATCTATGAGCTTTACTGGCATGCTTACGTACTGGTTAGTTGTGGGACTGTATCAGTCGATCCACTTTTACCAGGCCGCTATGGAGCGCCAGACTATAGCGGCGCAACTGGAGACGCAGCTCTCCCATGCCGAACTTGAGAACCTTAAGAGCCAGTTACATCCGCACTTTTTGTTCAACAGTCTTCACACCATTGGAGTCCTGATGCAGGAAGACGTCGATGCTGCGAGCCATCTGCTGGTCTGCCTCGGCGACTTGCTGCGCATGGCCCTCGAACGGCGGGAGAACGAGATCACCTTGCAGAGCGAGCTCGAGTTCGTCGGCAAGTATCTGGAGATCGAACAGACACGCTTTCATGATCGGTTGAAAGTTCACATGGACGTGCCACCTGACCTTCTCGGAGTCTATGTACCGAGCCTGGCGCTTCAGCCACTGGTTGAGAATGCCATCAAGCACGGCATCAGCGTCGATTCCGCCGCAGGCCGGCTAGAGATCGCTGCGCAACGCCACAACGGCAGAGTTTGGCTCTGCGTCCGCGATGATGGCCCGGGTCCGGCACCGGGATCGCGCCTGCGATTCGGCGTCGGACTCACCAATGTCCAGTCACGCTTGAAACAGCTCTACGGGGACGAGTCGTCGCTGGAACTTACCGGGGGCGACGGTCGAGGCTGTGAGGCCATCATCACCATTCCACTGCGGAGTTCGCATGAAGACGCGAGTCCTCATCGTCGATGACGAACCGATCGCCCGGCGCGGTATCCGTCGCTATCTGGCCGAACACAACGGCATTGAAGTTGTAGGCGAGGCGGCGAACGGAATAAGTGCGGTGGAGCAGATCAATGAACTTCATCCCGACATCGTTTTTCTCGATGTGCAGATGCCTGATCTGGATGGTTTTGGAGTCATCGAAAATGTGGAGCCATCGACCGGCCCCGCTCCCGTTTATATCTTCGTCACGGCTCACGATGCGCACGCCATTCGTGCATTCGAAGTGCACGCTGTTGACTATCTCTTGAAACCGTATGATAAGGAGCGATTTGCCAAGGCCCTGGTTCACGCACGCCAGGTCCTCGAACAGCGCGGGAAAGCAAATCGAGGTCTCGAACCACTGCTCCAATCCCTCCGTAGTCTCCGCCCGTTGGAACGCTTTGTGGTGAAGGACAAGAAGCGGATTTTCTTTGTTCCCGTTTCCAACGTTTTGTGGATCGAAGCCACGGGAAACTATGCCTGCATACACACCGCCAGCGACAGTCACCTGTTGCGGGAAACCCTGGCACACCTGGAAGAGAAGCTGGCGCCACACCACTTCATCCGCGTGCGGAAATCGGCCATCGTGAACGGTGCCTGCATTAGCGAGATTCGTCCGATGTTCGATGGGGTTTACGACATCGTACTGGCAGAAGGAACGGTGGTCACGTCGAGCCGCAGATACGCTCACAAGTTACGGGCGCTGCTGGAATCCTAGTCTCCTGAAGTGACATTCCATCAGTTATTGATGTTGCAGATTTGCAGAACTTGCTTGCCGAACTATTCGTTCCGTTCATCGAACCTATTCTCCTGTAGAAGTTGGCACAAACGAGAAGCAATGAGATGCCCGGGCAGAATGTCATCGATGCCGCATTCAAGCGCGTCCCACCAAAGTTCCGCCGTGATGGCAGAAGTCACAAGTACCATTGGAGTGGGGATCTCAGGACACCTGACCCATTCGACGAGGTCTCTCCAATTGCCGTCCGGCAGGGCAAGTTGCGTGACAATCACCGTCTTCTCGCGCGTCGAGTTGAGCAAATCAACCGCCGCCCTGATGCTCGGTGCCCATTGCATCTCAAGTCCGTACGCTTCGATGTCCTGCGCGACCGTGGCTTCGGGGCTCGTCGGGGACACAAAAATCACTGTTCCTGCTCGTTTGAGGGTCTGCATCGAATCTCTAATAACTACCTGATTCCACGTTATGCCCGCTGGCCTTCGATTGGCCGTAAGCCGCCGTAAGCTCGCCGTAACATTGCGAAGCTTTGTGGAGCATAATGAATGGGGAAAAGAAGCAAGTGCCAACGCCGCCATTATCATCCGGAAAATCTCTCGCCAACTCTGCAGCCGACCCCGTGCCGGCGACGGCGGTTCGAGACCAATTGGCGCGCGTGGTGAATAGCCCTGGTTTCGTTTCGTCAGTCCGGCTGTGCCGGTTTCTGACGCACATCGTGAATCGGACAATCGATGGAGATATCGATAGCCTCAAGGAGTTCTCGATTGCAATGGAGGTGTTCGACCGCACCTCGGAGTACGATCCGAACATCGACGCAATTGTTCGGGTCGAGGCTCGTCGTCTCAGAGCGAAGTTGAAGGCCTATTACGAGGAAGGGCAGGGTACGGTTGACCCGGTTCTGATTGGATTGCGGCCGGGCAGTTATGTCCCGGTCTTCCGATGGCTTGATGCCCAGCCAGCAAAGCATCGCGAAGAGATTGGCGCAGCTCCGCCACCGGGCCGTGTATGCGTTGCCGTGTTGCCGTTCGTGAACATGAGTCCGGAGCCGGAGCAGGACTATTTTTGCGACGGGATCACTGAAGAGATCACGAACTCGCTTACGCGGATATCCGGTTTGAACGTGATTGCGCGGACATCGGCCTTTCACTTCAAGGGTGCCAACATCGACATCCGGGAACTAGGACAGCGTCTCGGCGCGAATCTTGTCATCGAAGGAAGCGTGAGGAAGGCCGGCGAACAGCTGAGGATCACTGCCCAGGCGATTCAGACCGAATCGGGTCATCACGTCTGGTCGGAGACGTTCCGTCGCGAGCTACAGGACGTGTTTGCGATCCAGGAAGAGATCGCACAATCTGTTGCGGACTTACTCCGGCTTCACATGCCTGAACTACAAGGGCCAGTGCGGCCCTCCCCTCCTGATCTTGAGGCATATACAAGGTACTTGCGAGCTCGATTTCTGATTCACCAGCAGTCGCCTGAAACGCTGCACGCCGCCCTGGAGCAGCTACGAAGCCTCACAAAGATTTATCCCGATTACGCTCTTGCTTACAGTGGCATGGCTGCGGCGGGCGGCCTTCTTGCCCAGTTCGGGATGGTTTCCGGCCGTGATGTGTATCCAGAAGTGAAGGCAAACGCGGAGCGCGGTTATGCGCTCGATCCTGAATCCGGTGACACATGCACGGTGCTGGGCGCACTTCGTGCCTGGTTTGAGCATCGTTGGGATGAAGCGGACAGGATGTTTGACTACGCGCTAAAGCTACAACCCAGTCACGCGCCGGCTCACATGTTTCGTGCTATGGCTTTCTTGTGCCAGGGGGACATCAACGCGGCAGAGTCAGGACTTCGCCGCTCGACTGAACTGGACCCGCTCTCGGCCAGCGACTGCGCGCGGATGGCTTATCTTCACTACGTAAAAGGAGACTATTCATCAGCCGCAGAGCACCTCCGACAGTCTTTCGAACTGGATCGAGACTATCCTGAAGCGCGATTTTATGAAGGACTCTTGCACTTCCAGCAGCAGCGTTACGACGCGGTGATACAGTGTCTCTCGCCTTCAGCCTCACCATTGGATGTCGGTCTGCTTGCCGCAGGACATGCCCAGCAAGGCAACTTATCGCGGGCCGAAGAATGTATCGAGAGACTACATGAACTCGCGGGGCGGCAATACGTCACTCCCCTGGCAGAAGGTTTCGCTGCAGTCGGGATGGGAGATTTCGATCTGGCACTGCAGTGCCTGGATGAAGCGATCAATCACAAAACAAACTTCGTGAATCTCCTGGCAATCGAGCCGTTTTTTCATCCTCTTCACGCTGACCGCAGGTTTGCCAAACTCCTGAAAAAGCTAAACTTGTCGCACTGACAGGTGCCGCAAGAAGTGTCGTTAGCTTACGTAGCGCTTACGTACGGCTTACGAGGCATTACTCCCGCCGCTTCCGCGTTCGAGGCACCCTTGCTTCATGAAACGACGCACTCGAACAACCTGCTTGGCCTTCACCTTCGGGACGCTGGCGCTGCTGGCGCAAGGTCAGGATCTCGCACCTCTGTCCCCCCCGCCCGCGGTTGAACAGGCAGCGGGACAACAGGCAAACCTTCCTGAATTGACTCTCGGAGAGGCGGTTGAACAAGCCATTGCGAACAACAGCAGTCTGAAGACCGCCAGCCTCGATACACTCCGGGCCGCTGACGATCTGGCTGCGAATAAGACACGACGTTTTGCGAATATGCAGGTCACTGCGCTCGGCGCCCAACTGGTTACGAAACCATCTGTTACTTACCCGGCAGGCTCGCTTGGGGTATTCAGCGCAACCGGGCCGATTCCGGCAACGAACCAGAAGGTCGAGATTCCGCGACAACCCGTAGGCATAGTGAATGTCCTGGTTGCCCAGCCACTTTCGACGCAGTACCAGCTGCATCTGCAATTGAAGGCTCTTGCGCTGGGGCTGGAAGGTACGCGCCAGGATGAGGTGAAAACACGTCTGGAGGTGGTCGACCAGGTTCGACGTGCTTACTACGCGGTTGTCGAGGCACAGAGCGCTCTGGATAGCCTTCAGGCGTCACTCCCTTATTACCGGGAATCGCACCGTCTGGCACTGGTGAACCGCGGTAAAGAGACGATTCTCGAATCGGATCTGCTGAACGCCGATGCGCAGCTTTTGAAGATACAGAATGCCATCAGCGATGCGAGCGACGGGGTCGCGTCGGCGAGCGAAAGATTGAACGATCTGATGGGCCGGGACGTACACGCGCAGTTCCGGGTCGCGGCGATCGGCGACGCAGATACCGATCTCGCCACATCCGAAGCTATGGAAGCCCGCGCTCTTCAAAACCGGCCAGATGTGAAGAAGGCGAAGCTTCAGGTGCAGCAAGCCAATTACGCCGCGCGGGCGAAAAAGGCGGAATATATCCCCGACGTGAGTCTGGCATTCAGTTACTACACGACAGCGAATTTCGAGAATGTTTTTCCAAGCAACGTCGGGACGGTGGGTATGTCGGTCCGGTGGGAACCGTGGGACTGGGGACGCAGGCACCATGAATACGGGGAAAAACGAGCCCAGGAAGAACAGGCCAAGGTTGGAGTCAGCGCTACGGAACGCGCCGTTCTTCTGGAGGTGAGAAATGCCTGCAGGCAATTGGAGAACACCCGCCGGCAACTGACCCTGAGCGATGCAAGCGAACGTGCGGCCCGGCAGAAGCTCAAAGAGCTGCAGGAGAAGGTGACGCGCGAGGCGGCGTTAAGCAGAGATTTGTATCAAGCACAGTCGGATCTGGCTTCCGCCGACAGCCAGCAGCAACAAGCCCTCACCGCGTTCTGGAAGGCCAGAGCCGATCTAAAAAAAGCGATTGGAGAAGAATAATGCGTATCTCAATTGGAATTCTAAGTCTTACTGCACTTTCAGTTCTCGCCGGCTGCGCAAAGACGCAGAAGGCGGGTCCAGAGCCGGTTCCCGTTGTGACGGAGATCGTGGCTACGCAGCACGTCCAGCCCAGTTGGACTTACTCCGGCGAGATTCGTCCGGACACTGAGGTTCAACTGGCCTTCAAGGAACCCGGTTATATCGCCAGCTCTGTATCGCGTGAAGGGCGTCGATGGTCGGATGCGTGATGTGCAGGTAGGCGACAAAATACCTGCCGGCGCCACACTGGCCCGACTGCGCAGCTCCGATTATGAAGCCTTGCTCAACTCCGCGGTCGGCCAGCAGCGCTCGGCGCAGGGTACGCTTGACGCTTCGCAAGCGGAACTCAACCGAGCAAAGGCCGACCAGGCAAAGGCGGATCTTGATTTTGAGCGTGCACAAGCGCTCTATGCCGCCAAAGCAATGACTCGCCCGGATTACGATGCAGCGGTGGATCAGCACACTTCGGCGACCGCCAGTGCGGAAGCCGCCGTGCGTCAGATCGAGGCGCGCCGCGGGCAGTTGAGCGCTGCGTCGGCGCAGGCTGTCACCGCGCGGATCAATCTTAGCGATACGAGCCTGAACGCTCCCATGCCTGGAGTCATCGTCGAAAAGAGTGTGGAACCCGGCAGCCTTGTTGCTGCAGGGACAAAGGCATTCACCCTCGACGACACGCGTGTCGTGAAAATGAACTTCGGAGTTCCCGACAGCATGCTGGCACACCTCAAGCTAGGAGCACCGGTGCCTGTGCAACTTGATGCCTTGCAGGGGCGGACCTTCACAGGGCAAATTACCGGAATCTCCGCCTCCGCCAATCGTGAGTCACGCGTTTTCAACATCGAGGTTACTCTTCCGAATCGGGATCGCTCGCTCAATGTGGGCATGATTGCACGCATCCGTATCGCGCAAGCGAATACGCAAACCGTGCCAGTAGTGCCACTGACCGCTTTGATGACTGCGGAATCGGGTTCAAATAACTATTCGATTTTCACTGTAACGGAGCGCGATGACAAGCAGTTCGCGCGATTGAAGAGTGTGAGGATTGGTGAAACCTTCGGCAAGTCGGTCGTCATCGACGAAGGACTTACGCCCGGCGAACGAATCGTCGTCAACCGCACGAACCAGCTAAGCGATGGAAGCCTGATCCGGACGGTCAGCCAGGAGACACAGCAATGACACACGCACAGAACGAACAGTCCACGAACAAAAAGCAGAATCTCGCCCGCTTCTTCCTCGAGCAGAAGCACATAGCCTGGGTCGCTCTCGCGGTTGCGCTCATGTGGGGAATCTACGGGCTATTAAATATGCCTCAACGGAAAGACCCCGACATTCCCGTGCGTCAGGCGATGATTATTGTCCCGTGGCAGGGAACATCGACCGAACAAGTCGAGCAACTGGTCAGCAGAAAAATCGAACAGGCTATCTCTCTCAATCAATGGGTAACGGAGATCAAGAGCACCTCCAGAACCGGCTCGGCCATGGTTCAATTCGAACTGGCCGAAAAGGGAACCTACGACAGAGACAAAGAACTGGATGACGTCAAGCTCAGACTTGATGCTATCCACGACCTTCCCCAAGGAGCCGGGCCCATCCTGTACATCAAGGATTTCGGTGACACCTCTGCCTTGATGCTTACAGTTGCCAGTCCGCCTGCCGATCCACCGCAGGTTGCCTGGATAAGCAAGCTGGTTGAGACACAGATTCGCCAGGTTCGCAGCGGTTTGGATCTCCGTGCTCAGTCGCGGCGTTCCATCGTAGTGGTTTTTCCTAAGTCTATTGATAGCGACGAAGTCGAGCGCAAGTTGTCCTGGGTGACCGAAGACATGGCAACCCAAAATCTGTGTTCCGATGTGCGAGTGTTTTCAGGAGCAGGCTTCACTGGGGTGGACCTGGCGACCAACCTCAGCAGTACTGATCTGCAGGCTGCTTTGAAAAAGTTCGCAAATCAGGACCTGCAAACCGATGAACTTCATCCCGATGCGTGGAAACCTGCGATCATCGACGAACCGGCAAATACCGCCGTAGCCTTGCAGGCCGTCGCCGGTGACAAATACACCTATCGTGATCTTGACGATTTTACCGATACCCTTCAGCGAAGCCTCAAAACATTGTCGATTGTGGCGAAGGTTGAACGTTCCGGAGTGCTGGACGAAAACGTATTTCTGAATTTTTCGCAGCACCGCCTGGCGCAATACAAGCTTAGACCCGCGGATCTTTCCAATATCCTTGCGGCTCGTAACCTACCCGAGAGCGGTCAATCGCTCAATGCAAGTGGACGCACGATCAGCATCAACACCTCAGGCGGCTTCAAGAGTATCGACGATCTGCGCAATGTAGTTATAGGCACGTCACCGACCGGGACGCCTCTTTACTTACGCGATCTCGTGGACATCGACAGAGGATATGAGAATCCCCCTTCCTACCTGAACCGCTACACGCGCCGCGATGAAAACGGCAATTGGATCACGACACGCGCCATTACGCTCTCGGTCCAGATGAAGAAGGGAGAACAGATCGGATCTTTTGGAAAACAGGTTGACGCCAACCTGGCGAGCGTCAGAAAAACATTGCCGGCCGACCTGGTGCTGGCCAGGACCTCGGACCAGCCACTGCAGGTACACGACAGCATTGAGCTCTTCAGCCACAGCTTGATTGAGGCGCTGGTGCTGGTGGTCGTCGTGGCATTGATTGGCTTCTGGAGCTGGCGGACGGCCATTCTGATTGCGGCCTCCATGCCAATTACGCTCGCCATTACGTTCGGAGTCATTCATACGCTCGGGATCGACCTGCAACAGGTCTCGATCGCTTCGCTGATCATCGCCCTTGGACTCTTGGTCGATGTACCAGTGGTCTCTGGTGACGCAATTGTGCGCGAACTAGGCGACGGCAAATCACGCTTCGACGCCGCGTGGCAGGGACCAACAAAACTGTTCAAAACGATGGCCTTCGCCACCGTTACCAATATCGTCTCCTATCTTCCATTTCTGCTGTTGCCAGGGGACACAGGGAAATTCCTGTACAGTCTGCCTATCGTCATTAGTTGTTCTTTGCTGGCGGCCCTGCTCGTCTCGATGACCTTTGTGCCGCTCATCAGCTCGTTTCTGTTGGAAGCCAAGAGCGAAACTCCTATCGCCGAGAGACGGCAGCACGGGTTTACAGGCTGGTATTTCCGAACTGCGAAGAAGGCCATTGAACACAGGAAGGTGTGCTTGGCAGGATCGCTTGTCCTGCTGATATCGGGCGGCGTCGTGTTCTCCACACTGAAACCGCAGTTCTTTCCAAAGGATCTTCAATACTTTTCTTACATCGACGTGTGGCTGCCTGAAGACACTCCCGCGAGCGCGACCAGCTCGGTTGCTCAGCAGGTGGAATCCACTACCCGCCGAGTAGCGGAAGAGTATGGCAGAAGCCATCCGGAGCACGGACATCCGAAGGATGTTCTGCAATCGATGACGACTTTTGTGGGCGGCGGCGGTCCGCGCTTCTGGAGCAGCGCCACACCTGAGGACAGGCAAACCAATTATGCTCAGGTGATTCTGCGAACGAAAGACAATCATGATACGACACCTCTGCTTGCCCTTTTGCAGCCGGAACTGGACAGGCAAATTCCTGGAGCAATCATTGATACGCGGACTCTCGAAACGGGCAAGCCGGTTGGAATTCCGATTCAGGTCAGAATTTCCGGCGAAGATCTGCCACGTCTCAGAGCGGAAGCCGAGCAGCTGAAGCAAATCTTTCGTGACATCCCCATCACCGCCAGAGTTCGAGACGATTGGGGCGAGCCGAGTGCGAGAGAAGTGGTGCACGTCGATGCGGACCGGGCAAACCTGGCGCACGTCACAAACGCAGATGTTTCCGATTCCGTCGGTGCGGCTCTTCATGGCATTACGGCTGGAGTTTTGAGAGATGGCAACAAGCAGGTTCCGATTGTTGGACGCATGCAGATGGAGGAGCGGTCCCAACTCTCCGATCTGCGCAGTCTATACGTCTTCTCGCGGCAAGACACCCCTCCAGTGCCTCTCGATCAGGTGGCGACGACTGCCCTGAGTCCGGTAACGCCTAAAATCCGACGCTTCGATCAGTACCGGACCATTACCGTGCAGTGCTGGCCTACGCAGGGGCATTTACCTTCGGAGGTAATCGCAGCGGCTATGCCAAAGCTGGAGGCATTCCAGAAGCAGCTTCCCGACGGGTTTATATTCCGCTTCGCAGGCGAGCAAAAAGAGCAGGTCAGCGGCTTTGCTGACCTCACTACGGTGCTGCTCATTTGCGTTAGCGCCATTTACTTGGCACTCCTCGCACAGTTCAAGCATGCGTTCAAACCCCTCATCGTCTTTGCTGCCATTCCGTACGGCGTTGTCGGTGCAATCTTTTCACTCGCGATTATGGGCCAGCCCTTTGGATTCATGGCATTCCTTGGGATCATCAGCCTCATCGGTGTAATTGTGAGCCACATCATCGTGCTGTTTGAATTTATCGAGGAGCGACGAGAAGAGGGCGAGGAATTGGAGTTGGCGCTGATCGATGCCGGCATCCTTCGTTTGCGGCCAGTGATGATCACGGTTGCGGCCACAGTGATTGCGCTGTTTCCGTTGGCTGCACACGGCGGCCCGCTGTGGCAGCCTCTTTGTTACGCGCAGATCGGTGGACTTGGCGTCGCTACCTTTATCACTCTGCTCTTGGTGCCGGTTCTTTACAGCATCTTCGTGCTCGACCTGAAGATCATTCGCTGGGAAGCGAAAGAGCCCACCATGCATGGCGAACTGACTGAAGCGGCTAAAGCCGTTCCGCAAACAACCTGAAAGCAATGAAAATGACACTCATACCTCAAGCCGCCGCCGCCGTTCTTCTGTTAGTCCTCACGCTCTGTTTGCAGTGTGCTGGGGTTGCTGCGCTCATTGAGTGGCTAAGACGCGTTACAGCCAAGGACGCCCAAGGATTTGGTCCGGTTCGCTCGGCCGTCCTGGTAGTGCAATCGACGATCGCAATCATTATTCTCCATGGCCTCGTAATCCTTCTGTGGGCGAGTTTCTACCGGTTGCAATGCTTTCCTTCGTGGGAACTCTCTTTTTACTTCTCCTCGAGCAGTTACGCCACCGTCGGTTACGGCGACGTGACTCTTCCCAGCAGGTGGAGACTCTTAGGACCTCTTGAGAGCATGGCGGGAGTACTGATGTGTGGAGTATCGGTCTGTCTTCTCTTCGCCACGGTCACGCGGTTGGTCGACCGCGACCCACGCCATTCTCGGAAACTGGGCTATGCAAACGATCCGGTAGCCCCATCCCGGCGACTAGGATTGATTTCGCCATTCGTCAGCGGCTGCTGTTCTACCGCAGTGTAGAACGTGAGAACTTCCGCTGCCCGATCCTTTTCCTCGACAATTCAGCACGTATACACCGTATACGTTGCATACAAATTGATCGGGCAATCCATTCGAGTACAGCAAATCTCAATCAGACCGTCGGGACACGCACGTGTTTGACCTGATGCGTCGTTTACTAAGTAAACGATTGATTCCCAAAGCAGCATATTGATCAACGGTTCTCCGGTGGCTTTGAGCTTGAATTTCGGGCCAGATGAGTAAACGAGAGACAGATAAGCACAGTTGATCGCGGGCTGCACGCATGAACGCATCTGGAACCGTAGAGGGCGACTGAAGCCGCTGGAATTTAGAGCTGGTCGTTGGCTGTTTGGCTAGGCCTAGAGCCTCCATCGCGGTCTGAAACAAATTGGCTAACCGTGAACAACTAATAAGAGGTCACAGGAATAATAGAGGTAACGATCACAGATTGGAGTACGCCCGAAACGCCGGGCTGACTGGGCGAGCCATCGGCAACATATCTACGTGGTAAACAATGGATGAGTGATACCGCAAACTGATACCGGTCACCGCGTTTAAGTCATTTGCTATCAGTGGATGGCGGAGAGCGCAGTATTCGCCGCCGGACAGGAGCAGGGCTCGCGATCTCGGTCTGGCGAGGCAAAAGCCCCGTCCGCGTCAGGGACGAGACGGGGCGAACTATAGGCTGAATCGGACACCTCTTGGTCTGTGGCCGTTTCATCTCTCATCACGCGACAGTAAGATAGCGATGGCGGTCTCTCTATCAGGCACAGGTATACGCCCCTGTACGTATGCTTTCGCCTCTACGAACAAATCCACAACGTCTCTCCTCTTGTATGCAGGATGACGTAGCAAAGGCGCTCGTCGCTCGGGTTTAACCTGCAAGAAAATGACATCGAACGTTTCGGAAAACCTCTTGGTGTGTTTCAAAGATATCCTCCACTATAGTTTTGGCAAATGACTACTGCACAGTCATGTCTTTGTACATGCCCTCAACCTCATCGCAAATCTGCTGGAAGAAGAAATCGTCTTCACAGGCCTGACACCTTCCGCAATTGCCATCGCACTGTTTGTCGGTCACGACCCATGTAAAAGGCCGCTATTCTTCCGCTTCCTAGTTCACCAGATCATTTGCCTGTCTATGCGTGATACAGGCCAACCACAGGTGGAGCACTAGCACTGCCCCGCTGATCCAACGTACTCGAGAACCTTGGGAGCTGAGAGAGGGAGAACGACGGACAACAACTGTTTCTTCACTGTCGCAATGGCAGCACGCGCACGCGGACGCCGCGTAACTGGTTGACCGATTGGCTCAAGAAGGACAGCAGTGTGTGTTAGTCGAAAGACTCGGTTTCCACCGTTCGCGGGCATTCCTATCCAGGTGCTATTCTGCTGAAACTGCATCAGCCAGACACTCGCCAATGGAATCGCCGCCTGTTTGCTAGCCTCGACGGCGGAATCGTTCTCAGCCGCCGATGGCTCGTGAGCGGTCGATTCCTGTGCTTGCGCAATGCCCGACTCCAGGCAGGCGAAGGTGAGTGCCACGGCGAGAACGGTTCTTGTGATGAACCGAGCGACAATGAACAACGCACACCTTCATGATTCACCTCCACTCGTGTGATGACCCGATAATCGATGGGCCCTTTTGCGCTTTGCCTTTTTGCTTTTGGCCTTCGACTACACGCCCTGGACAATTACCAATTCCGAGTCCGTCGTGGCTTGGCGCAGCGCCTTCGGCTCGGCGTATTCTGGCGAAGCCCACCACTCTCGCGCCCGCTCCATGCTGGGAAACTCGCCGATGATCAGCCGTTCGCGCGGCCACTCTCCCTCGAGAACGTGAATCGGGCCGCCGCGGGCAACGAATCGCCCACCGTATTTCTCCATCGATGGCAGCACCGTCCGTTTGTAATCCTCGAACCGAACCGCATCTTTGATCGTAAGACTTGCAATGACATAGACTGACATGTATTTCTCCTTTATCAAGTGATCGATGATTTTGCCGTACGAAGTTCTTGAGACTGGCTGCCAGGTTGTTTTCCGTTCCGAGCAAGAAGCGTAATCGCAGCCGCCAGCAACCAGATTGCCTGAACTCCGGCAAGTACTGTGACTGCGTCAGGCAAGGTCAGAGTGAATAGAAAAATCGCCCCTAACGCTGCAAATACGACTGCTAACAGGAGCACCACATATCCAAAGAGTCCGCGCCGCACCTGCGAGCTGAGAAGAACAATCCCCAATGGCAGGAACAGAACTGGAGCTAACATCAGCCAGTAGCCGCCTAAGATGATCTTTGCAATTAGAAAAGTGATAATCATGTCGCTACCCAATCGCCCCAGACGGCCACGGTCCGGCGGTTTAGGCATCAACACCCGACAGCGCCAATGTTCTCCGAGTAAGTTCACCATGTCTTTCTGTTGAACTGTTCGCATCATCCAGTTCAGATGAACAGACGCATCTGCCAGGCAGCCGACAGACAGATGAGTCGAACGTGCGATTCCGACCATGGGTACGCCGAGCACTTCGACCGCCTGCCGACAAATCACACCGGTTCCCGCCACCGCCAAATTGGGAAGGAGTGCGCCCTTCGCGTAACGGCGCATCTGGCAGTCGTGACGACAATGGCGGAGCGGTTTCGCGTACCAGCACATGTGGAAGTTCAGGATCTTCCGATCATGGTCCAGCATTCATAGTGCGAGCGGCTTTTGCGGGTTACATCAGCGCAGACACCGCCGATTAGATCCTTGGCGCGATCACGTAGTAATGCACAGCCTAACGGCTTCCGTCCTGTTGCCGCGTGACACCGGCCTGGCGGATTCGGGAAGACCATGTAGAACCCGATGAGGTCCGAAGATTGCGTCAGCAAGGCCCAGATCGAGATCGCGGTCACTGCAACGACATACGTTCACCGTGTCGGCTCGTGCATGGTCATGCTCATCGTGTCCTGGGCGGCCTTGCCAGTTTGCCGTGCGCCGCCGTCGGCGCCATCAGGGACTGTCATCTCGCTCGGGCGGTGGTCATGCTCGTTCGAGTTCGCGCTGCTCGGCGCATGGTGGCGCACCATGCGGACCGCCGATGGCCTTGTCGTGGAGAGTCTTGTAGGTGCGCTCTCTGGCGGCGGCCTCCTCGGTGGTCAGGTGCTGCGGCTGGGGCGGCTTTTCATAGCTGTCATATTCGTAGCCGAGCTGCGCGGTACGGTCGGCCGCGCTGACCGGCAGATCCACGCGCTTGCCGCTTCTGTCCCCGTACGAGAACTTGCGATTGAGGTATTTGGGATCGGTCGGATTCTTGTTGCCGAGCCGGTTCCAGCTTTCCCAAATCCGGTCGATGTTGGAGTGATGGAGATAGAAGATCGGGTCACCGCCGACCGTGGAGAAGTCGGCCATATCGCCCCCGAGGGCGATATGAGTGAAGAAGTGAGGGTTCCTGTCGAGCCTGGGATTGAACCCAAGGCTGCCGTTCGGCGAGTCGATGTAAAACTTCTCGTTGAGGGCGTCCAGAGTGAGCCAGTCCATGTAGAGCGTATCGATCCGCTCGCCGCCATTGACCCAGGACCAGCGAGTGCCGTTATACAGCGGGCTGCCCGGGTCCCGGAACACGGCGGGGACGACGAGATCGGCTTCGTTTCCGGTGACCGGGTTCCAGTAGGGAAGCGTAAAGTCCTCGTCGTGCAGCACCTCGCGAATGACCCCCTCGAACTGAATAAGCATCAGTCGATGCCAGGGCAGGAAGTACCACTGTTGATACTGCTCAGGGTCGGAAGGGTTGGTAGCGTGGGCCTGGCAGCCGTTCCACACGGCCTCGGCATCGGCTTGAACCTCCGGCGGGAGAGACGCGATGACTTCCGTTTTCTTTTTCCTGGAGAGATCCCACAGGGCCGCCGGGTAGCCCTTGATCCAATGGGTGTACCACCACCATTTCCATGAATGCTGATCGTAGTCCGGCAACTTCCGCATGATCTCGATCGCCTGCGCGTATTTCGCGAGCATCACTTGGCCTTCGGGGCTGTTGACGTTGTAGCGGATGTAGGGCTTCTTCCCTCCGGAAGAAGCCGTGCCCACGCTGTTCGCACCGTTGGAAGAAACCGCGCTTACGTTCTTCAACGTAGCGGAGAAGAGCCGCGCTTTCGTTCGTCACAGCAGCGGAAGGAGAAGCCGCACCCACAGTGTTTGCACCCGTGGAAGGCGGCGCTGCTCCTTGTTCGCACCCGTTGGAGGCGGCGGAAATTGAACTGCAGCTCCAGCACGTCGTGCTGCCGTGTGGACTTCGAGCTGCGGGTCGAGGAACGCCATCGCCCCGGCGGACTGGATCATCCCGCTCACCAGGTGAAAGCGATTGCCGATCACCGCGCCCGCGACGCCATGACGCGGCATCGGCATGGAGGGCAGCGTGGTCCAGGAATTGGTCGCCGGCTCGTACGCCTCGATGGCTCGAAACGCGCCGACGAGCTCTTTGGTCGTCACCTCGCCGCCGGCCACGTAGATCCTGCGGCCGTCCGTGCCCGAAGCGCCGCCGCTGCGAGGCGTCGGCATCCGCTCTTTCGGAGCACTCCACATGTCAGTTACGGGGTTGTACTCCTCCACCACATCCGTGTTGGTGGCGGACAGGATGAAGCCGTGGCCGGTGCGGCCGCCGATGACGTAGATCTTGCCGTTGACGGCGGCGGCGAACGCGTGATTGCGCGGCACCGACATCGGCTTGCGGCTCTCCCACTTGTTCGTGGCGGGGTCGTACACGTCGTTGGTGGTGAGAACCGAGCAAGGTCCGAAGAACGTGAAGAACGGGTCCTTGGACCCTTCCACCGTCGTGGCGCCGCCGATCACGTAGATCTTGCCGCCGACTTCAACGGCCACCGCGGCCCCGCGCTTCGGGCAGCGGCGCCAGCGACTTCCAGGAGTCGGCCGCCGGATCGTACTCCCACACGTCGTCAATGGGTTGCCATGCGCCGCCGATCGGGATCTGGGTGTCCTCCGGAGGCGACGAAGCCGCCGATCACGTAAATCTTGCCGTTCGCAGCGGCCAGGGCCGCATGGTGGGCCGGCCGCGGCATCGACTTTTTCTTCGTCCATTTGTCGGTGGCCGGGTCGTACTCGTAGTTGAGCGCCCGCAGCCTTGCCGTCGCCCCAGCCGCCGATCACGTACATCTTGCCGTTGACGGCGACGCCGTAGAGTTCTTCATCCGGCTCCGGGAACGGTGCCGCCTTCTTCCAGGGGGATATTGGCATCTGAGCCAGCGCGGCCGTGGCGAAAACCAGGCTGGCGATCACGGCAAGGATACGCAATTGCGGTTCCCCGTTGTAGCACTTTCGACATGCAAGTCTCCTTTTGAGTTTTGAAATACAAATCAGGTTCTTATCTCGACCGGACTCGTTCTGAAGATCAGGCCAAACATTAAGTAGTGCATGTCTTTAATTCCTCGTGTGCCTTCCCACATGTAGGACGGCTGAAACGACACATACTTCTGCAGCGGCACCGTGACGCCAGTCCAGACTCTGTTTTTGGTCCACCCGCTTCCCTGGTCGTAGAAGGCTTCGTAGGATGCGAATGGTTTCCATATGTGGCCCTTAACCGCGAGGGGATGCGCGACCGCGATCCGATTGCGATAGCGGTTGATTTCGGTGTTGGTGGAAAGAAACCTTCTGACATACATGTTGCGGTCGGAGATCTCGAACTTGTCGATGGAGTGCGCCAGTGTCCCGTCGATCCGAAATTGGTGCTCATCAAAACCGTGAGTAAATCCTCGCGAACGATTCGCGAGTTCATCAAGTCCGCTTGCAGGGACCGAGTAATAGAGGTAGCTGGGAGTGATCGAAAGAAACTTTGTCAGCCGAAAAGTGGCGTCAAACTGTGCTGACGGTGCCTTCGCTTCGCCGATGTAAAAGCCATAGAACTTAAGGTCGATTCGCTGTTGCACAGGAGCAATCAACTCTGCCCAGCCCGTGGGCGCAACTACCGAGCCACTTCCACGTCCACGCTAGGTACGTCTACTTCTTGGGCAACGCACTGCCCACCAAGCGAGACGAGCCACAACACCAGAAAAGTTGGCACTAGGTACAGCCCAAATCTTGTGAATGCTTGCATCGCTTCTCCTAAGCATCGAGGCGTAGCGTCAATACGCCCGCGTGATTACGAATCTTTAGGAGGACTCTGATGGTGGCCGGAATTGCCACCTCATCGATCCCGGTCACGACCGGATGTAATTTCCGGTTACATCCAGTTGTGACGCGAATAACAAAGGCAATCAGCGACGCCAAAGTTATGCCAGGGCTAAGTGCTGGATTTTCTTACTGTCGCCGGAATTGCGCCGGCGAAATTGCAGTGGCCGCTGCCCGTATCGGGCGGCGAAGTTGGGCAGCGGACACTGGGCAGCGAGGAGACGAACATCAGTTCGCGACTGCTAAGAACTAGAAGAAGATCTCAAATGATGTTCGGAGGAATGTTGGAGACGGCTGAACGTTCGTCCAGCGATCTGGATGAGGTTGCAGCGGGGATATCAAACGGCGTCGCAACGTTGAAATGATTGCTGCTTAGGCGCGTGCATCTTCTGCATTGCGACGCGACAATGAAAGATTCCGTAGTGGAAAGCAATTCGTGGCGAGATTGAATGACCTTCGCCTTTGGCGCGGCCGGGAGCGGATCCTTGTTGACTGTTGTCGGACAGAAGAACTCGCTATCTTATTCACGAAAGCACTTCGCGTGCACTATTTCGGATGTTGGACTGGAACGGAGGACAGCAGTTTGGCGATGGCGACTATCCACACTGCTTGATTCATCTGAGACACGACTCCAGGCACATTTCGTTGAGAGACTGTTCCAACTTCCGAGACGGTATTGCTCCAGACCGTTGCACCGCTCGACACTCTGGTGATCTGTGCAGACATTGCAACCTCCACCTTGACGCCCCGCCTGTAATCCACTTCCTCCAGCTTTTCCAGTTTTCCGCTGAAAATGTAGTCAGTATCAGAACGCCCGTCATACGTCGAAACCGCAGAGTAGCTGACCGCTGGCGCGCAGATGATCAATGACTGCGTTGGTCACAAGCACTCGTGGATCCGCCGCCCAGCGGTGATATTCGTAGAAACCGATTTCCTCCGGAGTGGCTCGGTAAACAATGGGTCCTTGCCGCAGATAACCGGGCGATTGGAATTCTCGTACCGCGATTGAGGTCCGCACGCTTTTTCGGGCGACCGGATCAGGCGCAGGCGGCAGATTAAGCGTGTAATAGCTGGGATATCTTACCTGCCGCAGCCAGCCAGGGCGGGTAATAGCGCCAGCATCAATACGAGCGCCGTTAATGTTTTTTCATGTTGATTTCCTCTCCTGACCGACGCTTATTTCGGAACCTGCCGGTCCTCGGGTTGCTTGATACGAATCAGGCTCCACGGACGCTGCTTCAATGAATTCGTGAACTGATTGAGGTTGTCGGTCGCCTCGCGCAGATTCTCTACCGTGTCGTCGATCTTGTAGTCGTTGGCTCGCACAATGACTTGCATAGACTGCAGTAAGCCTCTGGCCTGTTCTAGCGTGGTCTGTAGTTCAGCCAGGTCTTTTCGCACGGGACCACGCACATCCGTGACGGTGCCATTCACGTTTTGAATGGTGTCATCGGCGTGCTCGGCTAACCTTCTGCCAGTTGGTCTGTGAGGCGGTCGATCTTTGGTCGTTCGTCCGCGACAAGCTGATCAATGTTGTCCAGAATGGCTTGGACTTTTTTCTGATTCGGCGGACCGGTCATCGTATCCAGGTTCGCGAGCAGATGGTTCACATTACCGCTGATGTCGTTCAGTTCTCCCTGTGCCTGGGTGATCAGCGTATTCGCGCTGTCTGCAACGGTTGCCAGTTTGCCGGCGATCTCGTCCAGGCTGGCCGCTTCTTGTGACGGCGATGGTTGAGCCTGGAGGAAGCCGCTTGGCATCATTGCTGCCCGTCGTGATCGACAAGGCCGCGCCGTTCATGACGCTGACAAAGCCCAGCTTGGCCACTGATTTTTCATTCAGCGGAGTGTCTTTCTTCACTTCCAGGAGAATTTCGATTCGGGTTGGATCTGTCAGCCCACGGCCGGACGGCTGTAACTTTTCCGACATTGATTCCTCCATAGAGGACGGATGCTCCTGGCTCGAAGTCCGCCGGCGTACCGCAGGTAAGTGCGGTAGGGCACAGTGCCGCCACTGAACTGCGCGTTGAAGAAGGTAGATCACCGTGAACGCGAGCACCGCGAAGCAGCTCGAGGACAAAGGCGCCGACTTTTGCTTCGGTGCTCATGGGTTTAGCCTCCTGACCTTGCACGTATCGTTCCAAGTAGGCGGCAATGCCGGCGCATGCACCGCGTTGTCCGGAACGCGGTTGAGAAACTGCTTCACGCGCGGATGTTGACTTGCCCTGTATCTCATCTTTTGTACCGACTGCGAGACAACTTTCCATTGAAGAGCATCGCGATCCGGTCGGCGATGCGGAAGGCGCTGGGCAGCTCATGCGTGACGACAAGCGCCGTTATCTGAAAAGTCTCTTTGAGAAACAGAATGAGTTCGTCCAGTTCCGCCGCCACGATGGGATCCAAGCCCGCGGAGGGTTCGTCGAGCACCAGGATCTCCGGATCGAGCGCAAGCGCCCGCGCAACGGCCGCACGCTTCTTCATGCCGCCCGAGAGTTCCTGCGGGTGCAGTTTGCCGAAATCCGCCAGGCCCACCACGGCCAACTTCATCCAAACGATCAGGTCAATGATTGACGGAGCGAGTGCAGTGTGCTCGCGCAAGTTGAGCGCGACATTGTCTTCAAGCGATAGTGAATTGAACAAAGCCGCGCTTTGAAAGGCCACTCCGATGGAGCGGCGGACTTTCTTCAAGTCCGCTTGTGAGCAGCGCGTGATGTCTGTGCCTTTGATCGAGATGCTGCCCGACTTCGGGCGCTCGAGACCAAGAATTTGCCGCAACAGTGTGCTCTTTCCTGAACCGCTGCCGCCCAGCAGCACCGTGATCTCGCCTGGCTCGATGTCGAGGTTCAAGCCATCGAGCACACGCCGGCCGTCGTATTCCACTACCAGATCGCGAACGGAAATGATGGACATTAGGTCTTTCCCCACAAAGTAAAAGATGGCGGTGAAGACTCGCATCGGCAACGATGACCAGGAACGTCGATCGCACGACTGCCGTCGTTGTGGAGCGGCCCACCGCATCGGGCCCGCCGCGCACGCGAAGTCCTTCCAGGCATCCAACGTGAGCAATAATCGTGGCGAATGCCACCGCTCTTGATCAGCCCGGCGAGAACATCCCGCAAATGGATCGAGTGTCAGCACGTATCGGAAGTAGAGCGGCAGACCAAGGTGCGTGCTGAAGAACATGAATAGCCCGCCGGCGAGAATGCCGAAGAACGTTCGAGACGATACTGAGACACGGAACCGCGACCAGTGCCGCCAGATACTTTGGCGCTAAGACGAACTCCACCGGTTCGAACGCCATGACCTTCAAGGGCATCGATCTCTTCGGTCACTTTCATGGTGCCGATTTCGGCGGCAAATGCCGAGCCCTGAGCGTCCACTGACGGCGATCGCAGTCAGCAGCGGACCAAGTTCGCGCGTGAAGCCGACGGCGACCAGATCAATGACGTAGTGCAAAGCTCCGAACCGCCGCAGTTCAGACGCTCCTTGCATGGCAAGGATGAATCCGCTGCACATCGCCAGCAGGGCAACCATCGGCAGCGCGTCAACTCCGATCTCTAACATCTGGTGAACCGCAGCTTGCCACCGGTGCCGATTTCCGACCAGGGGTAACGCCGCGCGCATCCCGCGCAAAGTAGCCCACAACTGAATGTTCAAGCTCCCGACGTAGTCGAGATAACTAAGAGTCTCTCGGCCCGCAATTTCGAGCACATTCGTCATCGACTGCCTTGCACAGATTGGCATTTCGCGCGCTCCCATCGAAGAGGGACAGGATGCGCGTAAATTCAAAGAGCCGAAGTAAGCCGATCATGCAAGCCCTGCAACCTCAGTTCGGGTCTTATGGGCTCGTGCGATCTTTAGCGCTTCAATCAGGGTTGCAATACCGGAACTGTCGATATGGGTAACGCCGATAGATCAATGCTCACTAGTTCGGACGCGGGGACTGGAATAGAGCGAGAAGCCGATCGCGTATAGCCGGAGAGGAGTCGATATCGATTGGACCGGACAAGTACGCCAGAGTGCTATCGTTGCTCGCAACGATGTTGATCTGCAGGCTTGCCGATGCTGTCGAGGTTATCGCTCACGAGTGAACCAGTCCTTCTCCGGCATGAGCCTCCGACGCGTCTTTGCGCGCAGGACTTTTTGCCATCAGACAAATGAGGTGCAACTCGATAACCAACCCAGCAGGCATTCATTTGCATGGAACGACGTTCATTCGCAAGGTACAGAGCTTCGAGCCAGATGGCGCAGTGCATGACGTAGCGGGGGCAGTGACCACATACGGGCAGTAAGCTCCGCCGCTGCGCTGGGGATGTGGATTCCTAAAGAAAGCTAATGTATGGTCTGGCATTTTCTGTACTCCTTTCAAACTGGCTGCTCAGCAGCCGCGCCAATGGGCGATTTGGCGCGGGTGCTCAACAGCTAGCCGCCCTATCCACTGGTTGCCCGAATAATCACTGCGAGTGATACTCAACCGCCGCATCTTGTTCTGCAGGGTTGTTCTTTTCAGTCCGAGGCGCTCCGCAGCTCCGCCATTACCAGCTATCTTTCCTGATGCGTCTCTCAAAGCATCAATGATCACCTGCCGCTCAGCTTGCCGGAACGACGATGACGGTGATACGACGGTTCTGAAAGACTTCTTCAGGTGTGTGTGCGGAACATTCAATTCGTCCCCTTGCGTAAGAATCACACAGCGTTCGATAAAGTTCGCAAGTTCGCGAATGTTTCCTGGCCAATCGGCGTTAACCAGGGCCTCCATGGCGATTCTCTGGATAGACCGAATACGCTTTTGCATACGGCGGGAGAGGCGCGACACAAAAAAGTGGACCAGCAAGGGGATGTCCTCGCGCCGTTCGCGAAGAGGCGGAATCTCGATTGGGAACACGTTGAAGCGATAGAAAAGATCCTCGCGGAACTGTTGCTCGCGGATCATGGCCGCAAGGTCCCGATGCGTCGCGGCAATCATCCGCACGTTGACCTGGATCGTCCTTGCGCTTCCCAAACGCTCGAACTCCTGCTCCTGCACCGCCCGCAAGAGTTTCGGCTGCAGCTCCAGGCTAATGTCTCCGATTTCATCCAGAAACAGCGATCCCCCGTCCGCCAACTCGAATCTGCCTTTTCTTTGCATGAGGGCGCCGGTAAAGGCTCCCTTCTCGTGCCCGAAGAGTTCACTCTCCAGCAATCCCGAGGGAATCGCGGCGCAGTTCATGCGCACAAAGGTGCGCTCGCGTCGGGAGCTGAGATTGTGAATGGCGCGTGCGATCAGTTCCTTGCCGGTTCCTGTTTCCCCGTGAAGTAGAACCGTGGAATCGGTAGGCGCAACGATCGCGACCTGCTCCAGCACTTTCTGCAGGGCTCGGCTCCTGCCGACTATGCCTTCAAAGCAGTCGCTCTGAGCTGATTTCTGATTCGAAGTAGAGCTGATCGGCTTCTAGCCCGCTCACGTTGAGAAAACTTGTTCCTGCGAAGCTTTCGAGGTCTGTGAAAGCAACAGTCGCGCTCCATAGTTTCCTCCGTACTCTTTACGCTTGCAGTGCTTTGCAAGCCTTATACGAACAATGTGACTAGCGGAGACATCTCCTTCGTTCCATGCCTTGCGCTCCGGGAAATCGGTTCCAGACGTGGCGCGGGATGGCACGGCTCCAGGCTGGGATAGTTTGGGAAGATGGCTCGCAACAGTTTTCGGAATCTTCCAGACGCATAAAGCCGGTTTGTGTGGGAATGAACGTCATATTTCCTCTCAATCCGCAAAAGTTGATAGCAACTAAGCTGATCTCTTCGTCTGCGGGCAAAACTCGATGATTTTTCCGAGTTGCGGCTGAGCCGCCGTCCTCAACGGTTTCCGAAAGTTCTTCGGTATGTAAAACTCAATACTTGCCATGACAATCTCCTGTAGCTGTTGAATCCGGTGCCGGGCTGTCGTTCGGTCGCTTTGTCAGTCGCTATCAGGACGGATGCAATATTCGTTGCAGCCATGATTAGGACTTCCTGTAGCGTGAAACCGCGAGTCGTGATCTTCCACATAAGCGCCTGCCCAACCTTCGCACCTGTTGTCTATGACGTGAGCCATTGTCATCCAGTTCGTTTGCGGACAGCCCCACATCGGGGCAAATCGCAAACTCTTGGGGGGCGAATGTAGCAGCTCTCTTTTGAGGCAAGAAATTTGGTCATTGGAAGGGCAGTCTCTTAAGGAGAGTTAGAGTTACTCTTGCGCGGTGGAGCTTCGATGCGCTTCCATCCAAAAAGGCGAGCATCGACTGACCATAAACCCGGTCCTAACATTGCGAGAGCGGCAGCCAGTGGTTCCTAACAGCAGCCAAACCCATTTGTCTCCGGCTAGCATAAGGATCTTCCAGATTTCAATCAATGCTACCAAGGTTCCCACAACGGGTGTCCATAAGCCTGCAATGAGCAGGATTCCTGCTCCGATCAAGAGCACGGCGAGAATCGTGACGTTCATCGGAGGATCGCTCCACAGCCGCAAGCTCGCGCGCACAATCAGTGCGGAGCCGACAACCACGCGCATGAGAAGCAAACCTGTGCCAGGCCAACCGCCAGCGAATGTGGAATATAGCCGTCGCAAAACGCACCCTTCTAGACACCACTAGTCTTCTGACATTGGAGAGGCGAATCGAAACCCCAAAAAGAGTCGGAATCGTCACTCTTTAGAGTTTTGCGGTTTGCGGCGAGCAAGCAGCTGGGTGGAAACTACAGCTCGATGATTCCTCTCTTCAAGCCGATCATTGCGGCGTGCGTTCGATCATTGGCGCCCAATTTAGAAAGGATGCACTTGACTCGACTCTTTACGGTTTCCTCCGTGATCGAGAGCTGATCAGCAATTTGCTTGTTCGCATTCCCAGCCGCGATCAATCGCAGCACGAGGATTTCTGCCGGCGTCAGGGCGTCATCCGTCGCATGCTCGGCAATTTCGTACGAGACCTCAGGGGAAAGGCTCTTCTTTCCAGCGTGGACGGCACGGATCGTCTCCAGCAATTCCTTATGCAACGTATTCTTGAGCAGGTAGGCCTGAGCACCGGCTTTGAGCGCACGGAGAATTTGCGCATCGCCTGCGTAGGTCGTCAGCACAATGACTTTTGCATCGGGAAACTCGTTGCGAATCGCAATGAGGGCGTCGATGCCGTTCATCTCCGGCATTTGCAAGTCCATGAGCGTGACGTCCGGACGGTGCGTCCGGAATTGCTGAATGGCATCGCGTCCGTTGGATGCTTCGCCTACCAAAACCATATCGGTCTGAATGCCAACCAGACCGGCGATCCCCTGGCGCACAATCGGATGGTCGTCAACCGCAAGAATTCGAATTTGAGAGACTGCCGACGCTCATGACTCTTACTTCCTTCGCTCTTTCCGCGCAGCTTTCGCGAAAACCAGGAATGTCTCTGCGATCTGTCGCGTAGGCGGTCGCTGGCAGGAACGCGCAGTTCCACTTCGGTACCCGCATCGACTTCGCTCCAGACCGCTAGCTTACCTCCGATAAGGGTGGCGCGTTCCCGCATCCCGGGCAAGCCGTAGTGTCCCTCACGGCCGTGGCTGGAGAGAATCGCTGGATCAATGCCTTTTCCGTCGTCCCGCACGCGAAGTCGGAATTGCTCATTGTCATAGCGGATTTCAACCTCGATCTGCCGCGCTTGAGCGTGGCGAAACGCGTTTCGCAGCGCTTCGGCGGCGATTTTGTAGATCTCGTCTCGGAGGATGGGATGCAGATTTCGCGCCTCGCCCTCAACCGCGACACGGAATGCAGGTGGATGATTGGCTTGAGTCGGTTCCGAGTTCTTCTCCAAGGGTGCTTATGGCTAGCGCGAGATCATTGCTTTGGACCGTGGAGTCGCGCAGTCCCTGCACCGCATCCCGGGCTTCGGTGATCACGTCCGCGGCCTGATCGATCGCATTGTCCAGCTTCTCTTTCGCCTCGATCGGGCGCTCCGGCAGCAGACTGGGAAACCGTTTGGAACCGGAGCAGCAATCCGTGAAAGCTCTGAAGCAGAGTGTCGTGAAGGTCGCGCGCGATTCGTGTACGCTCACCGACGCGCGCCTCCAGCGTCATGTCGAACTCATGATGCAGTTGCCGGACGCGCAACTGGTAGGCCGCCCACAGCAGTGCCAGGAAAACGGCCAGCGCAGAGGGCGCGAAACCAATTGGTTCTCCACCAGGGGGGCGTGATGACAATGGGCAGCGACACCCCTTCTTCATTCCATACGCCATCGCTGTTCGATCCCTGCACGCGAAAAACATATTTGCCGGGATCTAGATTGGTGTAAGTGGCCAGGCGCTGCTTGCTGCCCACCTCGTTCCAGCCAGGTTCAAAGTTCTCGAGCTTATATCGATAACGGTTCTTGCGGGAATTTGCGTAACTCAACGCCGCGAATTCAAAGGAGAAGACGTTGTCCCGGTAGGAGAGAGTCAAGGAATCGACGTACGAGATGGCTTTCTTAAGTACCGACTTGGCGCCGATAGGAACAGGTTTGTTGAAGATTTTGAAGCTGGTGATCACTACCGGCGGCACATAGGGATTGTCTCGGATGTTTTCAGGGAAGAACGCATTAAACCCATTGCTGCCGCCAAAGAACATCTCTCCATCCGAGCCCTGTGTATAACAAGCTTGACTGAACTCATCACCCTGCAAGCCGTCGGACACGTCGTAGTTTCTAAAGGTTTCCGTCTGGGGATCGAACCGGGATATCCCGTTCTTGGTGCTGAGCCAGAGCCTGCCGACCTTATCTTCCAGAATTCCCTGAATCACGCTGCTGGGTAGGCCTTGGTTTTCCGTGTAGCGGGTGAAGGTTTCGTTTTGACGGTTGTACCGATAAAGTCCATCCCAGGCTCCTACCCACAATGTTCCAGCCCGGTCTTCGTGAATGGCGGTGATGGCGCCGCCATTGAGTTTGTGAGGGTCACGCGAGTCGGGCGGGTAGTTCACAAGAGTTTCCGTCTTGTCATCGAAAGCGGATCAGAGCGCCGCCCGTCGTCCCCAACCACAGCGTGCCGGAACGATCTTGATAGAAGGCCAATGCAGCTACTCCCGTTCCAGGTCGGGTTTTTTGGATCAGGACGATAATTAGTAAACTGCTCCGTGGCCGGATCAAGACGAGCTTAGACCGTACAGCTGGCCCACCCATATGTGGCCGTTTCGATCTCCATAGATACGGAGAACGTGATCAGAAATCAAACTGTTGGGATCATCAGGGTTGTGCCGGTAATGTTTGAACTGCCCAGTGCGTTCATCGAACCGATCAAGACCGCCGCCCCAGCCGCCCAACCAGAGATAGCCGCGTGCATCTTTGTAAATGCCAGCAACGTTCATGCCTTTGCTGAGGGCATTTTTGTCTTCCGGCCGGGAACATAGTGGGTGACTTGCCCCGGTCTTTCGATCCAATCTATCCAAGGCGCGAGGGAGGAAGCCTACCCACAAAATACCGTTGGGCTCCTGCATAAATCGCGGTGACCTTGCCGGGTGAGAGACTATTGGGTCGTTGGGGAGATGCCGGTACTGGCCGAACTGCTCTTGCCGCAAATTGAGAAGATTAAGCCCACTTCCAGTTCCCGCCCACAGCAAGCCGCCCCTATCCTGATAGATTGCGACAACGGTGTTATCGTCGAGGCTATTCGGGTTGCTCTCGTCGTGCTGGAAGCCGGTACGTAAAACGTTCTGTTCGCCGGTCAAAGTAATAGAGACCCTGGCTCGATGGCACCCAGAATCCATTCTGCCCGTCAGCCAGAAGCTTACTACTAGCCACGCCGACAGCACCGGCGCCAACTGGGTACTTCGTGAGTCGCTCGGCCTGGCGATCATATTTGACGAGCCCTACGATCGGGGACCAGGCTAGCATCCACAAATTCCCGACGTCGTCTTCGTACACATAGTCTGCGGCTAGGCCATTCGCAATGGTTGCAGGAGGGCGAGTAATCTGTCCTGTCTTCGGGTTCAGATGGAACAGACCACGCTCGCCAACAAACCAGATATCGCCTTGCCTACCCTCGATCACTTTAGTGATCCTCCCAACAAATTGGCCATCGCTGTCATTCAGATAATGAGTAAATGCTTCCGGTCGTTGGATCAAACTTGTCGAGACCGCTGTCTTCGGTGCCAAACCACAGATAGCCGCGACTGTCGCGGGCGATGGTTTCAACCGAATCGCCGCTGATGCTGTTGGGGTTGTTGGGGTCGTGACGGTAGCGGACAAAGCGTTCGGTTGCGGGATCAAATTTGTTCACCCCGCCAGAATCGGTGGCAATCCACAAATAGCCCTGATCGTCTTCCATCAGATCCAAAACAAAGTTGGCGCTTAGGCTCCCAGGGTCGTTGGGGTTGTGCTTGTACACGACGAAGGCGTTACCGTCGTAGCGATTGAGGCCGTCTCGGGTGGCAAACCACATGAACCCCCGGCGATCCTGCAGGATTTCAGTAACATTGCTTTGAGAAAGGCCATCGTTGGTCGTGAGGTGGGTGAATTTGAGGTCCCTCACCTGAGCATGGCTGGTACTTGCGATTTGAGCTGGTCGAGCTTCAGCTGGTATAGCGTATGAACCGTGAACAACGCAGAGAAGCAAAATCCGGCTCGCAACCGAAGGGCCCAGGCGGTATTTTGGCGGATGGTGATCATGCAATTGCCGACCATCCATTGGCTGTGTGTTGGCAGTCTATCACTTTCCCCCTTGAGAATCAGTCGGTCAAGGCCATTCCGCCATCGCGACTCACGTGCTGGAAACTGCTCAATCACTATAGCGAGGTTTCAAGCTCTGCGAGCCTTGGGGGTGCCGGAAGGCATTGCGTAGCGCTCGGAACCAATTTCGTGGATTCCTCACGAAAAAGGATCGCAAGCTTCTTGAGGTGTTTTGCGGGGTACGTAGCTGCAGCACCCTTTACATGTTGATGATGCCGCGCTTCAGTCCGATCATGGCGGCCTGGGTCCGATCGTGGGCACCTAACTTGGAGAGAATGTTTTTTACCCGCGACTTGACTGTATCTTCCGTGATCGAAAGCTGGTCGGCGATCTGCTTGTTGGCGTTGCCGGCCGCAATTAATTTCAAGACGCTGACTTCTGCAGGAGTGAGGGCATCGTCGGTTGAGTGCTCGGCGATTTCGTAGGAGACCTCTGGTGAAAGGCTCTTCTTGCCGGCATGGACGGCGCGGATCGTGTCTATCAGGTCCTTGTGAAACGTATTCTTCAGAAGATAACCCTGAGCTCCACTCTTAAGAGCGCGGAGAATCTGAACGTCTCCCGCATAGGTGGTTAGCACGATAATTCTTGCGTTGGGGAATTCGCCGCGAATCGCAATCAACGCGTCGAGGCCGCTCATCTCCGGCATCTGCAAATCCATGATCGTGACGTCAGGCCGATGCGCACGAAACTGCTGGATGGCTTCACGGCCATTTGAGGCCTCGGCGACCAAGGTCATGTCGGGTTGGGTGCCGACCAATACGGCAATGCCTTGGCGCACGACCGGGTGATCATCAACTACCAGAATCCGAATTGAGACTGGCTCAGAACTCACGACTTTATTTTCTCTTTCACATCTGTGTCTCGCCTGGAAGAGCATATGAAACAAGCGGAATCGTCGGGGAGACTTAGTGTACGCCTTTGATGCAGGAATGCTCAGCTCAATCTCAGTACCGGATTCGACCTTGCTCCAGACCACCAGCTTGCCACCAACAAGCTCAGCACGTTCGCGCATGCCGTGCAGACCGAAGTGCCCCTCGCGTCCGTCGACGCTGAGAACTTCACGATCAATACCCCTTCCGTCATCCCGGACGTGAATTGTGAATTCTTTTTCACCATACCCGATCTCCACTTCGATCTGACGCGCCTGCGCGTGCCGGAAGGCATTGCGTAGTGCCTCGGCTGTGATGCGGTAAACCTCATCTCGGAGAATCGGATGCAAGTTCCGCGGTGAGCCTTTCACGACCACCTCAAATGTGGGCGACGATTGGTTACCTGCGGCGAGTTCTTCTCCAATCGTCCGAATGGCTACGCTGAGATCATTTTTCTCCACAGCGGACAGGCGCAAACCCTGCACGGCATCCCTGCCCTCCGTGATCGCCTGAGACGCTTGATCGACCGCGGCTTCGAGGATTTTGCGGGCCTCGACCGCGCCTTCAGGCAACTTGTAAAACGCAGCTTGAAACCGTGGCAAAAGGCCTTGAAATGTTCTGCAACAGCGTATCGTGCAATTCTCGAGCAATCCGTGTGCGCTCGCCCACGCGGGCCTCGAGCGTCATTTCGAACTGATGATGCAATTGCCGGACGCGCAACTGGTACGCCGCCCACAGCAATGCGATGAAGAGGCTGGCGCAGAGGGCGCGAAACCAGTTGGTGCTCCACCAGGGCGGCGTGATGATGATGGGTAGCGACGCCCCTTCTTCATTCCACACGCCATCGCTATTCGATCCCTGTACCCGAAAGACATAACTGCCGGGGTCTAGATTCGTGTAAGTGGCCAGGCGTTGTTTGCTGCTCACCTCGTTCCAGCCTGGATCAAAACCCTCGAGCTTATATCGGTAGCGGTTCTTTTGAGAATTTGCGTAGCTCAAGGCTGCAAACTCAAAGGAGAAGACGCTGTCCCGATAGGAGAGAGTCAAGGAATCGACGTATGGGATGGCTTTCTTGAGTACGGATTTCTCGCCGATCGGAACCGGTTTGTTGAAGATTTTGAAGCTCGTGATCACTACTGGCGGCACATAGGGATTGTCGCGGACATTTTCAGGAAAGAAATGCATTGAACCCATTGCTGCCGCCAAAGAAGATCTCCCCATCTCGGCCTTGATAACAACCGTCACTGAACTCATTGCTCTGCAGGCCGTCGGACGACGTCGTAGTTTCTAAAGGTTTGCGCTCTGGGGATCGAATCGGGATATGCCCTTCTGAGTGCTGAGCCAAAGCCTGCCAATTCCATCTTCTCGAATGCACCGAATCGTGCTGCTCGGCAGACCCTGGTTCTCGGTGTAGCGGGTGAAGGTTCCGTTTTGCCGGTTGAACCGGTACAGTCCATCAAAAGTTCCCACCCAAAGTGTTCCAGTCCGGTCTTCGTGGATAGTGGTGATGCCACCACCGTTGAGTTTGTGAGGGTCATGCGAGTCGGGCGTGTAACTCTCAAAACTCTTCGCCTTTGTCATCGAAACGGATCAGCGCGCCGCCAAACGTCCCTAACCACAGCGTGCCGGAACGATCTTGATAAATGACATCCAGACCCAATTTGCCAAGCTGGCCGGATTATTGGGATCAGGCTGGTAGTTGGTAAACCCGTCCGTCGCTGGATCGTAGCGGCTTATCCCGTACTGCTGGCCCACCCACATCTGGCCGTTTCGGTCTCCATAGATGCTGAGAACGTTATCAGAAATCAAGCTGTGGGATCATCAGCGTTGTGCCGGTAATGCTTGAAACGACCAGTGCGTTCGTCGAACCGATCAAGACCGCAGCCGCCGCCACCGACCCAAAGATAACCCGCTGCATCTTTGTAAATGCCATCGACGTTAGCGCCTTCACCGAGCGCATTCTCGTTGCCCGGCTTGGGAATGTAATGGGTGATTTTGCCCGTCTTTCGATCCAATCTGTCCAGGGCGCGAGGAAAGAAGCCTACCCACACAACCCCGTTGGGTTCCGCGTAAATTGCCTTGACCCTGCCCGGTGACAGGCTATTAGGGTCGCCGGGCCGATGCCTATAAAGCCCGAAATGTTCTTGCTGGAAGTTAAGAATATTGAGACCCGCGTTCTCTGTTCCCACCCAAAGCACGCCACCCCTATCCTGATACACGGAGAGAATCGCGTTGCTGTCGAGGCTGTCCGGGTCGGTCTCATCGTGCTCCAACCGGTACGTGAAACGTTTTCTGTTCGGCGATCGAAATAAGAAAGACCCAGGCTCGGACGGCACCCACAATCCATTCCGCCCGTCAGCGATAAGGTTGCCATTAGTTGAGCCCCCGTACGCCGTGGATGCGGGGACGGCGGGAAGAAGTGGATACTTTGCGGTGCGTTCTGCCTTCGGATCATATTTCACAAGGCCGACGATCGGGGAATCCGCTAGCATCCACAAATTGCCTGCTTCGTCTTCATAGACGCTCTCCGCGGTCGAGACCGTCCGGGATCGCAGGAGGACGAGTAATCTCTCCAGTCTGTGGGTTCAAATGGAAGAGACCGCGTTCGCCGACAAACCAGATTTCTCCCTGCCTACCGGCGATAACCTTAGTGATCCTGCCAACAAACCTGCGATTGCTATCGTTGCGGTAATGAGTAAATCTTCCGCTCCTCGGATCAAACCTGTCGAGGCCACTGTCTATCGTGCCAAACCAAAGGTAGCCCCCACTGTCTCGGGCGATGCTCGTAACGTAAGCACTGCCGATACCATCAGGATTCGTTCAGGTCATGAAGGTAGCGTGTGAAGCGCTCCGTTGCAGGGTCGAATCTGTTGACCCCAGTGTTGGTCGCGATCCACAGATAGCCGTTGTCATCTTCGATCAGATCTTGAAGAAAGTTGGAACTCAAGCTACGCGGGGTCGTTCGGGTTGTTTTTGTAGACGACGAAGGTGTTACCGTCATAGCGATTGAGGCCATCTCGGGTGGCAAACCACATGAAGCCGCGGCGATCCTGCAAAATGGCAGTAACATAGCCTTGAGACAGGCCATCGTTCGTGGTGAGGTGGGTGAACTTGAGGTTCCTCACATCAGCATGGCCGCGCTCCAATCCCAGAGCGGGAGACCCGAGCAGGAACGTGAGGGTACTAATTGTGATGAGCGCCAGCACAGCCTTCATTTGCGACGTCGCCGACCTCACTTCAGTGGTATTCGCGAATAAATCTCACCGCCCCGCAACAGCAACAAACGGGATGAACACGCAAGGAAAATGTACGTTGGGGGTCAGCCCTGTGCTAGCTAATGTAGCACTCTCATTTGCATTTGGCAGTGGCTTCTAGTTTGTTAACCAGCTCTCACCAGCACGTCCGTTTGAAGCGGCTTTGTTCCGTGCGTGAAAACGAGATAAATGCGAGCAGGCGTCGAAGTGGTAGGGGTGTCGGTCGCTAACGAGTCGCTATCCCCATTGGTGCCAGTTCAACGGTCTAACGACATGCCGGCTCATCCTAAAAGGTACCGCTTGCGAACACCTGCGCCAGAAAACCTGGCCGCACTGAATGATCTTCTGCGCGTCCTGATCATTCTTGAGTGGATCCGCCGATGTCGACAGCTCGGCGGCATTCAACGAATTCCGAGCTCTGGTCGATGTCCTTACTCCAACACGCCCATCATTCGCTTCTTACAAAGTCTCCACGACCAGATTTTGGTGTAATCGCCACTTGGGTTGAAAGCTGGCCACATGCAACCTGCGAGAAAAAATTCATGAGTCACAGGAAAGAGGTTTATTTCTGGCCCTTTGATGCATGCGGCGATCAGTTGGCTTCTCTCGGATTTCCACGGGCAAACCGATATCGAAAGTCTCAATTGCGAAATAAAGCTCTCGAAGGAAAAGAGTCAGACTCACAATACACGTGAGCATGACGGCAACAAAGAAGCCACTGACAATCAGGTGAGTCGAATAGTGCAACATCGAGCTCGCGAACAGCGCAGCTATGAGGAAGCACACTAGTAGCGCCGAAATCGTGCTGATTTTAATGGCCTGGTTTATTAGCTTCCCACGTCTTACCAGAACGTGCAACTCGTGTAAGGTTGCGGCTGACCGAGGTGATTCCGGCGTTTCCAATCGTTGCTCAAGAACCCGGGCACGATCGATGATGCGAGCGAGGCGCCCGCTAAGCACGTTCAGCAGAGTGCCAACGCCCGTGAGAAGGAATACAGGCGCGATCGAAAGCTGAATGACGTGCGCGATCTCATCAATTTCATTCATGAACATCTCCTCAGCACTTCCGCCAAATCGGACACAAATCAGGGCGCCAGCATGAATCACATCGCATACTCTATGCAAACCAGTTCTGTTGATAAACAGAGCCGAGTCCTCGAACCATAACCCGCCTGATCAGTGCGGAGCGGCTAGCGTCTCGGGTTCGATTTTCAGTGCGCCGCCATAGACAGCAACTTCTTTATTGACGTTAGAGTCGGTGGGAGCGGTACCGGTGATAAGCCGCGCTCCACGACTGAAGGTTAAATCCTGAATCGCCCATTGGATGAAAACCAAAAGTCGATTCTGGAAGGTAACGAGATTCATCACGTGGATACAGGCCCACATGATCCAGGCAAGCAGGCCTGAGAGATGAACCCCGAAGGCATTGGCCACTGCCGCCCAGCGTCCAATCACCGCAACCGAGCCCTGGTCGAAGTACTGAAAGGGAGGGAGATCCGGCTGACGTTTCACTTTGCACAAGATTGCCTTGGCCGCATACTGCCCTTCTTGCACGGCCACCTGCGTCACTCCCGGCAAGGGTTTTCCCTGCGCGTCGACAGAGCAGGCAAGATCCCCGATGACATAGATATCAGGATAGTTCGGAATCGTGAGGTCAGGTTTTACCTTGACTCTTCCTCCTTTGTCAGTGTCGGCCTTGCTGCGACGAGCGAGAATTTGTCCGAGCGAAGATGCCGTAACTCCACCCGCCCAGATCACCGTCCTGGCTGTTATGTGATCCAGGGTTTCATCGCGTTGGATTGTCAGTCCTTCCTTATTTATGTCCTTGACCCTGGCGCCGCATCTTACAGTCACGCCCCGCTGCAGTAAGGGACCGAGTCGCCTTCTCAGCGAGGTCTTCTGGAAACGACATGAGCACTCTGGGCGCTCCGTCCAGTAAGATGATTTGGCTTTCTTCCGGACGAATGGAGCGAAAATCATTCTTGAGTGTTTGTCGCGCGATCTCGGCAATAGCTCCAGCCAGCTCGACACCGGTCGGCCCAGCCCCGACGATTACAAACGTCAGCCACGCACGGCGTTGAACTGGATCCAGGATTCGCTCTGCGACCTCGAATGCGTACAGAATCTTGTGGCGGACGAGTGTGGCTTCTTCGACGCTCTTCAAACCAGGCGCCCATTGTTGCCACTCGTCATTCCCGAAGTACGAAGTTTGCGAGCCGGTTGCGACAATTAGCGAGTCGTAGGCGAGAACTGCGCCATCAGCTAGAAACACCTGCTTTGAGTCAGGGTCAACATCTTCCACTGAACCCAGAAGAACACGGGTATTTTTTTGCTTGCTTAGCACGCTTCGCAGCGGAGCTGAAATCTGCCCGGGCGACAGTGAACCGGCGGCAACTTGAGAAAGAAGGGGCTGATAAAGATGGTAATTGCGACGATCGATCAAGGTCACGTCGAACAAGTCTGACTTCAGCGCCTTGGCGGCACGAAGCCCGCCAAAACCGCCTCCGACTATGATCACTCGCCATGGTCTATTTGCAGATGTTTCTCGTTTCACACTTGCCTCCGGTCTGTTCACATCCTAAGAAAGCAGAACTTGATGTCGAAAGGCGCCAAGCACCGGCGCGTTGATTCATTTTGAAAATCTCCTTTGTTAATTAAGGAGATGCGTGACAGCGAACGGAATTGGCTCACCCTGCGAACCGCTCTCCAAGGAGGTGATTTCCAGTTCACATCCAGCCGTGACGCGAATGACAAGGAGCAATCGGCCCGCCAAACTTATGCCAGCACAAAGCGCTTGATTTCCTTGCGTCCGTGGAATCTGCCGCGGTGATTCCAATGGCCACTGCCCGTATGTGGGCAGAGCTTCAGCTTACAAGCGACAGTGCAAACACAAGGCCGAGCGATCTCATCATGGTCGCCTTTCCTCCGAAGCCACGGATAATGCGCCACTTATTTGCTCTGAGGCGGATAATTCTTAAAAAGCTTGGCCACTGCCTTTTGCAGGTTTTTGTAGTTCTTGTCTGGGGTCCTTCTTAAGGTCGATGGTCTTGTTGGCATCTCCGCGCCAGATCAGCTGCTTTTTTGCCAGCGTCATACAGGTCCACAAACAGCATTCCAACCGGAATCGTCGAGGTCTGGCCCGTCACCGTGCCGTTATCGAATCCACCCCATCCTCCGGGGCCACCGCGCGTGCCCCAAGCCGATAAGTTGACACCCTTTTCCAGGTTGATTAAGGCGTGGTAACCGACGTAAAGGTCCGCGCCCTTTTCGACTTTGGTGAGACCTTTTTGAGCGAGCTGTTCGTCGACTGCGCGCTTGATGTCGCGGTCAACCAACTGGTCCGCTACCGCCTCCGGGAGATCGACCCATTGGTACGTTTTGTAGCTGGAAAAGTTGGCGCCTCGGTCATAGTTGTAGTGAACATCCTGGCCGTAGGCACAAACGACGGTAAATAAAAAAGCCGCGAGAGATATGAGTCGGTTCTTGAGCATCACTACTTTCTCCTTCGTGTTAAACAATTCGTGAAAACAGATCGAAGCACAGTGCATTCCGGCTCACCGGCGCACGTGCTGAAGCTAATGACACGCTGCATCATCCTGGAAAGTACCGCTACCGAACATCTGCGCGAGGAATTGACCGCAACCGAGAATTTTTTGCGCCTCCTCATCATTCTTCAGCCCGTTTTCCGATGTGGTCAGGTTCGCCGCACTCAGTGAGGTCCGGGCCTCAACAAACGCTTCTGACCACGCCTGCACATTGTTGAACTCGTTACGTAGCAATTCGAGCCCGCGATTATCGGAGTCAGTCGACGCGGCCGATGCCGCCAATGCCACGGTATCTGCAGCTCGACCCTGATACGCGCGAATGGTGGTGCCTGACATGGCCCTTCCAACGGGGTACCCATTCTCTACGATCACCTTCAGCATCCCGCCCCACTCTCTTATTGAGGCCATCGCCTCGATCGCCCCCTTCATAAAAGGTCGAGAAAATCGTTCGGGAGCATTCTCAGCAGACTGGTCCGCAGCATCGCGCTGAGACATCCTCAGAATGATTCGATTTCCCTCGAAACTGAGCGATCCACTTGTGATCCTCGCCAGGTCTCGCACATCCACGAGCGAGCGTCCCTGGAAGCGCACGACTGTTGCTTGCCCGGAGTAGCCCTGGATGGCAAGATCTTCTCTTTGTGGTTGCGTTTGCGCTGACGTCACAAACACCGCCGTCAGCACTGCCACTACCATCCACGCACGGGTCTTCATAAGGCGAACCATTTAATCTCTCCTACTGACAATCGCCGCCGTAGCCGCGAGTATTTTTATCTGGCACTGCTCTCACGCCCTACTGCGGCTGTTCAGTGTCATGCGGTTGAGTGACTGTGGTATCCCGCGCTTGAGTGAGTGGAGGGAGGCCAGACTCCAGATTCATGTCTGCCAACAAGTCGATGCGGCGGTCCAATTGAAAAAACTTTGTCACCGTAAGCGCTGGCAGCACCTTGTTGAACTTCTTGAAAAAGATTTTCTTCAGCGCGGTTACGTGAGACTCGTACTCAAACATTCGTTCTGCCATGCCCTTTGCTTCGGCATCGGTCAGGTTCGGATATTTGTCGGCGTATTCTTTAATAACGGCCACACGGGAATCCTCCAGCGTGGACCGTTCGTACTCATACTGGCGATAGATCGACCAGAATGCCAAGGCCTCCTTGTCGCTGAGGCTCATCGCGGTGCCGACGATGTTGGCCCTCTGCGCCCGCGAGTTAGCTCGTGCAACCTCGATCGCGGAGTTGTAACCGAGCTCCTGAGTTTGTGCGCTGCCCAAAGTAGAAAACGTGAGCAGCGCGATGGTCGTTGTGAGCAGTACAGACTTGCAGATCATTAGTTGGCTCCAGTGCCGCTTTCTTTATGAGTGGTCCGCGGGCGCAGCGGCTGAGTGCGTTCCATGGCTCTTCGTTTTTCAACCAAGTTGTCTGAAACAACTAAAGCGATTCCAGCAGGGATAGAAGGCACGTCGAGTACCGAAGTCGTCAGTGCAATCAAATCATCGTTTCTGAGCGCGTTTTCGCGTATTTTCGATCGTCAGGCCTGGGCTTGGCTGCCCTAGCGAGGGCAGTGCCTCAATCTGGGCACGTGATGAAACTTCCGGGTGACAACCTGAAGCAACAAGATGAAAATCGGCGAAGTGAACGTGAATGCAGAGTCAGCGGGTTGGCAGGCTTCAACGTGGCACTTTGCAACTGAATGATGTACGCGGCGACTTCATGCGGACGCAGCACGCGGCTTCGTGAATGCGAGCTATTTCGCACGTCGTAGTCCGCTGGTCCCGTGCAGGGCCACATCGAGGTGACTCCACTCGATGAGAAACTTCAGCGTTTCTCTCGATGAGCACCCGCGCGGCTCCGGCGCGTGGTTGTGAAGTTCGCCCACTCCCATTCAGGCAACCAGTTTCTTTGGCATCTTCCGTTACATTGAAATTCCATCATGCTTCCGCCGCACCGCGGACAAACCAGGTTGATGATGGACGAGATGATGCTGGCACTACGTTCACCGGGAAGTGTCTCGAATTTTGGCATGACTTTGCTCCTAGAACATTGAGAGATCAATACCGTCTTGTTTGGAATCTCGTACAGCACTCGTACCCTTACGCGATCGAGAACGAAATTTAGGATGCAGGCACGATGTAGTTCGGAGATGAGCATGCAAACCCGATGCCAATTGGGAAAGATAGGTAATTTCCGGAGTTCCGCAGATTCTGCACGTTAGTGCCGGCGGCCCTGCCCGTAATGGGGCAGTGACGGACCTTTCGCGGTCATCGCCGCCTTTTCTGGTTGCGCTGCGTCTCTCTGTCGAATCGCAATTACTGACAATTCAGCGGCTCGGCGACTCGCTACTCAATTTCCGATTTGGCATTGCGCATGCAACCCGCAGAGGAGTTAAAGAGAGCAACCATCTGTCGAGCGAATTTGAGACTTGGAGTGAGCATGACACACACAGCTGTTCCCTGGTACTGCAAATCGAGTGACCGCCTTCTGAAACGCCACTCATTGACGGCGTTCCTGATCCTAGTGATGGCATGTGGCACAGGAGCGTTTGCAGAAGATGTTAGTCAACCAAACAATCCGCCGTCGAGTCTTCCTGCCACTCACCTTCTTGGATTCGCAGGAGCCCGTAACAATAGTAACGGAACTCTGTCGATTGAAGGGGATGCATTGCAGTTTAAGAAAAACGGAAAAGCCGCCGCGGTGCAGGTGAAGATCGCCTCAATTCACGACCTCGTGCTGGGTGATCTAAGCCGGCAAGTTGGTGGAGTACCGGTGACTTTAGCCAAGGTCGCGGTTCCGTATAGTGGGGGCCGGGCCGTCAGCCTCTTTACTCATAAGAAATATGACACGCTGACTCTCGAATACGTGGACGCTGAAGGCGGACTTCATGGAGCAATCTTCGAGCTCAAAAAAGGGCAAGCAGAAGGCTTACGAAATGAGTTGCTAGCCAAGGGTGCACAGGTCAGCAATGCCGGGAACGAACCCACGAAGCAAACTGCGGAGGCCTCGAGTGAAAACAAATAGACCAGCATTATTTGTAATGACGACAATCCTTCTGACACTTGCTATTGCACAGCCGGCCCGACTGTCGGCTGAAAGCGCGGCGCAATGGACCGTTCAAGTGAGCAAGGTCGATCCTGGTGCCGTCGGTCTCACCCCTTCTTTTCAGGTCGCGATCTACGAGAATCTTTTGCAGGAGTTGAGCAAAACGAAGCGCTTCAAAGGGGTGCTTCGCGACGGTGACCAGAAGGCCGCGAATGCCACCGACCTGCTGCTTCTGAAAACTGTTGTTGAGAAATATACGGCAGGGAGTGAGACTCGGCGCGCGGTAACCACGGTCACGGGAGCCACGAAGCTAACTGTGCATACTCAACTGTCCACGCCAGACGGCAAGATCATTCTGGAGCGCACTGTTCACGGTAATGTCCGTTTCATGGGCAGCAACTTGCGAGCGACACACAACCTCGCTCGCAACATCGCGAAGACAATCAAAAAATCATCTCTGCCAGAGCCTCCGTCGTCCGTTGTCACTAAGGCCATGAACTCCGCTTCAAGCGATGACGTTGTTGTGGTCGAGTTTCCGTGACTAGGAGATTAGGGTGAACGCCAGCAATGCGTGGCGCGAATACCGAGGCAAATTCGTTTTCGAGTTCTGATTATGAAACTTCTGATCACTTGCGCACTGCTCTTCGCATTCACACCGCGACTCTTTTGCCAAAGCCCCGAGCAACAAGGCATTCGAGCGGAAGACGTGATCAACCGAATGTATGCGCGCGATGTTCAACGACAGGCCCGGAGTGGCGGATATGTCGGCACTCGCCGGTACACGCTCGAGAACGAGCGCTTGCACCAGAGTGCCGAACTGGTGGCAGCGGTTCATTGTGATCCCGACGGAACGAAACATTTCGACGCAGTTTCTGAGGCTGGCTGGGGATCGGCAAACAAACATGTGCTACACAAGATGCTCGAATCAGAGAGTGAAACGTCCAGCCCGGCGAACCGCGCCAAGAGCCGCCTGACGACTGACAACTACTACTTCACTATGGTCGGAACGGAAGGGATTGAGGGTCGGCTAACCTACGTCATCGATGTCGTTCCCAAACGCCGAGAGAAGTACTTAATGGAAGGTCGAATCTGGGTGGATGCGACCGATTACGCGCTGGTGCGCGCGGAAGGCAAGCCCGCTCATAGTCCATCATTCTGGACACACAGTGTGCACTTCGTGCACCAGTACCAGAAGAAAGGCGATTTCTGGTTTCCGGTATCGACCGACAGCATTACCGAAGCGCGAATTTTTGGCACGACCCACGTCAACATCGCTTATTCCGACTACGTTCCGAATGTTCCAGATTTACCCTCTGCACATGCTTTGGAGGGAGACATTACTTATGCCAACAACTAAAACGTGCATAAGTGAGCGAAACACTCTCCTTGCAGTCATTGGAGTTGCTCTGTGGATTTGGGTCATGGCGCATGCCGGTCTGTCAGCGATCATGCACCAATTGAGAGCACTTCGAGTCGCGCTGCCGATCGGTCCGTGCGGCGCGCATTGGGATCAATTTCCTGAAGGATGAGAATGTCCGCATTCGCACCTGCCGGGAAATTGATTTGTTCGTGGGCTGGAATCAGTGGTACTTTGATTGCATAGAGAGGGTAAGTCTGATGAGGCAGGACGGTGAAGGTCGGAGTCGGAGGCGGCCATGAAAGACACATTCTCGAGTGCGGAATTGACGGCTTTACGGAACGATCTGATTCACGATGTTTCTGATCGACTCGCGCGAGGCTGCCGAACGACTTCAGCAGTTCCTGACGGGACGCGGTTTCGGGGCGTCGCCCGAGGCAGCCCGAGACGCTGTGGGCCGTGTCGAGAGGTCAGGCTGCTCGATCCCCGTGCTGCAAAGGGAGCTGGAGGACCTTGCGTTGGTAATGTGAGCGGCTACCGATAGAAATTAAAGGATCTGCGGGGACCTCAGAACCTAGTCGTTTCCCGCAAGGTGATGAACACGAATCAGCCGGGCCAACCAGCCCGGCGTTCTTTTGTTCTGGTAGCTTCTTGCCGTTGAGCTTCTTAGACACGGGCTGCGTGCTCGACAAAACCTGAAATGGCCCATGGGATGGATTTTGATTTCCCGAGCACCGATGCGGCTACACTGCCACGTGACAGCAATGACGTCCTTCTCATCCAGCAGAATCATGCGGACTGGCAACTGATCATTGGGTTTGTAAACCAACGACCTCAGTCATGAGATCCGGCAAAACAGACGACCCCGCACGATTCGAGTTTGTACCGCCCTTAGGGTTGTTCCCCCATCCCCTCTATCGCATCGTCTACATCCGCCAAGATGATCGGCGCATCCTCATCCCACCGAACGTTTTACTTCTTTCTCCAGCAAATCCTGAAGCTCCGGCACCCAGGGATAATGATAATAATGTCGCTTCACCGTGTCTGGGTCGTCAGCCAGCAGCATGGCGACGTGCTCCACTCTTACATGCTTCTCCAGAAGTCCGACGACAACACTATTTCTGAACATGTGCGACTTGGGCCGTATGCGCTTGCCATCCCGGTCTTCGAGAACGAGTGCCGGTTTGACCAGCGGCCACAGACGGCGTAGCGTCTTTTGCCACGTGCTAGCGCCTTGTTCCTTTTACCTCTACCAGACCAAGAAAAATAATCAGGGTGTGATCAGATCCAGGCGGCATCCCGCAATTCATCTGCGACATGCGGTGGAAGTAGCACGGTGACCGGATTTCCTGTCTTGGTGCGGTAGAGCACCAGCCGGTGAAAAGTAAAAAACGATGCAAGTTACTGATTTATTAGATTGGCGGAGAGAGTGGGATTCGAACCCACGTTACCCTTTCGAGTAAACACGCTTTCCAAGCGTGCGCCTTCAGCCACTCGGCCATCTCTCCCCTATAGGACTTGTGTTAATGACAAAAACTACGTGGGAAGCTGCTGCAGATGTTTTCGACAAACCTCGAACTACTTCGATTTTATGGCCCGCCGCCTGGAACCGCAACTCAGTGTCAGCAGTCAGCACTCAGCATTCAGCCAGTTCCCCCGGATGATTGCTGTGCCGACCTGAGTGCGGCTCGAACACGACCCCAAAAGTCCTCCGTGAACCTCTGTGTCCTCTGTGGTTCAAGATTCTTGATTCTCGATATTCCAGAAGCACAACGTAGACGCGAGCGAGGCACGCCGGTCTGGGTAAATGCTAAGTTGTGATTTTGCTGAATGCTAAATGCTGAATGCTGATTGCTACCTTACGAGACTTTTTCCGGAACATCCGCGGCGGGCGCCGCTGAATTACCGTTAGCTGGTAATGGTTGTACAGGCTCGGCGGGCTTCGGTGCATTATCCAAAATCCGGTTATGCAGGACAGAACAGCGCAAGTTCAAGCCGGTCCGCCACGCCCAACTTGTCATACACTTTGCGCAGATAATTTTTCACCACTTGTTCGGTAGTTCCGACCCGCACGGCAATTTCTTTGTTCTTCATGCCCTGAGTGACGCAGGAAACGATCAACGACTCTTTGGGGGTCAACTGTACTTTGGCACGCGATGAGGCAGGACGGGTTCCTTGCGAGCGATACGCTTCCAGGACCCAGTGAACTCCTTGGCTGTCCAGCCAGGGCTCGCCTTTGGATACTTTGCGCAAACACTCGACAAATAGCTCCGGCTCAACCTCGCGGGAGACGATGCCATGCGCACCACGCCGGAATAGTTCCAGCGTAATTTCTTCGTTGGGTGCTGGGGTGATAACAACCAGCCGCAGCTTGGGAGCTTGCCGCAACAGCTCAGAAACAGCATCAATCGGATTGGGCGCGAGCGCTGCTTCGAAAATCAGAATGTCCGCAGTAAATTTCTTGGCGGCGGACACGGTCTGCGACAAAGTCTCAGCCTGTCCCACCACTCGTATATCGTCTTCCACAGCAAAAATCTTGCGCAACCCAGCGCGAAAGATAGCCTGCGAATCCGCCACGATGACGCGGATGAACGTGCCCCCGCCCTCATCCGGGATCGGCTGCTCGATATTATCTTCTGCGCTGACTGAAATGCTCGCCATCAGTTCCCTTGCAAGCGCCTACCGGCGCTCAAAACGATATTCATCGATGACCACGCCCACACCACGCCGGCCACCTTCTTCAAAATTACGCACCACCCGGCCCCGGCAATCGAGTTGGACGTCGGCGTCGGCTCCGACCACATCGGCTGGCAGCGAGATGGTGAAATCCACCATCGAACCCACCGGCATTTCGGCGTCCACCTGGAACAGCACGCCGTTGGCGGAGATGTTTTGCGTTTCTGTCGCGCTGTCGCCCGATTTCGACTTCACCGAAATCGGCAGCTTGATGGGGAAGCGCATCGCGCTCTGCATGTCCGGATAACGGGCACGAACCGCTTTCGCCGCCGATGTGGGTTCTGGATTTGGTGTTACAGAAGACGTAGGCGCTGGTTCTGGGTTCCGAATCTCAGCCCCGGCCTCTTTTCGAAGTTCGGTCCCGGCGTCGGAATTATCGCCGTCCGCAAATCGCCCATAGTTCGCCATTACGAGAGGCAGATTACACCGGCGAACCAACCTGTAAAAGTTACCGAAGACTAGGAACTAGTAGTGGTAAAGCCTTGCGGATCATGGAATTGCGAAAGAAATGGGTGATTGGCGAGAATGACGCGCGGGGAGAGCATTTAGCACTTGGATGTTGAAAATAAACCGAGCTCCTGATGGGTGGTTCTTGATGCCGCCAGCTACCGTTAGAATTTTGTTACTTCGGTGAAGTTAAAATCACGGACCTTCATGGGCGGCACCACCATATCGAAAGACTCCTCGCCGCTCGCTCGCACTGGCGTTCCCATGGCTTCCACATTTGAAAGCATGTGAAGCAGACTCTCGTTGAAACGAAAGTTGAGAATTCCATGGCGAACCTCGCCATCTTCTACATAAAAGGTGCCGTCGCGGGTCATGCCGGTGAGAATTTTTTCGTAGGGATCCACTTCCCGGATGTACCAGAGTCGCGTGACCAGGACGGCGCGTTCCGTGGAAGCAACCATCTCGTCTACTGTCTTCGGATCGGATGGAGCACCGAAGACGATGTTCATGGGAGCCTCTCCCATTTCGTTTGGGAGAGAAAAACCAGTGCCCGGTGGCGCTCCACCGGGCCCACCTTGTCGGCATACTCAGAGCGTTTCATTTTTGCGGCGGTGGCACGCGCATACACCAGGCGTTTGACCACGCCATTTTCAATCAATTGGACTTTGCGCCGCGGCATGCCTTCGCCGTCGAACTGCGCTCCGGCTTGAAGCGGATGTGCGGCGTCATCCCATACATTGATTCCGGAGCCGAAGATCTTGTGCCAACACGGTTGTTCAAAAACGATCGCTGATCAAGAATCGACAGCCCTCCGAAATCGAAGAACATGAATCCCACCATATCGAGCACGGCTGCGGGCTCGAGAATGACGGTAAATTTCCCTGGTTTGATTTCGCGTGGACTGGCGGAGTCGAGCGCTTTACGCGCGGCAGTTTCAGCGACGGCGACTGGATCCTGACGGCTCACGTCGGGATAGTTCGCCTTTTGCCAGCCCGACGAGTCGCTCGCCAGCATGGTGATGGAGATTTTCCGAAGAAGTCTGAGTCTGCCAGTTAGCGAGGCCCCGGATAGGAAAATAGGAAATATGCTGGCGTCGGCAAAGTGCTTTCAGAATCCAGCGAGTTTTTTTGCCACTACCACTGCCCAATTCCGCCACGGCTACATGCTTCGGAACGTTGTCTGCAATCTCGGAGGCATGGCGCCGCAACAGGCGCTCATCGGCGCGAGTCAAGCCATATTGAGGAAGCACGCTGATGACCTCGAATAGTGCCGACCCCACGTCATCGTAGAGATATTTGGAGGGTAGCTCTTTCTGTCCATCAAGGGTAAGGCCGGCGCGCACGTCGGAGGCAAATTCCAGCACCGGATCGGCGGTAATAGCGTGGGTCAACATGAAATGTCCCTTGTGATTCATATATTATTTATTTGCTCACGCAGCGAAATCCCGCATAAACGTATTGATAATGTTGTTGGAACCAGTTGCGGAAAGAACGGCGCAGCATACAGGCTGCGGTGCGGGCGCTGCCGCCCTTTATCACGTAGTGCTCACCATCGAAGAAGTTGGCGGAATATCCCGGATAAAACTCGAAAGGCTCAAAGCCGGTGAAAGGGGCAAATTGGGTGGCGGTCCACTCCCATCCGTTCCCCAACAGATCGGACACACCAAATGCGCTATTGCCTGCCGGGAAAGCTGCGACCGGCGTCGGGTCCCAACTTTCGAAATCGAAATTTCCCAAGGTTCGATCGGGCGCCTGCGACCCCCACGTATACTGGCGCTCCGCGCCCTCGGGAGTGCCATACGCCGCGCGCTGCCATTGCGCTTCGGTAGGCAAAGCCTTTCCCGCCCAGCGTGCGTAAGCGCTGGCTTCGGCGTGACTCACGTAAACAGGCCAGTCGAGCGGCAAGGGAACATCCTCGAACATGGTCCGGTAGTGCCAGTCATCGCCGATCCGGCTCCAAAAAACCGGGTGTGAAATGTGGTGCTGGCTCTTCCAGTTCCAATCCGACTCACTCCAGAAAGCGCGGTTCTCGTAACCAGACGCATTCATGAAATCGATGTATTCGCGATTCGTGACTTCAAACTGATCGATCTCAAACGATGGAACGGGGACGGTGTGTTCTTCGTATTCGTTGTCCCAGCCAAAAGTATTGGATTGACGAGCCAGCCCGAGCGTAGCTTCGCCTGCGGGAATCGTGATCATTCGCGGTGTTGTGTGAGCAACAAGTTCCGGGCGATGAGGCTTCCGCACCTTATGATTGAACGGAAGTTGATGCAACATGTAGGCCAATGTTTCCGCATGCATCAGACGATGTTCGATAGCGACATTGAGCAATTGACTCGAATAGATACCCGTCTTGCCAGCTTCTTTAGACAGATCAACGTTCGCCAAGTCTTCATCGATAGCCTGGCGCACCTGGTTTACGTACTCGCCGACCTGAGCCAGCGACGGCCAGTCGGATGGCTGGTCGGAAGGCAGTCCGCCATCAACCGGGTCTATGCCGAAGGCAAATAATTGATCGAATTGCGAATGGAGGGTTGAGCGCCCGAAAATCCGCTCCCGGAGCAGGTTCCAGTCAAACGCCTCCAAGTGCCCAATATAAAAAACGATGCGGTGGCGTTCGGGAATTGGCCGTTCGTAAAGAAATTCTGGCCTGACTAGCGCGAATAGCTGGTCGCTTTGAACTCGAGCTTGATCGAGACGTGCGAGCAGTTCATGCTGGAGTTTGACCGCGTCTTGCATAGCGAGCATTTGCAGGTTCTCCATCTTGGTTACCGTTAGGTAAACCACTGAGTGCGTAGTCGCAGGTTTATGAGATGAATAAGCAGCGAGAAAGTTGCTCAGTTTAATGGGTGGTCAATTAATCAAGTGGCTTGTTGTAGATAACCAGCTCCACGACCCCAAGAAATGGCTCCAACACCTGGATAATTAAGGTGGCCTGCTAGAAAAGAACCACGATACAACCGAGACGGACTAGACTCCATCCAACGGAAAACCCAGCCAGTCAGTGGCGGTCGGATGTAGGTGCACACGCAGGGGGAGCCGCAACAGGCCAAGCAGCCAGGGTTTCTAGACCACAGCGGTCTGATATTCCGCGTATGCGCCCTTGAAGTCGGTAATCTGGTGGTTGCCCTCAAAGTGCCAGATTCGGGTGGCCACTTCGTCGATCAAGTCTTCGTCGTGAGTGACCAGAAGGACGGTTCCCTGATAGCGCTGCAGCGCAATGTTGAGCGCGTTGATCGATTCGAGGTCGAGGTGGTTGGTAGGTTCGTCGAACACCAAGCACGTTCGGTTTCTGCAGCATCAGCTTGCAGAAAAGCAGTCGCGCTGCTTCGCCGCCGGAAAGAACTTCGGTGCGCTTGTCGCCGTCTTCGCGCGGAAAAAGCATCTGTCCCAGCAGGCCGCGAATTTCTTCGTGTGGACGCTCCGGGATCCCATTGATGCAGCCATTCGAAGGCGGTCATGCCCGTCTGGATCAGGGCTTTGTGGTCCTGTGCGAAATATCCGACCGACGCTTCGTGTCCCCAGATGACTTTGCCCTCGGTCAGAAATGGTCCGTCATAACCGCTGGTCTTGCGAAGTTCAGCTTCGGGAATGGTGGGAGAATTCGCGAGCAGGGCATTCACCAACGTGGTCTTGCCGGCACCGTTGCGGCCCATCAATGCGATTTTTTCTCCGCGCACGATGCTCGCCGTAAAACTGCGAACCACCTCCGTCATCGCCGTACGACTTGGTCACGCCTTCCAGTTCCAGAATGTGCTTACCGGAAGGACGCTTCTGTTCAAACTTCAAATATGGGCGTTGAATGTTCGACCTCGCCAAGCTCGGTCACCTGCAGTCGCTCCACTTCCTTACGCCGCGACTGCACCTGGCTGGAACGAGTGCCGGCGGAAAATCGCGCGATGAATTCATTCAACTGCGAAATTTTCTTTTCCCGCTGCGCGTTCTGCGATTCGATCTGCGAACGAATCTGCGTCTTGGCCACGACCATGTCGTCGTAAGTGCCGGTGTAAGTGATGATGGTCTCGTAGTCGATATCGGCAATGTGGGTGCAAACCCGGTTCAGGAAATGACGATCGTGCGAGATGACGATCACTACGCCGTCATATTGATTCAGAAAACCCTGCAGCCAGTGGATTGAATCCAGATCGAGATAGTTCGTAGGTTCGTCGAGCAGCAGGGCCTGCGGATGTCCGAACAGCGCCTGCGCCAGCAGCACGCGGACTTTCTGTCCGCCCTGCAGTTCGCCCATTTTGCGTTCGTGCAGCGCGTCGGGGATATCGAGACCCTTCGAGCAGGATGGCCGCGTCACTCTCGGCGGTGTAACCGTCTTCTTCGCCGACAATGCCTTCGAGTTCACCGAGCTTCATGCCGTCCGCGTCGGTCATCTCCGGCTTGGCGTAAATCCGGTCGCGCTCTTCCATGGCCGCCCACAGACGCTTGTTGCCCATGATGACGGTATCGAGCACGCGATATTTGTCGAAGGCAAACTGGTCCTGGCTCAACACGCCCAGCTTTCTCGGACGCACGACGGTGCCCTTCTGCGGTTCGAGTTCGCCGGTGAGGAGATTCATGAACGTGGATTTGCCGGCGCCGTTCGGGCCCGGTCAGACCATAGCGCTTCCCCGGCGTAAACGCCGTGGATACTTCGTCAAATAGAACTTTGGCGCCGTAGCGCATGGACACATTACTTACTGAAATCATGGTATTTATGGGAACTGCGGAGAAATTGCCCAATGGCGGGGACGCAGCTTCGATCTTAAGAATATCATGGCAGGGTCAGAGAAGAAGCAGGCTCTTCCCCATCGCACTTGCAGGTTTCTGCACCGGAGTCACTTGAAAAATTACCTACGCAGATTGCTGCTCTTTTCAGGGCTGTGCGGCGATTTCTTGCCTCCATGATTCTTCCTCTTAGCTTTTGGGTTTGAAGTACAATCCCTCGCATGAGGATCCGTCGAGCTTCATTTTTACCTCTGATTCTCGCGACTTTAGTCGCGTCAGCGTTTTCACAGGATGTCCAAAAACTTGACCCAGCTCTCGATAGCCTGATCTCTTCCGATGCGAAGCTGGAGCGCGTGGCGACCGGCTTTTCTAAATGGACTGAAGGTCCAGTGTGGACTCGAAGTGGTAGCCTTCTGTTCGCAGAAATTCCGGCAAACAACATCGATGAGTGGATACCTGGCAAAGGGGCCAGCGTTTTCATACATCCGAGCGGTTACGAGGGTTCGGAACCCTATAAGGGACCTGAGCCGGGTTCCAACGGGATGACTCTCGATGCGGACGGTAAAGTCAGTGTGGCGGGTCACGCGCGGCGTAATGTTTGGCGATTGGAATCGGTCGATCCGAAGGCCCAGTTAACGATTCTCGCGGACTCCTATCAGGGGAAGAAACTGAATAGCCCGAACGACCTCGTCTACAAGTCCGACGGCTCTTTGTACTTCACCGATCCTCCATACGGGCTTCCAACCCAGGGTGACAGCGACCCACTCAAAGAACTGCAAGTTAATGGCGTATACCGAATTCCGGGGGCTCGTCAACAAAAACCGGGGGCGCCGCCCGACCGCGACAAGCTCCAATTAGTGATTAAAGATCTCGGTCGGCCTAATGGTCTGGCATTCTCGCCGGATGAAAAATTTCTATACGTTGCTGAGTCGGGAACAAAGGTATGGATGCGCTATCACGTGCAACCAGACGGGTCAGTAACGGACGGGGCTGTTTTTCTTGATCCTGCCGGTGATCCAGCTAAAGGCGTTCCCGACGGCCTTCGCGTGGACAAGAAGGGAAATATCTACAGTTCTGGACCCGGCGGCGTTTGGATTATCACTCCAGAAGCCAAGCACATTGGCACCATTAAGGTCCCGGAAGTCGTGAGCAACGTGGCGTGGGGCGACAAGGATGGCAAAACGCTTTACATCACGGGGAGCACCAGCATTTACCGCATAAGGACCAAAGCATCCGGGCTGCGAAACTGAATAGAATGGACCATCGATGTGCAACACGCAATTTTTCCTTCGTACCAGTGATCGGTTCGTGATTTATTCTTAAACCAGTATGCCCTGTCACGACCTGTATCCTCGGGAACCTGAACTCATTCAAATCGTGAATGCCGCGCTGGCCGATGCTTTTAAGAAAAGTAGCCAGTGGCTGGCTTGCAAGCCCGGTTGCTCGCAGTGTTGCCACGGAGTGTTTGCCATCAATCAACTGGATGCGAGGCGGCTGCGTAGAGGGCTTGCCGAATTGGAAGCCCAGGACCCTGAGCGGGCGGCAGTTCTTCGCAAACGCGCTCTGGAGACGGTTGCAAGGCTTTCAGAAGATTATCCGGGCGATCCAGTTTCCGGCGTACTCGACGAGGACGATACTGACGAAGCGGCAAAGCGCTGGGATGATTTTGCCAATGAGGAGCCGTGTCCTGCTCTCGATCCTGCGACCGGCAAGTGTGAGCTCTACGAATTCCGCCCGGTGATCTGCCGCACGTTTGGTCCGGCGATGAAGACGGATGGTGACCTTGGGCACTGCGAATTGTGCTTCGTCGGCGCTTCAGATGAAGAAGTGGCTGCGCATGAAATGATTCCGGATCCCAACAATCTTGAGGCCACACTGGTCGAGGAATTGCAGAAAACGACCGGAGAGTCCGGCGAAACCATTATCGCGTTTGCGCTGGTGCAAGGCTAAAAAGCGGCATCCCCCGCGTTCAGTTCTTCTTCTTTTCGAGCTCACTCCAGCGTTTGTAAAGTTCATCCACTTTGCCTTGGGCTTCGTCCATTTCTTTGTGAGCAACCAGCAGGCGCGGGCCATTACTGGCGATTGCCGGGTCTTCAAGTTGGACACGTTTTGCCTGCAACACTTCTTCGGCCGCAGCAACTCGCTGTTCGATGCTGGCATATTCGCGCGCTTCGAGATAAGAGAGCTTGACCCTGGTCTGTGATCCGCCACTGGAAGCGGCTTTCGAGAGCCGAGCGTTCGTCGGATCTTAACGACTGAACGCGTTCGGATTGCCAAGTCTCCCATTGCGAGTAATCCGCGAAACGTTCGGCGCCGCCTTGTCCATCAAGCCCAAGCACGATGGTGGAAACGCGATCGAGCATGTAGCGATCGTGCGTCACCAGCACCAGAGCGCCGCGAAATTCGAGCAGGCTTTCTTCGAGAATTTCGAGTGTCGGAATATCGAGATCGTTGGTCGGCTCGTCGAGCAGCAGGACGTCGGCGGGTTGCAGCATGAGTTGCGCAATCAGCACGCGCGCGCGTTCGCCGCCGGAAAGCCGCTCGACCGGTTGATTCAGCTGTTCGCCGGTGAACAGGAATCGGGCCGCCCAGGAGGCCACGTGAATCACGCGATCCTGATAGATGACCGAATCGCTGTCGGGAGCCAGGGCGCGGCGCAGGGTGACGTTCGGAATCAAGTTCGCGGTTCTGATCGAAGTACACGATGCGCAACCCATCGGCTCGCGAAGATCTCGCCATTCGCCGGCGAACAACTCTCCGCGAAGCAATCGCAGCAGCGTGGTTTTGCCGCTTCCGTTCGGGCCGACGAGGCCTACGCGCATCCCGGCGGTGATAACGAAGTTCAGCTTGTCGAAAAGAGTGCTTCGGCTGCGAGGCACCGGAATTCGGTAAGTCACGTCTTCCAGTTCGATCAGCCGCTTGGTCTTGCGATCGGTCGCCGGAGAAATCGATCTGCGCGCTGGCGGTTCGGGTGCGAGCATTCAGATCGGCGAGATCGCCGATCAACTCGTTGGCTTTATCGATGCGCGCCTTCGATTTTCGAGTGCGAGCTTTCGCTCCGCGGCGCAGCCATTCGATTTCCGTGTGCACCCGATTCTCCAGTGCTTCCTGGCGTTTGGACTGGGCGTGCAGAAATTCCTCTTTCTTCTCCAGGAATGTGCTGTAGTTTCCGCGTACTCGCAGTACACCATCGGGATAGACCCGGCTCAGTTCGGCCATGTCGGTGGCCACATTTTCCAGAAAGTAGCGGTCGTGACTGACGATTACGCAGGCGAAGGTCGCCTCCTCGAGCAGCGCTTCCAGCCACTCGATGCCGGCGAGGTCCAGATGGTTGGTGGGTTCATCGAGCAGCAGAAGATCGGGGGCTTGCACCAGCGCCTCCACGATGGCCAGGCGCTTCCGCCAACCGCCAGAAAGGGCGACTGCTTCCGCTTCGAGGTTTTCGAACCCGCGCGACCAAGTGTTTCCGCAAAGCGGGTACCTCTGTTCGGTCTGGTGGACCTTGACACGCTCCATGGCATGCTCGGCGACGGAGCGCACGGTCGCCTTGGACGGAAACTGTGAATCCTGCAAAACATGGCTGACACGGAGCCGCTTGCGGAAGGCTACTTCCCCGTCATCAGGGGTTTCTTCTCCCGCCAGGATTCGTAGTAGCGTCGATTTGCCGGAGCCGTTGGGGCCGATGAGGCCAATGCGATCTCCCTCGGTTACGGTGAATGACACATTCTGGAAGAGCGGATTGGCACCAAAGGCTTTGGAAATTCCCTGGGCGTTAATGATCGGCGGCAAAGGCTGGTAGTCTCCTGAGTATCTTCTCCGAGATTATCAGGAAACGTGGGACAGCTTCCTCGCGGAGCTTCCCTTAATACTCGTGTGGCTTGGTTTATACAGACAAGAAACCCTTTAAGCGCAAAGGCCACTGAGGAATAGAAGCTCACGAAGGAAATCCGAAAGGTCTCGCGACAGATTACTTGCTGGCTGAAGGTTAAGGGTTGACGCGGCTGACAGATGCTAACTACTGCCAGTGCGACGGCACATCGATGAATGAGCGGTCCAATTGAGCAACGGAAGAGCAGCCGAGCAGCCTTAACGTTCGTTCTACATCGGAACGCAGGATTTCGAGAGCGCGAGTTACACCGGCCTGGCCAGCGGCAGCCAGTCCGTACGCATAAGCCCGGCCACACAGTACAGCCCGTGCGCCCAGGCAGATTGCCTTGACGATATCGGTACCGCGACGAACGCCTCCATCCATCAACACCTCAACTTGTCCGTTGACGGCTGAGACGACTTCGGGCAACGCTCTCAGTGACGCTCGCACCCCGTCGAGCTGCCGCCCACCGTGATTGGAAACCACCACTGCAGCGGCTCCCTCGTCGACCGCGCGTCGTGCGTCCTCGCCAGTGAGAACGCCTTTAATGACGAGTGGTCCCGGCCATAGCGCGCGAATCCATTTGAGATCATCCCAAGTGACAGTGGAACTAGCCAGAGCTTTAGCGACATCTACGAGTTCCATTGGTCCTTTGCCTGGTATCACGACATTCGGCAGCTTGGACAGGCCGCCGTCGCGCAGAAAGCTGACGATCCAGCCCGGACGCGCGATGATCTGGGGAAGAAATGGAATTTTTTCCAGAAGGCTGCCGCCCATGAGTTCTTTCATTCCGTTGCGGAAGTCGCGTTCGCGCAATCCAGCGACAGGGGTGTCGATTGTGACTACCAGAGCGGCGCAGCCAGCAACGCGGGCACGCTCAATCACGGCTTCAGATGCCCCGCGACCACCCATCAAATAGAGCTGAAAGCAGACTGGACCAGATGAGGCCGCCTTCACGTCTTCCACGCGATGGCCGGAAATGGTGGATAGAATGTACGCGGTACCCGCGAGGCCGGCGGCGCGCGCTGCGCCAGCTTCGCCATCGGGATGCATGAGCCGGCTATAACCAACGGGCGCGAGTAAAGCCGGAAATGACACGTCGAAGCCCAGAACGCGAGTTCGCAAATCACATTCAGCTACGGCGACGGCGTGACGAGGGCGGAAGGTGATGTCATCGAAAACGCGGCAGTTTTCGCGTAGGGTAACTTCGCCGTCGGCACCGCCATCCAGGTAATCAAAAACGGGGCGCGGTAATCTTCGCCTGGCCATGGGCCGGAAATCACCGATACAAACGACATGGGGCGATGCTACTGCACGTGCCGCTCTAGTCATGGCCTATCCAACGGGAAGCCGGTTCGTATCCATCGAAGTTCCAGCCTCTGATTTGTCTGAATCCAGAATCAATGATTTACCAAAACACGCGATTATACAGAAGAGAAATAGACTGCGTATGGACTGATGTCCTCATCTTCTAATCGAACCGCCGTCTGCCGGAACTTAGGTGCGCCAGATAACGCGCCCTTTCCGCAGATGAGGACGGACCTCGTGACTTCTGTGACGCCTTGGCCGCCACGGCAAACACTTGTGCCAGGCCACAGGCTGGGCGAAACTTGTCGCTCGGTCTTTTGCTCTGAGCGCGAATTTTGCCGAACGGAGTCTTGTTATGCGTGGTGTCTGGAAAATATCGGGTTTGCTGTTCTTGTTCCTGTCTCTTTTGCCGGCACAGGACCAGCCAGCCTCGGGCGCAACCCCGGCGCAAGCAACCACGAAGCACCGGCCAACCATTGGCGTGGCGCTCGAAGGCGGTGGGGCACTTGGACTGGCACACATTGGCGTTTTGCAGTGGTTCGAAGATCATCACATCCCGATTGACTATCTCGCTGGCACGAGCATGGGCGGTTTAGTTGGAGGCTTGTATGCCAGCGGCAAGAGCCCTCAAGAGTTGCATGACCTGGTCAAAGCGCAAAATTGGGATGTCATTCTCGGCGGATCGATCCCTTATGAAGACCTGTCTTTCCGTCGAAAAGAGGACAAGGTCGCTTTCCCCAATTCGATCTTGTTGGGTTTGCGAAAAGGTCTCTTATTGCCCGGAGGACTAAATGCCGGACAACAGATCAGTATGCTGATTGACAGGGAAACTTTGCGTTATTCCGCAGTGAAATCCTTCGACGATCTGCCCATCCCCTTTCGCTGCGTGGCTACCGACCTGGTGACGGGAAAGCAGGCCGTATTCAAAGACGGATCGCTCTCGACTGCCATGCGGGCAACTATGGCCATCCCGGGACTGTTCTCTCCCGTTCGCGACTCGGAACACGTCTATGTCGATGGCGGACTGGTGGGCAACATGCCGACCGATGTGGTAAGGGCGATGGGCGCAGATATCGTGATCGGCGTTCACCTGGAAACTTCGCCTGCGGAGGCGGACAAAATCCAATCGTTGTTCTCGATCCTTGGCCGATCAATCGACGTGGTGGTTGCAGGAAACGAAATACGGGGCTTGGCCAATGCCGACATGGTGATCAAAGTCGACCTTCAGGAGTTCAGTTCACTCGAATACAACAGAGCGGATGCCATCGTTCAGAAAGGAATCGACGCTGCCAAACAGAAATCACAGCTACTAGAGAATTACGCCCTCGACGATGCCAATTGGGAAGTCCATCTGGCGCGGCGAAAATCACGCCTGAGAGGCGAAGTACCGGTCCCGCAATTTGTGAAGGTGCTGGGAACAAATCCGGAAGCCGAGGTCAATCTGGAGCGATTTCTGCAACCGGAGGTCGGCAAACCCATTGACAAGAACAGACTGGAAGGCCTGCTTACCCGTCTGACCGGAATTGGGCGTTACGACACCGCCGGGTACCAGATGACCGAACAGAACGGCCGAGTCGGTCTCCTGGTTACCATGCACGAGAAGATTTACGCCCCGCCTCTTCTCCAGTTGGGGTTTGAAGTGGACGGTTCTGAGAGCAGCGATGTTGACTTCACATTCGCCACTCGCTTGACGCTTCTTGATGTTGCCGGATACCGATCGGAATGGCGTACCGACCTGATTTTTGGGAATACGTACGGAATCGCGAGCGAACTTTACCGGCCGTTCTCGGCTTCAAGCAAGTGGTTTTTTGCGCCCCGAGCGTCCGCCCGTGATTCGAACTTCAAGATTTACAGAAAGAGCGATCCTCTGGCCGAATACCGGTTCAATCGGACACTGATCGGCGCCGACATCGGCTACGGCTTTAGCCGCTTCAGCGAGATACGTGCGGGTTACGAGCTAGGAACCGTGGATGCGAGGCTGCGCCTTGGCGCAGCGGAGTTTGCATCGTTTTCAGGCCGGACCGGGGCAATGCGAATCCATTACCTGATGGATCACACGGATGATCCGGTGATTCCCCGCCGGGGGCTGAGCGCGGAGTCGAATTTCCGTTGGTATGACACCAGCCCTGGAACCACCAACAGTTTCCCTGTCATGGATGCCAAAATCAGTTATTTCCGTCCCATCACGAACCCTGCGTCTCTGTTCGTTGCCAGCGAGGCGGGGACGACATTTGGTGCAACTCAGAACGGCTATCCGCAATTCTTTCTGGGCGGCGCATCCCGATTAAGCGCGTACGGCACTAACGAGCTGTTCGGCGACCAATATTATTTCTTCCGTACCGGCTATTTACATGATCTTTGGACGCTGCCGCCTTTGGCGGGAAAGAAGATCTACGCCATTGGCACATTTGAGTTTGGAAAGATGTATGGTTTTCCCGCCTCCAGCAAATTTCCCAACGACTTTGCCGCAGGAATACTGGCGGAAACTGCAGTCGGACCTTTAATACTTGGAGGTAGTATCGGCGATTCGGGACATCGGAAGTGGTTCTTTCAACTGGGCCGGGTATTTTAGACTGGCCACGTTGGCGCCGGAATCACGGTGACAAAAGCGCTGGAGGGAAAACATTCGAGTCAGCGACGTCAGCCCCGCCACAGCATCTCTTGCTCTGTTGTTGGCGGTCCTTCCAGCTCGAACCGGTGGCTATTTCTTGGTTGTGTTTTCGAGAGAAGCTTCGATGGTTACGTCTACCTGCGCTCCGGGTTTAAGGGCCACTTTCTCACCATTCTCATCAATCAGTTCATTTTCAATGCGGATTTCCTTATAGAGATCGTCGGCGCCTGACACAGAGATTTGGGCTTTCTCGGGCATGCTGGGATGAGCCGGTTTGATGATCTTTTCGACGGTCCCGGGCAAAGTCGTACTAGGCTTCTCGTTCTCGAGAGTGGTCTTTTCGGTCATGTTGGGAGCCCTTTGCTCAAAGAGCACGATAATTATACAGACTTTTACAATCGAAAATGGCAGTACAGGAGAATGAGGACTTTCCGGATCGGGCAAAATAGCCCAATAAAAATCCTTGACCCCGACTGCTTTTATCGCTAAATTACCTAGTTCCACGGACATATAGGGTCGGTTTATCCGCCCCCAGTACCTCCGCCGTAATTAGGACCAGATCCGAATCGGAGAAACTTTCGGCTTAGGCGGAGCATCTATACCAGTAGCCAGAGCTTTTCCCGTACAACCCATAAGAATTGAAGGACTTATATCTTTGGCCGGGACGTGCCCTGTCGCATGACATTCTGGAATACCGCAGCTTTTTGAAGTCAGGAGAAAGAATAATGAAGCGCTCAGATCGAGTTTTTGATGCTTTACATACTTTGAGAAACCGTTATATGCTCTGTCAGCTTGCATCGAAGGCTACCCGTAAGTTTCACAAGCCCAATACAAGAATCCAGGAAACCATGAACGAGGTCTTGGATCGTATCGCAAGCTCGGAGCGGCAAACGGTTCTTGCCGAGCCGGAACATTTCGCTGAGGCACAGCGGCGGGCTGCGTAGTTTAGCCCGCCTTCCTGCCCCGCCGATGGATCCTTCTCTGTTGTGTACCCCCCTTTGAAAAATCCTCTCGCAGGTGATTGATGACCATTGCTGAACTCAAAGAAAAGAATATTACCGAGCTAACCAAGATCGCCCGATCTCTGGACTTGCCCGGCGCCAGTGGATTGCGGAAGCAAGACCTCATTTTCAAGATCCTCCAGGCACAGAGCGAAAAAGAAGGCCACATTTTTGCCGAGGGCGTGCTCGAAATTCTACCCGACGGTTATGGGTTTTTGCGCTCACCCGACTACAACTATCTGCCTGGCCCTGACGATATTTACGTTTCGCCGTCGCAGATTCGCAAGTTTGACCTGAAAACAGGAGACACCATCAGTGGCCAAGTGCGCCCGCCGCATGAGGGCGAGAAGTATTTTGCTCTGGTCAAAATTGAGGCGGTTAACTTCGAATCGCCGGAAGAAGCGCGCAACAAGATTCTGTTCGACAACCTGACACCGCTGTACCCGCAGGAGCGCCTGAAACTGGAGACCGTACGCGAGAACGTCAGCGCCCGGGTGATGGACTTATTGACACCCCTTGGCAAAGGTCAACGGGGTTTGATCGTTTCCCCGCCTCGCGCCGGTAAGACCATGCTGCTGCAGAACGTGGCCAATTCGATAACTACCAATCATCCTGAAGTTGTGCTGATGGTGCTGCTAATCGATGAGCGTCCGGAAGAAGTTACCGACATGCAGCGGTCGGTCAAGGGTGAAGTCATTTCTTCGACCTTCGATGAACCTGCTGCCCGCCATGTGCAAGTCGCGGAAATGGTGATTGAGAAAGCCAAGCGACTGGTGGAGCACAAGCGTGATGTAGTCATTCTCCTCGATTCGATAACCCGCCTGGCGCGAGCTTACAACACCATTGTTCCCCCCAGCGGCAAGGTGCTATCAGGCGGCGTGGACTCCAATGCGTTGCAGCGTCCGAAGCGCTTCTTCGGTTCGGCCCGAAACATCGAAGAAGGCGGCTCGTTGACCATCATTGCCACCGCGTTGATCGATACCGGATCGCGCATGGATGACGTGATCTTTGAGGAATTCAAAGGCACAGGCAATTCGGAAATCATTCTCGACCGGAAGTTGGTGGACAAGCGCACCTTCCCGGCCATCGATATTCAGCGCTCGGGCACGCGAAAGGAAGAGTTGCTGATTCCGAAAGAGGATCTGACCCGCATCTGGGTATTGCGCAAGGTGCTTAACCCCCTTTCCCCCGTGGAAGCGATGGAACTGCTGATCGATAAGCTAAGCAAGACCAAGTCGAATGGCGAATTCCTGGCCAATATGAGTTCGCTATAACCAATGTGGGCGCCCGAGCGGGGCGCTCGCCCCAACGGAAACGTATAATACCCTCGAATTTCTCGCGAGGTGATTGTGCGATTCTGCCTGTTTTCGGCGATGGTCCTTGGCCTTAGCTTCCCTTTGACCGCCACGCTGCCGTTGGTTTCCCAGACCAAGATCCAGCCTTACCAGATTCCCCCCATTCAGCAGAAGAGTGGCGAAGACGAACCCCGTCTTAAACTCGAGCGCGACATGGCGAAGCGAGCTAATGAGGAACGGCAAGCCAACCTAAAGCGAGACACTGAAAAGCTTTTAAAACTCGCGACCGAATTGAAAGACGATGTCGACAAAACAGATGCGAACAAGTTGTCCGTGGATGTGGTGAAGAAAGCCGAAGAAATAGAAAAGCTCGCGCACAGCGTCAAAGATAAAATGAAGGGGTACTAACGCCTCCTATCAATCTAAATCGTAATCGAGCGTCTCTGAAACGTTTTCATCTCCTCACAAACAAAAGCTGTGACCCTTTTCAAAAATCAGTTCTACAGACAAAAAGGCCATCCGAAACCCAGTCTCGGATGGCCTTCAGTACTGGGCAAGAGCAACTACCGTACTGGCACTCCTTGTTTAACGATGCGCATGCCGTAGAAGGACCGATATACGAAAACAAAGGACACCGCAAAGAAACCTAGTGCCAGCAGGTGCTCAAGTGTAGTACCGGCCTGGGCCGTCAGTCTGACTGCTAATTCCACCGCCAGTAGTCCGAACAATGTGGTGAATTTGATTACAGGGTTCAAGGCCACCGATGAGGTGTCCTTGAAAGGATCGCCCACAGTGTCCCCGACGACGGTGGCATCGTGAAGCGGAGTTCCTTTCTGTTTCATCTCGACTTCCACAATTTTCTTGGCATTGTCCCAGGCTCCGCCGGCGTTTGCCATAAAGATCGCCTGGTACAGACCAAAAATAGCAATTGAAATGAGATACCCGATGAAGAAGAAGGGCTCCACGAAAGCAAATGCCAGCGTCGCGAAGAATACTGCCAGGAATATGTTGAACATGCCTTTTTGTGCGTAGCGGGTACATATCTCGACGACTTTCTTGCTATCGGCAACGGAGGCTTTCACCACGCCATCGAGTTTGATGTTGGCCTTGATGAATTCAACTGCGCGATATGCACCCGTGGTCACGGCTTGTGTGGAGGCGCCGGTAAACCAATAAATCATGGCGCCGCCGGTGATGATTCCAAGCATGAAAGGCGCGTGGAGAAGAGAGAGGTTACTGACATTTTCCGTCAGGCCCCTGGTGAGCGCCATGATGATCGAAAAAATCATGGTCGTCGCGCCCACTACGGCAGTTCCGATCAAGACTGGCTTGGCGGTGGCTTTGAAGGTGTTGCCCGCTCCGTCATTTTCTTCGAGCAAGTCTTTGGCACGTTCGAAGTTCGCAGTGATATTGAAGTCTTTCTTGAGTTCCTGCTCTATGTTGGGCACCTGCTCAATCAACGACAATTCGTAGACCGATTGAGCATTGTCGGTGACCGGTCCATAGGAGTCGACGGCGATCGTAACCGGGCCCATGCCCAGGAAACCGAATGCCACGAGTCCGAAAGCGAAGACCGGGGCCGCGACCATAAGCCCATCCAAGCCCAAAGTGCTGAAATAGTATCCAACCGACATCAAACCGACCATGGACAGCCCGAGGTAGTATGCGGAGAAGTTTCCGGCGACGAACCCTGAGAGGATTCCGAGCGATGCGCCGCCTTCCTGAGCCGAAACTACAACTTCCTTCACATGGCGTGATTCGGTTGAGGTAAACACCTTTACCAGTTCAGGAATAATCGCGCCCGCGAGCGTTCCACAGGAGATGATCGAAGCCAGCTTCCACCATTGCGTCGAATCGCCCCCTAATTCAGGAATGATTACGGCCGAGATGATGAATGTCATGGCGACCGAAACCAACGAAGTAATCCACACCAGGGACGTCAATGGCGTCTCAAAATTCATCTTATCGACGTTGCCATAACGGCTTTTCGCGATGGCGCCATTCAAGAAATATGAGAATGCGCTGGCGACCAGCATGGCGATACGCATGACAAAAAGCCATACGAGTAATTGAACCTGCACTGTCGGATCTTTCACGCCCAACAGGATGAAGGTGATCAGGGCCACACCAGTCACGCCATAGGTTTCGAATCCGTCAGCAGACGGCCCAACCGAGTCTCCGGCATTGTCACCGGTGCAATCGGCAATGACTCCAGGATTGCGAGCGTCGTCTTCTTTGATCTTGAAGACGATCTTCATCAGGTCGGCACCGATGTCCGCAATCTTGGTGAAGATCCCGCCGGCAATGCGGAGCGCGGCCGCACCCAGTGATTCGCCAATAGCAAAACCGATAAAGCATGGGCCCGCGTAGTCCGACGGGATAAAGAGAAGAATGAAGAGCATCAGCAGCAATTCAACACTGATCAGCATCATGCCTATGCTCATTCCGGCTTGAAGGGGAATGTTGTAGATGGGATAGGGCTTTCCTGCCAAACCTGCGAAGGCGGTGCGGGAGTTGGCGAATGTGTTTACTCGAATCCCAAACCAGGCGACGCCGTAGCTTCCGGCGATTCCGACAAGGCTGAAAATCAAGATGATGGGAAGCGTGACGGCAATTGGCTTGTCCGGAACAGGAGACAGCACGCCAAAGTACAGTACGATCACGACCGCAATAAACAGCCACAAGATAAGGAGGAATTTTCCCTGTGTTATCAGATAGGTTTTGCAGGTCTCATAAATAAGTTCGGAAATCTCGAGCATCGCGCGATGTACCGGCATGTTCTTCAGACGCGTGTAAATGACGAGTCCGAAACCGAGGCCAAAGATACAAAACACAATGCCCACCATCAATAGACGGTGACCGTCAATCCCCAGGAACAATACCTGCGAAAGATCAGGTAGTTTGAGACTTGCCTCTCCGCCAACCTCATCAGCGGATTGGGCCAGGGCGGCGGTCGAACCGAACGTGAGGACGGTAATTGCACCTGCCACCGTCTTCATTAGTATTGATGTTTGGGCGAATTGATAGCCGTTGGACACAGCTTTCGCCAGCCAGGTGCGCATCGGTATTCCTCCGGTATGAAGACTAGGTCGAGACCATCAACGTGTTTAGGCACTGCCGCCCGGCCAATAGCACTTAACCGACACTCTAGATCGAGAGCGCCGGGGAAGTGCACTGCCGGAGTCCGAACACGCTTCCACTACACGGCTTAAACGGAGTGTTGAGCTTGGCCGCGTCGGATGTTTGCACCGCAGAGGCCCCGGTTGACGCTAAGTGACTGCCGGAGGCCCGGTACAAAACCAGCTTTTATAGCATGTTAGGGGGGGTTGGTCAAACGCGAGGTGGGGGTGGTGTAGATGCTCCAAGATAATGTCACGCCCTAATTGCAACGAGACTCTGTCGCCCTACAGGGATGGTGACGATACGAAGGCGGCGAGAAACAAGCAGTGACGACCGTCACAAGAGGATGACGAATGAACATCAAGGACACGCAAGGGCCACGGTCTCCCATAACCAGGAGAGCTCCCTTCCGCCGCTGTGTATTTGGCGTTTCTATATTTTGTTTCGGCCTTACCGCTCGACCGCCATGGCAACCGCGTTCCCGCCGCCGAGGCAAAGTGTCGCGATGCCGCGACGTACATTGCGCCGAATCATTTCGTAGATGAGCGTCACTAAAACCCGAGCGCCGCTAGCGCCAATAGGGTGTCCTATGGCAACCGCCCCACCGTTCACATTGACCTTGTTGGGGTCAAGGCCAAGCTCGCGTATTACGCCAAGGGCCTGCACGGAAAAGGCTTCATTCAGTTCGTAGAGGTCCACATCGTCATTGTTCCAGCCAGTTTTCTCCCAGATCTTCCGGACGGCCCCGACCGGCGCCATCATGACCCACTTGGGATCGATACCGCTTGTCGCCTGGGCCACAATACGCACCATTGGCTGCGTTCCCAGTTCTTTCGCCCGCTTGGCGCTGGTCACCACCAACGCAGCGGCGCCATCGTTTACACCAGGTGCGTTGCCCGCGGTCACCGTACCATCTTTCTTGAACGCCGGCTTTAACGAGCGCAAAACTTCAATGGTCGTGTCCTCACGAGGAGATTCATCTTTCTCGAACATTACTGGAGCGTCGCCTTTTTTCTTGGGCGGAAGCTCGACGGGAACGATTTGCGACTTGAAGCGGCACTCCTTGATCGCCGCTAGAGCCTTTCGATGAGAGTTAAGCGCGAACTGGTCCTGCTCTTCGCGGGTAATGCCATATTTCTCTGAAACATTCTCGCCGGTCATGCCCATATGGTAGTTGTTAAAAATATCCCATAGGCCATCATTCACCATGGAGTCGACTATCTGCGCATTGCCCAGGCGATATCCTTTACGCGCCTGCGGCAAAAGGTAGGGAGCATTGGTCATTGATTCCATGCCGCCGGCAACGACGATGGAACTGTTTTCGGTCTGAATCGCCTGCGCTGCAAGTGCCACCGCTTTCAGTCCGGAACCACAAACCTTGTTGACGGTCATGGCACCCACTTCCGGAAACAGTCCGCCGAAAATCGCAGCCTGACGAGCCGGATTTTGTCCCAATCCAGCCGACACAACGTTGCCCATGATGCACTCGTCAACCAGCTTGGGATCAAGATTCGCCCTCTTAACTGCCTCACGCACCACGATCGCTCCCAGCTGCGTGGCACTCAGATCGGAGAGGCTGCCTTGAAATTTACCTACTGGAGTACGACAACCGGAAATGATCACAACCTCGTCCTTAGCAGCCATTTATACGCCCTCGCGATGATTTCTCACTTCCAATTATAGATGCAGATGAAAAGAAAAGATCGGAATTCGTTAACTCGAGTTTGCCCATTTCAAAAATCGATCAAAGCGTTTTGTCGCTCCGGCAAGATTTCAAGATCAACGATGTCGATTTAATTTTCTTGCGACGAAACATCGACGATGACGTCCTCACTCGCGAAAATTTCCGTTCAAACCATCTCTGGTGACTTTGGTGTGGGGGTCGCATGCGCGTGCGAACGTCATTTTTTTCTTGACATCACTTTTTATTGACTCTATACATTCAATAAGTTGCAACTGAGCATCGTTGCATAGTAGTCCATGAAAAATGGAAGGGAGAATAGAACCATGGCAACCAAGAAAAAGGCAAAGAAGAAAAAGAAGCACTAAGAGAAGTATCAGCAAGCAGCAAACCGGGGACGCGGAAGCGTCCCCTAAGTTTTTGCGAAAAAGATTTTTTATTCACAGAATTCCAAAGACGTACCGAGTCCTCTGCTGATGCAGTGACAAGTATCAGTTCAGGCGATAAAACCCTACCGCTGCTTTGCAGTCGTGATCTTCTCTTGCGAAGGCTCTTGCAGGCGCTTCTCAGTGGCGGGACAAAGATTGCGATACGCGCAAAATCTACAATAGAAACCGGGCTTGGGATCGAATCTTCCGAGTGCGATATCTTGCGCAACTTGGGTTACCCGGATCTGGGCCTCTCTGAGCTGAAAATCGTCACGGCGGGTGACGACAGGACTATTCCCTTCCAGGTTATAGAGCACCAGGTGTTCGGCGCGATATCCCCATTTTTCTCGCGCTGCCAGGGCATAGATGGAAAGCTGCAGGCTCTCGTCGGAATCTTCCTGTGATTGAGCCTTTCCGGTTTTGTAATCGGTGATGACGACTCCACCATCAGATTGGTCAACACGGTCAATGCGACCCACAACCTTGATGTCGCCCACCTTCACATCGAAGAATTCCTCAGTGTGAAGAACGTTTGGCACAGGATTTTGCCGGAATTTTGTCAGGAAGTCTGTCAGCTGCAGAATCCCTTGCTCGAGATAGAGGTCATGCTGATAGCGATCCTGAATACCCGCGGCTGCCAGTTCGTCGCGAAAGTATTGGATCAGGTCTTCGTCCTCCATCACACGGTAAGCGCGGACGGAATCATAGAAAGCAAGCAGAACTCGATGTATGACTCCGCCATACTGCATGGCAGCAGGAACTTCCCCTGGAATTCTCCATTCGCGTTCCAGTTTGAACTGTAGCGGACAGGTTTCATACGTCTGGACCGCACTGGCGCTCAACTTTGCCGAAAGATCAGAAGCCGGCGGCAGGGAGAGCCACTCGCTGGTCCGTGTTATACCGGCCGCCCTTGCTGTCTCCGCGAACATGTCTGTCTGAAATCCGCAAGGTTGAGCCGGCACCAGCCAGCGGCCGAGCAGGCTGGAATCTTTCAAGAGATCGCGCATAAATCCGGGAGGGGTGGGGTCTTTGGCTCCCGTCCCCTGCTTGGCATAGATCGTCAGCGAGTCACGCGCCCGCGTCATGGCGACGTAAAACAAGCGGCGCTCCTCCTGCTTGCAGAGCTCTTTATCATCGTCCTGGGCAACGGATGCCGGATCGTGCAACTCTCGTGGAAACTCGAGAAGCGGCTCCTTGTACGAAGCTGGAAACGAATTGGAATTAGCGCGAAGGATGAAAACCTGGACAAATTCCAGTCCTTTCGCGGCGTGAGCAGTCATCAACCTGACGGCATTCTCATCCTTCGATGCCAGAGGAATCAGGCCTCCGGCTTCGCGAAAGTATTCCAGGTAGTCGAGGAGTTCGCTGATCTCCCTAGTTTCGGTAATGGCCTTGTCTTCCCACCCGGAGACGAATTCGAGTACGGCGTTTAAAGCCCGTGAAGAGCGATTAAGCTCAAAATTTCGAACTATCAGATCGACTGCAGCCCGGCCCTTCAATCCTGACGCGGCAATCTCGTCGCGCGCCTGGCACAAACGGTTCAGTACCGCCGGACCGCCCTCAATTTGGGAGAGCACCAGCGCAATGGCTGCCGCACCGGCATCGCGCGCAATGGCTTTGATTCCAGCACGTAATCTTTCCGGATCGATTGCGCCCGGTCCTGCCGCAAACTGCGGCAAGGCAGCAACCCGGAACAGACTGGCACCATCAGCATCGGACACAACCGCGCCGAGGCAGGCGAACAGGTCGCGGGCCTCCGGCATATCCATGACATCCATGTTCTCAATCGAAAAAGGTATGCCCTGAATTGCAAGTTCAGCGGCAAGCTGATCGCGATGCGAGTGCGTACGGTAGAGCACTGCGCAGTCACTCCACGGCCGGCGCGTCCTGCGCTGCCAGTCCCGCAAAGCCGTGACTATCTCGCTGCACTCCGCGTCTTTAGCGGTCAGAACAACCGCCTCTACCGGGACATGTGGCAGCAACTTGCCCTCTCGGGCCGCATCTTCTTCTCGGGCTGATATCAGGACGGACCGTTGATACTGGGCGGAGCCAAGTCCGGTATCGAAGACGTTTGGATTTTTGGAGATCAGGGCAAATGCACATTTGAGAATTGGGGAGGTGGAACGCCGATTTTTCTCCAGCTTGACCAGGCCAACGCCTGGAAAATGCCGTTGAAAGAGAACGAATGCGGCGCTAGAAGCCCCGCGAAAGCGATAAATTGCCTGATCCGGATCTCCCACCGCAAACACATTTCGCTCTTCGCCGGCTAACCGCTGCAGGATCTTTACCTGAGCAAAATTGACATCCTGGAATTCGTCCACAAGGATGAACCGGCTGGGTGAACGAACCGAATCGTTATCTTGCCGTAAAAGTTGGTAGGCATGAGTGATCATGTGACCAAACGTACCGAGTTTGTCTTCCTGCAGCATCCGTTCCACGGTGGCAAACACGTAGGCGATTTCGCGGCACCGTCCCAGAACTTCTTCGTCAGAGATAACAATCGCATCCTTCGATCGGGTCACCCGCGGGATGGGCAACTCGCCACGTTCGAGCCGTTGCACGTATTCCTGATATTTTTCCGGTCCTACCAGCTCGTCGTGGCAATGCCGCATGAACTTGAGCAGGTCTTCCAGAAACTTGCTAACGCTGGCTGCTCGTACGAAGTAGTTGAGCTTTAACTCGCGGAGACGACGGCGCAGGTAGATCCAGAGATCCTGATCGTCGAGAACCCCAAACTCCCTGCCGTTCTCGCGAAGAAGTTCATTGCAATGCTCGTGGAAGGTAGCGACTCGCATGCCGGACAAGTTGGTCCCACGCAACTCCTCCCGCACCCGTTGCCGCATCTCCTGCGCCGCATTTTTGGTGTAGGTAACCGCAAGGATTTCGTCGGGCCGGGCATAGCCCTGCCGAACCAGGTTAGCAATGCGCCGGGTAAGAACAGTGGTCTTCCCTGTACCTGCTCCCGCGATAACCAACAGGGGCCCATGGACATGTTCGATCGCGTGTCGCTGGGATTCGTCCGGTTGGAACGCACGCGGACTTAGGATTGATTTTGCCACTGCCACTTTTCACGAGCATACCAGAGAAGCATGAGGAATTTTCTGAGGAGATCTTATTGCAGTTCCGCAAAAACCACGGCTGCTGCTGCGATGGCAGCGGTCTCGGCTCGCAGGATTGTGGACCCTAATGACGCACTAGTCCAGCCGGCGCCGAGGAATAGCTTCAGTTCCGGATCTGTCCAGCCTCCCTCAGGACCGATGGCTAGATTGACGGTGGTTGCAGGGGTAAGTTCTTCCAGAGCGCCCTTCAAAGTCCTATTGTTCTCCGATTCCGCCAGGACAATACGAGTTCCTGGTACCTGTGTAACTGCCTGCCTCAAATCTACCGGCGACAAGATTTGCGGCGAAGCTGTCCGGCGAGATTGTTCAGACGCTTGGCGGGCAATGCGATGCCAGCGCTCCAAACGCTTCGGAGCGGCGGCGGCAAGGTGCGCATCGGTACGTTGAGCGATGACTGGCATGATACGAGCCACACCGAGTTCGACACACTTCTCGATTGCCCACTCCATACGATCGAACTTGAAAATTGAAAGCAGCAGAGTCAGTGAGGGAGTAGAAGACCGAACAGATATCACTTCGCCCAAATCGAAGTCGACCCGGCCGGCGGTGACGCTGACGACGCGCCCTAGACGAACATTCTCGTCGGTAGCGATGTCGAATTCCTGTCCGATACGGGCGCGAAGCGCGTTGACAAGGTGGTCGGCATGAGATCCCAGAAGGGCAGCGTGGTCGCCGGAGACTTCATCGGCAATCCAGCGGCGGCGGGTCATAGACGGAAAAATTTCATGCACTGGCAACAATGGTCTACGCGAGCGAAACGGAGCCGGGCCCAAAGTGTCTATCCCCCGAGCGTCTATCCTGGGAGTGACTATCCGAAGATATCTTTCACTTTTCCGAGCAGAGTGCGGCGTTGAGGTCGATTTTCTACCTGGGCTAGCCCGTCCAGTTCCTGCAACAATTCGCGCTGGCGTTTATTCACCTTGCTGGGTGTCTGTACTCGCATCTCGACAAATAGATCGCCCTTACCGTGGCCACTGAGCACGGGGACGCCTTTGCTGCGAATGCGCAGGGTGGTCCCAGACTGTGTTCCTTCCGGCACTTTCAATACATGTTGCCCTTCAAGAGTAGGTACGCTGATCTCCGTTCCGAGCGCTGCCTGCGTAAACGAAATTGGGATCACGCAGTGCAAGTCATTCCCTTCACGCTCGAAAAAGGGATGCTCTTTCACATGAAGAACGACATATAAGTCACCAGGAGGTCCACCATGCAGACCACCTTCTCCGAAACCCGAGAAGCGAATGCGAGTGCCATCTTCAACCCCGGCGGGAATTTTGGCATCAACCGTACGCTGACGCAAAACACGGCCCTCGCCCTTGCACTTGGAACAAGGATCGGTCACGACACTACCAGTCCCCTGGCAGGTCGGACAGGTGCGCGCAATGCTGAAAAAGCCCTGCTGGTACCGTACTTGTCCTCGGCCAGCGCAAGACCTGCAGCTCACCGGAGCCTTGCCCGCGGCAGCACCTGAACCTTTACACTCGTCGCAACTTTCGTGGCGGCGTACCGTAACTGTAGTTTCAGTACCGAAAACCGCTTGCTCAAATTCCAGGTTGATATCTTCACGGAGATCGGCGCCACGCTGAGTTCGGCTGCGCTTGCGCGTGCCACCGCCAAAAATATCGCCCAAGCCAAAGAAGTCGCCAAAAATGTCGCCCAGATCGGTGGCGTCAAAGCCTTGGGACCCGACTCCTCCCCCTAAACCCGCGTGACCGTAGCGGTCGTAAGCGGCGCGCTTCTCGACGTCAGCGAGAACCGCATAAGCTTCGCTGCATTCTTTGAACTTATCTTCGGCGTCAGGATTGTTGGGATTGCGGTCGGGATGAAACTGTAGCGCCAGTTTACGATAGGCGCTTTTGATCTCCTGATCGGTTGCAGTGCGGGTTACACCCAACACCTCGTAATAATCGCGTTTTCCGTTGCTGGTCAGAATGGCCTTTCTCAAGTCCTTTCAGTGATTTTGTGCGTCAACGCCCCGAATTGCGCGCAACTCTCACCATCGAAGGCCGCAACAGGCGGTCCTTCAGCTTGTAGCCACGCTGCAACTCGTCGAGCACATGTTGATCTTTGGCGTCGCGAGTGTCGACCATTTCGATGGCCTGATGAAGATGAGGATCGAAGGGCTCATCCTTGGCCGGGATCGGGCGCAAACCCAGTTTGACGAGTGCATCCTGCAACTGCTTATAAATGAGCTCTACGCCTCCGCGAAATTCAGATCTGTCACCGGCACTGGTCTGCAACGCACGTTCAAAGCTATCCAAAGTGGGCAGAAGTTCTTTTACCGCATCCGCAAGTGCGTACTCGCGAAAATCCTGTTGCTCTCGCAAAGTGCGTTTGCGGGCATTTTCGAATTCGGCCTGCAGCCGTGCCAAGCGATCGATCAGCGTATCGCGCTCCGCCTTAAGCTTCTCGTATTCGGTTCCCCGGGGCACCAGGGGTGGAACGCCAGATACACTTGCGTCCTCTTGTCCCGGTTCGTCCTCCGCCGGGGGCAATTCGTGCTCTGCGTCCAACTCCGGAGAGTCAAACTCGGATTTTCCGTTTCTTCTCACCATAATTTCATTCGGATTCGTTTAATATCTTGTCAAATAATCTCGCAATGTAAGAAACAGCAGTCATCGTATGCTGGTAATCGATACGCGTCGGTCCAATTACCGCCAGCGACCCCATGACATCATCGCCCACTCGTGCCGGGGCGCCGATGAGGACAAAATTCCGCATGGAAGGCAACGCCTCATCGAGGCCGATAACCACCCGAACCGCTTCCTGCTTGGCATCAAGGTAGGCGCCCAATAATTCAACAATCTTTTGCTTTTCTTCCAGCGCCTGCAGCAATTCCTGTAGTCGTTTGTTGTCGTGCTGGCCGTTTACAAGATTTGATGCTCCTTCCACAAAAACGACTTGCGCGGTTTCGTCGGTAGCAAGTGCCCCCTGACGATAGAGCTGCTCTACCGAAGACATCAGCCGGTCGTATTCACTACGCTCCTGTTCGAGCCGGCGAGCCAGTTCGCTGCGCATCGTTTCCATGGTCCAGCCGCGAAAATTCTCGTTGATGAATCTGGCCGCCGCGTCCAGGTCGGATTGCGGAAGATCCATTCTCAAAACGCGATCCCGCACCAAGCCAGAACGCGTGACCAGGACAGCCAAAACCTTTTGATCTCCCAGCCGTGAAAAATACACGTGCTCGAGGGCATTCTTGGGTCCGCCGATGGCCACGGTGACCCCAACATTGTGCGAGATCAGCGACAGTACATGGGAAGTACGCTCCATGAATTCCTGCACATCGGCCACACCATGCAAGGATTCCTGGATCATCCCCTGATCTTCTTGCGAAAGATTGTCCGATAGACTCGCCTTCCCCGTAAGTTGTTCAACATAATAGCGATAGGCTTCCGTACTTGGAACGCGACCGGCCGACGCATGGGGCTGCTCAAGAAACCCAGCCTCAGCCAAATCAGCCATCACATTACGAATCGTCGCCGGGCTGAGTCCTTCCTTATTTGAACGAGCAAGCGTACGAGACCCTACCGGTTCTCCGGTAGCAATAAAGGTCTCAACAATGGCGGTGAGTATTTGTCTCTCTCGATCCCCAATTGACGGGCCAGCGGGCATATTAAGTACTTTTAATCCAAAAACTTAGGTCGAATAATTCGACAGATATCCAGTTTTGATTTTAGGAAGGTAGCGCCCCCCTGTCAAGCGTTAGCACTCTTGACTCAGGAATGCTAATACTTGACCTTATTCTTGTCATGTCATAGGTTTGGTGCGCCTTGCAGCCATGTCCGAACCGCCCGACCAGAGTTCCGATTTGTCCCGCCGTAGCCTGCTGAAAGCTAGCGCCGGACTCGGTGGAATAAGAATTTTCAGGGATTGGTTTCATCTCGGGAAGGCTGAACCTGCAAACAAACTTGGGCAGGCGAATATTTCAAACTCACCTCAACCAAAAATAGGCGCGCGAGGAAAAATGCCGGCGAAAACTCACGTTGTAGTAATTGGAGCAGGTGCGTTCGGCGGCTGGACAGCTCTATATCTATTGCGCAGGAGCGTACGCGTAACACTGGTGGATTCTTGGGGTCCGGGGAACTCTCGCGCTTCTTCGGGCGGTGAGACCCGCGTAATTCGAGGGACTTACGGACCGGATCAGCCCTATACAAAGATGGCGGCGCGGGCCATACAACTGTGGAGGGAGAATCAGCAGAGTTGGAAGATGAAGCTTATGCACCAGACTGGGGTGCTCTGGATGGTGACCGCCGGGGACGATCATTTCGAGCGTAACTCTATGCCTGCATTACGCGAAGCGGCCATTCCATATCAAGAATTATCGGCGAGAGACATAGCGCGACGCTGGCCACAAATCAATTTAGAAGGCGTTCACTGGGGTATTTACGAGCCAGAGGGCGGTTTTCTTATGGCACGCGTCGCGTGCCAGGCCGTACTCGACGGATTTCTTGCCGAAGGTGGCGACTACAAACAAACTGCCGTCGCGATAGGTGATCTTGACAGCGGGTCATGGGAGAGCCTGACGTTTTCCGATGGTTCAAAATTACAAGCAGACCAATACGTTTTCGCCTGCGGACCCTGGCTGGGCAAAATGTTTCCTGAAACGATCGGCAATCGCATCCGTTCCACCCGCCAGGAAGTATTTTTCTTTGGCACTCCCGCCGGCGATCAGCGATTCAGCGAAACTAATTTGCCAGTGTGGGCCGACCATCGTGACAGATTTATATATGGCATTCCCGGAAATCAGGGGCGCGGCTTCAAGATCGCCGACGACACACGTGGCCCTGAATTTGATCCGACTTCAGGGGACAGAACGGTGAGCGCGGATGGACTTAAGTCCGTTCGGGACTATATTGCCTTCCGTTTTCCCGCGCTGAAAAATGCACCCTTGCTTGAGTCGCGTGTCTGCCAGTACGAAAACAGCCCGGACAATAATTTCATCATCGATCGTCACCCGAAACACCAAAATGTCTGGCTGCTGGGAGGTGGGTCAGGTCACGGATTCAAACACGGTCCGGCGTTGGGCGACATGGTGGCGAGGTTGGTGGTTGAGAACAAATCTCCGGACGCAACCTTCAGACTCGATAGATTGGGAAAGTAGGTACGTCGAGTGCCAGCGGTTGCCCGTTGGAGTTACTCGATCCCGTTACTGTTACTTCGATCAACCAAGCCGGCTCACAAATTCTCCTACTGAATCTGGATGACACTCTCGCCTGCGGTTGACTTTGATTTCATCCACCCGCGTCACTACCTTGCGGGCGAAATCGTAGAGCGATTTTGCCGGCTGCAAAATCTTCTCCGGCGAGAACCGTAGGCTGGCCACTGTCACTGGCTTTGCGGATCGTCGGGATCGAGTTCGACGGCTCCCAGATACGCCACGCCAAACTGGCTGGCAGTTTTCTCGGCGCCACCGCGAGAGAAAATGTCGGTCTCATGATGGCAGTGCGGACAGACGAAGTAGCTCATGTTTTCGACCATGCCGACCAGATCCACTTTCATCTGACGGAACATTTCGATGGCCTTGCGCGCGTCCTGCAAGGAAACGTCTGACGGCGTCGAAACCACGATGGCACCGGTGAGCGGAACCGTCTGAATCAGTGATAGCGCAACGTCTCCGGTGCCGGGAGGCAAATCCACGACCAGGTAGTCGAGTTCTCCCCATACCACCGAGCCCAGAAACTGCTTGATGATGGAATGCAGCATCGGGCCGCGCCAGATCAGCGGCTTGTCGCCGGGATTCAAGAAGCCGACGGAGATGACCTTGAGGCCGTGCGCCTCCGAGCGGCTCGATGCGGTTGTCAGCCAAGAACTTTCGGCTGCGCGTTGAGACCCAGCATGAGCGGGACGTTGGGACCGTAAACGTCGGCGTCGAGCAAGCCGACCTTGTGTCCCAGCTTGGACAGAACGATGGCAAGATTGACCGCCAGCGTGGTTTTACCTACGCCGCCTTTGCCGGAACCGACGGCGATGATTGCACCCACACCGGGCAAAGGTTGCGGAGAAGGCGGTTGCTGGGGCTGTCCGGGACGAGGGGGAAGAGGAGTGCTCATACAGCTGATTATACGTCGAGTTGGAGGTCAGCCGAGAGCAGTCAGCGTACAGCGGTCAGATTCACTGTGACGAAAATAGTGGCGGGGCGAGCTGTTTCCGCAAAAAGCAGGTTCCTTCAGTTGCTCGCTTCGCTGCAGACGGGATGACAATTTGGCGGCTACCGAGATTACCGTCCCGCCAGCTTCTTGCGTTCCATTTCGAGACGCCTGATTTCACGCCGGCGTCCGGCATCTTCGTAGCGGCGTCTTTGCTCGTCGGTTTCGGGAATTACTGCAGGGACCGGAAGGTGGCGGCCGATGGCATCGACAGCAACGAACGTCAGGTAAGCCGAGCTCACGTGTTCGCAATCGGTCAGCATGAAGTTCTCCACCCACACTTTCACACCGACTTCCATCGAGGTGCGGTACACGCGATTCACTGAAGAGCGCAGGATGACGAGGTCGCCGACGCGCACCGGAACCTCGAAGTCGAGATGATCGATGGACGCGGTCACCACGTAATTGCGCGAGTGGCGGTGCGCGGCCATGGCGGCTGCGAGGTCGATCCAGTGCATCAGGCGTCCGCCGAGCAGCGCGCCCAGCACGTTGGAATCGTTAGGCAGGACGATTTCGGCCATCTCTGATTGCGAATCGCGGACAGGCCGGGGTATCGCTATATCTTCGCCGTGTGGTCATGATTTGTGCTCGAGATGGTCGGGAGCGGGTTGGATTTTGCGCTTCAAGTAGGATTGACGTAACACGCCAGCCATTTTCTGAATGCGCTCGTCGGAGTGAGAGGAAATCCACGTGCTCTGCAGTTCCACGTCGTATTCCAGGGTGCCATGCTTCGCGGGACGATGGCCGGTCTCGCAGACAAACCAGAGCTGCAATCGCGAACCTTGATCGCGAGCAACCGAAAAGCGAACCGCATCGAAGTCGCGATGCGGCCGGCAGGCGCGAACATTTTGTCGCGTATCCCAGATTGCAAATTCGTGCAGGTCTTGGTTGGAGGGTTGGGCACCCTCGTGACCAGGAGCAGAACAGCGACCGTCCCATCCGCCGCCCAAAGGTAGACGCGAAGGATGCAGCCACGCCACCGTCTAATTTCTGCAGCGGCATGAAAAAAGGACAGGCCAAAGTTAATTTCTCCGAGGTCGAATGATGCACATTGTACTCATCGCGAAGCCGCCTCGCCAAATCAAAGCCAAACGACAACTCGAAGGGTCGCGGTAGTTTGCGTCAATAAATCTGGAAAGACGCGCTGGCACATACGTTTGTAGTAATCTCATGGAGACCCAATTTGAGCAAACCTGTTGGGAGTAAGCAGCCAGAAACTGACCCCCTATGGATCGCGTCGCCTTGCTTAACGAAGTTCTCTCGCAGAATCCGCACGGACGCATTCGCCCGCTACGGCCTGGCCATGGAATATTCCAATACCGGAGAGATTGAACGGGCGCCTTGAGGAATTCGGCAAGCTGCTTAACCGCACATCCGGATTACACTGCCAGGATATTTCATGGCGGCGCAGACGCTGGCCAAAGCGGATCGAGTAGAGGAAGCCAAGACAAATGCTGATCGATGGTATCGGTTCGGCTAAGAAAACCAATAATGGCCATGCTCAGGCAGAGATGGAAGGGATGCTCGAAGAACTGGGGTAGCGCAGATGGTAGTCGATCGCGTTCTTTATTCTGTCCGACGGGACATCTTGATCATCGCCCGTTCCACCAGGCCCGGGAATAACTGATAGATCTTGATCGCGGGATGCATCGTCCAGGGTACAACTACCTCCCGCTTCCCTTTAACGTAACCGTGCGAGCACGGCACGAGCCACGCGCTCAGAACTTATTCCACGAACGGAAGACGGTCTCACCGTTTTGGCTTCCTTTCCCTTGAGGGCATTTGCGCTGAAGTCGGTTCGCACGTAACCCGGGCATACCGTCAGAACCTTGATTCCAGCATGCCTTAAGTTCTATGCGCGCCGCTTTGCCAAAGGCGTTCATAGCGAATTTGGTGGCGCTGTAGACGGCATGAAATGGAAGCGGAATATGACCGGCTACGCTTGAAATATTGATGATCGTCCCGGAGCCTTGCTGCTTCATCACCGCAGAGCGCAGCTTGCATGCACGCGACTGTGCCGAAGAAATTTGTATCGAAAGTTTCGCGGCAGGCGGCCATATCGACGTCAGCGACAGAATCCATCAGACCATGTCCTGCGTTGTTGATCCACACGTCGATGCGCTGGTAGTGGTGCAGGGTCAGGCTGACCACGCGATCAATTTCTTCACGGATTGCGAACATCACAGGACAATCGCCAAGGTACGGTCGATGTGACCGATGCGGGCCCGGGCAGCTTCAGCCCGGCCAGCGTCGCGAGAAAGCATTACGACGATCGCGCCGTGATCAGCAAAGATTTTAGCGATCGCCTCGCCAATGCCCATTGACGCGCCCGTCACGACCACCACTTTGTCTTTAAGATCTACGCCGTCTGAATTCATGCTTGCCCTTTTGATCTTGCCCGCGCCGTCAAGTCAATCGACGGAGTACAATTCTGAAATCCGGTCTTTGCTCGCGAACAACAGGAGTTTTTTGGTGAATCTTCTCCCGCTATTTCCGCTCGACTTAGTGCTTTTCCCTGGCATTCCACTGCCCTTGCACATTTTTGAGCCCCGGTATCGAGAAATGATTTCCGAATGTCTGGCCCGGAAGAAATCATTTGGTGTCGTCCGAGCGAAAGAGGAAGGCGTGGCGGAAATCGGATGCACAGCAGAGATTATCACCGTTGCTAACAAATATCCCGACGGGCGGATGGATATCGTGACCGAGGGCCGTGAGCGCTTTGAGGTTATGCAAGTGAACCAGGAGCGACTGTTCCTGCAGGCTGACGTGCTTTATCTACGCGATGAACCCAGCCAAACCTCTGCCGAAGACATTGCGAAGGCAATGAAGTTGCAAGGGGAAATCATGCACCTGGCGGGGTCAGCCGCCGACCCGCGGCCGCAATCCGAACATTCCAATCTTTCTTTTGCACTGGTCGCACCCCTTCCCCTTGATCTGGATTTCAAACAGACACTGTTGGGGATGAAATCTGAGGCGGAACGCATGCAGGCAGTCATTTCATATTTCGAAACGATTCTGCCGAACCTGCGGCGGACCGTGCACGTGCGGCAGAAAGCCGGTGGAAACGGACACGTTCATTGAGCCGATGCTTTCATGGCTCGGAATGGGCATTGAGTGCAGAAGAGGCGTCTGGCGCGACATGGCGCTGCTTCGTTCAAACTGGGCGTTTCTTTAACGGCGTATAATCCAACTCGGAAACTGTTTTCGTATGGGGGTTTTTGTCATGAGTCTGCCGCGCACGCTTGGTGAACTGCGCCAAAGTTCTTTTAGTGAGCAACGGCTGAGCACACGGCGCGTAAAGGACGAGATGCGCGACAACCTGATTGTTAAGCTGCGTCAGGGTGGTCCCATATTCCCCGGCATCGTAGGATACGACGACACGGTTGTGCCTCAGATCGTGAATGCCATCCTCTCGCGTCACAATTTTATTCTGCTCGGACTGCGCGGTCAGGCTAAAAGTCGCATCCTGCGGGCATTAACCACACTGCTAGATGCGCAAGTTCCCTACGTCGCGGGTTGCGAAATTCACGACAACCCTTATGCTCCCATTTGCCGTCGCTGCCGCGACGAAATTGCCAGGTTGGGAGATAGCATTCCGATTGCCTATCTCACGCCTGATGAACGCTACGTAGAAAAGCTAGCGACCCCCGACGTCACGATCGCGGATTTGATTGGTGATATTGACCCCATCAAGGCGGCGCGCGGCGGACACGAAATCAGCAGCGAGCTGACCGTGCATTACGGATTGTTGCCTCGCGCCAATCATGGCATTTTCGCGATCAATGAACTGCCCGACCTCGCAGGGAAAATTCAGGTTGGTCTGTTCAACATCATGCAGGAAGGTGATGTGCAGATTAAGGGCTACCCGATCCGCCTGCCGCTTGATGTCGCCCTGGTGTTCAGCGCCAATCCGGAAGATTACACGGCTCGCGGAAAAATCATTACGCCGCTGAAAGATCGGATCGGATCCGAAATTCGAACCCATTATCCGGCAACTGTCGAAGAAGGCATCACAATTACCGCTCAGGAGTCGTGGACGCGACGCGATGGATACAAGCTGCACATGCCGAAATATGTACAGGAAGTCATTGAGCGCATCGCCTTCGCCGCTCGTGATGACAAAAAGATCGACAAGCGGTCAGGCGTGAGTCAGCGCCTGCCGATTTCCTGCACGGAAAATGTGATTTCCAACGCTGAACGGCGTGCCATTTATCAGCAGGAAAAGCAAGTTGTGCCGCGCATTGCCGATATTTATGCTGCCATGCCGGCGATCACCGGCAAACTGGAGCTCGAATACGAAGGTGAGATGAAGGGCGCCGACCACGTCAGCCGCGAATTGATCCGAGCAGCCGTAGCCAAGACGCACGACGGGTATTTCAAAGGTACGGACATGCAGCAGATCGTGCAGTGGTTCGATCTGGGCGGAGAAATTCAACTGGCAGACACCGCTGCCGCCGCCGAAGCCTTGCAGTCTCTGCGCAGCATTCAAGGCTTGATGGAGAAGACGGTGAAGTTGGGTGTGGGACCAAAAGACAGTACGGAAGTACAGGTCTCGGCGGCAGAATTCATTTTGGAAGGCCTGCACGCCCACAAACGTATCGGTCGCAACGAAGAACGCATCTTCACGGCCGGAGACAAGCAACCGAAACAGACTGAAAAACCATTCGAGCGCGAAGAACTACCCTTTCGCGGCAGGCGGCCTTATAACTAGTCGTCACCACGGTGATCAGTAGCCGGTCTTGCGGAAGACTGCGGGGAGTGTTTTCCCACAGGTCTTCTGAAGACCGACTACTGGATTGAAACTATTTATTGATGATGGTCGTGGTCGTCTTCGTTCACCACAAAACGCATCCATGGATGAATACAGCACTGATAGCGAAGTTGATCGTCTCGCCGGGATGTTGACGCCATCGCACTACTGCCGGCGGGGATAAACAGATTGTCCGCCCCTGGCGCTTGTGGAGTTAGAACACCGTTCACCAGCTGGGCACATTCTGGAGCCGGCACCGGATTTCCCGAGGCCTGGTTCAGAGCATCGACAAAGCCGCCGCCGAACTTCTTCACCTTGGTGAAAGTGTGAGTCTCCCCGCCCATATTTTTCAGTATGATGCTAAGGGGCTGATGATCAGAGCTGACTTGGTCCGGAGAAAACCGCCATGCCCCCGCCGATTTGTCCGACGCCACCTCACCAAGGAAGCCATTCACAGTGATCGCCCCGGTAGTGGTGTCGCGGTTGCAAGTTCCATCTCCTAACGCTGCGTTAAAAGTGGCTGGATCGCAATAGTCCCACACATGGATGCTGATCTGTGACGGGCCTCGATCATGATGATCCTCAGCAAATACAGAACACACTGTGAACATTGATGCCAGGGTGAACAGGACCAGCGGTCCTGCTAACAATTTCACGCTCGATGCCTTCATGTATGCCCCTTCCGATATGTGATGTAAGCCACACCGCGTCGGCCAGAGCGAGCATTTACGCGGAACAATCCGCAGCATCAGAACCCGATCTGCGGTAAGCTAGGCTTTAGTGAAGCTAGAAGAAGCGATTTCGGCTGTTGTCATGATCCTGTCTACCTCGTGCAAAAATCTGTCTGCCAGATTCGCGCCTCGGCTCGCCAGATAACGGCCTGCAGAGTCTGGTAAAGACTGAATAGACGACCGGTTCTCACATGAAACGCATCCGTTACAGCAAATACGTTCCTGATCCCGCCGGCGAGATGAGCCTGGAAGACCTGCTCAGCGCGCTTTCTGACCACCTGCTGCAAAGTGGGTTTCACAATTACATGTTCGACGACCTGATGGAGGGCGACGGCGAGCAAACGCTTGACGATCTGCGCCGTGCTATCGAGCAGGCAATGTTAGAAGGAGACTTTCTCGATCAGGAAATGCGCGAACGGCTTCAACAAATGCAGATGGATGGAACCCTTGACGACCTCATCGAGCAATTGATTGAGCGGATGGAGCAGGAAGATTACATCAGCGTTGACGAACCGCACGATCCTTCGCGACAATCCAGTGTTGGCGGGCAGACTGGAGAGGCCCAGCAGGCTAAGTTTGAAATTACGGACAAGAGTCTGGATTTTCTTGGATTCAAAACACTGCGTGATTTGATGGGTTCGCTGGGCAGATCCAGTTTCGGCAGGCACGACACGCGCGATCTGTCCACCGGGGTCGAAGCCAGCGGTGCGTCGCGAACTTATGAATTTGGCGACACGCTCAATCTCGATATTACGGCGACGCTTTCGAACGCCATCCAAAGGGAAGGCCTGAGGCTTCCGCTGAACATCGAATATTCGGATTTGCAAGTCCACCAGTGCGAATATCAATCGTCATGCGCAACCGTGCTCATGCTGGATTGTTCGCACTCTATGATCTTGTATGGTGAGGACCGCTTCACTCCGGCTAAGAAAGTTGCGATGGCGCTTTCGCACTTGATCCGAACCCAATATCCAGGCGATTCCCTTTCGTTGGTCCTTTTTCACGATTCAGCCGAAGAAATTCCGCTCTCTCAACTCGCGCGAGTAAAAGTTGGACCGTATTACACCAATACACGGGAAGGTTTGCGCTTGGCCCAGCGAGTGCTACAACGCCAACGCAAGGACATGAAGCAGATTGTGATGATCACGGACGGGAAACCTTCCGCTTTGACGCTGGAAGATGGACGCATTTACAAAAACGCTTTCGGCCTCGACCCCATGGTGGTAAGCCAAACGTTGGAGGAAGTTTCCAAGTGCAAACGGGCGGGGGTCATGATCAATACGTTCATGCTGGCGTCCGACTATGGACTGATACAGTTTGTCCAAAAAGTAACCGAGATGTGCCGAGGAAAAGCCTACTTCACCACACCTTATACGTTAGGTCAGTATCTGCTGATGGATTACATGTCGCGGAAAACGAAAACCATTCATTGAGCGTCTTCAAGACTAGACCAGCCTCGTTTCAACCTGAAATGCCTAGAGCGTGATCTTTCCAATCGCTCACAGCATCCTCGAAGTTCGGCATGACGGGGACAGCGGCGACAAACCAGCCCAAAAGCCTATTAGAACGGGCATCGTCTGAGCATGCCGCAGGAAATAAACGCCCTTCGCGGATTGCTAGCTGGTTTGTTGAATGCGAGTCGATATTGGCTTAGGTATTCTCGGCTTTCTTAACGGCTAGTTCCGCTCCCTGGAATCCAATGCGACTATGAGTGCCATCGCAGAACGGCTTTGTTACCGAGCCGCCACAACGGCAAAGAGAAAACGCAGACTTCCCCGTTAGATCGTACTTAGTGCCTTCGGCGTCGAACATTTCGATAGAACCGTCCGGATCTTCCACCCTGTATGGTCCGTTTTTTCTGACAGTAATTTTGACTGCAGCCATGAAGCCTCCAATTTGGTCTCTGTGTGACGAAGATAGCAGTTTTGGAAGGCAGTTTCAGCTTTAAGTCTCAGCCAGCGCAAACAAGGCGGAGAACGAGTAATTCAAGCGTCGCGCTTACGCAGCTGCCATTTTTGTTCCCAGCAGGCAACGATAGAGTTCAAGATATTGATCGATCATCCGCTTTGAGGTAAAGCACTCCCGGGCCCTTTGAAACGCACGATTCGCATAAGTGCGGCATAGATCGCGCTCTCCACTCAGTCGCCGGATCGCTGATGCCAGACTGGCAGCGTCATTCTCGTGAAAATAGAGCACGGAGTCGCCCCATATCTCCCGGAATGCTGGAATGTCGTTGGCGACGATTGCGCAGCGGGAGAAAGCTGCCTCCACGGCCGCCATATCGAATGGCTCATAACGCGATGTAGCCGCATAAATTGATGCCCGGCTATAAAGCAGCCGCAGTTGTGCTTCGGTCTGCGGGCCTTTCAGCGCAACATTCATTTTATCGACCGAAAGCTTTACATCCGCGCGTATCGGAACCCTTCCTGGGACGTGCACGGGTGTCTCCGCGCCGACGATACAGACAGGAAGGGGATGATTGTGTTGGGTGAGCAGGGACACCTGCTTGCCGGCATCCAGCAACCGCCCAACCGCCAGCACCGAATCATCTTTACCGACGTAAGGATTGAAGAAAATCGGATTGCGCCCGTTGTAAATTACCGTGTCATAATCTGCGCGGGTATAGCATTCGCGAATGGTGTCCCGCATCCAGGCAGAAGGAGCCACGGCCACACTGGCCATCGCCAAGCCCCGAGTAACTACTTGCTTATACCAGCGCAGCCAGCGGTCGTCTTTTGGCTCGCGTCCGTGAACCACCTTCCACCATGTGATGAGGTCTCCGTGTGCGACAACAACTCTTGGTACGGCCACCGGAAGACTGCCGTAGCACAACTGGTTGAGATGTAACAGATCCGGCTTCACATCCTTGACCAGCGCCGCGAGATAAGACGACGACTCCTTCAAGTCTTCCTGGCCTTCATCCATCCAATCCAAACGAAACGCGGTGGGCCGGTAATCGAGGCCGTGGAGGTGCTCCATCCACGATGTCTGATCCGGCAGAGGAATTTCTCCAAAGCTGACAAGTGTGACGCGTATCCCGCGATTCACTAGTCCCGAGACAAGTTCCCGGGTGTAGGTCCAAGTATTACTCAAAGTGTCTGAGGTGATTAAGACGTGCACGAGTTTCCCCTAGGAGAGCGCGAAGCGTCGAGGGAAGCGGCATTCCACGTTCTCGATTGCTTCGCCATTGTATGGTGGCGCTAAAAGCCAGAACAGGATTTTCGACAGTAATCACCCACGATGCGCAAAAGATTGCACTTCAAGAAACTTAGGTAGCACATTCAACCGTGGACCCTCCCTGCTGAAGCAGGTTCTACTCCGCTTGGATCGGGTTTATGCCCCATCGAGCTTGCCTCGCACTTGTTCGACCAGTTTGCAGACTACGCTCATCTTGTTCTTCTCCTGCGACCGGAAGAGTTGGAACCTGCCATGCCATCTTGCAGGAAAGCAGCAAAGCAGTGACCATGCCCTTGAGGTCCTTGAGCTTTCGCTATAGCGTGGTTTTGCCTATTCCCAGCATTCTGGCCGCAAGTAGCTTGTCGCCGTTCAGTTACGCGATCGTGCCCAGGATGGTTTGCTTTCCAGTTCCGCCCGTTGCCAAGATTTTCCCCCCAAATTGGAGATGTAGCGCGAGAGCCTGTCGTTCGCAGACTGTCCATTTCGGGAAGTCTGTGGGGACTCCAGGAAGCTGCTAGAGCACCGGTCACACACCGATGTGGCGACAGAACATTTGTGTCCCCTCTGTGGTGGGCGACGCAAAAAGCGCCAGGGCGGGACAAATTGCTTGTGCAAAAGTTTGCGCGAGAACGTAGTGAGTTTTCCGTCCGATGGCAAGCCGACGAACGACCGTAACCCCAATGATCACAACCGTTACATATGGGTTTAGCGCTACCTGAAAATCCATCTGCAAATTGTGCCGGACTGCAGCTTGAGCCAGTTGAATTTCGAATCGAATGTGGTAGATTAAAACCTCTTCCCCGATACGAATCCCCCACAACAATTTCTGCAAAACGCCTTTGCTAGGCCTGCTTTGCCTGTTGCCCGGCCAGGTGAAAATCCAAGGACCATCGAGCGAATGAATCGACATCGGGTTTTGGTAGCTGTTGCTGGATTGATGCTGTTTAGCCTTCTTGCATGCGGCGGCAGGTCCCAGTCTCCTACTCCGTCGCAACCTTCCACTCCGTCACAACCCTCCACTCCGTCACAGCCTTCCAATCCATCACAACCGTCTACTCCGTCTGCACCAACCCAGCCCACACCCTTCCAGCAAACGTCGACGAATGCGAGCGGCACTCTCGAGAGTTACAGTCCCGGACCAGTCGATCTCTCAGGCCCGTTCTTCAGCAAGCTGGGTACGAACGATCGGACTTGCGCAAGTTGCCACGATGCTAACGATGGATGGAGCATCACTCCGGCTCATCTGCAACAAAGGTTCGACGATAGCCAGGGGACGGATCCGGTTTTTCGGCCGGTTGATGGCGCCAACTGTCCAAGCGCCGACGTATCAACCGTTGACGCCCGTTCTGCAGCCTACAGCCTATTGCTTAAAAGAGGTTTGATTCGCATCTCGTTGCCGTTGCCCGGCAACGCAGAGTTCAGCATCATCTCCCTCAACGATCCCTACCAGTGTCCAGAGACCACGCCGGGTCAGCCAGCGTTGTACCGTCGTCCCCTGCCTTCCACGAATCTGAAATTTTTGAACGGCATTATGTGGGACGGCCGGGAGCCAGATTTGCGAAGCCAGGCCACAAATGCGGCGCTGATTCACGCGCAGGCGGCGCAATCACCGACAGATTCGCAGTTACAAACGATCGTCGACCTTGAGACCTCCGTGTTCACAGCACAGTCGCAAGACAATTTGGCGGGAGACCTTACTTCGAACGCGAACGGTGGCCCGGTATTTCTTTCGATTCAACCTTTTTCTCAAGGGATGAACACAGGCTCTGGTTTTAATCCCAACGTGTTTGCCCTCTATTCAGACTGGAGCAATGCCAGCGGCTCAAATGCTGCGGCTCAACAGTCGATCGCGCGCGGGGAGATGCTATTCAACAATCAACCGATGATGATCTCCTCCGTTCCCGGATTCAACGACGTTCGCGGCGAAACCGAGGTCGCGGGCACCTGCACCTCGTGCCACAACACCCCGAGTACGGGCAATGACTCCGCTTACGAGATGATGAACATCGGAACTGCTTCTCCGGGTGCCGATTTGCCCTATTACGTAATGCTCTGTAACGACGGGACACAGCTGGCGACCAGCGATCCTGGACGAGCTTTGGTGACCGGCAAGTGTGTGGATATTGGAAAGTTTAGGATTCCGAGCATGCGCGGACTGGCCGCACGCGCGCCATATTTCCACAACGGATCGTCTGCAACGCTGATGGATGTAATTAACTTCTACAATCAGCGCTTCAACATGTTGCTAACCGATCAGGAGAAAGCTGACCTGGTAGCATTTCTGAATACGCTGTAATTGGAAGGTTTACATTCCCAGCGGAAGTGGCTGAGCCAGACGGAAGGTCAAGCGCCGCTCGGCGGAAACCCCCACATCCCTGCTATCATCCGCCTGCGGCTCAAGTGTGACGGGAGCCATCGTGGAAGCGCCGATAAGCGCAGGTCGACCACCGCCGACCAGGCTCTCGGTCGAGACTCTGTCGATTGAAACACTTCCTGTTGGTATCTTTGCCGTGGACGCGCCTGTAATTTGTACTCCGCCAACTGGTGTCCCCGGGACCATGGTTGAAGTCTGCCCATGGTGCGAGCTTCTCTTCATAAAGATGCTGGACGTTTGTATGGGAACGGATTGCCTGTTTAGCACAACCGCCGTAAGTGCCAGGCGTATGTAGCCAGATTCCTGAAGCTCACTGGCAGCCTTTGCATCCAAAACTTTTCCTCTTACACTGGTGCCGCGCGGGGCAATCACTTTCCCGCGTACCACAATAGCTTCTTCCAGCACTGCCTCAAAAGAATCGCCGGGCAGTGAGGTCGCACTGGACAAAGAAGATCGCAAGCGGATCGCAAGCGGCGTTCCCGCGGGGATGGCTTCAGGGGTAAGCGATCCGGTGGGAAAAATTCCGCCGTTGTCGGATTCACGATCGAAGGGTAGGTGTTGATCTGGGCTGGCGGGTTCCTCGGATATCGCCATGCCGTCATGTCGCGCGCAGCCTAGCAAGCTGAAGTTTGTCAGCATCAGGCTCATCAGGAGGAATCGGACGGAGTGCCCCTTACTACCATCCCTAAGATTCATACAATTATCCTGCCGTGGGCGCGCACTTCAAGGCAAGTCGCAAGACGGATGCCATTGTCCGACTTTGGCTTGTCAGCCACTTACCGGTGTGAAAAGGTCAATTCGTGTACTTTTTGCAGGTAATTCTCGGGCGAGCTGCAAGAAAAAACGGAGGAGCGGACGAGCCGCTCCTCCGTGTTGACCAACTATCAGTTTCAACGAAAGCTAGTTAGACGAGCCTCCGAAGCTGGCCGATGCGCTCTCTGCTTCGTTCTCGGGCTGAACAATCACTCCATCGAACGGAGTTGCTCCGATGAAGCGCCCGTGAACTACGCTGATCCGGCGCAACGGATACCCCGAATCGGGTCCGCGATGCCAGGTACGGCCGTTGTCCTTGCTCTCGAAAACTACGCCCGAAGCGTTGCTGGTGGCCAGCAGCCGCTTCCGGCCCTGATCGTAAACAATCGAACTCACGTTCTTGTCGGGAATCCCGTTCACTACGTGTTCCCAACTCGCGCCTGAATCTGCGCTGCGGAATGCGCCTTCTCGGGAAGCCACCAGGATTTGTCCTTCGGGCGTAACGGTCACGCCGTGGATACTGGTGATAAAGGAAGACAAGGGAGCCTGCTGCCAGGTCGTTCCCCCGTTGTTCGAATAGAGCACGTTGGTTCGGGTGGCGACGACCACCAACTCGCCTTCCGAGTCGACTGAAACGAAATCAGTCTTGCCGAGCACCGCTCCGCCCGTCCAAGTTTTGCCCTGATCTGAACTCGTGAACAATCCGGCGGACGTTGCTGCCAGCCAGTGTCGGGATGTGACTTCGATATCGCTTACGCGCGCATCCAGAACCGAGCGAACGACGACGGCGGCAACTTTCGTCGGTTTCACGCCCTTTTTGCCTTTCACAACACGAGCCGCACTCTTTTCGGTCACGATGGTGTTGATCGGACGCCACTGTGTGGCATTGTGGTCAAGCAAGAACATGCCTTTGTTGGTGCCGGCAATGAGAGCCCCATCGGAAGTCTGCTGCAGCGCGAAAACATCGCGTCCGCCCAATCCCGCACTCTTCTGCTGCCAGGTCTGCCCGCCATTCCTGGTTGAGAAGACTCCGCCCCACTCCCGGTCGTTGACCACGCCGACCAAGATGGCGTTGGAATCGCGCTGATCAGCCAAAATTGAGCTGACATAGCGATGAGTGTAACCGTGATTGGAAGCCTCGAAGCTTTGCGCGCCATTGTCGCTGGCCAGAACCCCACTGCGATCAGTCGCCAGCAAAACTCGATTGGGGTTACGCGGATCTACCAGGACATCGTTCACTACGACTTCAGAATTGGTAACGTGCTTCCAGGTCTTGCCACCGTCGAGAGTCTTCCAGAGGCCTTCGGTGGTTCCGGCGTAAACGGTGGCCGGACTGCTCGGATCCTGCTTCAGCACGCGAGTGCGGCGCGCCGAAAACGGAATGCCCTGCAGCTTGTGAAACAGATCGCCGGCGCTTTCGCTCTTGTAGATTCCGGAGCAGGCGCTGGCATAGACGATGGAAGAGTTTGTCGAGTCCACGATGACCGAAAACACATCCGAGTCATCGATCATGCCCTTGTTGATGTGATGCCAGTTCGCTCCGCCATCGTCCGTCTTCCAGGCCAGATGCCAGGTTCCGGCATAAACGATATCGGGATTCTTGGGATCGACCGCAATCGACTCGATATTCTTGACTTCGGCGCTGGGAGGAGAAATCTTCTCCCAGTTGTTGCCACCGTTCCTGGTGCGGTACACGCCGTCAAGCGCGCCCACTACGAGAGTCTTGGAATCGGAAGCCGAAATCGCCAGGGCGCGAACAGATTTTCCATGCATGTCGGGAAGCACGTCCCAGTTATTGCCGCCATCATGCGAGCGATAGACGTCGCCCGCCTGCTGGTTTTCAACGCTCCAGGCTGAAACATAAATGTGTTTCGGATTCTGAGGATCGATGGTGATGTGATCCAGGACGTTGTCGTCGCCGCCCAGGTGCGCGAGTCGCGACCAACTGTGTCCGCCGTCGTTGGAAAGATACAGGGTGCCGGTGCTGGTGCCCAGGTAAATGCGGTCGGGATTCTTTGGGTCGAAATTCAGACTCCGAACATCGCCTCCGTCCGGTCCCAGGGCAGTCCACTGACCAGCCCATAGGGTAGTGGCGGAGATCATCGCAACAGCCAATGCAATCAATGTTTTACGTGAAAGCATCTCGAATCGCACGTGAAATCATAAGTAACTTTACCCCTAGCGAAGAATTATGCGCTTGCGGGTGAGATTGACAGCGTAACCTTCCTTGTTCAAGTTACGTAAGGCCAAACATAAAAAGGGCCGGTCGAGCGTAAACTCGACCGGCCTTGGTTTAAGTAAGTGTTACTGAGCCTTCGGCTTAGCTGCCTTCTTTTTGGCCGCTGCCGGATGATCCGGAACAGCCTTTCACCTTCGACTCATCGACCGTCTCGGTACCCTCACCGGTAAAGTTCGCTCCGGCTGGAACCACCCAGTACTCGGCGGTCTTGGTACCGGCACTACCTGTGCGAACTTCAATCCGGCTGGCATCGATGGCTTGTTTCGCTTCGCCACCTGACAGATATGCCTTCGAATTGACCGCGCGTTCGCCGGCCAGATTCTTGCGTTTCTCGCCGGGTTCAGCGTTGCCAACAATAACCAGCTTGGAGTCGGGATCGTGCTGCAGCCGCTGGGCAACGTCGTCCAGGATGGCTTTGCAGGTGTTATCCACGCGCCAGGGCTTTACTTTGTTGGGGAATTCGCACTCGCTCAGCTTGCTGGCTTGTGGCGGCGGTGGCGGTGGAACTTCCACGTTCACCGTAGTGGAAGAAGCCGGAGCGGTGAGGCCACGGGAATCGGTACATGTGGCACTTACTGTTATGGCGACCAGCAGGTGCTCCGGTGGTGTTCAGGGTCGCGGTATTGCCTTCGCCGGAAATGCTGCCCGCGCTCGCGGTCCAGTTGCTGACCGTTACCGGAACGTTGTCCGGACTGGTGCAGGAGCAGGTAACCGTAGATGGTGTGCCCGCCTGAACTGAGGTCGGATTCGCCGAGCAGGACATTGTCGGCGGATTCTTCGGTGGCTCCTTCACGGTGTAGTTGGCGGTGCAACTGGTTTCGCCGTTCTTCTTGACCTTTGGATCGACTACGTGAGCAGTCACGGTATAGCTGCCGCCTGCAACTCCGTTGGTATCGATGCTGGCGGTGTTGTCTTTACCGGTGACTTTTCCACCCGTACCACTCCAGTTATAGGTCACCGTGTGCTTGGGATTGAAGTTGGTAGCGTTGGCGGTCACGGTGACCGGCTCACCCACCATCACTTCGCTGGGCTGGATTGAGCAACTGGCGGCTGGGACCAATGCGGAGCGGATAGCCAAAGTTCAGAACGATACCAGTACGAAGCCGAATGCCCTGCAAATCGGGACGAGCCAGGCTCGGCAAACGATGGCAGACACTACATCGGAAAAATTGTGATGCGCCCAAACGTAGTCGGCTTCAAACAACCGGAGCGAGAGCTGACGCCATACGGAAAGATCCATACCACCACCAAGAATCGGCACCGATGCCGTTGCTGGTATCCCACTAGCGGAACGGTCAGCCGATTGTATCCAAGCATGGTGTGAGCGAAGAGCATGACTCCTTCGTTCCGCCACGCGATGCGCGGTCCGATGGAAGCCGTATTCTCCGTTCCAAACTTGTTGGAGTTGCCGCCGTAGTCGGCTTCCAGTCCCCAATGCGGAGTGAAGTTATAGGTCGCGCTGGCGCCGGCGCCTTGCGGAATGTCACCTATCTTTTGTCCGAGCGGGCGCATTGCGGGGCGTGAATGGTGCGGGTACGGTGCCGCCTGGATGCAACCACTGATAGCCCAAAAAGATGTCTACCTTCGGGGTATCTTCCTCTTGCGCGATCGCTGCGGCTGTCGATAACAATCCGACAGCCAGCAAGCTACAAGAAGCCGTTAGCAATAAACGTGCAGCACCTCTACCACGGCGAAGTGACATTCAATCCTCCAAAATCTTATGAACAATTTTTGCATTCACGCTCAGATGCAAGGTCGAACACTGGGAGTTGGCGTGGAAAGCCACACTTGCTTTTGTGTGGACACCAATTCTACCCCAGCGCAAGCTCAAATCAAGAGTGGCCGATTAAGTTGTGTTAACGATCGAGAGGACGCGTCGTCTCAGATTGATACCTGACAGAATGCGGTTGCGGCATCACGATCTCGCGATCTTTGCGATCGACGAACGCAATCGGTCCGTTGGCCTTGCGGGCTCAGAGCTGTTTCCGGACGACGCAAACTGGCCGCGACAGCAATACCGCATGCCAGGAAGCATCCAGCTGAAAACCCGGCTCCGGCTTGCAGCCGAGCGAAAAGCCTAAATAATGGCTGCGAACGCCAAATATGAGCCACGAAAAGGTATTGATCGTCGAGGACGAGGAAAATGAGCGAACCGGCCTGGCCGAGCTCATTACCAGCTGGGGCTACCGAACCGAAACGGCAAAGGATGGAGCGGAAGGCCTGGAAAAGGTCGCCGCCTGGGCACCCTCCCTCGTAATCACCGACATGAAGATGCCGCGCATGGGCGGCCTGGAGCTACTGGACAAGCTGGCTACCGACGCGCAGACCATGGCGGTGATCGTGGTGACTGCCCAGGGCACGATCGACAGCGCTGTGCAGGCCATGCGCATGGGCGCCTACGACTACATCACCAAGCCCATCGACACCAACCGCTTACATACCATTCTGCAAAACGCTTCTGCCTTGCTGGGAACCCGCGCCGAACTTGAAGTCACCCGCCGCAAACTGCGGGACGCCGGTTCGCTGGGCAGCCTAATCGGATCTTCCAAGAAGATGCAGGAGATCTTTCATCTGATTGAGATGGTGTCGCCGAGCACGGCTTCGGTTCTGATCACCGGCGCCAGCGGCACTGGCAAGGAATTGGTGGCGCGCACGGTCCACGAACTCAGCCCGCGGCGCAACAAGCCTTTTGTGCCGATCAACTGCGCGGCAATTCCGGAAACCCTGATCGAAAGCGAAATATTCGGTCACGAAAAGGGCGCCTTCACCGGCGCGCTGGAGCGGCGCACCGGCTGTTTTGAGCTGGCCGAAGGCGGAACCTTGCTGCTCGATGAAATTGGCGAAATGCCGGTGGCCACGCAAGCCAAACTGCTGCGCGTGCTTGAGGACAGCAAACTGCGCCGTCTGGGAAGCAAGGTAGAAACCACGGTCGATGTTCGCGTCCTGGCCGCCACCAACAAAGTTCCCGAGGAAGCGGTCGCGCGGGGCGAACTGCGCAATGATCTTTACTATCGGCTTAACGTTTTCAACATTCACATGCCTCCGCTGCGCGAACACAAAGAAGACGTTCCCGAACTGGTGCAGGCGCTGCTCGAAGACATGAACCGGAAACATGGACGCAAGGTGGCGGGTGTGAGCGAAGCCGTGCTGAACGCATTTCAGAATTACTCCTGGCCGGGCAATGTGCGTGAGATGCGCAACACCCTGGAACGAGCGATTATCGTCTGCGATGGCGCGGTGGTGGAAACCAAGCATTTGCCGCCGGGTTTCGGCCAATCCAGCCTGCGCAGTTCCGCCGAGGATGGCGATACCGTACATCTCGGAGTCGGAACCACGGTCGAGGAAGCCGAGAAGCGGCTCATCCTGAAGACTCTGGAATCCACCAACAACAACAAGACCCGTGCGGCCGAGATTCTGGGCATCAGCCTGAAGACGCTGCACAACAAGCTCAAGGAGTATGGCAGCGCAACCGCGGATGCGGCGTTGGCGAGGGAAGATATAAGAACTGAATTGGCCGCAGTGACTAGCCCTTGTAAGCGCCAGTTGCAGTGAGCAGTTCATGCGCCGAAAAACCAAAATCGTACTGGCCATTACCTTCATGGTCGCGGTGCTGGTGCTGGGATTTTCCTACATCTACATCTCTGAATTGCTGCGCCAGCGGGTTACGACGGCGCATGAGTCGGCCGCACAGTTAACCTCAAACCTGGCGTACCTGGCGGCCAATGCCATCCCGGATCTGAGCAGCACCAAGGTGGACACCACCAATCCGCAAGCGATGCGGCGGGCGGTGGCCTACTACCTCGGAACCGATCGCGATCTCAATAACTTCCTCGAATCGGTGGTGGGCACCTGGCCCATCATCTACGACGCAGCCATCGTGGATAGCGACGGCAAAGCAATTCTGCACACCAATCCCGATCTGGTTGGGAAACCAGTTCCCGACCGGCCTGACTTTCAGACGGTGGAGAATGCCAGTTTTCGCCGCCAGTTCCACATGGTGTACAACCCGCCGACGGTGTACGACGTGCGCATCCCGCTGCAGTTGGACGGGCGCATTTCGGCAGCATTCGAGTGGGCGTGTCGACCGTTTTTCTGAAGAACGAACTGACTCCCCGCCTGCGCCAGGCAGTGATTTTCTCCAGCATCGCGATTCTTCTTTCGCTGCTGCTGGCGGCCGGACTTTCCCACCTCGCACTGGGACCGCTGGAACAAATCAGCCGCAGCCTGGACAGCGTCACCGCAGGTGACGGCGGAACCGAGCCGCAGACCCGGAGTCGGACACGACGAGTACGGAATGGTGAGCCTGAAGATCGCCCACCTGGGCCGCCAGATGCGCGACGCCAAGGAAATTTTCTCCGCCCTGAAAGATAACGTCGACCAGATCATGGGCAATCTGCTGGACGGCCTGATGCTGTTCACCCGCGACTCGCGCGTGGTGCTGGTGAGCGCTTCGGTGGAACGGTTTCTGGGCCGTCCACGGCGGGAACTGCTGGGCCACTCGGCCCGGGAGATTTTTTCGCCCGAGTCGGAGTTCGGCGCGCTGATGCTGCAGTCCTTTGAACGGCGAAGCCCGGTCGCACAGCGCGAGATTGAATTTCCCAACGGCAAGCGAGTGCAGATTTCTCTCGATTTCATTCGCGAGAAGGAAACTCAGATCGGCGCGCTGCTGACCATGCGCGACGCCGATTCGGTGCGCCGGATCGAAGATGAAATCGAAATGTCACGCCGACTGTCGGCCAGCGGCCGGATCACCCGCGGCGTGGCCCACGAAGTGAAAAATCCGATCAATGCGATTGTTCTTCACTTGCAGTTGCTGCAGGGCAAGTTGCGGCAGGTCGATCCCGACACGCGCCGGCACATGGACATTATCGGCAGCGAAATCCATCGTCTGGACCGGGTGGTGCAGATCCTGGTGGATTTCACCCGCCCGCGCGACCTTCATCTGGAAGAAACCGATTTGCGCCGCCTGCTGGAGGATGGAGTTCAACTGGCCGGGCCCGATGCCGGCCGGCATGGCGTGACCGTGACTTGCGAACTGCCTTCCGAGCCTCTGATGGTGAAAGTGGACACCGACTTCATCAAGCAGGCCATGCTGAATGTCGTGCTGAATGGAGTGCAGGCCATGCCGGACGGAGGCAAGCTGACGGTTTCAGCGCGACGCGAAGACGACATGGTGGTCACCGAAATTCGCGATGAGGGCGGCGGGATTCCTCCGGACGCGCAGGACAAAATTTTCGAACTGTATTTCACCACCAAAAAAGAAGGAACCGGCATCGGACTGGCGCAGACATATCAGATTCTGCAGTGGCACTACGGATCGGTAGACTTCGAGTCGGTGGAAGGGCAAGGCACAACCTTTCGCCTGCGTTTGCCGCTGATTCAGACCCGTCACGATTCGCTTCGGGAAGCCGTGATTCGCAGCTAGTCTACATCGCCGGCGACATTGGGCATGTCATGGTAAACCAGTGTGCTCGGCATTTGTTCTAGCCGACCACGCACCTACGATCGAGCCTTGCAATTCGTTGAAATGCGCACGACCGATTGCGGAGTTAGAATTCCCATGGGCTCGCGAGGGCTCGGCGCATCGAGCTTGTAATGAAACTATATCTGACCGCTATTCTCGGGCTCGTGCTTTGCACGACGAATCCCTCCGTCGCGGCGATCGCTTCTCTGCAGCTTCCGCCCCGGTGGGTCACACAGGAGAGTCAACCGCAGACCGATGCGCCACAAGAGCCCTGCAAGGCTAAGCAGCCAAACCAGCAAGCCGCGCGGAGGCAGACCACAGCCGAACCATGGTGCCGGCTCCCGACAAATCAGCGCCACACAAGAACCGTCCCGAAGCCCGGGCAATCGCCTCAAGTCTCTCGCCCCAGTTCAAACACAAAAGACACCGCCTAGCGCTCCTGCGAAGAAGTCTGAACCGGCAGCCAAAACGGCGACCACGAAACGTCGCCGGAAACGTGTAGTCACGAAAACTGTCTCAGAGCCAGAAAAGAAAGTTGTTAGAAATGGAGGCACGGCGGATCCAGCAGGCCAGCTTGCTCCCGGCGTGAGCAACGAGCAGGCTTCGCGTCAACGCCAGAGCACCACCGAGTTGCTGGCCTCGACCGACGCCAACCTCAAACAACTCGCCTCTCGCCAGCTGAATTCAACTCAGCAGGATAGCGTCAGCCAGATCCGCAAATATATGGAACAGGCGAGGAGCGCCGAAGTTGCAGGAGATGTGCAACGCGCACAGAATCTGGCGTCCAAGGCGCTTATGCTGTCCGACGATCTGGTTAAACCTGACCATGACAGTTTCGTTCGAACCGGCACGGCCCGCATTCCTACTTTCCTTTCGCGCGTGCTGCGTTCACCTTCGCCAAGCAGATCCTGCGAGAGCGGTTGCACTGGACCTGGATATCTTTGGCTGCCTCGGTCAGCACATCACGGGCTTCGTTCACCCGGTTCAGCTTCGCATAGGCATAGCCCAGGCGATACAGGGCGACCGCATACTGCTGATCATCCAACCCTTTCAGCAGCGCAGAAGCAGACTTCAGTTCTGGAATCGCAGCCGCAGTCTTGTCCTGCTTCATGTAGGCATAACCCAGGGTGGAGTGCGCCACTCCCGCCGAAAGCTTGCGCGTGCGGTCCGCATCCGGAGCGTCGGCCTTGGCCACAGCGACTGCTCTCTGCGCATACGTCACAGCTTTGGCCACGCTTCCCGGCTTGGGATCTTCGACGTATGTTCCCGCCAGAAGCAGCAAGGTCGGCAGGTTGTTGGGATTTGTCGCCAGAGTCTTTTCGCCGTAGGAAATCACCTTCGCGTTATCTTTCAGTTCGGAAAGCGACATCATGGCGTAGGACGCGACCGGCTCGTCAAAACGCGAATTGGGGAAGGCCGGCGTGAAGCGCTCAATGTCGCTCATGCGCGTCTTGGCGTTGGTCTCGTCGACAATCACATTGAAAGCGGCGGCTTCGAGAAATTCGTAGGAAGTCTTGGCCGCATTCTTCTGCTGCTCCTGGCTCTGGGTGGCAAAATCCTGATCGCTCATGCCGTCCGGCTTCGGTCCTTGCCGATCGAGTTGTAGACTTCACCGCCTCGCACGGAGTAGTCCAACAGCTTGCCATTGTTCTTCAGCTGCTGGGCGATGCTGGCCTGGGAGACAAGAATATCGAGGTTGCGCGGCGCGCTGGCCAGAGCCTTGTCGCCGTAGTCGAGCGCTTTCGGCAGGTCGCCGGCGCCTTGGTAGTACTGCGCGAGTTGCCAGTTTCCATAGGCTACGGCTGCCGGATTGGACGAGAACTGCTGCAGGAAATCCTCGTACATGGCCAGCTTCTTCTGAGTCGTCCGGTTCTTTGGTGATGGCTTGCAGCCCCTGATCTTCCGGCGTGCCGGCGGGAATCGAGATGGTTTCGATTTGCGCGTGGAGTAGAGGGAGCAGAACGACAGCAGGGTACCAGCAGGACGCCGAACCAGCGACTACGCTTCATACGCACCTCCGCAATTGCGACGGCATCGTAGCTCCGAACGGAAGTTTGGCAAGCCCGAATGACAGCCCGAGTGACAGCCCAATGACAGCCCTAATGACACCCCGAATGACAATTGGATCGGCGATCTTGAAGGCCATGGTCCCAAGCAATGGACGGAAGATCGCGTGTGCTAGTCTGACGCCCATGCAGGGTCAGGGGAGGAGAGCTCGCCGGCCGTCGCCGACAAACTCAACCCGTCACCGCATCCACGATCCTGGCGGCATTCCATCTTCTTCATCGTTCTGATCGCATTCCTGCTCCGCGCTGGCGGTCATCACCATCGGCCACACCTACCGCATCACGCCCCGCCGCGACCACTTTCAGTTTGGATGGGAAATGGGACGCATCGCCCGCTCGATCGCGCTGGGACAGGGCTTCAGTTCTCCCACGGATTTGCCCACCGGGCCCAGCGCCTGGGCGCCGCCGGTCTATCCCTATATTCTGGCGGGAGTCTTCAAGCTGTTTGGGATTTACAGCCAGCTTTCGGCCTGGGTGATTCTCACGTTCAACAGCATTTTTTCCGCGCTGACTTGTCTCACGCTCTATCGAATCGCGGAGAAAATTTACGGAGTTGCGGTGGCGCGCGCCACGGCCTGGACGTGGGCGCTGTTTCCCTACGCCATCTACTGGCCGGTGCGCGTGGTGTGGGAGATGAGTCTGAGCGCGTTCCTGTTGAGCTTGGCGTTGTGGCTGACCTTGCGCATGGCGATAAGGACAGCCGCCGCGCGCCGCGATGTGGATCGGATTCGGACTGCTCTGGGGCGTGATCGCACTGACCAACACCGCGGTGCTGTCGCTGCTGCCATTTTGCCTGCTCTATTTGCTGTGGCGTTTGCCGCGACGCCTGGCAGCAATTTGCTGGGACTGCGCTATGTGCATCCTGGCCGCTGCGGTGACGGTCAGCCCATGGCTGGTGCGCAACTATTCCGTCGTTCGGCAAATTCATTTTTGTTCGCGACAATCTTCCGCTCGAAATGCACATGGCCAACAACGATCAGTCCACCGGCCTGTGGACACGCAGCGAGCATCCCGGCAACGATCCCGAGGCGATGCGCAGATTTCAGGAGTTGGGCGAAATTCGTTTCATGGAGGAAAAGCAGCAGAAGTTCACGAGTTCATGCGCGAGCATCCCGGCGACAGTTCATTCGCTTCACCCTCGAACGCGTCGTCTACTTCTGGATCGGACCTCCGCAGGCCAACATCGTGGCCGGATACGACCTGATGATCGCTCGTCACGTGGCATTTCTTCTGCCCGCCGTCGCTGCCTTCGCCGGACTGTGGCTGACGCTTCGCAAGCGAAAGCACGGTGGATTTCTGCTGGCTTGCTTTCTGCTTATTTATCCGCTGCCGTATTACCTGGTGAATCCCTTTCCCCGCTACAAACATGCCATTGAGCCGGAGATGATTCTGCTCGCCGTGTATTTGTTCTGGGAAGCAAGCCGAATTCAGATCCGTTGGCCCTCTCGTACGAAGAACCTAGAACAAGATTTCCTTCGGTTCTTAGCGAATTTCTCTGCGACCTCTGCGGTTAACAAGGCTCTACCTAATCGCCACGCATGCAAACGAATCTTGCAACAGCCGACAACTCCTTCGCATCCATTGGCGAGCCTTTCTCTATCATTTACATTTAAAGTATGCGCAGCATTCTGCAGAAGCAAGCGCTGCGGTACGTTTTCGCGCGCCAACATGATTTCCATGCTGGGCAGCGGCATGAATTCCGCCGCCGTCGCCTGGTACATCCTGCAGGCTACGCATTCCGAAGTGGCGCTGGGAACGTTTGCCGTGCTGCAAACCCTTCCCGCCATGCTGATGCTTCCCTTCACCGGGGTGCTCATTGACCGCGAAGACCGGCGCCGCCTGGTGATGATGCTGGACGCGATCCGCGCTGTCATCATTCTCGCGGTTGCGATTCTGGCCTTCACCGGCAAAGTAAAAGTCTGGCAACTTTACGTGATGAACACGCTGGTGGCGGCGGGCTTCTGGATGTTCTGGCCAACCATCACGGCGCTGATTCAGGAACTGACGCCGGGCGAAGAGTTTGTCCACGCCAACACCTTTCTGCTGGCGGGAATTCAGGGTGGCTGGCTGATCGCCGGATCGATCGTCGGATTCGTGTACAACCACATCGGCCTGGGCGGAGTCTTGCTCATCGACTTCTCCACTTATCTGGTGTCGTTTCTTCTCTACTTCGGAGTGCGCAAGGGACGTCATGTGGTGCCTCGTCCGGCAGAACTGCAGGCCGACCTCATGGCGGCGGAAACGACCGTCGAACGATTCATCCGCGAGATGCGCGAGGGCATCGACTTTCTGCGCAGCCATCGCTCAGTGGTGACCCTGGGAATCAGTTGGGCGCTTTTTCTGGGCGCGATGATGACCGGCGTCGTGGTCACCGCGCCGCTGAGCGACAACGTGTTTCATGCCGGCGCTGTCGGCTACGGCTGGCTGAATGCCGGATGGGGTACGGGCGCATTTCTCAGCGTGCTCTATGCGCCGCAACTGATCGCCGCGACTGGGTGCACGTCGCGTCGATTGCAATTTCCATGGGCCTGCTGGCATATCGCATGACCGTCGCGCCGCTCTCGCCCTGGCTGGCGATTGCAGTCGCTGTTTACGCCATCATGGGTTCCGGACGCGGCGTAAGCGGCGTCGCCATGAATACCAGCATCATGGAACAGGTACCGCAACACTTCATGGGACGAGTGCAGAACACGTTTTACTTCGCCGGCACTGCTCTTGCAAATCATCCTGGGATTTCTGGTGGGCGCGGTCTCGCAGTGGAACCTGGTTGCGGGATTTTCCATCATCGGCATGGTGTATGCGGTGGCCTTCGTGAGCGCGATTTGGCCGGTGCGAAGCGTGCCGGCTGCTGGAAGTCGGAGCGGCCGAGTAGATTGAAGGATCTGCAAATTTCAGATTCAGAGTTGGAGTCGAATCTGTTCGCTGAAAGCAATCTGGAAGTCAGCAGACTGAAATCCCAGAATCGCTGTTATCCTTTGCCTTCAATCCCAGGAGAAACGTTATGTCATCCAGCCTCGAAGGTCGAGTTGCGGTGGTCTTCGGAGTCGCCAACAAGCGCTCGATCGCGTGGTCGATCGCGCAGGGACTGCATGAGGCGGGCGCCAAGCTGGCCGTGACGTACCAGAATGAGCGCCTGGAAATGGAAGCGAAAGACCTGATTCTTTCTTTACCCGGGCGCGGAAGCCTTCATGTGCGATGTGTCGGACGACGCCGCCATCGACCGCCTTTTCGCGCAACTCAAAGAGCGGTATGGCAAGTTGCACGTCCTGGTGCACAGCGTGGCCTTTGCTCCTGCCGAGGAATTGAAAGGGAGAATTTCTCACCACTTCACGGGAAGGTTTTCGCGTCGCCCACGACGTCAGCGTCTATTCACTGGTGGCACTCGCCCGCGCGGCCGCGCCGCTGATGGAGGATGGCGGCAGCATTATCACCATGACCTACTATGGAGCAGAGCGGGTGGTACCGCGTTACAACGTAATGGGAGTGGCCAAGGCCGCGCTAGAGTGCAGCGTACGTTATCTCGCGTATGACCTGGGTAAGAAAAAAATCCGGGTCAATGCCATCTCAGCCGGACCGATCAAGACGCTGGCGGCACGAGGGTATCGGCGATCTGGGTGAGATGCTGAAAGCACACGCCGAGCGAGCGCCCCTGCAGCGCAATGTGGATGTGAACGAAGTCGGCGCGACTGGCGTATTTCTGGCGTCGGATGCAAGTTCGGGCATCACGGGCGAAGTGATTTACGTGGATTGCGGTTACAACATCATGGGATTTTAGTGCTGAACTGCGAGGGCAGAGGCGCTATTGTTTATGATTCTTACCAAGAAACTTGCGTTCAATATCAGGATAGAACTCCTTCAGTAGATTAAATCCCGCATCGAAGGCAAACTGAATGCCTGCGCGCTCGGCAACGTTGGAGAAATTCCTTTCGCTCTCTGGATAGTAAGTCACTCCAATCGCCGACGAAGTAAAGCTGCCCATCACCTCCGAAATATTGAAAGACCGTCGTCCAGAATCCTGACGTGTGATCAGGATGCGACTCACCGCGTATCCCACGCGGCTTGTAAATGTTCCATCCGCCAAGCCGGTAGTAGCGCGGATCCTGGCGAAAAACTGTCGGGTAGACACCGGTCACGAAGAACGCCATCTGTTAAACCATCGGCAAAGCCGGCGCCATACCGTTTGCCGTAGCCTTCCGCGCCCTGACCATACTCTTTGGGATGATTGCGTGCCTGGTTAACCCCGGCTTCCACAGCTACGAAGAATACAGTGTAGGGGTTGAGGTACTGCACCGCGAGTTTGAATTTTTGGCCTGAACTAAGCGGTGGCGGATGCATCCCCACCTCCACCAATCCATAAGCCGGCATGATCCCAAACAACCGCGTCTCGTCTGACGACTGAGCGGAAGATGCTTTGTTTGGCCTTGGTTTGTTCCCCCGGAGTTGATGGCGGCGTGTCCTGGGCACGGCAGGCTGGCACACCCACGATCAGCATCTCCGAAATCACAGCCCAGGCGAGCAACAGGACGAAAACGCCTCTGAGGAATTCAGGTTTCGAAGTCTGTGGCGAAACGGCTTGACTGATAACAGTCGCTGTCTTACCTGGTAGTGATCCGGATGCACCGGTCGTTTTCTGAAGGCCGTCTTGGTTCGTTGTGTCTGTCATCCGCCCTCGCCAGCGCAATCTCAACGTCCCGTTCGCGCTCGAAGCGTTCAAATTTCTCCCCCCACTCTATCAGGAGAATGCTGTTGGCGGCGATCAGATCGTCCAGTCCCAATGTTTCCAGTTGGCGCGGTGTATCGATTCGATACAGATCGATGTGAAACAAGTTGGCGCCGGGCCCGCGATATTCGTGGATTAGAGTGAACGTCGGACTGGTGACATCCTCCGCCGATGCGGCGTGGAAAGCCTCAGCGATTCCCTTCACCAGCGTAGTCTTCCCAGCGCCGAGGTCACCGCGAAGAAGGACCAGTTTGGGAGGAGCCAGCGTTTGCGCCAGCGTGCGCCCAAGCGCGACTGTCTCTTCGGCGGAGTGCGTGATGAATTCTTGCGTAGCCATTCTGGTCGAGGTCGACGACCAGGTATAGCCATTCCGTAGATATCGGGATGTAATGAGCTCTTCGTTGTCGCATCCTTGCTGGGAACGCGAATAGCCACGTTCGCGCATCGAGTCTGCTCTGAGCCTTAAACCAATTTAGGAGCGGACCATTGGCTGGAGCGGATGCCAAGAAAGCTGCGATCCGTTACGGAATCGACTGCCATACGCAGTGCTCGATGATCGTCGTCGCCGAGTGCAACAAAACGGAAGGGTTGCAAAGCCCCTTCGTTCGCTGCACGAACCGGGACTAACATCTCCGCCATTCCACGGACCGGGCCGCCTTGAATGTTAAAGGCAACCTCGACAAAGTCACCTTGTCCGAGTGATTTCGGAAGGCGCAACAGGCCGCCAGTGACCGAAACAGTTTGGAGTTTAGCTTTGGTGCGCTGACCGTCTTCCAGCATGACAAGTGCGGGGACCGAACCACCAAGCTGAATTCGAGGGGAGCGCCGTTGCGGGTGTACTTGGGGGAAGTGTGTCATAAGGCCACGACTATCACATGGCGCGGGCCGGGCTAATAGATTACCGAAGACGCATGCACGGCCCGCCCATGATAAGCTCCAACAACACAGGCTAAAGCCTTACTCCTCAGCAACATGGGCAGAGTAACCCTTTCGGGACAACTGACAAACAATTAAGTTTGATTATTGCGGAAGCATTCTGTGCGGATGACCACTGCCCTTAGCCGCCGATAGTAAGCAGCGAATCCCGCGCCGCTTTTCGGGTGCGGCGGAAAGCTTCGGGCAGCGCCGTGAGCAAGTCAGTTGCGATCAGCGACTGTTCGCCCATACTCTCGCACGCAATATCGCCCGCCAGGCCGTGTAGGTGAACGGCCGCGACTACGGCGTCTGCAATGCGATTGGGATTCTGAGCGATAAAGCCTGCGGTCAAGCCGGTCAGTATGTCACCGGTGCCTCCGGTGGCCATGCCTGGATTCCCTGTCGTATTCACCCAAACGGTGCCATCGGGTTGTGCAATCAGAGTTCGGTGACCCTTCAGAACCACAATCGTATTGTGCTCCTGGGCGAATTTGCGGGCCACGCTCTGTCTGTCACGCTGGACTGCCGGAATTGTCATTCCGGTGAGCCGCGCCATTTCTCCGGGATGCGGAGTGATCACCAGCTGTCCCACCAGATTTTTCAATTCAGAAGAGTGGTTCTCGAATGCGTTCAGTCCATCCGCATCGAGAACAATCGGCATTTTGCACTTGAGGACGATACTTCTCACCAGTTCTGCGGTTTCGGGGTGACGAGAAATTCCTGGACCCACTGCCAGCACGGTCTTTCCCTTGATGAGTGCATCGATTTTTCCCTGCAGCAAGACCCCAAAAGAAATAGTGCCAGCGTCAGTTTCATCCAGCGGCTCAGTCATTAGTTCAGGATGAAAACCCGCGACCGTCGACAGAACTGATTTCGCAGTGGCCACAGTGGATAAGCCCGCGCCTGCGCGCAATACAGCAATGCCGGCCATGGCTGCAGCGCCCGCTTTGCCAGTCGATCCGCCGAGAACCAGCACGTGACCAAAACTTCCTTTGTTGGCTGATCTGGAGCGCGGCGCGATCAACGACGCCAGGTCCCGCGCCGTGATCAGGTTGAGTCGCAATGAAGAAACGATTGCGTCGTCTGGCGAACCGATAGGGGAGATTATCGTCGGCCCGGCAGTAAGCATTCCGAAAACATGGGACGGACGAGGAGCAGTGAAAGTTACAACCGCATCGGCTCGCGCAACCGCACCGACTTGTTCTCCCACTACGTCGGCATCTGCGCCGGAGGGTATATCCAGTGCGACGACCGGTGCGGAACTGGCGTTCAGCGCCGCGATAGCCTCGGCATAAAGACCGGTTACTGGCGGACGAAATCCGGTGCCCAAGACGGCATCGAGCAGCAGATCCGAATCGAAGACGGCGCGCGCAGTTTCACTCTTGAGCTGTTCGTGCGCAAAAACGGTGACGGGTGCGACGGGCAGTTTCGTAAACATCTCGGCCGCATCGCCGCGCAGCTCAGTGCGTTCGGCCAAGATCAGCAATCGAACGTCCTTACCCACCTGTTGCAGCTTGCGGGCAGCGACGAACCCGTCTCCTCCGTTATTTCCCTTGCCACAGATAATGCCGATGCTCTTTGCCGCAGGATATTGTGCGGCCATGAAGTTCGCCACCGCTGTGCCGGCGTTTTCCATGAGGGTCAGCGAGGAAACACCAAAGCGCTCGCTGGTGACACGATCAATTTCGCGCATTTCGGCGGCAGTAACGATCTTCATGACGTTCGGCGGTCGTTGCGTCATGGTTGTCGCGACCGAAGAATTCATTACCGACCGAATATAAAACAAAACGGCCCTCCGCGTACTGAGGAAGGCCGGCAGAAACCAAGTCTTGCCTGGTTACTTTCTGGAGTTTTCTGGCAGGGCTTGCACCTTACTGTGATACCGGCCGTAGGTGAAGTACACAACCAGTCCGATCGCGAGCCAGATGATGAGGCGAGCCCAATTAATCCAGCCCAATCGATACATCATATAGCCGTTGAAAATGACGCCAAGAATTGGCACCACCGGCACCCAGGGGGTGCGGAATGGACGGGGCTGATCAGGATCGGTGCGGCGCAACATAATGACCGCGATGCAGACGATTACGAAGGCCAGCAAAGTTCCAATGTTCACCATTTTTCCGATGTCGTCGATCGGCACCAAGCTCCCCACCACAGCGGCCAGCAATCCCACCAAGATGGTGTTCTTCCAAGGAGTGCGCCATTTGGGATGAATGTCGGCGAAGAATTTTTTCGGCAGGAGGCCATCGTTGGCCATGGAGTAAAGAACACGGGTCTGCCCTAACAACATGACCAGCATCACGCTGGTGAGTCCGGCTAGCGCGCCGAGTGTGATGATGTGCGAGGCACCGGTTAGTCCTCGATCCAGGAAAGCGCGGGCGATGGGAGCTTCGATATTCACTTCGCGCCAGGGCACCATCCCGGTGAGGACCGCCGCCACGGCAATGTAGAGTGCAGTGCAAATCAACAAAGACGCTATGATGCCGAGTGGCAAATCGCGTTGCGGGTTCTTGGCTTCCTGTGCCGTAGTTGAGACGGCGTCGAATCCGATGTAGGCAAAGAAGATATAAGCCGCGCCCGCTCCGATGCCGGAGAATCCCATTGGGGCAAATGTATGCCAGTCTCCACCCCAGTTACTGGCGCTCACATATCGGAAACCCAGTCCGATGACGAAGAGTACCACTGCAACTTTAATCACTACGATTGTGGAATTGAAGCGTGCACTCTCTTTGATTCCGATAGCGAGAATCGTTGTGATGATCAGCGCGATCACGAAGGCCGGCATGTTCCAGCCAAGTTCGACCCCGAAAACTGTGGGGGCGCCCAACCGGGCATGTGCCGCTTGCACCAGTTGCGGCGACTGCGCGACGATGATATCTGTCACTCGATTAAGAAACGCCTGAGTGCCTGGTACCAGCGACGAGTCAGAAGCCTGCGCCATCTGGCGGGCGACAATACTTTCCGCCGCACGCAAGCCGGTCCAGTGGTCATAGGCAAGCCAAAGCGGCATCTTGATGTGGAAAATATCGAGTAGTTCAATGAAATGATTGGACCAGCCCGACGATACCGTACTGGCCCCCATGGCGTACTCGAGCGTGAGATCCCATCCGATAATCCAGGCCAGCAATTCGCCCAGCGTGGCATAGGCATAGGTATAAGCGCTGCCCGCAAGAGGGATCATAGCCGCGAATTCTGCGTAACACAGGGCCGCAAACGCGCATCCCATGCCCGACATTACGAACGACAACATCAGGCCCGGACCGGCATAATGTGCGCCCAACCCGGACAGGACAAAGATGCCGGCGCCGATGACGGCACCCACGCCCAGCGCGGTAAGTTGGAACGGGCCGAGGGTGCGTTTCAGGCTGTGTTCGCCCGACTCCCCGGCTTCTGCCAGAAGCATGTTCATCGGCTTTCTAGCCCAGATATTTGGCATTCGTGTCGATTCTCCTCGAGCAGCTAAACTAAGGCGCCGGTTTCGCGACCCGACCGCCGGGACCACAGGAAGTAAACCGGAATTCCCAGCAGCACGATGATCAAACCTGGCCAAGTGTATTGCGGTTTGTAGCGCAATAGTACGATATCGATGAATAAAGCCATCACAATATAAATCGCCGGAAGCACTGGGTACCCAACTGCCCGATAAGGACGTTCGACATTGGGTCGGGTTTGTCGCAGTACAAATAGACCAAAGATCGTAAGAATGTAGAAGACAAGCACCGCGAAGATGATGTAGTCGAGCAGTTGTCCATAGCTGCCGGACACGCATAGGATGCAAGTCCACACCATCTGCACCATAAGCGAAACGGCAGGGGTCTTATGGGTCGGATGCAGTTTCGCTACACTTTTGAAGAACAAACCATCCTTGGCCATGGCGTAGTAAACTCGCGAGCCGGCCAGAATCAAGCCGTTGCAGCAACCGAAAGTGGAAAGCATTATGGCGATTGCCATCAGGGTCCCGCCGGCGGTGCCGAGCATCTGAGTCATAACTGCGGTTCCGACGCGATCCTCGGTGGCAAATTTGATACCGCGTTCAAGAATAGTGGTGCCAGCGGGGGAGCCATCGAGCGGAAGGATGTTCAAGTAAACAAAGTTGCAGGCGGTGTAAAGTGCAATCACCACTCCCGTGCCCATGGCCAATGAGAGTGGCAGATTGCGACTCGGATTCTTCACCTCGCCGGCAGTAAAGGTAACGTTGTTCCACGCGTCTGCGGAAAATAGCGATCCCACCTGAGCCACCGCAAGAATGGTCAAAGTTCCCACCAGCACCATTGGACCACCCACGCCAACCTGAACCGCGTGCTGCGTCCCTAAGCCGGCGTTTTGCCAGAAATGTCCATGAAAGTTTGCCGCAATCGCCTGGGCGTTACGGCCAATCAGCAGTCCCAGCAGCGCGAGTCCCAGCAGCGCCGAGACTTTGGCGGCAGTGAAAACGTTCTGGATCAATGCTCCGGTTTTCAGGCCGAAAATATTAATCACTGAAAGCAGCACGACAACCAGAATCGCCACGAGATTCTGAGTACTCAGTCCGGTTTCCATATTTCCCAGGACCATGGGACCAATATGTATTGGCGGCACTTTCCAGAAATGCACGATCCAGTTCGAAGAAGAGATTGAAGGAAAGAAAATACCGAGAAACTTTCCGAAGGCCACTCCAACCGCAGCGATCGTACCGGTTTGAATCACCAGGAAGAGCGTCCACCCGTAGAGGAATCCCCATAACGGCCCAAGTGACTCTCGCAAATAGACATACTGTCCGCCAGCTCGCGGCATCATGGCAGCCAGTTCGCCGTAACTCAACGCCCCAACAATAGTAAGAAAGCCTGTCACCAACCAGGCACCGATGAGGAGCGCTGGTGAATTGACCTCGCGACTGATTTCGGCGGAGACGATGAAGATGCCGGAACCGATCATGGAGCCCATCACCAGCATGGTGGCGCTGGTTAGGCCCAGACCTTTTACCAATTCTTTGTCTTGACGGCTGTGGAGGTCCCAGTCGCTGGTGACGGCGGGTTTGGGCGTCTTGATCTCGGTGCTCACGGCCCTCCTTGGGGTTGGTGTGGCGCGGGCGCCCTCGCCCGCGAAAGCCTAGGCTGGGCGCAGTTCTCCGACTTTACTCTAAAGTCAGGGGCGTTAAAAGCAAAAGGTTTAGGAGGCGTCGAGCTCGGTACCCTCTAAGTGGTACCCGGTAATATCGGTGCTTTCTTTGCCGGACTCAGTAACTAGCCACATACAGGAGGAAATTGTGGCAAATCATAAAGTTTGTCTATACACCCGTACCAGTTCCCACGGTCGTCAACCAGCGGGTCAAAACGTAGTCTATGCGCCCGGAACCACCTTCCAGATTCGATACAAAGATAAGGATAAGCGGATTTGGAAGACTCTTTCCGCCGCTACCTACCAGGAGGCCGTAGTCCAGGCCAAAGAAATGGAGCTTTCGTTATTCCGGCAGGATTCCGCCAACTACAAGTCCAGCGCGGGCGGCTCCAACCGGATTGAGCCAAAGCCCGCATTCGTCGAGGCTGTAGCCGTACCGCTCGCGCCGCCGCCAGACGCGAGGGATACTCTCGGACAGGCCATAACCGATTACATGAAAACCAGCACCGTTTTGCGACGGCCCACGACTGTTCGTTGCTATACCAATTTGTTCGGGCAGTTCTACGCTTGCGTCACGGTAGGCGGCACGAAGGCACGGTCAATCAAGTCCATCAGCGACGATGACTTAGTTGATTTCTACTCATACCTGGCAAAACTGGGCAATTCGGAATCGACCCGGCACAGCAAACTTACGATTGTTCAGTGTTTGCTCCGGGCCAACAAGAACGCCGCGAAATTGAAGACGGAGTACGAAATCAAGGTTGTCATGTCGTACCGGCCCGACGAGATTCAGCGCTATTTGCCGTCTCGACCGAAGCGGAAAAATTGCTGTTTCAATTTTTTCTCAACACTGGCGGAAGGGAAATGGAAATTGCGAAGGCCACATGGGATCAGATTGACTTTGTACGCCGCAGCTTCACTATCCGTAAGACCAAGAGCAAGAAGGCGCGGCTCATTCCGCTTCCCGCGTATTTGGTCGAGAAGTTGAAGGCACAGATGCTCAACTCCAAAGGTTTGCTCTTGTTTCCCGGGAAAGACGGCAAAGTAGACGAAGGTATGAGGTACAAGCTTGCCTGCTTGCATGAGCGGGCGGGACTGCCTCGGGGCGAGCGGGAAGGGCTGCACAAGTGGAGGAAGACCTTTTCGACCCAGCTTCATAGGGCGGGACGAGACGCCGTGACAATCCAACATTTGTTGGGGCATTCCAGCCTCGTTACAACTCAGCGGTACATCCAGGCGGACGACGACTTGTCCGAGCGGGCGCTACAAGCAGCCGACGATACCTTCGGAGTGTTTGCCTGACCGATTTGACGAAGAATTAAATCGGCGCTAGCATTGAAATTGTACCGGGTATCCCAAGTGGGTGGCCGAAGCATAGTAGGCTATCTCGCAAGAGAAATTGCGGGATCGGATATACCGGACACCGCATCCGTAAAGAAGCGCCCGCTACCTGGGTGAGCGGGGTGAACGGGGCGGTCCTCACCATGAAAAATTGGTGGGGACCGCCCTTTTGTTTTGGCGGCAGCATCGTGTCGTTCTGTGCGGTGCAGCTCGGGCTTTGTCGCGTACAGCCTTGTTTAGTGGAGCACGGGTTGTGTTCCGTTTCGCCAAGCGTAGTTCTGCAGCGGTAAGGTCTCGTGCCGTCGAGCATCGTGTAGTTCTGTTCTGCAATGGGTAATGTTTTGCAGAGTTCGGCTTGGTGGAGGCACTGTCAGGCCGGGTGGTGTTTTGTCTTGGTCTTGTTCTGCTTTGCGGAGTGTTGTCAAAGGTAACGCGGAGTCGAGTTACGTGCTGTGTGATTTCTCGGTCCGGTTCAGCGGAGCAAAAGTTTTTCAAGCGTTTCGATTTGCCATTCGCTGACGGCGGCGAGGGCGGTAAGCGTCTGAAGGGCAAGTTGCCGACGAATCCGGAGCGCAACGTACGGGCTGCGTTCGCCGCTGCGTTCGCGATTTTTGCAAATGGTTCTGATCTTAGACAGATCGAATCCGTTAATCGGGATCGGGTGTTTCATACCTGTAATTACCCCGATTAGCGGAAATCAAGTTCGTCTGGGTAGATAACTTATATGACCAATTATTCTGTAACACTCACAACCACAACTCCGATGTTGGGCACGGCGCCAGCCGATCCCCGGGTTTATGTGAGCTTTCTTATCGAGCGGGCCTTACGCGCTGGAAAGAAACTCGAAAATATGACAACCGAAGAGCAGGAGAAATTAAAGCAGGCCGTTGAAGCAAAAAGGTTGGACGAAGTGACGCATCTGGTGGGCTATGTGCCGGAAGAGGATAAGGGCATGACCACGCTGCGCCGTGATCCGAACGCGGCGCCCTCGATGATTCCAGACTATATGATTCGCGGTTTCATCAAGGCATCGGCAAAAGCAATCACAGATGTCTGGGGAGTGAAGGGATCAATCGATCAGTACATTTTTGTAGGCTACAACGACGCGGATGGTAACTTTCACGCTGATCGCTGGATTCCAATCATGCGTGATGGTGAACCGATCAAGCAGCCCGAATTAACTCTGGAGCGTTCGTTGCGTGCACAGACGATGATGGGCGAAAGGACGGCGCTGTCGAAGAGCGAGGCCGTCGGCGCGACGGGAATAATGCCTCAGCGTACACGAAAATATTAATTAAATACGTCAGCGGTCATACCAATCCCTAAGGCCAGCCAGAGGCGTTACGAGATACCCGAGAGAGACGTTTCGGTTTAGCGAGGTAGGTTTCGAGTACAACTTTCACAATGTTAGTCCGAGAACGCGACCTCGCATGGGACGACGGGTTTAACACTAGCTGTAAGTGCGCTACTCCGCCACCAAATGCCTCCGCCACATTTAAACAAAACTCTGCCATCCAATTGGCTCGGGCAGTATTAGAGATTACGATGAACACATGCCAGGCACCGCATCGTTTACCCGACACTTACTATGAACGCTTGAAGAGCATGACGCCCGAGGAGTCTGCCGTGACTTTCATTGGCGAAGTCCTCGCGGACGATTACGCTTGTGGCGATCGCGCTGTCGGTAGCGTCGAGCTTGGCGGCCACACGGTGCTAGTCTGCCAATATCATTGCGACTATTTCCAGAACTACATCGCGCCGTTAGAGATCGAAAATTAAAGCGTGCTAGGGGATCAGCACGTGCGCGATTCAAAGCCAACCATGGTTCACTGGTCCGGCATACTTTCCTTTCGAGTTCACGGGCTTGCCATCTTTGTCGCTCATGGCCATGTCCCAGGCACCGATCTCGTAGGCAAGATCGCCGGAGCGAGCGACATCCACCTTGGTAGTCGTTGTTTTCAGATTGATTCCAGGGATCGCCAAAAGTTCGTCCAAGCCTTTCGAATTGCATCTTTGCCGATGATGATGGGTTTCCCGGGTGGAAGATAGGAGGCATCTTCAGCGTAGAAGGAAACAGTCTTTTCCAGATCGCGGTTTAGGGCAGCTCGGCCCCAGCCCTCAGAGAGTTCTCGAATGCGAACTTCCTCAACCGAGCGAATATCAGATGCCTGTCCCACGGCACTTCGGGATAGAGTTCCGGCTGACACGAGCAAGACTAGCAATAGCGTGTGAGTCATAACCATTTTGGATTTCAGAGCACACCTCCCCAGTCGAGTTCACACACCAAATGCGTGGGATTGTATACCGGCCTCTGCCACCGAAAACAAGTAGGCAAACGAAGTGAGACTGCGGCCACTCCCCAGTGTCGTAGAATGTGGTCGCTACGTGAGGCTGATATGTTGTTGCGTTGCCTCCTTTTTCTGGTCTGTCTGATTTCCGCTCTGAGCCAAGAATCACGCAAAGCAAACCCACGCGTCCCGGCTACGAAGCCGCCAGAGGTGGTCTCCAAAAAGGGGGCGCCGTTTACGTGGTGGGCGACGTACATCGCGCCAGGAAAACCGGAGCTTACTCAGTCCCGCCCCGTCGGGTTCTTCGAGCGGGAAGACAACACAAGCGCCAGAGCAGGTGCGGTCGGCATGATGCAGATCTCTTGAGCTCTTTTTCTTATTCGCTCAGCGGCGATTTCAGCGGGATTCTCGTAAATATTTCGAGTCACAAAATGGCCTAGTTCATGCGGAATGCAGCGGAGGGCATTGTCCATATCCCTAAAAACATCCGAAGACAGATAGATCCTGCGCATAGCCAGGTTGGAGAAAGCCAGCTTCGTCCGGTAGGCACCGAAGCTGTCCTTCGCTTGCAGGAACTTCTCGCGCTCCAGAATGACAATAGTGATCGAGTGGTCGGAGCCAGGCAGGCGGTTCAGCTCGTCAGCCGAGAGTTGCTCGATGCAACTGGTGAGTTGTCGCTGGGCGCTGGTCCCCCCGGTGATAGTCAGGTTCTGTGCCAACAGGAGATCCGGTGAAAACATGCAGGCGGCGAGAAGTATGGTCTGAGGAGTTTCGATCTGACGAGCTGCCCCGCTGAACATTCCACGACGGAACCTCCAAGGTGGGCGGATTCTTGCTTCCGAAGGGATTGCGATCAATGGAGCGGGACTGTTACTTCGGTGAAAAGAACCTGTCTTGCTAATTCGCTGACGTGGAAGGTTTTGACGAAGCACCTAACAGGTTCGGGCGGTGTCAAAATTTGACCTATGCTGCTACACTTCGTGCCTTGTAGGAGCTGTCGCAGTGAAAACATCCGCTTCTCCCTCGGCTGTCACCCGCTTCGGGGTCTTCGAGCTTGATCTGCAGTCCAGAGAACTTCGCAAACAAGGGATGAAGATCAGGCTGCAAGGGCAGCCTGTGCAGATCCTCGTGATGCTGCTCGAACGGCCTGGTGAGGTCGTTACCCGTGAAGAGTTGCAAAAGAAGCTGTGGGCATCGGACACATTCGTTGACTTCGAGCAGGGCCTTAACAACGCTATGAAGCGCTTGCGGGCGGCGCTGGATGACGACGCCGAGAGTCCGCATTTCATCGAAACCCTACCACGTCATGGCTATCGGTTCGTCGGCGCGGTGAATAGCAACGGGCAAACGCCAGCTGCGGATGTCGGAACGCCAGCGTTGAAGGTTAAACCAGGGCGGCGATCCGCCTTATTTCTTTTGGCCGCCTCCATCGTGGTCGCGGTGCTGGCCCTGTGGTGGGTGTCAAGGATTGAGCCGCCTCCTCCTAAGATCACTAGCGTCGTGCAACTGACCAGCGACGGCCGAGTGAAATGTTATGGGCCGATCGCAACCGATGGCTTGCGTGTGTATTTTTCAGAGTCCTTCGACGATGGCTGCCGGGTTATGGCAGTGTCGGTCTCGGGTGGACAACCGGTCCCCATTCGCACTCCTTTTCCGCACACCCATGTGCTGAATATCTCCCGTGATATGTCCGAGCTCCTTGTAACTGAAGGCGAACCCAATGCAGACAGGCCACTCTGGGTGGTGCCGACGTTGGGCGGACCGCCCCGACGGCTGGGAAACGTAGTTGCTCATGACGGAAGCTGGTCACCCAACGGTCAGAAGTTCATCTATGCCAACGGAAGTGCTTTGTACCTTACAAATGGCGACGGAACCGAACCCCGTTTATTGGTATCCGCGAACCCCAATCCAGTTGTCTGGGCTGGGCAGCTCGTATGGTCTCTCGACGGGAAGCGAGTGCGTTTTACGCTCGCTGACGAGTCCAAGCAGCGTGTAACCGATGCCAATGTGGGATTGCTCTTGGAAATCACTACCGAGGGGAAGGATATGCACCCGCTGTTTCCGGGATGGCAAGATCCGCCTATGCAGTGTTGCGGTTCGCGAACACCAGACGGACGATACTATCTGTTCGTCTCATGGAAGAGGCTCCCTGGGTCTGGCTCTTTCCCCGCACAAGACATCTGGGCTGTCAGGGAGCGTAACGGTTTGTTCCGCACGCCGAGCCGGCTGCCCGTTCAACTCACCGTTGGGCCGTTGCATTTTTCGAACCTAGTTTCCAGTCTTGATGGGAAAGTCCTCTTCGCAGTAAGTAACTCGAATCGGGGAGAACTGATGCGTTACGACCGAAAGACGCAACAACTTTCCCCTTACCCCACGGGAATTTCGGCGGAGGGAGTGAATTTCTCCAAAGACGGTGCCTGGATGACGTACGTGACTTGGCCCGAGGGTCAGCTATGGCGGAGCAGAAGCGATGGAAGCGAAGCGCTTCAACTGACGTTCGCCCCTCTGAGGGCCTACGACCCCCACTGGTCACCTGACGGGAATCAACTCGCGTTTAGCGGAATAAATCCGGGGGGCGATTGGCGGATCTACCTCGTATCCCGCGACGGAAGTACATCCCATCGACTGCTGACAGATCCGACGGCAGGTACCGATCCCACCTGGTCATCCGATGGGGACTCCATACTGTTCGGACAGCCTCCAACGATGCACAATACGACGGTGCACAATGTTCTTCGAATATTCAACTTAAAGAGTGGCCGTACCTCCGTCGTCCCCGGCTCCGAAGGCTTGCGATCACCTCGTTTCTCACCTGATGGAAGATACATTTCCGCCAGTTCGGAAGCGACGCGAAGTTGATGTTACTCGATGTCGCCAGGCAAAAATGGACCGCCCAAGGACCAAAGAGTGTCGGCTGGCAGTGCTGGTCGAAAGACTCAAAATTTGTGTACTTCCTTGAGGTTTATGGTGAACCTGGCGTCTTTCGCGTGTCGGTCGACAACAATAAGTTGGAGAGAATCCTGAGCCTGAAAGGCTTTCGGGAAGTAGGAACCGATGGGGCGTGGCTCTTCCTTACCCCCGAGGACGACCCGCTGGTGCTGCGAGACGTCGGCCCGCCGGAGATTTACACGCTTTCCTGGGATGCGCCGTGAGGAATCTGCAGTCCGAAGGAGAAGTTGAAGGCCGCAGGCTTGGCCGAGCGCTGCAGCGCCATCGAAGGCATTTTTTTCGAAAGCATCCTCGCAGGAGCCGAAGCCTACCTCTTCCGCCAGATCATTCACGGACCGTCGAACAGCGCATCCAGACCCTCAGCCACTTCCGCAATGTGATTCCCGCCAACGGCAAGCTACTTAATCGCTGACTGCGTGGTTCCCGCCGGCACCTGGATTGAGTGGGCTACTCGGGAAGCTGACCGTCTCGATCCCCTCGTGTCTGAAAAGCCCGCCTCGATCCTGGATCGAAAGAACGAACTCCGCTGGTATTGACAGTTTGCGATTACGTGCGATGAGTAATTTTGGGGACATCTTGCCAATAGCCTCGCGTTTATTCGCAGCGGCGGCGCGTGGTGAACCCGCCACACGCAAAACAGTTTGATTTCATTATGGAGGGATAATGGGGTGCGAAAGCCTCTCCTCATGTCGGAGACTACCGACCCTGGCTAAAGTTTTACGCCCCCGAGATAGAGGTTGTTGGAAATACCGGGTCTCGGCGTACACCGACTCAGTTCTGGAACCCCAGGCCGTAGTCATTACCACCCCGGCGCAGCTGCTTCCGTTAGAAGCTGGAACAAAACCTCCACACCGGCAGCTCAGGTTCGCTCATTGCAACTTCGTGTACTCCGCTTTGGCTTCTTTCAGGATGGGGATGTCAGGGTCGGCAGCGGGACATCGTTTGAATCACGGAAGCTTCAAATCAAGGGCGTAAATTTCCTGGCTACCGACGTCGCGCAATACCAGCGGCGAATTATCCGGGGTCAGGCCACACCATGTTCCCACTGTCCCGATCGTCAGACGAATTCCCTTCAGACTGACAATTTTCTCGAGTTTATGGTCGCTGATTCGCACCCGGTATAGCGAGGTGTCACTGCCGAAAGAATGAAAGTAGACATAATTTCCATCCCGCGAAAAGTTGGGAAAAGCAGCAGTAATTTTCGTGAGTTCGGTCCACTTCCGGGCCTTGAAGTCAAAGAGCATCAGGTTTTCGCGCTCAACTGTCAATGCCGCGATGTAGTGGCCGTCCGGCGACCAGTGGGCAGAAAACAGCCCTTCTGATCCCGGCACAACCGATGCCTGGTGGGTTCGCAAGTCAAGAATATTGACAGTTGGAGCGCCACTTACCGGCAATGACGCGGCAGACCAGAACATCAGAGAGTTTCCATCTGGGGACCAATTGGGATCGCCCTGGTTCTGGTCAGCGGGATGCAGTTGCTGAGGCGCTCCACCCTCGGCTGAAATCACATAAATTTTCTGGCCCCCGCCAGGCCGTCCGATTCCTCCAAATGCAATCTGTTTCCGGTCGGGCGACCAGCGAGGCAACCCAGCATTCATCGGAGGGTAAGTCAGTTGCAGCCGCTCGCTTCCGTCGGTTTTACTACGCCACAAATTTCCTTGCGGATATGTGGTGTAAGTAACCCATTGTCGATCTTTGGAAAAATCGACCCCGTCCGCTGACATACCCGATAAATAAGTTTCGAACTTCTGTGTCTGCCGGTCGTAACGTTGGAGTTCGCCCCTGGGCTGGGACCCGACCGCGAACAATCTCTTTCCGTCTAGGCTGGGGGTGGGCATGGAGTAATTCACCGGCCCTGCCGTCAACTCCGCTGGTTCTGGTCTGGATTTCCCAAACCGCCAATCTCTATCAGAGATCTGCCAAATCTGTGTCTGACTGTTACGAGTGGACTGAAATACGAAATACTTTCCGTCGGATGTCCAGTTCCCACAACACTCTTGCGAAGGGTTGTTCCACCGCTCGAGTATGGCGTGGGGATGACTGCCGTCCGCCTGCATTTCCCACAGCGAAGCGGTTTGTGCAGAGCCGTCGAAAACCGAAAATCGAATGCGCGATCCGTCCGGCGACCAGCGGGGCCAGAAGGTCAGGCCTGGTGTGGACGCAAGTTTTCTGGATTCTGTCCCATCGTTGCCGACGAGGTACAAGTCCTGGCCACTCGCAAAAAGAATTTGCTTCCCGTCTGGAGACCAGGTTCCATCGTGGCCGATCAATGTGCCCAGACGACGAGGCGTACCCGCTGGCAGAGCCAATACCCACAGGGGCCCTTCGTCCTCGTTAGCCACGAAGGCTGGGGACAATAACGTGGACCGATCCGGAGAAATATCTGCAATTCGGTCGACCTTGAAAGGCTCCGAAAGAGCTGATGTTTCTCCGCCTTGAGCGGAAACCTGTCGAAGGACTGGTGAAACAAATGGCGACTCCACAAAATAAACTCGTGCGCCGTCTGTCACCATAGCCGTGTAGGCCGGATATTCGGGGAAGAGTTTCGCCGTGCCGTCGTTGGTTATTTGGCTGTACCCCGAAACCTTGAGCGGAGGCAGCGGCGCGGCGAGTCTGTGAGTGACAAAAGCGATGACAAGGAGTGCGATGCAGCCAATGATTGTCGACAGAGCCCATTTCCGGGGACGACTTGAAGCTCCTCCGGCCATCGCCGAAGCTCGGGTAGCAATCGCGGAGGAGTCGGCCTGGGGGCTCCGCAGGCACCGGCGACTGAAACTTCCTCTGTAAATGAACGTCCTGATTCGGTGTCCCGCTTCAACCGCTGCAAGTCTGTCCGCATCTCCGCCGCGCCCTGATAGCGAAGATTGCGGTCCTTTTCGAGGGCTTTATTGATGATGTGTTCCAGCTTCGGCGGGAGGTCGGGATTCAATCGGACTGGAGGAACAGGGTCGCGTTCCAGAATGGCGTGAAAGATCACGCCGGAACTTTCGCCCCGGAAAGGCCACGGCGCCGGTCGCCATCTCGTAGAGCACGGCACCGAATGAAAACAGATCGGTGCGGGCGTCGAATTCCTTGGCTCTTACTTGTTCTGGAGACATGTAAGCGACCGTGCCGAGCGCCGTCCCGGACTGGTCAGGTGCTCTCGCGCTGGCCCCGTCTGTGGCGGCGCTCGTGAGTCCTGGCTTGCACGTCCGGCTACCGGCGTCACCTTGGCCAGGCCGAAGTCCAGAATCTTGGCGTGGCCGCGCTGGGTCACGAAGATGTTCGCGGTTTGATGTCACGGTGAACGATGCCCTTGGCATGGGCGGCCTCGAGCGCATCGGCAATGTCGATGCCGAGCGACAGCAGGGTGGCGGTCTCCAGCGGTCTTCCCGCGATGCGGTGCTTCAGCGTCACTCCTTCCAGGTACTCCATCACGATGAACGATTGGCCGTCTTGCTTCGCCGATTTCGTGGATGGTGCAGATGTTGGGATGGTTGAGAGCAGAGGCCGCCTGTGCCTCCCGCTGGAAACGGGCCAAGGCTTGGGGATCCTTGGCGACTTCCTCGGGCAGGAACTTCAGGGCGACAAAGCGGTGGAGGCTAGTGTCCTCGGCCTTGTAGACGACACCCATCCCGCCGCCGCCGAGCTTCTCGACGATGCGGTAGTGCGAAATGGTTTGGCCGATCATTTGCGGGAATGCTATGGCGTGCGGCCAGGTAAGTCAATGTACGGGCTCATTGCCCGAACGCCGAGAAGAAAGTTTGCGGAAATCTGGACATCGAAAAGGAACCCCTAAAAGTAAGCATCCTTGAGCATGCTTGCCGATGCAACCCGTATACCGACCCACCCACGGTATGGAGTTCCTCCGCGACCGCGGCGAGGCAGAAGAGCATGCAGGGCGAACGTGATTCTGGATTCTGGGGGAATCTGAAAACGCATGTTCAGAAAAAGATGCCCTCGGAATTGACATGCCTTTTCCAAAATTTCAGAATTTTCTATTTTCGGTTCCGAGTCCGCATTCTCCAACATCGGCAGGACAACATCATGCAATACGTTCGCAGGCGACAACGGCGTCATCCTCGCAGCATCGGGAAACAAAGGATTAGTCTGTGAGGTTTTGGGAATGGCATACTTAACGAACATGGGTCCTGATGGTCTATAGCCGAAGCCCGCTTCGCCGTGCGAGATGCAAGACAGCGACATCTGCTGATGCAGAGTTGAAGCGCAAGCATGGAGTGGATTGGGAGTGGTGGTGGCGCCGGAACTCCTGAGCGGACTTCATAATCTCTTAAAACTGAGGTCCGCGTTACCTCACTGTGTCTTGTTTGTCTTTGGGAGCCCGTGACGCTCCTGCCAAGCATCTTCTACGAATTTGACCCAGGAAGCTGACGCAAACTGACACACATGGTCTGCCGCCGCGCGGGGGTGTCGCAATGCCGACACCAGACACTTCCTGGTGACCCAGCCCTTTTCCACGCGAGATAAGCGGGCGTGACGCCGTACGAGTTTTTCTTCTCACCCATCTACAAAGTTTACCAGAAGCAGTACCCCGATCTGTACCGCCCGCCCAACCTCAAACGTTGGGCTCCTTTCTTATTGCCTGTCGCTCACGCTCAGCCGCACATGCTTTAATTTTCAGACCCCAATTTCGAATGCTGTTGTGAGTCGGGGAAGCTAGGTCAGCATTGACCATGCCGAACGTACTCCAACGTCTTTTAAGTTGCGCTTCATTGTTCGTCTGCTGTAGGCGGCCGTCCTTCCATTATTTGCTCGTGTTTCTTGAGTCCAACAATCATTTTACGTAGATGAACCTCGTCATAGTAGTAGCTAACGGCGCGAGTGTTCCCAAACATTTTCGTAAATGATTTCCTCACTGGCCTAGCCGGATCGTGTACTCGGTTCAGATGAAATTTTGCGAATTCATCAGGACACGAGGTCTGCTGGCTGAAACGGGACGAACGCCTTTTTTGGGGCGAACACCGGGACTTGCATAAGCCTGCTTCCGAAAGGAGTTGAATTTACCAGTATGTAGTAGGCAGCTTCCGCCATGTTTTTATATTCCTTTTGAAGTTCGATCGGCGCGACGGGAATAATGCCTCAGTGTACACGAAAATATTAATTAAATAGGCCAGCCGTCACGTCAGTCGCAGAGCACCGCCTAGAGTGTTACGAGAAACCCGAGATAGACTGTTTCGCGGTAGATGCGTAGGAATGGGTACACCGTTTACAATGTGAGTGCCGAAACACGCTTTTGCAGGGATGATGACGAGTTGACGCTGGGTGTGAGTGGATAAGACCCGTGAGAGCCATCCGAGTGAAGATCCCGCCGGAGTAGGTTTTGTAAACAACTCAAAGTCATTCGGTGATCAGTGTGGTGGGATGTTACAACGGTTAACGGCGATCTATCGCTAGTAAGCAACGTTTTGGCTTTGCTGCCCGCCCAGAACTCCCTTGCTGCTATCCGAGGTAAAATTCAATTCGCATGGAAGAACGGGAGCAGCTTCGCGCGACGATGCTTGAGAATGCGGCTGAAATAAACCGACTCCACAGTCGGATTCATGAGACCGTCAAGCGACGGTCGGAGAGCGAGCAAGCGAAACAAGAGTGGTCGCGAGCTTGCGCGGAGTTTCACGCCCGCTATGAGCAACTTTGTATTCCCGGCGGATGGGACGCGGGCTTCCTCGAACGGATCCTGGTTGCTGATCCCGCGACGATTGAAGTCGCGTTATGCTTTCTGGAGGTCCGCCCCTATTTTTTCCGATCGGGATACCACTGGAAGACCATTCTGCAGAAGTGTAAGCGGGCACCGATGTCAGGTGAACAGGCTGAGCGCTTCGCGAGGCTCCTGGACAAATATACCGAGTGGATACCTCGGCAGGAGCCAACATGAGAAAAGCGTTCATGTACGTCACTGTCGCCGCCCTACTCGCGGCAACCTGCGTCTTTTCACAAACGACATCGTCATTTGTAGGTACTTGGAAGCTGGACACCGCGCAAAGCGAGATGGGTCCAGAACACGTGACGAAGTCCCTCACAGTCATCATTCTCAAAGATACGCCGGAAGTGCTGTCATGGCAGGGGCACGGAGTGGATGACAAAGAGCAACCCTTTTCCCTGGCATGGAAGGGACCGGAGGACGGCAGCATGCACCCGACTATCCGTAACGGCAAAGCAGATTCTAATCAGAGTGCGAGAAAAGAACAGGATGGCACGATGGTCAGACGCGGGGAAGATAACGACGGATCGTTCGAGGCCCGCTCCAAAGTCTCAGCGGATGGCAACACTTTGATCGACGAAATTACCGTGAAATCGAAGGATGGCAAGGAGACTAAAGAAAGGGACGTGTACCAGCGAGTTCCTTCACACAACAACACAAAGAAACCAGCGGCGTAACCCAGCGCCGAGTTTGGAACGTTACGGTCGTGACCTAGGTGGGGACCCAACGCGGATTAGAACCAACTGTCGCGATCAGGCGAGTTCACGTTTTTACCGCTCGTCAAAACGCGTTATCGCGATTTTTCGCCAACAACCCTGAATGCATTAAAGCGCCTATAATCCCGCTAATGTCCACTCCTTCTTCCCCCCGTTGGGTCGACGCGTGCGCTCCCAGCTTGGATCGGCAGCACCCATACCTGCGTATTTTCAAATGCACAGTTTTTGTTCGCGATCAGGATCGGAGCCTACGATTTTACTTGGACCAGCTCGGCTTCAGGCTGATCGCTGACGCCCGTTTCGAATCCGGTGACCGCTGGGTTGCGGTCGCACCTCCGGATGGCAGCACGATTCTCGTGCTTGTCGCTCCGAAACCCGACTCCGAAGAATTCAAGCTCATTGGCCGGGTCAGTGAGGTTGCTTTCCTCACCGAAGATGTACATGCCACGTTTGAGGAGTGGCGTAAGTGCGGGGTTCGCTTTCATCATCCACCCCAGACCCCTGCTTGGGGCGGAATGTTCACCATGTTCGAAGATGTGGACGGAAACTCCTTTGGGCTTCTAGGCTTCGACGAAGTGAGTCGGGAACTCGAAGCGCAGCGCCGCGCAGTCGCCGAGAGGCTGGAATCCGAACGTCGCGCAGCCCAGGAGCTGGAAATCGCAAAACAGGTACAGGCAAGGCTCTTCCCGCAAAGCCTGCCGCCCCGTAAGTCACTCGAATACGCGGGCATTTGCATCCAGGCTCGCCAGGTCGGGGGCGATTACTACGATTTCCTTAATCTTGGTCAAGAGCGGCTCGGGCTAGTGATCGGCGATGTTGCAGGAAAAGGAATTGCTGCCGCTCTTTTGATGGCCAATCTGCAGGCGACCCTGCGCAGCCAGTGCGCAATCGCTTTGGATCAGCCGCAGCGTTTCTTGCGGTCAGTGAACCAGCTCTTTTACGAGAATACCGCCGACGGCGCCTACGCCACCCTCTTTTTTGCCGAATATGACGAGGGAATGCGGCGCTTGCGCTACGCCAATTGTGGACATCTATCGGCTCTTCTTCTCCGAAGGGATAACAATCTTGAACGGCTCGATTCCACATGCACAGTATTGGGACTTTTTGAAGAATGGGAGTGCTCGATCGAGGGCCGCGAGCTGTTCTTAGGAGATACACTCGCACTCTATACCGACGGCATTACAGAATCGTGCAATGCCGCAGGGGAAGAATTCGGAGAACAGCGCCTGATCGAAGCGTTGCGACAACACCGTGACCTCTCTTCACAAGCCTTGCTTGCTTCGATTGTTGATGAAGTTCGGCGGTTCAGCCCAGGCGAACAGCACGACGACATAACGCTAATAGTCGCCAAATGTAGAGGAAATTAATACCGATCACTATGCAATCGGAGAGTGGGGAATTGATTGTTGATGTAATCAGGCGTTACACTCCAAAACCCCCTCGACTCGGTTAATGAGCGATATGGCGATATTTCACCACTTGTCGAAAAGGTAGTGGCAAGCTGGGCCAACCTCCGGTTGGCTAGCAAACCGGGAGTTAAAGTGACGAGATGCGCGTTTGAACTAAGCCGCTAGCGCGGCGGACGCTACCGCGTGCTCGAAGTAGGGGTCATTGGAGGTTCCAGGCTGTCTAGACTGGCGAGGCTTGAGGAAGGATCTGTCTTGCGTTACGATGAGGCCATCCTGAGGCTAAGTATTCATGTCTAGATCGATGAGCATCAATAACTGCCATTTTGGTAAAACCCGCTTCTGGCAAGGCTTTCCAAGCGAAAATCGATTGAAATCCCATAGGGAATCCCGCATCCGCCGCAAACGCTAGCGGCTCACTTCAAACGACCCTATCGAAACTGCCCCGACCACAGGACCTGTGCATCCCGGCATTTCTGCTTCGGGGCAGTCCCGATAGGGATCTATCGTTTATCGTTACGATCGCTCGAAGACAGGCTGAATCTCGTTGATCGAGTTTGCAGAGCCACAGCCAGAATCCTGATGAAGTAGTGGAGGTGCCCGGGTGTCCCACCAGACTCAACGGAACTTTGCAAATAGAACCACGTATCACAAACATGAAGATTCTAAATTTCTGTTTGCTCTGTCTCTGTCTTGCGTCTACTTGTCTTCGTGCACAGGAGCAAGAGAAGTCAGTACAGACGATCACGAACGAATACGCGAAGGCTCATGAACCCACCAGACCGGAGCTTTTTGCTCCAAAGGGAAATGCCAGGGCGCAGCTTAAAACCTTTAGCGGAAGAACTATTTCTGCGGTGGAGTTTGATCACTTTATTCAAGGACAAATGGAGTCGCTGGGTCTGCCCGGTCTATCCATCATCCTGATCAACGACAATAAAATCGTTTACGACAAAACATTTGGCGTCACAGATCTGAACACCAAAACGCCGGTCGATGAAGCTTCTATTTTTGAAGCGGCTTCCATGTCGAAGACGGCTTTTACCTATCTTGTTTTAAGAATCGCGGACAAGGGGATGCTGAACCTGGATACCCCGCTTTACCGCTATATGCCTTACCCGGATATTGCACGCGACGAACGCTACAAACTCATTACGGCAAGGATGGTGCTTAGTCACCAGACCGGATTCCCAAACTGGCGATATACCGAGCCTGCAGATCCCAGCTTGCACATCAGATACCCTGAGCTATGGCTTAAGTTCACGCCCGGAACACAATTTGCCTATTCAGGTGAAGGTTATGATTACCTGGCCCGGGTCATCGCTTACCTGAACCACAGAGACCTAAAAACGCTAGATGCGCTTTACCAACAAGAAGTCTGCGAGCCGCTGAAACTGGAACATTTCTATTTCACGGGCAATGCCTACATTACGCAACACAAAGTCGTCGGGCACGTGAAGGGGGAAAGTATGAGATTTGCTTGGCCTTCCGGCTTTCCCGCCCATGACTCTACTCGGTTCGGGGCAGCGGAGGGGCTGCATACCGAGGCGACTGATTATGCCCGTTTCCTGATCGCGTTAATGAAACATAAAGGCATCCGGAAAAGCACCCTAGATGACATGTTAAAGGCGCAGGTTGAATTGCCGATGGACAATCCAATCCGCATCCAGGATGGGTATTCGGCCTGGGGATTAGGCATCGCAATCAAACCAACACCCTATGGAACGGCCTATGCGCATCCTGGTAATAACGGTAATTTCCAGTCGGGTTTTGAATATCTGAAAGCCCGGAAAACAGGGTTCGTCTTCTTTACCAATTGTGATCGAGGGGATATCTTCAATAAAAATCTAGCCACTTTTTTGTTGGATGGAAATGAATGATCCCGGAAGTATATAACTGTTCGAAACCAGGCGTTTACACGTTTTGACCGCTCGTCAAAACGCGCTATGGCGATTGTGCAACAACTACAAAAGAAACTATGAGAAGATTCGCCGACCATGCGCCGAGTCCTGTGGATTGCCATCCTAGCGCTCATTTTGCTTGTGGGCTTTGCTTCGTGGTTGCGTTTGAGAATCTCTCCACTCTCCCTCTCAGCATCGCATTCCACCTTACGCATGGGTGAGACCGTGCAACTGTCTGTCACCAAGAAGACGTGGTTAGGCCACCAACCGCTCACCCACCCGGAAAGGACCCACTACGTAACCACCTTCGAGAGTATGGCCGTAGTTGAGCCTGACGGCAAAGTAACCGCCGTTGGCACTTGGGGCGCACCCACGGAAAGTGCAATTGTGTCCGCGATTAACGGCCAGCTATGGGGCAAGATGAGCTTCTCCCTGCTTGCGGAAGGTCCAGGACCAACCCTCGATTTTGTTGTTGAAGCACCATCGGTACAGGGAATGAGCACAGCCACATGCTGCTCTACGCCGGCGCAGCTTATCGAGGGACAACAGGTCAGGTTCCGCTTGTTGCGCCGAGATGCGGAGCACATTGACGTGACCCGCCGCAGCTCGGGCACACGCTACACACTGTTTTTCGGTAGTGGTGTACCCAATGATCCGAATGCTGCCCAGATCGTCGGCTACGGGGAAGGCATCAACCCAGCGACCCTTCGGATTGACGATGAGCACGGGATGATCGTGGCGCCCACTTCCATCGGGCGGTTGAATCATTTCACCGTTTTGGCCTTCGCACGTAACGGCGAGGCGGTGGGCTGGACGCAATTCCAGTTGGTGCACGCCCGCACGATAACACTCAAAAATCCCTCCGAGGCTCAATGAGGGATGGAAGGAATGGACGAGAACGGGAGGCAGGAGTGCCTCCCGTGGATGAGTGACTACCTCTTCAGTTCAATTTGAATCAATTCAAACGGGCCGCCAAGGTTCTCGGGATCGTGTTCGAAGGCATCCATGTGCATGACTTGACCTGCCTTCGCCTCAATGTTTTCGCTCTTTCCATCCGGGTATGTGAACTTGGCTTTGCAGTCGTTCAAGAAGACAGAAACCGACTCGGGATGGCTGTGCATCACTGACTTCTCTTTGGCTCCGTACTTGATGCGCACGACACGGATTTTATCGTTCTCGAACTCTACTGTGTAGTGGCGGGAATCGGCTTTGACTGGGTCAACTTTTGGGTTTGGCATTTGTGCAGTTGCCATGGTTATTCCTCCTTTGGCTGCAAAGTGTAGTCCCGAGTACTCAGTTTTGCAAAGTTGGATATGGAGCGGATAAATCTTCCAGCCGCTTCAGTGAACTTCTCTCTGCAAGATTTTCAACCAATGGCCCCGATACAGTACGCGGTGGAAGTTCCCCCAGAAGGAAAAGGGATTGTTGACGTAATAACTCGACCCCTCGAACGGGGCAGTGGTAATGGCGTTATCACGACATTGAATCGCGGTGTTATCATTCGCTGAGCAGGTAGCTGTGATGCATACCCTTCTGTTTCTCGCCCCGTTGGTGGTCTGCTTCGTTGGATGCCCTTCAATCGCTGTACCCCAAGATTCGTGCGACAAGCAGTTTGTAGTCTCGCAGGTGAACCTGCCGGTGACGACCCAGCTGTCATCGAGCGAGCAAGCAACGATCAGGGCGCGGCTGATAGGTCGTTGTTTCGACGATCAGCAGGTTGCTGAACTTGCTAGCCGAGTCCGGGACACGCTTCAGAGCTTTGGCTATTTTCGCGCTACTGTCTCTCCCGCCATAGTAGATGTTGACGTCAGTCGGCATCCTGAACCGGTTTCGCTGAATCTTGAAGTGGTCGAAGGCGCACGATATAAAGTGCGCGAGATCACGTGGTTGGGCATCAAGGCGATTTCCTCTGAGCAAATTGTGCCCATTTCTCAGATTCACCCTGAAGACATTCTCGACATGAGCAAGATTCGAGAAACGCTGGAAGCAGCGCGTAGACTTTACGCCGCCATTGGTTATCCCACTGCGTCAATTGTTTTGGAAGTTCAAGTCCACGAAGCCGGCCACTGGGTATCTTTGCATTTCAGGGTTGTGGAAGGCGTTCAGTCGCCGTAAGACTGTTGCCTGTCATTCCGCATTTCGGAAGTCAATAGCGTCGCCTACTTGTCGTTGTTGGAGGAAGGCGATTACGCGCCAACGACCAAAAACGTTGGGTCTTTATACGGGTTCCACTTTCGTCTTGAACCCGCGCCGTTCAAGTTCGCGCTGTCGCCGTGGCGCTTCCGTGGCGGGAAATTCCGCAGGCTGTGCTTTGCTTGCAACCAGCAGGTCGCCTTTGCCGCCAAGCGTTGCGTATTTACCGGCCTGATTGGTGATTCGGATAAGAACGAAATCCTGTGGTGGCGGCTGTGGGGCTGGCTTTGCGGAGTTCCGCCATCGTGGCATGTGCCCGAGATTTTACCACTCGACTGAATCGTCAGATCCCATCCCCGCTTTGTGGCGAACAAAAAGCGAATCTGCTAAAATCGCCCGATGGACGAAGGCCGCAAGCGCGTGATTGGGATAATGGTGGCAATCATGGCGGAGTCTACACATGGAAAGAGCGGATGATTTGTTCGGCGGGCCAGGCGGCAGCCCCCGCACAGATCGGCTAATTGCCGCGAGCATTCAGTGGGCCGAGCGAATAATGGAGAAGATTGATAATCTGTGCGACAGTGCTTGAGCTTTCGAGGGCCAGGTTTCATAACGACCCTCCGGCTTCTTTATTGTTATGATGGCGCATGAACCGACTGATCAAGCACTGCTTCTTTGCTGGCCTAACTAGCGTGCTTTGGATCAGTTCACCGGCCGTGGCGGAACTCAAACAACACAAGACGGGATCAAAGGTCGTAAAGTCGCCAGTAAAGCTTACAGTGCAGTTTCGCAAATCTGGACGGCTAGCGCAGTTAGCTACAACAGCTATCATCGATCATCAATTTGACGACGAGTCAACACAGCAGCGATACACCGAAGAAGCGGATAGAGCGCAAGTTATTGCAGAAGCAGATGCCACTAGTGCAGCTGACAAAAAAGTCTTGCTCAACCTCGCAAACTATTACTATCTCGCAGAGCATTTTGGGGTGGTAAAGACCGGAAAGGACCTCGATCACGGCCTTGCGAAGTTTGACGCCTTGAATCGGGCTTTGAAACGTGGGTACACTTTGCCTACGGATAGCCCCCCAGCTGACCACGGACTCACTCCCGAGGAAAAAGACGCACTTGACCTTTTTCTCAAGTGCGGGAACATACTCTCCGTGCAATTTTCCGAAGGCTACGACGGTAAAGCATGCTTTAGTCCTGTGCCCTAATCTCTGATCACTTGCAGCCTACCGTTTCCCAGCCCTAACCTTCGCCCATCTGGCCCGCTGAGCAGTTGCGATTTTCCTACGTCCTGCTGCTGACATAGTGCGCTTGGGGATCGTTGCACCGGCTGACGGCGACACTCTCTTTGCCCATCGCGCTCTCTGTGCGGCTGCAATCTTACGTCGTGTGGCTGGCGCCATACTCTTCTTCTGGGCCTTAGCCGAGAAGGTACCGGACCCCACTCCCAAGAGGGCTTGAATTGCCCGGTCTATTTGGTTTCGTTCTACCTCAAGTTGCTTGATGATTTGGTCAATTGACATGGTGGGAATTTTAGCACGCTAGATTAAGGAAAATTCTAAGGTTAGACCTAGCGCCCGACGCGGTAAAATAAGGGCTAAGCGGGTACCTTTCGGTACCTTTTTGCGGTTCACTTTTTACCCAAAAGGCGGGTAAAACCCAACCGTGGCTAGTCACTGGGCCTTTGTTTCCAACGCCACCGTTATTACTCTAATATCCGGAAAAATTCCTCTGCTGATTTGCGGGGCTCCAGTGACAAGTCAGATATCACCGCGACCGCATCCGCGCCAGCACCAATGACCTCACGGCAGTTCTCACGGGTGATCCCCCCGATAGCCACCAGTGGCTTGCGAGTTAACGCTCTGGCCCGGCGCACGGCCTCGAGTCCGATCACTGGGTCAGGATTAGCTTTGCTCCGAGTAGGGAATACGGGCCCGATGGCGAGATAGTTAGCAGTGGACTTGTCGGCTTCTGCCAGTTGTTCGGGATTGTGAGTGGAGACCCCTAGCCAGAGACGTTCACCGATTACAGTTCTGGCGCCTCGCGGTGAGAGGTCGTCCTGTCCCACGTGGACTCCATCGAATCCCACGGCCAGGCACAGGTCGGCGCGGTCGTTCATGATCAGTTTTACTGAAGAGCCAAGGCAACGTCTGAGATCCCGAGCCTGGTCGAGCATTTGCCGGGCGTTGCCGGTCTTGTTGCGGTATTGCAGCAGAGTGACACCGCCCGTAACCAGTTCAGCTGCAGACCGGCAAAGGGCTTCGATATCCTGGTAGTTGCGACTGTCGAGGATGGCATACAGGCGAGGGAGCAAAGTCATCCTAAATCTGAGCACGGAAAGAAAGAAACGGAGTAGTGCCGGGTTCTCGCCCACCCCATCGGGCCGGCCAGAGGCCGGCCCTACCCTTCGTGACTAACGTTTCGCCGCTACTTCCTTCTTTTCAGAGGGCTTTTCGGTTCGCGCCAGAAATCTTTCGATGAACGTAGTATCCACGTTGCCCGCGCGAAAATCGGGGTCAGCCAGAATCCTGCGATGCAATGGAATCGTCGTGAAAATACCTTCGATGATAAACATTTCCAGCGCCCGACTCATTCTGGAGACCGCCTCAGCCCGGTCTTTGCCTCGTACGATGAGCTTGGCAATCAGGGAATCATAATAAGGTGGAATGACGCCTTCCGCATACGCTGCGGTATCGATTCGCACACCGGTACCGCCCGGTGGGTTGAAAGTTGTGATTCTGCCCGCGGAAGGCGTGAACTTCTCCGGATGCTCGGCGTTGATGCGGCATTCGATAGCATGACCACGATGCAGGACCGGACCGTGCAAGACATTTTCCATGCGCTCGCCTGCGGCCAGCAGAATCTGGCTCTTCACCAGGTCCACGTCAGTCACCATTTCCGTCACCGGATGTTCAACCTGAATACGCGTGTTCATCTCGATGAAGTAGAGCTTGCGGTCTTCATCCATGAGGAACTCGATAGTGCCGGCGTTGACGTATCCGATCTCGGAAAGTGTCGTGCATAGAACCCGGCCGATCTGATCGCGAAGTTCCGGTGACATCTGTGGAGACGGCGACTCCTCCAACAACTTCTGGTGACGGCGTTGAATGGAACACTCGCGCTCGCCCAAGCTGACCACATTGCCATACTGGTCGGCCAGAATCTGAAACTCGATGTGGCGGGGACGCTCTACAAATTTCTCCATGTAGAGATCGCCATTGCCGAAGGCTGCGGCGGCCTCCGATGACGCTGCTTTAAACAGTCCAGGAAGCTCAGCCTCGTTTCGGACAATGCGCATTCCGCGTCCGCCGCCGCCGGCCGAGGCTTTGATAATTACGGGAAAGCCGACTTGTTTCGCCCACTCCAGTGCTTCTCCGTCACTGGCCAGAATGCCTTCCGATCCTGGCAGAATAGGCACGCCCGCCCTCTTCATTGCGGCTCGTGCTTTTTCCTTTTCGCCCATTAGACGGGTGATTTCCGGGGGCGGCCCGATAAACTTTATGTTGCATGTTTCAGCGACTTCAGCGAAGTTGGCGTTTTCCGCCAGCAAGCCATATCCGGGATGAATGGCATCCACATTGGCGATTTCCGCGGCGCTGATCACTGATGGGATATTCAAATAGCTCTGACCGAGTTGCGGAGGGCCAATGCAGATCGCCTCGTCGGCAAATCGAACGTGTAGTGAGTTGCGGTCGGCCTCGCTGTAGATGGCGACTGTGCGGATGCCCAGTTCCTTGCAGGCGCAGATCACCCGCAAGGCTATCTCTCCGCGATTTGCAATCAGGATTTTCCTAAACATTAGCTAAACTTGCAGCGAAAGAAACTTCACCTCGGACACACAGAGATAGCGAGCAAAGCTAAACCAAAAATGTTCATTCGCAATTACAGTGTAGTGACTGCTAAACTTTCAGCGTCGAGAAGCTTATTTGCTGGTTTTCTCTGTGTCTCACTGTCTCCGTGGTTAGAAACGAGGCTGTTTCCCTTGCCAACTACTTTCGGGGGCGGATAGCGAAAAGATCCTGCCCGTATTCAATCGGCGCGTTGTTTGCGACCAATTTTTTCACGATCTCTCCGGCCACATCCGACTCAATTTCATTCATCAATTTCATGGCTTCCACAATGCATAAAATCTGGCCAGCCTCCACAATGTCGCCGGGCTTTACGAAAGGCGGAGATCCCGGAGACGGAGACTCGTAGAACGTACCCACGATGGGTGATCGAACAATGTGAACCTCCTCTTCCGGAGCCGGGGAGGAGATTACGGGCGAAGGCGGAGGGGCTGGCGGGCTCGCGACCGGAAGAGCCGCACCAGATTCTGGAGATGGTGGCGCCCCCGAATGTACAGTAAAAAAACGGGTATCATGCGGAGCCGCAGCAACAGATTCGCTGGCGCGCTTGATCTTCACCTTGACGTCGCCGCGTTCCAGTTCGAACTCGGCAATGTCCTTCTCGATTAAGAACTCGATGAGTTCCTTAAGCTCTTTCTGATTCATCGTATGAGGTGGGACCGACTTCTACCTTACTTGTGCACCCGCCGGAAAGGCGCAAAAACAGCAGGACCAGCTTCTTGTCTCCAGCCTGGAGTTAAAACTAACGGCAAACTCAAATTTCGATCGACTCTTTGCTGGTAGGCGTCAAAACCTCACACCCTCGATCTGTTACCACGACCATGTCTTCGATTCGAATGCCCCATCGACCTGGAATGTAAATTCCCGGCTCGATCGTGATCACCATACCCGGCTGCAGGATATCAGTTTGTCCTGCTGCTACGCGGGGTGGTTCGTGAATTTCCAACCCCACGCCGTGACCCGTCGAATGCGTGAAATATTTACCTAACCGCTTGTTTCGCAATAAGTTGCGAGCAGCCCGGTCAACCTCACTCACCGCGATCCCGGGCCGAACCGCATCGACCGCCGCCTGCTGCGCCTCTTTGACCGCCTGGTAGGCTCCGCGCTCCTCAGAAGAAGGCCGGCCCACGTATACGGTGCGGGTCATGTCGGAACAATAATCGTTGAGTATAACACCGAAGTCGCAGACCACGAATCCCCTTCGGGGAACAACCGACCGCGAGGCCCGGCCATGCGGCAAAGCAGAACGTGCTCCGGAAGCGATGATGGTCTCAAACGACATGGCTTGAGCCCCTCGCGTCCGGGCGGCATATTCCATTTCGGCTGCCACGTCGGTTTCAGGGACGCCCGGACGAATCTTCTCCAGAGCGCGGTCGAAAAGACTCGCTCCCAGCAAGACGGCGGACCTTATGCGTTTAATCTCTTCCTCGTCCTTTACCATGCGGCACCGTTCGACCAGCATAGGAACTTCCTGCAAGTGGATGCCGGACGGCAAAAGGCTGGCGAGACGCGAGCGGGCAGCCACGGTCATGTGCTCGCCCTCAATGCCAATCTTCGGGTGCGAAGCCGATCGTGACTTGCGGCTCGACTTGAGATGCATGGAAAACCACTCGGCGGCTGCGGCGATCGGACCTTCGCGACCGATCACGATCCGAGCAGCTTGGACTTCGGATCGAGCCTGCTCTGTATAGCGGCCGTCGGTGAAAAATACGCTCCGGGTGCCACTAATCAACAAGACTCCAGCGCTGCCGGTGAATCCGCAAAGATAAAGAACATTGGGAAGGTGAGTGACCAGCAACGCGTCCAGGCGATGCGAGGATAGAGTCTTTTGCAGGCCCTCTTGGCGAGCTTTATGGTCCATATCTGGAGTGTAACAACTGTGTGGAGATCACAGACGAGTGGCCTCGGCCGGAAATATAACTCAAGATGAATGCTTAGTTTGGGGATCTTTGCGGTGCCCCGGTTTGCCCGGTTTTGGCAAGCCTGGGACTTGAGAAGCCAGGGACCCATCGCATTGCGTAGTTGGTCCGCAGATCCCGGTCTCGCACACAAACACCGGCGAGACCTGGGGCACCCGTTCAATACTGGCGCTCTTGGCTGCTACAGCGTTCCTGTCCTCACGGCCAGGAACGAACCGAGGGCAAAACAAAACCGCCAGCCCTGATGTCAGGTGCCGGCGGCTGTTTTACTTCTACCTCGTGCAGTTGCTATGTCTGGATGATGCGCGGCGTGATGAAGAAGATCAGCTCCTGGTTGGAGGTGCTGACTGTCGTGTGCTTGAACAGGTTGCCCAGGAACGGAATGTTGCCGAGCACAGGCACTTGCGCAATCGTTACCGAGTTCTGCGTCTGAATTACGCCACCGATCACCACCGTGCCACCATCGGTCACGAGGACCTGAGTGGTAGCTTGCTGCGTGATGAGGGTCGGGTTGCCCTGAACCTGTCGACCGAAGTCAGGAGTCGTGTTTTCGACGTCCACGTTAAGGAAGATCGTACCTTCGGAAGTGATCTGCGGAACCACAGTCAACCGGAGGAACGCATCCACGTAGGTTACGGTAGGCGGTCCGCCCAACTGCGCCTGAGTGACAATCGGCACACGCACGCCCTGACGAACCAGAGCCTGAATGTTGTTCTGGGTTACAACCCGCGGACGAGAGAGTATTTTCAGCAAGCCGCGCGATTCCGCCATGCTCAAGACAGCATCGATTCGCACATTATTGCTGGCATTGACGAAGGTCAGACCGCTAGTCGGGCTAGTGACGGGCAAGTTCGAGAACAACGGAATCGTGCTGCCAGTACCTGTTCCACCTGCAGTCGTGATGTAACCCGGCGTTAGACCGTTAACCGTGGTAGGCGAGCTGCCCACTGCGGAGGCACCACCGATAGCGCTGGTACCGTTGCCCCAGCCGAAACCAAGCTGTGTACCGATATCGCGAGCAAAGCTGCGAGTGGCGGCCACAACGCGAGCTTCAATTTCAACTTCCTGAGTCTTGCGGTCAAGTTGCGTCAGCAAACGGTCAATGCCTGGCATCACTGAAGGAATGTCCTGGATGATCAGAGCGTTGGTCCGGTCGTCAGAGATTACGTCTCCACGCTGGGTAAGGAAACTCTTGATTGTGGATACGACGTCCTTGGAGTGCGCGTAGCTAAGGAAGCGGGTGACGGTGACTTTGTCCACCGCCAGAGCTTCGGCTTCCACCTGGGCTCGGCGTCCCTCTGCTTCTTTACGCATGGTTTCGACGGTCGCGATACGCAGCACGTTGCCTTCGAGTTGTCGCGACAGATCGTTGTTCTTCAGAACGATGTCCAATGCCTGGTCCCACGGCACATCATCGAGCACGATGGTCAATGTGCCCTTGACGTTGGGATCGAGAACAACGTTCAGACCGCTGATCTCGTGGATCAGACGGAAGAAGTCTTTCAGGTCGACGTCCTTCAGATTCACCGAGATCGGCTCGCCAGTATATTTCGGTCCGGTGACGGCGGGCGGCTGTTGCGACTGTACTTTTTGCTCGGCTGCCATATTGACGGCCGGCTGCGCCGCGGTGGCCGACTGCATGGCTGCGCTGGCATTGGGAAGCGGGCTTCCTTCTGGACGGGTGGCGAACTTTCCAGCCGCCGCAAGCGCCCGTGTGGACGGTTCGACAGCTGCCGGCACATTCTCCCCGGCAACCGAATCCTTAGGACGATAGGAAGGTTCGATAAAAGCAAAATCAGTGGCCGGAGCCGAAGTCTGGATCAACTTGGCTTCTTTCACCGAATCCGAAACCGGCGCCGGAGTGGCAACTTCAGATGTGGTGGCCTTGGGGCTCGAGGTCGTGGAGGCAGCAGTCCTGGTATGGAGCTTTAAGACCATACGATTGTCGCTGCCAGCCGCTAATTCGTATCTGCACGCCTGCATCAGGTCGATCACAATCCGAGTGTTCGGCGATGTCTGGCCGTCGGTGCCGAGGCGGACGGCTTTTACTCCGTCGCTGTACACGTCGATCAGGCGGGGCGAAGACGCAATCACCGTGTTGGGCAGGTCAACCAGCACGCGCGCTGGATTCTCCATCGTGCTCAACCGCGGCTTGACGTCCCCGTGGGCGTTGATCTCCAGATTAACGCCGTCGTCGGTGCGCACGATGTTAACGCTCTGCAGCGTGGCGTGCTTGATGCCCGCGCCCTGCGTCTGAGCCGCCGCCGTAATGAACGCCATTATCAGCGACGACAGTAAAACCGCCAGAAATTGCTTTCGCATTTCACTCTCCCCACACGGGCCTTGCGCTACGGCTCGTCCCGTGATCTTTCCCCAAGATTCGCTTCTGCCGGATTTCCCGGCCAATTTCATTGACGTCTAGACTGCGGACGTCGTGATCTTTTTGGTTACTTCCCGGGTGAACGCTTTGCCCAGGCGGTCTTGCACGGTTTCCTTGAAAATGATCGAATCGCCCGTGATCTTTACGACATACCCGTTGAAAACTGGGTCGTTTTCACGCAAAAAATAAGCCTTATTCACGGTGTTGACGACTACGGCAATCATGCCGGAGTCCGACTTCACCACGCCCTTGAGATTGACTTGATCAATGGTCAAGCAACGCTTGCCAGAACTGCATCCCGAACCAATCATGCTTCGATTGACAACTGGACTGACGAACGGATCGCGCCGTCCCGCCAGATTGATGTGCTGGGGAGCAGCTTTCGTCTCCGCCGGCTTTTGTTGATTTTCAACCGCGATCTGCTGCTTCGGCTGCGATTTCTTGTGCGCCGAGGAAGTCTTCGCCTTGAGTGCTACCTGCTTGCTGCCGGCGTGCTTGGCGACCGTCGGCTGGCTGCTGGCAGGCGCGGCGACACTCGCCGAGCTTCCTGGTGAAGGCGCCAAGGCGGCATCGGAGTCCATGGCTTTCTTTTGCTGGACCGCCTTCATCGTATTCCTAGTGTTCTCGATGACGTCGAGATTCTGCCCCCAGGCAGTTCCCGCCAGCATCCCCAAGAAAAGAATTCCTGTCGTCAGCTTCATAAGCTCCCCTGCTTCTTGACCGCTACGGGTTGGCCGGGTTTACCAGGCGCACCCGCGGCTGGCTGCATGTCGTGACTGAAGAAAGTGGTTGCCGTGCAGGTAGCCACGACGCTCTCGTTGGGCGCGTACTGATAAGTATGTTTCGCCTTCGCGTCCGTGGGTTTCTTGGTGGTAGCCACTTGCAAGTCCGGAGACATTAACAATGCGTTCCAGCTTGCCCACGTTGTCAAAGAAATTCAGCATCGAGTAGTACGGACCGTCGAGCTCCACTTCGAAGGGCAACTCAGTGTAGAACTCTTTCGATTCCGACGCCTTGGCCGTATAGCGCCGGAGTTCGACTCCAGCCCTGGCGGCTTCGGCGTTCATCATCTTCATGAAGCCCGGGCACTTCTTTTTCGTCGGGCACGATCTTGCGCTCGATATCGAGCTGCTGTTTGAGGCTGGCCAGCTGGCGCTCGATCTCGGCCAACTTCGGCCGGTAGGATTCCAGTTCCGCATTTTCGCGGAGCTTGGCATCCAGACTGGTTTGCGCAGCCGCATTGGCTTCCCGCTGGCTCTTGAACATGGTGAAGTACAAGGCCGCGGAAATCACCAGCGCCACGCCCACCAGGGCTGCCCACTGCTTAATGCCCGACATTTCGTCAAAGTTCGCCATTTTTCTCCGCCCTCCTAGGACTTCAACTTCTCGCAGGACAAGGTAAAGGTGAACGCCTGCATTTCTTTGAAAGTGTCGTCCTGGTAGGTCTCTTTAATTTCGATGTTCTTGAAGTATCCGGTCTTTTGCAGATTCGCGATCAGACTGGCGACGGCATCGGTGCTCAATGCCATGCCTTCGATATCAACGCCGGCGCCGGTGTCCTTCATCGAGTTGAGCCATACCGCCTCGGTGCCGTTCACGGTCTGGCCAATCGTATTCAGCAGATTGACTGGGCCGGACTGAGCCGCGCGCAGCTGATCGATGACATCAACCCGGCGCTTGTAGTTTTCGGCCTCACGCTGCCGCTCAAGATAGCGTTGCTTCACATCCGCCAGTTCGGCGTTTTTGCGGACTGCAACTTCCATCTTGGCGGCGATGTCGCGATGTTGTTTGTCGAGTTGGTACCAGTAGCCCAGGTTGACCAGGGCAGCCAGCGCCAGCACCACCAGGATCTTCATTTTCGGAGAGCCTACGTCACCCACTTCCATGACGGCGGCCGCCGAAGCAGCAGCGGATCCCCGCTTGTTCTTTCCCTTTTGCGTACCCAGCAGGTTGATTCGGATCATAAGTCTTCAAAACTCCTTAAGGCCAAACCCACCGCGACTGCCATCTGGCCAGCATTCTGCTCGATCAGCTGCACTCCCGGTCCTTCGGTCGGCAAGACCGATCTTCTGGAACGGATTGAAGATTTCTACCGGTAGCGAAAACTCCTGACGCAGCGCCTCAACCAGTCCGGGTACCTTTGAGGAACCACCCGCCAGATAAATCTTCTCGATGTGCTCTCCCGCCGAGCTGGCGCGGAAGAAGTCGAACGTCTTCTGAATTTCGAGAACGATGATTTCAGTCACCTGCTGCAGGATCGGCGTCTTGGCGTCTTCGCTCACCGTGCCCACCTTGTTGCCCAGCTTCAGTGACTCGGCGTCGTCGAAGCTCAGGTCCAATTCTTTCTGCAGCGAATCCGTGTACTGGTGGCCGCCGACGCTGACATCGCGCGGGAACAGGGGCGTGGTGCCTTTCACGATGTTGATGTTCATCACGCTTGCGCCCAGGTTCAACAGAGCCACCACTTGACCCGGCGCGGGTTCGTAGTTGTACTCGTAGCAGTTCTGCAGCGCCAGGGCATCGATGTCCACAATAGCCGGAGTCTTGCCGGCCATCGAGAGTACGTTGGTGTAGTTGAGAATCTTGTCTTTCTTGACTGCAACCAGCAGAACGTCCATCTGCGGGTCACCGGCGTCTTCGGAGAGAATCTGGTAATCCAGATTCACGTCGGCCAGATCGAACGGAATATGTTGCGCCGCTTCTTTCTCGATGGTTTCGGCCAGTTCCTGGTCGCTCATCGAGGGCAGCGAGATTTTCTTAACGATCACGGAGTGACCGCTGACGGCGGTGGCCACGGCTTTGGACTTGATCTGGTTATCGGTGAACAGCTTCGAAATTGCCGTCGAAACCGTACCGGAATCCACGATCATGGAGTCCACGACGATATCCGGCGCCAATGCATTTCCAGGCCAAGGTGCGCGACTTCGATGCCGTTGCGTCCCTTCCTAAGCTCCACAGCTTTTATGCTGGAGGAGCCCACATCCAGACCAACAATCGTTTTCGATCCCAATCCAAACATGTGCCCGCCTTTTACGGTTGCCCGGCAGCCTTACCAGCCGCCTTCGGTTTCCTCTTGCCTTTCGCTTCCATCTGGGTCGACTTCTCTTCCATCCACTGGTCCAGCCTCGACTTCTTGAAGCGCCAGCGGTTACCCAGTTTGAAAGCGGGAATCTTCTGTTCGCCTACGTACTTGTAAAGCGTGTCCGGACTCACTCCCAGGTATTGCGACGCCTGGCGAATGTTCATCACTTCCCGCGAGTCGGCCATAGTTCCAAACCCCTTCCACAGATTTCAGGCCCTGTTTCGCAACCGGTTTCCGGCTGCCGGGCAAAGTTGGGAGAAAATTCTCTCGTTCAAAATCGTGTTCGAGTGAATTTAGGTGTGCTGAGCATATATCAACCCCGAAAGTGCCAAGGTCAAGGCGTATCTTCGGGTTTTACCGGGTTTTATACCTGTTTTCTGGAAAGTGACCAAGGAGGAGTTGCGTAGACGACGCTATATGTAGTGGTCTGGATCGGCTCGACTACACCCAGGTGCGGTGTTTATACAGTCGGTTCTAACGTTACCCCAATTGCGTAACTAAAGTACTACAGACGTTACTCAGGTATCTGGACACGCGGAAAGACGTACAAAAGCAGCAATCTACGCAAATATCTGACTCTTATGGAGTTGAACTAGGTGGCGCCGGCGTTCCGCCGGCTCTCCCGCCCGCAGAGTATTCAGATGGATGGGGCAGAGTAACTCGTGGTAACAACCCCAGCAAGGATGGCGAGGGCAAGACGCCCTCACGACAGCCGCCGGGAGGAAGACACTACAAATAATCTAATACTCCGACAGCTCTTTCATCGCGTGGAAGAGATCGGCGGTTTGCGGACAGGATGGCATTTTCCAGGTCCGGGTGGTACGCCACGAACACATCCATCGCAGCCACTCGGCGCACCGGTGCGTCCAAGTGCTCGAACATCTGATCGGCGATGCGCGCGGCGATCTCGGCTCCGTAGCCCCAACTCAAGCTGTCCTCGTAGGCGACCAGCGCGCGATTCGTTTTGCTGGATCGACGCCGCGATGGTCTCCCAGTCGAACGGATTCAGACTGCGCAGATCGATCAGTTCCGCTTTGACTCCGTGCTCGCGTTCGAGCTTCTGCACCGCCTGCAAGGCTCTCGGCACGACCGCTCCATAAGTAATGACTGCTAAGATCGGTTCCCGCTGGACGACTTTGGCTTTGCCGAACGGAATCATGTAATCGGGCCCTGGATACGGAGCGCGACCGTAGGTCTCGCGATAGAGCCGCTTGTGCTCAAGGAAGAGGACTGGGTCGTCGCAACGGATCGCCGTGCGCAGCAGGCCGGCAGCATCCAGCGCATTCGATGGAAACACGACCCGAAGACCCGGAATATGGGTAAAGATGCTTTCGCCGCACTGGGAGTGATAAATCGCTCCACCCGTGAGATAGCCGCCGATCGCCACACGAATCACGCAAGGCGCGGAAAAAGTGTTGTAGGAGCGCCAGCGAATGAGCGGCAGCTCGTTGCGAAGTTGCATCATGGCGGGCCAGATGTAATCGAAGAACTGAATTTCGACGACGGGCTTCAGTCCGCGAGTCGCCATGCCAGTGGCGCGGCCCACAATGTTGGCTTCCGCGATGGGCGAGTTAAACACGCGATCGGAGCCGAAGTCGCACTGCAGTCCGGAGGTCAACTTGAATACTCCGCCTTTACCTTTAACCAGCTTCTGCTTCAGATATTGTTCGCGGCTGCAGTCGGCAACGTCTTCTCCGAAAATCACAATGCGCTCATCCCGCCGCATCTCGTCGCGCAAGCGTGGCATTGATCAGATCGGCCATCGTCTTCGGAAGAGTCTTCTTACCATCATGGGTCGCGCCTTCAGACTTTGACGTTAAGGGCTGACTTTCAAAGATCGACGACGCAGGATCAAGATCAGGCGAATAGATATACTTCGTCACCGTATCCGGAGTTGGCGTCGGAGCCTGCAAAGCGCGATCAGTCGCAGTCTGCAGCTCGTCGTCAACTTGCTTCTCGAGTTGATTGATGCCTTTTTCGTCGAGAATTCCCTCTCGAATCAAAAACATCTGCATCCGTGTGATGGGATCGCGTTGGGCATCTCGTTGCCGCTCGGCATCAGGGCGGTATAGACGTTCATCGTCCGATAGCGAGTGGGAATAGGGCCGGATTACATGCGCATGAACAAATGCCGGTCCATGCCCAGCGCGGCAGTGCGCGACCGAACGTACAAACGCCGCATAACTTGCGACGGGGTCCGTTCCGTCTACTTCTTCGAAGTGGAAGTCGGGGAAGCCGGCGACCAGCCGCGAGATATTGCCACCAGCAGTCTGCACCTCCACCGGCACAGAGATCGCATAACCATTGTCCTCGACGACAAAAACCAAAGGCAGCCGGGAGTTCGACGCGGTGTTCAGCGACTCCCAGAATTCACCCTCGCTGGTAGTGCCGTCCCCGAGTGAAACGTAGGTAATTTCGTCTCCGTGGAATTTGACGTCCTTAAATTGCCGGTAATCGCCATCGGCCTTCTTGGCTGCGTCCGGATGAGCCGCGAGATAGCGACCGACTTCAGCGCACCCTACAGCCTGCAAGATCTGAGTCCCGGTGGGTGATGAGCCCGTAACTATGTTCAGGTTCGGAAGGCTCCAGTGCGAAGGCATTTGCCGGCCACCCGAACTGGGATCGGCCGCAGATCCAACTGCCTGGAGCAACATGTCATAGGCGGTGGCGCCCAACGCCAGACAGAGCGCGCGGTCGCGATAGTAGGGATAAAACCAATCGTATCCGGCCTTCAGGGCGAAAGCTGCAGCCACGCCGACCGCCTCATGCCCGGCGCCCGAAATCTGGAAGAATATCTTCTGTTGCCGCTTGAGCAGGATCTCGCGATCGTCCACCCGCCGCGATAAGTACATATAGCGGTAAGCTTCGATCAGCTGATCGCGCGACAGACCTTCGTAGGTCTTGCCGGCTTTCTTGACATCACGCTCGGATACCGCCGCCGATTTAGGATAAGTCTTCGTGGTCGCCATCCGGTTCCCTTAGATGCAAATGTGAGAGCCGTAGAGCATTGTAAATCTTCATGAAGTAGGGTGGAAGGAGCAAACAGCTGTCATTGTTTATCCGGTCCACTGTTGGTCTAGCTTTCAGCCCTGAGCAGCTCCAGGCTCTACTGTCGAATGCTGAAGACCGCTGCGACATCAGTCACCAGGTGAGCAAGCCAAACGAAGGTTCCCAAGTGTCCGATGGCTGCGAGCCTATGGCTGACAGCTGGGAGCGCCTGCATCATTTATCCTAAAAACTACAGCACATGATTCACTTCAACCGTCAATTCGATCCGCACTCCATCAAGCTGGTGGTATTCGACCTCGACGGCACATTAATTGATTCCCGCCTCGACCTCTTTCACTCCATCAACGCCATGCTGCGGCATTTCAAACGCCCCGAACTGCCGGAGGAAGTAGTCGCTTCCTACGTGGGCGATGGAGCTCCCGTGCTGGTGCGGAGGGCCTTGGGAGACCCGAAGGACGAGAAGTTCCTGAAGGAAGCGGTGGACTATTTTCTGGCCTACTACAGGGTTCACAAACTTGATTACACCCATGTATATGACGGAATCAAAGAAAGCTTGGCGGCAATTCACGGCTCCAACGGCTTAGGTCGGAAGATGGCGGTCTTGTCGAACAAGCCTGTTCACCCCTCTCGAGCGATTATTGACGCACTCGGGCTACGCCATTTCTTTGTCCATGTCTACGGCGGAAACAGTTTCCCCACCAAGAAGCCAGACCCTCAGGGCGCCCGGACCCTGCTGAAAGAGACCAGGACGCAGGCGAAGGATGCGTTGATCGTCGGTGATTCATCGGTAGATGTTCTCACTGGACGCAATGCCGGAATGTGGACTTGCGGCGTGACCTACGGGTTTGCTCCGCATACCTTGTGTGAGGCTCCGCCGGATGTCGTGCTCGACAAGCCGCATGAGTTGGCGGAGATATTTAGGTAGCCTTCTGTTTCTTTTGAATCTCTTCTCTCCCCGGTGTCCTCTGTGGTTAACGCTCATCTCGTGCAGATCGTCTAAACTGCGTTCAACGATGGGCGATCCCGCGAACGGATTCACACCGGCAGAACTGCGGAAGTTGCGCAGCCTCAAAGATCCACACGGAATTCAGCGCTATCTCGACGACATGCCCTACCATCTTGCTGATACCGCATGGTCGCCGCGTCGCGTGCTTCGCGAAAACACCTCGCACTGTTTGGAAGGAGCAATTTTTGCCGCCGCTGCTCTTCGCGCCAACGGCTTTCCTCCGCTTATATGGGATCTAGAGGCCGAACACGATACCGATCATGTGCTCGCCATTTACCGGGTGAAAGGTTACTGGGGCGTGGTGGCGAAATCCAATTACACGGGTTGTCGCTATCGCGAGCCGGTTTATCGTTCACTGCGTGAGCTGGCGATGAGTTTTTTCAATCTTTATTTCAACCTGCGGCGGGACCGGACCCTACGAACATTTTCCCGCCCGGTAAATCTGGCCCGGTTCGACCACCTAAGATGGATGACCACGGAAAAACCGGTGTGGTTTGTCGTGGATCATCTACTGGAAATTCATCACTACAAGTTGCTGCGTCCGGGGATGGCGAAGCGTTTGCATCGTATAGACGAACGTCTCTTTTGCGCCGAGGTGTTGGGAAAGGCGAAAAAGTAATCTCACCGCCGCGGCAGAGATTTTGTAAACGAGAGGCATCTCCATGAGGTCATCCACACCTGATGTTGTTGTTGCCGATTATTTCAAACACGGACAAAAGATGAGTAACGCCAAGAAGTTGCCGGATTGGTTTACCAATGTTAAAGAGCTGTATAGCGCAACCTGCCGATTTTGCGGAAACGTAAAGCCGAACCAGCGTTCCAAGCCCTGAGCTGTCCACGTGAGTTAGATCCGTAAAGTCGAGCAGAATTCGTTTGGAGGTCGGAATCAGTTGGCTGACTTCGAGGTAAAGCCGATCGTTTACCCCCGCGACCAACCGGCCGCGGCATCGCACCGCGGCCGCGCTGCCGGCTTGTTCAACGGCAAGTGTGAGGAGGCTTGCGACAACTTGGTCGGGCATAGAACCTTCCTTTTGAAACCAATCGACGGATTGAGATCACTGCCGCGCGATTGTACACATTGAAGCACAAGATATAAAACCGTGATGGAAAATGGCTGCCAGCTTCAGGATGTGGCTACCTACTGCACCTGCTCGTGTCCAGAATCCTCCTCGCGCAAACTGTGACCGCCGCATTGCTGGATTACACGGAGAAGACCGACTCTGCTGGCGGTGACAATTGTCCCATCGACTCCGACACCTTAGCCCAACCTGGCGACGACAGTAGGCGCCTTAGTTATCTCCTCTGCCCTTGCTCTTGGTTACAATGCACTCATGCGGTCACATTTACTGCTGGCGGTAATCTTTTTTGCGGGCTTTGCGACGGCGCAGAGCACGCCGGACATGGCTTCGGCGCCACATTACCGTCTGCTCCTCTCGAATCATCAGGTACGCGTCTTTGCCGTCACCCTCAGGTCAACAGAACGAACCATGGCCCGGCACGACCACAATTTCCTGGTGATCACACTTCAGGATTGCGAAGTGATTATGTGGCCGGAGGGCGCTTCCGACATCACTAACTTCCGCTTCAGTCAGGGCGACGTACGTTTCGGTCTGGGAGGCCGGGCCAGCGGGATCCGCAATGACAAGACGACGGAGTATCGTAATGTGACCGTCGAGTTTCTCGATCCCAAAGTCACTAGCTACGGCTATCAATCGAGCACCGGAACCTGGGACTACGGTGCAGCAGGCATCAACCCGCCAGTCGACCCTCATGGCAGTTTCAAAAATACTCTACGCCTGGGAGACGTTACAGTGACCGACTACCAGCTGCAGTCGCGAGAGACTTTACCGCCGCCCGAAGAAAACAGTGGGCCGGAACTGCTGATCCCCATAACCGATATCGACCTGAAGTCGAGTGAATACGAGCGCATCCGTAAGTCATCCGGCGATGTGGTGTGGATTCCCGCTGGGAGGAAATCCCCTCCGATGAACGCCACCGCCGATGCGGAGCGGCTGGTGCTGGTAAATTTTCCGGCGGGGGCCTAGAAGTAAACGCACCTAAGCATCTTCTTCGAGCCGATCCGGTTCTAACCGCGTAATCATGCTCATGAATCGTCGATCCCTCTTTCATGCACTCGTACTCTTTATCTTTTTTTGCGGTTTTCCGCGGAAGGCTTTGACGACTGGTCAGCCTGGGATGGCTCCTCTTTCCCAGGATCAGATTCGTAACCTCATTCGCGAAGCGGCAGAAAAAGACATGGAAAACGATAAGAAGCAACGCGATTACACATACATACAGCGCGAAGAGGAACACAAGCTCGACGGGAACGGCCAGCTGAAATCTAGCGAGTCAAAAGCCTACGAAATCATGGTGCTTTACGACGAGCCGGTACAAAAGCTGATCGCCAAAAACGACAAGCCACTTAGCGACAGCGATGCTAGGAAGGAAGACGAGAAGGTACAGAAGATCATCGAGAAGCGGAAAAATGAAAGCGATAGTGCCCGTAAAAAGCGCCTGGAAAAACAGGAAAAAGACCGTGAAGAAGGACGGCAATTCGTCAAGGAAATTGCCGATGCCTACGATTTTCGCTCCGCGGGGGAAGAAGATCTTGATGGACGCAACACTCTGGTGATTGATGCGGATCCTCGGCCTGGGTATGAGCCGCACATGAAGGAAGCAAAGTTCCTGCCCAAATTTCGCTTTCGGGTCTGGATCGATCAAGCTGAGAAGCAATGGGTGAAGCTTGATATTCAATGCGTCGATACCGTCTCAGTGGCTTTGTTCCTGTTGCGGCTCCACAAGGGATCAAATGTCCAGATCGAGCAGGTGCGGGTAAATGATGAAGTCTGGCTGCCCAAACATGTAGCGTTAAAGCTGGATGCCCGGCTGGCTTTACTCAAGGGGGTGAACATCTCGGAAGATGTGACCTACCGCGATTACAAGAAGTTCCGCACCGGCACAAAGATTCTGCCTGCGGAAGAACAGCCGCAGGCCCACTAGGACGCTCGGATCCGCTCAGCGTCTGTTCGGAGCTTTCACCTCTGGATCTCTATCGTCTGAGTTCTTGTTATCCGAATCTCGATCCTTGGAATCTCCTGAGCCCCCGATATCAAGTTTCTCCAGTTCCGCTTTGTGGTCGCGAACGAACTGCATGTTTACTGGGTTAACGAATGCAGGCGCCTTTCCCTTCAAATCCTGCGCCGCGTTGGCCATTCCTGCGGTAACGGCAGTCATCGGCACAAGTACGAACTCTCGCGCCGTCACACTATTGGCCTTGAGGAATGCGGCCGTGTGAGGAGCTTTCTCCATCAAATCTGCTTTTTCCATGACATCGACGTCAGTGTCTTCAATCTTCTTCATTTCCGCCGCCATCGCAGAATCGCCCCCAGCCGCCGCCTGCATTTTCTTCGACACCGCGGCGTATTTATTCACCTTATCCATGGTCAGGATGTAGTCATGGATCGCGGCCTCGTCGCGACTAGTACCTTTGGACGCGGGCTGCGGACCTTGCCCTAGAGAAACAGCTACCACTAGGAGCATCATCAAGAAACCAGACAGGAAAATGAGACTGCGATTCATGGAAGCTCCTTATAATAGGAATGGAAGGATGGATTTGTTACAGACGGCTTAGCCCTTTTTTTTAGCCACTTCCAGCCGGGTTTCCGCACGCTTCAGCGCGTCTTCGGCGTGGGTAAAATCATCTTCAGTCTTGCCGTTTTTCAACGCTTCTTCAGCACGTTGCTTCGATTCCTGGGCGCGTTTCATATCGATCTCCTGCGGACGCTCCGCAGTTTCGGCCAGAATGGTAACTTTGTCCGGCAGCACCTCGGCGAAGCCCCACGCCACCGAGAGAAAATAAGTCTGGCCACCTTTGCGGTAGCTGATTTCGCCAACAGCCAATTCGGTGATCAGCGGCGCATGGCCCGGCAAGATACCGAGATACCCGTCCTTGCCAGGAATCTGCATCTCGTCAGCCACGTCCTTCACCACCATCTTTTCAGGCGTGACAATCTCGAGTTGAAAAGTATCTGCCATCAGTCGTTGGTCTTCAGTCGCCGGACGTCAGCAACATCTCAAAAGCAAACCATCAGCGCCGGTATGGTTTCTGATGACTGACAACCGACGACTGACGAATGCACTTAAGCTGCTTTCATCTTTTCCGCTGCTTCCAGTACTTCTTCGATCGTGCCCTTCATGTAAAAAGCCTGCTCAGGGATATCGTCGTATTTTCCTTCGGCGATTCCTTTGAAGCCCTTTACTGTGTCGGCCACTTTTACGTAGCGTCCCGGAGAACCGGTAAACTGCTCGGCCACGTGGAACGGTTGCGACAAGAAGCGTTGAATCTTTCTTGCCCGCGCCACGCTGACCTTCTGATCTTCGCTCAATTCGTCGATGCCGAGAATCGCGATGATGTCCTGCAGATCTTTGTAGGTCTGCAAAATCTTCTTCACCGATTGCGCCACATCGTAGTGCTCGTCGCCTACGATGCGCGGATCGAGAATACGCGAGTTGGAAGCCAGCGGATCGACTGCGGGATAAATTCCGATCTCGGTCAAGGCCCGCGAAAGCACGGTGGTTGCGTCCAAGTGAGCAAAAGTCGTCGCCGGGGCGGGATCGGTAAGATCGTCGGCCGGAACGTAAATAGCCTGCACCGACGTGACCGAACCTTTTTTGGTGGAGGTAATCCGCTCCTGCAATTCGCCCATTTCTGTGGCAAGGTTCGGCTGGTATCCGACGGCGCTGGGCATGCGTCCTAGCAGCGCGGAAACTTCCGAGCCTGCCTGGGTAAAGCGGAAAATGTTGTCGATAAAGAGCAGCGTGTCCGCGCCTTCTTCATCGCGGAAAAATTCCGCCACTGTCAGTCCAGTCAGCGCAACTCGCAGACGCGCTCCGGGCGGCTCAGTCATTTGTCCGTAAATCAGCGCGGCTTTCGATTTCGACGGATCGCCCGGCTTGATGACGCCAGACTCGGTCATTTCAAGCCAGAGGTCGTTACCTTCGCGGGTCCTTTCTCCGACGCCTGCGAAAACGGAATAGCCGCCGTGCTGTTTCGCGACGTTATTGATCAACTCCTGGATAAAAACCGTTTTGCCTACGCCAGCGCCGCCGAACAATCCGATCTTGCCGCCCTTCAGGAACGGCTGGATCAGATCGACGACTTTGACCCCGGTTTCGAACATTTCGGCGGTAGTCGCCTGGTCCTCAAACAGCGGGGCCGGACGATGGATCGGCATCGTCTTGGTGTGCTCGATCGGACCCAACTGGTCCACCGGTGCGCCAATCACGTTCATCACGCGGCCCAGGGTGCCGTGACCTACGGGGACGGAAATCGGTCCTCCCTGGTCGATGGCTTTCATGCCGCGGACCATGCCTTCGGTCGCTTCCATCGCAACGCAGCGGACACGCCCTTCACCTAAATGCTGCTGCACTTCCAAAATGACATTGACGGGATTGGGAACGGTAAAGCCGTCACTGACGACCTTCAATGCCTCGTAGATAGGAGGCATGGCACCTTCGACGAACTGCACATCGACTGCCGGACCGGAAATCTGGATTACGCGTCCAATTCTTTCGGGCATATGACCTCAGCTTCTTGGCTGCTACCTTCTAGCTACTGGCTTCCAGTTCAGACTCTCTAAGTTGGGAACGAAATTAACCTGCTCTTGATCCAGCTGGAAGCTGCGTTACTGCGCTGCCGCTCCGCTCACAATCTCAATAATTTCTTTTGTGATCTTTGCCTGACGAGCCCGGTTCATGGCCAGGGTCAGCGAATCGATCATGTCGGTGGCGTTGTTGGTGGCTGAATCCATTGCGGTCATTCGAGCAGCGTGCTCAGCGGCAACGGACTCCTGCAAACCACGGAAAATCTGAATAGCGACGTATTTTGGCAAAAGCGAACGAAACAGTTCTTCGGGCGACTGCTCGTAAATGTAGTCAACGGGAGCGGTCGCGAACTTTGCGGCGGCAGCATCAATTTCTCGGGTATCCGCGGGACGAAGTCTCACGTCCGCCCCTTTTGCAGCCTCGATGGCCGCTTTTCGTTCTTTGTCGGTCATACCTTCCGCCATCTTCACTTCAGGCGTGCCAACCTGTTCTATGGGAAGTATCTGTTCTACGACCAAACGTTGCGCGATTACAGACTTAAATTCGTTGTACAACAAATACACAGAATCGATTTCCTCACGCGCATAACGTTCGACCACTTTTTCTGCCATCTCAGAAGCTAGCGCATAGTCGATTTTGTTAAAAATTCCGATCTGTTCTCCGACTATCGTGGTTTGCTTTTGCTCTTGCGATTCAGTGGTTCTCGGCTCCGCGGTTCGATATCGTCGCCGGAGAAAATCACGCCCTTTCCGTCCGATGGTTTCAATCTCCAAATTTTTGTCGGCCTTGCTCGTGATGAAACGCATGGCTGCTTTCAAAATATTCGTGTTGAAAGCGCCGGCTAAACCTTTGTCGCCGGTTACTACAATCAGCAGAACATTCTGTTCAGGACGCCGCGCTAACAGTGGATGCCTCGGCTCGCCCGTCTTGGGGTCGAAAAGTTCCGTCCGAGAAACCAGCGACTTGAGCACATTCGTCAACATCTGAGCATAGGGACGCGCCGCCAGCGCGCGCTCCTGCGTACGGCGCAGCTTCGCGGCCGAGACCATCTTCATGGCCTTGGTAATCTGCCGCGTGTTAGTCACGCTGCGGATACGGCGCCGGATGTCGAGAATATTCGGCATAAATCAGTCGTTGGTCTTAGGCGTCAGTCTTCGGCTTAGGCTATAAGTGAACCAGCTAATAGCTATTTGGCTGCTGCCTGCCGGTCTGCCACAAACGTCTCTTTACTCTGTTTGATGACCTTGCTCATCTCAGCCTTGAGAGCGTCGTCCAAAACCTTTTTCTCCATGATGGTACGCAGCAAGCCTGGATTGGTGGCGTCCACATACTTATAGAGCTCGGCTTCAAAATCGCGCACCTGATCAACTGGCAAGTCGTCAAAGAAACCGTTAGTGCCGGCAAAGATAATCAAAATCTGCTTGGAAAACGGCAGCGGCGAAAACTGTTTTTGCTTGAGTACTTCAACCAGGCGCTGGCCACGATTCAACTGGGCTTGAGTGGCCTTATCAAGATCGCTGCCAAACTGCGCGAACGCCGCGAGTTCACGATATTGCGCTAGTTCCAGCTTCATGCTGCCGGCCACCTGCCGCATGGCTTTGATCTGTGCACTACCGCCGACGCGGCTCACGGAAATTCCCACGTTTACAGCGGGACGCACGCCGCTATTAAACAGATCGGTCTCGAGAAAGATCTGGCCGTCGGTAATCGAGATCACGTTGGTCGGAATGTAGGCCGAAACGTCGCCCGCCTGGGTTTCGATGATGGGAAGGGCCGTGAGAGAACCCGCACCCATCTTGTCGCTCAACTTCGAAGCACGTTCCAGCAGACGTGAGTGAAGGTAAAACACGTCGCCGGGATACGCCTCGCGCCCCGGTGGGCGCCGCAGCAGCAGCGAGATCTCGCGGTACGAAGCCGCGTGTTTGGAAAGATCGTCGTAAATTACCAGCGCATGGCGCTTGCTATCGCGGAAATATTCGCCCATGGCGCATGCGGCGTAAGGCGAAATGTATTGCATGGGCGCGGGTTCAGAAGCAGAGGCTGCAACCACGATGGTGTAGTCCATCGCTCCCGCGTCACTGAGAATCTTTACCACCTGCGCAATTGAAGAGCGCTTCTGTCCGATCGCATTGTAGATACAAATCAGGTTGTTGCCTTTACTGTTGATGATCGTGTCCAAAGCGACGGCAGTCTTGCCCGTCTGCCGGTCGCCGATGATTAACTCGCGCTGTCCACGGCCGATCGGAATCATGCTGTCAATGGCCTTCAGGCCCGTCGCCATCGGCTCACGTACGGGTTGACGGTCGATCACACCCGGTGCCAGCCGCTCCAGAGCGATGAATTGATCGGTCGCAATTGGACCCTTGTCGTCGATCGGCTGTCCCAGAGAATTGACTACGCGTCCCACCAAGGCATCGCCCACTGGAACGCTCATGATCCGTCCGGTGCGCTTCACTTCGTCGCCTTCGCTGATCTCCGTGTACTCGCCGAGCAACACGACGCCCACCTGGTCTTCTTCCAGGTTCATGGCGATGCCGGCAACGTTATGGGGAAATTCGAGCAACTCGCCCGCCATGACTTTATCGAGGCCATGAACGCGGGCAATTCCGTCACCGAGCGTGATAACTGTCCCAACTTCATCGACGGCAATTTTCGATTCGTAATTCTCGATTTGTTGCCGGATCAGTTGGGTGATCTCGTCTGCTTTGATTTGTGCCATAAGTTCAGCTCTTAACTTCCAGCTCCAGACTCGTTAATCTTTATCTTTAAAGACTTGGCAACACTTCGCGGATTTTCTTTGCGACCAATCTTAAGGCGTCAGGGTTACTATTGACTTTGATTCAACTGTCCAAGCTTAAGAGCTAATAGCTTTCCGAATCCGCTCCAACTGGCCTCTTACCGAGCCGTCGTATACAGTGCTGCCCACCTTTACGATGACGCCACCCAGGATTGAATCATCCCGTGAATAGCTGGCACGCACTTTGTGTCCGGTTAATTTTTCCACCTGCCCCTCGAGCACGCCTCGCTCCGGCTGTCCCAACTCTCTCGCACTGACTATGTCAGCTTCGGCAAAACCCAAGCGGCGATTGAGTTCCTGGGCAAACTCCTTCACGATGGGCTCAAGAAACCTGGTACGACGGTGGTCCATCAGCACTGCCATAAAATTACGCACGGGACGCGAAATGCCTTCACGCGCAACAATCGCATCGAGCAGCGAACGCTTTTGTTCCGCTGGGATTGACGGTGCTTCCCAAACCTCGCGCAACTCCTGGCTGGTCGCGACCAATGCGGCAAGGGATTGTGTTTCCTGCAAGGTCTTTGCCGGATCAAGGTGCTGGTCGAAAACCACGTCGGCCAGGGCGCGCGCGTAAGTGCTGGTCACGGATGCCATTCGCTAATTTCCACCTTTGGGCCCTTTTTGCGAAAGCTCATGCGCAAATTCGCGAACCAGGGCTTGGTCGGTAGAGGCATCCACGCTGATCTGTTTAGCCGCAAGCGATACCGCTAAATTCGCGGCGTACTCGGTCAGTTCGCGGCGTGCAGACTTGGCGGCAGCCGCAATTTCCTGTTCGGCCGAGTCCACGATCTTGCGCGCATCTTCTTCCGCGGCGGCTTTGATCCGGGCCTCTTCCGAAACGGCCTCTTTCTCCGCGGCATCGCGCATACCGGCGATTTCGGAATCGAGCCGGGAAAGCCGGTTTTCAATCTCCGCCAGACGGCGTTGAGCCTCTTCGCTCGCCTGGCGCGCTTCCTGCATTGCTTTCTGAATGGAAGCCGTACGGCCACGGAAAACGCCGGGAAGATGCTTCTTTGACAAATAGAGCAGGGTGCCGGCGATAACGGCAAAATTTAACACGACACATAGCCGATACGTCCAATCCAAGCTGAGGCGGGTAACCTTCGCTATCCATTGCACTGACGCCGAATGCTTGAACTGTGCTTGCTCATCCTCGCCCGCCGCCTCGCGTGATTCCTTGGCCAGTTGGCCATTTGCATTGGCGTCAGAATGTTCGGAATTCGCAGCTGGACTCTGAGCCTTCATGACCGCACGAGCGGGTACAGACAAAAGTATGCACGCCATGCTTAGCGATGCTAGAGTCAGCAAGATGTTTTGCTTCGTCCGATAGGCGTGCATCACTGGCCTCCCGCGGGAGCGTGTTCCGCCGGTCGCAATACGGTGCGGATGATCTCGGCCGCTAATCTTCCACTTTCTGCTTCCAAACCAGCCTGAGCCGCAACCTTATCTTGTTCGATGGCTTGCCGCGCCTGGTCAATTTGAGCCTGCGCCCTGGTCCGCGCCTCGGCTACCGCTAGGGCTCGAGACTGCAGTGCAAGTTGGCGGCGCGCTTCCTGGCTCTTAAATAGGGCAGCCCGCGCTTCTCGAAGGCGCTGCTCATACTCCGCAGTTCTCGCTTCGGCGTGAGCAATGTCCGCCCGTGCTTTTTCGATCGCGCCTTCGGTCCGACTGCGTCGTTCGGCCAGCAACGCGGTCAGAGGTTTATGCACGACACCGGTGTAAATGATGTACAACAACACGATAAACACAACGGTTGGCACGGACCCGAGCAGTAATCCGCCTAGTTGTCCTAATATCTCGTCCATTGTGTGTTGATCAGGTCCAGAGCGTAAGGAGGCTTAAGACCATTGAAAGTAACATGTTACGAAAGCGAGTGTCAACGCGATTGGGAACGGAAATTGCAGTTTCCGGATTGAAACTAGGGGGAGGATAACTTTTTCGTTAAAAACTAGAAACATCCTTGACATCTGATCTGACGGGTCTAGCATGTAGATATCACCTCCGATCCAATCCGGATCGAATGGGCCGCTAGCCAAGGAATGTCACCGCTTCTTGGTTGTCGGCCCATTTAAGTTTAGCGTTCTTCCGCCGCCTCTCAGGTTTTTGTGACGAGTGCCAGGTTCTAGATGTTCGCGGCCACGGCGGTGTGGTGCGCGATCCGGTAGGTCCAGCCTGAAAGCCCATGCGACTGGGCATAACTAGTCTTGCATGACGAAAGCCTTGAATCTTCTCACTACAGACTCGGGCGCCTCTACTTCTAGCTCTACCGACCCATCGTTGTATTCGCGCGAATAGATCCGTGACCTTGCTTCCAGCAACGACAGCAGCTTCCCTTCTTGTTGTGGCACGCGCAGACGCACACGACTCAGCGGATCCTCAGAAAGCATTTCATCAATCCGCTCCAGTAGCGTACTCGTTCCAATTCCCTTCGCTGCCGATACGTGGACCCGGTTCGCGTCATCCAGCAACGATTCCCGCTGTTTCGGAGGCAACAGGTCAATCTTGTTCATGACCCGCAGACGCGGCTTCCCATCGGCCTCCAGTTCCTTGAGCACCTTGTCAACCTGGGCATCCTGTTCCGCCGACAGCGGACTGCTGGCATCGGACACCTGCAGCACCAATGACGCACGTTGCACTTCCTCGAGCGTTGCACGGAACGCCGAAACCAGTGTGTGCGGCAGATTGCGAATGAAACCGACTGTGTCGGAAAGCAGCGCGCGGCGACGCGATGGTAGAGAAATTGAACGAATAGTGGGATCAAGCGTAGCAAACATCCGGGAAGATTCCAGGACCGCGGCGCTTGTCAGAGCATTAAACAAAGTTGATTTGCCCGCATTCGTGTATCCGACCAGCGCGATTGTCGCGACCGGCACGGCAGCCCGCCGCGCCCGTTGTTGCGCCCGCACTCGTCTCACATTCTCGATTTGCTCTTTGACGTGACGGATTCGTCGGTGAATTTTTCTGCGATCGGTTTCAAGCTGAGTTTCTCCAGGACCGCGTGTGCCGATCCCGCCGCCAAGCTGCGACATTTCAATTCCGCGTCCGCCCAACCGTGGCAGCAGATATTCCAACTGCGCGAGTTCGACTTGCAATTGACCTTCGCGCGTTCGGGCATGTTTCGCAAAGATGTCGAGGATCAACTGGGTTCGGTCAATAACCCTGACGTTGACCAGCTTCTCAATATTCCGTTGTTGCGAGGCGGTGAGATCGTGATCGAACAACAGCAGATCGGCAGATACTGAAGCGGTAGCCCCTGCAATTTCTTCCAACTTGCCTTTACCCACGAGCGTCGCAGGATCTATACGGTCACGGTGCTGAAGGAATTCCCCTGCAATCTCCGCACCTGCGCTGATCGCTAGAGACCGTAACTCGGCCAGAGATTCTTCGGCGCTGAATTCAGGAACGTCAGGTGCTTTCGTAACGATCCCGGCGCTGGAACTATCGCGCGCGGCTTGGGCAGCCGCAGTCAAAGGACCGTTTGGTTTTCGAGATCCCGACGAAGTCCGGGGACGGTTACGCGTTTCGATGCCGACCAGGAGGGCACGCTCTCGGTGGAAGCCCACCACGTCCGCCGCCCGGTGCCGCCCGCGACTGCCGCTCTGATCTTTACTGGCCTTGACGGAAATCCCTTGTTTCAATTTGCCTGGTTTCGGACGCCGCCCATTCGAAACCTCAACCTTCGGTCCCTGAGGCTCGCGGCATCGGAGTGTCTTCCGGATTGGTTGAAGAACTGGCGGAGGCGACTGCAGTCATTGCCATGGGCCTGTCTCCCGTCGCATGTAAAGCTCGGCTCGTGGCCACAGTGGAGATGGCGTGTTTGAAAATCAGTTGTTCCTGGTTATTGGTTTCCAACACTACCGAATACTTATCGAAGGAGCGAATTCGTCCCGTAAGCTTCACTCCGCTCAACAAGTAAATGGTTATGTTAGTACGTTCCTTACGTGCTGTGTTGAGGAAGGATTCCTGGATATTCTGCGCAGGCTTGTTGTCCATCACCGACCTCCTTGTTCGACCCGTTGGTGCAACGCTTAGGTTTTGGTAGGTTACAGATCACATTTTTGCGTAAATGATCGCACCCGACACGCTACTAGATATTTGCCGGTGCTGGGTACGCTAGCGCACAACCCCCTACTGCTAATGTTTGTACGATACGGCGTCGTTACCCACATTTCAAGCAACTCATTGTATACGGTTTGACACCGTCTCTTTGAAGTGCAACCATTCTCCGCTTCAGAGCAACTCTGATTTCGGCCGGTAGCGGCGTACACACTCTTTCGCTGGGTGACAATGCCTGACGGAAACTAATCTCGAGGAGTATCGATCTATGCAATACACGACCTTCGGCCTGGCAGGTCTTTTTGTGATGCCGACACACACTGGCACGGAAGCGCTGGCCTTCATTCTGCGATGGATTCACCTGTTGGCGGGGATCACTTGGGTCGGGCTACTTTACTTCTTTAATTTGGTAAACGTTCCCTTCATGAAACAAGTCGACGCCAGCCTTAAGCCAAAAATATTCCAATATCTCACCATGCCCGTCCTGCAGTTATTTCGCTGGAGTGCGCTGCTGACGGTATTCATGGGGTTCTGGTATTGGTCGCAGATTTATGTGGCGGCCGACGCCCAGCGCCTGGGCGTAAGTCCTGGCAGCACAATAGGATTGTTCCTGCTGATCTGGATTGCGACTTCAATGATCCTTTACTTCGTAGTTTCGAAGACGCCGAGCGGTTACGTCGTGGGTCTTGTTACCGCGGTTCTAGTAGTGGCAGCTAGCTGGCTGTTCGTGAATTACACGCCAGTCGGTCAGGACGATAACCATGTGCTGTCGATCGGCATCGGAGGCGGCATGGGCTTCATCATGCTGTTTAACGTGTGGGGTATTATCTGGCGGAATAACAAGAAGATTATTCGCGGAACCTTAGCCGGGACGCCGCCCGCGAATGCCGCCGTTCTGGGGCGGCAAGTATTTCTAGCATCGCGGATGAACTTTTTCCTATCCGTCCCCATGATATTTTTCATGGCTGCCAGTTCCCATTACACCCTCCTGGGGCGCTAGCCACCGATGCAGGCAACGATTGTCCGGCATATTTCGGTGGTCAGGGGATCTCTCAAAACATAAGCAAAGCCGCGGCACCTCGCGCCCACATAAAAAAGCCTGCCGCAAAAGCGACAGGCCCTTTTTATTGTCGACGAATTGTTAGAACGTCACTTTCAGCGCCACCTGCATCTGGCGGGCCGAGGTGGTGGAGTCGGGCCGTGTCACGGTGTTGGTGATCAGTCCGAAAATCGGTGAACCCAGCAGGTTGCCGTTGACAGCCGCATCCGATCCCGGATTGTTGAAGTGCGGATGATTGAAGATGTTGTAGCACTCCACTCTCAGTTCGGCCCCGATGCGCTCGGTAAATGTAATCTTCTTCGACAAGCTGGCGTCGAAATTAACGAAGCTGGGACCGTAAAAGTGATTTCGGCCTACGGTACCGGGACCAGCGTAAATTGGCCCGCCACCTGCGTCAGTGCGATCAGAGAAAGCGGCTGGATTTGTGAACCAGACTTTGTTGCCTCCTGCTGATGCCTGGGTGTTGGAACCAGCGCTGTAGGGATCTCCGACCAGGTCTGCACGGCCGCTCAAACCAGTGCGTTCCATGTCAGTAGAGTCGAAAACATCAAACGGGTGGCCGGTTTGCAAGGTGGTGATCCCCGACAACTGGATTCCTTCGAGAAGCTTGCCCGCAAACCCAGTATTCATAAAGCCCTTGCCCTTGCCGAACGGCATTTCCCAAACGTAGCCGACAGTGGCTACGTGACGCACGTCATTATCGGAGTTTCCCCGCTCCTCTGAAAGGTTGCGGGAATTTCGCGGGAATCCGCGATTACCCGCAGCGGGTGCCAGTGGATCGTTTGAATCGTCGATGCTATGACCCCAGGTATACGCGGTCTGAAACTGCAGACCATGGCTGAGACGATGCGTCAGCTTGACCTGAAGCGAGTTGTAAAGTGAATTGCCAACAGAACGCTGATAAAAGGGTTGAAGCAGGGCGTTCTGGGTTACCGCATTGAATGGCAACCTGCCCTGGTCGGCGCCAACATACAAGTTGCTCTTGGTCACGGTTGCGGGTGTGCAGCCGAATGAATTTGTGGGATCGCTGCAGAACGCCACCAACTGCTTGACAAGATTAGGATCCGGCGGGTTGCCATCAACTTCCCGGTCGATGTGGGTACCCTTCGAACCGACGTAGGCGAGATCAAGGGTACTGTTACCGACTAACTCACGCTGAATACCGAAGTTCCAGTTGTTGCTCGAAGTGTTGCGAAAGTGAGTATCGAACAAGACCGGCGCCAGGTTCGCACCGTCTGCAATGACCGGTGACGGAATTGTGTTCGGAGGGTTGGGCAACGGGAAGGGGCCGTTGATGGAACCGCCATAGAAGCCATTGAAGGTATCCAGCGGGAACGTGTTGTAATCCTGTTCGAAAGGCGGGTTACCGCGTGCATTGCCGAAAAGGTTTCCGAAGACGCGATCGTGGAAGATTCCAAATGCGCCGCGGACCGCAGTCTTACCATTACCCCACGGGTCCCACGAGAACCCTACGCGGGGCTCAATGTTGGAATAGTCGGTTTTATAGAGCTGATTGCCCGTGCCCGGTCCTACGATGGACATAGTAAGCGGTGCGGGAGAGGCCGGACTTTCCAGCAGGTTGGAAAAATTAGCGTTCTCTTCGTAAGGTACCCCATCCAACTGGTAGCGCAGGCCCAAAGTCAAAGTAAGGTTGCGCCGTACCTTCCAGGTATCTTGCCCGTACCAGTCGTATTCATGCTGGCGAAATCTCTTGTCATCCGTCGGTTGGCGGCTACCGGCCTTGTTAAAGAATTCGGCGTTAAAGTCATTCCACACAAAACCGTAGTAGGCAGAGACTGCGTCTTCAAGTGCCACGCTGGGATTGGCCACGCCTTGCAACAAACTAATACCAAAGTTCGTAAAGGTTGCGGTTCCTACTTGGCGGCGAGAAAAGAAGCCATTGGGTCCGCTCTCTCCGATGTTTCTGAAGTCTCCTCCGAATTTGAAAGTGTGGTTGCCGTGCACCCAGCTTAGGCCGTCGCCATAGCTGACCGTGCCGGTTTTACGAAATTGACCGTCGGATACGAGAGAGATGCAACCGAAGCTATTGAACGGATTCATTGTAAAATCGCTACCGTTACCAAACCTGTCGGTGGGAGTAACGGTGTCCAGGACGTCGGTACCAGTGCAATGGAAGTTGGCATAAATGTGGTTCCATCCGAAGCTGAAACTGTTCACTATATTGCTTCTGAGACTGGAGACGAGTGTCGCGGATAAAGCCTGGCCGATAGATTTTTCGGAGGCAGCTCCGAGGTTGCCAGGCAGAATATCGTCATGAAACGGATCGGGATCCTTGAAGCCGTCGTAGCCATACCGCAGGCTTAGGGTTTCGCTATTGGTGATATGGTGGTCAATTTTCGCTACAGTCTGATAGCTGCTCTGTCGCGACGAACTAGGATAAAGCAGAGTGCCAGAGAAGCCGTCGCCATTCTCGAAAGTCGGGTTTGGATACTTCGCGAAAACCGCTTGTAATGTTGGATCAGCAGGTGCCGGCGGAAGCACCGTGGAATATCCAAACTGCTGCAGAATTGTTGGAGTTCCGTTGTTCGCGCCTGTCTGCGTAATATCAACCGGCGTCGTGTTACCCAGTGAATCGGTGTAGTTAAATATGCCCGTCTTAAACGCCGCCGTGGGAACCGTAGCGGCATTGGTCAAAGTTGTCACAAAGCGTTGAAATTCCTCGTTGAAGAAGAAGAAAGTCTTGTTCTTGATAATGGGTCCGCCGATAGAGTATCCGAACTGGTTCCGGACGTAAGGGTCCTGCGGTCCCTGGTCAGCGCGATTGAACCAGTCACGCGCGCCTCCGAATCCGTTCCAGCGGCCGAACTCATAGGCATCACCGTGGAATGTGTTGGTCCCGCTCTTGGTAACCACGTCGATGATCGCGCCGGTATTACGGCCGTATTCGGCGTTGAAGTTATTGGTAATGACACGGAATTCCTGGGTGGATTCCGGATCCGCGCTCAATACCCCACCGATGCCACCCGGCACTGAAGTATCGTTGTTATCGACGCCATCCAGTAAGAAGTTATTGTTCCGCTCGCGGGCTCCATTGACGGTGATTCCGCCCAGCGCATTGGTCTGCGAAGTTCCGGGTGACAACAACACCAGTTCGTAAGGGTTTCGCGTAATCAACGGCAAATCCTTGATCACCCTCGAATCCACCAGACTGCTGATCTGTGAGCTTTCCAGATCAACATCGGGAACCTGGTCTGCCCGCACTTGCACTTCTTCGGATACCGCACCGGGCTCAAGTTGAACATCCAGCGGGATTACCTGGCCGACAGTGAGTGTGAGGTTCGAAACATGAAAAGCCTTGAAACTCGCCATCCTGACGGTGACGTCGTAGGCCCCGGGGGACAACGTAGTAACGCTGTAGGTGCCGGTGCCGCTGCTGGTTACGCTGCGCTCAGCATTGGATCCTAGGTTCTTTACGGTGACTTCGGCACCTTGGACGACTGCTCCAGCACTGTCGGTGACGGTACCCTGAATCGAGCCGGTTTGGGCCAGCGAAAACGTGGCCACCACCAAAAAAGCTGCCGTCCCTGCTATGAGTTTCAGACTCCGCATGTGTTCTCCTTGATTAAGTCTTCGGTCTGCCGCGAGATCGCTTCCCGAGTGTCTTCCAGCATTCTTTGACCCTGGAGATCTAGCGACGGTTCGGTGTATCGGTAACAGAGCTTGTTTTGCTTAGTAATGGCAATTGGCTTACCAGTCAAAATGTCTATGTGAAGTAATTGATTATGAATGGTTTATTACTGATCGACGGCATGGAGATGATTCATATTACGACTGTTCTACGGAGTTACAAATAGGTATATACACAATTCCATACACAAAGGTAATCACCAGGCACAAGTTAGTTATGGTTGTCTATCAACAACTTGTGTTGGGCGAAATGCGCTCGGAAGGAGGGCCTTTGGAGCAAGAACCCCGGGACGGATATCCTTGTGCAACAAAAAGACGAGACCCGAGCGGGCCTCGTCTTTTTCTGCATCGCTTTGTTGCAGATACTCTAGAAGCTTACCCTGATGCCGAACTGGAAGGCCCGGGGCGTGCCACTCGAGAAAGAACCGGATCCAGATCCCACACGCAGCGGCGCCAACGGACCGACAGTACCGTTGATGCTCCCCGATCCGCCTGACAGGATTGGATCAAATCCGGTGTTGCCACCGCGTCCGATGCTGGACTGACCAATTCGATTGTCCCGATTGAAGATGTTGAAGGCTTCAGCAGTCGGTTCGATCGACAGTCTGTCTTTGATGCTCAGGCGCCACGAGAGACGGATGTCGGTAGTGTAGAAGTTAGGATTGTTGGTCGGAGAGAGAGCCAATGGCACCGACTCAATTACTCCACCCAACTCTGTCAACTGTGTTTGGGTGAACAAGCCCGCATTCACAAGCGCTTTGCCAGCCGGCGTCAGCGTACCTGCGACGTTGTTGTTAAAGTTGTTCAGTACCTGGTTGAGGTTCCCGGCGTGAACGCTTCGGCCGTAGGCACCACGGCCGGTTCCGGGAATGGGATCTCCGCCGGTGGTATTCAGCACGCTACCGTCCCCGTTCAGGTCGTCTTCGAAAATGTCTTCCGCACCACTGCCCGTCGGAAGATACATACTCGAAGGTTCGCCGGTTTTGTACTGAGTAGTAGTAGAAAACCGGAAATGGAACGGCAGTTCAGTAATCAGTGACACCCCAACTTGGTGCCTGCGATCGAGGTTCGAAGGACCGTAAAACGCGGTTGGTTTGTCGTTTGTAACCGCGTTATCGAGGAAGTCCTGATCAAGCGACGTGGTCTTGAAACTGGAGAGCGCGTAGGTGACGTTCGTGCTTGCGTTCTTGAACGGACCCCAGGTGCCGATCTTACCCGACAACAGGACTTGAAGACCCTGGTAACGGGAAAGACCGACTGGATCGATGACGGTCATCTGGCGGAAGTTTTTATTTTTTCCGCTGAAAGCGAAACCATCGAGCGCGGAACCAGCACCGACGCCCTCGTTGGCGAAGTCGCCGATGGTGGCGCCCACTCCGGGACCTTCGAGGCCTGGGCATGAGACGATAGCGGCGTCAATCGTGGGGGAACCGCAAGCTGCCAGGGTTGCATTGATCGCAGCGGTCGCAGTAGCCGGATCAAGGGTATTGGCAGCGCCGATGCGGTTGTGATCGACAAGCATGCCGAAGTGCACGCCGCGATTCATCAGGTAGTCCACGTTCAAAACCAATCCTGGCTTGATTTCCTGCTGCACACCTACGTTGATCTGAGCTCCGTAAGGCGATGTGTAATGGGGATTGATGATGCTGACGCCACCGAATGCCCCCAGGTCCTGGTTGAATTTAGGAGGCACGCCTGCCGGAGGCCAGTTCGCCGCCAGTTGCTTACTGGCAGCCTGCAACAGGCCCTGCGCCTGCAGCGCGAAAGGAATTACGTTACCGACCGCAGCCCCGAAGCAGCTGTTGTTTGCCAGACCGGTGCATTGGGTACCGAAGTTGAAGAGTTCGGATCCGTCCCTGGGATCGATGACAAAGGGCTGACTGGTAACCGGGTTGGGAGTGTCGTTGCCCAGACCCGGTGGCAAATTCTCCGCGCGATCGAACAACAGGTTGTTGAAGATGTTGGTCTCGTAATAAATACCGCCGCCGCCGCGGATCACTGTTTTTCCGCCACCGGTGACATCCCACGCAAAACCCAGCTGAGGAGCCAGGCGTTCTTTGTCGTTCCGTGGCTTGCCACCAAGTGCCGGATCGAAAGTGCTGATCAGCGGGGCTCGAGCCAGGTCTGCGTTGGATAGACCATCATCAAAGTCATAGCGCAGTCCGCCATTCAACGTGAAGTTCCTGGTGACCTTCCAGGTATCGTGACCGTAGAACCCGATGCGGTTGTTAATGAAGCCGCCGTGGGGAAATCCTAATGCGGCTTTTTCACTTCCAGCTCCGAGCCCGTTGCCCAGGAAGATGCTGTTGACTGAGTAATTCAGAGGATCGTTTGCTCCGTCTGCGTTGAAGGGCACAGCAGCTACGCCTGAGCTAAATCGAGCCGCGACGCGAGGCCCTAACCCGAAGAAGGATGCGAATCCGGCTTCGTCAACCCGGTTGTATTCCGCACCAAACTGAATGGTGTGATGGCCCTTTACCCAACTGGCGTCGTACTTGGTCTGCCGGTTCTGTTGGTAGGTATTCTGAGGCGCGTTGGCATTGGGACCAATTACGAAACCACCCAAGCCTGTGATATTGACCTGCACCGGCAAAATTGGAGTGCCGGCGAGCGTGTTGGCGTCCACGATGCCATTGATGAATTTCAGGAAGCTGAAGCGCACGCTGTGCACCCAGGAACCGGTACCGTAGTCCCAGCCGCCAACGTGTGAATTGGCGCTGTTAGAGTTGGCAAACGCCGAAAGCCCGACGCCGCCAAAGCCGGTGACACCGATATTGTCGTCGTGGTTGAAGCGGTAGAACAGCTTCATCTTGTTGGTTAGGTTGAAGTCAATACGACCGCCGCCCAAGTGCTCATTGACAGGCACTCCGAAAGATCCCGTGAATTGCGGGAACGGCCCTACCTGAGTGGTGTTGGCGCCCACCTGCTGCAGCTTTTCGTACTCCGCTTCGAAGAACAACTTATTCTTGAAGATCGGACCACCGAGGCGTCCGCCGTAGTTATCGCGACTGAAAGGAGGTTTAGGCGTGTCCAGAGAATCGCAAAGACCTGCCGCCAGTGACTGAGAATTACAAATGATCGGAGCGTTATTCGCGGCAAATTCCGACCGTCGGAAGAATCCAAAACCTGAACCGTGGAAGCTGTTGGTTCCGCTCTTGGTCAGGATATTGACTGCGCCCGAAGAAGTAAGGTCTGTGCTGACATCGAGCGACGACTGCTGAATGCCGAACTCCTGCACCGATTCGTTGGTCAGGTTCATGACGGTGGTACCGACCGTTTCGTCGGTGATATCGACGCCGTCGACCTGAATGCGGGTGGAACGTCCAGAACGACCTCCCACTGAGACGCCGGTCATCTGGTTTTTGGTGGGATCAAACAGTCCCCCGTCCACAACCTGCACGCCCGGGGCAAGCTGCGCCAGGTCAAGGAAGTTGCGGCCATTCAAGGGAAGGTTGTCGATCATGTTGGCGGTCACGACGCCTTGCACCGTGGATTTCGTGGTGTCGACGGTTACAGCTTCAGCCTGCACCATCACTTCGGTGGAGAGGGCACCAAGTTCCAACCTCATGACCAACGAAGACGTAACGCCAACACGGATGGTGACGATCGTTGAAGTCGTCTTGAAACCCTCGTGTTGTACGCTAACGCTGTAATCACCGGGAGCGAGATCTGAGATAACAACGCTGCCGTCAGAGCCGGAGGTCAGATCCAGCGAGATGCCTCTGTCTTTGCTGCTCACGGTGGCTCTCGCGTTTGGCACAGTGGCGCCAGACGGATCCAAAACCTGAATTGCGGCCGAACCGGTCAAGCGCTGCGCCAACAGGTCGGTGGCTGGCATCAATACCAGGGTAATTCCGAGCAAGGTCAAAACTGTTGCGAACAATATCTTTCGCATTTCGTTATTCTCCTCGATCAAAAACGCGCGTTTCTGCAGGTGGTGAGGGTGATCGTGATCTAACCCAGGGGACTATTAGCTAATGGGGCCTGAAATACAATTATGGACAAAATCACTAGACACGCCCTGTCTTTCAACAGTGAAGCAAGCATGTTTCCAAAACATGACTTAAGTAACACATTGATTCTTAGTGCTTTGTGTGAGAACCAGCCTTTTGATACCGAAAACGAGATATCCGATCTGTCTGAATTATGGATTTTCATACCCAAAAGGCAACAAAACGACTCAATGTGGGAGAATGCAGCGTGCACGCTGGTGGCCTCGAACACGGGATAGAACTGTTCAATCGCGGCGAATTCTTTGAGGCGCATGAAGTTCTGGAAGACGTGTGGCGAGTTGCTGTAATTGAGGACAAAAAGTTCTTGCAGGGAATTATCCAAGTCGCAGTGGCCTTCTACCACTACGGGAATGGAAACTCGATTGGTGCGCGCTCGGTCTTAAGGCGAGGATTTCGAAACCTGTCACGTTATCCGGAAGGTTTTGGCGGCATCCATTTGGCTGATTTCTTGCACTCTATTTCTGGGTGGCAGCAGGCTATGGATCAGGGTATAGCCGTGCCGCCATTCCCCAAAATAGTGCCGGCAAAAACCCGCCAGTAAGGAAGATTTCAAAAAACGACGGCGCTCCTCACCGTTTCTTCTTCCTTTTCGCCGGGCGGTGACTCACCGCTGATGGCTGATGACTCATCGATTCCTTCTGCTCTCCCGGAGCCAGCACGCGCCGGACGATTGGGCTGTTGAGCTTGTATTTGCGATCGACAGTATTTCCGGATTCGCCTTTCGTGCGCACTACAAATACCGGCAAGTCACCCTCTTTATCGAAATTCTCGTGCGACAGCGAGACCGGAAGCACGCCATCGAGATTCCTCTCGCGGTATGCGGTTTCGTATCGATGCCGTCTCACATTCCAGGTGAAAACGCGAAACGCATTGAAATCGAACGGCATGCCATCTTTGTTTTCGGTAAGCAGCACCAAATACTGCGGAACCTTTCTATCGCCATCCGTCACCTGGTCCAAAACAAACGAGGCCACGGTACGCTGGCCTTCGGCGTATTGCGCGATCTCGATCGGAACGTCCACATCGATCAAACGGCCAAGAACCCATCCCGCATGACCAGAATCATCACGTATGAGCCACCAGTCTTCCATGGCCGGCGGAGGAGCAGCTTGTCCTTCTGTCGAAGGAGCGCTTACTTTCGCTTGTCCAGCCGTGCCAGGCTTCAAGGTGCTGGCGCGTTTCATTAGTGAGAGTTTCGCACCCTGTTCCACCTGATAGAGGTGCTCGGAGTCGCGGTCTGGTTGCAGATGGATGTTCGTCTGATTGTGCGCAGCAGCGGTCGCTTGCACTGGATCGTTGCGGACGTCCGAAGCCAGCTTCTGAAAAGCATCATAGGTTTCCTTCGTGATCAGATAGCGCTGCTCAAGCCAGCCCTCAACTCCCGCCGAAGTGCGCACGTGGGCGAAGCGGCGATCGCGGCCGAGGATTTGCACCATCTCTCCGTTCTTTACCGTCCCGGTCTTGCTGAAAACCGCAGCGACCTGGTCGCGCAGGAACGCCTGCGGTGCAGATACGTAGGCAATCTCCTTCGGAGCGCGCGCTCGGTTACAGCCGGTAAGGGAAATCGAAGCGAGAACAATCAGCCAACAAAATTTAACGCGGAATTTCACTGGGCAATCTTAGCAGTCGTTCGTGTTTACACATCAGTAAGGACTTGATTGAAGCTGCGCCGGAAAATATTTCGTCGAGAATTGGTGAGCAGCTCAACGAATCCGGAGCACACCGCACTCATCCGCCTCACCACCTGCGCTTATTGAACAGAGATGGTTACCGGCGGACTGGTGCCACCGCACAAAGTTGCCGTGACGGTTGTAGTTAGACCTGAGGCTGTGGAGCTCACCGTCGCGGCTCCGGCGGAGATTGACGGGATCACTGCGGTATTCGAAATCGTCCAGGTCACGTCCGCTGTAACATCCTGCTGATTAAGATTGCCGGTAAAAACGGCATTGGCGACAAAAGTCATTTGTGATCCAGCCGCAGGATTAGTGGTCGACGGAGTGATTGTGATGCTGGTAACCACGGGGCAAACTGTGACGCTGGCTGTGTTGGTGAACGCGCCATCGGTCGCGGTGATGGTCGTGACCCCGGGCGGCGAGGCGATGGTCGCCGCCGCGGTGACCAAACCTGAATTCGTTCCCACCGTCGCGACAGAAGTGTCGGACGACTGCCAGGAGCTTTTCGAGGTCACATTCGAAGTGCTGCCGTCGTCGAACGTGCCTGTCGCTGTCATCTGAATGGTTCCCGCCGGCGCGACGCTTCCAGTGGAAGGAGTCACGCTGATCGATTGGAGTGTGGGATTGACGAAGAAACCCCGGCAGCCGACCGCAAGAGAAAGCGTAAACAGGGCTGCAAAGGCAGCCGAAAGTCGCAATTTTTGCTTAAAACCAGGCATGTAAAGAATCCTGGCAGACGCGCCTTTTCAGTTTCGTCCGCGAGTTGGCGTAACAGAATTGTAGCAGAGAAAGTTTTCGGTCCCACGCACGCATGTACCTCTGTGCGCATCAAAGATCCCTCGTAAAAACAGCTGGAGTATGGCTTCTTTTAACCACGCCGTCGCGCTATAGGCCGCGCATTCGCTTCTGCCCACGGCGACGGCTGTCCCCTCAATCCTGTTAAGCTTTTCTTCGAGACTAGTGATGAAACCAGACTTCGCTGCCTTCCTTGGGTTTAGCCTCCTGCTGATATTTTCGGTTTCGGTTCAAAGCCAGAGCCAGTCGTCCTCATCCCTGACGTCACGCCGATCTTTAAATCCGGAGCGCGCCGCGCCGACGGTTTGTGCCTCCTGTATCCAGGGAAACATGGAGTTCCTCGCTTCTGACGCATTGCGCGGACGTGGCAGCGGCACCGCCGACGAATTGATGGCAGCAACTTTCGTTGCAGCCCAACTGCGCTCTTACCGGATTGCTCCAGCGGGCGATGATGGCGGTTTCGTTCAGCGGGCTGTGTTGCGGCAACCAAAATTGAATGCCCCTCCACAATTAATACTTGCCGCAGCAGGCGCTAATAGGGAAAAAGTAACCTGGGTCTATGGCAAAGAGTTTGTCGTCGCCTATCTGGCCCAACCTCACTTTGCTGGTGCGCTGCGCGTCGTCAAAGCTGACGAAGACACCCCGCAAGTCGCCCGTTCTATCGTGCTAATTGTTGGGAGCGACCGTGACACAGCGCGAAAGAAAGCGTTCGCGATGGCATCTCGTGGAGCGATCGCCACGTTAATTCCGGTGTCTGCCGAAAAAGCCGGCCAGTTCACCAAAAAGGCTGAGCAATTGCCTTCTCTGCCTGCGAAGATCGAAGGGAGTGATGCCGGATTGGGCAGTAATGTCAATGTTCTCGAGATCACCCCGGATGCGGCCAAGACACTCGAAGCGCTTCCCCAAGGCACAAACCTTAGTTTTGAGAGCTCGTCAACCATCGAAAAGAAGTACACATGGAATGCCGTAGGCATGCTGCGCGGCAGCGATCCTAAGCTCAGCAAGTCGGCGGTACTATTGTCAGCGCATCTGGATCATCTGGGAATCGGTTCGGCCGTGAATGGCGATGACATTTACAACGGCGCTGACGACGATGCCTCCGGCGTAACTGCTGTGTTGGAACTTGCAAGAGTTCTCGGAAGAGGGCCGCGCCCACGGCGAACGGTAATTTTCGCGCTTTTCGGCAGTGAAGAGACCGGCGGGCAGGGATCGACTTATTTTCGGGAGCACCCGCCGCTGCCCTTGCAGGACATCGCCGTTAACCTCGAATTTGAAATGTTGGGACGCGCCGATTCTGCCGTGCAGTCTGATACGGTATGGCTCACGGGATGGGAACGATCGAATCTGGGGCCCACGCTTGCCGCTCGCGGCGCCAAGCTGGTTCGTGATCCGCATCCTGAACAGAATTTCTTTGCCCGCTCCGACAATTATGTGCTGGCAAAGAAAGGCGTTGTGGCACAAACCGTTTCAAGTTACGGACTGCACGACGACTATCACCAGCCCAGCGACGATGTCGCCCACATCGATTTCAAACACATGGACGCGGCAATCGGGTCAATGTTGACTCCCGTCAAATGGCTGGTAAATTCGTCATTCACTCCGAAGTGGAATGCGGGAGGAAAGCCCTAGCCATAGGTATCCGTCATCGGTAGCAAGTACTGACAAAACATTCTGCTGGGACGATGCAAGGACTGACGTCGATTAACGACTAATTCGTTCGTTTCGCTTTTGAGATCTTTTCGTCGATTGGCTTGCGGTTGGCAAAACCCTCGCTGGTACCGTGCCAGTGCGCAATCCCCTTTTCGCCAAGCTTCCAGCACAGCAGTAAAGTGCGGCCTTCGACCTCACAGGGAAAATCAAGCAGCCCGATGTCGAGATCTTTCACTTGCACTCCGGTCGCGTCAATCTCGGCCAGAGCGTCTTTGACGCGCTGAATACTTTTCTCGCGCTCAGCTTTGCGCCGCGCCATGTGGACAATGTTCACACGCAGACCGCCACTCAGAAAAACTCGATGGGCGAGTTCCTGGAGTTCGGCATCAACGCTTTCAATCAACTTTTTGCCATCGATGGCAGTGCGCAGCAACGATTCTAAAACGGGCAAAAGGCTTTCGGCTTCCTCAAGGGTGAAACTTCGCTCGGCCATAGTGTTATCCATACATTCTAATGCATTGGAATGGGGAAGTCAGGATCGTATTCCCAGAATCAAGAACCTCCACGTCGGAAAACCGGTTTGATAGAGTCCACGTAGAAAGCAAAGACTGATCACCGGGTTCTGCCTTGCGAAGGGTCAGCAGTCGCGGCACTGTTCACATCCACATGCAAATGCCGGGCGGGATCGATCCCCGGCGGATAACAATTTCCGTCGCGACTGTAATTTTTCGGACATCCAGACGCCACATCTCTTCTTTTCGGTGATTGCGCAAACTGCCAAACCTCGGCGAAATCGATCCCGCTTGCAGCAGGGTGGGGCGGATTCCACGGGAAGGCGCATCCAGGCGAGGGCGGACAAGCATCATTCGTCACCCAGTACGCAATCTTCCTGCCTGCCGCATTTTGATGAATATCTTCCGCGGTGATGATTTGCAAACCGCCAGTCTCTGTGGCCGCGATACCGGAGCAGTAAATTCCTGCCCGGAAGTCGGCGGCGGCCACTTCATCCACCCAGGCAAAGATGTACGCTTTCTGCTCCGGCAACATCCGGCCACCCTCCTCCTGATCGAGAAAAATCAGCGTTCCCGCAGGAAAGCCCTCCTGATGCGCGGCGGCGGTCGCCGCCCGGGCGTCCTCAGCGCCCAGGTGGCTAGCGTTCGAGACTGTTTTTAGATTGGCGAAAAGTCTGCCATTGAAGAGCACCAGAAATCCAAATCCTGCTGATTCCAGGGCACGCCGCTTTCCGGTCCAGCTATTCGTATTCTCGCCGGGTGGGCTGTTGAGCCAGAAGCCCGCATAGGAAAACGTTTCTCGGAGAAGTTTCAAGTTCTCGTCCCCGGGATATTCGTTGCGGTCGAACCCCAGGTGGGCAGGAGCGGAGGACGGGGTTCCCAGCTGAGCGCTCGTATTCGTGTGCGAAAGAAGAATTGCGCTTACCGCGACTAGGGCGGTGGTGAACCGAGGGCTTCGCTTCATACCAAGATATTACTCGCGCAGGGATTGGGTTCCGCCGGGAAGATATCGGGAAAATATGGGGCTGCTACCCCGCCAATATGCACCATCGTTCTCGACGCAGGCACAAAATCTGGCTCACCGATGTGGTGACGCGCTTCTTTTTTCTGAATCACGTCGTGAATGAAATCCGCTAACTGTTCATCCGAAGCGCCACGACGCATTTTGTCGTGCAGGTCATGATCCCACACAGAAAAAAGGCAGGTGCGGATTTTGCCGTCGGAGGTGATGCGAATGCGGCTGCAGTGTCCGCAGAATGGATGGGACACCGGTGCGATGATACCGATTTCGCCGATGCCGTCGTCGAAGCGATAGCGCCGAGCTGTTTCGCTATGCGCGTGTGGAATCTCAGTGAGGGCGCGGAATTCGGACATGTGTTGCAGAATTTCATCGAGCGTTATTACAGTATCCGAGGACCACACCCGTCCCTCTTCGAGGGGCATGAATTCGATAAAACGGACAATCACTCCCTCGTCTCGCGCAAACTGTCCGAAAGGAACAATTTGATCTTCGTTGAAGCCGCGCATCAGGACACAATTAACTTTTATCGGCCCGAGTCCCGCCCGCCGCGCGGCCCGGATTCCCGCCCGCACATTGTCATATCCATCAGGCACACGAGTGATACGAGCGAAGCGGTCGCGATCGACCGCGTCCATACTGACGGTGACGCGCCGCAAGCCTGCGTCCTTCAGCGGCTGCGCCATCTCGGGCAGAAGGTGTCCGTTCGTGGTCACTGCAATGTCAAGTTGATCGCCAGTCGTGGTTCGAAGCTTCGCCAAGCCGCGGACAAAGTCGACCACTCCCTTGCGCAAAAGCGGCTCTCCGCCTGTGATACGAACCTTCTGAATTCCGAAGCCGACGAGCACTCGCGCCATTCGAAGGTAGTCGGCAAACGGCAAGTCCCCGTATAAGGCGCCTTCGTTCCCTGTCCTGCAGTAAACGCATTTGTAATTGCAGCGATCGGTGACGGCAATCCGTAGATCGGTAATATCGCGGCCGAATTTGTCGGAAAGAGTCATTTAGCACTGAGCAGTCAGCGCGACGGCATTTAGCAAATTACTTTCATCGAACAGCCGGGCTGCATGCTGAATTTTTTCGGGGAAGGACACGGACAGGCGGAATACTCCCGGCGGCCGTTTCCTTTCCAATGACTTCTTGTGAAGCCGGGAGGCACGCACGTTTCCGTTCGCACCCTCGGGGAAATGCGCGCCAGGCAACTTTCCCCCGCGCGGACTCTCCCTCGCCGCCGAAGCCGTAGCTATGCTGTAGGCCAAGACGGTCGGAAACTCAACACACTAGTATAGATGCGCCAGGCTCAAGGAGGAGCTAAATTAAGGTTTGCTGGATAAAGCCTTGCCGATCGCAGCATCCGCAAGTGGTGCCATAAGTTTGAACCCGGCAGCGTTGGGATGCAGGCCATCGTCGGCGAGATCCCGCTTCAGAAGGCCTTTGTCATCCACCATCGCGGCGAAATAGTCGAGATACACCAGCCGGTTGGCGGTGCAATATTCTTTCAGCCAACGATTCAGCGCCAGAATTTTCTCCGGTGACCGCTGGGCGAAGAAGTCCTGCGATTTCGGAGTGTAGTTGTGCACCGGCAGGACAGAGGAAAGCACAACCGCGATGTGATGAGCGCGGGCCAGTTCAGCCAGAGTAGCGTAGTCCGCCTCGATATCTTCCAGACTCATGTGCCCCGTGTTTCCCGCTATGTCGTTGGTGCCCGCAAGAATTACGACCACTTGTGGATGCAGGTCGATTACGTCCTGGCGAAAGCGAACCAACATCTGCGGAGTCGTCTGACCGCCGATGCCGCGATTGATGTAGCCCTTGCCGGGGAAGTAATCGTCCAACCTCCATGTGTCAGTAATGGAATCGCCGAAAAAGATCACTCGATTCTCGCTGGGCGCGGGCGGCTTTAAGGCGGCGTTCGCATCGCGATAGCGGGCAAGCTGACCGAAGTCATCGGTGAACACTGCGATGCGCGACGCACGGTACTGGTCGAGACCACTAAACCCAGTCGACGGGATCGTGACCTGTTGCGCACTTAGCCCAAGAACTGCCGCAAACCATAGAACAACAATTATCAAGCTGGGTCCGACATGACGACGGATGTTCAGCGACATAACAACACCTCTCGTCCCAAACTGAGAAAAGCTGCACTAACTATTTTAGGCAATGTCCCATTTTTATTCGTTCCACGGGGAACACAAAATTCCAATTTCGGCTCTCCGGAAGGCGTGCGGCAGTTGAATCAGTCGCCCTACATGCCGTCGTAATTCGGGCCACCGCCGCCTTCTGGCGGCACCCATGTGATGATCTGATACGGATCGGCGATATCGCAGGTTTTGCAGTGCACGCAGTTGGAGGGGTTCAGGCTAATCCGCCTTCCATTCGGTTGGCTCGCATCGTCCACCATCTCGTATACGTTCGCGGGACAAAAATTCTGGCACGGACTTCCGAATTCCTTCACGCAGCGCGTGTTGCAGATATTCGTGTCGTGAATCACCAGGTGCGCGGGCTGGTCTTCTTCGTGCTTGGTGCCGGAATGGTAAAGGTCGGTAAGCTTGTCGAACGTGAGCTTGCCGTCGCCTTTGGCGGGGCCGATGAGCTGAGCTTCATCGCCGCCGTCGGCAGGAAGCTCTGCAAGCTTCTTCATGCGCTGATATCCCGCAGTCGATGGATATCAGTTCGCAGCCCGCGACCGCCCGTGACCTGTTGCAAACCGGCGTTGATCATGCCTTGCCAGAATCCGTGCTCAAAGCCCTGATGAAAATTGCGGACTTTCCAGAGTTCGTCTTTGATCCAGCTTGATTCCACACGCTTCTGAAAATTGCCCAGCGTTGCCGCCGAAAAATCATTCTTGGTTAAGGCTTCAAATGCTGTTTCGGCGGCGAGCATCCCGCTCTTGATCGCCAGGTGAATGCCTTTCAACCGTTGCGAATTCAGGAAGCCGGCGGAGTCTCCGAGGATCATCCAGCCATCGCCAGCCACTGGCGGAATCGACCACCAACCGCCGTACGGTAAAGACTTGGCGCCATAGCGAATCATCTTGCCGCCTGCAAGTAATTTGGCGACCAACGGGTGCCGCTTGAACTGCTGCAGCACACGCTGGGGGTCCAGACGCGGGTCGGGGTAATCGAGTCCCGTAACGAAGCCCAGAGAGACCACGTTGTCCTTGCCGCCATAAATCCACGCGCCGCCGTATTCTTTCGTAGTGAGCGGCCACCCCATGGTGTAAATCACTTCGCCAGGGGCGATGCGTCCCGCAGGGACCTCCCAGAGTTCCTTGATGCCTTGGCCGTAAGTTTGCGGATTGCGATCTTTAGCAAGATCGAATTTCGCGATAAGTTGTTTGGTTAGCGATCCGCGCGTGCCTTCGGCGAGGATCACAACTTTAGCCTGGAGGTCGTAGCCCGGTTCGAAATTCGATTTTGGCTGATTTTGCCGGTCGACACCCTTATCGTCGGTGCGTACGCCACTAACTCGGCTTCCCTCGAACAGTAGTTCAGAGCCGGCAAACCCAGTGAAAATCGTGATGCCAGTCTCTTCGACTTTGTGTCCCAGCCACTTCACAAACCGATTTAGCGATATGACGTAGTTACCATGATCGCGCAGCGGCGGAGGCGTAATGGGAAACTTGAATTTTCCCTTCTCGGTAAGAAAGTAGACTGCCTCTTTTTTGACCTCAGCATCGATGGGGGCTTCCTTCTCGAATCCGGAGAGTAGTTCGCGCATAGAACGCGGATCAAGTAATGCGCCGGAAAGGCAATGCTGGCCCACTTCGCGAGCCTTCTCGAGGACGTAAATATTCTCTTTACTGAACTGTGAGTCAGGGTTCTTGGCATTGTGCTCATCGATCAACTGCGAGAGCCGCAAAGCACAGGCCATTCCCGCCGGACCGCCACCGACGATGACCACATCGGCCGGCATCTGCGGACGTTCGATGCCTTCAAGAGGTTTGCGGAAAATCAGCATAAGAAAAACCGGGCCGCGGCTTTATGCGGATTGGACGAACGGAATTAGAATCCAGTGCATGTAGATAGCTGCTGATCGTGAACCGATCCTAAACTCCTGCTTTGGCCTTTTTTACCTCTTCAATCAGGGGCGGCACGACATCGAACAGATTCCCTACCACAGCAAAATCGGCGATTTCAAAAATCGGAGCTTCGGAATCTTTGTTGATGGCGATGATGGTGCGGGCGCCTTTCATGCCGACAATGTGCTGAATGGCTCCGCTGATGCCGAGTGCGAGATACAACTTGGGGGCAACTGTCTGTCCGGACGATCCGATCTGCCGATCCATCGGTAGCCATCCCGAATCGCAGATGGGGCGGGAAGCCGCCAGCTCGCCGCCGAGTGCCTCTGCCAACTGTTTGGCCAGTTCGATGTTCTTTTGCTCCTTGATTCCGCGGCCTACCGAAACGATGATCTCGGCCTGGGTCAAATCCACAGCTTGCTTGGCTTCCTTGAACACCTCCTGTGGTTTGTTGCGAATCATGTCCTCGGCAATGTCGACCTTGACGGTCTCAACCGGCGCAGCGCTGGCACCCGCTTCAACCTTGTCCCCGCGAAACGCTCCGTTTTGAAAGGTTACGAACCATGGCGCATCGCAAGTGAAACTTACGTCAGCCGCCAATTTGCCCTGAAACATCTGGCGGGTAAACAAAAGCCTATCGCCGTCTTTCTTGTAACTGATGCAATCGCTGATTGCCGTGCGTTGCATCGCGGTAGCCAACTTAGGCACAAAATCGCGTACTTGATAAGTGTGCGGCAGCAGCACCAGTTTGGGCTGCTTGGATTCGATAAATTGTTTCAAACCTGCAGTAAAGGCGTCAGGCGTGTAGGGTTCAAGTTTCGGCGATTCGACGGCATAAACTTTGGCAACTTTCTTGCCTGCGATCTCGTTTGCAAAATTTGTAACATTGCTTCCAATGACCGCAGTCTCAAGCGTCCAGCCAGTTTCGTTTGCGAGAGCCTGTCCCGCGACGAGAGTCTCCCATGAGACCCGGTTTAGTTTGCCTTCGCGCTGTTCGACGATGACGAGAATTGAGTCAGGCATAAGAATCAGCTTCTATTTCAGCCAAGCGTTTGGTCGGCGTGGCGGATCAAAAACCCGCGGTTCCATGGGCGGCACTAGAGCACCCGTACTTCATTGCGTAATTTCTCCACCAGTTTCTTTGCTACTTCGCCTGGCGGTCCTTCCAGGAATTCCGTATTTTTGGTTTTTTCCGGAATGTAGAGCCGCTCGATCTTTTGCAGGTTGGCCACGATTGCCGATTGCACCTCCGCCATGGCCACCTTGCGCAACGGCTTGTTCTTCGCCTGTTTGATGCCGATCAGCGTGGCATAGCGCAGTTTGTTGATGCCTGACTGAATGGTGAGCACAGCTGGCAAAGGTATGTCCACAAACTGAAAGTATCCCGCTTCGAGTTCACGTTTAACTTTGATCCCACCGTCGGTTTTTTCGATTTGCATGATGATGGTCGCATGCGGCCATCCGAGCAGTTCCGCCAGCACGACCCCGGTCTGGGCGTAACCATAATCGTCGGACTGCAGACCAGTAAAGATAAGATCGAACTTGTCCTCTTTAATCGCCGCGGCGAATGCCCGTGCGGTATTCGTAGCATCCAGTCCGACGAATGCGTTGTCTTCAAGATGTATGGCGCGATCGGCGCCCTTGGCCAGGGCTTCACGCAGAACCTGTTGCGCTCGTGCAGGGCCTGCCGTAATCACAACAACTTCGCCACCATGCTTCTCTTTTTGGCGGAGCGCTTCTTCGAGCGCGAAAGCGTCCGGTTCATTGACTTCGTAAGAAACGTCTTCGCGGATCCAGGTGCCGCCCTCGTTCAGTTTGAGGGGCGCATCTTTCTGCGGTACCTGTTTCATGCAGACCAAAATCTTCATGCGTCACCTGAGGCAAACAGTTGAGTATATATAAATGAGAAGGCAGAGTCAGATTGTCAGCATTCAGCCATCGTGCCTTTGGAATGAGCCTAATTCTGGCGATCCATACGACAATTCCTGGTCACTAACCAAAGAGCCTCATCTTGGCGCGATACTCCACGCTCGAAAATGACGGAATGGTGCTCTGGATCGGATTTGTGTCGACTGAATGCTGACGTCTGATAGCTGACAGCTAGTCCGTGAACACTACGGACTGCACTCCGGAAATTTCAAAGCGTTTGCGGCAGCGCACGTTCTTGCATGCCATTTGATCATCCTTGCGCAGCATGTAAGAGCGGGCCTTGGCAAAGCGGGCGCGATCACGTTCGTCGGCGCGTCCACCGAGTTGCCGCTTCTTGGTGCGAACGATCCAGGTGACTTCATACTCACCAGGTTCATGGCAGTTCGGGCAATTTAACGTCGCCATCTTCTTTTCCGTTCGCTCATCGAAAAATTCGCGTTCTTCCATAGACATTCCTTATTGTTAATAATTATTACAGTTTTAACGATCACAAGCTATGGCAAGATTGTCAGATGGCGAACAAGAAGCGCAAGCCGAAGAAGTTCAGCGCGGTTAAGACAATAAAGGCAAGGGCCCGGGCTCAAATTGGCATGACTCCTGGATCACGCGTGGTGCCTGACGGGCGCAAGCAGAAGAGTGACAAGCATAAGCCTACGCTGAGTAAGCTGTTAGAGGAAAATTGAAAGCTTTATTCGATTCGAGTCACTTAGGGAGGAGGAAGTGGAAGCTTGTTTTGGATGCCTTGGCCTTCGACAATCGTGTAGATGAAATCGGCTGGGATATCCCGTAGAACTTCGGTTTTCCCGCTCGGCCACCTGATCTCGACTTCGTTCATTCTTGCTTCCGCACCTAAGCCAAAATGCAGGCGGGGATCGTTTTGCGAAATGTAGCTGCCTCCTGCCCGAACTTCATTAAACTGGATCAACTTCCCTGCTTTTACGGTTACTCTGGCCCCGATAGCGGATTTGTTACTTCTTATTCCGCTTCCCGCCAGCTTGAACAAGACACGATGATTATGCTTTCCGCCCTGGTTCAATAGCAGTGTTGGTGTGCTGCCAACATTTACCATCACCACATCGACATTTCCGTCATTGTTGAGATCGCCAAATGCCGCTCCCCGCCGGGACTCCGCAGGAACGGATGCAAGCGCAGCGGAAACATCCTCAAAAGATCCATCGCGATTGTTGCGGAACAACTGGATGGGCTGACGATAAGTAATACCTCCTGGAACGGAATCCACCTGAGGGTAGACGTGGCCGTTGGCGACAAAAATATCTAGCCATCCGTCGTTATCCATGTCAAAAAAAGCAGTTCCCCATCCCACCATAAGGAACGTCGGGTGCGCGATCTTCGAGGGCCAGCTTACGTCTGCAAATCCTTCCTTCCCCATGTTGCGGTATAAGGTATCGGGCTGCTCGTGGAAGTTGGTTACGAAGAGGGACGGACGCCCCTCGTGCAGATAATCACCCCAGTCCACGCCCATGGAGCCTTGCGCCTGGCCGTCGCCTCCGAGCGCGACACCGGAAAGCATTCCTGTTTCTTCAAACGTCCCATCATGTTTGTTGTGGTAAAGATAGTTGGGACCGGCATCGTTGGCTACGTACAGATCGGGCCAGCCGTCATTGTCATAATCGCCCCAAATCACGCCCAGGCCGTAGTACCGGTTGGTATCCTCCATGCCTGCTTTTTTCGAGACCTCTTCGAAAGTGCCATCGCCGCGATTGTGGAAGAGCATGTCCGATTCGCCGATCATGCCCCACGGGCCGCACTGCACGAGGATTCCCTTGAAGCGACAATTCTTTTCATCGCTGCCGAACGTAGGTAGGTGTCCCAGGTCGAAATGTACATAGCGGGAAACGTACAGATCGACAAACCCGTCGCGATCGTAGTCCGCCCAAGCCGCACCCGTGCTGAAACCGGCTCCGGCCACACCAGCTTTATCGGTGACATCCTCAAACTTGCAGCCACCAAGGTTGCGGTATAGGGCGTTGCCGCCAAAGCCTGTTACGTAGATATCCGGGAGACCGTCGTTGTCGTAGTCAGCGACGGCCACGCCCATCCCCCAACCTTTCCGGGTGAGGCCGGCACTCAATGTGATGTCCGTGAATTTGAAATTTGCGTCCTGATGGTAGAGCGTGATCAGAGGATCGCCGCCCTGCCGGTAGCGATCAATGGTGGAACCGTTCACCGTAATGATGTCGAGCTTGCCGTCGTTGTCGCAATCGATAAGTCCGGCGCCGCCACTCATGGATTCCACGATGTACTTTTTTTCAGGAGTGGAGACGTGAGAAACGGTAAGTCCTGCTTCTGTCGCGACGTCTTTGAAAACAGGATCCGAAGATCGAGTTGGATAATCTCGAGGACTTTTCTTGGTAGGGGTCACCTGCGCAAACAAGATAAGGGGTAAAAGTAACCCAAGAGAGAGGAATGAACGCATGATCGGAAGAATGCAGCGATTATAGACCAGGGTTGTGTGCCAGCGTCGGAGTCGGCCTGGTTGTAACTTTTGCACGGCAAAGACATCCACTAGGCATACGATACTTCTTCTTGAAAGTTAAACGAGTGTTGGAATGGCAAAACTTTCAGTTTTACTGGCTGTTTCGGTGTTTGCCGGATGGGTGTTTTTATACGCTTCGGATGTTCAGCAGACAAACTCTTCCGCTGCTGTGTTGGTGGAGCTTTTCACTTCCGAAGGCTGCTCGAGCTGTCCACCAGCCGACCAACTTTTACAGCAATTGGATAAGTCGCAACCGGTTGCTGGAGCGCAATTGATCGTGCTGAGCGAACACGTGGACTATTGGAATCACATCGGTTGGACAGATCCCTACTCCTCGCGTTTTTTCAGCGATCGCCAAAGTGCGTATTCCGAGAACTTCAAATTGAACACCGTGTACACGCCACAAATGGTTGTCGATGGGACAACAGAATTGGTCGGCAATGATTCAAGCCGCGCCACTCAGGCAATACACGAATCGCTCAAGCAGAAAAAAGTTCCAGTACGCATTTCCGGAATATCGCTGGATAGCGCAAACGTTCTGCAAGCGCATGTCGAGGCCGAAGGTTTGCCAGACAGCTCCCGGGCAGGCAAAGCCGATGTTTTCCTGGTGGTCGCGCTCAATCATGCCGAGTCGAATGTCTTGCGAGGAGAGAACGGCGGTCGCCGCCTGACGCACGTGGCCGTAGTCAAGAGTCTGACCAAAGTTGGTAGTGTGGAGATAGGCAAGAACTTCGCAAAAGACGTTCGACTGAAGCTCGCCACCAAAACGGATCCGAATAACCTTCGGTTAATCGCTTTTGTTCAACAGCCCAACCAGCATCAAGTGCTGGGTGCGGCATTGCAGCGAATTGAGAGATAACCACAGCATGGCGCTTCTGCCACCGTTCTATTGGCTGGACTCGGACTCGCTCGCGGAGTCGGCAACTGCCTCCTGCGGTTTTCCGCGCTCACGCCAACCTTCGATAATCAGATAAAGCACCGGGATGAAGAAGAGATTCAGGATCGTGGAAACGATCATCCCGCCGAAAACGGTTGTGCCTACCGAATGCCGGCCATGTTCGCCTGCACCCGATGCAACCACCAGTGGAACCACGCCCAGGATGAAAGCTAATGACGTCATGAGAATCGGGCGGAGTCGAATTCTTGCCGACTCTACGGCGGCTTCGATCAGCGGCAGGCCGCGATGGCGCAGTTGTTCCGCGAACTCCACGATCAGGATTGCATTTTTACTCGACAATCCTACCAGCATGACCAGTCCGATCTGACAGTAGACGTCATTCTCTTGCCCGCGCAATGACTGTGCCGACAGTGCCCCTAAAAGGGCCATGGGCACGGCCAGCAGCACAATGAAAGGAAGAACGAAGCTTTCGTATTGGGCGGAGAGCGTTAGGTAAACCACCAGCGTACCTAATCCGAAGAGGATTAGCGTGGTACTTCCTGAACTCAATTCTTCGAGCGAGAGACCGGTCCACTGATAGCTGTAGCCTTGCGGCAGCACTTTTTTGCTTAGCTCCTCCATCGCATCCAGCCCCTGTCCGGAACTGAAACCGGGTGCGGGAGAGCCGTCGATTTCCGCCGAACGAAACAAGTTGTAGTGACTGATAACCTGCGGGGTCGTGGTCTGTGTAATGGAAACCAGATTGTCCAGCGGAATCATTCCACCGCTGTCCGAGCGCACGTAGAACTGCTTTATGTCTTTCGATTGCGCGCGAAATTGCTGGTCTGCCTGAACATAAACCCGATATGAACGGTTGTTGAAATCGAAATCGTTCACGTAAGACGAACCCATATAGATGCTCAGGGTATCCGTGATCTGTTGTAACGGAATGTGCAGGCTTTTGGCTTTTTCTCGATCGATGGTAACCAAAAATTGAGGATCGTTTGCGGTGTAGGTGCTGTATAAACCGGTCAAATCCTTTCGGGCTCCGCCTTGGCGAAGCAAATCCTGCGTTACATTCGCAAGCTCTTCCAAAGTGTGGGAGCCCTGGTCCTGAAGTTCATAGGCGAAGCCGCCAAATTGCCCGAGTCCCTGAACGGCAGGTGGCAAGAAGGGCAGAACAATAGCGCCGGAAATGCCAAAGAGCTTGCCGCGGATACGGTCCACGACGGCGTCCGCAGCGTGCGCATCGCCTTTGCGTTGCGAATATGGCTTCAAGGGAGCGAAAACGATGGCCTGGTTAGGAGCGCTACCCGTGAAGCTGAAGCCAGAGATGGCGAAAATGCCTTCCACTTCAGGGACACTTTGCAGAATCTGTTGCACCTGTTGGCCAATCGCTCTCGTGTATTCCAGCGACGCGCCCGACGGCGCCTGCACTGCGATAATGAAATATCCCTGGTCCTCATTCGGCACGAAACCTTTAGGGACACGCTCGAAAATGAGATAGGTGAGACCCAGTGCCACAAAGAATAAAACCACCGCAATCAATCGGAAACGCAGAAAGGCGCGCAATGCATGCCGGTAGCCTTCGGTGACGCCGTTGATGATCTTTTCTACTCCTCTGAAAAACATCCCTCGTTGTCTGTGCTCGCGACCGAGGAGTATGGCGGAAAGCGCCGGCGTTAGAGTCAGAGCGTTGAACGCGGAAATGGCGATGGAAAATGCGATGGTTAACGCAAATTGACGAAACAGAATGCCGGTCGTACCGGGGAAGAATGCCACCGGAACGAACACCGCGACCAGTACCAGGGACGTGGCAATGACTGCCCCCGCCACTTCGGACATCGCGACCGAGGCCGCTTTGTGCGTGTCTCGCTCGCCCTCCTGAATGTGGCGCTCGATATTCTCGATGACCACGATGGCATCATCAACGACGAGTCCGGTGGCCAGTGTGATTCCGAACAGAGTGAGTGTATTGACCGAGAAGCCCAGAAGTTTGACGAAGGCGAACGTTCCGATGAGCGAAACTGGAATCGTAACTGCCGGAATGATGGTGCTGCGCCAGTCTCCAAGAAAAATGAAGATCACAAGGATGACCAGAACAATCGCTTCGATGAGGGTGGTCAAAACGTCGCGAATCGATTCGCCGACGGCCTCCGTGGTATCGAAGGCCGGCTGGTACTTCATGCCGGGCGGAAATCGTTTAGAAAGCCGATCCAATTCGGCAAGAACTAAACGGTCTACTTCAAGTGCATTCGCGGTTGAAAGTTGCGTAATTCCAAGACCAACCGCGTCGTAGCCGTCAAACATCAGATCGGAGCTGTAATCTTCGGCGCCCAGTTCGGCTCGCCCTACATCTTTTAGTCTGACCAGAGTTCCGTCAGCGTTTGTCTTCAGGATGATGTTGTCGAACTGGGAAGCTTCGCTTAACCGACCCACGGCGCGCACGCTGATTTGATATTCCTGGCCGGCTTTAATCGGCGGCTGCCCTACCTGTCCGGCAGCGACGTCAACGTTTTGCTCCTGTAGAGCGCTGACCGCATCGCTCGCAGTCAATCCACGGCTCGCCATGCGGACCGGATCGAGCCAGAGTCGCATGGAATATTTCCGCTCTCCGAAAATGATTACATCCGCTACTCCCGGGACCCGTTTTAGCGAGTCTTTTACATACACATCCAGGTAGTTGCTCATGAACAGAGGGGTATAGCGTTTCTCAGGCGAAAATACGGCTGCGCCCAATACAAAATTGTTCGACGCTTTGGTGATGGTGATGCCTGTCGCTTTCACCGCATTCGGCAGCCTGCCTTGCGCCGTGTTCACACGATTCTGAATGTCAACCGCCGCAAGGTCGGGATCGCGATTCAGATCGAAGGTAGCGGTGATTTCGCTCGCCCCATTGCTGCTGCTGGTCGAGGTGATGTATTTCATTCCCTCGGCACCGTTGATCTGCTGTTCGAGCGGGACGGTTACCGCGGTTTCCACGGTCTGGGCACTGGCCCCTACATAAGCACTGGAAACGGAAACCTGGGGAGGTGCAAGCGTGGGAAATTGCGCGATGGGGAGAGTGGGAATCACCGCCGCGCCCGCCAAAATAATCAGCAGGGCGCAAACTGTGGCGAAGACGGGCCGTCTTATGAAAAAGTCAACGAACATTTAAATCGGACCTCTGGATTCGGGCGTCGGAACATGAGCGTCAGACTATTGGTTAAGTTCAGAAACCATGCGGTTCACAATCGATACACAATATTCTTGAAGTTTCGCAGGGTGACGATGGCAAGTCGAAACTTGAAGCCTGGTGCCAGTGGTCTCGCGTCCAAAGTCCGAGTCCGAAGTCTGAACTCCGAAATCCGATGTCCGCTTCTCAACCTTGCGGAAGAACCGGCGAACCGTCGATCAAAAATTGGGTTCCGGATACGACGATCTTGTCCCCCGGCTTGATTCCTTCCAGAACCACGTAGTTGTTGCCGGTCATCTCTCCGAGTCGCAGTGGTTTCTGGTGTGCTACCGTTTTTCCATCTTGCTCTTCCGCTATGAAGGCGAAATATTGGCCGCCAATACGGGAAACGGCGAGAACGGGAACTACGGTGCGGTCCTGAGCGCCCCAAATGATGCGGGCATGAATGAACTGTGCGTTGCGGAGGCTGTCGTTGTTATTCGCGATGGGGGCCTTGGCCAACACAGTTTGAGTGGTGGGATCGACTTGCGGTGATATGAAATTTATGTGGCTTTCCGCCAGCACATTACCCGAAGGATCGATGATCTGCACCGGCAGGTTCGGCTTGAGTTGTCCTGACCGTTCAATAGGAACGTAAACGTAGGCTTCGAGACTGCCTGGCTTATCCACGGTCGTCAGGAGGGTGGTGGTGGTGACGCGGTCGCCAACTCTTACCGGAATATCTCCTACAATTCCACTACTTGGAGCGGTCACGCGATAGTAGTGAAGCTGCACCGTTTCCTGCTTCACCTGGGCATGCAGCGCCTCCAATTGCGCCTGCGCTTGATCCATGGCGGTTTTGGACTGGTCTAGCGCCTGTTTGCTGATGACTTTCGCGTCATACAAACCACTGTTACGCGCAAATTCTTGCTTGTCCCACTCCAATTCGGCCTGCTTCGCGGTGAGAGTGTCCTCTTGGGACTTCAAGGTGGCTTGTTGTTTGAGAGGATCGATTTGCATCAGCGGGGTTCCTGCTGCGACACGAGAACCGGAATGCACGAAGATTGCAGTGATCTGCCCTTCCACCTGAGGCATAATTACGGCCGAATCGCGCGACTTCAGCGTTGCAACATATTCCGTGGTGTCTTTCACGGAGAGCAGTTGGGCGGTTTGTACCTTTACCGGTATGCCGGCGGGAGCTTGGGGCGCCGCTCCGTTGGCGGAGCCTCCGCCACAGGCCATGGCAGAAGAAATAAGGGCAAAAGCTGCAGCTAGACCTATCCTGGCACGCCTCGAAGGGCGCACGTTTTTCCTGAAAATGAACGAATCCATCTTTTGACTGCCTCTGAGGAACCGCGGCTGCAGGTCAGCGATAACGAGACAATCTAACCTGGTGAGAAGAGAGTATATAGGTGTCTGCAAGGGTTTTCGTGTTGAAAGTGACGGAAGGAAAAAGCTGCGGAATAAACCCGGAACGGGTAACCGGGCCCAAATGGGGATCGAGCCTGGGTAAGAATTCTAACGTTTTCGGGGCTTGGTAGCTTCCTGCATCTGCCGCTCTTCGGCAATGACTGCTACATAGAGCAGGCCAAACGCCAGGACCACCATCATCAGAACGAGTGCCATGGGTTGAACATAATTGCCCCCACTGATCCCGCCAAGATCACTGTGGTACCCGCGAAGTAACACCACGTTTGTGCCATAGCGGGACTTCCGTGCGGGTGGAGACCCCGGGCCGCCACCATCTCTGAGATACTGTTTCGGAAGGCGTATTCCAACCGCAACAGCCGTTTGTGCGAGGAAAATACAAGCAATCAATATCAATGCAACGGCGGAGCACAGGAGTGTCCGCCGCACACTGTGTCTGCTAAATTGTCTTGAACATGAAACCTGCACGCAGCTTTGCCAGTGATAACAATGCCGGAGTCCATCCCGAAGTTTTGAAAGCAATTAGCGCGGTGAATCAGGGCCACACGGTGGGTTACGGAGACGATCCCTACACGCAGTCCGTGGTGGTCAAATTCAAGAAACATTTCGGATCGGACATTGCCGTCTTTTTCGTCTTCAATGGAACTGCGGCCAATTGCCTTAGCCTGAAGGCACTGACTAACTCGTATCACGCTGTCATCTGCGCGGAATCGGCACATATTTATACCGATGAATGCGGCGCGCCGGAGAAATTCACCGGCTGCAAACTGATCCCTATTGTTCCGCAGAATGGAAAGCTAACGGTCGCGTCTGTCGGTCACGCCTATCATGGCGTCGACGACCCGCATCACGTGCAACCTCGTGTGATCTCAATCACACAGGCGACGGAAGTGGGGACCTTGTACCAACCGGCGGAGATCAAGGCTTTGGCGCGCTTCGCACATGATCGCGGCATGTTTCTGCACGTGGATGGCGCACGCATCGCGAACGCGGCTGCCAGCCTGGGACAAACGCTGCGCCAGGCTACACGGGATCTGGGCGTGGATGTGCTCTCTTTCGGCGGGACCAAGAACGGAGCTTTGGGTGCCGAAGCTGTAATTTTCTTCGATCCGAAACTGGGGCACGATTTCCTCTATTTGCGAAAGCAGGGTATGCAACTAGCCTCGAAAATGCGCTTTATATCAGCCCAATTCGACGCCTTGCTCACCGGCGATCTTTGGCTTAAGAACGCCCAGCAGTCCAACCGCATGGCACGTCTGCTGCAAAAGAAACTCAGCCAGATTCCGCAGGTAAAGATCGTTCATAAGGTGGAAGCGAACGGCGTATTCGCTAAGATCCCGCGAAAAGCGATTGCCGCGCTGCAAAAGCGTTACTTCTTTTATGTCTGGAACCAGGAGCAATCCGTGGTGCGATGGATGTGCTCGTTCGATACCAGCGAGCAGGATGTAAATCAGTTCGCCAAACTTGTGGCCGAGACGGTGTAGCACGACGCGCAAACAATCCGTCTGCCTGTAACTTTTGCCTTCTCCCGGAATCTCATTGTCCGGATACTGTTCGTCTCTGGCGGCTACATGGAATCACGTATCGATAATCAAAAGTTCAAGAGGGTTAACCGCCGCGAATTGCTGAAGCTGGCTCCCATGCTTGCGCTTGGGGCTTTTGCCATTCCCAAGCTTCAGGAGCCGCTGTTGAAGACCGGCTTGGGATTCAGCGATTGGGTTTCTGCCAAACTGTTTCGCTTAGGACATCTTGCTGCCACCTTTGCGGACTCTGAACTCGCACCGTTTGAAAAGTTCCCGATCAACGATTACGACGTAGACGATCCTGGCGTTGATCTCGACAAGTGGACACTAACCGTAACCGGCGCGGTCCAGAAACCTGGCGCATACAAGTTGTCGCAATTCCAGGCTCTTCCGAAAGTGCGTCAGAACACCCGGCATGTCTGCGTGGAAGGCTGGGATGTAATTGGCCGGTTCGGTGGCGCAAGGCTTTCGGACTTTCTCCAAATGATTGGAGCGGATACTAGCTCCCGCTTCGTTTATGTCGAGTGTGCCGACGACTATTACGAATCTCTTGATATGGCGACGGCCCTGCATCCACAAACTTTGCTGTGTTACGAAATGTACGATCAGCCGCTAACCCGCGAGCACGGGGCGCCCTTGCGTTTACAGATTCCAACCAAGATTGGTTACAAGCAGGCTAAATATATCACCGATTTGAAAATAACGAATGTCCTCAGCCGCGTCGGCTACTGGGAGGACCAGGGCTACTCTTCTTTTTATGGACTGTAACTTTTAATTTTTGTAGGCTGTAACTTTTCAATGGCTGTTGAGAAAAGATCAATGCGTGAAGCCGTAGTCGAAATCGAGTCAAGCAAAAGCGAATTGATCGAACACGCCGTCTACGAACATCCATGGGCGGTACGTTTCTGTCACTGGCTAAATTCGATCGCGCTACTTGTGATGGTGGCCAGTGGTTTCCAGATATTCCGCGCCTTCCCCAGTTTTGGAGCAAAGATTCCCCAAAAGGATTTGCTGCACTGGCCGAAGGCCATGGCGCTGGGGGGATGGCTAGGTGGCGGTCTGCAATGGCATCTCACGTTTGTGTGGATTTATATCGGCACCGGCTTGTTTTATCTCGGATACCAGATATTCAGTGGAAACTATCGACAAGTACTTTTCACAACGCGCGATATCCCTGGCGTATGGCCCATGGTTCATTACTACTTTTTCTTTGGACCCAAGCCCGCGATCCGGGAAGTCTACAACCCTCTGCAGAAACTGGCATACACCCAGGCGCTGGGACTTGGGTTTCTCTCCGTGGTTACCGGGATTGCCGTGTGGAAGCCAGTGCAGTTTTCCTGGCTGGCCTGGATGATGGGCGGCTTCCACTGGGCTCGCATCTGGCACTTTGCGGTCATGTGGGCGATTCTGTTCTTCATTCTGGGACATCTTGTAATGGTTGTGTTGCACGGCTGGACTAACTTCGCCTCTATGCTTACGGGATGGAAAAAGAATCCCGAATATCTCTCGCATCAGTGAATTCACGGTTCCGCCGATACCGAAATTCCGAGACTGGACGCTACGAAGAATGATGGCGGTCGAGAAACCACCAGATACCGGCGAAGACAGAGAGCACTCGCTCATAGCCCGCATCCGAGGTGGGCAGTCATCCCTGTTCGCCGAGCTGATCAAGCCTTACGAGCGGCGAGTTTACATCACTGCTCTCGCGCTTCTTCGAAATGAAGCCGACGCGGAGGAGGTAGCACAGGAAGCCATTCTCAAAGCTTTTACCCACTTGCAGCAATTTCGTGGGGAGTCGCGTTTCAGTACCTGGCTGATTCAGATCACAGTCAATGAGGCCCGCATGCGTCAACGAAAACAGCACGCGAATCTTTTTGAGCCGCTCGCTGATGCGCGCGACGAAAATGCCCAAGAAGCAGATTACAGTCCCCGCGACTTTGCCGATTGGCGCGAGATTCCCTCCGAAGCCCTGGAAAAGAGCGAATTCCGAATGATTCTGACCAAAGCCCTGGCCAGCCTGGGGCAAAAATATCGTGAGGTCTTTCTTTTGCGGGATGTAGAACACATGAGCATCGAGGAGACCGCTCGGGCCTTGCGCATTTCCGTTGCCAGCGTCAAAACGCGCCTGCTGCGGGCACGGCTCATGTTGCGAGACATTCTGGCGCCGGCGTTCGCTGACGGCTGGTTCAGCCGCACGCCATTCGGGAAAGGAAGCAAGCCATGGTAATCAGGTGTGAACACGTTTGGCAGGAAATCTCCAATTACCTTGAGGGCGAACTAGACCCGGAACTTCGCGCAACGATGGAAGCGCATTTTCGCGAGTGCAAGCACTGCACCGCGGTGCTGGACGGGACCAAAAATGTGATCGCGTTATATGGAGACGAGCGTTCGCTGGAATTACCGGCAGGATTCTCAGCCGGCTGGCAGAGCCGATTGGCTCAACGTGCACCGGGACCGCGGGGGACGGCTTTCGGCTGGATTCTGGCAGCCGCAGCAATCGCCCTGATATCAGGAAGTTTCACCATGGCTCGCCTCGATGCGAAATCGCTGTCCGCCATACGTTCATATCATGCCGATCCGGGCAAAAATGTTCCAGCCGAGATGATGGTTGCGGTCTCGGCTGACGGTAAGACCTTTCACTTGCCCGGTTGCCGCTTTCTTCATAAACATGAAGATGAAAATGTGCGCCTGATCGCTGCCTCGGAAGCAATCCGAGAAGGTTATGTGCCTTGCATACGCTGCCTGCGCCAATATCTTATTCGGTAGCAAACAAGGTCGTCGGCCTTTCCGCAGTGTCCAGTTTTGTCTGTACTCTCTTGTTTACTTTCAGAGAATCCTGCTGGCTACTAGTAAGTATCGGCGGATACAATAATGCTGGTAGTGATGGACAGTATTTTTGGAGGTGAGGATTTGTATAGTCGTAGATTTCTATCGTCCCTTCTTACGATGATTGCAGCGGCTGGTCTGGTTTATGCGGAAGACCGTGTTCAATCAGAACTGAAATTTGTAGCCCACACCAAGGCCGAAAAGACCGCCGGAGTGTGGATCGATGGACAGTATGTCGGTTTCGTAAAGGAATTAAACGGTGAAAAGAAAATTACGCTCCTGCCGGGAAAACACGATGTCGTAGTGCGTCAGGCTTGGTACAACGACTTCACCGAGCAAGTCATCCTCGAGCCGGGACAGACCCAGGTCGTTAATGTTTCTCTGGTCAGAGCAGCTCACCCACAGGCGGGCGCGGCAACCGGAGAGTTGAAAATCTCGGCCACACCGACGCGAGCTGCGGTATTTGTGGATAACCAATTTGCCGGTCACGTGGATGAATTCGATGGAGCCGGGAAAGCTATGCTGTTGACGCCGGGGCGTCATAGTGTGCGCGTCGCCTTACCAGGTTATTTGCCGTTCGACACGGTGGTCGACTTGCGTCCTCATCAGAAGCTCAAAATTAAGACCGATCTGGTGAAGGGCAGTATCACCGAGGCCGGTTCGGTAGTGAACAAACAGACCGATCAACAGTAGTACAGTGATTTTATTGTCGGAAGCAGCCTAAATTACGAGGCGGAAAAATAGTTATTTGACGAATACTGCGGCCAGCACCTGGTATCGAGATTGAAAAAAGCTTCGATTCTGCTCTTCGCCACTGTTTCGATGGTGTGCGGAGTCGTTGGCCTGATGCTGTTCCGGGTCGCAGCCAACGATAAGCCACACACCGTTCTTTTGAAGTGGAACCCACCGGCGCAACCTGCCTTTACCGTGGCTGGATATAACATCTATCGCAGTTCACCTGACAAGGAAAATGAGCGCATTGCGACGGCTGTTACCGGCTTGAGCTATGTCGATCGCAATGTCAAACCCGGTGCAACGTACATCTACCGGGTCAAGGCGATCGACGCTGCAGGCAACGAGAGTCCTAATTCCAACCGGGCTATTACTCAGATCCCCCCGCCTTAGGTCCGCCTAGACCGGTATTTCGGCACGAAGGTCCGAGGGAAAGCACCTTCCCACGGGAAAGGAAAACACATTCCACGGACCGGGATTTGATATTCCAACCAGATCCATCCCTTTCTATTGCAGTAACATACAAATGTATTAATCGCGATTTTTGTGGAATCAGGCGTGCAATGGATATAGCCGCGAGACACAAGAAACATCGCCGAATAGGCTCAAAGGGGTTTGGGTTATGAAAACGTCATTGATGCTGGTGGTGGCGGGGTTGGTGCTGGCCACCCAGGCATTCGGGCAAGAACCGACGCAGGCACTCGCCAAACAAGTGGCTACTCCACAAACCACGACAGCAATCATTGTGACCGGATCCGCGCAACCTGGCGCTCCTGTGATCGAACCCAAAGCGCTGCCGGTGATGAGCCCCACGCTTGGAGACATCGCCCGGCAAGCCCGCGCGGCGCACGCCAACGCCCCTAAGGCACATTCGCTCGTAGAAACCGACACCGTCCAGGAAAGCAAGAAAGACGACGCACCAGCCGAAGCAGAAGGGGAGGCGAAGGATTCAGCCTCCCATCACGAATAAACCGTGTTTTACTTAACACCATTTTCCGGATTCCATGAGCCCTGAAGTTTGCGAACGAAAATGATTTGCCCTACATGATAAGCGTTGTGGGTGCCGATGTGCGCGATGACCGACGCCCAGCTTTCCAACTTCTTTTCATCCGCAGCTTCGACGGCTTTTTCCCAGTCAGTCATAACCTGGTCGAGCTGCTTGACGGTATCGTTCCACTTTTTACTGTCAAAGTTGTTAAACGTTTCTTCGTTGTTGCCGCTGAATTTCTCCTGCGGCTCCCCCTTGAATTTCGCAAGCTGGTCGCGGTCCCAGAACAGCAGATGATAGGTTAGCTGTCCTACCGAGTGGTTCCCGCTTGCATCCTTCCAATTCGCTTGCTCGGCTGTAAGCCCAGCCACGGCGACATTGACCGGAACGAACCAGTCTTTGTCGTTGTGGGTAGTACGCAGCTGTTCCAGCAATACGCCTCGTAACGTTGTGGGTTTTGGGTTTTCGGCGTACGCAAAAAGAGGCAGGCATAATAACAGTAGAGTCAGTGCGACATTCATTCCGGTCTTCCTTTCGTACATCGTCAGAAGATAGACGTAACCCGCACCGGTTTGGTCACAGTTCGCTTTCGTTCGCATGGTGCATCTCAATATTTTCAGTAGACACTTCTGCGCTCTTTAGTTTCTACTGTGTGCGGCTACAGTCTGTTTCACCAGCATTTACAACAATAACCTTTGGCGGTGCGTGGGTGCTCCAGGGGCATCCCGCGCGAAGTCCGTCGCTTCATCGAGACAACGTACAGAGGCACTACCGAACGATCACGGGTGGGGTTGGAACGCGAGGAGGGTAGTCGATGGCGCTTCAGAAAGTCAGGGTGGAATTCCTGGCAGCGGTTTTATTCCTGCTTTTTTGCCGAAGCGCTTATTGCCAAACACTCACGGACGCCAAAAAATCCGCAGCCAAAACATCTCTCGACTGGCCCGTGTACGGAGGCCAGGCGGCAGGCGATCACTACTCCAGCCTTTCGCAGATCAATCGTCAAAATGTGAAAGAACTACGGATCGCATGGAAATTCGACGCCGGGGAAGAGGGCGGTCTCGAAACAAGCCCCATCATTGTCGACCGTGTACTCTATGCATACACCGCAACCCAAAAGGTGGTTGCGCTCGACGCCGCATCCGGCAACTTAATCTGGAAGTTTGATTCCGGCCTCGCAGGAAAGAACCCGGTGCGCGGCCTTACCTATTGGACCGATGGCAAAGAAGGCCGGATTTTTGCTTCCATCACGAATTTTTTGTATGCGCTCGACGCTCGGACCGGTAAGGCGCTAGCAACGTTTGGAGAGTGTGGAAGACTCGATCTACGAAAAGATCTCCGTGGCGATTACCGGTTGCAATCTTTCGCGTTAACCAGTCCGGGCATTGTCTACAAAGACCTGATTATCGTGGGCGGCCGCGATCCTGAAACCCATCCTTCCCCTCCTGGAGATATTCGAGCTTTCGACGTTCGCACCGGAGAATTGCGATGGAGATTTCATACCATCCCTCATCCTGGTGAATTCGGCTACGATACGTGGCCGAAAGATGCGTGGCGAGAAGCCGGTGCCGCCAATAATTGGGCCGGAATGGCACTGGATGACAAACGCGGCATCGTTTATGTGCCAACCGGATCTCCGGTATTCGATTTCTACGGCGCCGATCGTGTAGGAAACGACCTCTTTGCCAACACCTTGCTCGCCCTGGATGCTGCGACCGGAAGACGCCTTTGGCATTTCCAGGGAGTACATCACGACATTTGGGACCGAGATTTCCCTTCTCCGCCGGCGCTGGTTTCGGTGAAGCGCAATGGCAAACGCATCGACGCGGTGGCGCAGACGTCCAAGCAAGGATTTCTTTTCTTATTCGATCGCACCACCGGCAAGCCATTATTCCCGATTGAGGAGCGCAAGTACCCTGCCAGCACCGTACCCGGAGAAGTAACCGCTCCAACTCAGCCTGTCCCTCTCGCGCCAGAGCCCTTCGCACGGCAACTTCTTACGGAAGATCTATTAACCGAAAGAACGCCTGAAGCACACGCATGGGCAGTTCAGGAATTCAGCACGTATCTCAGCGGGGGCCAATTTGTTCCTACCGCACTCGATAGAGAGACTGTCGTGTTTCCCTGCTTCCTGGGTGGCGCAGAATGGGGCGGGCCCGCAGTTGACCCCCGACGCGGGGTAATTTTTGTCAACTCAAACGAATGGGCGTGCGTTGTCGCGTTGACCGAAAACAAACCTGCCCGCAGCACAGGCGAGCGCACTTACCACAATCAGTGCAGTGTCTGTCACAACGATGACCGAAAGGGTTCTCCTCCAACTTATCCTTCCCTTGTCGATGTAGGAAAAAAACTGTCACAAGCCGAAATCGAAACCACAATTCTTCAAGGGAAAGGACGCATGCCGGCCTTTCCGAACCTGAAAGGTGACTACCTTCAGTCGCTGGTTCAATTTGTGAGAGACGGCGGTGGCCCAAAAGCCGACGGCGATAAGGCAGAAAACACCGAGCCTGTCGCTTTAGCAGCGAACTCCGAAAGAAATGTTGTGCCGGCAGCTGCCGGGGCTACCGTCTACGAAAATAAATGCGCTACGTGCCACGGTGACCATCGGGAAGGAAAACCTCCCACGTTCCCGCCACTGAAAGGCGTTGGAAAGCGACTGTCGGCACAGCAAATTCAGGACAAAATTCACCACGGCGGAAGCCTTATGCCGGCCTTCGCGGATCTCTCGGGCAAAGATTTGGATGGACTGCTCACTTATTTGTCTACCGAGCAGAGTGCGATGGACCCGGACCCGGATCACGACGCCATTTACTCGAGCACAGCCGAAGGCGCGCCGATGAAATACCGGATCACCGGTTCGCGCGACTTTCTTGATCCCGATGGGTATCCGGCGATCAAGCCGCCGTGGGGTACACTCAACGCCATCGATCTGAACACAGGCAAATATCTTTGGAAGATTCCACTGGGCGAATATCCCGCGTTGGCAGCAAAGGGGCTCACGAACACGGGCACCGAAAACTATGGCGGACCGATCGTGACCGCCGGCGACGTTTTGTTCATCGGCGCAACTGTGTATGACAAGAAGCTTCGCGCTTTCGACAGTCTCACAGGTCAGTTGCTTTGGGAAACGGTTCTACCTTTTGCGGCGGTGGCAACACCAGCCACTTACATGATCGACGGTAAGCAATACGTGGTCGTCAGTGCCGGGGGCGGCAAAGATCCTAAGAGCTCTTCCGGAAGCGTGTATGTGGCGTTCGCTTTGCCATGAGCCTGAATAAAGAAATTGCCGGATCCCGCTGCTGCGCAAGATAGGTGCCAGATTAGGGCAGTCAGTTTCTCAGACTGGCGCAATTAGAATTCGATGAGAATCTCTCAGACGGACCGCTCATTAATTCAACTGGGATCTTACTGGTCCGCGCGAACGAATGTTCTGATTACCTTCGTAAACCGCTGAAACCCCGTCCTGGTGCGCTTCTCCGGCGAAGCCTTTCGTCACAACCAAACAGCCCTCCTTTTGGAATGTGATCTGCTAGCGGTATTGACCAGGACTGTTCTTAGTGGACTGAGTTGTAAGGAGGGATCTTGGAATTATCTTTGGAACCAACTTTGGAATTAAGCGCGGAATGCTATCAGCGATACTTGCAATCATGCGCTAACGTTACGGGATGGTTTTCTGCTGAGTCGGCGGCCATCTGGGATATTCTCCTGGGATATCAGACGGCGAGCCAGATTCGTGGCAATCTGCTGGAGATCGGTGTCTACCAGGGCAAGTCCGCGGCCATGGTTGCGCTCCACTGCCAGACCAACGAAACCTGTGTTCTTGTCGATGCCCTGCCTCTCAACGGAGTACAACGGCGGATTGAGGAACTGGTGCCGAATGCGAAGTGTCAATACATTCAGGAAATGTCACAGTATCTTCCCAGATATCCGTTTGTCAGGGACACTGCGCGGGATTTCCGCTGGATCCATATCGACGGCGAACACTCGGCTCAGGCCGTGAGTAACGACCTGGTGATCGCTGAATCGCTGTTAAGCGACCGCGGGATTCTGGTGCTCGACGACTTCTTTTCTCCGAGCTATCCCCAAATTACTCAAGTTCTGTTTCGCTTCCTTGAAACGAATCCTAGTCGCCTGTCTTTAATCCTTTGCGGTTATAACAAGGGTTATCTCTGCCGCCCCAAGGCGGTCAGGGAATACTTGACGTTTATCCGATCTTTCCTTTACCCAAACATGGCAAAGCGAAACTGCGGGCGAGTTACGATATGTAAGACGTCGGAACCTGCCGACATGAATACGTTCGGCGTGATCGACCGTGATAACGACATGGACTATCGCGGTCCAGACTGGGATATCAAGAACATCTACATTTAGCCGACCAGTATAAATAGACCGGCCCAGAGTTCACTCGCCTTGTGCTTGCTTACGACGGGTTCACCTAGGCATCGCGCCCCATCCCGGGATACTCGGGCGTCTTTTCTATTTGTAGGCGATCACTGCGCTGGATGGGCCGGCGAGATGGATGACTTCAAACCGTTTGAAACCGACCTCCTGGCACCACTTACGGAAATCCGCACCGGAATAGTCGAACGCATCGCCGAATTCGATGAGCATGTTTAGCGACATCAGCAAGCCGAAGAGGTTCTCGCGACGGGCATCGTCAATAAGAGCTTCGATAGCGACCAACGCGCCGTTTGGTGGCAAAGCATCGTAGGCGGCTCGGATCAGTTGCATCTTCTTCTCGAGGTTCCAGTCGTGCAGAATCATGCCCATAGTAATGAGATCTGCCTTGGGCAATGGGTCGGCAAAGAAGTCGCCACTAGCCGTTTTAATCCGGTCACTGAGTCCCGCGACAGCGACGTGTTTGCGTGCAATCGGTTCCACCTGCGGCAAATCAAAGGAAATGCACCGGAGATGGTGGTTTATTTTAGCGACTTCTATACAAAGCAAACCGGTTGCGCCTCCAACATCGCATAGAATCTTGAACTGCGAAAAATCAAACTTCGATGCGAACGCCTCAAAGTTAATTCGCGAAAGTCCCGTCATCGCTCCCATGAACTGTTCGAGCCTCGGCAGCTCGTCGTAAAGCTCCTCGAAAACTCCCTTCTGACCGTGCTTGACTTCGTTCTGCGGCTTGCCGGTGCGCAAGGCTTCCGGGAGGTCGTGCCAAAACTTGAACAGCCGCGCGTTGAGCATGACTAGAATACCGCCGACGTACCTCGGGCTGGTGCTGTCGAGGTAGAGGGCGCCGGTAGGCGTATTGAAGTATTTCGCTTCTGGTCCGTCCCCCTCGCGGTCGAGAAACTTCATTGCGACAAGCGCGTCCAGGAAATCACTAATAGCGCGCGGATGCAGACCGATTTCGGCGCCTAGTTTCTCCCCCGTGATCCGACGACCCCCAAGTTTGGTGAACACTCCAAAATCGACCGCAGTTAGAAGAACCTTAGAAGACCAGAAGGCAAAAGCCGTCTGCAAGATGGGAGAGGGATCGATTTGAAGGCTTGTGTCATGCATTATTGATCTCCATAACTTAGAAACTGGGATTTCAGATCAAATAAGCCGATTTCATCGCGTTGAGTAGCGTAGCAGGATTGATCGCCCATCGGTGGGCGGCTCCCGATAGCAATTCGCTCGCCGCTGTGGAGGGCCGCGTCGACAAGTTTCACTGCAGCTTCGCGTACTCCGCTTTGGCTTCCTTCAGGATGGGGATTTCCGAGTCGGCGTCTTTCCACAGCGCCAGGAAATCCTGATACGCAGCTCTGGCCCTGGCCGCGTCTCCAGTGATTACGTAAGCTCGACCCAGCCCCAGCTTGGCCAATGAATGCTCGACGGCTATGGGATTGATCCCGCGATGATCCACTATCTTCTGAAATTCTGCCGCCGCATCGGTCCCGCGTTTCGCCTGCAGGTAGGCCTGGCCGCGAATGTACGTAGGCAGAAACGCCACGGCGGTGCCTAATTCATATAGCTTCACCGCGTCGAGCGCCTGAACCGCCGGCTCCGGAGCTTTACGCTGCAAATCAATCAGCGCCCGTACGCAGGGAATGTTTACCTGGTGTACGACACTATCGTCGGGGAAGCGGCGGCCCAGGTCGTCCACGATAGCTTGGGCGTGGCTGACGTCGCCCGTCATCGCCAAGGCCAACGCCACCGACTCCAGATTATCTCGGTTATGCAAGGCGGCGCCACTCGACGTCGCCAGTTCCCGTGCCTTCGCGGAGTTCCCAAATTCCGACTGGATCACAGCCACGGCCGCCATGGTCGCCGCCGTAGTTCCCTTGAAGCCCAGCCTGTCCGTAACCTGTACCGACCGCTGCATCAACTCCTCGGCTTTCTTCATTTGTCCGCGTGCCGCAGCGACATTGGTTGCTTCGTTGAGCAGCAGGTATTCACTGGGCTTTCCTTCTGACCATTTCACTTGCTGCTGCATCCCGTCGGCATCGCCATTCAGCAAAGCCAGTTCGATAGAGCTGTTGGTGGACGAAGAGGTTGTCCGCCTTGGCATCCAACGCTTTTTGCATGAGGGACCGCGATTCCTCCATCCGGTTTAGATGCCATGTACGCCAGCCCTGCGTGGATATAGCCAAACGGCGCAGCAGGTTCGAGACGGGAGGCCTCGTTGGCTAACGGGATGGCCTTCTCGTACTGGCCATAGAAGAGGTTGTAGAGCAGGGCAAGGTTGCCGAACGCGGTGGTGTCATTCGGATAAGCCTTAATGTCCAACTCCAGGGTTTCCTTTTCCTTTTCCAGATCCCCGTTTGCGAAATAGTAGTGGCTCTCTATATAGAACCGCTCGCGTTCGCTGACCCGCTCGCGCAGGTCGAATGCTTTCCTGGCGGATTCGGAGGCTCGATCTTCTTCCCCAATATTGCCGTAAATGGCGGCCAGCCGGCGTAGGCCAGAGCAAAATTCGGGTCCAGCACGATGGCGCGCTGGAACAGAGGAATGGATTCGGCCTCGCCACCCCCATTTCGCATGTCGTCGGCCGCGGCGTATGCCTTCAACGCTTCCAGTGATGACGTGGTCGCCTCGGTCACCGGCTTGTCGAATTTCTGGATGGAGGCCAGCGACTCGCCCAGCTTTCCCCGCAGGCTTGACGCCGCCTTTCCTACCGCCGGCAGCACTCCCTCTTTGCTGGCCGCCGTGACCTGCTCCCTGGCGAGTGAGTCGCCGGTGGCACAATTTACTGCGTCGAGCGCGATCACGTATTGGCTGCCCAGCGCCGCAATCGAACCGCTGAGCATCGCTTTGATGTTCTCGCGCTCGCAGATCTCCCGCGCCACGCTGCCAGTGACCCGCTCCTCGGCAGGGCGACCCATAAATTGGAGCGCATTGCGGATCGTCTTATCCGGCACGAGGTTCAAATATGGCGATTGTTCCAATTGCACCGCCAGCGCCTGCTTGAGGGTTCCGTCGAAAACCGGGTCGCCGGTGGTGTTTACGAAATCAGCTAAGAGGATGGAATCCTTCTCGGTAAGATTTCGGGTGGAACGGGAACGCCAGTACAGCCCTCCGCCCAACAAGCCTGCGATCACGACCACGGCCGCCGCTATTACTGCAAACCGCTTAGGTGCAGACGTCCTCGTCTGTCCAGGTGAATGCAGCGCATCCGGCTCATGTGGCCCCGATGTGCCCGGAGCGCCAGTCGATGACGCCCCCACCCGCGAAACCGACGATGAAGAGGAAACCGCGGCAGCAGGTCCCCGAGAAGATCCGCGAGCTGGATCTAAAAGCGCAGGCTCTCCTGGCTCTTCCGCCGCGATCCTCTTCCCCGACCCCGAATCCCGCTTCAGGCGCTGCAGCTCCGCGCGCATCTCCGAGGCATGTTGGTAGCGCAGCTCGCGGTCCTTCTCCAGCGCGCGGTTGATTATCCGTTCCAGCTCCGGTGGAATGTCCGGGTGAAGACGGATCGGCGAGGTCGGCGTCTTCTCCAGAATGGCGTGAAAAATGACCGCTGAAGTTTCCCCCCGGAAGGGTAACGCGCCGGTCGCCATTTCGTAGAGTACCGCTCCAAAGGAAAAGAGATCGCTGCGCGGATCGAGTTCCTTGCCCCGCGCCTGCTCCGGCGACATGTAGGACATGGTGCCCAGCGCCGTCCCCGGGCTCGTCAGATGCTGCTCGTCCATCGTCGGCATCGAAGACCCAGCCTCGTTCTGATGGCGTTTTTGCTGGGCTGATACCTTGGCCAGCCCAAAATCAAGAATCTTGGCGTGGCCCCGCTCGGTTACGAAGATATTTGCGGGCTTGATGTCACGGTGGACGATGCCCTTGGAGTGAGCGGCGTCCAGCGCGTCAGCAATCTCGATGGCAAGCGACAGCAAAGTGTCGAGTTCCAGCGGCCGGACTCCGATCAGGTGCTTCAACGTCTGCGCCGTCGAGATACTCCATGGCAATGAACGCCTGGCCATTCTCTTCGCCGATGTCATAGATCGTGCAGATGTTGGGATGATTCAGGGCGGACGAAGCCTTCGCTTCCCGTCGAAACCGCTCTAGTGACTGAGGGTCGCGGGCTACGTCTTCAGGAAGGAACTTCAGAGCGACGAAACGATCGAGGCGGGTGTCTTCGGCCTTGTAGACCACACCCATGCCACCACCGCCTAGCTTCTCTACGACCCGATAGTGCGAGATGGTTTGGCCGATCATTGACGAAGGAGTCACAGTGGCGCCTCATCTTAGGCGGATAGCGAGGGCAAGTCAACGCACCCGCGGCAGGAGATTATGGCTATGAAATTCTCTTCTAATAACCTAACGTTAAGTTATAATGCCACCCATAACCCCGAACCAAGCAGCGAGTCTGATGGGCCGCAGGAGCGTGCGGGCCCGCATCCAGAAGTGGGGCAGAAAGGAATTTGTCCGTCGGATGCGCGAATGGGGCAAGCTCGGCGGCAGACCGAAGGGCACCAAAGGAAAAGATCGAAAGCGAGGTCAGCAATGATCTACAAACGCGGTTGCGATAAAAAAGGGCCGGACCGAAGTTGTAGCAATTGCGGCAACGAAAGATTGTACGGTGGGTACTGGTACAAGTTCACATGGTTGGGAAAAGGGGTTCACGGCTGGTGAACTTTTATGGATTATGATCTGGGATACTTCGATCGGGAAACACCGGTGTTAGAACCGCCGGAAAATCCCTTTCCAAAAGTGGTACCCATGTGGCCGGAACGTTCTGTTACCTATGTCTCCGGAACGGACAAGGTAACGAGTGGTGGGCGCTGTAGGATTTGAACCTACGACCCCCTGGTCCCGAAGATTGGACACAGCGTGAGCATTTGGCCATTTTTCCGATGCCCTCTGTATAGACTGCTCATTCGGGAACGCCTCCGACCCGTCCCGTCTCACTATCACCTCCCTCATCGCACCCCGATTTGGGAGAGAGCCTAGCAGTGGACCGACATCGCGTCCGTCCGTTCGGGAGAGACCCAAGCCGATTGCAGAAAGCTTACTCCTGGCTTCCGATGCCAACGTCGTCTCACCGCTCTGGAGGGCCGCGTCGAGAAGTTTCACTGCAGCTTTGCGTACTCCGCCTTGGCTTCCTTCAGGATGGGAACGTCGGGGTCGGCGTCTTTCCAGAGGGCGAAGAAGTCCTGGTAGTCCTTGCGCGCACTTTCCTTGTCGCCGCTAAGGGCTCTGGCTCGGCCCAGTTGTAAGTGCGCAAGCGCGCCCAGCACAAAGTTCTGCACGATGCCACGATGGTCAATCAGCTTCTGAAACTCGGCGGCCGCCTGCTGCCCCTGGCCTGCCGCCAAATAGGCTTCGCCGCGCACATAGACGGGATAAAGGCTTCCGCCCACTTGGGCTGCAGGCGAGGGCTGGCCCAATTCGTAAGCTAACGCCGCTTGCAGCAACTCAACCGCCTTTTCAGGATGTTTGCCGTCGAGTGCGATGGCAGCACGAATCGTCGGCAGCCAGTAGCCGTTGAGAATCGTATTCAACGGCGAGCGTTTGTTCAGGTCGTCCGCCATGGTCTGCGCCCGACTCGTATCTCCCCCTCGCGCGAAGGCCAGTGCCGCCAGGACTTGCAAATCCGAGGTGGAAGCCAGTGTTAGCGCCGATGTGGCCTGCTGGCGCGCCTGTGCCGTGTTCCCAACTTCGGCCTCGCGCAAAGCTGCGTCCAGCAGCCACAATGCCGCTGTCTCCTTCTGGTCATTGCGCTTGGCTACGTCCACCGCCCGCCGCGAGAGTTCCCGTGCTTTCTCCAGACGTCCCGCATAGGCCTCGGTATCCGACTGAACGGACAGGAAAAAGTCCTCCGCTCCCGGCTTTCCCAATGCCCAGGCCAGCTGCCGCTGCATTTCTGATGTGTCTCCCTCGACAAAGGCCACCCCGTAACGGTTGACGTGAAGGTTGTTGTTTTTCAGATTGCGCGCCAGCGCTTGCTCATACGTGCTCTTGGCTTCATCGAGACGATTGACGGCGGCATACAGGCCCACGAGATTGCCATAGCCAGTTGCTGCATCTGGGTTCAAACGTATGGATTCGACGGTTTCGGCCACGCCCCTTTCGTATTGTCCAAGCGCGATAGAATTGACCGCTAGGTTGCCGTGAGGAATGAAGTCCCGTGGATAGGCCTGGGCCCACTGCTGATAAGCCTGGTCTGACTTCTCCAGTTCGCCCGTGGTAAAGCCGTAGTAATAGGCGGTGATGCGGTACTTCTCCAACTCGCTGGCCCGCTCCCGCAGGTCATACGCCTTCCGGATGTTCTCGCTGGCCAGACCGTTCTCGCCAAGATTGGAGTATGAAATTCCCAAGCCGTCGTAGGCCACGGCAAAGTTCGGATCCAGCGCGATGGCCCGCTTGAACAACGGAATGCCAGCAGTGTCTCCCTCTTGACGCCTGATCTTTGTGGCCTCGCTGTAGGCTTTCAATGCCTCAAGCGAAGGGGTTGTAGCCTGCTCGACTGGCGCATCGTACTTCTGCACCGAGCTCAGCGATTCGCCCAGCTTCGCTCGCAAGCTGGTGGCTGCATTGTCTAGCGCCTTCAGCACCTTTTCCTTCGTCGCCGCTTCGACCTGCTCCTGCGCCAGCGCGTCCCCGGAGTTGCAGTTCACGGCTTTCAGCCCGATCACGTACTGGCTGCCCAGGCTGGAGATGGAGCCCGACAGCATGGCCTTGCTGTTGGTGCGCACGCAAATCTCCCGTGCCACTTCTCGGGTGAGCCGTTCCCCCGGGGTGCGACCCATCAGCTTCAGCGTCTCGCTCACCTTCTGTTCCGGCAGGAGGTTGAGGAAGGGCGACTGGGAAAGCTGTACGGAGAGGCCCTGCTTGAGCGTGTCGTCAAACACCGCGTCCCCAGTGGTATTGGCGAAGTCAGCGATGACGATAGTGTCCTTCTCGGTCAGCCCGGTTGGGGAATGCGAGCGCAAATACAAGCCCACGCCAACCAAAGCGGCCACCAGGAAAACGGCCGCCGGAACTAGAAACTTCCACAGTCTCCTGCCCTCGGGGGCTGTTGCTTCGACCGCTTTGGTTGCGGTCTGGGATGAAGCAACGGCAGCTGAACCAGACCCCTGCGAGGGCGACTGACCTACCGGCTGCTGGCTCGTCTCTTTGGCCACCGCGACGGCGCCCGAGCTTCCCACAGCCGCATGGCCGGTATCCGTCTCCCGCTTCAGCCGCTTCAGGTCGGCCCGCATCTCAGCCGCGCCCTGGTAACGCAACTCTCTATCTTTCTCCAAAGCCTTGTTGACGATCCGTTCCAACTCGGCCGGAGCATCCGGATTCAGCCGCATAGGAGACACGGGAGCTCGGTTGAGAATGGCTTCGAAAATCGTCGCCGTACTGTCTCCGCGAAAGGGCAGTTGGCCGGTGGCCATTTCGTAGAGCACTGCGCCGAAGGAGAACAAGTCCGTGCGTGCATCCAACTCCTTGGCTCGGGCTTGCTCCGGAGACATGTAGGAGACCGTGCCCACTGCCGAACCTGGAGTGGTCAGGTTGGGGTCTCCGGCTCCGGTTTCCGTCGCCTCGCTGGGTTTTCCTGCTGTGACGCGTATTTTCGCCAGTCCGAAGTCCAGAATCTTCGCGTGCCCACCGCGCCTAGTTACGAAAATGTTGGCGGGCTTGATGTCGCGATGGACGATTCCTTCCGCGTGCGCAGCGTCCAGCGCATCCGAGATCTCGATGCCAAGTGAAAGCAGCGTCTCCAGCTCGAGCGGGCGGTTGCCGATCAGGTGCTTCAGAGTCTGGCCATCCAGGAACTCCATGGCGATGAACGCCTGGCCGTTCTCCTCGCCAATGTCGTGAATAGTGCAGATGTTGGGATGGTTCAGGGCGGAAGCAGCCTGCGCTTCCCGTTGAAAGCGGCTCAAGGCTTGGGGATCTGCGCGCGACGTCATCCGGCAGGAACTTCAGGGCGACAAAGCGGTGCAACCGGGTGTCCTCGGCTTTGTACACCACGCCCATACCACCTCCGCCCAGCTTCTCTACGACTCGATAGTGCGAGATGGTTTGGCCAATCATCGACAAAGGAGCCACCGTGGCGCGCCTCATAGTAGGCGGACAGCGACAGCAAGTCAACGCGCCTGCTGGAGGCTCCGACACGGTAGCTTTTAGTCAAGAAATTTTCCTACAATAACCTAACGATAGGTTATGATGCCCCGTGTCAGGGCGCTCTTGCGTTGACCGCTCTAGTCTGAAAAAACAGCCCAGGCGGGCTCTACGCATCTCTGGGGTTCGTCCGTTCATGTTCTAGAGCCTGGGCCACACTCTTCTCACGCGGCTAGGGGCGCCGGGTTGCGACGCGTGGACTCTTGCACGCATCGCTGGTCACAGTTCTGTGGCGATCTCCGCGAGGCGCCGATTCTTCAGAAGACCCTGTACTGGCTGGCATCGGGCGCATGGGTGGCCACAAAATTGGGCACAGTCCACCACCACTGGGAGGGGACAATGAAGCCGCAGGCGCAACAGGCTTCCTAACTCTTCTATCACCTTCGAGATAATTGGTCGGGGAGAGAGGATTTGAACCTCCGACCCCCTGGTCCCGAACCAGGTGCTCTACCAGGCTGAGCCACTCCCCGACAACATTGAACTGACGTGATCAGGAATCGTCGCGGCGAAGAAATGTATGTGACCGACGAGCCGATTCCGATCAAAGTATAGCATTGGCCGCAGCGTTCGAACCGCACATCAAACTCGGATGGCTGGGGCAGGGTCGCTCCTGTGGCGTCACTCTTCTTAAATCGTGCGTTTTCGAATTTCCCTATAGAATGTTGCTTTGCTATATAGCATTGAAATTCCATGATTGCGATCAGCGCAGCTACTTTATTTACGCCGTTGGAGCAAATCGACAGCCCAATGGTGTTGGTGGAAGGAGGCATCATCGTCGATATTGCGTCGCAGACGCGCCAGGAAATACCTGCGGGAACTCGCGTGGTGGATTTCGGCGATGCTGTTTTGGTTCCTGGATTTTTTGACATTCATATCCACGGCGGTGCCGGGCACGACGTAATGGAAAACACAGCCGACGCGCTGCCGCCCGTAGAAAAGTTACTAGCTCAGCACGGCGTGACCAGCTATTTCCCTACAACGGTGACTGCTCCTCTAGATGCGACCCTCGCCGCTCTGTCCCGTCTCGCCGATGCAATTGAATCGGCTGAAGGTGAATCTCGTGGCCACTCACCCTCCACAAATCAGCCAAGGGCGCGCCCGTTAGGGATCCATCTCGAAGGTCCGTTCATCAGCCATTGCCGCCGTGGAGTGCATCCTCCGGGCGACTTGCTGAGGCCATCCGTGGCTGCTTTTGATCGCTTCTGGCAAGCGGCGCGCGGTCATATTCGAGTTTTAACCATCGCGCCAGAGCTGCCAGGCGCTATAGAGGTCATCACGGAAGCAGCAAAACGCGGAGTTTGCGTAAGCCTCGGTCACTCGGATGCTGAACTGGATGTAGCTCGCGCTGGCGTTGCATCAGGAGCGCGGCATGCCACACACACTTTTAACGCCATGCGCCCGCTGGGTCATCGCGACCCCGGAATTCTTGGCGAGGTGCTGACCGATCCGCGCCTCTCAGCCGACATTATTGTTGACGGGATTCACCTTGACCCGACCGTGGTTCAGTTGTTTCTGAAGGCAAAGGGACCCGACGGAGCGGTGTTGATCACCGATGCCACTGCTGCGACCGGTATGCCAGATGGCCGCTATCGCCTGGGCTCTCTGGAAGTGGAAGTCAAGGACGGCAAATGCATGAGCGAGGGAAATCTCGCCGGAAGCGTCCTGACCATGGACCGCGCGGTTCGTAACGTGATGCAGTTCGCGCGATGGGATTTGCAGAGCGCCGTGCGTCTGGCGACTCTAAATCCGGCGCGGGTTGTTGGTCTCGATACGGTCGGGATGCTCCAGTCTGGTCTTCCGGCTGATCTTGTGGTGTTGACGCCGAAGGGTGAAGTAAAAAACACGATAATCTGCGGAGCGGTGTGACAGTAACCGCGCAGCGTTTAGGAGGACTCAATGCCTGACAAAGGGGGATTTCCCCACTTCATGCTCAAAGAGATCTTCGAGCAGCCACAGGGTTTGCGCGACACGATTGCGCCTCGCGTCTCGCTCGAAGAGGGTGTCGTCCGGCTCGACGAAGTTCGCATCAGCACGGATGAACTGCGAGCGTTACGGCGGATTAACATCGTCGCCTCGGGTACGAGTCGGCACGCCGGCATGGCCGGACAATACATGATCCAGGACCTGGTGAATATCCCCGTAGACGTGGACTATGCCAGCGAATTCGAATACCGCAATCCTCTGATTGGACCCGGCGAGTTGACAATCGTGATCACGCAATCGGGCGAAACTGCCGATACGACCGCCGCGCAACGTGAAGCCAAAGCCAAGGGGTCACGCACCATCGCCATCTCAAATGTCGTCGACTCCACCATCGCCCGCGAAGCAGATGGCGTGCTCTATACACATGCGGGACCGGAAATAAGCATTGCCTCTACAAAAGCCTTCACCGCGCAGATGGCCGTACTTTACGTGTTTGCGCTTTATCTTGGGCAGGTGCGGGGAAAGTTTTCCAAGGAAAGGCGGCGGCAATACATCCGCGAATTACTCGATCTGCCCGGCAAACTGGAGACTCTTCTGAAAAGCGCGCCGGAAGTGTGCGAGGCGCTGGCAAGCAAATTTTATAAGATCGAAGATTTTCTCTTTATGGGCCGTGCAATTCACTACCCTGTCGCCATGGACGGAGCGCTGAAGCTTAAGGAAGTTTCCTACATACACGCCGAAGGCTATCCCACGGGCGAAACCAAGCACGGACCCAACGCGATGATCGACGAGAATCTGCCCGTAGTCATTATTGCGACCTGCGACCGGGACGACTCGGGCTCGTTACTCCGCCACGACAAGAATCTGGCAAATATCCGAGGATTCAAGCAACAATCCGCGCGGGTAATCGCGATCGCATCCGAAGGCGATGAGGAAGTCCGAAGCCTTGCGGACCACACCATCTTCCTCCCGCATGCGCCGGAACTTTTGTTGCCGATGCTGGAGATCGTGCCCTTGCAGTTATTCGCTTATTACATGACGGTCAAAAAGGGCCTGGACGTGGATCATCCCAGAAATCTGGTGAAGTCAGTAACTTTGGAGTAGTAATTTCCTCATTATCATGGGGAGTTTGAGCACGCCAAGACGCGGAGTGCGCGAGGCCAAACGCCGGGCGGCAGAAAGTACTTCTAAATTCTTCCATCACAAACTGCTCGGGAACAATCTAATATGCAGTAGGAGTTCCCATGCGTGAAGTCGTCATCGTTTCTTCCGTTCGTACACCTGTAGGACGCGCTTTTAAGGGCACGCTTCGCGCTACTCGGCCCGACGAGTTGGCCGCCATTGCCATCAAAGGCGCGCTCGAACGCGTACCACAAATCGATCCCAAAGAGATTGAAGATGTGATCATTGGATGCGCCACGCCGGAGGCCGAGCAAGGGACCAACGTGGCACGCATCGCCTCTTTGCGCGCTGGGTTGCCGGTTGAAGTTTCCGCCATGACCATCAACCGCTTTTGTTCGTCCGGACTTCAGGCGATTGCCATGGCCGCGGAGCGCATCATGAGCGGCGGCGCGGAGATTATCGTTGCCGGTGGAACTGAGTCCATGTCGATGATTCCGATGGGCGGGCACAAGATGTCGCCCAATCCCTGGCTGGTGGACCACTACCCCGATGCTTATCTGACCATGGGTCTGACGGCCGAGCGAGTCGCTCAGCGTCTCGGAATCACTCGTCAAGTTGCCGACGAATTCTCGCTGCGCAGCCACCGCAAAGCGTTGGCGGCGATTCAGGCGGGTAAGTTTGAGGATGAAACCGTTCCGGTCCCGGTTAGCTTTACCACGCCGAACGGATCGAAACCAAACCGCCAGGAAATTACTTTCAAAATCGATGAAGGCCCGAGGGCGGACACTTCGCTCGATGCTCTGCTAGCTCTCAAACCTGTCTTTCATGCTAAAGGAACGGTGACTGCGGGCAACTCATCGCAGACTTCCGACGGTGCGGCCGCGGCAGTCGTCATGTCCGCAGAGCGCGCTAAAGCGCTGAGCATTCAGCCTCTGGTACGGTACGTCTCGTTCGCAACTGCGGGTTATAAGCCGGAAGAGATGGGACTCGGTCCGGTATACGCGATTCCCAAGGCATTGAGGCTTGCCGGACTCAAGCTTTCCGACATCGATGTAATCGAGTTGAACGAAGCTTTCGCCGCACAGGCGCTGGGCGTAATCAAGGAAGCCGGATTGGATTTTGAAAAAGTGAATCCGAACGGCGGAGCCATCGCTTTGGGACATCCTCTTGGATGTACTGGAGCCAAGCTGACTGCTTCGATCATTCGCGAAATGAAACGGCGCGGATCACACTATGGAATGGTGACCATGTGCGTGGGCGGGGGCATGGGCGCTGCTGGGATATTCGAGAACCTTTAACCCTAGCGGGCACAGAGGATCACTGAACAATCTCTGGATTTGTAATATAGAGCTTTCGTCCGAGATGTAGGAGGACGAAATGAGCGGCCTGACATCTATTCCGTCACCGCGCGTGAATCAGGTAACCGGGCGGATTGTTACCGCGGCAATGAAGGTGCACTCGCAGCTCGGGCCTGGCCTGCTCGGGAGTGCTTATGCACCTTGCCTGGCTCACGAGCTATGAAAAGGAGGGATGCAAGTCGCTCGACAGGTTGCCGTTTATGATGAAGAGACAATTGAGCTCGACTAACGCATCGACCTCCTCGTTCAAGACCTAGTAGTTGTTGAATTGAAATGCGTCGAATGTCTCAACCCCCGTACACCAAGCTCAACTACTACTCTCATACATCAAACTAAGCGGTAAGAATGTAGGCCTTCTGATCAACTTTCATGTCGCCCACCTTCGTAATGGCATCAAGAGAATGCTTGATGGCAGGGACTAGGAAAAGTGAAATAATTAGGAAGTCGGAAATTGGAACAATGACTTGGCTCCTCTGCGATCCGCTATGATCTCTGGGGTTAAGAAAGGCTCGCGAAATGGCCACCACCGCAATCCCTAGCACCAAAATCTCCGGCGGCAGCTTTCTTCTTGAACAACGCAAGCCTGGCGATATTTTCACTCCGGAAGATTTCACCGAGCAGCATCAGCTGATCGGGCAGACAGCCGAGGAGTTCGCGGTCAATGAAATTCTTCCGAACGCTGAGAAGATGGAGCACAAGGATTTTTCCGTTACCCGGGATCTACTGAAAAAAGCCGGCGACCTGGGTCTCAGCTCTGCCGAAATTCCCGAAGCTTACGGCGGCCTGGAAATGGACAAAGTCACTGCCGCCGTCATCGCCGATCACATTGCAAAATACGCTGGCTTCGCTACTACGTGGGGTGGTCACACCGGGATCGGAACGCTGCCCATCGTTTATTTTGGCACGGAGGAGCAGAAGAAAAAGTATCTGCCTCGGCTCGGAGCTGGAGACATTGTCGGTGCCTACGCGCTTTCCGAAGCTTCGTCCGGATCGGATGCCCTTAACTGCCGCGCCCGCGCGCAACTCTCGCCCGACGGCACGCACTACGTCCTGAACGGCGAGAAGATGTGGATCACGAACGCAGGCTTCGCCGATCTGTTCACCGTGTTCGCAAAAGTCGATGGTGAGAAGTTCACAGCGTTCCTGGTGGAAAGAACTTTCCCTGGGTTTTCCGTCGGCGCCGAAGAACATAAGATGGGCATTCGCGGCTCCTCCACTTGCCCTTTAATTCTCAACGACTGCAAGGTTCCCGCAGAAAATGTTTTGGGTGAAATCGGTAAAGGACACGTTATTGCGTTCAACATTCTGAACGTCGGCCGCTTCAAGCTTGGAGCGATGTGTGTGGGCGGCGCACGGGCGGCCCTCGAAAATTCGATTGGCTATGCCCGACAACGCAAGGCATTCAACAAAGTGATCTCCGACTTTGGCCTGGTCCGAGAGAAGCTGGCCAACATGGCAACACTTATTTATGTCGGCGAAGCGTTGGTGTATCGAACTGTGGGCATGATGGATGTTGCTCTCGCGGAAGTGGATAAATCCAGCGCCGACGCCAGCAAGGACACTCGCAAGGCGATCGAGGAGTATGCCATCGAGTGCTCAATCATCAAGGTTTGGGGCTCGGAGATGATCGATTATGTAGTGGACGAGACCATGCAGATTTATGGCGGCTATGGCTTCGTCGAAGAATATCCCGCCGAACGTGCTTACCGGGACGCCCGCATCAACCGGATCTTTGAGGGCACTAACGAAATCAACCGGCTGATCATCACTGGCTTTCTGCTCAAGCGGGCAATGTCCGGACAGTTGCCGTTGATGCCGGCGATAAAGAAGTTGATGGACGAAGTGCTCGCCGGACCGAGCGCAGGTGAAGACTTGGAAGGTCCATTAGCCAGCGAGCTTAAGTTGGTGGCGCAGGCGAAAAAGCTTGCCCTGTTCGTCTCGGGGGCTGCCACGCAGAAATACATGCAAGCGATTCAGGACCAGCAGGAAGTGATGGGCTCGATCGCAGACATTGTCATCGAGACTTACGCCATGGAATCTGCGGTACTCAGGGCACAGAAGATTGCGGAATCTAAAGGCGAGGCAGCCGCGTCGCTATACATTGCGATGACTCGCGTCTATCTGTCACAAGCGATGGATAAGATTGAGACCGCCGCGAAGAAAGTAATCGCTGCGGTCGCCGAAGGCGACATTTTGCGCACGCAACTTGCGATCCTGCGCCGCCTCGCCAAGTATGAGCCGTTTAACACCATCGAACTGCGTCAGCAGATTGCACAGAAAATGATCGAACGGGGAAAATACACTCTGGCCTAGATACTCGTGCTACAAAATATTCATGAAATTATTGAATTGCTGGTGGGCCACAGGGTTTGCCCTTGCATTGTGTTTGCCGGCTTCCGCGCAGTCCGCACCCGCTCCGCAAACTGACACCGCTAGTGTTGACGCTGACGGCACAGCGCACGTCACGCGTGTTATACCCATGCCGTCCACTATCAGCCTGGAAGCACAGCAGTGGCTGGCTTCACTGGGAAAGAAAACATTTCCTCCGCAGACATTGACACAGAGGCGCATCGCCACAGATGCATGGCGGAAGCAAGACTCGGCCGAGGCGCGCCGCCTCTATCCGGTCAGTATTGAAGAGACCAGTATCGCGGGCGTTCATACGGACGTCATCACCCCACTCGAAGTGCCGGAATCCAATCGCGGCCGCGTGCTGATCAACCTGCACGGAGGAGGATTCGTTTCTGATTCAGGATCCCTTATTGAAGGAATTCCGATCGCGAACCTCGCCAAGATCAAAGTGGTGTCGGTGTATTACCGTCTCGCGCCGGAGAATCCTTTTCCCGCAGCGGTCGATGACGTGATCGCGGTATATCGAGAATTGTTGAAAAGCTACAAACCTCGAAGTATCGGAATTTTTGGCACCTCGGCGGGCGCCATTCTGACCTGCGAAGTCGCCGTTCGTCTCAAAGAACTTGGATTGCCGCTCCCTGCGGCCCTCGGGGCTTTCTCGGTGCTTACAGATTTCAGCCGTCCCAGTGACTCGCGGGAAATCTTTGCCCTGGACGGATTTCCGGGGCAGTTACAACCGATGGATCCGAAACGAGCGCCTGACGATCTTTATCCCGGCACAACGGATCGCAGGAACCCAGTATTGTCACCGCTGTTTGCAGATTTGAAGGGAATGCCACCGACGCTATTGGTCACAAGCACCCGTGACCTCCTGCTAAGCGATACCGCTTTATTCCACCGGGCATTGCTCGGTGCCGGGGACGACGCACAGCTTGTCGTATTCGAGGCGTTACCACATGCGTTCTGGTATCACTTCCAGTTGCCGGAAACAAAGGAGTGTCTCGGACTGATGGCGAAATTTTTTGACCAGAAGCTCGAACCATCTGTCGCAAAGTGATGTTAAAGCGTTTCAACCATGCTTGTTCAATTCGGCCATAACACTCTGGATGAGTTCCTTTGCATCGCCCAGATTTTTCATGATGATCTGAATGTCTAGAACCGGCTTTCCCGGCCAGCGCTGGCTCTGGCAATACACGCCGTGCTGGCCCACGAGGGCCATTGCGTCAGTAATCACGTCCATGGTCACGGCCAACCGCCCACGTGAAACTCCCATCATGGTCTCGTAGTGATCCAATTCTTCGTGTTTTTCGTCGAATACCGGCATGGTCTGATTGTATCGGTCGCGCAGCGTGGCGCATAATTGCGAGCGGCGCTGTCCAAGTCTACAGAACCACGTCAAAGCATTTAGCAATTGAGGTTCTGTTTTCGCTTCTGCCCCTCGGCTCCATGAGAACGGAGAACCCAGGAGGATCACATCTTCAAGGAGAGATCATGACAAAGCGTCTCGCGTTATCGGCTTTACTACTACCCGTACTCGCCCTGTTGGCCTGTGCTCAAGAAGCGAGCAAGCGCCCCAGCCCGCCTGCTCAGGCACAATGTAAGTTTTCCGACGGGAAAGGTGTCAAATCGGATTATTCCAGTCCGCGTGCGAAGGGACGAAAAGTTTACGGAGGTCTGGTGCCTTACGGCCAGGTCTGGCGTGCAGGAGCCAATGAGGCGACCACGTTTGTGACGGATACGAACGTGCGAGTTGGAGATAAAGATGTACCGCCTGGTAGCTATACCCTTTTCACAATTCCCAACGCTGACAAATGGACCCTGATTATCAGCAAAAAGACCGGCGAGTGGGGCATTCCATATCCCGGCGAGGGAGAGGACTTCGTTCGCGTTGATATGAATGTTTCACGCCTGCCTTCTTCGATGGAGAATTTCACTATAAGTTTCGACCAGACAGGATCCGCCTGCTCGATGCATATGGATTGGGAAACCACACGAGCCAGCGTGGACATCATGGAGAAAAAATAACCGCCAGGCGGCGGGATTAGCGTGCGGTGGTGACTCAGTGAGGCGTCGCGGACAGCGTATCCATCGCACGCTGAATATCGGGCATGTCCGGCGAAAGTTTCAACGCCTGCTGATATGCCGCCAGCGGCCTCATTTCGGCGACCCGCTTTTTCGAGAGCGTGACCAAGAATCACAAAGGCTCTATCGCTGGGGTGCAACTCGACTGAACGCGAATAGTCATTAATCGCCTCGTCCAGTTTGTTCTGCTTCTCCAGCAACTGGCCAAGACCAAGGTAAGCATTGTATTGGCTGGAGTTCAGTTGTAGCGACTGGTCGTAACTCTCTCGAGCCTTCTGATCGTCACCCATCACGCGATACGCGGTGCCAAGATTGGCATACGCTCCGGACAGTAAGCCCGCATCGGACGTCAGCTCGATCACACGTTTGTATTGCTGGATCGCTCCGCTGAGGTTTCCGTGCTCTTGAAGATAGGCGCCCAAGATTGGCACGGCTCATAGGGTCTCGTCGGACTGATGTCGGCCGCCGCCTGAAATTGCGCGTAGGCTTCTTCAGGTTTCCCCAACAACAAGAGCGCGCCCCCGAGATTGTCATGCGCTATGAAATTGCGATCGGTCACGGCGAGCGTGTGTGTCCAGAGGTCGTAGTTGCTTGACCAGTAGCCGATCTGTCGATGGGTTACGCTCGCAAGCGCAAGTAAGACGAAGCCAGCTGGAATGATTCGCGCGACAATACCAATGCGGCGGGAGTCAGCCAGGTCAGCAGCGCCCCACGAAATCATTACAAAAATCCCAATAAAAGGGACGTAAGCATAACGATCAGCCATCGCTTGATCGCCTACCTGAACCAGTCCGATCACTGGAACTAGGGTTCCAAGAAACCAAAGCCAACCTGTAATCAAATACCGATTCGAGCGACCCGTCCAGACCAGCGCAGTAACAGTCAGCAACAGCAATGCCGACAAGCCCACCTGCCAGGCGGCCAGCGAGTCTCCCGGATGCGGGTAGATTGGCGCCAGATGTGATGGCCAAATCATCTTCCACAAATACGTCGCGTATGCGACGAGCGCGTTTTCAATTCGGACTCCCAGCGAAAACTGCGAAGTCGAGCGCATTGCCCCACCCGCCTGCTGAGCTTGCATCGTAATGATGGCACTTCCGACGGACAGGACAAGCAGCGGAAGTTTCTCAATTAGTAATTTTGCGAATGGCCACGGCTTGGTTTGCACCGTGCCGGATTGGTTTCCTTCCATTCTGCCCAGTGGCCAGCAGTCGAGCAGCAACAAAACAAATGGCAGAGTGATAACCATGGGCTTGGACATCAAGCCCAACACAAACATGCCCGCAACCGCGAGATACCTCTGCCAGCAAGGCCTGTGAACGTACCAGCCATAGGCGCCGATCGCGCTCAGAAAAAAAAATGTGCTGAGCACATTCTTGCGCTCGGCTACCCACGCCACTGACTCGACGTTAATGGGATGGACTGCAAACAGTGATGCGACGAGTAAGCTCGGGCCGACCCGTCTGGTTGCGAGCGCAAGCAGCAGAAAAAGCAGGGCTGCATTGAGAGCGTGGATGAGCAGGCTGGTGAAGTGATGCCCTGTGGGGTTCTGATGAAAGAGACTGTAATCGAGCGCGTGCGAAAGCCATGTCACCGGATGCCAGTTTGCCTGCTCCGTCGAAGTTAAGGCCCAAGCAATTGTGTCGGTGCCCAAGGCTTTTTGGACGTTGGGATTTTCCGTGACATAGCTGTCATCGTCGTAATTGACGAACGGATGCCGGTTGACTGGGTTGTACAGTACCAGTGTGGCAGCGACCAGCAGAAGACACAGGATTACGTTACGCTTTTCGGGGGATGAGAAAAGAGTAGACTGCTCGGGCGCGGCGATCGATTTTTTGGCCGGCAACAAGAGGATTTAATCACAGAGGACGTAGACGATCACAGATGTCTGCCGACCCTGCACCTGGTTTGTCATGTGAACGCGTGAGGATGTCCCTTGTAGTTAGGCGCCCGGTTTCCACCTGAGGATTGGCTTCCGGGCGGCGGCAGTTTCATCCAACCGGGATATGCGGCTGGAGTGTGGCGCATCCAGCACGGTTTGAGGATTTTCCTCGACTTCTTCGGCGATTGATTTCATCGCTTCAATGAATAAATCCATTTCTTCCAGCGATTCACTTTCGGTAGGTTCGATCATCAACGCCCCTGGAACGATCAACGGGAAAGCGGTCGTGTAAGGATGAAAGCCGTAGTCGATCAGGCGTTTGGCCAGATCCATTGTCTTCACACCCTTCTTCGCCTGGAATTTATCGCTGAAAACTACCTCATGCATGCTGGGGGTGGAGTACGGCAGGTCGTACACTCCTTCCAGCCCTTTGCGAATGTAGTTGGCGTTCAATACGGCGTCCTCGGTGGTCTGGCGTAGACCGTCGGGCCCGTTCGCCAGGATGTAAGCCAAAGCGCGCACGAACATTCCAAAATTGCCGTAGAACGCGCGCACCCGGCCCACGGAATCTGGGCGGTTGTAGTCGAAGCCCAAGGTGTCGTCAGATTTGGTTACCAGCACAGGTGTGGGCAGGAACGGCTCAAGTATCCCCCGTACGGCCACGGGCCCGGAACCTGGCCCTCCACCACCGTGAGGCGTGGAAAATGTTTTATGCAAATTCAGATGCATCACATCGACGCCAAAATCGCCGGGACGAACCTTCCCCACTAGCGCGTTCATGTTTGCGCCGTCCATGTAAAGCAGGCCGCCCTTAGCGTGCATGATCTCCGCAATTTTATGGATCTCCTGCTCGAATACGCCCAAGGTGTTGGGGTTGGTGAGCATGAGCGCGGCAACGTCTTCATTCGTTTGAGCGGTAAGCGCGGCGATGTCGACCATGCCTTGCGCATTGGACTTCAAGTTTTCTACCGCATAGCCGACCATGGCTGCCGTGGCGGGATTGGTGCCGTGCGCCGAATCAGGAATCAGGATTTTTTTCCGCGGGGCACCCTTGGATTGGTGGTACCCGCGCACCATTAGCAGCCCGGTGAGTTCACCATGAGCGCCAGCGGCAGGCTGTAGCGTGATCGCATCCATGCCGGTGATTTCCAGCAGACAGTCACTGAGGGTTTTGATGATGCGCAGCGCTCCCTGTGAAATCCGCTCTGGCTGGTATGGATGACCGTTCGCCAGGCCTTCAAGACGGACCACCAGCTCATTCACGCGTGGGTTGTACTTCATCGTGCAGGAGCCCAGCGGATACATGCCGAGATCAATCGCATAGTTCCACGTGGACATGCGGGTGAAATGGCGAATGATTTCGATCTCACTGACTTCGGGCATATTGCCCAGATCTTTTCTTTCGAACGATCCCAGAAGCGCCGAGGCATCTACATCCGGCACATCCAGTGGAGGCAGTTTCCAGGCTGCCTTTCCAGGCGATGACTTCTCGAAAATCAGACCTTCGTTCTGATTGACATGCCGGGTGGCCTTGCGCGTCATGTGTCTCATCGGGTCACCTCCTGCACATCGATCTCCTCCTTGGCGGATTTCACCGAGCGCTCGCTTTCCGAAACCATTCCAACCGCGGTGTCGATGGCGCTGCGGGTGGTCAGCTCGGTGCAGCACCACAGGGCAGCATTGCCCAGTTCTGGATAAAATTTCCGCAAAGGAAGACCACCAATAATTTTGTGCCCCAGTAAGCGGCTGTTGATGGCGTAAGTATCTTCGCTGGTTTGCACAACGAACTCGTTAAACCGCGCCGCACCTGAGAAGAGTACGCTGGCATGCTTTTTGAATTGCTCGGCAGCGTACGCCGCCTTCGCCAGATTTTGTTTAGCCAGTTCCTTCAGCCCAACCTTGCCGTAAATAGTCATGAAGATATTGACCATCAGTGCCACCAAGGCTTGGTTGGTGCAAATGTTGGAAGTTGCTTTTTCGCGCCGGATATGTTGCTCGCGAGTGGCCAGGGTCAACACAAAGCCGCGTTTTCCGTTGCGGTCTGTGGTTTGGCCAGCCAGACGGCCCGGCATCTGTCGCACAAATTGCTCGCGTGTGGCGATGACGCCGCAGTACGGACCGCCAAAGCCCAGAGGTACGCCAAACGATTGAGCCTCCATGGCAATGATGTCGGCCCGTCGCGGCGGCTCCACGATGCCAAGCGAAACCGCCTCGGCGATCGACACAACCAGCATTGCGCCCTTGCTGTGCGCAATATCAGCGATCGCATTGGCATCCTCAATCGTCCCAAAGAAGTTCGGCGATTGGATGAGGACACAAGCCGTATCCGAGGTAATAGATTTTTCCAGCTTCCCCAAATCCACCCGCCCGGTGTCGTCGAACGGACACTCGGACAGTGGGAGGTTTTGATGGTGCGCATAGGTGCTCAGAACTTCGCGGTACTCCGGATGAACGCTCTTGGCAATGACCACCGATCGCCGGCCGCTAACTCGCACGGCCATCATCACGGCCTCAGCAGCGGCGGTGGAACCGTCGTACATGGAAGCGTTCGCGACTTCCATGCCCGTTAATTCGCAGATCATGGTCTGAAATTCGAAGATGGCCTGCAATGTCCCCTGCGAAATCTCGGCCTGGTAGGGGGTGTATGCAGTCAGAAATTCACCGCGGGAGATGAGGGAATCGATGACGACCGGACGATAGTGGTAGTAAGCTCCCGCTCCGAGGAAAGTCGCATAGCTGTCACCGTTTTCGCGCGAGCGCTCACGGAACCAGTCCACGATCTCAGATTCAGCCATCTGACGCGGCACGTTTAGATCTCGTTCCAGTCGATATTCCGCGGGTATCGGCGCAAACAGATCGTCGATCGAACGAGAACCGATCGCCTGCAAAATGGCTTTTCGGTCGGCGGGTGATTTGGGTAAATAACGCATGGCTTTTTTTAGATGTTTCTCGAGGTCAGTTTGATTTATGACGCGGAGGGTTTCGCTGTCGGGAAGCCGGTACCCTTAGGCTATCCCTCCTCGGCAACAAACTTCTCGTAGTCGGCTGCCGACAACAATGAATTAAGTTCGGCTGGATCCTTCAGGGTGATTTTGATCATCCAGGCGTTATTTGCGTCTTTATTGATCTTTTCTGGTGCGGTCGCTAAATCAGCATTGAGTTCGATGACGGTGCCGGACACAGGCGCGTATAGATCCGAAACAGCTTTCACCGATTCGACAGAGCCGAACGATTTACGGGAACTGATTTCAGAACCAACCTTCGGCAGATCGACAAAGACAATGTCACCCAGCGATTGCTGGGCATAGTCAGTAATGCCGATGGTCGCATTTTTGCCGTCGATCTTGATCCATTCGTGTTCTTTGGTGTACTTGCAATCGGTCGGGTAGGACATGTGACTCCTGGGACTCACTATGATTTTCGTTCAGCTGATCCTGTAATCTCAGGCTTTCTTGGGCCGCTTATAAAATGGAGTTGGCACGATCATGGCCTTCACCCCCTGGCCGCGAATTTCTACTTTCAATTCTGTTCCGAGCCCCGCGAACTCGGGCGGCACATATGCTAGAGCGATATTTTTCTTAAGAAACGGGGCCGGCGAGCCGCTGGTTACGCAACCGATCTCGCCCCCAGCGTTATCCAGCACTCTGTAACCATCGCGAGCGATCCCACGCTCGAGCATTTCCAGGCCCACCAATGTGCGCTTCAATCGGCCGGCCTTGGTCTTTTCCAAAGCGCCTCGACCGATGAATTCCGGCTTTTCCATTTTGCAAAATCGATCCAAGCCGGCTTCCCAAACGTTGATTGTGTCAGAAATCTCGTGGCCGTACAGGGGCAGTTTGGCCTCCAGCCTTAGTGTATTGCGGGCGCCCAGGCCGCAGGGGGCTACGGCAAACTCTTTGCCGGCTTCCAGGACTTCATTCCAAACCCGGGCGCTGGTCTCGTCGTCGTTGGGGACGTAAATTTCGAATCCGTCTTCACCGGTATAGCCAGTACGCGCGATCAGGACATCTTTCAAACCACACACCGTGCCTCGAGTCACCCAATAGAACTTCACCGTCCCGAGGTCAGCATCTGTAAGTTTCTGCAGCAGATTTACTGCCTTGGGACCCTGGATCGCGATCTGAGCAAAGTCATCCGAAAGATTTTCTACCTTGCAGTTGAACTCACTTGTATTGTCGCGTACCCAATTGAAATCTTTTTCGCGGGTGCCGGCATTGATCACCAGAAGGTATTCGTTCACGCCGAGACGGTGAACGACCACGTCGTCAACGAATGTGCCCTGAGGATAAAGAAGAGCCGAGTATTGGGCCTGACCTACTGCAAGCCGCGAAGCATCGTTCATCGAAATGTACTGCACCGCGGCCAGAGCCTGCGATCCAGCCAGTCGTATGTCGCCCATGTGGCTGACATCGAAGATCCCGACACCTGTCCGGACGGCGTTGTGCTCGGCGATAATGCCACCCGCCGAAGGGTACTCTACAGGCATCTCCCAGCCGTTAAATTCAACCATTTTGGCGCCCATCTGCCGATGAACAGGGTTGAGCGCGGTTTTGCGAATGGCCGGTGTAGTCGCCTCAACAGCGGGCAAGGAAACCTCGATCAAAAACAGTGATTGGGCTGCTGAAATGGTGAGACTAATTACCCTAACACGCGCTCGGCGATGGCTTCAACTGGCGGTTACCAACGGAACTTTCCCCGTTCTTAAGGCCGCGCTAAAGTCCGCTCATGGCCACTTCTCCTGTTAAAAGCAAATATCGATGCATGCAATGCGAGATGCCGGAAGAAAAGTGCGATTGCGAAAGATATTGCTGCTCTTGCCAGGGACAAATTGATATCCGTCTCTGCAGCGACGGTCTCTATTATTGCCCGCCCTGTCGGCAGGCGTGCGGGTACAAAGTCTCAGACTAGACTCCTGAGCCTACTTCAACCAAGCTCGATCTAACTGATCGACCTGTAGTTCTTCAAACTTAGCCTTCTAAGCCCCAAGTCCTTTTCCGACTTTCCCACCCGGTCCCGGCTGATTTCTTACGACCTGCCGTCAGGCGTCTGCACTACTTCTGTTGCACGTGAAAGGACTACAATTCCCAGAGGTCAACAGGAGGCAATTATGGCTACCGCAGTATCAAGCGTTCCGTTAGGCGAGAAAGCCGCAAATTACGTTACCAAAAATCGCAAAATGCTCATCAACGGCAAGTGGGTAGAAGCCGCTTCTGGCAAGACCTTTCCGACTTATAATCCCGCGACCGGCGAAGTCCTGGCTCGAGTAGCCGAGGGAGATCGCGAAGACATCGACCGCGCCGTCAAGGCGGCTCGGGCAGCGTTCGAAACCGGGCCGTGGTCGAAGATGACTCCTTCCGAGCGAGGACGCGCGATCTGGAAGCTGGGGGATCTGCTGGAACAAAATCTGGAGGAGTTTGCCGAGCTGGAAATGCTCGACAATGGAAAACCGCTGAAGGTCGCGCGCGCGGCTGACGTTCCGCTGGCAATTGATCTTTTCCGCTACATGGCGGGATGGGCGACCAAAGTCGAAGGCAACACCATCCCGATTTCCGCGGGCACGAAGTTTCTGGCTTACACGTTACGTCAACCAGTTGGAGTGGTCGGTCAGATTATTCCGTGGAATTTTCCGCTGCTGATGGCTGCCTGGAAGCTGGGACCAGCATTGGCAACGGGATGCACCGTGGTGATCAAGCCCGCGGAACAAACTCCTCTATCGTGCTTGCGTTTGGGTGAACTCGTTCAGGAAGCGGGCATTCCCGATGGCGTGGTGAATATCGTCCCCGGATATGGCGAAACCGCTGGCGCCGCCCTGGCGGCGCATCCCGATGTCGACAAGGTTGCTTTCACCGGGTCGACCGAGGTTGGCAAACTGATTCTTCAAGCCGCTGCAGGAAATCTGAAAAAGGTTTCGCTGGAATTGGGTGGCAAGTCTCCCAACGTTGTTTTCGGCGATGGCGACGTGAAAACGGCAATATCCGGATCAGCAAGCGCTATCTTTTTCAATCAGGGACAGACTTGCTGCGCCGGTTCTCGGCTCTATGTGGAAAAAAGCATTTTCGACGAAGTAATTGAAGGTGTTTCCGCCAAAGCCAAGAAGATCAATGTCGGGCCGGGATGGGAGGCATCTAGCGACATGGGGCCTCTCGTGTCAGAAGAGCAACTCAACCGGGTTTGCGGCTATCTTGAGTCGGGACGCTCCGAAGGGGCGCGAGCAGTTGTGGGAGGCAATCGACATGGCGACAAAGGATATTTTGTCGAACCTACCGTACTGGTTGATACCAACGAAAATATGAAAGTGGTTCGCGAAGAAATTTTCGGTCCTGTAGTTGCCGCAACTCCTTTCACCGATTATGACGACGTGGTCAAGCAGGCCAACAATACGGTGTACGGCCTGGCTGCGGGTATTTGGACTCGCGATATCGGCAAAGCGCACCGCCTGGCTTCGCAACTCCGTGCCGGAACGGTGTGGGTCAACTGCTTTAACGTATTCGATGCCGCGCTTCCATTTGGCGGGTACAAGCAATCCGGTTGGGGCCGGGAAATGGGGCATGAAGCATTAGAGCTATACACCGAGCTGAAGTCAGTCTGCTGTGCCCTGTAAGCGACACTCGTATGTGGAGGAATGTTTCAGCGGGAAAGCCTGGCTTTCCCGCTGTTTTCTTTTTCAGGGGTGTTTGTGTCGTAGAGATCAGCCCCTTACTTCCCAAGCCGCGCCCGTGTTATGTTCAATTTCCTTCTAAATTTAGGGGCTATTCCGCTTCGAACATGATTCGCTCTTATCAGGGAAAAACGCCGGTGATTCCAAAGTCCTGTTACGTGGACGAATCGGCTCAAATCATTGGAGATGTGGCCCTGGGCGAACATGCCAGCGTTTGGATGAACGCCGTCCTGCGTGGTGACGTTCATTCTATTCGCGTGGGGGCGCATTCGAATATTCAGGATTGTAGTGTGTTGCACGGCATGAAAGAGCAGTACGACGTCGCGCTGGGTGAGTATGTAACGGTGGGTCATTCAGTAACCTTGCACGGCTGTGTGATTGAAGACCGCTGTCTGATCGGCATGGGGTCGATCATCCTGAATGGCGCCCGCATCGGCGCAGGTTCGATCATCGCGGCGGGTACGTTAATTCCGGAAAAAACCTTCATTGAGCCCAATTCGCTATGGATGGGATCGCCAGGAAAATTCCGTCGAAGACTGGACGAACGGGACCACGAGACCATCATGCGGTATGCCAATAATTATCTGGGGTACAAGGAATCGTACCTGAAAGAGTGGAAATAACCTGAGCGGAGCTGTCGTCCTGAGAGGATGACAGGGGTTGAGGGGACGGGCCAACGACCAACGCGGACGACCAACGACCATGATCAAAGCAGTTCGAGGGACTCGCGATCTTCTTCCGCCAGAGACGGCATTGTGGAACTTTGTCGAGGCGGCCGTGCGCGATGTGTTCCGCGCTTACAACTTTCATGAGATTCGCACGCCGATTTTCGAGTCGACCGAGCTTTTCGCTCGCGGAGTGGGCGAGGAAACCGATGTCGTCGCAAAGGAGATGTATACCTGGGAAGACCGCGGGCGGGCGCAGAGTGACAAAGGCCAATCCCTTACCCTTCGTCCGGAAAACACCGCCAGCGTAGTGCGTGCCTACATCGAGCACAAGTTGTGGGAACGCGGACTGCAGAAGCTCTACTACATTGGTCCGCAGTTCCGTCGCGAACGGCCACAAAAAGGACGCTATCGCCAGTTCTACCAGATTGGGGCGGAAGTCATCGGGCCGACTAGTGCAGGCAGCGAATCCCCGGCGCGCGATGCGGAAGTGTTGGAACTCTTAGCGACCCTGCTTAACCGGCTTGGCATAAAGGATTGGACGCTCGAACTGAATTCAGTTGGTTGTGTTAACGATCGGGCGGCGTACAACGAAGCCTTGCGTAAAGCGCTGGAACCTGTGGTTTCCGGTATGTGCGAGGATTGCAAGCGGCGCGCGGTGACCAATCCGTTGCGAGTGTTTGATTGCAAAGTGCCCGAGGACCAGCCCATCATTGAGAAGTTACCGCGCATCAGCCAGTTCCTCGATGAGGGTTGCCGTAAACATTTTGAACAGGTGCAGGCGATCCTGAAAGCGGTTGAAGTTCCTTTCAAACTGAACGATCGCCTGGTACGCGGGCTTGATTACTACACGCGCACGGCGTTCGAATTTACCCACGGCGCTTTGGGCGCGCAGAACGCGATTCTCGGCGGTGGACGCTACGACGGTTTGTCAGAGTCACTCGGTGGTCCGCAGGCTCCCGGCATCGGCTTTGCCATTGGCGAAGACCGGCTAGTGCTGGCCCTGCAGGAATCCGCTGATGCAGTGCAGCGCGAGCCCGACGTTTATATTGCTCCCTTGGGAACCGGCATGGATCGGGAAGCAGCCAGCCTGGCGAGCGAATTACGCCGTCATGACGTAGTGGTTGAGTTGGGGGATGAAACCTTTAAGCTGAAGAAGTCACTCGAAACCGCCAGCAAGATCGGGGCACGGCTTGCCTTGATCGTGGGCGAAAACGAGATTCAGTCGGGCTTGTTCGCATTGAAGAATCTGGGCACCGGCGAGCAGGTTTCCGTCCCCCGCGCCGAACTGGCGAAGAAGGTTCAAGTTGTGGAGTAGTTGGGGGCTACTTTTTGCGCCTGCGGACAATCGTGGCCTTGCAGATCGTCCATTGGAAGTGGCGAGCGGAATTGGGGTGTTTCTGCTGTCTGTCCTGAATTCGATGGCAATACTCAAGATTACTATCAGCAGCCCCCTCAGAAAGTTCCTCTAGTTTCAATCATTTCGCTTAGCGTAACTGGACTAGCCGTGCTTTTGTCGTTCGTTGGCGCATATATTCTTATCTCATGGGTCAATTAGCCAAAATAGCCCGCCACTAGTGGCGGAATGATATTGATTCAGCCGCGGAGTACCGGAGGAATATGAGAAAGCTCGTCTTCACTACCTGGCTCCTTTCTCTTTCAATTATTGGCTTTGCGCAAGCTTCAGGAAAGCAGACCAAGCCTCTATCTCCGTTGGAGCAGACGCTGATCACCAACACCAAAGCCATTCCCGAAGCTCAGAAAACCAAGGATGTGGCGTTTCTCAAGCGTGCCTTGACCGATGACTTCATGGCGGTGGGCAGCGAGGGCCATCTTCACGACAAGGAAGAAATTCTGGCCAGCGCGCATGATGGCGAACTGAAGGACTATTACGCGTACAATTTGCGCGTCGTGCCGGTCAACGACGAGGCCGCCATCGTCACCTACGACTGCGTCATTCACATGCCCGAAGGCGACGCTCCGGGTATGGCGCCACGCTACCAGCATATTTCCGATCTGTGGGTTAAGCAGGACGACCAGTGGCGGCTGCGGTTCCAGCAGGCAACGGCGGCGCGGCCGGTTGACTGAGCCGTTACTCACACCGCACGAGCGGACGCTCGTGCCTGCATTTATAATCTTTCATTCGCTCACAGCAATCCGGCTAACGCCGCATATCCCAGTTTTTGAAGGGCACAACTTGCTCGATTTTCTAGGCGATCTACAGACGTACACACATGTGCGGCGCTCTGCGTCCGGCTGATTCGGGCAAAAAGGCCGTGCTCATGGGATGGGTAAACCGGCGGCGCGATCTTGGCAACCTGATTTTTATCGATATTCGCGATCGCAGCGGCGTGACTCAGGTCGTGTTCAACAAGGAGCGAGATCCCGCGATCCATCAGAAGGCGGAGGCTCTGCGCAATGAGTACGTCATCGCCGTGACAGGGACGGCAAAGCAGCGCGTTCCTGACACGGTAAACAAGAATATCGCCACCGGCGAGGTGGAAGTGATCGCGGAGGAGCTACGCATCCTCAACGAAGTCGAAGCAGCCGCCGTTTCTTGCCCAGCGAAACCGTGCTTCCCAACGAGGAGATGCGGCTCAAGTATCGCTACATCGATCTGCGCCGCGACGCCATGCAGTACAACATCGAGCTGCGGCACAAGGTTGCGCTGGCGATTCGCATCTATCTTTCGGCGCAGGGATTTTTCGAAATCGAAACTCCATTCATGACGCGCTCGACGCCCGAAGGCGCGCGCGATTACCTCGTGCCCAGCCGGGTGCAGCCGGGAAGTTTCTACGCGTTGCCGCAGTCGCCGCAACTGTTCAAACAGATTCTGATGATCTCGGGCTTCGACAGGTATTTTCAGATCGTGCGCTGCTTTCGCGACGAAGACCTGCGCGCCGACCGGCAGCCGGAGTTTACCCAGATCGATCTGGAGATGTCGTATCCGCAGCCGCGAGCGGGTGTGGGAAGTGGTCGAAGGATTTCTGACTGCCGCGTTCAAAGCCGCCGGAAGCGAGATCAAGACGCCGTTTCCGCGCATGAGTTACGACGAGGCCGTGCGGCTGTATGGCAGTGACAAGCCGGACATGCGTCTGCCAGCCATGGTGAATGTGCGAGAGGCATTTACCCGCGAGGATCTGGAGAAATTCGCGGCGGCATTCAAAGTTGGACCGGATGTTGCTCCTCTGCTGATTCGAATTCCGAAAGCCGGAGAAATGTCCGGCACCGAGCGGCGAACGATTGGAACCTACGGAGCCTTCGCGCACGCGCAGGGAACATCGTCGGTCAGCCTGATGACCGATCCGAATCGTTTTGCCAAGGATTATCCCAATTCGCTCGAACGAATTCTAAAGGCCGCGGAAGTTGAGCCCGGCGATTTGTGGTTGCTGGCGGTGCGCAAGGCGGACTCAAAGCAGAGCGCTGCATCAGTTTTTCCAGACCTGCGGGCAGCTCCGGCTCGATCTCGCTCAAAAATACGCGGCGAAGCATGGAGCTTTTGCAAAGACCGGCGATCCCGCGAAGGATTTCCGGTTTCTTTGGGTCACGGACTTCCCCATGTTCGAGTGGGACGCAGAGAGCAAGCGCTGGAACGCAGCGCATCATCCTTTCACTTCGCTGCACGACGAAGACATGGCCAAGCTCGAAACCAGCTTCGACTCGATCCACGATCCCAAGTCTCCGCTGGGCGAAATCCGTGCGCTGGCTTACGACGTCGTGCTGAACGGCACTGAGCTGGGCTCAGGCTCAATCCGTATTCATCGCCAGGATATTCAGAGCAAGATTTTCCGCGCTCTGGGTATGACCGAAGAAGAAGCGCGCTCGCGCTTCGGCTTTTTCCTGGAGGCACTGGAGTACGGCACGCCTCCGCACGGCGGCATCGCGCTGGGACTGGATCGCATCGTAATGATCCTGGCCGGCGCCGACAGCCTGCGCGAGGTGATTCCGTTTCCCAAGACCGCCCGTGCGGTCGATCTGATGGTGGACGCGCCGACTCCGGTGAGCGAAGCGCAGTTGAGGGATTTGGGGATTCAGGTGAAGAAACAGCTGTAGGGGAATGGGCCGCGAAGGTTACTTCGCCGCAACCTTTTGCGGAAACTTCGCAGAATAATCACGCCGCTGACTCCAAAACTTGCGACTGCTCCCAGAGCCAGGGCCTCAATGAGCTGCGGGCGAAAGTGGAGCATATCTCCGAAGAACGCCGCAAGGGCAAAGATAATTCCCAGCACATTCAGCCACGCCGGCGAACGCGAGGATTGCGTCTGCGTGCCGATTCTGCAACCGAAGTTGCAACAGCACAGCGGCCAGTCCGACCGCACCCATCACAACCACCGCCAGCGGACTGAAGAATGCCCCCCGGTTGGTGAACAGCACGATGAGGGCCAGGGCTCCGCAAAGCAGACCGGAGGCGATCACCGTCCAACGACGGGAATGAAGTGCAGGGGCTGTTCAATTTGACCTCTAAGGGCGCAGAGCCATTGTAGACAGAGTGCGCCACGATGCAAACATGAACTTAGGGGAAGGGGTGCATATCTGATGAACGGATTGGTTCCGCATCCGGAGGGTGTAGTAGAGAAGGATGGTTGAGGGCTACTGGTTGGCTCATTCGTTAGTGTCGCAGACCATTAGATAACGACAGCTTCGTGATATTCCCCAAACACTTTTCTCATCGTGTCGGAAATCTCGCCGACTGTTGCGTTGGCTTCGACGGCGGCTAGGATACGCGGCATCAGATTTTCGTCCGCGCGGGCTGCATCTTCGACTTGCTGTAGTGCGACGCGCCATCAAGCCGAATCTCGTCGTGAGCGGAGGGCTCTCAGACGCTCCACCTGCTTGCGCTCAAGCGATTCGTCAATTCGCTGGATGGGGATGGGCTTTTCTTCGTCTACAACAAAGCGATTTACGCCGACGACTACCGCCTGCTCGCGATCAACTTGCTGCTGGTATTCGTAAGCGGCGTTCTGGATTTCCTGTTGTACATACCCGCGCTCCAGCGCTTTGATCATGCCACCGAGAGCATCGATCTTTTCCAGGTAAGCATTCGCCCGAGTTTCAATTTCATTGGTTAGCCTTTCTATGTAATACGAGCCGGCCAGCGGATCGATTGTTTGTGGAACGCCGGATTCGTAAGCCACGATCTGCTGTGTTCGGAGGGCGATGCGCGCCGCTGCTTCGGTAGGCAGAGCGAGAGCTTCATCGTAAGAATTTGTATGCAGCGATTGCGTTCCTCCGAGCACGGCAGCCAGCGCCTGCAGTGCGGTTCGCACGATATTATTTTCCGGCTGCTGAGCTGTGAGCGTACTTCCGGCAGTTTGAGTGTGAAACCGCAACATCCAGGAGCGGGGACTTTTTGCGTTGAAATGTTCTCGCATGATGCGCGCCCACATGCGGCGGGCGGCGCGAAACTTGGCGACTTCTTCGAGGAAATTGTTGTGCGCGTTGAAGAAAAAAGAAATCCGAGGAGCGAATTGATCGATGTCGAGTCTAGCATCGACTGCCGCCTGCACGTAGGCGATTCCGTTGCCCAAAGTGAACGCTACCTCTTGTACGGCGGTCGATCCTGCCTCGCGCATGTGGTACCCGGAGATGGAAATCGTATTCCACTCCGGAACGTTTTCGTTGGCCCAGGCAAATAGGTCGGTGATAATACGCATGGCCTGTTCCGGCGGATAAATGTAGGTGCCTCTGGCGATGTATTCCTTGAGGACATCGTTTTGCACGGTGCCGGAAAGCTTGCGAATGTCCGCACCCTGACGCCGCGCGACGGCGACATAGAGCGCCAGAAGAATGGATGCTGTCGCGTTGATGGTCATGGAAGTGGAAATGGAGGTCAGTTCGATGCCGTCGAAGAGACGTTGCATGTCCTCGACCGAATCGATCGCCACGCCGACTTTTCCAACCTCACCGACAGCGAGAGGATGATCAGAATCGAGGCCGATCTGCGTGGGCAAGTCAAATGCAACCGAGAGCCCGGTCGTACCGTTCGCCAAAAGATATTTGTAACGTTTATTGGACTCGTCAGCGTCACCCATGCCCGCGTACTGGCGCATAGTCCAGAGCCGGCCGCGATACATCGTCGCCTGGATGCCCCGCGTAAATGGGTATTCGCCAGGAAAGGCGAGATCCTGTTCTAGATTCGCTATCCTCTAGATCGGAAGGCGAATACAAGGCTCGGATGGGGATGTGCGACGAGGTTTCCGGATCGGGGGAGGTCGCATTTTCGGTCTTTCGGTCCTTGGTCATGCGGAAGTGTCTACTCCAGTACACTCGATCGGATTCTCTGACGACTAGCCACTTAAGACCGAAGGCTTGTCCCTAGCTCTTCTTCCAAACCCGCCAGAACGATGTTACACCGAACCAGATGAAAGTAAGAGTGAAAATAATTGCAATCGCGAGCCGGCTGGTCGTCGTCTGGCCAGCCTGGTAGCGAGCCAATTCGCGGAAGAATGCGACCGCCCCAATGAATGCTAAAGCAAGGAAAACAAAGCCCGTGACCTCAAGCCACAGCTGATGCAAAACCCGGCCGAAATGATTTGCCGTGGTGCGTACACCTTGAAAGACCGCGCTGATGGTGCGATTGCGCCGCGCAGATTGGCCGACCACCCGCGAAAGGATCGTCAATTTGCGGATCGTGGAAAGCTTCGTCATCGGCGTCGATTTTAGCAGTGTTCAGGGTTACAATGACCGCGTAACCTCTCCGAACCGGGTAACCGGTTATGGCATCTAAGCAAGAGAGGGTCGGTTGACCACCGATATCATTCCAGGGGGCAATGTGGACCAGCAACTTAAGCAGCTGATGAAAGAACTGGGCGAAGCAATCAACGAGTCGCTGGCCGATAGCGAGCAGATTGCGGAGGTTGTGTCCAAAATCAAAGACGGCGGATACGACATCTTCCTGGTGCTGGAAGCCACGATCGGAGTCAGCAAGCCGGGCGAAAAATCCGACGACAAAACCTCCATGGTCACCACACTGACCACTAATCCTGAATTCAAAATCAGCGATCAGGACCTCAAGTTCTTAAAGTCGCTGCGCATCAAGATCGAGAACGACGCGGCATAACCAGTTGTCAGTTATCGCTCTTCGATGTCCGCTCTTAGCTCCTTGGCCACGCGCCTGATCGACCATCGAATCTCCAGACCCAAGAGGACGGTAGACTTCTACCCCTGCTGACGACCGAGACCGACGATTAACGCCCGCCTTCTGGTACACTGTCGCGTTCCGCAGGCCGCGTGAAAGTAACGAACTGCCAGGCTTCCCTGGGTCTGCACACGACATCAAAGCCGAGACGCAGGCTATGAAAGACACACTGGGAGTCTTGTTGGCGGGAGGTGCAGGCGAGCGCCTTTATCCTCTGACTCGCGACCGCGCCAAACCCGCCGTCACCTTCGGCGGAATCTATCGCATTATCGACGTCACCCTTTCCAATTGCATCAACTCCGATCTGCGCCGGGTGTACATCCTCACCCAGTACAAGGCCCTTTCGCTGAACCGGCACGTCCGCGAAGGCTGGAACATCATGGGCAGTGGAACTGGGCGAGTTCGTCGAAGTGTTGCCGCCGATGAAGCGGGTGAGCGACCAGTGGTATCAGGGCACGGCCGACGCGGTGTACCAGAACATTTATTCGATCGGTTCTGAGCAGCCCAAGCACGTGCTCATCTTGTCCGGCGATCACATTTACAAGATGAATTATGGCCTGATGCTGCGAGCGTCACAACGATTCCGGGGCCGACGTCACTCTGGCCACGATTCAGATCGATCCTAACGAGGTTTCCCGCTTCGGCGTCGTGGACGTAGACCGCGATCACCGGGTGGTGGGTTTCGAGGAGAAGCCGAAGAACCACCAAGCTGCGCTCGCCGTCGAATCCCGACAAGGTTTCCGCCTCGATGGGCATTTACCTGTTCAACACCGATGTGCTCATTCCGGTGCTTCTGAAAGACGCGGAGGATCCCGCTTCCAGCCACGATTTCGGCAAGGACATTCTGCCCAAGATGGCGGACGATTATCGCGTCTACACCTACGACTTCGTCGACGAAAACAAAAAGGAAGCTCTCTACTGGCGGGACGTGGGAACGCTGGAAGCGTATTACGAAGCCAACATGGACATCGTGGCGGTCTCGCCGGTGTTCAATCTGTACGACTCTGACTGGCCGATTCGCACTCACCAGCGCCAGTACCCGCCGGCTAAATTTGTTTTCGCCGAATCGGGCCGCACCGGAACCGCCGTCGACTCGATCGTCTCCGCGGGCTGCATCGTTTCCGGCAGCTTGGTGAAGGGCAGCGTGCTCTCGCCGGATGTGCGGGTGAATTCCTACAGCGAAGTGGACAGCAGCATTCTCTTCTCTCACGTGAACGTGGGCCGCCATTGCCGCATCCGCAAAGCCATCATCGATCGCGACGTACACATCCCGGAAGGCACTACCATCGGATACGACACCGAAGCCGACCGCCAGCGATACTTCGTCACGGAAAGCGGAATCACGGTGGTGACTCGCGACTATTCCCTGTTCGAAAATCCGGTGACGGTGGATTACTTCACCAGCGAGTAAACCACAAATTCATCATATTTTCCCGATGTTATCTGACGTGCCTTTTTCACTCGTGTGTGTCATCTGGAGTTGCACGTCGGTTTGCAACAAAATCTGTAGCCATCCCTTGACAGGGCTCGAACATCGAAATGCTGCTTGCAATTTTCCCCTTTTCTTCGCTCTTAGTTTTCTTGCCCTGTTACAATGCCTTGCCGTAATGGAACCGTAGAACTTTTGGAACCACAAAAACGTATCTGTATTGTGGTGTTATGGCTCGGGCGGAGCTGCGCCCCGCGCAACAGACCAGGAGTTCCGGGGAGTGCGGGTTGGAAGACGCCCAAGTCGTTGCCATGCTGGTCCGTCGCTGCATTGCCGGCGACGTCGTGGCTTGGGAGGAGATCGTGCAGCGCTACAACCGGCGAATCTACAACATTTGCTATCGTTTCGCCGGTTCGGGCGACGACGCTCAGGATCTGACCCAGGAAGTCTTCATCAAGATGTTCCGCACCCTCAGTTCCTACGACGTCGAGCGCGGCGCCTTCATGACCTGGGTCACGACCATCACGCGCAACCTGCTGGTCGATCACTTCCGCAAGAGCAAGCAGGATCGGATGACCGACTCGCTCGATGCGGCACCGTCTGAGCACGAAGATGCCATGCCTCTGAGCGACAAGATCGAGGACAAGGGGCCCTCGGCGGATGCGAGCGTGCAAGGCCGGGAGACCCGGGAATTGGTCCATCGGGCACTGCAGAAGCTTTCACCGGAACTGCGCGAAGCGGTCATTCTGCGGGACTTGCAGGATATGGATTACAAGGACATTGCCACGGTACTAAAGGTTCCGGAGGGCACAGTGAAATCAAGGATAAATCGCGGGCGTGCGGAACTTGCACGCCTGCTACAACGTACATATAGGCAGGTGATCTGATGCCAGGCGAAACTAAAAACGGTATGCAGTGCGGCGAGTTCGACGCCCTGCTGAATGATGCCCTGGATGGGACCCTAACCGGGCCCAAGCTGGAGAGTTTTCAGGCTCACGCCCGGGTTTGCGCACTATGCGGCCCCTTGCTGGCTGAGGCCGATGCCGGGACGGCGCTGGCTGAAGTCGCTGGACGAAGTCGAGCCCCCAGCCAACCTGGTGCACAACATTCTGGTCGCTACTACCGGGCACGAGAGCAAGCGTCTGGCCACTCGCGGCGCAATCCGAGATCTTCATGGATCGACAGATTCACTGCCTGGCTGCGACCGGTGTTCGCTCCAGTGCTTGCGGCTGAGCCGCCAGCCGCGCTTCGCCATGTCATTCGGAATGGCATTCTTCTCCTTGTCGATTTCGCTCAGCCTGGCCGGGGTCAAGGTGAGCGACGTTCGGCAGGTCGATCTGCGGCCGAGCGCCATCAAGCGCACCTACTACGAAACCTCGGGCCGGGTAGTGAAGTATTACGAAAATATTCGCTTCGTGTATGAAATCGAATCGCGGGTGCGGGAATTCAAGCGAGTAACCGCGCCCGCCGACTCGAGCTCCCAGGGAGCAAAACAAAGAACCGAAAAACAACAACACCAGTGGAGAACCTGAGACAAAGACAGGAACGCAACTACAGCCAGGGAGAGAACCAGCCCGTGCTGGCCTCCCTCCCGAATGATCCGCCTGTAGGGACCGCGACCACTTACAGGAGGATTTCATGAACTGCGCCAACCATCCCGACATTCCGTCGGTGGCCTTTTGCCGCACTTGCGGAAAACCGCTGTGCGCAAATTGCACTCGTTCGGTGCATGGAGTGATTTATTGCGAGACATGCCTGGCGGCGCGACTGGAAGGAGTACAGCCACCGCGCACGCCCGCCGGCCGCTGGCTTCGCTCCTGCCGGCCGCCCAGGGCCGCCACCGGTGGCAGGTCCGAATCCAGCTCTGGCAGGCGTTCTTGCCGGATTCTTTCCCTTCGGCGTGGGTGCAGTTTACACCGGACAATACGCCAAGGGACTGGCTCACCTGGTGATTTTCACCTCTGCTCGTCCTGGGAGCCAGCAGTGGTAGCGACACCATGGGCGTAGTCTTGCGGACTCGGTATCGCGGGATTCTATATTTATCAGATCATCGATTCCGTCCGCTCCGCTCGAGCCATACAACTGGGACAGCCGGCGCCCGATCCGTTCGGATTGGGGACGACCTTTGGCACTGGTCCGGTGACCGGCATTGGATGCCAGCAAAGTCCCGGTCGGAGCTCTGGTCCTCATCGGCCTGGGCGTGCTCTTTCTGCTGCACACGCTCGACATCTGGGATTTCAGTCGCCCACCGCGTGTGGCCTCTCGTTCTCATCGGCATCGGCGGCTTTCTTCTGCTGCGCCGGTTGGGGTTGATCGGACGAAGTGCCCCCCGGATTCGATCGCGGTCGCTAGTTGCCGGCGAGGTTTGATGGGCCCAGTCATCCTGCTGACCCTAGGGCTCCAGTTCCTGCTTGAAAGCATGGGCGTCATCCGCTTCGGCCGGACCCTGCCCTTGCTGCTGATCGTGATTGGATTGGTAAAGATCTTCGAGAGTACCGCTCGCTCCGGGTCCGCTCGGAGGCCACCCTCCGCTCAGACTGGAGTACCGCCATCCGGCGTGGTAACAGGTGAAGTGCAGCCCCCGTACCCGGAGGCGAAGCCCGAGGTGAAGAATGGCTAGCCCAGTTCAAACTCCACCCCCTGCATGGCAACAGCAACAACAACCCCAAAGGCGGCGCCGGTCGATCGCTGGTCCAGTCGTCCTGATCCTGCTGGGCGTTGTGCTTCTGCTCACCACCATGCACGTACTGCATCCGGAGCCGCTGCTGCGCTGGTTCGGAACCTACTGGCCGGCTTTCATCATTCTTTGGGGTGTTATCAAACTGGTGGAGTATCAGCAAGCGCAGAAGGAAGGCGTGCGCCCTTCCGGGATCGGAGCTGGCGGAGTCCTGCTGCTGGTCTTTCTGATCGTGTTCGGTATGTCGGCGACTCAGGCTTCGCGGCTCAACTGGGATGCGATCCGCGAGCACATCAATTGGGCGATGAATGATTTTCAGCTCTTCGGACACACCTACGACTACGACGACCAGAGTGCAGCAGGACTTCCCGGCGGGCGCCAGCCTACGTATCGTAAACGACCACGGTGCCGTGAACCTTACCGTCTCCGAAACCAATCAGATCAGGGTCACTGCGCGCAAGCGAATTAACGCCGACAATCAGGAAGAAGCCGACAAGTTCAATCCCAAGACCAAACCTGTCAAATTTCGAATGGTGACCATGTTGTCACCCTGAATGCAAACACACAGGGCGCCGGCGACCACTCCGTTACAACGGATTTAGACGTTAGCGTTCCTCGAAAGGCCGCAGTCGTGATCACTTCGCGGCGTGGCGATGTCAGCGTGCTGGGCCGTGACGGCGATGTGGAGATTTCCAGTCAGCATGGCGATGTGGCTGCGACCCGATATCAATGGGAAGGTAACGTTTGAATCTCTCGGGCGGATCGTCACGAGTTTCGCAGATTTCTAGCGATGTGTCCGTTCAGGGGCGTGCCGATGATGTTTCGTCGCAGACGTTAAAGGCGCCGCCCGCCTGAATGGCGAATTTGACACGATTAAGCTTTCGAAAATTGCCGGAGCCGTCAGCTTCAAGTCAGGCCGCACCGACATGGAATTTTCCAAACTTGAAGGCGACCTCGACATGGACTCGGGCGATATGCGGGCCAATGATCTGAGCGGCCCGTTTCGTCTTCTGACCCGGTCCAAAGATGTCCGAATGTCCGGAGTCAACGGCGATGTACGCTTGGAGAACGAAAACGGCGCCGTCGAGATTCACATGAGCAAGATGGGCAGCATGCAAGTAAGCAATCGGAACAGCGATATCCAGATTTACGTGCCTGACAGGGCAGCTTTCCAGATCGATGCCCGATCGCGCGGAGGCGAAATCGAATCCGACTTTGACGCTCTCAAGATCGACAACGGAGACGATCAAGCCACGGCCACAGGCAGCATCGGAAGCAACGGCCCGCATCTGGTGATTAACAACGAGCACGGTGGAATCGAATTGCGCAAAGGATCCGCCATCGCAGAAGTTCCGGCGCCTCCCAGGCCACCCCATGCCCCGGCCGCGCCCAAAGTGCCGGTTCCGACAGAAAACTAGAACACGTAGAGGAGGGGCTTCGCCACCGAGGTTATGGACTTTGTCTGGTGTGCGCTCCGATTTTTTGGTCTCGAGTTTTCTGGTTTCCGGTTTTGTCTGCGGGTTCCGCGGTACTATCGGACGCACAATCCTTGAACTTCACCTCTAGAGTATTCGGCCTCCGCTCCGGTTACCTTCCGCCTCCTCCTTCGTCTACCCTGCATGCGAATCGTCCAACTTTCCTTGTTCGGAGTCCTATTATGCCTGCCTGCTTTTACGCAGGACTCTGCGATGTTCCGCGGCAACCTGGCACATACCGGCGTTTACAACGCCCCCGGCGTCCAGAACTTCGCAAGAATCAAATGGAAATTCCAGACCGGCGGCCAAGTCATCGCATCGCCGGCAGTAGTTGACGGCACTGCCTACGTCGCCAGCACTGATGGAAATCTCTATGCCGTCGGTCTTGAATCTGGCGCGCTCAAATGGAAGCTCGAACTGGGCGTGCGGGCAACAGCGTCACCGGCGGTTGATCGCGGAGTAATCTATCTCGGAACTTACAGTGGCCGTTTCTACGCCGTTGACGCATTGTCTGGAAAACTGAAATGGAAATTCCAGACTCTGGGTGAGCGGCGATTTGCGGGAAAGCATCTGCACGGCTCAGAACCTGCTGGCGAAACCATGCCCGACCCTTTTGATTTTTATTTATCGTCTCCCGCCGTATCGGGCGATGCAGTATATTTCGGCAGCGGCGATGGCAACGTCTACGCTTTGGACGCCGCCACCGGAGCCCTGAAATGGAAGTTCCATACCGGTGACGTTGTCCATGCTTCGCCGGCGATATTGAATAACACGCTATTCATTGGGAGCTGGGACAGTTATTTTTATGCGCTCGATGCTTCAACGGGAAAAGAGAAATGGCGATTCAAGACAGGAGAGGATCACGAAATCGCCAATCAAGTGGGGATTCAATCGTCCGCCGCGGTCGCGGATGGCACGGTGTTCTTCGGGTGCCGTGATTCTAATTTGTATGCCCTCAACGCCGACACCGGTCAAAAGAAATGGGTGTTCAACAATAAAGGCTCCTGGGTCATCACTTCGCCAGCGGTAAAGGATGGAAAAGTCTATTTCGCGACTTCCGACTCGTCCACGTTCTATGCCCTCGATGCCAAGACCGGCACAGCTCTGTTCTCTTTGAATTTCAATCACTGGCCTATATTTTCTTCACCAGCGATCGCTGGCGGCATTTTGTACGTGGGCACTCATCAGGGAAAGCTTCTCGCGATTGATCTGGCGAGTCAAAACCTGGCGTGGACTTTTGAAACGGATGGCTCGCGGCAGAATGGTCCGGCGCTAACGAAACCTGACGGAAGTCCGAACTACGAGGCTGCTTTCGCAGATAGTTTCTACGACAGCATGGTAGCCGGCGTGAAAAAGATGATGACGACCGGCGCGATCCTATCTTCCCCGGTTGTAGTTGATAACGTCATCTACGTAGGCAGTACGGACGGGTTCCTATACGCCCTAATGTAGATCTACGTCCGAGGGTATCCCGCTACCCTCGAAGCTTGGACGGTCACCTGGAGTTGGCAACGGGGCTGTACCCTTCTTTTACAGTTCCCGCATCCCTGATGCTATCGATTCGGTTATTGCGTGAGGTTATATTTGGCGAGTGGTTTTCCAGTCGCGATGAGAAACTTTTACGTCATTATTTTTGGATTTTGGATTTTGCTCTTGGCGGGCTGCTCTGCCAAGAAAAGGCCCGTAGCACAAGCGCCGGTCGCGGCCCCTCAGCCGGTCGCTCCTGCTCCCGTTCGCAGCCAGATGCCGCCGCCAACCGCCGAAGTGATCGAACACTGCGTAGTCACAAAGCAGGAGAATGCTAATACGGTCACTTGCCGATGTGAGCCGGTCACGACTCGGATCGACTCCAAGACCGGACACACTGTCATTGTCTGCAAGAAAATGCCTCAGGAGGGAAGGAAGGCATCGCAATAGAGATTTGTTCATACGTTGGCTCCAGCCACTCATTCGGCCTGCCTGGAGCCGCCGTGACTCACGGCGTACAACACAGTTCTACCCCGTCGGCCACCTGCTCTTCCCGTGGAGTCAGTAAGCGTCTCCATATTGAAAGAAGCCAAAGCCGAGTACGCCAAGCTGTCGCAGTAAACCTAGCGTCCGCTGATCCAGGAACGGCAATAGCCCGGTGGAGACGGCCTCCCCCGGCTGTCCAGCGGAGCGAAGCTCCGCGGTTATGGCAGCGATTTATGCCGTCAGCAAGAACTATCGAGTTGCGCTCGACCGAACAGCCCGAGGGCTGATGTCTCCACATGGTTTCTGGCAATTCGCGAAGCTCGAGTCCCCCTAGGTCACATCTTTGATGTGGGTCGCGATGTACCACTGGTTCCCAAACGGGTCGGTCACTCCACCACTGCGATCGCCGTAAGGATGATCGGTCAGCTCCGAAACAGAGGTGGCTCCCGCTTCGAGAGCGCGCCGGTATAACGCATCGCAGTCCGGAACATAGAGATAAAACATTGCAGGCATGGGTTCATATTTCCCGTGGGCTTCTCCCATTTCAACAACGGAATCACCTACGCGAATCTCAGCATGGTGCACCACGCCGTCGGGCGATGCATATTTGGCCAGTTCCTTTCCTCCGAAGGCGCGTTGCAAGAAGCGAATTACGGGCTCCGCTCGCAAGGGATGCATGTACACGTTGACGGTATTTAAACCCTCAGGCGTGTAGTTCTTGCCTTGATGGGTCGCGATATACCAGTAATTTCCAGCTGGATCTTTCACGCTGGCCGAGCGCTCTCCGTAATCCTGGTCTCTCGGTCCGTCGATAGAAACAGCACCTGCCAGCAGGGCTCGTTGGTACGCCGCGTCGCAGTCGGCGACATAAAGGTGGATCGCATGCGTGTTCGGGGTGGCGCGGAACTCGCGGCCCGGAATACCACCTCCCACCATGAGCATGGAATCTCCGATACGCATTTCCCCGTGAAGCCCTCCGGCAGCTCCGACGGTGCGGAAGGTTTCTTCAGCTCCGAATGCTTGTTTGGCGAACTCCATGAGTGCGGGCCCATCGGTCGCAATCATATAAGGCGTTACCGTGCGATAGCCCTTGGGAATCGGACTTACCGAGGGCTTCTTCGCTTCACCTTCCTTCATCATCGCCCGGAAACGGCGGTGCATCTCTTCGAGAGACATCTCTTGTTTTACCGTCGAAACGTTCCACGCATATCCGAAGGGATCGATCAGATTTGCGTCACGGCGCCCATAGAACTGGTCGGTAATCCCGCCTTGCAGCTTGGCGCCCGCGGCGATCGCATGTTCGGCAAAGGCGTCCACATCAGGCACTCGAAGAGTCATGCTGACAGGCGAACTGCCCGTCGTTTCCGGGCTGTAACGCCCGCCCTCAGGCCACTCTTCGGCCAGCATGATGACGGAATCTCCGATCATAATTTCGGCATGGCCGATCCCTAGTTCATTCTCGAACCGGAAGGTTTCTTTCGCGCCGAAGGCAATCGTGTAAAACTCAATCGCTTTCGCTGCGCTCTTGAAAGTCAGCCGAGGAGATGCGACGGTTCGAACTGCGGAAATGGGTTCAGTGATGGTAGGCATGGATGATTTCCTTTCCAAATCAGATTGAAGTCGTGTTTTGAAATCCTCCCGCGGAAGCCGCCGCAGTTCGTCCGCGACATTTAGCAACAGCACCAATTCGCGGTCATCGGACTGAAACTTCGTGTCTGGCGCTGCCAGGAGTTCAGTGACAGCTTGATCGAGTTTTTCGACTAGCAAGCGGTTCGGTTTTGAGTTATTCGGCAGAGAGCGCTTAGGCATTGGCACCCTCCATGCGGGACCGCAAGTTCTGCAAAGCGCGTAGTTGGAGCTGCTTTACAGCCCCCTCTGTGCGTCCCAAGGCTTGCGCGATATCACGGATGCTCTTTTCCTCGGCGAAGCGCATGTTGATTACCCGGCGTTGATCGTTCGGCAGCTGACCCACTAAGAAAAATAGCCGCGCGCACTGATCGGCTTCCTCCAGCTTGGGTTTCGCGTTCAGGTCAGGAATGTCGGGCAGCTCATCTTGCCCGGTGATCTCCCGTGCTCCGCGTTTCGAGCGGTCGGCGATTGCATTTGAGGCAATACGCAGCAGCCAACCGGCGAAAGGCACTCCGCGCCATTCAAAACTCTGAATATTGGCCAGGGCTTTGTGAAAAACCTCCGAGGTAAGATCCTGGACGGCATCGCGATCAGCTACGCGCCTGGCGATGTAGCCGTACACTCGTGCGAAATTCAACTCGTACAATTCGGCGAAACGGCTGGGATCTTTTTGTGCCGCTTCGACCAGCAGACGGTCGTCTCCGTCGAGGAAGCCGGGCGCTTCCTGATTGGCCCTTTTCGCTGCCGGTCTTCTGACGGCCATCGCGCCTCTTACTATATAAACTTCGGGCAGGGGAAAAGGTCACGGCAGGATTTTTTTTGACCGAAGACGATCGCCCACCAGGGTTTCCGCCTGGAGTCGCACGAAGTCAACGTGGAGAAAGAGAAGGGTGTCTTGTATGGCAAACAGGTAGTGGGCGTGGGGGTGGTGCGTGTTAAAATTTACCCAACGAAGTGTGATCGCGAGAACCCAGGTTGATTGAACTCGCACCCTCGATTTTGGCGGCTGATTTCGCCCACCTGGCGGACCAGGTACGCGATGCCACGGCTGGCGGCGGCACCATCGTCCACGTGGACATCATGGACGGCCACTTTGTCCCCAATCTCACCATGGGACCGCCCCTGGTGAAGTCGTTGCGGAAAGTGACCGAACTCCCACTCGATTGTCATTTGATGATCGAGAACCCGGATCTTGTTCATTCCCGAATTTTGTGAGGCGGGGGCTAACTGGATTTCGGTGCATCAGGAAGTCTGCCCACATTTGAACCGGACGCTGCATCTGATCAAGAGTCATGACTGCCTCGCTGGCGTGGTAATCAATCCCGCTACTCCAGTCGATACCCTCTGTGAAGTACTCGACATCGCCGACTATATACTGGTGATGTCCGTTAATCCTGGGTTTGGAGCGCAGAAATTCATTCCCGGGGTGGTCCATAAGATTCGTCGTCTGGCTGAACTCAGGGCCAAGCACGGACTTCGGGTATCGTATTGAAGTGGATGGCGGTATTGACCTTGACGACGTAGCGGAAGTGGTTCGGGCAGGAGCTGAAATTCTGGTTGCAGGCAACGCCGTGTTCGGTAAAGGCGATCCAACGGTTAATGCGGATAAGCTTGTTGAAGACTGCAGTGGAAGCCACATTGCAGAAGGTCTAGACTGCCACGGTTCGGTCGCGGATCTTGGTCCCAGGCTTTTGAGACTTAAGACCGAGACTGGGACTCCTTCTAAGGGGTTTTCATGCTACGTCGTATTCCGGTCATTCTTTTGCTGGGCGTGCTTGCTTTCAACGTCGCCTGCACCAATAAGAAGGTCAACAATCCGCTGGCCAATGTGGGCTCCAAACAGCCGGACAAAGTGTTGTTTGACCGTGCCATGGACGCGATGAAGCACAACCGCTTCGACGTGGCACGTATCACGTTGCAGACCCTGATCAATACCTACCCTGATTCGGAGTACATTGCCCGCGCCAAACTGGCGGTGGCGGACTCGTGGTATGCCGAGGGCGGCGGCACGTCGCTTGCCCAGGCAGAGATCGAATACAAGGACTTTGAGACCTTTTTTCCCAACATGCCGGAGGCGGCCGAAGCGCAGCTGAAAATTGCCAACATTCACTACCAGCAGATGGAAAAGCCGGACCGCGACTACACCCAGGCCATGCGCGCGGAAGAGGAATACCGCCAACTGATCCTGCAGTATCCCGACAATCAGAAGATGGTCGCGGAAGGCAAGGCACGCCTGCTGGAAGTGCAGGAAGTGATTGCAGAGCGCGAGTTTCGGGTGGGGCGGTTTTATTATTTGCGGCAGTCTTATCCCGCGTCCATCGCTCGATTACGGTCCCTGCTGGATAAATACCCTCTGTATAGCCATGCGGATGAATCTCTATTTCTCTTGGGGCAGGCTTATGAGGGCGAGATCAACATGGTGCGCTCGCGGCCCGGAAACGAAGCTGGCCAAAGCGCGCATGATTCAGGAATTTACCAAGGACGCCGCCGAAGCTTATTCGAAGATATTGACTCGATATCCGCTGATGGAGCGCACCGAGGACGCGAAGGCTCGGTTGGAAGCACTGCACCAACCCGTACCCAAGCCAACCAAGGCGGCGATCGCCCTGAATAAGGCGGAAGAAGACAGCCGGCACGAAGCCAGCACCGTTTCAAAGGTGATGGGGAATTTCCAAAAGCATCCGGACGTCGCCCAGGCCACCAGAGTCGGAGAGCCAACGCTGGTGGACCCCAGGTAGTTAGCGCGACTTCGGTTGTACAGGACGCGACCCGCGCCATGATCGGAAGCGCTGGGCCGATAAGAATGGAGTGGCGATCGAGACCGTAAACAAGGGCGCATTGGCACCCGACCAGCCGGCACCGCGTTCCGATCAGCTGACATCCGAGACGACCCGCGGATTCTGCAGGATCGCCTGCGGTTGGCGCGGAGATTATTGGCACCGGGCAAAATGAGGCTAGGCGGGAGCACCTGCTCCTGCAGCGGTGCCGCCGCCTGCACCGGCCGATGATCGCGAACGAACTGAAGCCGAACGTCGCCGCAGATCCGAACGAACTGAAGCCCAACGTGGATAATAGTCAGCCGGCAACGGCTCCGACGCAGGTCAACGAGATTCAGTCAGGCGCAACGTGCGGCCAGGCGTCATCGTCTTCTACGGATGGCAAAGCCGCGGCAGGGTCGGAAACGGCCGACGATAAGGACATCCACGATGCGATGTCCTCCAGCAAGCACAAGAAAAAGAAGGGACTGCACAAGGTCGTCCCGTTCTAAGGTTTGACTGGTTCGATTGAGTTAGTTTTTGAAACTCAAGCGGATGGCGTCGGAGCAACTGAAGGCCATTCTCACCCACTCGTCTCTGACCACTGGTAATGTCTTTACTGTATTCTTCTCATTGACTTACGGCTAGCACCAATTAAGTTCAGGCAGTCTCCCCCTCACCAAAGGATAGCCCTTGGCGCGAAGAATACTGCTTGCCGACGACAGCGTGACTGCCCAGAATATGGGCCGGCGTATCCTTACGGATGCCGGTTACGAAGTCGTTACGGTCAATAACGGCTCAGCGGCCCTCAAGAAAATCGCGGAAAACAGAGCCTGATCTGATCGTGCTCGACGTGTATATGCCGGGCTACGGCGGCCTGGAAGTCTGCCAGCGGGTCAAAGAAAATCCCGAGACCCGGTCGATTCCAGTCCTTTTGACCGTCGGAAAGCTAGAACCATTCAAAGGCGGAAGAGGCAAGACGCGTAGGCGCCGACGCGTTCATCATCAAGCCGTTCGAAGCGACCGAACTGCTCACCGTACTGACCAAGCTAGAAGACAAGATTGTCGCCCAGCCGCAGCCGCAAAAATCAGGCCGATTCGCCAAGGCGCTGGCGGCGGTGCAACAATCCGATACCGGAGACCGGTTCGGCGACAAGGAAACCGGGTGGAAAAATCGCCTTATTATCCCCAGTCCCAATGCGCAGCCCAAGGCGGAGGAACGAAGTCCGCTGAAAATATTGCGACAACATCGCAGGTTCTCACGAGCAAGTCGGAAGTGGACAAGCCGGTGGAAACGCCGCGCGAGTTTGAACGTCCGATTCCAGCAGGACTCCCGTCGACATCACGCCCGAAGAAATTGCCGCGATTACAGCAGCCGCTGCGGCATCCTTCGGCGGAAAGTCGGAAGAACCGGTTGCGAGAGTCGAGACCGAGACTCCTGCCGAGCCCGTCATCACTCAGACGTCTACGCCGGAGGCGACGCAAGACATCCAATCTTCGGCGACAGTTGAATCCGCTCCGGTTGAAACTGTGCCAGACGCGGTTGCGAGCGTCGAAGTCGAGCCCGCGACGGCTTCTCACCCAGAAGAGCGTCAACCCGAAACAGTTGCCATCGAAGCACCGCAAACTGATGCCACGGCCGACTCTACTGATACGTCAGCTGTAGCGGCGAGTTTAGAGCCAAGAATAAATTCCGAGACGCCGCCAACGGCGCCCCTCAGTTCTTCGTCAGGCGATGATGAAGTTTTAGCTGCACTCGCTTCTTTGGCACCGTCGCATAGTTACGGCGTGGAGAGCGGTCAACTTGGCACAAATGGATCGAACGGCGCCAGCCACGGGGTTTCAGCTTCCGCACGAATTGAAGAGGCGACCGGACCACGGTGGATTGCCGAGCTAGTCGAACCTACGACGGAAGATTCGAAGGTCTTGCTGGACTTGGAAATGGAGCAAGCTGCCGCGAAAGCGTCGGTCGTGGCTGCAACCGTCGCTACTGAGGTCGTAAGCGCGGCAGTGGTTGAAGCTACTACAGTGGAAGCCGTCACGACGGCAGTTGGGGCTATCGCGAGCGTAGAGGCAATCAACGCGTCCGAGTCGAGCCCAAGCCCGTCTGTTGCGGAGCCTAGCGCATCAGCATCGGAAGTCGTCGAAGCGCATGCTGTGCAAGAACACATTCCCGCGCCGGTGGCGGAAGAATCCGCTTACGCGGCGGCCGCGGCGGCTGGCAATGCCGGCGATCAATCGGCGCCGGTTGAAGCCGTCTCCACGACGACTTCAGCGCCCCAAAGCCATGCGACTGCCGAGGTTGAGGCTCAGCCTCAGCGCGAAGCGGAATTGACCGCTGCCTGGCAAAACTGGAAGCAGATTCGCGATTCGATTGCCAACCCGCAAGGGGAAGCATCAACTGAAGCTCGAGCCGAAACCACTTCGCAAAGTGAGGCGGTTGCGGCTCAAGTTCAAACCGAAGTTGCTAAAGCAAATGTTGTGCCGGACGAGGATGAGGAAACCACAAGTGACGCACCGGAAGAATCCACAGCCATTGCCAGCATCGTCGATACCATGTTGGCCGAATTACGGCCCAAGCTAGTGGCGGAAATAGCCAAGAAGATGAGTTCGGACAAGAAAGAGAAAGAAAAGAAGAAAAAGAAGTAAATCGTGCGAACAAACCTTCACACTCTAAACAACACTTTGGACCTTAACAGATAAGTTGTCCGCCGAAGACCTCCCACACATTTAACCGTCGCGGTTCTGGATGAACGTGAAGAGACGCGCTCAAAACAAAAGTAAAGGACGCCAACTCCCTGCGACTTAGGAATTCGCCTTCGTGCAAGGGCCGCCTCCTTTGCTGTTATTAGTCACCTAGCGAATTCCCAGTGATCGCCTGTCATCACCAGCGTTGCCCGATCCGAGGGATTCGAGGAGAGTGCCGTGTCGATGCTCGGATACGCCGTCTTCATCTCCGGCGAATTGGCCCAGGCCGCCACATTTGCAATCTTGTAGTGGTAAGCAATGTCTACCGTCTTGGCGCCGGACCCGTTCGTACCGGGCGTCGAATTGTCGATTGACGTGACTTCCCTGTTCCCGTAGCAAAAGTTTCCATAACCAGGCTGTGAAGTATCGGGAGTCCACGATGTGCGGCCTTTTTCTGAAAGGTCGTAATTGTTCACTTGTTTCGAGGCGATGATGAGCACTTTCTTTTCCGCAGTCGTACGAGATAACAAACCTTCCTGCGTCAACGCATCGTAGCCTTCAGTTTTTGCATCGTCTGAGGTCGCCGCCTGGACTGGGAACTTTTTCGCTTCAGCCCAGATACAAGCCGGAAACGCCTTAAAGTGGTCGTTGATCGCAGACTTGTAATTCATATCCGAATTGTCTGTCTTGCTGCAGCCAGTTGTGAGCAAGGCGAAAATCCCCAGTACGAGTGCGCAATTGCGAAGTCGATCGATAAGCATGAAACTCCTTTTGCGAAGTGGAATCGGTGAGCCGGAATCCAACATCGAACTGTCTCCCTTCGGCACTTCCAAGGCCTACGATCGATTGAAAGTGAATTGCTGCAACCAGAATCGAACGTTGGATGAATGACAGCCGGTTAGGTTGCACGGTGAGCTCGTCAAGTTCTAGAGATGGCTCCGGCCAGGTTCGGTGGCGTGTGGTCCAAGGTCTTTCGACATTACTGGTGGTTGAGAGCCCGAGGATGAGTTTGACCCGGGATGCGCTTTGGCACAACCGACTGTCACCTCCTCGTGAGGGGAGAGCAGGCGAGGGAGATTCATCTTATCAGCGCGTCTTGGATCACACGTCAAGGAGGTGTACTCGTGGACGTGCTGCATCCGAGATGTTGCGGTTTGGAAGTACATAAGAGCTTGTACCCAGAGAATGGAGTGTCATGGCTTGTTCCAACATCTACCCAATCGTGGGATAATCGCTCCCGTTGAGCGGAGATTCGGCATGATCTGCGGCGTGCTCAAAGCACTTATTGGAACCTTGTCTATTTGCGTGATCTCTTCCGGTTCATTCTTACACGCAGAATGTTCCATCGATACAATCGTAGTGAATGGTCGGGTCGAAAATGCACCTCGAAAAGGGATCGTTAAGGTCCAGCTTGTTTATCCGAAGGGCAGAATCGGGGAATCGGCCGATATCACCCTTGAAGATGGCGCGTTTCGTATCCCGATCTTGTTTTTGACACAGAGTCACGCTCCCGTTTTGAATTGGAGTATTCCTCCAGAAAAATGCACTCGGAAACCCAAAACCGTCGTCGTTTCATTGATGGCCAATGATCAAGAATATGATCACGTTTCCTTGGACATGCGCTCAGGACTTCCACAAGATAGAACGCAGCACTTACGCGTTGCGTTACAAAATCCTTCTGCAGGGTCTTCAACCGACAGTCCCGATACAGTAGGCACAGGATCGAGCGATTACGCGCAATATAAAAAGGCGCCCACTTTGCGGTAAGTTGTGGTTGTTGGCATCACCACTTACCGAAAGGAGCGCCGTTATGAGCCAAGAGAAGTATATCGGCATGGACGTTCACCAGGCAACGATCTCGGTTGCCGTCATGGATGGCAGAGGCAAGCTGATTACCGGTTCAGTTTATCGGAAGTTCTCCACAAGAATGATGTCGCTATATGACGCATCCAACTGTGTGTAGAGGATTGTCCTGTTGTCCGGCGAGACGGCCAATCCCGGGTTTTGTCTGGCCGGCCGGTTCTCCAGATCGAACACTCGCGTAATGTGATGGGTATTGACATCGAAGAACGCGATCCCAGGTTTCGTGGTCGTATCCAGGTAATAAATGCCGTTGTCGACCACTACCCAATAGCCCCAATAACCTGCTTCGAGAGAGCTTATAAGCTCGACCTCTTCGCCGCCGTTAGTCGGAATGCGCCACAATCCAGGAACAGTCAGGCCTTTTGCATAGTATAAGAATCTTCCGTCGGGCGATTCGAACGCTGCAAATCCACCGTGACGTGTCACTTGTACAGCGGATCCCCCTGTCGAAGGCATCTTCCATACTTCCCAACTGCCGGTGCGATCTGATGCGAAATATATCCAACGGCCGTCTCGCGACCAACTTGGCACGCCTTCGTTCGAAGGTTCATTGGTAAGCCTACGAGGCGGGCCACCCTGAACATCGATGACAAAAATGTCTGCATTTCCAGCAGGGCGAGAATCGAAGACAATCTGCTGCCCGTCGGGCGACCAACGTGGGGTTCCCGTCACGGAAGGGTTGAAGTGGGTTAGCTGCATGAGGCTACTTCCGTCGCTCTGGCATAGCCAGATTTCATAAGCGCCGCTGCGGGTTGATTCGAAGGCAATCTTGTTTCCATCCGGCGAGAATTGAGGACCACTTTCCCTCCTCGTGGAAGATATGAATCTATCGGGAGCACCGGCCGAAACCAATGAGTTAAGGTCCCTCTTCCAGATGTTGTTATTCCATCTGCGCTGCACATAGACCAATCGGTTCCCTCTAATCGAAGGTTCGAACTCCGTCTTGACCGAACTGCAGTCGTTCTGGCTCGCCCCCACGAAGCGATATCTTCCAAAGCCAACTCAACTTTCTTGCGAAAACTATTTCGCGACCGTCAGGAGTCCACGCAAGACCCCACTTCTGCGTCAGTATCCGAGGTAAGACGTTGTTCCTCTCCTCCGGAAACCGGAATTGCGTAGATGGACTGGACTCCTTGCGAATCTCTGGCGAAGGCCAATGTTTGACCATCGGGGGAGAATTCAGGATTGAAATCGCCTCTCGAACGCAGCGGTGAAGTGAGTTTGCGAACTTCCAGTGAATCGAGCGATAGTAGAAAAATAGAAGCAGCTTCGTCACGGGATGCACGGTCAGAATATGCGAGTGACTTCCCATCGGGCGACCAAGAGAGGCGGCCGAACCAAAAGACTTCATCGAACTCTTGATCATCCCAAAGAGTATTCTGCACTCTGCGCTCAGCACCACCCAATGCCGGAATGATGTAAATGCCTGTTGCACCTTTTAAAATGCGACAGAATGCGATGTAGCGGCCATCGGGCGACCAAACCGGATTAAAGTCGAGCGACGCTTGCTTGGTCAGTCGTAGCGATTCCTCGGTGCCGACGACTTTCACATACAAGTTGAAGTGAGGGCCAGCTCCACCATTCCAAACGAAGGCCAAATGCTGGCCGTCTGGCGAAAGACTTGGTGTATATTTTTCGCCCACGTTGGTAACAGCTGGGGTTACAGTCGGCTGACCTGCTTTGGATCTGAGCGAATGGCCGTAGTACAGAAAGGACAGTGCAAGAGCACACGCCGCTAATCCGCCAAAAACAACAGCGGTTCTTGTGCCGGACCGCCGCTGCCACGGTCTGGGCCGAGACTGTTGGCGTAGCAGCCGATATCTCAACATTGCCAATGAAGCGATATCCTCGTCGCGCGACTGTTTCAACAAAGATAGGCGTTTCCGCCGATTCGCCCAGCGCATCGCGCAATCTCTTGATGGCTGCATTCAGACTGTGATCGAAGTCAACGAAGGTGTCCGCTGGCCAGAGCTTGCCGCGCAATTCCTCTCGTGTAACCACTTCTCCAGGCCGTTCAAGCAGTGCAGCCAACACTTGCAATGGCTGCTCCTGGAGCTTTACCTTCTGTCCTCGCTGGCGCAGTTCTCCAGTGTGGAGATTGACCTCGAACGTACTGAAACGGATGATTCGCGGTGAGGGATCGGGTGACACGGAATCTTCCAATTGTCGCCGAAGTTTAACACCGTTCGGGTACAGTTTCGACTTGTCCATTGAGTGAGAAACTCTGCCTACCGGCTCCGAGCGGGGCCTGCTGTCATTTCCCCCGTTAAATACTCAGAATGCTCCTGGTATTTGGGCTACTGGCCAGGTCTGGCAATTTTTTCCTCTATATGTACTACCCCTGTCGTCGTTTGAGTCTGCGTATAGATGGCATCCTACAATGTTCTCTCGGCCTCCTCCGTTCCGAGCCTTTGGGTTAGACACCACAAAGTCTACTCGGGTCGTCGCGAGGCCGACGTCGTTATGTCATCAGCTATGAGCCGGATTTCTGGGCAGGTGTTCTGACGGCAGGATTCACAGTGAGGCTCGCCCCGGAGGGCCTTCAACCCCTCCTTCGCGTGGGACGACTGTTAATCAGGTCAGCAGGTTAAGCTTCTTCAAGAACGCGGCGAATCGCGGGTCGTTGTGCAAGCTCTTCAGTAGGGGATCCACTTTTGTAGACATCATGCGCCGGTCGGGAGGCAGGCCGGACTGAAGCCAGTTCACTTGCTCGGCAAGATTCAGATTGATGCTAGCCTGGACGATTTTTACAAGCATGTTGTTGAGCAAAAAGAGGCCCATAAGTCGGATGCGACTCTAAAGAAAGGTTTGAAGTGCATTGGCAATGCTGGCGCCTATGGCCCCTTGGTGGAGTTGAACGAGCAGCGGGAAAGCGCGGAGGTCAGGCTCAATGTCTACTCAGGCGAACACTACCACCAGCAAACAATACGAGAGCGAGAGGTGCCAGGTCCGTTTTATTTCCCGCCAGTCGCGAGTTTGATCACCGCAGGTGGTCGGCTACTTTTGGCGCTCGCCGAGAAGTGCGTGGCGGATGCCGGGGGAGCGTATCTCTTTTGCGACACAGACTCGCTGTGCATAGTTGCGAATGAGAAGGGTGGATTCTCACGTGGAGGAGCACGCGCAGACTTAGGGTATGTGGAGGGCGCGGACCCTCGCGAATTCGCCCCAGTCCCTTGTCTATCACGTGATCGGGTGATCGAGATCTCAGAGCGGTTCGCCTCTCTGAATCCGTACAGCTTCGGAGGAACGATCCTCAAAGTCGAGGACGTGAACTACATCGACAGCGACTCGAGCAAATCCTTTCGCGACCTGTACGGCTATGCGATTAGCGCCAAGCGGTATTGTCTCTTCGAGGGAAAGCAGGCGCAGAAAATCGTAGATGCCAAGGCCCACGGTATCGGCTATTTGATGAACCCTATCCGGCGCAAGGGAGATGAACAGGACGAATTTGCCACAGCCTTTTGGCGAAAAGTTTTGCAAAACGAAGGCATTGCCTTAAAGGCCGATGAGCCTGACTGGTTGGATCGACCAGCCATGATGAGAATTCCAGTCAGTTCCCCTGCTGTACTAGGAAGGCTCAAGGCATTTTGCAAGCCTTACGATTTCGTTCTCGCGCCGGTCATGCGGGAGGGAGACCTCCAGCTGGAGGAAGAAGCGGAAAAGCCGATTCTCGTAACCCAATTCAGCAAGAACAGCGAAGAATGGAGCACGGCTACGTACCATAATGTGCGTACGGGCGAGACCAACTCAATCACTAGTGGTGAATCTAAAAACGAAAATGTCATTCCGGTTCGTTCCTACCGCTCAGTTCTCAATGCATACGTGAACAATCCCGAGTCGAAGTTTAATGGGCCGGACGGGCACCAATGCCGTAGTTGGACTCGTGGCATACTCCAACGAATGCAGGTAGTGGCGAGGGAGCAGCGGTATTGTGGGAAAGAATTCAAGCGCAGGCTAGAGCAGGGACCAGTCGATCATGAGGTCGAGTTCAAGTGCAGGATATATGAGAACGGACGGGTGGTGGCGGATGCTGAAACACTTCGGCAGTTATCAAGATTTTCGGAGCGTCAGATAGAAACAGGAACCGGGCTGCATCGCGACACCATTCGGTTAATTCGTCACGGCAATGGGGTTAAACGTGCCACATACCAGAGGGTGATTGATTTTTTGAGATCAACTGCGGCATGACCAGGAACGGGTATCAGCGTCTTAGAGTTCAAGACAACAGAGTACGGGAGATCGAAAAAGGTAGTCGCGAGTGAAGAGGTAAAGAACGGTATCAAGGATATCGGCATCAATAAATGCGCTCGCGAAAGCGGATTTGATCGGAAAAACTTTATTCGTAAATTAATTCGGGGAATACCGGTAAAACGTAATTCTTATGATGAATTCGTGGTTTGGCTACAGCAGCACAAGCCTACAAATCGCCTAACGCCCTAATAGTCCATTTACGCTGAGCAGATTGCAGGAGTAGATTGAAGCAGCAAGATACGATGTCACGAGGGTCATACACATTTACACAGACAACGAAACGTCGTCATCCAAGGACACTTTCAACGATGGAAGAAGTTGGGTTCGCGCCGCACGATCGATTGCGCTGACTACGGAATTAAAGCCCGCCCTGATTGGATCCTCGTGCATGCCAACGCCGAAAACGTGGTCAGCCTCTCCCACACACATCTCCAAAAACACAATATTCTCCTCCTTGTTCTGCGACACCGTGTGACACTGTTCTTGCGTAACGATTCGAAGGCTAGTTCCAATACATTTGCCAATCATTTGCACCAACATCTCGATCTGGCCCGCACCCGTTGTGTGGGAAACATCTTGCAGACTCATAGAATTGCCATTGCCCAATTGAGCAACCCGCTGGCAACCTCCGTCCGAGACTCTAAGTATTCGGCACGAAAAGCTTCCCAAATCATGGGGGACGTAACTTCCTTTCCGCTGGAATCGCTCAACTGCTGAATAATTTGGCTGAATTCGATCAAGAGATTCCGCGGAAGCTGAACCCCATAGTCACTCTCCATAAGAAAGGCAATCCCTCCCTTTCCGGATTGACTGTTGACGCGAATAATCGGTTCGTAGCTACGTCCGATGTCTTTCGGGTCAATTGGCAGATATGGAACTTCCCACGGCCCGCCGACGCTTTGAGCTAATAACCCCTTCCGAATCGCATCCTGATGCGAACCAGAGAACGCAGTGAACACAAAATCACCGGCATAAGGATGCCGTGGATGCATCTCAAGTTGAGTACACTCTTCGACGCGATCTACAATTGCAGCAAGATTAGACAACTCCAGACCTGGATGAATACCCTGGCTATAAAGGTTCAGCGCCACACAAACCAGATCAACATTACCTGTTCTCTCGCCATTGCCAAATAATGTACCTTCGATTCGCTGTGCACCGGCCATAAGTCCGAGTTCTGCTGCTGCAACTGCGGTCCCACGATCATTGTGGGGGTGTACGCTCAATATCAAAGCCTCGCGGCATTTGATATTTCGATGTATCCACTCAATTTGATCGGCATAAACATTCGGTGTGCTCAATTCCACGGTAGCGGGCAAGTTGATGATTACCTTCTTATCGGAGGTTGGTTTCCAAACATCTATGACAGCCTCACAAACCTCAAGGGCATAGTCCATTTCGGTACCGGTAAAGCTCTCGGGTGAATATTGGAATATCCAATCTGTTTCCGGAAATTGATTCGCAATATGTTTGACTATCGTTGCGCCATTCACCGCAATCTCTTTGACCCCATCTTTCCCTAACCTAAACACAATCTTGCGCTGAATAGTCGAGGTGGAGTTGTAGACATGAACGATTGCGCGATGGACTCCTCGAAGTGCTTCAAAGGTGCGCTGGATCAGGTGTTCTCTTGCTTGTACTAGAACCTGTACGGTAACGTCTTCAGGGATCAATTTATTTTCGATAAGTTGACGGCAAAAATCAAAGTCGATCTGGGAACCAGAGGGAAATCCAATCTCAATCTCTTTGAAACCAATGGAGAGGAGGAGGTCAAACATGGCCTTCTTACTCCGGATACTCATGGGCTCAATGAGGGCCTGATTGCCATCACGTAGGTCTACGCTGCACCATGCAGGTGCAGTTTGCAGAGTTTTGGACGGCCATTGTCGATTAACTAGTTCAAAACAGGGTGTCGGTCGATATTTTTCTGACGGGTTGCTCAACATTTTAGGCTCTCTTCCCAAGCTCAGATTGGAGCGCCATCCCACGGGCGTTAAATATAGGAATCCAAGCTCTATAAGTCAATTTAATATTATTAATTATATTATTAGTTATGCTTATAGCTTGAGGCTACTTTGAGCCTCCGGTTAACAGTCATTGAGGGCGCATCTGTTAAGCGTAGGACGGCGAGTTGCGAAAACGCAGCATGGCGCAAGTGCACTTGTCCTGGTTGCGCCATCAAACGGTTACTAGTAATCCCCGAATCATTGGAGCGCGGTGCCGGGGAGGGAGCATTTGGCACGCACGCACGCACGCACGCACGGCGCACGCCGATCGCGCAATTACTCATGAGTTAACAATATTTACTCGAGCGTTACGGGGTGGCCCACTTTTTCCCGCGCGCTCCACTACCCCTGTCGTCGTTTGACCCTGGTTTTCTTTGGACTGTAATATCAAAGCTCTAAGCAATCAGCATTCAGAACTCAGCGTTCAGCCTCGGAGCGGTGTGTCGATCGACACCACGCGGCGGCATAGTGGTTTTGACTGAAGACTGAGAGCTGACGGCTAGTAGAGAATCCATGCCCCACGACCTGCCCAAATCCTACGAGCCTGGCGCGATTGAAATGCGCTGGGCCGATTATTGGATAACGGAAAAGCTTTTTTCCGCGCCGACACCAGCTGCAGGCGAGACCCGGCCGGTGTTCACGCTGCTACTCCCGCCTCCGAACGTCACTGGCCGTCTGCACATGGGCCACATGCTCAACCAGACGCAGATGGACATCATCGTCCGCTGGCATCGTATGCGCGGCTTTCTGACGCTTTGGCTGCCCGGCACGGACCACGCGGGTATCGCCACCCAGATGATGGTTGAGCGCCAGCTGGCGAGTGAGGGCAAGAGCCGGCGGGACATGACTCGTGAGGCCTTCATTGAGCGGGTTTGGGAATGGAAACGGCATTACGGCGGCGCCATTCTTGACCAGATGAAGCGGCTCGGCGCATCCGTCGACTGGGACCGGGAATATTTCACGATGGACGAAAACCTTTCGCGCGCGGTGCGCGAGGTTTTTGTCCGGCTGTATGAAGAGGGTCTGATTTATCGCGGAAAGTACATCGTCAATTGGTGTCCACGCTGTGGTACCGCGATTTCTGACCTAGAGGTCAAACACGAAGAGGTGCAGGGAAAGCTGTTTGAGATTCGTTACCCGGTTGTGGGCACTGACGAGTTCATCATCGTGGCCACTACACGTCCAGAGACGATGCTCGGCGACACCGCAGTAGCGGTCAACGAAAAGGACGAGCGTTACAAGCATCTACAGGGAAAGAATGTTCTGTTGCCACTGATGAATCGCGAGATTCCAATCATCACCGATGAGCTGGCGAATCCTGAGTTCGGTACGGGCGCAGTCAAAGTTACACCGGCACACGACCCTAACGACTTTCAAGCTGGCTTGCGGCACAACCTGCCGCAGATCGATTTGATGGATGAGCACGCGCACATGAACCGGAACGCCGGTCCCTATGTCGGGCTGAGTCGCTATGTTGCCCGCGAGCGCGTCGTGGAGGATTTGCACAAACAAGGGTTCCTGGTCGGAGAGAAGGATTACACCATCGCGCTGGGAAAGTGCGATCGGTGCGGAACCGTGGTCGAGCCTCGCCTGTCGACCCAGTGGTTCATCAAGATCAAGCCGCTGGCGGACCCTGCGGCCGAGGCCGTAGAAAATGGCGAGATCACGATCGTTCCCGAGAACTATAAAACGATCTACCTGAACTGGATGCATAACATTCACGACTGGTGCATCTCGCGTCAATTGTGGTGGGGACATCGCATACCCGCATGGCATTGCCAATGTGGAGAAATTATTGTTGCTCGCGAAACGCCGGCCAGATGTTCCAAATGCGGCGGCTCAGAGCTTAAGCTGGACACGGATGTACTGGACACCTGGTTTTCTTCCGGACTGCTGCCCTTTACGACCCTTGGCTGGCCCGAGAAGACGCGCGATCAGGAAGTCTTCTATCCGACAACGTTGCTGATTACCGCCTACGAAATTCTATTTTTCTGGGTGGCGCGCATGATCATGTTTGGTTGCCACTTCATGAAGGGCCACCAGCAGGATCCAGTGTTGAAAAAAGCCAGCGGTTGGGAGGGTAAGAAAGACGATAGCGTACCCTTCCGGCAGGTCTATATCCACGCCCTGGTCCGCGACGCTGACCGGCAGAAGATGTCGAAGACTAAAGGGAATGTCATAGACCCGCTCGACATCATTCAGCGCTTCGGTACCGACGCAACGCGTTTCACTTTGGCGGCGATGGCTGCTCCCGGCACTGACATCGCGTTCAGTGAAAGCCGCACGGACGGCTATCGCGCATTCGCCAACAAAATATGGAATGCCGCACGCTTCATGTTTATGAATGTCGACCGGATCGAGCCGGATCTTCGCCCCGACTCCGACATTGTCCGCTCCGATCTGCTGGAGGATGTTTGGATTCGGTCGCGTTTCAACCGCGTTACCAAAGACGTAAACGAGGCCCTTGAGTCCTACCGCTTCCATGAAGCGGCAAACCGTATTTACGATTTCTTCTGGGGCGATTTCTGCGATTGGTACATTGAGCTGATCAAGGAGCGTTTGAATGCAGGAGGTCCCGGCGCCAAGGAGTCCGCGAGCATCGCTTGTTGCAATTTGATGAACCTGTTTGAGGCGGCACTGAGACTTCTACACCCGATAATGCCATTTATCACTGAAGAGATATGGCATGCGATCTACGGCGCCAATCCGCCATTCAAATCGATAGCGCTGGCTGCATATCCGCAAGCGGACGACCGGCAGTTTGATCTCGCGGCGGAATTGAATATGGCGATTCTGCAGGACTTGATTGTCGCCGTCCGAACCTTGCGGGCCGAGCTAAAGGTTGAGCAGAAGCAAAAGGTGCCAATCCAGGTTTTTACCCAAGAAGCGAAAATTCGGGCCTTGTTCGAACAAAACCGGCGTGCCATCGAGCGACTCGCCAATGTCGATGGTATGACGTTTGTCGAAAACTCGCTGTCGAAATCAGCCGGTGCACGCTCCACAGCACGATTTGACGTGCATGTAGTCTATGAAAAGAAGATTGACGTTGCCGCAGAGCGCGAGCGCCTGAGAAAAGAGTTGGAACAGATCGAGAAGGAAATCGGCAATGGGCAACGCCAATTGAGCAACCAACAGTTCCTGGCCAAAGCCCCGGCAAAAGTGGTCGAGGGAATGCGTGCACGGGCACAGGAGTTGGCTGTGTTACGCGAGAAGGCGCAGAGTAAGTTGGACGAGTTAAATCACAGCTAGGGTTTGACGGGCGAAGGCCCCTCCCTACACGAGCAACCATGGATTGGAACGGCCGTCGCATCTCTGCCATTGTCGAGAATGCATTGTTGGAAGATCGCGCTACCAGCGATGCCACCGGCTATGCCTGTATTGATCCTGCCCAACGCGCCGCCGGCACAATTGTTGCGAAACAAGACTGCATCCTGGCCGGACTCGGCTGTGTTCCTCGGATTCTCGATTGCTTCGCCGTACTAGATGGAGCCGTCACTTCACACTACGAGGTTACCAGCCATCCAGAGGTTTTTGATGGCGTGCGCTTGCACGATCGTCAAGCGATTGCTGTCATTCGCCACAATGCGCGCGTTATTCTTGCCTGTGAACGGGTGATTCTGAACTTCCTGCAGCGACTAAGCGGTGTCGCGACTCTGACACGCAGATTTGTGGATGCCGTCTCCGGGACCAAGGCGCGAATTCTCGATACCCGGAAAACTGCGCCAGGGCTCCGCGCGCTCGATAAGTACGCGGTTCGATGTGGCGGGGGACAGAATCATCGCCTGGATCTTTCTGACGGCGTTCTTGTCAAGAATAACCATATTGCTTTGGCTGGAGGACTTGCGTCAGTTCTCGAACGAGCTCATCGCAACCGGCGAGGATCTCAGCCGATCGAGGTTGAAGTGCGAACGCTGGCAGAGCTGGAAGAAGCTTTGAAACATGGCGCCGAGGCAGTCTTGCTGGACAACATGTCGGTTGAGCAGGTGCGCGAAGCCGTCACTCGCTGCGCCCATGGGGAGCGGCACATTCCCGTCGAATGCTCGGGGGGTATCAGCCTGGAAAATGTGCGAGACTACGCTCAGACAGGAGTGGATTTCATTTCTGTCGGTGCGTTGACGCACTCCGCGGTGGCCGTGGATATGAGTTTGCGCGTAACGCCGGTGTGAGGAAGGTGACAGACTGTCAGTTATCAGCACTGGGCCTCATTTGTTCTTTCTGCGCCCCTCCCTCATAATTCCCCGCATCAGGAAAGTGAAGAAAAATCCGCAACCTAAGCGCCTGTGGGCCAGAGTGACCGTATCGCACAACCTCGCACCGCAGAAGACGGACTTCCGACTGGGACGAATTGTGAGTCTGCTGATGGAAAACGCTACGGTCGTGGTGAGCGGCACAAAAATCGCCGACGACATCGGTACCGGCCGATCCGAAGTTTGGCGGTTGGTGCAACAGTTGCGCAGGTTGGGAGTTGACATTGCGGGACATGCCGCCACCGGGTACCAGCTCAAAGCTGTGCCCGATTTGCTGTTACCTGACATGCTCGCGCCTTTTCTCACGGGCACAATCTTTGGTGGTGAGATCCATCACTATTACAGACTTGGGTCGACTAACAGTGAGGCCATGGAACGCGCGAGTGGCGGCGCTCCTGAAGGCAGTGTCTTCGTTGCCGAGGAACAAACCGCCGGGCGAGGACGCGGAGCCCATCGATGGGATTCTGCGGCCTCGGCGGGAATCTATTGCTCGGTCGTGTTACGCCCCGCCCTGCCGCCCGCGGAAACGTTGGTTCTTTCTCTTGCAGCCGGACTCGCGGTAGATGCTGCGGTTCGGCAAGTCGACTCCGGCGTTGTTCCCGATCTTAAGTGGCCAAATGATTTGTTGATCGAAGGCAAAAAATTCTGCGGCATCCTCACAGAAATGAATGCGGAGGTCACTCGGGTACGCTACATTGTGGTGGGAATCGGGATCAATGTGAATCAGGAGCGGTTTCCGGAGGAACTGCGGCCAACCGCTACTTCGTTGCGCCTTGCCACAGACACGAAGTGGTCGCGGGTGGAACTGTGTGCAGCTTTGCTAAAATCGCTTGATCGCGAATATCGCAACTTAGTACAGACGGCGGAGGCGCACGATTCGATTCTGGAGCGATTCCACGAACGGTCATCTTCCGTACGAGGCCGCCACGTACAAGTCGAAGAAAACGGAGGCGGCTTCGAAGGCGTCACTGACGGGCTCGATGGACGCGGGTTCCTGCGGGTGAAAACCGGACAGGGTTTGCGAACCGTACTGAGCGGAACCGTAATATTGAAATGAGCTTTGTGAGCGGACACTCTGGCTGCTATTGGAGCTTGTTTTCCGTGTTAGAACGGAGTTTCAAAAGACGTAAAACCTAAATGAAAGGCGGCGGACAAGAGTGCCCGCCCCAACACAATCTGGTCGTTATGTTACTCGTCCTTGACGTCGGAAACACCAACACGGTGCTGGGTGTCTTTGCCAAAAAGGAGAAAGACGATGGCACTGACTCGCCACGCTACAAGCGAATCGTCGCCAACTGGCGGGTTGCCACTATCGCAACCCAGACCGTCGACGAATACGGCGTGCTTTTCCGCAATCTCTTTGCCATGGAAAAGATTGAGGTTAGCGGTATCGGAGGGATCGTTATTTCATCGGTGGTACCGCCGTTGGATTCCACTTTGCGTCAGGTCTGCGAACGTTACTTCAACACTAAGCCCTTGTTTATTGAGCCAGGAGTCAAGACCGGGATGCCCGTGCTCTACGACAATCCGGCGGAAGTTGGTGCAGACCGTATCGTGAATTCGGTTGCAGCATTTGAACAATTTGGCGGGCCTTGCATCGTAGTGGATTTCGGCACTGCGACGACATTCGATTGCGTGTCCGTTAAAGGTGAATATCAAGGCGGCGTGATTTGTCCTGGCATAGGAATTTCGGCTGATGCGCTTTTCGAAAAGACCGCGCGCCTCCCGCGTGTAGACATTCGCAAACCCACGCGCGTCGTTGGCACGAACACAGTGGGCAGTTTGCAGTCTGGCCTCTATTACGGTTATCTCGGACTCGTGGACGGAATTCTGGAACGTCTTCTTGAAGAGATGGGAAAAGAAGCCACCGTCGTGGCGACCGGCGGGCTAGCAGCCCTCATCGGAACCGGATCGAAGTACATTAAGCACGTGGACGATTTGCTAACCCTGGACGGCTTACGGCTCATATGGGAGCGGAATACTGCGGTGAAGTCCGGCCGCGAAAATGCGGCGCATGTTCCTTCACCCGCGCCACCCGCCGACTCTTCGAACAGCCGTAAACTCCGGTCCCGCTGAGTGGTCCGTGGAAAATTACTTCAATTATTTCACCGAAATCGAAGAACAGTTCCAGCGGCGGCGCGGCGGCATTTTACTGCTATCAACTTTGGACTGGGCGCTGATTGAAACCTGGAAAGATGCCGGCATTCCACTGGAAGCGGTACTGCGCGGCATTGATGGTGCTTTTGAGCGATACGAAAAACGTCCTTCGAAACAGAAGGTCAACAGCTTGGCCTACTGTGCACAGCAGGTGCTTGCCGCCTCGGAAGAGATGAAAGAAGCCGCCGTGGGAACCACTAGCGGAGAAAAACAGAAGGCGGCGGGATTCCAGGCTGGAGAAATCATAGTTTTTCTTCGTCGAAATGCCGATCAGATATTGAATGCCAAGTTGCCGCAGCGACCTAGGTTTTCTGCGCAGACTCTGGCCCGCGAGACTGCTTCGACACTCCGCGAACTTGCTTCCCAAATGGAAGGAGTTAATACGGTGCTCCGCCTGGAAGATCTGGAGCGTCGGCTTACCGTACTAGAAGAAAAACTGTTCGCGGTCCTTCTCGCCGGAACTTCCGACGACGATATCGTCTTCGTACGCAGTGAAGCAGATCGCGAACTCGCCCCGTATCGGCGCAAAATGCCCGCAGCACAAATCGATCAACTACAAAAACAATATCTGCATAAAAGGTTACTCGAGAAGTATGGACTGCCCCGCCTGAGTCTGTTTTATATGTGAAAACCCATGTGGGAGACTCTCCAGTCCTCTACAAGGCCCACATCAAAATCAACATCGAAGCCAATCTGACCCTCAGAATAAGTCGAACGAAGTATCCGTCCAACGCTTGTCTGTAGAATTGGATCTTGGAACTAACAATCGAAAAACTTGTATACGGTGGCGATGGCCTTGCCCGCTTGCCTGCGGATGAACGTGGCAGAGGAAAAACCGTATTTATCCCCTTCGTCCTTGAAGATGAACGAGTCGAGGCCTCCTTGCTCGAACAAAAACCAGGTTTTGCTCGCGCCAGCGTAGATAAGATCCTTACAGCATCGACAGAGCGTATCGAGCCAAGGTGCCCGTATTTTCAAAGATGTGGCGGATGTCACTATCAGCACACCAGCTACGATCATCAATTGGAGATCAAGGCGGGTATCCTGAAAGAAAACCTGCAACGTATCGCCAAACTGAAACTCGACATCGAATTGACGGTACATCCTTCGCCGCCCTGGAATTATCGCAATCGAAGCCGGTTTCGCGTGCAAGCGCACCCAAAATTCGGTTTCGGATATTACAAATTTAATTCCCACGAATTGTTATCGGTCGAGGATTGCCCCATCAGTTCGCCACTGATCAACCGGGCGATTACTGCGATTTGGCAGCTGGGGCGACAAAGCAGTGTCCCGGGCGAGATTCAGGAGATTGAGTTCTTTTCGAATGCAGACGACACTGAGCTTTTGATGGAAGTCTATTGCTCGGGGGGAATCGCGAACGCTGCTGAGAAATTCACCGGCGAGTTGCGAGGTCTGCTCCCCGAAACCCGTGGTGCCGTCTTTCTTGAGGCCCGTGGCAGCAAAGCGGAGGCTAGAGGGGACCGCCGTCAGATCGCCGTTTCTGGAGTTCAGCATCTGACTTACGCGACGGAGCTTGCGTCCTATCGGGTCGGCGCTGGGTCATTTTTTCAGACCAACAGACATCTAACTGACGAACTGGTCGCAATTGTGACCGGAAACAGAGCTAACTGCGGATCTGGTACTGCACTCGATCTTTACGCCGGCGTTGGGCTTTTCTCTGCAGTTCTAAATCGGGAATTTGAAAGAGTGATTGCCGTAGAGTCGTCACCGACGTCATATGCAGACCTGCTATACAATTCGCCCACGAACGTGAAGGCGGTTCACGCTACTTCGGAAAAGTATCTGGAGAATGCAGCCGGGAAATTGCGCCCCGACCTGATGGTGGCCGATCCGCCACGCAGCGGACTCGGGGACAAGGTCGTTCAAGGCTTGGGGAGGTTGAAAGCGCCCCGCATGATCTACGTTTCCTGTGACCCCGCAACGCTCTCTCGTGATCTCGGGCGCTTAATTCAGTTGGGCTACCGAGTACAAGAGGCTCATCTGGTGGATTTATTCCCTCAAACTTTTCACGTAGAAAGCGTTTTTCATCTCGTTCGCTAATAAGTTGTGGGGGCACGCCGAACTTTCAAAATGGAGATATCCGTCCTTTCGCGATTCAATCCTCCTTCATTCCACTGATATCGATTTCAGCGGTGTCGTCTGCACCGGGAACCTGGCGGTATTCCTCGATCACGCGACGCGCCTGGACGGCATCCTCTTCCCGTACCAGAATAACCGTGCCGCCAACGCCGGGTAGAATGTCCTGTTGTGCGTCCAATGAAGTGATATCGGACTCGATTCCGGAAGATTCAAGCAACCCATGCACCACTAACGCTTCGGATTCCTGCTCGGTATCGAAAACTCGTACCAGTTTTTCATTGGGAATAGGGCGGCTGGCTGAACTGTCGGTCATTATTCCTCCGATAAAAAGCGGACCTGAAACAGGCCCGCTTCCTACTCAATGTTTGACCAATGATTGTAACTCGGGTTCGTCAGGATAACCGAATCAATCCCATCCGCAGGCGCGAAAGGAGGCGCAACGTCTGAAACCGCCTCCACATCTAATCACTGTGACTGAGCCTGGCACCAACTTGAGTGACACCGATCAGGAAGCAAAAAATATTCGTCGCCTTCAGCTGATGATGAGCATGGTGATGTCGGTGATCAGTCAGGATGAGAACCTCACCATAGAAGAAGCCTCGGAGCTCGCGGCGGGTGCCAAGCGGGCGGCTCTCGCCATGTTTCCCGACAAAGAATTTGCCTATGACATCCTCTACAAGCCTCGATTGCAACGGTTGATGAACGAACGCTTTCGTCTGCAGTAATGCCTCGGGCTGCCCTGTGCCGCCCGCGCCTTGGGGGGCAGGGAGTGGAAAACTAGCTCACTCCTCTCTCTAATCTCTAACCCAGCCGATAATTGACCCTTCCTGATTCCGCGGAATAAACTCGCTTGAACCTACATGTAGCCGCTGAGCCGATCAGCCGGCAGGCTTTTCCGTCTGCGAGAAGGACGCGCGCCTACATCAAAGTTCCACGGAGTTTCTAATGAAACGCGCTGCTTTAATAGTCACTATCGTCTCTTTGTTTGGAGTTTTTGCCTCGGCTGATGAAGGTCAGCATCACGAAGATTTGACGACTGAACAGCTGGGCACCGTGCACTTTCCGGTTTCCTGTGCTGCATCGGTGCAAAAGCCCTTCGAGCGTGGCATCGCACTACTTCACTCCTTCTGGTATGAAGAAGCGGAAAAAGAATTCGCCCTCATTGCCAAGGACGATCCTTCCTGCGCCATGGCGCACTGGGGAGTAGCAATGAGTCTGTGGCACCAGCTTTGGGACCATCCCAATGCCTCCCTCATGAAACGGGGCCTGGCAGAATTGAAAAAGGCACATTCCCTGCATCCACCGACTGATCGTGAGCGCGACTACATTTCCGCACTCCGTGTTTTTTATGGAAAAAAGGGAAGCTACGACCGGGGTGCTGAAGCTTATTCGCAAGCGATGGAAGGCCTTTATCGAAGGAATCCCGACGATCGGGAGGGGGCGGCCTTTTACGCACTTTCACTCTTGGCCTCGGAACCGGACGGCGACACGACATTCTCCAACCGCAAGAAAGCCGCTGCCGTGTTGGAAAGACTGTTCGCACAGGAACCTAACCATCCCGGCGTGGCGCACTACTTGATCCACAGCTATGACAAACCGCAACTTGCTGATCTGGGCTTGCCGGCGGCGCGTGCCTATGCCAGGATCGCGCCGGCTGCACCTCATGCAATCCACATGCCGTCTCACATCTTTGCCCGGCTCGGGCTTTGGCAGGATGACATTGATTCCAACCTGGCATCGATCGCCGCCACTCGTAAAACGGCAGCGATGCATATGGGAGGCGAAGGCCACCAGTTCCATGCAATGGATTTTCTCGTCTATGCTTATTTGCAAAGCGGCCGAGAAATTGAGGCCCAGCGCGTCATCGCTGACGTAAAGACGATGCCGGCCATAAAGAGCATGTACGGCGATGGATATGATCCGCGGGCTTATGCACTGACAAAATTTCCCGCATTATATGTCCTGGAACTTCACCATTGGCCGGAGGCCGCCAACCTTTCGCCTGCGCCAAACGCGGACTCGATCGACAGGGCGATCACTTACTGGGCGCGCGCGCTTGGCGCCGCTCGAACCGGCAGAGTCGCCGATGCGCGCAGCGACCTTGCCGAGCTCGACAAAATTCGACAGGAGATGGTGAATAAAAAGAAAGAGAGCAGCGCTCAATATGTTGAACACGCACAAAAAGAGGCTTCGGCCTGGGTGGCGCACGCCGAGGGAAAAGACGACGAAGCGACCAGAACATTACGTGCGCTTGCCGAAGGTGAAGAGTCCACTGGGGACGAGCCTGAAGATATACCAGCGCGCGAGATGCTAGCCGATCTGCTACTGGAAACGAGACATCCTGAGCAAGCGCTCACCGAGTACGAGACTGACCTGAAGTTCAACCCGAACCGCTTCAATGGTCTGTATGGAGCAGCCAGCGCGGCTGAAACGGCGGGTAAGAGCGAGAAGGCAAGTTCGTACTATGCGCAACTCGTAAAAGTCTGTACCGGATCGAATTCCGAGCGCCCCGAACTCGGCAAAGCGAAGGCATTACTAGCGCAGAAATAAACAAATAGAGACGAATTTCTCACTGCTTTCAAAAGGGGCACAAGCGGGAGCTCAGGCCCAGATTTTCATTTCATCATCATCTTGATCGCCAAGGCCGCCATGATCGCCAGTGAACCAAGAGTCGCGTTGTATTCGCGATGCTTCAAATACAAATCCCATGAGAATACGCCTCCAGGTTCGCCTGACCTGGACACGTGGGGTGTTATGCGAGGGAACAAGCTGGGAACTTGTCGCGCATATTCGTCGAAATGAGGAAAGCGATCTCGCAAAAAGGCTTCCTCGCCACGAATTACTGGCAGGTAAATGACAAAAAAGAGCGCAATGATTCCTGCCCCTATCCACCAGCTACGGGCCGCCAAGGCAAAGCCGACTGACAAAATTAGAGATCCGAGATAAAGCGGATTGCGAGTGTACGCGTAGGGTCCGCGACTGGCGAGTTCTTCGTTTTTCTGTAAATATCCCGAAGCCACAGCTCGAATCAAAAGCCCAGGAATTATCAAACCTGCTCCTATCAAAATCGATTTCAGAGTTGGGTTTGCCAGCCACAGATAAAGAATGGCGAAAGCAAATCCGAGCGGAACGCGAACCCGGCGCGCCACCGCAGACCAGCTAATCATGGTGGTCCTTCAGCAACTGCTCTGCCGCTGCGACCACTTGCTCAGCGTTGATTTCAAGCAAACCCCGATCTGATTCATTCACATGCCGGTAGCTGGTGACGCTCGCAGGACTTCGCAAAACGATATGACGGACGCCAAACGGCCCGTTACGCGCGGGATTTGTCGGTCCAAAAATTCCGAGTACCGGAACACACAGTGCCGCCGCCAGGTGCATCGGTCCGGTATCCCCTCCGACAAACAAACTGGCACGGCGGGTGAGTGCGATCAGCCTGGTCAGGGAGCCAGTAAAGCCGTAGCTGCCTGCTCCAGCGTTTGCCAGTACAGATTGTGCGATTAGTTCTTCGCCAGGGCCGAAGTTGATTACATTTTTCACTCCTCGTTCTGCTAATCGCCTTGCCACATCTCCATAGCGATCAGACGGCCACAGTTTTGCTCCCCACCCGGCGCCCGGATTGAATAGCACGAACTTGTCGATGCCCTTCTCTCGCAACCAGGTTTCGCATTCAACCTCGGCTTTATCGTCGCGCGGAAGTTCCACCTGCGACAACGGGAGGGGTCGTCCAGCGATACGGCTCATGAGCGATTCGGCTTGCTCCACGACATGCTCCCCGGAGACAATCGCCGGTCGCGTATAAAACATGCTCGCCAGGTTTTCACGCGGTTCCGCGAATCCGTAGATGGTAGGAGCACCAGACCATCGTGCGAGCAGAGATGAGCGCAATGCACCTTGCAGATCAATGGCAATGTCATAGTCTTCTGCCCGGAGATCGCTCAGGGCGGCAGCGATTCGTTCCCAGGTTTGCAGCGAGCAAGGCGCAGCACCCCAGAGTTTGGTGTTCACCGTGTGAATGCGGTCGACGAGCGGACGCTGCGGTGACCGCGGTCCGGAGCGCGGTGTCTCCAGAGTGCACAACAATTCCGCCCAGCGTTCCTCGATCAGCCAGCCGATCCTGGATGCGGGAAATGCCACCTGCAGGGACGCAACCGCCGGAAGACCATGAATTACGTCGCCCATGGCCCCGAGGCGCACGATCAATATGCGTTCGGCTATCGATTGCGCAGCCCAATTCGCCGGATTCGAGGAAGACATTTTTGTCGGCGCCGATTCGCTCACGAACGCGGCCATTCCAGACGTGCGCGAATCAGTTCGCTGGTGGAATGCACCTTGGGATCTCCGACGATTTCCACGCGTCCGCCACACGCCAGCACTTCGTCGCGTTCGGGTACGGTTTCGACGGTGTAGTCGGTACCCTTCGCGTGAATGTCGGGTCGAATTTCTCGGATAATCGCACGCACATCGAGTTCGGAAAAGATGACGACCGCGTCCACATCGCTCAGCGCCGCCAGAATCTCTGCGCGTTCGTCCTCAGGTACGAGGGGGCGCCCATCGCCTTTCAGTTTGCGAACCGATAAATCTGAGTTGACCGCCGCGACTAATCGCCCGCCAAGTTGTTTCGCCGCGCGCAGATAGCGCACATGACCGACGTGTAGCAGGTCGAAGCCACCATTTGTCAGGGTGATCGAATCGCCAGCCTGGCGCCATTCGGCGACCTGCTGCTGCAGTTCCTCGCGAGTGAAAATCTTCTTGACGATCACTTCTCCTGAACCATCGAGCTGGGTAAATCTAAATCAGTGAGGACGAATTGTGGGTGGAGTCTGTTCGAGAGCGTCTAATAGCTCTTGCTGCGATACAGTCGCAGTACCTCGCTTCATCACCACGATCCCACCAGCAAAGTTCGAAAGATGAGCCGCCTCCTCTGCGCTCGCTCCGACTGCCAGGGCAGCGGTAAAGGTGGCAATTACCGTGTCCCCGGCTCCGGTGACATCAGCCACTTGATCGGAACCGAAAATCGGAATGTCAATAGGCTTATGTCGGGGAGTAAAGGCGACCATGCCGTCACGCCCGCGAGTAATCAGCAGCGATTTCAGTTTCATCCGAGCCATAATTTGCCCGGCTGCAGCGCAGAGAGCTCGCCAGTCGTCGCCGATTCGAATTCCCAGTGCCGCTTCGACCTCGGGTTCGTTTGGCGTGGCTGCAGTTATTCCGGAATATTGCAGTATGCGATAGCGAGAATCTAGCACGACAGGCAATCCACGCATTGCGGCTTTTGCTCGGACGGCATTCAAGACTCCGGGCGTGGCAGCGCCATATCCGTAATCGGAGACGAGCAACACATCGGAAGCGCGAACATACTGTCGGGCCGCCAGCACTAACTCCCGTTTTAAATGAAGGCTCGGCTCGGCCTCTGGCTCCCTATCCACCCGGACCACTTGCTGCCTTGCTGAATGAGTTGATCCCGCTAGAATGCGTGATTTGGTGACAGTAGGATAATTCTTCTCTTTTAAGATGCCACTCACGGGGATGTGCTTTTTCCGAAAAGCCTTCACCAGCAGTCGCCCAGGCTCATCGTCTCCCACGACACCTACGGGAAGCACGTTAACGCCTAAATCTGCGAGATTGTGAATCGCATTTGCCCCTCCTCCGGGGACTATGCTGCGCTCCCGATGTTTGAGGATGAGCACAGGGGCCTCACGTGAAACCCGGGAAATCTCGCCGTAAATGAATTCGTCAGCCACCAGGTCCCCGAGCACGGTAACCGTGACTTTGGGAAAGGATTCGACAATCTTTCTCAATCGCGCGCTCAACCGCTCGGTCTCGGTGGTGTGCTTACTCATCGCGGTTTGATCTAACTTTTTCCACGCAATTTATTGGGGCGCCCCAGCCAGGCAAATTACCGGCGTCAACAAACCACTGATTTTCTCATGCCAAGCGCGTCGATTCCTGAATCCTCTCCAGGATGGTATCCACAGCGTTAGCGGCATCCGTCAATTCCATTTTCACGGGAACGACCGCCAGGGGTTCGAGCGCTGCAAGAAAACCGCCGAGGTTGACTGCATCCTTCTCGGTAGTCACGAACCCGTCAGCCTCGCTTTGCTTTCGCAGATTCACCAAATCGCGAACATCCCGCTCGGTATAAAAGTGGTGATCACGATAGAAAGCCTCCGCTGCAGGTTCGATTCCCGCAGTGCGCAACTGGGTTACGAAATTCTTTGGACGGGCTATGCCGCAGAAGACTACAGGTCTCGCCGAAACATTGGAAGGAGGCGCTATCCCCCGACGCACACGCCAAAAAAGCTTCCCCTGCAGCTTTTCATCGCGGGTAAGGGATTCTCGTGATGCGCCGCTTGCTAGCACAATCGCGTCGGCTCGTTGCAAAGAGGTCAAGGGCTCGCGCAGCCTTCCCGCGGGGAGCAGCCGATCACGAGCATCTTCTGGAGTGATTAGAACGATATCAAAATTGCGGAAGAGTGAACGGTGCTGAAAACCGTCATCGAGCAAGTGAAGCTGAACCCCAAACTTGCTTTCTGCGAAAATCCCGGCGTGATAGCGATCTTCACTGACTACCACGGAAACATTTAAGCGGCGCGCGAGCAGCAAAGGTTCGTCCCCAAAATCACGCGCCGAACCTCCGGGATCGACCATCGCTATCCCACGTGTTACCCGCCCGTAGCCGCGAGACAGAATATCGAACTTGATCCCTCGGTTTTTTAATGCCTCTCCCAACAACAGAACGAACGGAGTTTTTCCGGAACCTCCGACCGACACGTTCCCGATGCTCACGACTGGGCCACGCAATTTTTGCGAGCTCGCGATTCCGCGATCGTAGAGCGCATTTCGCGCGCGAACCCCGACTCCGAAGAGAACGCTTAGCGGATTCATTTTGCGGTCGGCTGCTTCATCGCAGGGTCCGAGTTCGTATGCAAGAGTTTTTCCAGCGCATTCACCGTTCTTTCAGTTGCGCCCATTTGCGAGCGAAGAGTTTCGGCGCCACGGCGTCCGAGCGCATGGCGCTCCGACTCATTCGGCAGCAGTTCCATCAAAACCAGGGGAAACTCGGCAGGGCCGACAATACGTACGGCATCCCGATTTTGAAATAGCGCTACGATGCCTCGAAAATTCTCAGTGTGATTGCCGACAATGATGGGAACTCCATACTGCGCAGGCTCGATAATGTTGTGACCACCGCGTGGCACAAGGCTCCCGCCCACAAACGCGACGTCTCCCAGAGCATAAAGCGAAGACAGCTCGCCGATGCTGTCCACGAGGAAGACTCCGCCAGCTACAGAGTCTCCACTCCACAAGGAGCGACGCCAGAAACGAATCCCCATCTGCTCCAGCAGTCTAGCGACGATTCCAGAGCGCTCAGGGTGCCGGGGGGCCAGAATCATTACCGCTCCTGGATAACTTGCCAACACATTCTGGAAGGCCAGCAACAGCAGCCCTTCTTCGTTCTCCATGGTGCTGCCACAAACAATGATCGGGCCAGCTCCAGCCTGCTGAAAGGCCGCACGCAAGCTTTCCACGATCGGAGCCGCGACTGGAACTGGCAAGTCGAATTTAAGGTTGCCGCTCACCTCGACCCGTTCAGCGAGCGCGCCGATATCCCGCAGGCGGCGAGCGTCCTCATCAGTTTGCGCGAGAAACAGGCTTATATTTCTTAGTACGGCAGGCAAGATACCAATTCGCCGCAGACGCCGGTATCCCGGCCATGAGCGATCGGAAATGCGGGCATTAACGACTGCGATGCACGCCCCGTCTTCACGTGCCAGGCGCAAAAAGTTAGGCCAAAATTCAGTCTCCGCGATCACAATCAACTGCGGCTTGAGTGCTTTCAAATAAGGGCGAATCGCAAACCCCAAGTCCAGTGGAAAATAGAAAACGCTTCCCTCGCCAAAACGTTTTTTTGCCAACCTCTGTCCGGATGCTGTCGTAGTCGAAACCAGCACTCGATGAAGCGGGAAACGACGTCGTAATTCAGTCACCAGCTCAGTAACCGCCAAAACTTCGCCTACCGACACCGCGTGAACCCATACTGCGGGCACGGCCGCGCCCAACAACCTCGATGGCAGGCTGCCTAACCGTTCACCTAGGCCCTCGCGATATTTTCCGTGGCGCCGCTTGCCAAACATCCAATACGGCAGGCTAACCAATAGACCTGCTGCCAGCAGCGCGCTGTAAAGCCAGTACATGAAGGAAAGGACATTTTAACCGTAATGTCCGACATGTCCGGGTCCCAGGGCCGCGAGGCACCATCGGCGCGCTTCGATGCATCTTATAATCAGTTATGGCTGGCGTGGGGCTGAGGACAATTTGGATTCTGCTATTAGTTGTGGCAGCTATGGTTATCCTGCCGTCCTTCGCTTTAGCGGCGAAAGAATTCGCGATGCCCACGGCGCTGCCCGCCAAGACGTATGCCGCACACGATCAGCATCCACAGGAAATGGTCACCGCTGCGGTGGAGCCATACGATCTGGCGGAGAAGACAACCATTTTTTCGGTTCACTATGGCGAAATCGGATTTCTGCCGATTTTCCTGATCGTTACCAACGACGGCGATCAGCCGGTTGAATTATCCGGAATGAAAGCCCAACTGGTAACGGCGAACCGCGCCAAGATCTCGCCATCGGGGGACCAGGACATTGCGCGACGGCTCACCCGCCCCGCGGCCTCCACAAACCGCTATCCAATTCCGTTCCCGACAAAGAAAGTAAAGGGAGGCCTTAGCAAGCAAGCGGTCGAGGAAATTCAGAACGCTCAGTTCGTGGCTAAGGCAGTCGAGCCGCACAGCACACAAGTTGGATTTCTCTTCTTCGATGTTTCAGAAATTTCGGTGCCCTTGGCGGGCGCGCACTTCTACCTCACCGGCGTCCGCGACTCCAAGGGCAACGAGTTGATGTACTTTGAAATTCCGCTGGAAAAATATTTGACAGCCCCCGCAAAATCGAATTGAGCTGTGGTCAACAAGCTGGCTTTATAATCTCTAAGATATGGCCACCACGCCGGACATCTCAGTATCCGCACGTGCCAAATATGAGCCCGTAATCGGGCTGGAAGTACACGTCCAACTCCTAACCGTGACAAAGATTTTTTGCTCCTGTTCCACTCATTTCGGCGACCCCCCGAACACAAATGTTTGTCCCGTATGCCTGGGTTTGCCTGGAGCTTTGCCTGTTCTGAATCGCAAAGCAGTGGAGTTCGCCACACTCGCAGCGATGGCGCTTAATTGCCGTATTAACGAAACCTCAATATTCGCCCGTAAGAATTATTTCTATCCCGATCTACCCAAGGGCTATCAGATTTCGCAGTACGACAAGCCACTCGCTGAGCATGGCGCAATCGAGATCAAAGTGAATGGTGCAGCCAAGAAGATCGGCATTACCCGCGTACATTTGGAAGAAGACGCGGGAAAAAGCCTGCATGAGGGATTCGCGAACTCCTCCGAAACTACCGCCATCGACCTTAACCGCAGCGGAGTACCTCTCATTGAAATCGTCAGTGAGCCCGATATCGCTTCGCCTGATGAGGCTTACGAGTATCTGACACGTCTGAAGGAGATCATCCTCTACACCGGCGTAAGCGACTGCAACATGGAGGAGGGCTCACTGCGCTGTGATGGAAACATCAGCGTGCGCCCACGAGGGCAGAAAGAATTTGGCACGAAGACGGAAGTGAAAAACGTTAACTCATTCCGTTTTATCCGTGAAGCCCTGGAATATGAAATTGAACGACAGATCGGGGTAATCGAATCTGGTGGCAAGATTACGCAGGAAACTCGACTCTATAACTCGAACGAAGGGAAAACATACGGCATGCGATCCAAGGAGCAGGCCCACGACTACCGGTATTTTCCCGAACCAGATCTACTTCCGCTTGTGGTCGATACAAAGTGGCAGGCAGAAATACGGAGCACTCTTGCCGAGCTTCCGGAAGCACGTCGAAAACGTATGGTGGCGGAATATGGGATCACCGAGCAGGACGCACAGGTTCTCACCACCACGAAGTCACTAGCCGATCAGTTCGAGGCGGCGGCCAGGGCAGCCAAGAGCGCCAAGCGCGTCGCGAACCTGGTCCAAAGCGAATTGATGGGCCGCCTGAAGGCCAAGAATCTGGAGATTGGGCAGTCGCCGATTTCGATGAGCGGCGTGGCCGCATCGGCAGACCTGGTAGAAAGCGGCGCCATTTCAGGCAAGATGCTGAAAGACCTCTACGATCTTGCGTTTTCGCGCGGCAAAGACTTTTCCGTGATCTATGAGGAAGAGGGCCGCCCGCAGCAGTCCAGCGATACTACCGCTTTGGAAAAGATTATCGACGAAATCATTGCCGCCAATCCCAAACAGGTTGAGCAGTACCGCGGTGGAAAGAAAACCGTGGTAGGCTTCTTTGTCGGCCAAGTGATGAAGGCCTCCAAGGGACAGGCGAATCCACAGGTGGTTAATGATCTCCTGGCCAAAAAGTTAGGGTAGAAACGATCGGTAACCACTCGGTCAGTAACTTCCGTTATGTAAGCCTTCAGACGCTGCCTCGGTACCATGTAGTTATCAGAGAGGCGGCGCAATGAGGAAGTGGAAGCTTGATCGCGTCATCAGCATAGCCACACTGGTTACGTCGGTGATCGCTCTGTTTTTGGTGTTGAAGAAGCCTGCGCCTGTGGCGCAGCCACAGCCTACGGCAGCCGCTGTCGCCAACGCCGAATCATTTCAGGAAAAAGTTCAGCAGTTGGATCAACCCAAGGAGACCGGGCAGGCTCCAGCCGAGGTCCGCCTCAGCTCCAACGAAGTAAGTGCAGCTTTGGCCCAGGCGACCGGGCAAATTCCGTTTGCCGTGGCGGCACAAGGATTATCAGGACTATCCTCTCCCGATTCTGCCGTGGCTCCGGGGCAGCCGGAAGTGAAGGATTATCAGGTGAGTTTTGATGGCGACGTTGCCCACGGCCAGTTCCTGACCCACATCGCCGGCAAGGATGTCTGGGTAACCCTTTCCGGGCATCTCGGGTCCAAGGATGGCTATGCAACCTTCGACCCCACAGAATTCAAGGTTGGCGATTTGAACGTTCCGGTTTCACTGGTGAATGACGCATTGCAGAAAAAGCTCAATGAACAACGGGACCGCTTAAAACTCCCTGACAACGTAGGCGGTATGAAAGTAGAGAATGGCGAACTGGTGATGACCCAGAAGTAGCTGAACCAAGTTTTGCCCTCGTTGGTCCTATTTCCTTGCGGTATTTTCAGTCGAAAACGGCTTACAGACCCGGCGTCCCGTGGAACAACGGCCATAACCGATCGCCAATCACCCGATACACGACGAAAGCTTTACCCGCGTCGGAAATCTCCCGGAATAGTAATTCGCCTCGTCCATCGCCATCGGCGTCGACCGCGTCGATCAACTCCAAACGCGGAATAACATCCAGATGCTGGGAGTCGGTAACGTTCGAAAAGGCCTTGTGCAATTCTCCATAAATGTCGTCCCGCGCAACCAGGGTGACAATGTATTGCAGATCTTGCCCGGCGGCATTTGGACGGGCCGGTATGTGTGCATTTGCGGTGAGCACCAGGGTTGGTTCGTTACTGTTCGACAGATCGAAGACCCGGAACTGTACATCGTTAAAACTGGGCTGAGGCAATTTCGCAGGAGATACGGTTTTGGAAGAAGCGCGTGGCGTGGGCGATCCCACCGATTCAGCAGCCAGCTGCGTGGCTCGTGCTCGGACCTCTTCGGCCGCCAAGACCAAAACTTTCTTGCGCAACTTTTCCAGCTCGTCAGGCTTAACGTCTTGAGCGTAAGGACGCGGATCCGGACCGCTGGCATCGGAAATCGCGGGGATTAGCTGCAGCGTACTAGATTCCGTAGACGCGGCGGGGCTCGACGGCTTGCGGATGTCGCCCTTAATCGGTGCTGCGGCAGTGGTAGAGGACTTTTTCGTTTCCGCCGGGGACGGCATGCCTCGCTTCAAGACAGGCCGGTCTGGGTCTTCCTCAGTGCTGGGAGGTGCGGATGTCGTCGCCGCAGGCGCCGCTGGCGGAGGAGGCTCAGGACTCGAAGCAGGTGGCGGCGGGGGTGGCGCAGGCACGGGCTTCGCGTTGGCACGCCTGAGGACTGGCGGGCCCTCCGCCGGCTCTGGGGCAGGCTTCGCCGTGGCCTCCTTCTTTTTCGCCGCCGCCGCCTTCGCCGCAGCGATGGCACTTGCCGACTGCCAAGTCCCGTCGCCGATCCAGGTATTGTTCCCCTGCAGTGCGCTGGAGACCGTAAACAACCCCTGAGAGACTCCAGCCCGAACCCCCTCATAGACGGTGCCACTTTCCAGAGCCATAGGCACCGGAGACGCCTTGTAGGCGCTGGCGTCGTAAAATTCGCCGTCGTATAGAATTGTGATCGGTATCAAGTGCGCTTTTCCGCTGGGTGCCAGTTGCACAAGCCCCAGGGCTCGAGGTCCTTTGGGTGCACTCTTTCGGGCTGTCGACTGCGCCAGAATTTGAGGCAGGACTAGGCTAAAACTGGCCAGAATGACGAGCCACCGCCTAATGCGATATAACTTGGTGCCACGAGGAAAGACAACCATGGATATCAATGATAAAGCCCCAGAGTTCACTTTGCCCGACCAGAATGGAGAAGACGTTTCCCTTAAGGATTTTCGGGGAAAATGGGTGGTTCTGTACTTTTATCCCCGGGCCGATACTCCCGGCTGCACGATTGAAGCCTGCGAATTTCGAGATTCGCACAAAAGGACCGAAAAAATTGGCGCTGTAGTATTGGGGATTTCGCCGGACAAACCCTCGGCGCAGAAGAAATTTGAAGAAAAATTCGACCTGCCATTTACGCTGTTGGGCGATGCCGACAAAAAAGTCTGCAATCTATATGGCGTGATTCAGGAAAAGAATATGTACGGAAAGAAAGTGATGGGAGTAGTGCGCACGACTTTCATCATTGGGCCCGACGGCAAGATTAAACACATCTTCCACAAAGTAAAACCCGAAGGCCATGCCGAGGAAGTGTTGGCCTATCTAAAGACCGCTGCCAAGGGAGCTGCGTAGAAAGTTGGGATCTTGTCGCGGGGGCCAGTCGCCTGCCGGCCGGTAAGGGTAGTCTCCGCCGCCGGGATAGCCGGCTGCCACCTCTGCTTTGACGATGTGAAATGCAGCGGATAAATGGTCGCGACGAATATAAGCGTTTTGACGCTCCCCCCGCTACCTCGCGAGTTCTACCAACGCGACCCACGATTGGTAAGCCCGAACCTGCTCGGCAAGCTTTTGGTTCGGCGACAACGAAAGAGAGTGCTAACCGCGAGAATCGTAGAAGTCGAGGCCTATCTTGGCGCAGACGACCCCGCCGCCCACTCCGCTTCCGGACGGACGCTTCGGAATGCCGTTCTCTTCGGACCGCCCGGCCACTCCTACGTTTACTTCATCTACGGAAATCACTTCTGTTTTAACGTTTCATGCCTCCCGGATGGAGAAGCTGGAGGAGTCTTGTTCCGTGCACTCGAGCCCCTGACAGGAATTAAAGAAATGGCTGAAGCCCGCGGTGTGTCGCTGAATGAGGGGAAGGCGGGGAGTGCGCTGCGAAAGTTAACTAGCGGGCCAGGAAGGCTGGCTGAAGCATTCGGGATCACCCGGGACCGGGACAACGCAAAGGATTTGACGGACGCTCGATCCGATTTGACCATCGTAGACGACGGCTTTCCCTCTCAGCCGATCGAAATTACACGGCGCGTCGGCATTACCAAAGCGGTCGAGTATCCGTTGCGCTACATCATTGCGGGGAATAAATTCGTTTCCCACCGATAGAAGCTTTCAAAGCGGGCCAAACGTCGGATTTTCCCTTCGCCAGAATCAAAGGATTTTATTCTCATGCCCTGGGTCGTTTACGTAACCCAACAGGATGTTATCGATCAAGCGGGCCTTTCCCACGAGGCCAGCGACAGCTACCAGCGCGCCGTGCGACAAATCGTCAACCGGCTCGAGCGTCTCGGGATTCACGATTTCAAAATAGTCCAGCTTTACCGCCGGTTCAGTCTCAAACACTTTCACGCCGCACTGAATCAACCGTGAAACGCTCCGTTCTCCGCGCTCGTAGCACCTTTGGACTTCCATAAGAGAGCGGTACAACACCACTGCCGACTTTTTTTGGCCCGCGTTGAGATAGCCATTGCGAGAACTCATCGCCAGGCCGTCCGCCTCGCGCACGATCGGACAGCTCACAATCTGAACTGGAATATTCAGATCCCGCACCATTCGCCGTATGATCGCTACTTGCGCAGCATCTTTCTGTCCAAAGAAAGCTACATCTGGTTCGACGATGTTGAAAAGCTTCGATACTACGGTGGTGACCCCTCGAAAGTGGCCCGGTCGTGAACGCCCACAAAGCTTGTCGCTGAGCTTTTCGACGGTAACGTATGTTACCGCACCGGCTGGATACATCTCTTCTACCGTGGGGACGAAAAGCAGATCTGAACCTTCCGCTTCCAGTAGCTCGCAGTCACGATCGAAATCGCGCGGGTATTTCGCAAGATCCTCCCCAGGTCCAAACTGAAGCGGGTTCACAAACAACGTCGCCGCAACCGCTTCACACCGGGCTTTTGCGGCCCGGACAAGGGAGAGGTGCCCTTCGTGCAGCGCGCCCATTGTTGGGATCAGCCCGAGCAGCTTGCCACTATCCCGACCGGCAAGACCGCGGCGGGCGGCGCGCATCCCATCAATCGTGGCGCAGACTTTCATCTCTGTAAGTTGTTGGGATCCAATTAATCAGCACGTGCAGACTCGTCCAGCGTGCCATTCACCAGGGCTCGGTTCTTGCGGATCGGCACATCATCTCCCGCCGCTCTCACCCCACTTTCGGTGACTGCAACCACCCTTCCGTATGGCCACGCAGAGGGAGGCAAGTTGCCCAACGCCTGCGTTAATTCTGAGGGCTTCAAAAGGCGTTCCTCGTGATTCTCCGGATCGAGTAACGCTACCCCACCTGTCTTGATAATCAGATAAGGGTTTTGCCACCCTCTCTTGTCAAGAAGGGGGCGGTATTTCTCCGGGCTGGTCGCGGGGATACTCGAAATGCGCGCAGCCGCCGCGGCTTCGAGAGCGGAGGGGTCAGACCCGCTCGAGGCAGTACATGCACTGAAACTCAAGTACAGCGATGATTGTGATTGGTAAAACTGTGAAACGTCGGGAAATCATGCCTTCTGCTATCGCCTCATCGCCCGCTTGCGCTCGAGCACCGTTTCAAGCGCCGTCCTGGTTTCTTTCGGCAAATGATAGGACTCTTCATCGGCGGGGTAGTGCCGTCCGGTTACGTCGTCGCGAAACGCCTGGATCGCATCACTGAAGAGTGCTTTCGCGTCCCCGTAGCGGTGCACGAACTTGGCCGGAGGTCCGAAACGTCAGATTAAGAATATCGTGAAACACCAGTACTTGGCCATCGCAATCCGGCCCTGCTCCGATGCCAATGGTCGGTGTTGCGACTTCGGCGGTGATCAACGCGGCAACTTCGCGCGGAATGCATTCGAGCACGATAAATGCAACTCCGGCGCGATCAAGTGCAGTCGCGTCGCGCATAAGTTGCTCGATGCCGCTTAGGTCTTTTCCCTGCACCTTGTATCCGCCCATCACATTCACCGACTGCGGAGTCAGGCCGATGTGTCCAGCGACAGGAATCTCAGCGTCGATAATGCGGCGAATCAGATCCGCTCGCTTCTCGCCGCCTTCCACTTTCACCACTTCCGCGCCGGCTTCTTTCACGAAACGTGCGGCATTATGGATCGCTTCAGTGGCATCGGCGTGGTACGAACCGAAAGGCATGTCCCCGACCAGCAGGGCATGCTTCACTCCGCGTCGCGCTGCGCGAGTGTGGTGCAGCATCTCGTCTACGGTGACCGAGAGCGTGTTCTCGTATCCCAGGATGGCTTGAGCCAGCGAGTCGCCGACCAGAACGATGTCGATCCCGGCTTCGTCGACCAGTCGGGCAGACGAGTAGTCGTACGCCGTCAGACAGGTTATAGGTTGATGGTGAAGTTTCTTGTCGCGAAGGGTAGAAACTGTAATCTTTCTGACGAGGTTCGCCAGCAGGAATCGAACTCATGATGTCCTCCAGTGCCCCTCCGCCTTGGCGGATAGAGCCTGTCTACATCTTGGATGCTGCTAACGTCATTATAGACCTAAACTCGCGTTCGTCGAAATTTTCACTGGCAGGTTCCCGGCAGTCAGTATCACCAGGCCATAAGGGCAAATCGGGATAATTAGGAATGGCAAGACAGCTCTTATTTCCGGGAACGGCAGCGAGATAAAGCCTGCCGCCAGCAGCAGGTTGCAGAACTGTTCGGGACTTAACTTTCCGGGAGGGAATGGGCCAGGCACACGTCCTCCCGGGCTATGACTATCGCCAGCCAGCCGCTTTAGGCGCTCGCCGCTTCCTGGCTCCCCAGCGGCAAGAAGTACTGCGTCCCCTTGATCGGCGCGGAAACCTTTCGCAGCAGCTCCTGCAAATCCTGGTTGCGCTCCACGAAGTCGATCTCGGAGGTGTTCACGATCAGCAGATCCGACGACGTGTAGTGAAAGAAAAAGTGCTCGTACGCCTTGATCACTTCCTCCAGATAATCTTCGTTGATCGCTTTCTCACCGGGCGCATTCTTCTTCTTCAGGCGCTTTTTCAGCACTTCGGGCGTGGCTTGCAGGTAAATGACCAGGTCGGGCGTGGGCAGTTGTTCGCGGAAATAGTTGTAGTAGCGGTTGTAAGTTTCGAGTTCCTGATCGTTCAGGTTCAGGCAGGCGAACACCTTGTCCTTTTCGAAGACGAAGTCGGTGACCACGGTTTTCTGCGAACGTCGAGCCCATGTCCAGGGCGCGCAGTTGCTCGAAGCGGCGAATCAGGAAGGCAAATTGCGCCTGGAAGCCCGCGCCCGGTTCGCCTTTGTAAAACGCACCGAGGAAAGGATTGTCTTCCGACTCCATGACCTGCTGCGCGTTGAGACGCTCCGCCAGGATTCGCGCCAGCGTGCTTTTGCCGACTCGTATGGGACCTTCGACTGCAATGTATCGGGGCAGCTCAAAAAGATTAGCCATGGGTTAGAGGAACACGGGTCAGAGAAAATTGAAGTTCCTTCGCAGCATATCTTGCCTTCGGCCCGGAGGCAATTGTGGAAAGAGTTAACAGCTGAATGTTCGAGATCGGAGATATTCCGAATGATGCATTGACAAAATCTGAAATCTGCAATCTCCGAATCTGCGATCCAGCTACAATCGCGACAGCATGTTCGGATATCTCGTCGGAGCTGCGAGCTGTTTCGGCCGCTTGCGCCGCGGGCTACCAGTCCATGGCGCCGACCGGACAGTGGTTCGGCCACACGTTCACCGGGACTGAGTCGCCCGCTCGAAACAGCTGGCGCTCACCTACGATGATGGTCCGAACGATCCGCACACGCTGCGCTTGCTGGATGTTCTGGCCCGGCACAATGTTCGCGCCACATTTTTTCTGATCGGCCGCTACGTGCAGCAACGTCCCGACATCGCTCGCGAACTCGTAAAATGCCGGACATGTAATCGGAAACCACACCTTCACCCATCCGCTACTCACTTTCAAGATCGGGAACGAACTTGAAAACGCAGACTCAGCACTTGCGACCAGCGCTTTGACCGACGCGGTGGGCGAACACTCCAATCTGTTTCGCCCGCCATTTGGAGGACGGCGTCCCGCTGTGTTGCGGGTTGCGCGTCAGATGGGCCTCGAACCCATCATGTGGAACGTGACCGGCTACGACTGGAACGCGACGTCGGCCGAGCAGCATCGAGCGGAAGGTGACGAGCAAAGTTCGAGGCGGGATGTAATTCTGCTGCACGATGGCGGACATCAAGAGCTTCGGCGCGGATCGTTCGTACACGGTCACGGCGACGGATCGGCTGATCTCTCGATACAAGATCGGAAGGCTATGAGTTCGTGACGATTCCGGAAATGATGGCAGGTCAGGCGAAGCCGACAGCTCTTAGTGAGTAACACGGACTTTAATCGGCCCGACAAGATACTCTTCTAACCGTTACGAACCTGCCTCACCGCATCGTCGCGAAGGCTTGCTTCGCCGCCGCGATTGTCTGCTCGACATCTTTTTGCGTGTGGGCTGCGCTCAGGAATGCCGCTTCGAACTGTGATGGTGGCAGGTAAATGCCCCTGTCCAGCATGGCGCGAAAGAATCGGCCGAAAGCTCTGGGTGTCGCACTTCGCAGCCGAGGTCCAATCGGTGACCGGGCTCGCTGTAAAGAACCAGGTAAACATCGAACCGACGCGGTTGTAGCAGATCGGCACCTCCGCATCTTTGGCTGCTGCCGTCACTCCTTCGACCAACTCCGCACTTCGTATTTCCAGGGCGGTGTAGATCGTACTTTTGTGGCTGCGAAGATAGCGCAAGGTGGCCAGGCCCGCAGCCATGGCCAGCGGATTTCCGGACAGCGTTCCGGCCTGATAGACCGGACCGAGCGGCGCCACCATATCCATGATTTCCTTAGGTCCGCCGTATGCGCCCACAGGCAGTCCGCCGCCGATGATCTTTCCGAAGGTGGTCAGGTCGGGCAAGAATTCCATAGCGTTCCTGCGCTCCGCCGAAAGCCAGCCGAAATCCAGTCATCACTTCGTCGAAGATGAGCAATGCTCCCGTCGCGCAGCGTAATCTCGCGCAACGCATCCAGATACAACGGTGCTGGCGGAACGCATCCCATGTTGCCTACGACCGGCTCCACGATCACACACGCGATCTGGTGCCCGAACTTCTTGAAAGCCAGCTTCCAGCGCGTCGATGTCGTTGAACGGAAGCGCCAGCGTCAACTGCGTAAATTCTTCCGGCACGCCGGCGGAGCCGGGAATGCCGAGCGTGGCCACGCCCGAGCCTGCTTTCACCAGCAGCGCATCGGCATGCCCGTGATAGCAGCCTTCGAACTTCACAATGTATTTTCGCTTGGTATAAGCGCGGGCCAGCCGAATCGCCGACATCGTGGCTTCCGTGCCCGAGCTGACGAAGCGGATCTTTCTCGACGTGGGGAAAAGCGGAGATGACGATTTCAGCCAAGATCAGCTTCCGCCGCGGTGGAGGCTCCAAAGCTGGTTCCATTCTTCGCCGCCGCACTCACGGCTTCCGGGACGCCGGGCGCGGCGTGACCCAGAATCAGCGGTCCCCAGGAACCGACGTAGTCGATGTACTTATTTTCGTCGGCATCCCAGAGATGCGATCCCTGCCCGCGAACGATGAAGAGCGGATCTCCTCCCACCGAACCAAACGCGCGGACCGGTGAATTGACGCCGCCGGGAATCATCTGCTCGGCGCGTTTCTGCAATCTGCGTGAGGCTTCGACTTTGCGGGCCATGACGATCGCCGTGAGAACTGATAAATATAGCAGCAAACTCTCTAGGGCGCACTCGCGTCGAGCATCGGCGTGGGATCACAGTTGTGAGCGGAGAATTTAAGCGATGGGACGATCCCTGAATTTACCGGAAATTCACGTCCCTGCAACAATGCTGCAATACAAGCAGCTTATCTTCAAACCAGTGACATGCTCTTCTAACCGGGAGAGCCAAGGACAGTCTCGGGGGGCTCCGGGCTGTCTTTTTCATTTTCCCATCTATTCCAGCCAGGGCTGCACGTGCAGTCAGTTAACTATAGTTCAGAAGGTGTGTCCTTGCATGCGAGACGTACGCCTCCATCTCGAGTTCTGACTTGGCACTTCCCGTAGGGCTGCGAAAGTTACTTCTCCACATTCGCTCGCCCTGTAAAACGCGACATACCCTCATTGATCTGCTTATCGCGTCCCCGGGTCCCAGGATAAAGCGATGCAGCATCATGATTAATTGCACGTTCCCAGATTGCTTTTGCCATAAGACCTGTTTAGATTGCAGGACGGGAAGGCGGTCGCAATCTTTAAGCAGTCTCAAACTCTATAGCGACAGGTCAGGCACAGCGCAGGCTTTCAACGGCCACTCCATGGTGGCGCCCTGCAGCGCGTGCTGGTGTGTTCTCCGCGGTCGGCGGGATGGGACAATCCTGCCGTCAGCCGGACCGCTGGCGGGAGTTGGGATTTCTTCATCCCGCCGGAGTTCTCTGACCGCGCAGGCGCAGCATGATGCAACTTTGCCGCCAGCTTCGGATCCGCCGGCGCGGAAGTAATCCATTTGCCGGCGTCGTCCGACCTTTCGCTCGATGCCGTCTACACTCACGATCCTTCGCTGGCTACCGATCAGGGTCTGATCGGGCTGAATCCGGGCAAGCCGAATCGCATTCCGGAGGCAAGGCACCACGTTGAATTCTGCCTCAGTGTCAGGCGTTCCCGTAGCTGGGCAAATTCGATCCACCGGGAAAAACCGAAGCCGGAGACATGGTGTGGCTGGATTCCAGAACACTGCTTGATCGGCCAGGGCTATCGCACCAATGCTGCGGGAATTGCCCAGATGCGAACGCTGCTTCAACCGCAGGGTGGAAGTGTTATCGCGCTCCCTTGCCTTACGGTCGAGGGCCTTCAGCCTGCCTGCATCTGATGTCGCTGATGAGCCTGCTCGACGAACAAACCGTCTTGGTGGATTTGCCCTGGCTGGCGGTAGAAACCGTGGAACTGCTGCAATCCCGTGGCTACCGGTTGATCGAGATCGAATATTCGGAGCGCGACACGCTGGCCTGCAACGTGCTTTCCTTGGGAACAAGACGCCTGCTGGCGCTTGGAAGAAAACGCGAAAGACCAACGAAAAACTTCGCCAGGCAGGATTCGACGTGCAGACATTTCCCGGCTCGGAACTTTGCGTTAACGGCGGCGGTGGCCCCACCTGCCTGACCCGCCCACTGTTGCGGGCCGCGTAGCGTGAGGTGCCCCGTCTGCGCGGCGATCGTGAGTTCTGCTGGTCGAATTCAGAAACACACGCAAGCGTAAGAGGACATTGCAACTTTGCCGATCGCCAGCCGACACTTTCCTCGAAGCCTGCTAAAATCAATAATGAAATGGTTCTCCCCTTCGTTCGTGATCTCTTCACGGACGTGGAAAAGTTACCGGCCTTTACGCGTGTGGCCTCCCATCTTCAAGGAGCGCACGGGGCGGATTCGTGTTTCCGGGCTGGTTCCCAGTGCAAAAGCCTTGCTTCTGGTGCTGCTGCAGAAGGCGGCTGGACGTCCGCTTATCGTCGTCGTCGCCGATAATCGTGCCGCCGAAGACTTGGTTCCGGTATTGCAGGCGTTTTGTGAACTGACCGGGGCCCGCCGATCCGGATTCCGTCGTGAGCCTTCCCAACCATGACGTGCTGCCCTTCCAGAATCTTTCGCCTCATCCGGAAATTCAGGAGGAGCGGGCGGTCGCGCTTGTGGAAGATTGCGACCGGCGCGGCTTCGTTTCGTGGTTTCGCCGATCGCCGCAACCGCACTTCGTCTGCGCTCGGCCGAGTATTACGCCGACCTGGCCCGAACCGTTCGCCGCGGCGAGATGCTCGACGTCGACTCGCTGCTTCCTCACCTGAACACGGTCGGCTATCACTCCACGGATGTCGTCGAAATGCCGGGAGAATACGCGCTGCGCGGCGGCATTCTGGACGTGTATTCGCCGGAAGATGAGCGCCCGGTGCGGATTGAGTTTTTTGGGGACGAGGTCGAGTCGATACGGAAATTCGATCCCGCGACGCAGCGCTCTTCGAATGCCGTGGACGAAGCATTATTGCTCCCGCTTACCGAGACTCCAGTTAGCGACGAACTTCTCGGGGCGATCCATGCCCGTCTGTCCGGAAAGCGCATTACCGGCAACGACGAAATCATCGAGCAAGCGGTGCGGGCTGGCGGAGTGACGGTGTTCCCAGGATGGGAGTTTTACGCTCCGGTCGCCGGCGCAAATCACACCATATTTGACCTGATCCCCCGCGCTTTAGTCTTTATCGACGAACCGGACACACTTCGCTCGGAGTTCGAACATGCGTGGTCCCGGATCGAAGGAGCCCACGAAAGCAGCGGCGTGGGCAAACTGGTGCAGCCGCAAGATCTGTACCTGCCGCCAGATGCCTGGTGGACCAATCTATCGAATCTGCCGGGGGCTGATATCGAGCATCTTGGCATCGCTCGCGGCGACGATTTCACGGCTGCAGTTGCATTCCATTCTCAACCCACGCCGCGCTTCCACGGTTCGGTTCCCGCGATGCTCGAGGAAGTCAAAAAGCTTATCGCCGAGAGCAAGCGAGTGCTCATCGCTGTGCCGAATACAGGAGAAGTCGAACGCTTGGCGGACATTTTCAGTGAATACGCTGTGTCTTTTCGTTTGGGTAGTCGGACTCGCAGCGGCGAAAGCTACGCGGACGAGACCTCCTACTTCTCGGGTGAGTTGCTTACCGCCACCTTGGCTAAAGCCTACGTTCCGGACGGAGTTGCTTTTCCGGATGCCAACCTTTCGATTCTTGGCGCGCGCGATCTGTTCGATGAGTCCGATTCCGTTGTCTCTCGCCCGCAGCGGCACAAATCCAAGACTTCCGCTTTTCTCTCTGATTTTCGGGACTTGCAGGTGGGCGACTATGTTGTCCACGTTGAGCACGGCATCGGTCAATACCAGGGATTGAAAGAAATTAACCAGGGCAACGGTAACGCGGAATTCATGTTGCTGGAGTACGCGGAAGGCGCACGTCTATACGTGCCCCTGACTCGCCTCGATCTGGTGCAAAAGTACAGGTCATCTGAGGGCGCCAGGCCGGTCCTGAACCATTTGGGCACTGCAGCATGGGCCAAAACCAAGGCGCGCGTACGCAAGGCCATGAAGGACATGACTGACGAGCTGCTAAAGCTCTACGCGGAGCGCAAGACCGCTGAAGGCCATGCCTTCTCCCCCGACAACGAGTGGATGCGAGAGTTTGAAGATGCATTTGAATTCAACGAAACAGAAGATCAGGACACGGCGATCGCCGACGTCAAGCGCGACATGGAATCCCGACAACCCATGGATCGGCTGCTTTGCGGTGACGTAGGCTACGGCAAAACCGAAATTGCGATGCGTGCGGCGTTTAAGGCTATCAGCGATAACAAACAGGTAGCTGTATTGACGCCGACGACGGTTCTCGCCTTCCAGCACTATGAAACGTTTAAGCAACGTTTCGCGGCTTTTCCGGTCACGATTGAAATGATCAGCCGCTTTCGCTCGCCGAAACAGCAAAAGGAAATTTTACAGAAAACCGAAGCCGGCAAAATCGATATCCTGATCGGCACCCACCGCGTGATTTCGAAGGATGTAAAGTTTGCCGATTTGGGTCTGCTGGTTGTGGACGAGGAGCAGCGTTTCGGCGTGCGTCATAAAGAGCGGCTTAAGCAGATACGCAAGCAAGTGGACGTGCTAACCATGTCAGCAACGCCCATTCCGCGCACGCTGCATATGTCCCTGGTTGGACTGCGCGATATGAGCGTGATCGACACGCCGCCTAAAGACCGCATCGCGATTCAGACTGTTGTGGCCAATTGGGACGAAAAGCTGATTCACTCTGCGATCGAACAGGAACTAGAGCGAGGTGGCCAGATTTTCTTCGTACACAACCGGGTGGACAGCATCTGGGAAATTGCCGCCAAGCTCCAGGCCCTGGTGCCACGGGCACGCATTATCGTGGGCCATGGGCAGATGTCGGAAGGCGAATTAGAAAAAGTGATGTTTAAATTCATGCATCACGAAGCCGATATTCTGGTATCGACCACCATCATCGAGAATGGTCTCGATATCCCGCTGTGCAACACGATTCTGATTAATCGAGCTGACCGGTTGGGGCTCTCTGAGCTTTACCAACTACGCGGTCGCGTGGGCCGGTCGAACCGGCGAGCGTACGCTTACCTTCTACTTCCGGCTGAGATCGAACTAACTCCAATCGCGCGGCGGCGTTTGGCCGCCCTAAAAGAATTTTCCGACTTGGGCGCCGGGTTTAAAATCGCCGCTCTCGACCTCGAACTGCGCGGAGCCGGTAACATGCTCGGCGGCGAGCAGAGCGGACACATTGAAGCGATCGGATTCGAACTTTATACCCAAATGCTCGATCGTGCTGTCCGCGAGATGAAGGGTGAGGCAGCTCCGGACGAAACTGAAACTCAATTAAACCTTGGCCTCAATATCCGCATCCCAGTGGAGTACATTCCAGAGGAGAATCAACGTCTTCGAATGTATAAGCGGGTCGCGGGGATTGAAACCGAATCGCAGTTAAGCGATGTACGAGCCGAACTCCAGGACCGTTATGGCGATCCACCCGCTCCAGTCCAGAATCTACTGAACTATGCGGCCTTGAAGTTAATGGCAATTCGCATTGGAGCAACCGCTATCGAACGTAAACGTGAGTTGGTAAGTATCAAGTTCCGGCAGAATGCTGAGATCGATCCGGGCAGACTGGCGAAATTCGTCTCATCTCAACGGGGCTCGCAGTTTGCTCCTGACGGTACGCTGAAGTACATCTCAAAGGCGGTTTCGCCCCCAGACGTTTTGGCGCAGTTGCGAAGTTTGCTAGAAGAGCTGTCACCATCGTCGCTGCCTTTGCCGGCGGCCTCGTCGTAATTCCGTCTGCTCATGCAGAACAAAAGAGAAACCGATAAAAAAGCTAAGATAACAACAAGCAGCACGTAAAGCGGTCATGCGGCCCGCGATGAGAAGGTTTTCGACGTGCGTAAATCTGAGGATAATTTTACTTTCGAATGATCAAAAGAACCCCGGCCTACACTCTCTGTGTTCTTATTCAACTATTACTGGCTTGTTTATCCGCTGGAGCTCAAACCACAGGCCTCAAGCCCCAGCCGAATGAAGCTTCATTCGGGCAGCTCGTAGATCGCTATTTTGATTTTTACTTTCAAACCAATCCTACGGCGGCTACTCAGACCGGGTTCCATCAATACGACACAAAACTTGAAGACTACTCACGGTCGGCCGTCGAAGCCGAAGTCACTGGCCTAACGAAATTCCGGAAAGAGTTCGGCAAAGTCCAGAGAAGCACCTTGAATGAAATATCTGCCGGCGATCTCGATGTCTTGACTTCAACCATTGATTCGCGTTTGCTTGAACTGCAAGCCATCCAAATGTGGAAGAAGGACCCTGACACCTACCCTTCGAGCGTCAGCTACAGCATATTCCTGGTAATGCGACGCAACTTCGCACCGCTGGACCAAAGATTGCGGTCAGTCATCGCCCGGGAGCGCCAGATTCCTCAAGCACTCGAGGCTGCCCGCCAAAATCTGCATGACCCACCCCGCGTATACACGGAAGTAGCTCTTCAGCAACTGCCGGACACCATCAAGTTCTTCCAGAATGACGTGCCTTCCGTGTTTCGCGAGGTGAAGGATGCGAAACTCCAGTCGGAGTTCAAAACCAATAACGACTCGGTTGTGAAGGCACTGAAGACGTACCGCAAGTTTCTTCAGGAGGTTCTGTTACCGGCTTCGCATGGCGACTTCCGCCTGGGCGCTGAGAACTTCAGTAAAAAATTGCTTTACGATGAAATGATAGACATCCCGCTTGATCACATGCTGGAAGTGGGATATGCCGATCTTCGGCGCAATCAGGCGCAGTTGAAGACCTTGTGTGCGCAAATGGATCCCCATCGCTCTCCCGCTGAAATATTGGCGGATCTGCGAAAAGATCATCCACCGGCGGATCAACTAATGCAGACTTTTCGAGACACGCTAGGAGGTTTGCGGCAGTTTATCGAACAAAAGAAAATCATCACTTTGCCTTCAAAGGTGCCGCCGATCGTAGAGGAAACGCCTCCGTTCCAGCGGGCTTTGACCACGGCGGCAATGGACACTCCCGGCGCTTATGAGACCAAGGCCACGGAAGCCATGTTTTACGTCACCCTTCCCGAACCTGGCTGGAAGCCGGAGAAGGTTGAAGAGTGGATGCAGGGATTCAACCACGGAACCATCGCCAGCACCGCCATCCACGAGGTCTACCCTGGGCACTATACGCAGTTCCTCTGGCTGCAGGCCGCTCCATCCAAGACGCGAAAAATTCTTTACAACAACAGTAACGCGGAAGGTTGGGCGCACTACACCGAACAGATGATGCTGGATGAGGGCTATGGCGGCGGCGACCCTAAACTACGCCTTGGTCAGTTGGTGGACGCGCTTTTGCGTGATGCCCGTTTTATTGTGGGCATCCAGATGCACACCGGAAAAATGACTCTGGAACAGGGTCAAGCGTTTTTCATGAGCGAAGGTTATCAGGTAGCTCCTATCGCCGAAGTGGAAGCCAGGCGCGGAACCTCTGACCCGACCTATCTCTATTACACGCTGGGCAAGTTACAGATTCTGAAATTGCGGGAGGATTACCGCAAGCTGCGAGGGCCTGCCTTCAATCTTGAAGAGTTCCATGATCAATTCATGCGCGAAGGGTCAGTTCCCATGAAAATCATTCGGAAGAGCATGTTGGGAGATGACACTCCAACCTTGTAAATGACCGCTGCTCTCGATCGTGCACCCGGCATCTAAGATTCTCAAATAGCGCGGTTCAGGCTATTCTTATTAGTGCCTTCCATCCAAAAAGGAATTCAGTAATGACAATGAGAGTTCGCAAAGCTGTTTTTCCGGCCGCCGGCCTGGGCACCCGCTTTCTGCCTGCAACCAAAGCGCAACCCAAAGAGATGCTGCCGCTCGTGGATAAACCAATCATCCAGTACGGCGTGGAGGAAGCAGTCGCGGCCGGCTGCGATCAGATCATTATCGTGACGGGACGCGGCAAGCAGGCGATTGAAGATCACTTTGATGTCAGCTACGAACTCGAAAAGATGCTCGAGGAGCGAGGCAAGACAGAATTGCTCCAAATCGTGCGCCAAATTTCGGACTTGATCCACATCGCCTATGTGCGCCAGAAAGAAGCGCTCGGACTTGGCCATGCCGTCCTCACAGCGCGAGAGTTGGTGGGCGACGAGGCTTTCGCTGTCTTGCTGGCGGACGACGTCATTGACGCCGAAGTTCCGTGTCTTAAGCAGTTAATGAACGTTTTTGAAAAGACTCAGTGCTCGGTGCTGGCAACCCAGGTGGTCGAGGGTCCTGGAATTTCGGCCTACGGGGTTCTCGACGCTAAGCTAGTACCCGGTTCGAACGGAAAGCTGTACGAGGTCACAGGATTGGTGGAAAAGCCGCGTCCTGAGGACGCTCCATCTAACCTTGCAGTCATTGGACGTTACCTGCTGACTCCGGGAGTGTTTGAAACCCTCTCAGATCTGAAGGCCGGAGCGGGCGGCGAGCTGCAACTCACCGATGGTCTGAAGCAACTACTGAAGAAAGAGAAAATCTACGGTTACGTCTTCGATGGCAAACGCCATGATACGGGCGACAAACTCGGATTCCTGAAAGCCACGGTGGAATTCGCCCTTAAGCGTCCAGATCTGGGTGGACCCCTAAAGCAATATTTAAAGAGCCTGAATCTGTAACGACCAAAATAGGCGCGAGCGTTCTGATCGTGGAGGCTTTCCAGCACCGTAGATACGAGGGAGATGCTCGTGTCTGCATGATTTCTACGAAGCTCCCAGCGTAATCTTCAGCTTCCTCGATTTCTCATCCACGCTGTTGGCCAACTTTTCCTTATGGGCCGCAAGTTTCTTAGCCAGCGGTTCGCTCGACAATCGCCAGAATCTGCGCCGCCAGAATGCCGGCATTGGTCGCGCCGGGCTTGCCGATGGCAACCGTCGCTACCGGAATGCCAGCGGGCATCTGCACCGTAGCCAGCAGGGAATCCATCCCCTGCAGCGACGTGGACGGAATCGGCACGCCAATCACCGGAATCGTAGTGTGAGCGGCAATGACACCCGCGAGGTGGGCCGCGCCACCGGCTCCGGCGATGATCACGCGCACACCCGCGTCCTGCAGCCTTGCGAGCGAAGTCGGCTGTGCGCTCAGGAGAACGATGCGCGGAGGTGACATCTATTTCGTATTCGATCCCAAACTCTTCCAGCGCTTTCGCGGATTCCCGCATGATGTCGAGATCGGAGTCGCTTCCCATCACAATCGAAACCCGAGGCTTTGTGCTCATGAATGTTCCTATGTCTTCCCTGTCAAAATAGAAACCAGAACTATTTCTTTAGCGCTTGCGCAGCAATGTCCTTGCGGTAATACGCACCTTCGAACCCGATTCTTCGCGGCCGCTGCGTACACTCGGTCCACTGCGGTTCTTAAGTCTGCCGCTCGCGAGGTCACTCCCAGCACCCGCCCGCCGGCGGTGAAGAATGCGCCGTCGTGACGAGTGGTGCCAGCATGAAAGACTTTCACGCCCTCAACCTTGCCCGCATCTTCCAGTCCCATGATCTTCTTTCCTACTTCAAACGTGCCAGGATATCCGCCGGACGAAATGACTACACAAACCGATGCATCGCGCGACCAGCGAAAATCTCCCTCGCTGACTCGTGCCGTCGATCGAGGCCTCGAGCGCTTCCAGCAGGTCGCTTTCGAGACGCATCAGGATCGGCTGGGTCTCGGGATCGCCGAAGCGGCAGTTGAATTCCAGCACCATGGGTCCGCGCGCGGTCATCATCAGACCGCAGTAGAGAATGCCTTTGTATTCCGCGCCTTCCGCCTTCATGCCCGCGACTACCGGCCGAGCGACGTGCTGCAACAGCCACTGCGTCATCTGCTCATCCACGATGCTGGCAGTGGAATAAGCGCCCATGCCGCCGGTGTTCGGGACCGGTGTCGCCGTCGCCAATGCGTTTGTGGTCCTGGGCCGCCACCAGCGGCGCGACTCTTTCTCCGTCGCTCAGAACCAGAAATGACAGTTCGTCGCCCGTGCAGGCATTCTTCCAGAACCACTCGGCCGTCCCGCCTCGCCCAGCGTCTTTCCACTGAACATCTCGGCCGCCGCTGAGGCCGCTTCTTCTTTCGTCCGGCAAATTACCACACCTTTGCCGGCAGCCAGACCGTCGGCCTTCACCACTACGGGCGTGTGAAAATGCGGCAAGGCGGCAAGAACTTCGTCGATGGAATCGCAAATCGCAAAGTGCGCGGTGGGAATGTGATGGCGCTTGCAGGAATTCCTTGGCAAAACTCTTGCTCGATTCCAGTTGCGCCGCAGCCTTGGTCGGACCGAAGACGCGCCAGCCGCGCCGGGTAAATTCGTCCACCACTCCCAGAGCAGAGGGCAGTTCCGGGCCAACCACGGTCAGATCTGGACGGATCTGATCGGCCACCGCCACCAGCGAGTCGATATTCTTTACGTCGGCGGGCAGGCATTCGGCTTCTTCGGCGATGCCGCCGTTGCCCGGGGCACAATAGACCTTCGAAACCCGCGGCAGACTGGCGCAGCTTCCACACCAGGGCGTGCTCGCGTCCTCCACTTCCGATGACGAGAACTTTCATAGCCGGAGACTGACAAGGTTAGGGGCATGTGCGAACGATGTCAAACGCGGAAATAGACTTTCAGATATGAATCGGATTGCAGATTTTGATGACATCTTTAGATTCGCAGCGTTTTACATACAACCCGACTGCGGAAGGGGAGCAAGTTTAACCCATCCGGATTTCTCAGAATCCTGAATCTGACATTCATCCTGATTAACTATGCTTAACCCATCGCCGTATAATGTCTTCTGGATGATCACCGTCTCCAAAGAAGACTATCTCAAGGCCATCCTCGAGGCCGAAAGCGAAGGCGAGACTGTAATCTCCGCCACGCTGGCGCACTGGCTTTCGGTTTCACCGCCCGCGGTCACGATGGCACTGCGGCGTCTGAAAAAAGATGGCCTGGTCACGAGTGCAGAGCAGCGGAGAGGTTAGCCTCACGGCCGCCGGACGCAAGATCGCGCGCAGGCTCACGCTTCGCCATCACTTGATCGAACGCATGCTGTCGGAAATGTTTGGCATGGAATGGTACAAGGTGCATGACGAGGCGGAGCGGCTGGAGCATGCCGTATCCACTGATTTTGAGGCCAAACTGCTGGCCAAACTGGGACGCGGCGGGCGCTGTCCTCACGGCAATCTCAGTGAACTGGAGAGCCCAGCCAGCCGGCGCCGGCGCGGCTTGCTGCTGCTGGCTCATGCCGAGGCGGGCAACAACTACCGGGTCAGCGGGATTTACGAACGCGACCGGCGCCTGCTGGAGTTTCTCGAACAACGCGGCATCCGCCCTGGCGCGCAGGTCCATGTTTCCGGACGAAATTACGACCACACCCTGACTCTGGACACCGACGCCGGAACTGTCGCCCTGGGCGGATCCGCGGCGGAAAGAGTCTGGGTGTCACGGCGGCGGACGCGCAAGAATCGGAGTAGATTCCGCCAAGCTAATTAACCATGGTTTACTCTTTCGTGTATACTTTCGCTAATGTTGTCGCCGCCCGAACCTCAAGTCATCGGCCGAGCCCGGAAGTAAGCTCTCGACCAGGGCTGGCGGCACGCTGTCGCACGTCCCAGCCTGCCGGAAATTTACCGCAGCCTTCCCATTCCCGCAATCGGCCGGATTTTTGCGCAAGCTTCTGGCCTTTGCCGGACCCGGCTACCTGGTCGCAGTCGGCTACATGGATCCGGGCAACTGGGCGACCGACCTGGCCGGCGGATCGAAATACAATTACACGCTGCTTTCGGTCATCCTGCTGTCCAACCTGATGGCGATCCTGCTGCAGACTCTGGCCATCAAGCTGGGCGTGGTCACCGGACGCGATCTGGCGGCCGCCTGTCGCGATCACTATCAGCCGTCCGGTATCGTTCATGTTCTGGATCGGGGCAGAGATCGCCATCGCCGCCTGCGACCTGGCCGAAGTGATCGGTTCGGCCATCGCGCTGAATCTGCTGTTTCACATTCCGCTGCTGTGGGGCGTGTGCCTGACCTCGCTGGACGTTCTCCTGATTCTGTTCCTGCAGCAAAAGGGTTTTCGTCTGGTCGAGGCGCTGGTCATTTCTCTGATTGGAGTGATCGGCGTCTGCTTCGGGTTGGAGATTCTTGTTTTCCAAGCCGAGCCTGTTGGGCATTGCTCAAGGATTCTTCATTCCGTCCGTCGCAAATCATTCGGGATCCGGGAATGTTGTACATCGCGATCGGCATTCTCGGCGCCACGGTGATGCCGCACAATCTCTATCTGCATTCGGCGCTGGTGCAGACCCGCGATTTCGAACGCACTCCCAAGGGCAAGCGCGAGGCCATCCGCTTCGGGACCATCGATTCCACCATCGCCCTCACCTTCGCACTGCTGGTGAACGCAGCCATCCTGATCGTCTCCGCCGCGACGTTTTACAGCCACGGATACAACGACGTCGCCGAGATCAACGACGCTCACAAATTGCTGACACCGCTGCTCGGAGTCACGGGCGCCAGCACCATGTTCGCGCTGGCCCTGCTGGCTTCCGGCCAGAACTCCACTCTGACCGGCACGCTGGCCGGCCAGGTGGTGATGGAAGGCTTTCTGAACATTCGCCTGCGCCCCTGGCTGCGCCGCTTGATCACGCGCGCGGTAGCGATTATTCCAGCGGTGATCGTCACCGCATTCTGGGGAACCGGTGGCACGGCCAAACTGCTGGTATTCAGCCAGGTAATCCTGAGCATGCAGTTGAGCTTCGCGGTCTTCCCGCTGGTGATGTTCACCAGCGACCCGCGAAAAATGGGCGAGTTCATTAACGCATTCTGGCTAAAGTCTCTGGCATGGCTTACGGCAGCTCTAATTGCCATTCTCAATGTCTGGTTGCTAGCCCTGGCGTTTCATCGATGAGACGATTACGCCTCAACAGCCTCTAGCGCGCATCCCCGCCAGCCATAGCACTTGTTTGTTGATAAAATATTCATTCGGACGAAAACGTAATCCATGGCTGAGAAACGAACCTTATTCGAGAAAGTTTGGGACGAACACGTCGTGTGTTCTCCTCCGGAAAGCCAGCCGATCCTTTACATAGACTTGCACCTGGTGCACGAGGTTACTTCACCCCAGGCGTTCGACGGTCTGCGAGCGGCCGGTCGCAAAGTTCGCCAGCCCAATCGCACGATTGCGACGGTTGACCACAACATCCCTACCGAACCGCGCGGCACTCCCATCACCGACCCCATCGCCGCTCGCCAGATTGCGGCGCTGCAAAAGAACTGCAAAGAATTTGGCGTGCCTCTTTTCGACATGGATTCACCCGATCAGGGCATCGTCCACGTCATCGGTCCGGAGCTCGGATTCACCCAGCCCGGTCTGACCATTGTCTGCGGCGACAGCCATACCAGTACACATGGCGCATTTGGCGCACTGGCCTTTGGGATTGGAACTTCCGAAGTTGAACATGTCCTGGCAACGCAATGCCTTACTCAGCGCAAGCCGAAAACCATGCTAATTGATGTCCAAGGCTCGCTCGCGGAGGGAGTGACTGCAAAGGATCTAGCTCTCGGAATTATCGGCCAGATCGGAACCGACGGCGCGACGGGCTACGTGATCGAATATGCTGGTGAAGCCGTTCGTGCCCTTTCTATCGAAGGCCGGATGACACTCTGCAATATGAGCATCGAGGCTGGAGCGCGCGCCGGCATGGTGGCTCCCGACGAAACAACTTTTGCCTATCTCAAGAATCGGCGCTTTGCTCCAAAAAATTACGAGTGGGAAAAGGCACTTGCACACTGGAGCAGTTTGCCTTCCGATCCAGGCGCCCGCTACGACAAGGTCGTCAATCTGGACGCCTCGAAACTTTCTCCTTTCGTCACTTGGGGTACAAACCCGGGAATGGTTGTTTCAGTGAGCGGCCGGGTGCCGGAGCTCACCGAGATGAAGACCGACGCTGAACGGAGGTCGGCCGAGCGCATGCTCGAATACATGGGTCTCCAACCGGGGACCCGCGTGGAAGAGATTCCCATCGATCGCGTATTCATCGGGTCTTGCACCAACTCACGGCTCGAAGACTTGCGCGCAGCGGCGCGTGTCGCTCGAGGTCACCACGTCAATCCGAAGGTTCGAGCCATGGTGGTGCCAGGCTCCCAATCCGTAAAACATGAGGCCGAGCGCGAGGGTTTGGATCGGATCTTTCAGGAAGCTGGTTTCGAATGGCGCGAGTCTGGCTGCTCGATGTGTCTGGGAATGAATCCGGACATTCTACAGCCGGGCGAACGATGCGCTTCCACGAGTAATCGTAACTTTGAGGGTCGCCAGGGTCGCGGCGGGCGAACTCATCTGGTAAGTCCAATGATGGCGGCCGCAGCCGCGATAACCGGACATTTTACCGACATACGCAACTGGAAGTTCAACGAGGAACTCCGTTAGCGTTCAAAGCAGGCAGGTTTGTTTCGGACCCGGGTAAACAGGAACCGCGGGGTCCGTCAAAGCGTCAAAAGAACTTCGACAAACATCTGAGGAACCATGCAGCCGTTTCGCACTCATAAAGGCAAAGTCGCTCCCCTCGACCGCGATAACGTCGATACTGATCAGATCATCCCCAAACAATTTCTCAAGAGAATCGAGCGCACCGGATTTGGTGAATTCCTGTTTTACGACTGGCGCCGCGGCCAGGGAGGATTGCCCGACCCGACGTTTTCCCTTAATAATCCGCGCCACGCAGAAGCCAGCATCCTGGTTACCGGGAAAAATTTTGGTTGTGGATCGTCGCGTGAACACGCGGTCTGGGCTTTGGATGACTATGGATTCCGCGCTGTCGTAGCTCCTTCATTTGCGGACATATTCGCCAATAATTGTGCAAAAAATGGAGTTCTCACCGTCGTGCTGGATGAGGCAAAAATCGCGGAGATCACTCAGCGCGCCCGTCAGCTACCCGAATACCACCTGACCATCGACCTCGAACAGCGTGAGGTTCACGACGATCATGGTTTCTCAGCAATGTTCCAGATCGACGACTTCACCCGACATTGCTTGCTTCATGGCCTCGATGATATTGGACTCACTCTCCAGCACCAGTTGGAGATAGCCGCCTATGAAGCCAGCCATCCCGTTGCGCAAAGGGTTGAGTAAAGCAGACCGCTCTCAGCATTTTCTGCTAAGACCCCTTAAACCGGAGGGCCCGCCGGTGCGCCTGATGGCTTAAGCTTGGGCGTGTTCTGCTCCGGATTCTGCAGAAATAACATGATCTCGTGATCGATTTGTTGTGCGAACGGATTGCCCGCGGAATGAGCCTTCGCCACGGTCTGGACTTCATGCACCCCCGCTAAAGCCACCGCCCGTACCTCTGGCGTCGCGTCGGATGTCGACGCCAGCACCATCAAACGTTCGGCCACTTCAGTCTGCACCACTGCCGCAAGATCGCGCTCCGCCGGAGTCTTTCCGACATCCGAGAATGCAGCGGTCACTAAAGAGGAAATGACACTTCCCGGCGAAGGGGCTTGAGTATCCTGACGTGAAATGATCGCCAGCCTTTCCATGCGCTGAGGATTGAGCAGTCCTCCGATGACGATCTCGGTCAGCGCTCGTGCGCCATCCTGCGGACTGAAAAGATATCCCGCCGACGAAGTGAACCGCTCCGGATCAGGATCGCTACTTTCGACCGGCGTCAGGTGTTGCCAGACTTCCGCGGGAATTGTTAGTTTCGCCGGATTCAGCGCTTGCAAGTTCAGCCGCAAAGCTTCTTTCTGACTTTCCGCCGGCCAGATCGTCACCGGCGGCTGGCCGTCGCCTGCCAGAGAAAGCGGTATCTTAGCGCTGCCCACAACATTAATCGCAGCACCGAGCGCGTAACGATGAAACAAATAGACGAGCGGCAAGCGGGAGGCCAGCATCGAATTTGACTCACCCGGACGCAGCATTCTCGGCCCGTAATGAGCCAGCAAGCTGTCACGCACGGGCAATACTTCTTTCAGCCAGGTTACCGGATCAGGTCCATCGTCGTAAGAATTCCAGCGGGGGTCGTCGTTGCTTCCCCAAACAATTCCCTTGGCGATGGCGCCCTTTACGATCGCATCCAGTCGCGCGTGCTCCTGCTCGGTCGAACTGCCGGGTTTGCCTTGACTGTAGCCCCACTCGATCGCGTAGCGGTCGTAGCTGCCCACACCCTGCATGTAGGCATCCGAAAGGTCGGCGGTATCATCCGCGCGAACCCGTACCAGCGGGGCGAAATAATCCATCACGGAACCGCGGCCATACGTACTGGCCACGAAATTGTGTTCCAGTCCCAGCACATGCCCCATTTCATGGCACGTGAGCAACGCAAGCCGGTTCAACATCACCTGTTGCTCGCTCGTGTGCGGATCGAGATTGTCCAGCGCAGCGAAAGTATCCAGCGCGGGTTCGGCGGAGTCGCGACCGCGAAGGCATCGTCGATTCCCAGTAGTTATTCACCGTCCTCATGCGATGCGAATCCAACTGCACCACGGCGTGAATGATTTCCCCGGTGCGCGGATCAACGTGGCTTTGTCCTACCGACCATCCTCGGCCAGACCGGTTCGTCCACTGGATAGTGGGATAGCGCACATCCATCGGATCCGCTCCTTCGGGCAAGTCCTCAATGTGCAACGCGTTTTTGAAACCCGCCTGCTCAAATGCCGTATTCCACCACAGAGCTCCCGTGCGAGCCGCAGAGCGCACCGGCTCGGGAATGGCGCGGTCGAGATAAAAAACGATCGGTTTTACCGGTTCACTCAACACCGCATTCGGGTCTTTCTTCTGCAATCTCCAACGATTGGCCAAATACCGAGTCAGTGGATGGTCATACGCCTGAGAGAAGTCCTGAAAGCTCGAAGGAATAAATCCTACACGCGGATCCCGTTCAATGGGCTCATATCCAGGAGATGGCATTGCCACAAACGAGTGATGTTCGCGCACGCTCAGCGCGTGCGGATCAGGCTGATTCAAATCAGTGTCCGAATCTGTCGCGAAGGTCAACAGCGTTTCCACCTCCGTGTTCAGCGCAAACGTGCCCGTATGCTCCAGGTCGATGATGCTTCGATCCTTGTCCAGCCGCCAGTCTGTCGCATGCGAAGATTGCTCCCTGACCATTACACCGCCAACGGCGCGAGTTGGACGTCGAAGTTGTGAGAGCAGATCAAAGGCATCTCGCATCAACAGTGCATCGGCATTGACCACCACCGTCCCCTCCTGCTCAGCTTCGATTGGAAGTGCAGCCAACACAGAGGTTGGAAAGCTGTACTCCACCGAGTGCTGCAATTCTGGGTCGCCGTTTGGAGCTCGGAAGTTGGTGTTCTTCTGAATTACCAGTACACGCGTCCCGGCGCGCCGAAACCGGCAGACCCATCCGCCACCAAACGAACTGCGGTCGGCAAATGCTTCGATCGAGCCGACGCCGCTTCCCAAGCCCGTGAAATAAAGGAACTCCCGGCTCAGCAACACGGGCGACAACTCGAAAAGCATGTCGCCCTTTTTCTCGTCCCAGTAATAAGGAATAAAACCGTCGTGCTTCGGTAAGCCCGCAACCCGGCTTGCCAAACTGCTCTTATCGTCCGAAGGCTTCGCCGAGGTCTGTGCACGAGCGACAACCGATGCGGCTCCAGCGAATATCACCAATGCGAGCAAAAGCTGAATTCGTTTCATAGGCTTGTCTTATACATCACAGGCGTCGCGCAACCAAACCTCCGACGGAACACCAGGAATTGGAATTCGCGAAGGTTGCCGAAATCATCAAGTTATAATTATCCAAACGCTGACCCGGAGAGATGCGTGAGGGGTTGAAACGGCGGTCTTGAAAACCGCTGTTCGGCCGAGAGACTCGCCTATGACCAGGGGAAACAAAAAGTGCGGGCGTTGCGTCAATCCTACAGACCCTGCTTACTGTAGTAAAACTGTAGTAGCCCGGAGAGGTGGCCGAGTGGTTGATGGCACCGGTCTTGAAAACCGGCATACCGGAAGGGTATCGGGGGTTCGAATCCCTCCCTCTCCGCCA
>CAVPME010000007.1:0-117950 GCA_963706335.1 Terriglobia bacterium
TAGTACGGCAGCGGCCATTAGGGCTTTGACCTGCTGTTAAGCCAGGTCTTAGGCCTTCACGCAGCGCAGCCGCCTGGCGATTATGCGTTTGTGAGGACAACACAATCGAAGGCGGCTGCTGCCGCCAGGATAGGCGCCGGCCTGGCCGGCGGAAACACGCTGAACTGCTGGAATCGCTGCGTCCGTGTTTCGCGCGGGTCGACCCGTGGCTGCAGGCGGGCAAGTACGCCGCCGCGCTGATGAGCGGTCTGCCCCGGCGTAACGGCTGGACGCTGGCCGAGCGGGCCGGGGACCGGACCCCGGACCGGATGCAGCGACTGCTCAGCCGTGCGGTCTGGGGCGCATCCGCGGCGATGAAAGTGGTCCGCCGGTTCGCTGTGGCCGGGCTGGACCAGGCCGCCCGTACCGGCGGCCGCCGCGGCCTGGCGGTCGGCGCGATCGATGAGACCAGCCAGGTCAAGCAGGGCCAGCGCACGGCAGGCGTCAAGCGCCACTACCTGGGCTGCGCCGGGAAGGTCGCCAACGGGATCACCACGGTGCACCTGGCCTATGCCCGCGAGGGCACCGGGCACGCGCTGATCGCGGCCCGGCAGTGGATCCCGCGCGAGCAAGGGCTGCTTCGGGCTCGACCAGTCGCAGGTCCGCCTCTATCACGCGATCGCCCGGCACACCGTGCTGGTCATGGCCGCCCTGGCCGTCTGCGCGGTCACCGCCGCCCTGCTCCGCCGCCGCACCGACACCGGCTCGCCCGAGACGGAAAGATCGTGCTGCTCAGCTAGCCGATGTTGCTGCCGTGCCAGTTAGCCGATGCTGGCGGCCAGGTCCTGATAGGCAGGGACGAGCTCATCCCACCGCGCCTGGGTGTCGCCGGGCCTGCGCCCGGCGAGGTAGGCGGCGAGAGTCTCGGCGTGGATCTGCCACCCGGCCCCGTAGAAGGCGATCGTGTCCAGCGGCATGCCCCGGACCTCGATGACCAGGATGGTCTGGTCGCCGTCGGCGGTCAGCGTGGCCTCGATGGCCTCGTCGTACGGCGGCACCCCCTGCCCGCGCTGGTGGGACTCCTCGGTCTCCCTGTTGGTCACCAGCAGCCGCCGCGGGGGCTCGCACGCTTCCACCCGCCCGGTGGCATCGATGTCAGCGGACTCGACGTGCAGGCGGAACTGCCCGCCGGGGCGCAGGTCGCCCTCCACCTGGCCGTACCAGCGGGCCAGGCGCCCGGGATCGGTGAGTGCGGACCACAGGTCGTCGATGCCGGTGTCGTAGCGGTCTTCGATGCGCACCACGCCCGCGCCATCTGCCGATCGCAGGCTGCCCAGGATGCGGGTACCCGGACGTGCGTTGCTGGTCATCTGGTGCTCCTTCGTTCGCGTTTGCCCCGGGCTATCTCGGTGTGCAGGGCGTCCAGCCGCTGCTCCCACAAGCCCCGGTACCGGCCCAGCCATTCGTCGATCTCGGCGAGCGGCTGGGGGCGGAGGCTGTAGACCCGCCGCTGCGCGTCCTGGCGGACCTCGACCAGTCCTGCCTCGCGCAGCACCCGCAGGTGCCGCGATACTCCCGGCCGGGCGATCGGCAGCAGTGCCGCCAGCTCGCCGGCCGTGGCCGGACCGCGGGACAGCGTCTCCAGCATCGTCCGCCGGCTCTCGTCCGCCAGGGCTCGCAGGGCAGCTTCCACGGCATTAACGTAACGAGATGGTTACGTAACTGTCAAGATACATAAGCGGGGTGCACGTGCGCCATACCACACCAGCGAACGGATACGGGCGCTCCGCCGCAGGTCACAACCCGAATGGCGGCTGCCGTACTAGCGACCGCCAGGGCAGGCCAGGACCTGATCAGCTGACCGGAGCACGAATGGGTGCTAAGCCTCAGCAAGGCTCGATCGCATCGGAACCAGGTCACTCGCACACCTCACGCGCGATCGGGCCGATGTGGTCACTGTCAGCGGACAGGATTCCCCACTCCGGCGAGTCGATCCTGGTGAAGCCATAGAGCGCGGACACCTCGCGCAGCCGCGGAACCAGGACCACATCCGGCAGCCAGGAGCGGACCTTAGCCAGTAGCGGTTCTTTCCGTGCGGTGAAATCGGGCAGGTCGATAGGACCAGGCCTGGTGAACGCCTGCCATTCAGGACATTAAGGTCGATATCCGCAGGCCCATCGTCCGCATAGTCTTCCTGTTCGGCCCGGCGCAGAATCGCCTCCCACACAGCGGCTCTTCGCCGGGCTCGGGGCCGGGCTCGGGGCCGGGCTCGTCGCCGGAATGTCCCGGTCAGGAACTGACAACACCAGTCCCTTTAGCCCGCTCTCCTCATGGCGTAGCGATCGAACGTTCGGCCTGGCCGAGTGCCCGCCGGGCCGTAATCGGGCGAATGCACCGTGAGGTTAGACTGCCCGAAACTGTAGCGCCTGGTCACGGTCATCGCTGTAGGTCAAGTGCGGCGGCTCGCATCCAGTCTGCCAGCACCGGGACAGGCGCAGGCTCTGGCTGGAGCGCAGCCGACACCGCCACGGTTCACCACTCGGCAGGTCGGCGTGCTAGCGATCCACGGCGGAGCGAACTACGGGGTGGTCGCGGGTTCTGTCGCCGGGGTGGTCGCGGGTCCCGTCGCCGGGGTGGTCGCGGGTCCTGTCGCCGGGGTGGTCGCGGGTCCCGTTGCCGGGGTGGTCGCGGGTCCCGTCGCCGGGGTGGTCGCCGGTCCCGTCGCCGGGGTGGTCGCCGGTCCTGCCGCGGGGGTGGTCGCGGGTCCCGTCGCCGGGGTGGTCGCCGGTCCTGCCGCCGGGGTGGTCGCCGGTCCCGTTGCCGGGGTGGTCGCCGGTCCGCCGCCGGGGTGGTCGCCGGTCCCGTCGCCGGGGTGGTCGCCGGTCCCGTCGCCGGGGTGGTCGCGGGTCCCGTCGCCGGGGTGGTCGCCGGTCCCGTCGCCGGGGTGGTCGCGGGTCCCGTCGCCGGGGTGGTCGCGGGTCCCGTCGCCGGGGTGGTCGCGGGTCCCGTCGCCGGGGTGGTCGCGGGTCCCGTCGCCGGGGTGGTAAAGAATTCTGGCGGCGGGGTGGCCAGTGGCTGGTCGGCGCTGCGGCTGCTGCCGGGCGCGCGGCGGAACGCCGCGCCTGTGATGGGGTTGACCAGCGTAAACGAATTCGCGAGGGTGGTTGTCTTTTGGATGTAGGTGACTGAGGTGGGTGAGAACGACGGCCACTGTTTGCCGGTGTAGGTGAGCTGCGTGTAGGCCATGGGCTTGGTCAGCGGGTTGCCGCAGAAGCATTTGGTGACCGGCTGGCCGTACCGGTCGATCAGGACCGCGGTGCCGGCTTGCAGCACGGCCGGGAAGGAGGTGACGTGCCCGTCGATGTACCCGTGGTTGGTGACGGCGGTGTCGGAGCGCAGTACCGCCGACGTCAGGCCGGCGACATAGCCGGGGATGTCGGCCGGCCGGATGCCCAGGACGCTGGCCCAGGCGGCCGCCTTGTCCGGGTGCACGCGCAGGAAGCTGACCAGCTGCTGCGGGTTGCAGCTGGCTTTCCTCAGGGTCCCGCCGTACAGGCCCGGCGTGGCGCCGGAAAAGGTGCCGCCGCTGCCCGGCGGCACCCTGAGCCCCGGCTGGTCGGTGCCGACCGGCGGCATGAACGGGTTGACGCCCGGCGTCCCCACCGGCTCGAGGTCCACGGCGGCCGTAGCGGACGTGGCGGTCAGGACGAGCGCGGCCACCGAGCCGGACAGCACCAGCACTATGATCGCCAAGACCCCGGTGATCGCATTGCGCGGGAACCGGCCGTTTTTACCACGGGCGGCCGGTGCTCCCGGGACTGCCGGGCACCGGCGGGCGGGCGTAACCGCTCGGGTGAGGACGGCCGGGCGCGGCCGTGCTGGCCCCGGCTACTTCGCTGCCGCCCGGCATTACCGGTGATACGGTCGCGGTAGGTTCCGGCGAAGCCGCAGGCAGCGGATGCTGGCCCTCAGCCGCACGTTCGAAGGGTGCTGCTCGCTCCGTGGCAGGGCGCGGCGGGGCCATGACCCTGGCGGCTTCTTCCGGCGCCGGGCCGGCGGGGCCATGCCCAGGAAGTCCCTCGATGGCCGGTTCTGGCAGTGGGCGGGCCCCGGGCTGGGCGGTACTCAACTCCGCCAGCAGCTGAGCCGCTGTCGGCCGGTCTTGTGGATGCTTTGCCAGGCAGCGCCCGATCAGGGGCCGGATTTCGGCAGGCAGGCCGATCGATATTCGGCTCGGCGCAGACCACCCGGTACAGCAGCGCTGCACTGGACGCCTCTCCGAACGGCCCCTCGCCCGTAGCGGCGAAGGTGAGGACAGCCCCCAGGCTGAAGATGTCGCTGGGCGGCCCGACTTCATGGCCTTCGGCCTGTTCCGGGGCCATGAACCCGGGCGAGCCGACCACCATGCCAGTACGGGTCAGCGACTCTTGTCTCCACGGACCGGCAAATCCCGAAATCGATCAGCCGCGGCCCATCTTCCGCCAGGAGCACATTCGATGGCTTCAGGTCACGATGCACCACACCCGCGGAGTGGATTGCGTCCAGGCCCTCAGCGAGCCCCGCGGCCAGCCTCAGCACCGACGTGAGAGGCAATGGTCCGCGGTCGGCCACCGCATCGGCGAGGGATGGCCCGGCTACGTAAGAGGTGGCCAGCCACGGCACCGGCCCATCCGGATCAGCATCCACAACTGGCGCCGTGTATATGCCACTGACCTTCCGCGCAGCGGACACTTCCCGGGCGAACCGGGCACGGAACTCTGCGTCTTCAGCCAGTTCAGCCCGGATCACCTTGATGGCGACACGCCGACCGCCCGGTGACCGGCCCAGGTAGACGCGGCCCATGCCACCGGAGCCCAGTCGCCCCTCGAGCCAGTACGGTCCTATCCACTGCGGATCCCCAGGTTGCAGCTCGTCCAACTCGCTCACCCCTCAGGTCCAGGTCGAGTTCTGCGGCCAGGAATGCCGGAATGAAACCCTCGACGAGGGTCACGTCGGCGATACTGCTCCACGGCTGCGCCGTCGTCAGACACCGTCGGCCCATCCCGTCGGAACAGCCGCCAGGCGATGGCACGGGCGAATTCACCGATGAGCCCACGCTCGGCGTCCCCAGGAATCGCATCCCAGCCGCTGATACCCATGACATTTCCTCACGCGTCCAACACTCACAGGGGTCGCACGGATGCCTGGACTGATCGCGACCGGGTCCCTGCTATTTCGCGACCCGGGTAAACGCCCACGTCCACTGGACTGGCCCGACTGGACGTCCGGCCTGGACGCTTCGCCAGACGACCGGCGAGCCAAGCGGCCTCTATGAAGCCAGAGGCGGCCGCTCCGGCGGTGATACATGAAACGCAGACCTGGTTATCGGCGTCGATCAGGGCGGCGACGGCTCGGGGCGGAGCCCCGGCCGGCACCTGTCAAACTGAATGAGACATCAGGCTGCTTGCGTGGTTTGTGGTGGCGGTGTGGTTTCGATGGTGGCGGGCGGCTCGTTGATCCACACCTTGGCGGGCAGGTTCTTCGGCTGCGGGCAGCGGCCGCGGAACCGCTCGGGGTGCGCCTGGTAGGCGGCGCGGAGGGTGGCGGCCCGGCGGGCCTGCACCTTGACCCAGCTGCCCGGTGGCGACCGCGGTAAGACTCCACACGTGAAGGAACCGCAGCAACCGCTGGTAGCCGACCGGGTCGTGCGCGGCATCGACCGCCTGGTGGTACTGGCGGAGGAACTCCTCGCGCTCTCGTTCGGGGAGGTCTCGCAGGATCACCAGCGGATCGGCGGGTCTTCCGTCGACTGTGCGGTCACGGGACTCAGCTTCACGCCCGCGGTCACGCCTAGCCTGCCCGCCGCACCGGCCAGGACACAGACGCTACAGGTTCGGGTCTAGGTCGTCCGACCGGGGGTCACCAGGTCCGCCGGTGCCACCCTCGGCCCGTTCCGGTCGGCAATCCAGTTAAAGTCATTGATTAGCAAGGCTAATGAGAATCCGGGGAGCCAAACGGGGAGCCAACGGAGGCAGACGCCAGGCGACGTAGAGCGACGCCTAGCGACGATCAGTCCAGCTAGCTGGCACTTCGGGCGACGTCAGGCGACGTCCCGCGACGGTAAGATTGCGCCTTACAAGCGAGGGGTCACTGGTTCGAACCCAGTTGCGCCCACCAGGTCAGAGGGTATGCTCGGCGGCCCGGTCGGCTCACGGAGAGCCAAGCGAAGAGCCGTACCGCTCCCAGGACAGTCACGCTGGCTCCCATTGAGGCGACACCAAGACGCCCCGGCCGCGGCGGGCACTGAAGCCGCCAGACATCGCTCTGGCCGCGCTGCGAGAGCGGGGGGCCGCGCAGGCGGCCGACCATCTCAAGGTGGGGAGTTGTGGCAAGGCAGCTGCCTGGTGTCCGCCACGACGATCGGCACCATGCTCGAACAGCACAACGTCAGATGCGGCTTCCGGCAGATCACCCGAGCGGTCGGCCTGTGCGACGAGTGAGTGCCCGGGCGCCGCGGCACACGTTCGTGAGCACTATGTCCGCGGGCGGCGTCCCAGCCGAGGAGATCGCCCGGTGGCCGACCACCAGCAGACCAGAACGATCGAGTCGGTCTACCGCCGTGAGCTGCGCCCAGTAATCACCATTGGCGCCGAGATCAGGGACCAGATCTTTCCGTCTTAAGCAGGAACCTGATCGGTGTGGATGGCCCGATCTTGAGTGGTCCGATCCTTGCCTGCCGTGCCCCCGCAGCGGCGGGAGAGCGAAAGGGTGAATGTGACAGCGTAGACCTTTATGAGGCTGTAACGCGACTGTCTGGCGGTGAGGGCCTGGAGTCCGGTTTGCGGTGCTGGCGTGGCGGAGCGCGGATGGGATGGTCCTGGGTGTGGGCCTGCTGTCAGCGGATCGGGCTGGCCGGCCGGGGTCCGGGCGGGTTCTGGGGTTTGCGGTATGGCGGGATGCCGCGCGGGCGCGGGACGGCGGCGGTGCGGTTTGCGGTTGTGCCTGGTCAGGGGCGGTGGCGAGCTGGCGGCGCCGGAAATCCAGGAGCTTGGCGAGGTTGTGCACGGCGCCCAGCAGCTTGACCTCGGCGTCGACGGCGTCGCGGCCGCGGTAGTTGACGTAGCGGCCGAACCGGGCGAACAGCTGGGCGAAGGCGGGCTCGACGAGGGCGGCGCGGCGCTTGTACAGGCTCTTGCCGGCCGGGGTGGCCAGCCGGGCGGCCATTTTCTCCCAGCCGGCCGGCAGCGCGGTGCCGGCGGCGCGGCGCGGCCGGTCTGGCTGGCCTCGCCGGTGGACGGCGACCAGCAGCATCAGGTGCTCCAGGGCGGCGAAGTTCGCGGCGGAGGCGTAGCCGTTATCGGCGAGCCAGGCCCGGATCTGCCCGCGCAGCCCGGCCAGGTCGCAGTTGGCCGCGGCGGCGGCGATCATGGTGACCAGGGCGCCGGCGTCGGCGGGGTTATCGTGCAGCTCGACGGCGAGCAGGACCTGCCGGCGGGCCGCGGCCAGCTGCAGGTTCCAGCCCTGGGTGTAGCCGCCGCCGTTCTTGGCCGGCACCAGCCGGGAGTCCGGGTCGGTGGCGGAGACCCTGGCCGGGGACAGCGCGGCGGCGCGGTCCCGGGCGGCGGCCAGCCGGGCACCGGCCGCGGGCCAGGTCCTCGCGCAGCGGCGGCGATCCGGCTGTTCTGCCCGGCCGGGACCGGGATCTTGCCGTACCGCCAGGGCTTCCCGGCCGCCACCGCGGCGTGGTACTTCTCCATCACGGCGGCCTGGGCGGCCTCGGCATCGGCCAGCCGCCGCGCGGCGGCCTCGCGCGGCGTGCTGCGCGCGGGCGATCTGGCGTGCGGGCTGCGCGCCGATGCCAGCGCCCGCCCGGCGAGCGTGTCCTGCGCCGCGCGCAGCCGGCCCAGCCGGGCGGCCATCGCGGCCAGCCGCCGCGGCAGCCCGCCGCCGCGGCCGCCGTCATCATCATCATCGTCATCGTCATCGTCGTACGGCAGCGGCTGCTGGCCCGCGCCGTCCGCGCCGCGCCGGCCAGCCACGCCTCGGCCTCCGCCTCGATCGCGGCCTCCAGCGCGGCGATCTTCGCGGCCAGCTGCTCCGCCGTCCAGGTTCGCGAACCGGGACGCGTTCCCCGGCACCGGGGACCCGTCCACCGCCGCGACCTGCCCGGCGATCGCGCCCGCGGCGGCCAGCAGCGCCAGCACCTGCACGAACAGCCGCTTGACCTCGCCGCGGTGCCGGCGCAAGAACTCCGCGACCGCCCGGTGGCTGGGCACCGCCCCGCCGCAGATCACCCGGCAGCCCAGGTCATCGACGCAGGCCTCGCGGATCTTCCGGGACGACCGGATCCCCTTGAAATAGCAGTAGAACAGCAGGCGCCAGCATCATCGCCGGGTCATACGGCGCCTGCCCCTGCCCGTCCGCCCGGTAGGCCGCGGCGAACCGGGACAGGTCCAGCTCCCCGACGACCCCGGTCACCTGCCAGGCCAGGTGGTCCGGCGGCAGCCAGGAGCGGATATCGGCCGGCAGCAGGCACCCCTGGTCGGGATTCACGGGACGGAACCATCTAGCCACAATAGTATTATTCCGTGACATTAGCCCCAAACGGGGACGACACGCCGCGCACCCGGAAATACTTGACGCCACACCCCAGGCAGTCGCGTTACAGGCTCTTATTGGGTGGCGCTGTCACATTCACTTCCTTCAGCGGATGGCGGGTATCGGCGCGTGGGTTGGTTCACCTGCAGGGTCCGGGGGCTCGATGGCCAGGTGCGGGAGGCGGCGGTCGAGCCAGCTGGGCAGCCACCAGTTGGCGTTGCCGAATAGGTGCATGGCGGCGGGCACTAGCACGGTCCGCAGGATGAACGCATCCAGCGCGACCGCGGCGGCCAGCCCGATGCCGAATTCGGCGACGTCTCGCGAGCCCAGGAACGAGAACGTCAGGAACACGCAGATCATGATCGTTGCCGCCGCGGTGATGACCCGGGCGGTCTCGACCTGTCCGGTCCGCACCGCGTCGGAGTTGCGGCGCCCGTGCACCCACTCCTCGTTCATCCGGCTGACCAGGAACACCTGGTAGTCCATGGACAGGCCGAACAGGATGGCCAGCGTCACCACCGGCAGGAACGCCTCGACTGGCCCGGCCTTGCCCAGGCCGAACGCGTCGGTTCCCCAGCCCCACTGGAAGAACGCGGTCAGCACCCCGAAGGAGGCCGCGGCGGCGAGCAGGTTCATCACCGCCGCCGTCCCCGGGATGAGCAGGCTGCGGAACGCCACCACCAGCAGCAGGAAGCTGAGCCCGACGATGGTGAGGATGAACCAGGGCAGCTTGGCGTCGACTACGGTGGCGAAGTCCGCGAATGTCGCGGTCACGCCGCCGATGTACACCCGCAGCGTGGTGCCGCGCTCGGCGGCCGGGATGGTGTCGTTGCGCAAGGTGCTGATGAGGTCGGATGTCGCCTTCGTCTCGGGCGAGGTGCCTGGGGTCACCTGAATGACCTCGGTTCCGGTCGTGGCGGCGATCTGGCGCACGCTGGTCACGTCGGCCACCTTGGGCAGGCCGGCTTCGAGCGTCCGGAGGGCGGCCACATCGGCTGGCGAACTGGTCTGGGCGACCAGCAGCAGCGGTCCGTTGAAGCCGGGCCCGAACCCGTCGGCGAGCAGGTCATACGCCTGCCGGGTGGTGGTCGAGGAGGGGTCGTTGCCCTGGTCGGAGGAGCCGAGCCTCAGGCTCAGCACCGGGATCGCCAGGACGAGCATGACTGCTGCCGCCGCGACGGCGAGGATCGCCGGCCTCCGTTCGACCGTGCTCGCCCAGCGCGCCCACATGCCCGCTGCGCCGGGTGCCGGAGCCCCGGAGGCCAGCTGGCGCCGCTGCCGCCGGCTCAGCACGCGCATCCCGAAGACGCCGAGCAGCGCGGGGAGCAGGGTGACCGCGGCGAGCACGGTGAAGACGACGGTGAGCGCGGAGGCGACCGCCAGGCCGTTCAGGAAGCTGACGCCCAGGACCAAGATGCCGAGCAGGGCGATGCACACCGTGCTGCCCGCGAACAGCACGGCGCGGCCGGAGGTGTCGATGGCCTTGACCGCCGCCTGTTCGGGGGTGAGCCCGGACTGCAGGCCGCGACGGTGCCGGGTGACGATGAACAGGGCGTAGTCGATGCCCACGCCGAGGCCGATCAGGGCGCCGAGGATCGGCGCGAAGTCGACGACGTTGATCGCGTGGGTCAGCGGCGCGATCGCCATCAGGCCGCCGCCGACCCCGGCGATGGCGGTGACTATCGGCAGCAGCATCGCCAGCAGCGAGTTCAAACGTCCGCTCGGCCTCGAGTCTTGCGCTGCTACCGCGAGGGACACAGCGAAGCGTAGACAGCATTCGACCGCGCCCTGGGTGCAGTCACCGGGGACAGAAACTTGGCGGGAGGCGGCGGATTTGAGAGCCTGATGTTGGACGAGGTTCGGCAAGCTAAAGCCGATTCCCCATTGGTGCTGAGTGCCCGATTAGACAGCATGGCTCCGGTCATTGGCGATCACTGGCATGGTGGCAGCCCGTTGTCCTGAACGATGGGTCGACCCCGTTGGAGAGATTCTTAAACCAATCGCAGCCGGGCCGAGCCTGGTCCATTTTCCGAGGAAGGAGAACGAAGATGGCGAGCAGGCAAGAGTGAACCGAAAGCAGAGGAAAGAATTGGCGCGGCGATTACAATCGGCGAACCCCGGTCTGGAGGTGGTGCATCCCAGCGCCGCAGGGATCGATGTGGGCAACAGCGCGCATTACGTGGCGGTGCGCCCGGATCAAGACGCAGAGCCGGTCCGGCGGTTCGAGTGCTTCACGGCGGACTTGCATCGTTTGGCGGATTGGTTAGAGGAGTGTGGAGTCAAGACGGTAGCGATGCAGTCGACCGGCGTGTATTGGATTCCGCTGTACGAGATCCTGGAAGAACGCGGCTTCGAGGTCTATCTGGTGAACGCGCGGCACACCAAGAATCTGCCCGGGCGCAAGAGCGACGTGCAAGAGAGCCAATGGCTGCTGAAGCTTCACACCTACGGACTGCTCAACAACTCGTTCCAGCCTCCGGCGGAAATCCGCGTGGTGCGGACGTATTGGCGGCAACGGGGAGAGCATGTACGCGGCGCGTCGACCTGCATCCAGCGGATGCAGAAGGTGCTGACTCAGATGAACGTGCAGTTGGCGAATGTGATCAGCGATCTGAGTGGGCTGACCGGACAAGCCATCGTCCGCGCGATTCTGGCCGGCGAGCGCGATCCGAGGAAACTGGCGGAACTGAGCCATCCCCGGATTCAGGCCAGCCGAGAAGAGATCGCCAAGAGCCTGGAGGGAAACTGGCGGCTCCGAACTGTTGTTTGTGCTGAAGCAGGAAATGGAGATGTACGACACCTATCAGCACAAGATCGCCGAATGCGATCGGGAACTGGAAGGCACATCTGAAGCAGTTTGCGACAACGTTGGGAGCTCGAGCCGAGCTGACATCGACGGAGCAACCAAAGATATCCAACGCCAAAGAAGGCGAAGCGGATCCAAGGGAATGCGCCTGGTTTCAATCTGAGCAGCGAATTGCATCGAATCAGCGGAGTGGACCTGACCCGGATCGATGGCGTCAATGTGATCGTGGCGCAGACGGTCATCAGCGAAGTGGGATTGGACATGAGCCGCTGGAAAACCGAGGCGCACTTCGCCTCGTGGTTGGGACTGTGTCCAGACAACCGCATCAGCGGGGACAAGGTGCTAGCAGAGGCACGCGGCACGTAATCAACCGTGCCGCTACGGCATTGCGGCTGGCCGCCACCACCCTGATCCGAAGCCAGAGTTACCTGGGCGCGCAATACCGCCGCTTGCGAACCAAACTGGGAGCGCCGAAGGCGATCACGGCCATGGCTCATCGGCTCGCCCGATTGGTCTACCGCATGTTGAAGTACGGTCAGGAGTACGTCGACAAGGGCACTCAGTTCTATGAGCAAAAACTTCGCGAACAACAACTTCAATTGCTCAAGAAGAAAGGCGGCCACCCTCGGTCTCCGACTCGTCGAAGCCGAAGAGTGGCATGAAGGAGTTTCTGGAGAGAGGATAGGCGGGGTGGGTATTCAGCTCCGAAAAGATGCAATCCGGACGCCGACGTCCTTGTAATGCGCGGAAGGCAATATGAACGGGAGCAATAGCGCGAGTTCCTGCTCAGTCCGGCGTAGTCGAAGACCCCAGACACGCCTAGAAACTTCAAGCACGAGAACCGGGAGACCTCGGAGACACCTGCGGTCCAACCAGGCCGGAGGTCGGCGGGCGAAGGCCAGAGCCACAAGGCCCGTGTGTACGTCACCGAGGAGTCACACAACGGCATAGTACCTATGAACCATTTGAACAAAGGCGGAAACTCGTCGGCGGAGAATGGGGAGGGAAGGCCGCTGATCAAGGAAAACGTTCGTCAACCTAACACGTCCCCGACACAGAGCCGGAAACGCGTGTCACAGGGGCTGGCGGGCGTGGTGCAGCGATGCTAGCTGCCATTCTAGCGGGTGCAAGTCCCGCCCGTGGAACTTGCCCAGTTGCCACGGTAGCCATATCCGGCGATGAAACGGGAGACCAATTCATCGGAAGCCCGGAAGTAACAGCCCCTGTTGGCCGAGCAGAGATGCTTGGTCGGATCCGCCAGAGGGGCAAACAACTCGACAGGTCGTAACGCAAGTGAACCGTAATTAAGCTCCGAAATAGCCCCCCACGGGAAGCGGATTGTGGGAAATGTTGGAAGTGCCGAGTCGCTCACGCCTTGACGAAGGCCAGCGTCGACGGCGAAGGAACTGGGTGCTTGCAGCCGTCGAACTTCCCGGAGTCGTAGAGGGCGACATGTCGAGACAGAATGGTCAGCGAAAGCACGGAACCGCTCCTGGGTCGCCTAGGCGCACCCGCACAGCGAAGGCACCGCATATAAACCGCCCTGCGGCGAAACTGCGGTGTGCCCAAGAGTGGGACGCATGTGGCCGAATAAGTGTTGATGGACTGGGACAACAGAACCCAGACCGGAGCGAGGGCCACTGGGGTAGAAGAGGGAACTCTTCGCATGGTGGTGCATCTTTTAGCCCATCCTTCCCGACTCTGAGCGGGAGTTCAAGGAGTAGGCCCGATGCACGAAGGACAGAGGCAAAGCAAGCGAACCGTTGAGTATGCCGGGTGCAGGCTTAACCAACGGGACGTGAGCGAAGGCGCTGTCCGACAAGCCAGCCTTTCAGCCGTACTGGGGAAAACCCGCTGTACGGAATGATAGGGGGGACGGTGGAAACGTCGGCATCATTCGAAGCCCGCTACGCGCCACTGTCCTACCCGACCGGAAAGCAGCTGGGAACAGTAAGGAGATGAAGTTCACCGCCTTGCTCCACCATCTGACAGTCGATCTGCTGCGGGAAAGCTTTTACTCACTGAAGAGGAAAGCTGCACCGGGAGTAGATGGTGTTACCTGGCAGGAGTATGAAAACGGACTAGAGGATCGGCTGACCGCAGGGCGGCCAGCGAGCGGAGGTCACCCGGGAGGGTCTGGGCACCCGGCACCTCGCTAGGATCTCCATTGACCCCCCTGTCGGGGGATGTTTTGGCTCGAATCGATTTAGCGGGAGCCGTTGATTCGAGTGGACTTATAGGACATTCTCAATCGGGCACCCGCTCGGAGAGCACTCGATTTCGAGGTGGCAGACCCCAAAACCCGTGCTCGATCAGCTGAACGACGATCCACGTACGTGGGTTCATATCAGACTCACTATTACATTGTAAACAATATAGTTAAAGTATATTTGTGCTACTTTTGTGTTGGTCATGTCCTATTGTTATCGAGCTTGTCAACAGGCTACTGGGCGGCGAACGGCTGCGCTCACTGCACGACGCTCCTCGCAAGTTGTTGATTCATAGTTAGTTGCTTGCAATATATCAATTCGTATCTACGGGAACGCCACGTCGGTCACAATCACAATTCGGGAACCAATGCGCTGGCGTGCCCAGAAAGAATCGCACCGTTGGTGTGGCGAGGCGCTCAGACACCTTATAGGTTAAGAAGCTGTAGCAGAACCTCCAGCCCGGCAGCTCAGTTCGGCTCATTGCAACTTCGCGTACCCCGCCTTGGCTTCCTTCAGGATGGGGATGTCGGAGAGGGCACTATTGAGGCAATCCAACTCGTCGAAGCAGGTCGGCGTAGCGTGGGTCGGAGCGAATGTTATCCAACTGCGGCTCGACCTTCACGAAGACGATTCCGCGTCGATCCTCGAATGACTTCTCCAAGATCTTGAAGGACATGTCATTATCTCCGAGCAATGCTGCCGAACACGCTGCATAAAACTCGTCGCCGTTCGTCTCTAGGTGATGCTGCTGCATCCCACGGCATCCCTGAGTCTTATATGCTTTTCTCAGGTCTGCCGCAGCTTGAAGGTTGCCTCCTGCTTCATAAGAATGCGCGTATGCTTCAGTCGCCTCAGCGCACATATTCTTTGCAAGGTAAGAATCGCCGATAGCTGTGTACATGTCCTCATTCCCTGCTGGTTCGATCTCCATTGCTTTTCTGTATTGCTGAAGTGAAAGATCGTAGTTTCTTGCCCAATAATAAATGTTCCCACTGGTCGCGTAGATGCTGAAGGATAAAGGGTCAAGCGCTTGTGCCTCTTTCATCTCCTGAATTGCATCGTTGAAGCGCCCTACGAACGTCAGATACCAGCCATAATGCATGTGAGAGATCGCACTATTCGGGTTCAACGAAGTCGCCTCCCTCAACTCCCTTTCGGTATCTGTCCATTGTAAGTCGGCCAACAAAGCCAATCCCAAAGCAGAGTGAGCCTCCGCAAGTGTATTGTCCAGTTCGATCGCTTTTTTTGCTGCCGCTATGCCCTGAGCACGTGCCTCTGGCCCATGAGGTTCTCCAAAAAATGCGCCCATGCTATACGAGTTAGCCAACTCTGCGTATGCAGGCGCATAGCTTGGATCAGCAGTGATTGCTTGTTGAAAATACTCCATGGCTTTCTTGCGGCCTTCAGTGCTCCAACGATCGAGAAAATAATGACCTTTAACATATAGTTGGTATGCTTCTGGGCTTTGGGTTGGAAGCCTGCTCAACTTTTGCTTCTGTTCTCCGGTCAGGTTCGGTTGCAGGCGCTGCGATAAATCAGCAGCCATTTCCTGCTGCAGAGTTAACAAGTCGGCCCTCCTGTGCTCATATTTTCTTCCCCAGAGATGGCTCCCGTCGTCCACTTTGACCAGTTCGGCACGGAGCAACAATTGGTCGCCACGCCGGGCAATGCTGCCCGTCAGCACTGCATCCACCTTCAAGTCTCGGCCGATCTGTTGCGGGTCGATTTCCTTGCGTTTGTAGCGAAAAACCGAAGCCCGCGACATGACCCTCACCCCCGGCACTTGAGAAACCGTGTCGATGATTGCCTCGGTAACACCGTCGCTTAAATCGTCAGAATCTGCGTCTTGCATTACAGAAATAAATGGCAGAACTGCGATTGATTTAATAGCTTGCGGGCGTTTTGAAAAAACTTCCCAAGCGATCAGAGAGACGACAACGACCATAACAGCGGTGGCAGTCAGCCATGCTGGGAACTTCTTATACCCGGCACTGACCCCCGGTAATCCCGGTACGGAAATTGAGCCCGACGTAGTATCGCGCTTCAGCCGTTGCAGGTCGGCGCGAATGTCAGAGGCGTGCTGGTAGCGCAGGTTGCGATCTTTCTCCAGACACTTGGTGATGATTCGTTCGAGTTCGGCTGGCAGATCGGGATTCAGCCGCACTACGGAAGTGGGCGTTCCGTTCAGAATGGCTTCAAAGATGACTCCCGAGCTTTCCCCACGAAAGGGCAACGCGCCCGTCGCCATCTCGTACAGCACCGCCCCAAAGGAGAACAGGTCGGTACGTGCATCCAGTTCCTTGGCTCGCACCTGCTCCGGCGACATGTAGGCGACCGTGCCGAGCGTCGTTCCCGGACTGGTAAGATGTTCTTCGGCGATCGTAGAGGAACCTGAGTATCCTGCCCGGCTATTTGGCTGGCAGAACTGGCAGGAGTGTAACTTTCGCCAACCCAAAGTCCAGAATCTTGGCATGGCCGCGCTTCGTGACGAAGATGTTGGCGGGTTTGATGTCGCGATGCACGATGCCTTCGGTGTGGGCGGCATCCAGAGCGTCGGCAATCTCGATGGCGAGAGCGAGCAGAACGTCTCGGTCTCCAGCGGTCTTCCCGGCGATGCGATGCTTCAGCGTCACCCCGTCCAGAAATTCCATGACGATGAAAGGATGACCGTCCTGCTGCCCGATCTCATGGATCGTGCAGATATTGGGATGGTTCAGAGCAGAAGCAGCTTGAGCCTCTCGCTGGAAGCGGGCCAATGCTTGTGAGTCCTTGGCTACTTCATCAGGCAGGAACTTCAGGGCAACAAAGCGGTGCAGGCTCACGTCCTCGGCCTTGTAGACGACACCCATCCCGCCGCCGCCGAGCTTCTCGACGATGCGGTAGTGCGAGATGGTTTGGCCGATCAATGAAGAAGGCTCGCTCTGCGCGACCATCCTATGTGGCCAAACTGCGGCGAGTCAATGAATTGTGGGGCAGAGCCAACTTCGACTGAACCCAATCGGCTCGCAAGGAAGCGCCTGCAAGAGCGCATCCCAGCGGAATTCCGCGACGCAGAACGAACGGAATACCAGTGGCACTCTCTGGTAAAGGGGCCTGCCATCCCTGAGCCGACGCGAACTTAATCCCGAGCCTTGCGATAGGGCAGGAGTGGATTTCGTTAGGCCCTCTTAGGATAGCGTAGCCTAACGCCAGGCACGTCGGTACTCTTGTGCCTGCTCAGGGCGTCCGTCATAATCAGAATATGCAAAACCCCGACTGTCGAGCGGTTCAGACGAACCGAACTCGACTGGCGGTGACCGAGTGTTCAGGTGATCCAGTCCACCGCAGAACCAGCAGAGTTCCCACAGCACCTCACGTCCGAGCAAGTCGCGAAAATCCTTCAGGTCAGCACTGACACTGTCTACCGCCTTTTCGAGGGTAAGGCGGGCGTCCTAGACTTCGGGTTCCCAGAACGACGAAACAAGCGCATACGGCGCATGCTCCGCATCCCACCAAGTGCTGTGCGACTTGTTCAAGCGCAGTTCCAATCAAAAGTTCGCCAGTGAAGGCCGTTTGGCGTCTGAGTCAGTAGGCACCTGGTGCCCCGGGGGGGCGGCTAATCCCAGTCACAATACCTGCTGCCTGAGTGGGGTTTATACCCGATGCCCTGGTCGGACGCCTGACGGTTATAGGTAAGGCGAAACGTGATAAAACTGGGCAAGCGTGCATGCCTTGCGGGTGGTGCGGTGAGGGTTAGGTTGGGTTTGTTCTGACCACTTTCAAATCGGAGTTAATCAGGGTGGCTATCAGGGACTTGGCGATTCGGCATCCGGACTGATTCGTTTCCCTGATGTCGAGTCGAAGCCCCGCCGCTATTGGTGAAACCCAAAGCAACACTAACCGCAGATATCTCCGATTAAATGATCGTGAGCACGATTCCAGCGCCAGGCGGTCTTCGGATCACATTTTCGTAAATCATCAGGACTGTCAGGCTCGCTTTGTTGAATTTGGAACACAGAATTGTTGAGCTTGGGGTCAACTGAGTTTGACCCGTGCTCGACCTCCGAGAGTCATTATTCCCGCACAACTCCTATAGCTGGTTGTCCATTATTGACTATTGACGGGTAATGATGCCGTGAGCACCCGCGATGCAATCCCCCAGAAAAAGGTAGTCATCCAATTCGATCTGCTGAGCCTCCGAATCCATCACTCCAGTGAGACCTTCAAGGCCAGTGCCTGTGTTTGAATACAAATGAACTACGTCACCGACAACCGACGCCCCATTTAGCGTGAAAGTCTCATCACACATATTCGCCACGGTAAATGTGCCCGTGAGCGGGAAAAAACCATCTTTATCTGACGTAAGGGCCTGGGTGAGCTGCGTAGAGATGTTGACTGTTTTCCCGGACCCTTGCATGGTTCCAGCATAGTGCCCGGTGAGCGGTTTGACCTTCACTCCGGTCAACGTGCCTGTTTCTTCTGCCCCACACCCTCCGGTAAAGTGATAACTTCCGCTCGAAACAGATGCCCGGTCGGGCGCGAGCACGCCGGTCAGGAACAGCACAAGGCCAGACACCGGAAATGACTTGACTGATAAGTTGCCTTGTCCGTCGATGGTCCCCGAAAGAGGAAAGTTGTCGAAGAAGGCGGGGCAGGGACTGGCAGTACTGAAGGATTGGAAGTGTGCCATCCCCGCAACTGAGGTTGACGACAGAGTCAGGGCGGCTTCAATACCCGGTGAATTCGACGCGGGTGCGAAACGCCAGCTTTCCGCAAAGCTGGTGGCTGGCGGAGGAGTTTGACCGATGCCTTCCACATTGTTCCCTCCACCCATCTGACTGCGCCCGCCGCAACCGACGAGGAGAGGCAAGGACAGACTCACAACAAAACATAAATACGCAGTTTTCATAAGATGTCTCCTACTGGCGCGGGCCTCTCCCGTCCGCTCCATCAGACTGGAAAGCCTGGTCAAAAAAAAACAGTGAACCCGTATTCATCTTCTTATCGACGCCAGACATCGTGCTTCCTCCGTTGTCGTTCTCTGCCGATGGACTGATTGAAAGCCGCCCCTACAGATGGGTAAGGAGGGAAGCCAATGCCCCGATTGTGATGGACAATACTCTTTTCAGTGATATAAGCAAGTGGCCTAAAAGACTACCTTTGGTTGAAGCGCAGCATTGCCGACCCTTGATAAAGAAGCTATGATCCTGCGGCTGATGACAGTACCAACAAGCGATAGCCGGTAGAAGATTTTGCGCTACGTTATGAATGCTGTCCAAAAACTCTCGTCTTTTGGAAAACAGCGCCGAATTTGGCGGCAAAGAAGGGCTTGCACCGAAGCCAAATTATGAAGACATTCAAGGTTGTTCGCGCGATTGCAGTGATCGCGCTCTTTATAGTTCCGTCAGTCGTTGCCCAGGATCAACCACCATCTGCTGCCTCGAGCGCACAACCGCAATCGCTGCCTTCGAGCGCGACTACAACCACAGTGCCCAGCGAGGCGGTGCAGTCCGGCAGGAGCCGAATCATCACCGCGTACTCGCTTCCCCCGGATCTCCGCAAGAAGGCACATGATCTGAACCGCATTCGTTTTCGACAGGCACTGATCGCCTTTGTCTATGGAATCGCAGTTTTGTGGCTGGTGCTGCGCCGGAGACTGGCACCGAAATATCGTGACTGGAGCGAGCATATCTCGTCGAAGAGCTTTGTTCAGAGTTTGGTGTTTTCTCCATTGCTATTGTTAACGATCGCGGTTTTGACTTCGCCATTGGATATCTACGGCGAATGGATCGAAAAGCAGTACGGACTCTCAGTGCAGGGATGGGGTTCATGGGGTTGGGATTGGGTGAAGGCAGAACTCATCTCGCTGGTAATTGGGACTGTCTTTATTTGGCTTCTCTACGTCGTCATTCGCAAGAGTACTCGTCGCTGGTGGTTGTATTTTTGGCTGATCACATTGCCGCTAGGCGTGTTTTTGTTCTTTCTACAACCGCTGGTCATCGATCCGATGTTTCATAAGTTTGAGCCACTGCAGCAAAAAGATCCCGTACTTACAGCCAGTCTCGAGGGGTTGGTGAAACGTGCAGGTCAAGACATTCCCCCCGAGCGGATGTTTTGGATGGGGGCGGGCGAAAAGACGACGGGGCTCAACGCGTATGTGACGGGCATCGGAGGCTCGAAGCGCATCGTAGTGTGGGATACAACCATCGCGAAAATGAACACTCCGCAGATCGTGTTTGTTGCTGGACATGAGATGGGACATTATGTTCTGCAGCATATTCCGAAGGGGCTGACGTTCTTTGCGGTTCTTTTGCTCCTTGCCTTTTACGCCGGCTATCGCTGTATTGGTGGGTTGTTGGCACGCTGGGGCGCGAACTGGCAGATTCGTGGCGTCGAGGATTGTGCATCCTTACCGGCACTATTGTTGCTTCTATCTGTCTTTTCGTTTGCAATTAATCCGATCGCTTCCGCTTTCGGTCGGTATTTGGAGCATCAAGCGGACCAGTACGGGCTAGAAGTTACGCACGAGCTTACGCCGGATTCCGGGCAGATAGCGGCGCAAGCTTTCCAGATATTGGGCGAAGTGGATCTATCGGATCCCGATCCGAACCGCATGAACGTTTTCTTGTTCTACGATCATCCCTCCATTTCCGACAGAGTTCGGTTCAGCTTGACTTATGATCCCTGGGCGGGTGGAGGGCAAGGCGAATTCGTCAAATGATCGGCGTGACCACCAGCGAGCGCCGATTAGATGGGCAACGATTCGCGGTGGCCAACTGCAAGTAAAATTGTGGTAGTGGCATGTTCAAAACGGATCTTTTCAAGGCGAAGGGATCAAATCGACTTTTTCGTAATGGGTTGAAAAGAGGAGTAGAGTAGAAAATTTTCACAACGGTTCAGAACCCGCCTGTGAACTCAAGATCCGCTGTGCAAATGCGCGCTCTTCGTTGCTACTCGATTCGGTCCCTACTTGGCCAGGTTGTGACCTCCGCAGAAGATCCGAATGTTTTTGGGATCTTCGAGGACCGCCTTTTGCTGTGATAAAGACGTAATAGTTCCGTGACTTTGAAGTTCGTTTCCCAGAAGTCAGCAGAAGAACAGGAAGGACGAAAGAACAGTCAAATGGCGTGCCCGAGAACCTGCGGCGTAACCCGGGTCTTTCATGACCGTCGCGATTAACAAGGACGGGCACGCGCGGATCATCATCATGCGCCCGGAGACCATTCTCCACTAGAGGCCGGATACATTTTCGCAGACCGCTTCTCGTTCAATCGAATTCTTCTTGCGCTCGGGCGGCGGACCATACATGTTACGCTAACAACTCTCCTGAGTGACAGCCAACTCCAAGGCTGTCATTGACTTGCCGATTTTGCCCACGTAACATTTTTTGTTAGTGATCGGGCGAACCATTTCTCATTACCGCATTGTAGAGAAGCTTGGTGGCGGCGGAATGGGCGTCGTCTACAAGGCAGAGGACACACGCCTGCACCGTTACATAGCTCTGAAGTTCCTGCCTGATGAGGTTGCTCGCGATCCGCAGGCTCTAAGCCGCTTCCAGCGCGAGGCTCAGGCTGCTTCCGCCCTCAACCATCCCAACATCTGCACCATTCACGACATCGGGGAGGACGGCGGTAATGCGTTCATCGCCATGGAATTTCTTGATGGCGTGACCCTAAAGCATCGCATCGCCGGAAGGCCGGTCGAGATCGAGGTTTTACTGGGCCTGGCGATCGAGATTGCCGACGCGCTGGATGCGGCGCATTCCGAAGGGATCGTGCACCGCGACATCAAGCCCGGCAACATCTTTGTCACCAAGCGCGGCCATGCCAAGATTCTAGATTTCGGCCTGGCGAAAGTGACGCCGGCAGACCGTAGGGGTACACGATTGGCCGCAACTACCGCCCTGGAGACGGCGATGACCGAGGAGCACTTGACCAGCCCGGGCGCGACTCTTGGTACGGTCGCTTATATGTCCCCGGAACAAGTGCGGGCCAAAGAATTGGATGCACGCACCGATTTGTTTTCGTTCGGAGTCGTCTTATATGAGATGGCGACGGGTACGCTGCCTTTTCGTGGTGACAGTACAGCGGTGATCTTCGACGGCATCATGAACCGCACACCGCTGCCGCCCTTGCGGGTGAATCCCGATGTGCCGCTCAGGCTGGACGAGATCGTCAACAAGGCGCTGGAGAAAGACCGCGACGTTCGTTATCAATCGGCCGCCGAGTTACGTGCGGACCTCAAGCGGCTGAAGCGTGACACCGAGTCAGGCATCGTCGATTCACCAGCCCCGATCCGCAGAAGTTCTTTGCGGTTGGGTATGATTGCGGGGTTGGTCGTACTGTTTTTGATCGCTACGAGCATCGGACTCTATCACTACCTGGGCCGGGGTGCCCCGCCCACCTCCACTAACTGGGAGCAGATGACATTTTTTACCGACTCCGTAGTGTACCCAGCGCTTTCTCCCGACGGGCGCATGCTGGCGTTTATTCGAGGGGACAACCCTTTTTTTGGTCGAGGGGATATTTACGTCAAGCTGCTTCCTTCCGGGGAGGCGGTTCAACTCACCCATGATTCGGTGGCCAAACTGAGTCCTGTGTTCTCTCCCGATGGCTCGCGCATTTCTTACGGGACAGTTGGTCCGTGGGACACCTGGGAAGTTCCGGTTCTGGGCGGGCAGCCTGAGATCCTTCTGCGAAATGCGTCCTCTCTTACCTGGATCGATGGCGGCAAACACCTTCTTTTTTCGGAGATCAAGCAGGGGCTGCACATGGCGCTGGTCACCACCGATGAGGCGCGTGGGCAAAGCCGTGACGTCTATGTTCCTCCTGGCGAACGCAGCATGGTCCATCACTCCTACCTTTCTCCTGATGGCCGCTGGGTCCTGCTGGTCGCCATGGACAATCGGGGCGAGTTGGCGGCCGTGCCAGGTGGTTCCGTTCGATGGCAGCGGAGGTGCACGGGTCGTGGGGCCTCCCCAGGCGACTTGTACTTCTGGAGCCTGGTCGCCCGATGGCAAATGGGTCTACGTCAGTTCAAACGAGGGAGGGCACTTCCACATCTGGCGGCAAAGGTTTCCCGACGGCCCGCCGCAACAAGTGACTTTTGGGACCACGGAAGAAGAAGGTATCGCTATGAGCTCCGACGGGAAATCGCTGCTCACCTCGGTGGGCGCTACGGGACGACACCGTCTGGATCCATGACGCTGGCGGGGACCGTCAGCTTTCGTCGGAAGGAAGCGCGTACTGGACTACCTTCTCCCGGGACGGAAACAAGCTTTATTACCTGATGCAGAGCGGGCAGAGCGGGGTCGAGATTTGGTTCAGAGAACTGGGCGCCGGCAAAACCGAGCGGGTGGTATCAGGCTCCGCCGTCCAGCCCGGATCCACCATGGAATTTTACAGCGTCTCTCGTGACGGCAAGCAGGTTGCGTTCTCCTTGAAAGATCAGAAAGGGTTCTCGCGGGTGTGGCTTTCGCCCACGGATCATCGGTCGTCACCGCGCCAGTTAGCGTCTGCTACCAGCCAGGACTCGCCGCTTTTTCTGCCCAACGGCGACTTAGTGTTGCGTTCCACTGAAGATGGGCAGAATTTCTTGTACCGCACCAGCCAGGATGGTACCGAACGGCGCAAGATCACTCCCGACCCGATTGTCGACCTGTACTCAATCTCTCCCGATGGCCGTTGGATAGTGGCTCCGGCCAAGGTAAGGGGTGACGAACAGTCAGTCGCCATCACTGCCTTCCCGCTTGATGGCGGTCCACCCGTGCGCGTGTGCAACTCATTTTGTGAAGCCCGTTGGGACATCAGCGGAAAGTTCTTCTATCTCACCTTCAACGGCGCGGGTGACTCGAATACCTACGCTCTGCCCGTGAACCCGGCTCGCGGTATTCCGAATTTCCCGCCCGCAGGCATCACCAAAGGAGATGAACTTGAAGGCGGATAAACGAGTCGTCGTGATTCCACAAAAATTGACTCAGCCGCGGGACCGAATCTTTACTCCTACACGCGCGAGAACACGCGGCGGAATATCTATCGCATCCCCTTGCCCGAGTAGCTTGCTGAAACTCCGCAGATTCCTCTCGGAGGAATTTGTTCCATTACAGTTGGTCGGATGATGGCCGGCGGATTGCTTACGAGGCGGAGACCGACAAGCATACCTGGAACGCTTACATGCAACCCGTGGCGAGCGGGCCTCCAATTCTAGTCAAGAAGGATCTCGCGATTCGTTCCCCGTACTCGCCAGGCGGAGCGACGGCAGCTTTGCGCGAAGGGCGCTCAGCAATTCCCCTTTACTCCAGAGCGGAGGCCAGCAAATCGCGGTGAAAGCAGCCCAAAACCAGCAATACCCCATCCGCTTGGTGAAAAACGGACAGGTTTTGTTGGTGGCTGAACCGACCGGCGGCGAACTTGTGCTCACCGTGATTGACTTGGCGAGCGGTCGTCGGGATTTGTGGGCACGTATCGCAGACGGTCACCCCTCCCGACATAATCAGCTCTTTGCTGCGACACCGGATGTGAAGTACTACGCGTACCCGTTTCCCAGAATTCTCGTCCGTGTTGTATGCGGTACAAAATTTGCACTGAAGAGAAACTGTTTCTCCCCGAGATTGATCCGCCGCCTTCTGGGACGCTGCCGTTTCCCAAAGGCCGCACGTTTCCGGTTACCTATCAGCACACAACTAATGAGATGGTCCGCCGGTCTGTCGGGTCAACCACCTGCAACCATGGCGAATTCGGCAGACAGGCACGAGATGCCAACTTTTCCTAAGAAATTCTCACCCCTCATTCAAGCTGCCATTGTATACGCCGTAGACTTCATGGTATACAGTGTAGACATGACGGCAACAACGGCACAGAAGATCGCAGGCGCGGCACGCAGGCTGCTGGATCAAGAAGGAGCCGAGGGGGTGACCATGCGGAGGGTGGCAACCGCTGTCGGCATTACGCCCATGGCGCTCTACCGGCACTATCCGAATCGCGATGGGTTGCTGAATGCGCTGTCGGATGCAGGGTTCGTAGAGCTGACGGCGAAGCTTGCGGGCCTGCGGCTGCGGGGCGGCGGGATCGATCGCCAGCTATTGAAGATACTCGATGTCTTTCTCGACCATGCCATCGACAGCCCACGACTGTTTGAGTTGATGTTTCTTAAGAAACGCGAGGGCGCGCGGCAGTATCCGGACGACTTCAAGGCGAGGCTTTCGCCGACGGCGAACGTGTCGGCCGATGTGATTGCACGCGCGATGGAGACAGGTCACCTGCGCAAGGATGATGTGTGGGAGATCGTCTTCGAGACGGGCGCGTTGATGCAGGGTCTCATCATGCTTTACCTGGGGGGACGAATAGCGGTGTCTCCTTCGGAGTTCCGCGCCTTCTGCCATAGATCATTTGGGAGGTATTTGAATGGCATTCACACTTAGTTCCCGGCGGGTGTTGGAAGCGGTGCTCGCAACCGTCGCGACTGCTGCGATGTTTTACTTCGGCAACGGTCTCGAGCCGTGGTGGCCGCTCATGTGGTTTGCGCCACTGCCACTACTACTGTTTGCGTTGCGAAGTAAATGGTCGACGGCGGCGGTGACGGCAGTGGCCGGGATGTTGCTCGGCAATCTAAACATGTGGAGTTACTTGACGAAGACGCTGGGGATGCCGGGCTCTGCGTGGGTGGGCATCTTCTTGGCTGCTGCTATCGTCTTTGCAGCGGGAGTACTGCTGTTTCGCGTGCTGGTCTTGCGTGGCGCGGTGTGGAGCGGAGTTCTTGCCTTGCCGGCGGTCTGGGTGACGAGCGAGTATGTACGGAATGTAACGTCGCCACATGGGTCGGCCGGAAGTCTTGCGTATTCGCAGCTGAAGTTTCTCCCGTTTCTGCAGCTGGCTTCGATCACGGGGCCTTGGGGGATGACCTTTGTCTTACTGCTGTTTCCTGCTGCGATTGCGATTGCGCTGCACATCAGACAGAACTCATGGAAGCGCGCCTTGCAGGTTGCTGGCGCGGGAGTTGGCGTGGTGGCGACCGTGCTGCTGTTTGGTGCGGTGCGGCTGTCGCTACCGCAGAAGCAGATGGTAAAAGTGGGGCTGATCACCTCAGACGAGAAGCTCAACGATACGGTTACTGATCCGGGTGTCGATACCGAGCGGCTATTTCGTGACTATGCGCGCGAAGCGGAGAGGCTTGCGACCGATGGGGCTCAGGCGATCGTGATGCCGGAGAAGCTAGGGGTTACGCTTGAAGGCAAGGCCGCGGGGACGGATGCGGTGATGCAGTCTGTTTCGGCCGAAAAGTTAGCGACGATTGTGGCGGGCGTTGTGCATGTGGCCGCTCCCGTGAAGTATAACGAAGCCCGGATTTATGTTCCGGGCTCAGTCGTGCAGCGTTACGACAAGGAGCACATGTTGCCGCCGTTCGAGTCGAACCTGAAGCCGGGAACGACGCTGACCGTACTGCAGCGACCGCAGCAGAAGTGGGGCGTGGCGATCTGCAAGGACATGGACTTCGCGTCGCCGGCGCGTCTCTATGGCAGGGCCGGTGTAGGGCTAATGCTGGTTCCGGGATGGGACTTCGTAGTGGATGGAAGTTGGCACGGGCACATCGCGGTGATGCGTGGCGTGGAGGACGGCTTCAGCATCGCACGTGCGGCAAAGAACGGCTTTCTGACGGTAAGCGACAATCGGGGCCGTATTATGGGCGAGGTGAGCAGCAGTTCGGCTCCGTTTGCGACGCTGCTGGTGGACGTGCCGACGGCGCACAGTTGGACGCTGTATCAGTTGCTAGGCGACTGGTTTGCGTGGGTTGCGATTACGTTGCTGGGGTTTGCGCTGACGCAGATGGTACGGCTTCGTGATGCTGCCCACGTCCAAGATTCGGAGTGAGTACGAGGCCAGCCGATAGCCTCCCGAGTTACGGCCGCAACTGATAGCTTTCCCCCAGCTTTCCCGCCGCCTTCCAATGCTTGCGCGCGCGCACCAGTTCGGCGATCTGGCGGATGTGCCCCAGATCGTGCATCGCCCACTCGTGCAGCATCTGCTGCAGCGTGATTTCGCCGACCTCTTTGTGCATCGCCCGCCGTTCGCCCGCGCTCCGCGGCAAACGTGCGCAGATACTCCACGTTGCTCTCGCGCTGCTCTTCGAAATGGTCGAACGAGTCTTCGGCGTCGGCGCCGCGATAAAGCGCCAGGTACATCTGCGCATCGTCAGGCTCGAATTCGGGCATTTCTTCGCCCAGAAAGCGATCCACCCGCATGCGATAGCAGTGGCCTTCGCTGTGCGAAAGGTGCGCCAGCACCTCCGCCACCGAGAAGCGATCGGGCGCAGGCTTCCACTCCGCGTCCTCCTGCGAGAGCTCGCGCATCAGGCCGCGTAGAATGCCGGGCGTCTCCTCCAGCAGGTCGAGGCAATCCAGTCCGTCGTCTTCCGTCATGCGATTCATCCTACGATATTCTCCCCGCCATCGAAGTGCAGGGTATTGCCGGTGAGCCAATACATGGCCGGATGGCACAGCGCGGCGATGGGCCGGGCCACATCTTCCGGCTGCGTCAGGCGGCTGATACATGTGCGCAGACCATCCTGTCACTTTCGTTTTCGCTTTGCGACAAAGCGGCGGACCATACACTCCGGTTTGCCTGTCACTCGGGCGGAGTCGTTATGGCATCGCTGGTGCTTGTCCGAAGCAGTTTGCTCTTTGCTACGAAAAAGTAAACGGGGTAGCTCAGCGAGATCAGGACCAGTGTGAAAAGAGCGTCCTTGAGGTCGCGGACAACCGTTGCAACAAGGAACGCCGCTGATGCGAGCAGGACTCCCAAATTTGTCCACGGATAGCCCCAAGCCTTGAAAGGCCGCGGAAGGTCCGGCTCTCGTATTCTCAGCGCGAACAAGGCAGAAAATCCCGACAAATAGAGGACTACGACCAGAAATGAGGCGACCCCGATGAGCCTTTCATAACCGCCACTGAGGATCAGAACGATCGAAGCAAGTGAAACCACAAGCAATGCGGCGCTCGGAGTCCCGCCTGAGTTGACGGATGCTAGCCAGCGCGGCAACCATCCGTCACGACCCATACCGAAAAGAATGCGGCACGACAACAGTACTGTGGCATTGAGAGCGCTAAGCACCGTCACCATCGCGAGAACCAAAATGAACTGTTTACCCCGGCCGCCAAAGATCGCCATCGCTGCGTCGGCGCCGGGCACCTCGGAACCCGCTAGTTTGTTCATCGGCAATACGTGAAGCAGTGCCATATTCAAAAGTAAGTACACAGCAATGCAGGCCAAGACCCCAGCAAGGGATGATCGCGGCAAGTTTCTTGCCGGATCGTTGTCTTCTTCTGCGAAATAAATAGCAAAGTACCACCCGTCGTAGGTGATGATTACAGCTTGCAATGCCAAAAGCACGCCTAACAAAAGACCTCCTTTCGGAGCGGCCAAGCTCGGTGGCAGAGCAAACCCGTCGCTAGCGCTATGCGGGGAGATTACGAAGCACGTCACGACAAACGCGATCAGGGCGAGAGCTTTGATCAAACTGGTGAGTTCTTGTATTCGACTGCCCGCACGAAGTCCAAGCCAGTTCATCAGAGTCAGAACAACTACGCTCCCGACCGACACTAGCTTGACGTAACCATGCAATGAGGATTGAAGTTCAGCGGCGAAATCAGCAAACGCAACTGCCAGATAGGCGATCGCTACAGGTTGCGCGATCCAATCGATGCAGCCCACCAGGAATCCAGCGTACTCGCCAAATGCGCGGCGAGAATACACATACCACCCACCCGCGCGCGGAAGCATGGTTCCAAGTTCGATGACGGAGAGAGTGCAGCAAAAGGCATAAATCCCTCCCATCAACCAAACTGCAATGATAATGAGGGGGCTTCCCAATTGGGCTGCAACTAATCCAGGCGTGCGCAGGATGCCAGATCCGATGGCGCCACCAACGATTACCGCAATCCCGAAGCCGACGCCGAGAATCCGCAGCAAGTGCCCTTTTGTGGGTACGGGAGGGCGTGTCGTTGTAGGGGGCATCCGTGCGCGCGATTATAGTCCCCGTGTCGACCTTGAAAAGTGAAACTATTCTGGACGGTTTGTCGCTAGCGTTCCGTTACGAGACACATGGCTTCACCCGCCTGAGCAATATTGAACAGCGCCGACACGCAAGGAAGAGGATCGTCATCGTGCGGCCTCTGGTCAGAGCCTCGAGCCAAATCTAAATTCAGCAAGACGAATCTTGATGGTCTGCAAATCGAGGAGCCAGGTGAAGACCCAATGCGGAAACGATGGATGTTCACGTGTGTAGTCGTAGCGGCGGTACAGCTGGCGAGTGCCGCCGTCGCACAGCAAATCCAGCTACAGGGTTAACTTCGCGCGATCCGGCGATCCAAACAGCCCGGGTCTGCCCCCGTGGCCGGCGTTTACCAACGCGGAGAGCAGGGTTCAGTATCTGGGTGATCCGATCATCGTGGGCGGCGTTGCGAATATCCATGGACTGAGCGCGTTCGATGCCGTATACACGGCGGTGCGTGGCAAGCCCTTTGCCGCGCGATAATCCCTGGCGGATCTTGTATTGAAAAACGCGTCTTGGGAATATCGTGACCCTTATAAATGAGCGTTCGACCGTCATTTTGGACCTGGTCAGTGTAAGTCGCCCCAGGACGAAGACTCATGAGGATGGTGCTTCCGGCGTTGCGAAGCCTGAGAACGATGTCGGCATCCTCTCGCCGCAAGATCGCCGCTGCACAAAGACGCCGTGGGGCTAAGGTCAGGGCTGCACGAAAGTGAGGAACACAATGGCAAACAGCATGAAGCAGAAAGACTGGATGATTCAGCAGTTCTTTCGGATGTGGCCAAGAGCACTATTTCACAGCAGAAAGGGCAAGACGTATCTACAGAAACACCTAAATGGTTCTGGTGTCTACGTCCTCTATCGCGACGATCAACCATACTACATCGGAAAAACGATCAACAAGACACTGATCCAGCGCCTTAGCCAGCATGCATTAAAGCCCAACGCTAGGTACTATAATTTCTGGAACTACTTCTCAGCCTTTCAAATTGCGGAAACTATACATCGGGATGAGATAGAAGCAATTCTCATCTCAGCCATGCCCACTGCCAATAGTTCTCACCCCAGATTTCCACGGAGGAAGCTGGATCGTCAGGCAGCTAGAATGTTGAACGACATCCAGGCCAAGATGTTGACAGGAACCAGTGACCAGAGCGGCGAACCTAATCCAGAGGTAACGGAGGACGAAGAAGAGGCTTAGGCGGCACTTCTGAAGATGATCCTTTCAGCCAACCTTATCAGACGAATCAAGTGTTCCGTCACTGCTCGCGTTCGGGATGACAATTGCGAACGGGTGTTGAACACCAGCCGCTGCCTGATATGTCGGGCAGGAATTCGCAAGAGTTTGTCAAAATGACAAACTGTGGGAGACTTACGCACAGCAAATGCAGCAGCCATCTGCTCAACGCAGAAATACAGAAAGCATTCTTCATGAAATCAGGCTTACGTTTGCTGCTACTGGCGATTCTGGCTGGGTCGAGCCTGCATTCCTCTGTGCTGGCTCAAAGCCGATGCGACAAAGCTCCGGATTATTTTCAGCCGTTGACTCAAGGCGATGGTTTGCGGTATCCGCTTACCATCGGACCGTTGGTTTGGCATCTTGTGGGGTCGGGCGTGTACCCGGTGAATGGGTCAGACGGGCTGACTCACGTGGCGTTTGCGATACAGTTCACCAACGCGTGGGGAATTCCTGCCACGATTCAGTCGGTCGAGGTGGTGGACCCGGCACAGGGCGACAAGGAGAGTGGGAATAATCGGGTGGTTTCCATCAAGGATGAAGACGTCGCCGGGCAGGTGAAACTGTTGTCGCGGCCGGGGACGATGGATAAGGCGAGTTACTCGTCCAAAATTGGGGGTGGCGAGTCCGGCGTAATGTTTTTCGATGTGACCTATCCGAATAGTGAGGTGGTGCCGTGCTCGATCGCGTTGCGCGTGCACGCGCTTCAGCCGGATAATCGCCACCTGCCTGAATCGACAGTGACAAGTCCGCCGATCAAAGTCAGTTCGCAATCGGCCATTGTTCTTACGCCTCCTTTCAAGGGCGACGGATGGATGAACGTTAACGGCTGCTGTCTGGAAGTGGGGCCGCATCGATTCGTTACCAATCCGATGAACGGAACGCTGGATCCGTCCGAACAGTTTGCCATCGACTGGATCAAGATTGACGACCAGGGTAAGGCTTTTCGCGGCGACGGAAAAAAGTCTGAAGATTGGTTTTGCTACGGAGTTGAAGTGCTGGCGGTTGCGCCCGGCGTCGTGGTCGAAGCCATGCGCGATCTGCCGGATGAACTGCCTGGGGTTCCGCCGACTAACTTAAAGGTGGCTGAGATCGCGGGCAATCACGTTGTCCTCGACTTGGGCGGCGGGCGGTATGCGATGTATGCGCATTTCGCTCCGCATAGCGTCGTCGTGCACGTGGGCGATCACGTGCGTGCCGGGGACAAGCTTGGTCTGTTGGGCAACAGCGGGAACACGACGGGTCCACATCTGCATTTTCAGATCAGCGACCGGCCGTCCACGCTGGATGTGACGTCGTTGCCGTTTGTTTTCGAGAACATGACGTTACGCCAGCGGACGTCAGCGAATCTCGAGGAGATGGATGATTTCTCGATCAAGGGAATCGCATTGCCGATGGAGTCGAAGGTGGCGAAGCCGATGACGAGAAAGATGCCGGTGTCTCGGGATGTGGTTAGTTTTCCGTAGTGTCGCTATGAGCGTGGACCTGCCATGGCTCTGATTGCATATTTCCTGAGATAAACAAACTTCGGTGGCCGCCGTTCTCGCTAGTTCTGTTTGGCTGCGCTTTTTCCCTTGTGCTTTGCCGGGCACACTGATGGCCAGGCCTTCGACACCCTGCCGATCTTCCAGATCGGCCAGCAGTCCGTCGTCGCGTAAGATCGAGCGGGTGGGAGTGCTTCCAGTCGTGATGCACGACTTTGTGCAGACGGCTTCACGACCTCGTCGTCGTGCACCTCGATGGCCAGCTCGCGCCGGCTGTCGAAGCTGCCGGGCGCGAGATTGATCGACCCGACGATGGCGCGCAGTCCGTCGGCGAGCAGCATCTTGCCGTGAAGTTTGAGGTGCTTCAGCTTGTGGACCTTGATGCCGACGTCGTCCATGATGCGCAGGCCGCCGACGCCCTCGATCAGCTTTTCTTTCTTGAGCGTGTGCGGAGGCCGCGCCATGACGTGGACTTTCACGCCGCGCATCTGGGCGCGGACCAGGTGCTCGATGATGATGGGATCCTGGTAGCGCTCGTTTTGCAGGAACAGCGAGTGCTTGGCGCCGTCGATGAAAGCGGCGATACGGTCGCGGCCATTTCCCTTGCACCAGATGAGATGTGAGTGTTCGGCCGACTCGAAAGTCCTTGCGATTCCAGTCGGCCTCGAAGCACTCGATGATTTCGTCGACCTCGTGCGCGTGCGCGGTGACGACGGCGTAGTCGCGCGTCTCGGTCAGGTTCTTGGTCTCCCAGTTGAGCGACTTGACGAACGCCGTCTTGTCGTCGACCACCATCGACTTCTCGTGCGTGAGGTCGAACGCAGGATTGCTGTCGATCACCTCGACTCCTCCGGCGGTGAGTGTCTTCCGCGTGTTCTCGTTCTCTTCTTCGCCGCTGCGGCGAGCCGGATTCAGCATGACGCGCACCTTCACGCCGCGGGCTCGGGCGGCGATCACGGCCTTGAGCAGTTCCGGATCGGAGAAGACGAACATCTTGACTCGGAGCGATTTCTTGGCGCCGTTGATGGCATCGAGAATCGGCTTGGCGGAGTCGTCGGGCAGAACAATCAGAGAGCGGGACACATTGCCTCCAGGCAACAAGAGCTATCCTGACAGTGTACGCAAATCGACGGATGTCAGGGCGTTCAGGACTCGGAACTCGGTCTTTGGCGGTCGCCGTGTCGAACTGGGTGCTGCATAAGCGCGGCGTAGATTCCTCCAAGCGCCAGCAACTCGTCGTGCGTGCCCTGCTCCGCCACCACGCCGCCTATCCAGAACGATGATCTTGTCGGCGTCGCGAATCGTGCTCAAGCGATGCGCGATGGTGATCACGGTGCGTCCTTTCATCAGCCGCTCGAGAGCTTCGATCACCAGTCTTTCGGATTCGGTGTCGAGCGCGGCGGTCGGCTCGTCGAGGATCAGGATCGGATTGTTGCGAACCAGGGCGCGCGCGATGCCGATGCGCTGCCGCTGACCGCCGGACAGCGTGTCGCCACGTTCGCCGACCATGGTGTCGTAGCCGTGCGGCATGCGCGACGATGAACTCGTCGGCGTTGGCGAGCTTCGCGGCCTCGACGATCTCCTCGCGCGTGGCGCCTTCGCGGCCGTAGGCGATGTTGTCGCGGATCGTTCCGCGGAAGAGCACGGTTTCCTGCAGCACGTATCCGATCTGGCTGCGCAGCCATTGCAGCTTGTAGTCGCGAACGTCGACGCCGTCGATCTCCACCTTGCCGGCGGTCGGATCGTAGAAACGCGGAATCAGGCTGACGATGGTCGACTTGCCGCCGCCGGTCGGACCGACGACGCCGACCAACTGGCCCGGCTCGATGGTGAAAGCTGACGCCTCGCAGCACGGGAGACGTCGGGATCGTAGCCGAACTCCACCTGGTCGAAGCGGATCTCGCCCCGGACAGGCGCCGGCAACTCGCGTGCGTCGGGACGTTCCGGGATGACGTTGTCGGCGTCGAGGATGGCGCGAATCCGATCGACTCCGACCGCCGTCTGCGCGATCGAATTGGTCATGTTGGCGAGGTCCTTCACCGGCTTGAAGAACTTGGTCAGGTAGGAAAGGAAAACGGTCAGCGCGCCGACGGTCATCGCGCCGGCAAGAATGAGCGACGAACCCGCGCCACAGCACGATCGCCGTGCAGCAGGAAACCGTCACCGTCACGATCGGCGAAAGCAGAGCCTTCACGCGGCGGGCTTTGAGCGCGGCGTCGACGGCCGCGCGGCTGACTTCGCCGAGCTCCTGCTGCTCAAAATCCTGCCGTGCCGAACGCCTTCACGACCCGCATCGACTCCAGATCCTGCTGCACGACGGCGACGATGTTGGCTTGCTGCTTGCGCACTTCGCGCGTCGCTTCCTTCACCGCCTTCTTGAATCTCGAATACCAGCAGCAGCATGAACGGCGTGACCGCCAAGCGCGATCAGGGTGAAGTCCCAGTTCAGCCAGAACATGATGACCAACATGCCCACGATGGTGAACAGGTCGACCAGAATGCCGAGCGTCGCCGACGACGCGAAGTCCTGGATGGTCTGAACGTCGGAGGTGATCGTGCTCAGCAGCGCGCCGGTGCGCTGTTGATCGTAATAGCTGAGCGACAGCCGCTGCAGATGATGATAGGTCCGCATGCGCAGGTCGTTGGCGACCCACTGACCCACGCTCTCGGTGTAGTAGTTCGCGATGTAGGACGCGATCGCGCCCAGGCTGGCGATCACCACCACCGCGATGGCGGCAGCCATTGCGATGCTCATTTTGCCGTCGCCCTTGAAAAATGGTCGTCAGCAGATGGCTAAGCCACAGCGGAAGCTTGTGGCTACCGACCACATTGTCGAGGACGATCTTGAGGGGCCAGGGCGCGGCCAGGCTCATCAGCGGTTTGCACCAGCATGGCGCCAAGAATGACGCAAAGGCTTCCAAGTATGGGCGGATTAGGTCACGGACTAGGCGGAACACCTTGGCCACTCCTGGGTCGACCGGTGCAGCAAGGAATTGTAAGCGATTGGGCTGGCCGCGGAGAAGCTACGTGTGGAAAGTGGTGCGGTGACGTAACTTTGATTGTGTAAAAAGCGAGAGGGTGTAGGTTGGCTTTGGCCTCACGAGCTAAAGCCTTTCCGAAAAGGAGACCTACACCCAATGGCGAAGATAATCCCGATCACGGAGCATTTCCAACATTTTCTGGCGGAGATGAAAGAGAGCTTCTGGGCGATCCGTACGGGCAGACGCAACGAGCGTGGCAGCGGTTTTTCGAGCTGCAGTCGGAGCGGCAGCGCGACCGGTTTTCCGGGGCGGGATGCTACGAAAGGTGGCGCGGGCAGCTTCGTTGACTTGGGCATGCTTCCGCCATAGCATGCTTGCGGATGATCGGCCAAACCATCTCCCACTACCGCGTCATCGAGAAGCTGGGCGGCGGCGGAATGGGTGTGGTCTATAAGGCCGAGGATAGCGAACTCGGTCGCTTTGTCGCCCTGAAATTCCTGCCTGAAGATGTTGAAAAAGATGCGCAAGCACTGGAGCGCTTCCGCAGAGAGGCGCGGGCGGCGTCAGCTCTGAACCACCCCAACATTTGCACCATCCACGAAATCGCAAAACACGAAGGCCAGTCGTTCATCGTGATGGAGTTCTTGGAAGGGACGACGCTGCAATATCGCATCGCAGGAAGGCCACTGGAGACCGGAAATCTGCTGGCGCTCGGCATCGACATTGCGGATGGCCTCGAGGCCGCCCATGCCAAGGGAATTGTCCACCGTGACATCAAGCCTGCGAACATCTTCGTGACCGAGCGCGGACACGCCAAGATTCTGGACTTCGGACTGGCCAAGGTCACTCCGTCGGCCAGTTCGGCCAATCAGATCGCATCGGCTGATACGCAGACGTTGACGATGGATGTGCACACCTGACCTAGCCCGGGGGCGACGCTGGGCACGGTTGCGTATATGTCGCCGGAGCAAGTGCGAGCGAGGGAATTGGACGCTCGCACCGACTTGTTTTCTTTCGGCGCGGTGCTCTATGAGATGGCGACCGGGGCTTCGGCTTTCAAGGGTGAAAGTACCGGCGTGATCTTCGACTGCATCATGAATCGCACGCCTCCACCAATCGTGCGGTTGAGCCCCGGGCTCCCTAGCGAACTGGGACGGATCATCGATAAGTGTCTGGAGAAAGACCGAGACTTGCGCTACCAGCATGCCTCCGACATCGGGGCCGATCTTCAAAGGCTGAAGCGCGACACTGAATCGGAGCGGGCGAAAATCAGTGCGCCGGTCAGTCCCACAATCAGTATAGGAAAACGTTGGAAGATAGTCGTTCCGGCTCTTTTTCTGATTCTCGCGTTGTCAGTGGTCAGCTATCTGCACCTTCGCCATGGTCCCAAGCTGACCGACAAGGACACCATTGTCCTTGCGGACTTTACCAACGCCACGGGAGATCCCGTGTTTGACGACACGTTGCGGCAAGGTATGGCGGTGCAGCTCGCCCAATCGCCTTTCCTGAGCCTTATCTCGGAGGAGCGAATCCAGCAGACGCTAGGACTGATGGGGCATCCGGCGGATGCGCGTCTCACTCCCGAAGTCGCCCGGGAAATCTGCGAGCGAACCGACAGTGCCGCGGTTCTCGACGGATCGATCGCAAGGCTTGGCAGTCAGTATGTGCTCGGGTTGCGTGCCCAGGACTGCCGCACCGGACAGGTGCTCGCCGAGGAGCAGGCTCAAGCGGCGAGAGAAGAAGATGTGCTGAATGCTCTGGGCCAAATTGCGAGCAAGTTCAGAACTCGGGTCGGTGAATCACTGACCACGGTCGAGAAACACAACACTCCGCTGGCGGAGGCGACCACACCGTCTCTCGAAGCCTTGCGCGCTCTAACTATCGCTAACAAGGTTGTCTGGCTCAGCTGGTTCGGCAGCTGCGGTGCCCTTTTTCAAGCGCGCCATCGCGATCGATCCCAACTTCGCCATCGCCCATGCAGCACTAGGGCGCATGTATGGCGACATTGGAGAACCAGTCCTTGTCCGCCGAGAGCACCAGCAGAGCTTTTGAGCTGCGCGATCGCGCCAGCGACAACGAAAAGTTCTTTATTACTGCTTCCTACGACGATGCAGGTTACGGGAAACATGGAAAAGGCACGAGAAACCTGCGAACTATGGGCGCAAACTTACCCGCGTGAATTCACCCCTCACGGGTTTCTCTCCGGCATCATCTACCCCACATTCGCAAACTATGAAAAGGTTATCGAGGAAGCCGAAGCGTCAGTCGCGCTCGCTCGCGGATTTACCTTCGGCTATCTCAATCTCTCTTTCAGGCCATCAAGACCTTGGCCACCTGGCGGAAGCTGAGAACGCCCTGCAGCGCGCCGCCAAGCTCAAACTGGAAAACCCAGCGTTCTCGATTCAGGCCTACGATCTCGCCTTCCTTAAGGGCGACCAGGCGGCTATGGATCGGGAAGTGGCTCGGGCCGAGGACGAAGCGGGTGCTGAGCAAGACATCGACAACCACCAAGCTTTTGTACTGGGATATTTCGGTCATTTGCAGCAGGCTAGGAGAATGTCGCAGCGGGCGTCGGAGTTGGCTCAGCGGTCGGCCCGGTCGGAAAGTGCCGCTCAGTACGAGATCGGTGCGGCACTGCGAGAAGCCTTTTTCGGGAACGTGCCTGCCGCGACGGCGAGGCGCGATGGCCGCCCTTCAGCTCTCCAAAGATCGCGGCGTGGAATACGGCGCTGCCTTTGCCCTCGCCGTCGCTGGGGATTCTTCACAAGCGCAAGCTCTCACGAATGATCTGGAAAGGCGTTTCCCGGACGACACATCAGTGCGATTCAATTACCTGCCAACGGTCCGCGCACTTCTCGCTCTTAACCGCAGCGAACCTTTCAAAGCGATCGAAGTGCTCCAAGTCGCAGCGCCGTACGATCTGGCATCGCCCCCCAGCAGCTTTCATGGTTTCTTCGGATCCCTCTATCCGGTCTATGTGCGTGGCCAAGCCTACCTGGCCGCACACCGGGGCACCGAAGCCGCCGCGGAATTCCAGAAAATCCTCGACCATCGAGGGATCGTTGTCAGTGATCCCGTAGGCGTAGCAGCGCGCTTGCAATCAGGCCGAGCCTTCGCTTTGTCTGGAGATACTGCGAAGGCCAAGGCTGCCTATCAGGACTTCCTCGCCCTCTGGAAAGACGCCGACCCCGACATCCCCATCCTGAAGGAAGCCAAGGCGGAGTACGCGAAGCTAAGGTAGCTTGGCCTCAGTTCGACCACCGGTATACAAGAAACATGGGCACTAAGGACGTGGCGCTGCACAAAGGCAGACTTCTAAGAACCTGCTTTCAGGTCGACGTGAGCACGGCGCGCCAATTCATTCAGTTGAGCGGGGTTGCGGTTGACATCTCTCTCTTCCGGCTTCCTCATTATTCGAATAACGCGATAGCCGCGTTAAAGCCGAGCCGTCCCCCGCACTCCCGCGACCTTGAGCGGTTTTTGAGCGGGAGGGTGTGATAACTTCTGTGTTAGACACCGCGGTTTGAGCGGGTTTGAGCGAAACCTGCGGATATGTTTTCTGTATGTTACTGACCGGGCTAGGGCGTAATCGTTCGACTCCCAATCGCTTTCGCCAAAGCGACGACATTGGACGAAGTTCAAGAAGTCTAAGGCCTAAGATGTGCACTACGGCAGCTTCAGTCTCGTAAGGACAATCGTTGAAGTCCTGCTGATCGTGGGTGCCGTTGTCTTTGTTGTAGCGTGCACTTCTAGAGTAGAACTACCTCCTAAGAACCTCGGAAGCAAGGTGTACTTCGTCCCCATAGGCGACTTTCCGAGGGATCAAATGCATGAACTGGAGAATTACTGTCATCGGAAGTTCGGCCTTCAAGTTCCTATCTTGAGGACCATCGACGTTTCCGCTAGGGATCTGGATGGCGACCGAGGGCAATTGGTCGCTGAAAAGCTCGTGACTGAGATGCGAAGCGCCTTCCCTGAATTGGCTGCTGAACCGAATGCGATAATGATCGGCCTTACTTCGCAGGATATGTATATCGCAGCCAAAGACTGGAGATTCGCTTTTGGTTGGAGAGATGCCGATACACCAACGGCAGTCGTGTCTACTGCGCGTATGAATCTTCACTATTCGGACGAACCTTTTTGGAGTTCTTCGGCAAACATCAGGTTGAGAAAAGTGGTTACGAAGGATATCGGGATTCTCTACTACGGGCTGCCGCAGTCCGACAATCCGAAGAGTGTCTTGTATAGCGGTATCTTGGGGATTCAAGAACTGGACGCGGTGGGCGAGGAGTTTTGAGACATCTTGCATTTCGAGATTACGAGATTAGTGGAGCGGGCGGTACTGCGGGACTAGCTAACTAGCCTTATCGGACGAAGACCCAACAGCCGTGTTAGACGGGTGGCGCTCGTTTCGAACAGGTTTCCTCACACACGAAGTCGTCAAGTGGTAGTCGTAGCACACTTCACAAAATGATTGTCCACAGCACTCCATCTGGCAGTCGGAGCAAATCGCGGCTCCGCAATCGGCACACCTGACTACAGCAGGCTTTCCGCACGGCATACCCACGTCGCTATCACTGGATACGTATTCGATTTGGCAGAATGGAGTCATGGGAAGCGGGCTTAAATTACCTCGCATAACGCAGTTGGTGCCGAAGACCCTCAACCATCAGGCCGATCAAACCATACGTGGCAGCGTTCGCAAGAAGGGACCAATATAACCCAAGAGCAAAGTTGAAATGGATACTCAGAAACACAACTGGGCATGTGAGTTTTACGAGATTCAAAATCGGATCGGCAGAGGTCAATGCCGGAGGGGTGGTTGCGAATGCATAGAGTGCCCAGCAACATGCAACGAGAAAGCCTGCACTGGCCCACATTGCAATTCGATATTTCATGCTGCCACCTCTTGCTCTTCTGATTTAATAATCCCACCAACTGCTCCGAACTTCAAACGTGATCTGCGACAGCTTGCCGATCTAAGTCGTGATAGCGAAATAAAAGCGAATCTACTAAGCTGCGGTCGTGAAGATGGATCTAAGCGCGTGATGTTGATTGCAGTTTCAATCTTGGTAGCGCTACGATCCTGACAAACCGGTACCCGCAACAATCGCGCGGTTGCGGATGCAATCGAATAGGCCGCAGTAATGCTGAGAGAGATCGATTAGCGCTGGCCCGGAGAGCAGCCCAGAAAAAGTCTTGCTACGAAGAAAAGGGTTGCTAGAATGTGCCCGATTCTTTGAGGAGAAAACCTTGCGCCTTTTAAAAACGTCAACTGTAATTTTGGCGATGTCACTCAGCTTGTTCGCTGCTGAGAGTCCATTCAGCGGAACATGGAAGCTTAATCTAGCCAAATCGAAAATGCCGCCCCCAGTGCTCAAGAGCGACATCGCTGTCGTTGATGCGGACGAGAATGGCCTTAAGTTAACAGAAGACGTAATCGACGACAAAGGCCAGCCGCTCAAGATCAGCTACGAAGCGAAGTTCGACGGCAAAGATTATCCCGTCACATGGAGATCCGTCCTCAGATTCAGTGTCATACCAGCGTGTCAACGCCAATACGCTAAAAAGCCAAACCAAGAAAGGTGGAAAAGTTGCAACCGATGCCACGATAGTTGTCTCGAAGGACGGCAAAATCACTACTGTGAATTACACGGATTATTCGCAAACGATGCCCGCAAAGGGTACAGGGGTGTACGACAAACAATAAACAGGCCAAGAGAAAGACGTTTTTGAGTTCACTATTCATCGCAAATGGATAATCCCGATAAGTGTAGTTTGCTCTATTGCAGTTTGCTCTCGGTTACGTTTCGGTAGTCGGTTATGGTTTGGTTTTGGCTCGAAGTGCGTAAGATCAAGGAATACCAGCACAAACCAGCACAAAACCATTACATCAGGTCTTTCGAGTCCTTTCTGTCCCCTTTGTTTTCAGTTAAGTACAATCCTTGCAACACGTGCTTGATCCCCGCTCCTGCCCGCTTCCGCCGTTTCTGGGATAGGTCTTCCCTGAAATGATGCGCCCACCACATCCCTCACCCTGGTCCAAATTGAGCTAAACTCTTTGAGGTGGGCAATTGGCTGCCAGTGAAAGCTTTCTGTTTGTGAACAGTGATAAACCGGAACCGGTGAAAAAGCTGGTATCGAGGCGGAAACGAATGCAACTTGCATTTATTTCCGCAGTGATTCTGATTCTTATCAGCGGACTTGCTGCGTTTGACGCCGTGGTCCGTCTACGCGCCGCGCAAAAATGGGTCGGCCACAGTCACGACGTTCAATCTGTTCTGTCTGACCTTAGCAACGCCAACTCAAGAGCTGGCCGGGCCCGTACCCGGTATATCGATACCAGCGATAACTCCTTCTTCGAAGAATATCAGTCAGTTGTGGGCGAAATTCCTCTCAAGTTAAATCAACTCGAGCGGGTCACTGCCGACAATCCAGAGCAACAGGAAAATTTCAAGGAGTTGCAGGACATTACCAACCGCCGACTGAGTTTGCTCAGCCGCTCGATGCAGTTAAGGCACGCCGGGGCTTCTGACCAAGCCGAGCAAGTGCAGTTACGGCAGGGAATTATCGATGTGTCCGGTGAGGCTGATGCGGCGTTGCAAAAGATGGAAAATGCGGAACGGCGGCTTTTAGAGTTAAGACGGCAACATTCAGAAAGATTATTTCGCATCACCGCATACATTTTGACCGCCGCCTTCGCGTTGGCGCTAATCTTGTTCTTCCTCCACTATCTGCTTCTTAACGCTGAATTGAGCGCCCGCGAGCAGGCGGAGGAGTCATTGCGCGGGCTGAGTGTGCGACTTGCTGGAACTGCAGGATCAGGAGCGCAGGAAATTTTCCCGCGAACTTCACGATAGTCTCGGTCAATACCTGGTGGGCGTGAAGATGAATCTGACCATGCTGGCCAACTCCATTCCCGCCAATGCCTTGGTTACGGAATCTCTGAAGTCTGCTGGATCAGGCCATGACCGAAACCCGCACCATCTCTCATCTGCTGCATCCGCCGCTTGTTGGACGAAACCGGTTTCGAATCCGCCGCACGCTGGTATGTGGAAGGCTTCGCGAAACGCAGCGGCATTCCGACCAGCCTGGACATCCCGGAAGACCTCGGGCGCCTGCCGGAATCGCTCGAACTGGCATTGTTTCGCGTTCTGCAGGAAAGTCTGACGAATGTTCATCGCCATTCCAAGAGCTCGAGAGCGGATGTTTCGCTGCGATTGTTCAAGGACGAAGTTGTGCTGCGGATCAGAGATTACGGAAAAGGTATTCCAGCCGATGTGCATGGACCGCTTTCGTCACAATCGAGCCCACGGCGGAGTTGGGCTTGGCGGGAATGCGGGAGCGTATCCACGAACTTGGCGGCGAGTTGGAAATGGATTCGGACGGCGACGGCACCCAGATCTTGGTCAAGATGCCGCGATCGGAGCGCAAGAGCGCCCTAGGCGTTTCCGCCGATTGATGACCCAGTTTGAGCCGGCGGATTCAAAAAGGCCGCTCGCGCGTTTTGAAACGCGTACCCTCCAGGGCTGAAGCCTCAGCGCTTGAAACTCAGCGATTCCAATGATCGGAACCCGGTCAAACCTTCTTGCGCAGATTGCTGGACGTGCCGCCGGCCGCGGGCACGTAGCACTTCAGCGCATAGTCCATCACCATGCGATCGGCGTTGAAGCGCCAGCCCAGCGTGCGGATCGTGCGCTTCATGCGCTTGATCCAGCCGCGCGGCAGACCGTCGCGGTCGCGCTCGTAGTAGAGCGGAATCACTTCTTCGCGCAAGCACGCGGTACAGATCTTCTCCGTCGCGCGTGTCGTGAACGTTCATGTTGGAGTGCGTTCTGCCGGTTCCGATGGCGAAACCGTTCAGCCCGTCGTAGGCCTCGGCCCACCAGCCGTCGAGCACCGAGAGATTGAGCCCGCCGTTCAACACCACTTTCTGACCGCTGGTGCCCGATGCTTCCAGCGGACGCCGCGGGTTATTCAGCCAGACGTCGACGCCCTGCACGAAGTGCCGGCCGACGTTGATGTCGTAGTCCTCGACGAAGACGAACTTGTCGGCAAACTCCATGTGCGCGCATCAGCTTCGCGATCTGCTGCAGCACCTTCTTGCCGGGTTCGTCGCGCGGATGCGCCTTGCCGGCGAAAACGAACTGCACCGGCCGCTTCGGATCGTTGACCATCGACGCGAGCTTTTCGATGTCGGCGAGAATCAGGTTGGCGCGCTTGTAAGTGGCGAAGCGGCGCGCAAATCCGATGGTCAGCGCGTCGGGACTGAAGCACCCGGCCCAGCCGCTGCAGCATTTCGGGCGATTCGCCGCGCCGCTCGGCCTGCTCGACCACCCGTTGCCGCACGAAATCCAGCAGCCGGGACTTCAGGTGCAGGTGCGTTTCCCAGAGTTCGCCATCGTCGACGTTTTCGATTCCTTCCCAGATGCGCGATTCGCCGCTGTGCTCCTGCCAGCCGGTCCCGAGATGGCGGTCGTAAAGGCGGAACATCTGCGGCGCCAGCCAGGACGGCACGTGCACGCCGTTGGTGATGTGGCCGATCGGAACCTCGTCTTCCGGCTTGCCCGGATACAGCCCCGTCCACATTGCGCGCGAGACTTCGCCGTGCAGCGCCGATACCGCATTGGCGCGGCGCGAGAGCTTCAGGCCCAGCACCGTCATGCAGAAATCTTCGCTGCTGATTGCCCGGATTCTCGCGCCCCAGCTCCATCAGCCGCTCCTGGGAGAGTGCCCAGCGCTTCGCGCAACGGTCCCAGGTGCTCTTCCATCAGATCCGCGTCGAAACGGTCGTGACCGGCGGGCACCGGAGTGTGCGTCGTAAACACCACTTCGCGCGACACTCGAGCGCACCGCCTGATCGAAAGTCGAGTCCCTCGTCCTGCATCCGGCTGCGAATCGCTTCCAGAACGGCAAACCCGCTGTGGCCTTCGTTCAGGTGCAGAACGCCGGGCGTGATGCCCATGGCCCGCAGAGCGCGAAAACCGCCGACGCCCAGCAGCAGTTCCTGGCGAATCCGGATGCGCGAGTCTCCGCCGTAGAGCCGCGAGGTAAGTTCGCGGTCCTCCGGCTGGTTGCCTTCGACGTTGGAATCGAGCAGAAGCAGATCGCAGCGCCCCACCTTCATGCGCCAGACTTTGGCGCGGATGGCTCCGCCGCGGGTCTCGATCTGCACCGTGACCGGTTCGCCGTTCGTGCCGATGGCGGCTTCCATCGGCAACTTGCTGACGTCGGTCTGTATGTATTCTTCCTGCTGCCAGCCGTTGCGGTCGAGGCGCTGGCGGAAATATCCCTGGCCGTAGAACAAGTCCGATCCCGATGAGCGGAATGCCCAGGTCCGACGCGCTCTTGATGTGGTCGCCGGCCAGCACGCCCAGGCCGCCGGAATATTTCGGAATCGATACGTGCAGACCGAATTCGGCGGAAAAATACGCCACCGGACGGGGCCGCAGAACGCCGGCGTGTCGTGCTCCCCAGGTACGGTCCGCCGTCGAGATATTCGCGCTGGCGGCGATAGGCGTAGTTGATCCGGCTGTGCAGCACCAGTTCCTGGGCGCGGCGTTCCATTACGCGCCAGCGGAATTTCAGACAAGAGCGAGATCGGATTGTGATTGAGTTGCCGCCAGCGCACCGGGTCGAGGTCGCGGAACAAGCTGCTGGTGTCGTGGTCCCAGCACCACCACAGGTTGCGCGCCAGCGCCCACAGCCGTTCCTGGGCGGGTGCGATGAAACGGTCCAGCGTGCGAGCCTCGCTCACCACCGGGCGCAACCTGCGCCGCAGCCTCGGCCAGCATGCGAACTTCATCCTCGCGAAAAACGCGAGGCGCGATGGTCTGCACTACCAGCACTCCCTGCAAAACTCCGCGATCGATCAGCGGAACTCCGAGGAACGATTGGTAGTCGTCTTCGCCAGCCTCGCTGAAGTACTTGAAGCGCGGATGCTTGTTGGCATGCTCCACCGCAACCGGACGCACCTGCTCGGCCACCAGTCCGGCGAGCCCTTCGTGCATGCCCATGCGCAGCGTGCCGATGCACTGGGGGCGAAGGCCGAGCGTTGCGGCCAGCACCAGGTTGGCGCGGTCCGGTTCCAGCAGGTACGCGGAACAGACGTCGGTCTTGAAATCGCTTGGCAATCAGGGCGACCACATTCATCAGGGTCTCGGCCGGCTTGCCACCCTCGGCTGCCAGATTGCCGATCTCCTCCAGGGTCAGGACGTAACTTTCATCATGCGCGGGAGCAGGTTGGCTCATGTTTTGGATTCTCTCGTCGATTCGGGTTCAATTTGAGATTAACGCGCGCTGGTGCGCGTCGCTATCTAGTGTAACCGCTGGACTAGAGCGCGCCTAGGTTACGACTGTGCTTCCTCAATGACTCAGGGTTTCAGATCTTGCATCACTGGCAGTGACGCCAGGTTCAGCCCGGTTCCGCGTCAGAGTCAAAAGTGCGTTCTGATAATTGCAAAGTTTCAAAGTGACAACCGGATTCGGATCGGGAAACAGCCTGACTATAGAAGTACGTCCTCTACCAATCCAAGACGCAGAATCGAATCCAGTCCAATCGAATTTGTCTATTCAACGAATGGAAATTGTTGCTGAACCGTTCAATCGCTGCGCGCATCCAAGTTTAGAAAGCTCGCCTTTCGGAGTTCGGCTGAACGCGTGAATGATTTGCGCGGAGACAGTTGATAATTTACAGTTTGCGACTCCGAGATTCGTGTCGTAACTTTCACAAAATACATGTCCTGCAGTTTGGCAAGCCAACTGCATTACATGGTTGCTCAAACTTCCAGGGAGGAAGTGCATGACTGCAATCACCGGTTCTGATGATTGGAAACAACTGGCGGAGGCGGCACGCGATGAGGAGGACTCCGAGAAGCTCATGCAGTTGATCGGAGCAACTGAATCGCGCAATTGAAAGAGCGAGCACGAAGAACTTGCATCCGCAGTCCACGAGAAGATTGCAGACTAAACTGCCTGCTCTTTACCATCGTCACTTGTCGTGTCTCAGCGGATTCCTGCGCTCGCCAGCCGCTGGTGAGATTCTATCCTGACCGCAACGGAACAGCAATAATTCCCGACCAAGAGGGTCGAGGCCGCCACTTAGCCGAGGACGGGTAAGTCGTAGGCTCGAGAGTTCGCGGTATAGTCATCCTGTTCTGAACTACGAAGATCGGAGATCACGCATGTCGGAGTGGGCGGGCAAGGTTGCCGTGGTGACCGGCGGAACCTCCGGCATCGGACGCGAAACCGCAGTTGCTCTTTGCGAAGCGAGGGGCCAAGGTCGTGGTCGCCGGTCGCCGTGAAACTGAAGGCAAAGCCACGCTCGAAGTGATTCGCAGCGCTGGCGGCGAAGGAATGTTCGTCAAGACCGATGTCTCCAAGGCAGCTGACGTGAAGGCGCTGGTCGAAAAGACAGTCAAGGCTTTTGGCGGACTCGATTACGCCTTCAACAACGCCGGAATTGAGGGTCAATTGGATTCCTATCGTCGAGCAGAGCGGAGGAGGACTGGGACCGAAGCGATTGACATCAATCTAAAGGGTACCTGGCTGTGCCTGAAATTTGAGCTGCAACAGATGCTGAAGCAAGGCCGGGGCGGAGCGATCGTAAACAACTCGTCGATTGCAGGTTTTATTGGAAGCTACGGAACTAGCGACCTATGCCGCCAGCAAACATGGCGTCATGGGACTGACCAAGGCGGCAGCGCTCGAGGTCGCAAGAATCGGAATCAGAGTCAACGCGGTTTGTCCAGCGGTGATCGAGACTCCGATGGCCGATCGTTTGTTTGGCAAGCCTGAGGCTCACGAAGAGGTCGCTCGCGTTTCATCCGATCGGCCGGCTTGGCGAACCACTCGAGGTGGCTGAGGCAGTTTTGTGGATGTGTTCCCGCGCCGCTGGTTTCATGACCGGGCAATCGCTGGTTCTGGATGGGGGATTTCTCGCCGGACCGAATCCCGGCTAGAAATTCAAGCGAGCGGAATTATGACGAGGCGCGTCATAATCTTCATAAGAAGGAGCAATTCGTGATCAGGTGCTACCGTAATCTGCTTTGGTTGGCTTTTGTCTGCGACTGCTGGCACTTTCTCCGGTGGCGACGTGCGCAAACCGCCGACGAGCAAGCCGGAGGTTCTGGTGATCGATGCTGCTGCACCCGCGCATCCTTTCCCGCATTTCTGGGAGCACATGTTTGGATCGGGCCGGGCCAGCCTGAGTATGCGTGAAAGCTATCGCCAGGATCTGCGCCAGGTAAAGCAGATCACGGACGTGGAGTACATTCGTTTCCACGCCATTTTTCACGACGAAATGGGCGTGTACGACGAGGACAGCTCCGGCCAGCCGGTTTACAACTTCTCCTATGTCGACCAGGTCTACGACGGGCTTTTGCAGAACGGAGTGCGTCCTTTTGTGGAGTTGAGTTTCATGCCGAAGAAACTGGCGTCCAAGGATGCGCCGCATGCGTTCTGGTACAAGCAAAACGTTGCGCCTCCGAAAGATTGGGCCAAATGGGACGATCTGATTTACCAGTTCACGAAGCATCTGGTGGATCGCTACGGGCTGGATGAAGTTGCGAAGTGGTACTTCGAAGTCTGGAACGAACCCAATATCGACTTCTGGGTTGGAGAGCCGAAGCAAGCGACTTACTGGGAGCTTTACGATCACAGCGCCGCCGCGGTGAAGCGGGTAAGTTCGCAGTTTGCGCGTGGGCGGTCCGGCCACGGCGCAGGCGGCGTGGGCCGATGCTTTCATCCAGCATTGCGTTGAGAAGCACGATCCCGGTCGATTTCGTTTCCACTCACGTGTACGGAAATGACGGCGCGACAGGACGTGTTCGGCACCAACGAAAATATCCCGCGCGACCGCATGGTGTGCCGCGTCGGTAAAGAAGGTGCACGATCAGATCAAGGCCTCGGCCCTTCCCAATCTTCCGTTGATCTGGAGCGAGTTCAACGCCAGTTACAAGAACGAGCCGGAGATCACCGACTCGACATATATGGGCCCGTGGATGGCCGACACGATCCGCCAGTGCGATGGCTTGGTGGATGAGATGTCGTACTGGACTTTCTCCGACGTCTTTGAAGAGCAGGGCGTGGTGAAGAAGCCTTTTTATGGAGGCTATGGCCTGATCGCAGCCGGAAGTATTCCGAAGCCGGCGTTTACCGCATTCAGAATTCTGCATCAGTTGGGAAATGAACGCCTCGCGCTCGATTCCGACTCTGCGCTTGGCGACTCGCGCCACGGATGGTTCGTTGGTGGTGGCGGTGTGGAATCTCGTCTCCTCCCGATCAGACACGGGTACCGCGAAAACGGTGATAATGACGATTCAAGAATCTGGGCAAGCGCTCGCCACGCCTACATTTCCCGAGCCGACGGCGATCATGGCGATCCGCGTCCGGCTTACGAAAAGATGGGATCGCCTGTTTATCCGACGCAGGCGCAATTGCAGAAGCTGCGTGAGGTTCGGTTGCGGTTGGCGCGCCAGAAGTGCAGGAGCTTGAAAAGGGCGAGCTGACTGTGACGCTTGCCGCGCGAATGGCTTGGCTGTGATCGCGATCAAGTAGATCAGTTAGATATGGGCACTTCGGGATCAAGCCGGCATCTTGTCGCTGACAGCTAGCGTAACTCTATAGCATGACAAACCTTAGCATGCGCTCACCGGCATCTATGAGCCGTCAATACCCTGACTGGCTCGCCTCGGCTCGGATTCCAGGGCGATCCAGATTCAACAATGTTACATTCGCAGGGATCGCTTCTAAGAAACCTCTCGAAGTTGATTAGGATTCATGCATGGCGGAGCACAAGAGCTTCTTGAGCAGCTGGCAGGAGCGTCTTACGGCGCTTCGCAATACCCCGCCCGTCCTCAAGATTGTTTGGCAGTCCGGCCCCGGAGTGGTGATTTTCGGACTGGTCGCCCGGCTGTTCGCCTCGCTGTTGCCGCTCGCCTTGCTGTGGATTCCCAAAACTGATTGTTGACGCCATCGTCCACGCCCGGGCTGCGCAATCAGATCGTATCGCCCCGATTGTGGTGGCTGGTGGGAGCCGAATTCGGCCTCGCGGTCTTGACCAGTATTCTCGCACGTGCCATCGACTACTCGGATTCATTGCTGGCCGACAAATACACGCGCCACGTAAGCATTCAGGTGATGAAGCATGCAGCCGAATTGGATCTGATTGCCTACGAGGATCCGGTTTTCTACGACCGGCTGGAACGTGCGCGCGTGCAGGCAACCGATCGCCTGGGAATGATTCAGCAGATCGGGCGGCTGATCCAGTTGGTGATCACGACTGTCACTTTGTCCGTCACAATCATTGTTTATTCGCCATGGCTGATGATGTTGCTGATTGCGGGAGTTCTGCCCGCATTTCTCGGTGAGAGCCACTTTGCCTTTCTCGGATACGCCAAGAACTTCCGTCAGACGCCCGTCCGGCGCCAGTTGGATTATCTGCGCCTGGTCGGCGGCAGCAAGGAGGCGGCAAAGGAACTTAAGTTATTTGGACTCAGCAAGTTCCTGACTGAGCGTTTCACCCAGCTCTCCGACGGAATCTACGAAGAAAATGTCGCGTTGTCGCGACGCAAACTGATCGCCGGCGGATTTCTTTCCGTCATCGCGACCATGGGCTATTACTCGGCCTACGCGTTTGTGATCTGGAAGACTCTAATCGGGGCATACAGCATTGGTGTCTGGTACTTGTTGTCGGGCGCCATCTTGCAGGCCAGCAGCAACATCCAGCAGATTTTCTCCACCGTCTCAGGAATCGCCGACCAGGCTCTATTCCTTACCGATTTGCTGGCCTTTTTTGACATGCAGCCTACGATCCGGTCGAAGCCCAATGCTTTGCCCGCGCCCCGGCCGATCGTTCGCGGATTTGAATTCCGCAATGTGTCGTTCCGTTATCCGGGAAGCTCTCGCATGGTATTGGATCGGTTGAACTTTCATCTTCATCCCGGCGAGCGGGTGGCCCTGATTGGAGAAAACGGCGAGGGCAAGACCACGATCGTGAAGTTGATCACGCGGCTTTACGATCCCACGGAGGGCGAGGTACTGCTCGACGGAGTGGACTTGCGCGAGTATTGTCTGGAAGACCTCTATCGTGAGATTGGCGTTATCTTTCAAGACTTTATGCGGTACGAGATGACGGCGCGAGAAAATATCGCCGTGGGCCGCATCGACGAAATTGAGGATCTGAAACTGCTTGGAATCTGCCGCCAATAAGAGTCTGGCGGATGCGGTGATTGCCAAGTTGCCCGGTGGATACGAACAGATGCTGGGGCGGCGGTTCGAAACCGGGGTTGATCTTTCGGGCGGGGAGTGGCAGAAAGTTGCTCTGGCGCGAGCTTACTTGCGCGATGCCCAACTTCTGATCCTGGACGAGCCCACGGCGGCACTCGATGCGCGCAGCGAGTTCGAAGTTTTCCAGCGATTTGCGGAACTCACGATGGGGAAGATGGCTCTTTTTATTTCTCACAGATTTTCAACCGTTCGCATGGCAGATCGCATCGTAGTGCTGGAAAATGGCAGGATTGCAGAAGAGGGAAGCCACGATGAACTCGCTCGCTTGGGCGGACGCTACAAGGAAATGTTCGAGATGCAGGCCGCCAGCTATCGTTAAGGGTCTAAAACCAAGTTTCACGCAATCATTCGCCGCTAAGATTTTCACGCGATGCCGCCAGAAACCAATATCGAGATTTTGAGCTCAGAGCCTGAGCGTCAGCCGGATCCTCCAAGAGAAATTGTGCATGACCTGGATGCATTGAGCGCGGCCGCCGCCGACCTCAGCCGCAGACTTGTCTGGATGCCGGGCCCGTACACATCCGGGCCATTCTCGGAACGCCACAAGGCACTTCAACGCGCCCTTAAACCGGTATTAGCGGCTTTTCGCGGTGCGCTGCCAAAGAAGGCCGTAGGGGACGACTTTCGCTGGTTGTATGACAATTTGCGTCTGGTGCATTCCAATATCCGAGGCACCAAGGAAGGCTTCAAGTTAGTTCGAAAAATTCCCCACGTTCGGACTCCGGATGGCGGGGTGACGCCTCGCGTTCTGGCCTTGGCTGCAGGATTTCTGGCGGCTACCAGTTACGAATTCAGCGAGCGGTCACTGAACGGATATGTCCAAGCGTTCCAGCAAAGCTCAACCCTTCAGTTGCATGAACTCTGGGCGCTGGTCCCGTCGCTCAAGCTGGTGCTGTTGGAGGAAATTGCGGCGCGAGGATCGAAGGTCATAACGGACCCGGAAGGCTCGTACGGGGTGGGAGTCTGCATAAGAAGTCTGCGGGAAATCAGTCAGGCGCAATGGAAGGAACTCCTTGAACCGTTCATCCTGTTCGATCGAATCTTGCGGGAAGATCCGGCCGGTGCTTACCCTCGAATGGATTTCGAGAGTCGCGACCTATACCGGACGGAGTTGGCAAAGCTCGCTGAGCACTCCGACCTAACCGAGATCGAAGTTGCGGCGACCGCGGTTACCCTGGCTAAAGAAGCGCAGGCTGGACGGCATTCTGACCCGCGGCTGCAAGCACGTTTGGCGCATGTTGGCTACTACCTGGTTGCGGAGGGGATTCCGGCGCTTGAGGAGAGGGTAGGTTTTCAGCCTTCGATTGGGAGACGAATTGTCTCATTTCTTGCGGCGGCATCCGAGCGAGTTTTATCTTCCGGGCACCGAAGTGCTGACGCTGGCGATCATGTCGGCAATCGTGTTGCTTTTGACAAACACGTACACCTCTCCGGAGCTTATTTTCTTTTCGATGTTGATGTTGCTTGCTGCCTTGCTCGCAAGGTGCCATCCAGTTGGTGAATTACTTGGTGACCTCGCTTCTGGAACCGCAAATTCTCCCCAAGCTGGATTTTTCGGAAGGGCGTTCCAGCTACTTGCGCGACTCTGGTGGCGATTCCCAGCATGCTTGTTCACCCGCGAGCAGGTGATGCGGCTTGTGGATGATCTCGAAGTTCGATTTCTAGGAAATCACGATCCCAATATTTATTTTGCGCTGCTCACCGATCTGCCGGATTCACCGGTGCCCTCAAGTGAGGACGATCCGCTGATTGATTACTGCGGGCAGTTGATCGGCGAATTGAACGATAAGTATGCCGGACAGGCGGAAGGATCATTTCTAATGTTCCATCGCCACCGCGTTTACAACCCGCGCGAGCGGGTATGGATGGGATGGGAACGTAAACGCGGCAAGTTGATGGACTTGAACAAACTGCTGCGCAACGAGCACGACAGTTTTCCGGTGAAGGTTGGCGATCTGTCGGTCCTGTCGCGCGAATCCGTTTTGTGATTACCCTCGATGCCGATACCGAACTGCCCCGCGGATCGGCCGATCGCATGATCGGAGCTATGGCGCACCCGTTAAACCAGGCGATTATCGATCCCGATCCGGAGAAAAATATTGTGGTGGCAGGCTATGGCATCCTGCAGCCTCGCGTGGGGGTTAGCGTACAGAGCGCCTCGCGTTCGCGGCTGGCCAGCCTTTATTCGGGTGAGACGGGTTTCGATATTTACACGCGTGCCATCTCTGACGTTTACCAGGATCTGTACGGAGAAGGGATTTTCGCTGGAAAGGGCATCTATGAAGTCGATACGGTGCAACAGGTTCTGGAGCGCCGGTTTCCACGCAATGCTTTGCTCAGTCATGACCTGATCGAAGGCGCTTACGCCCGTGCCGGGCTGGCTACTGACATCGAGATCATCGAAGATTACCCGTCACATTACAGCGCCTATAACCGCCGCAAAGCATCGTTGGCTTCGCGGCGACTGGCAGATTACGGGATGGCTTCTGTCGAAAGTGCGTGACGAGTCCGGTCGAAAGGTCCCGAATCCGATCTCGCTGGTATCGCAGTGGAAGATTCTGGACAACTTGCGCCGCAGCCTGGTAGAGCCTGCAACTTTCTTGTTGCTGGTGTTCGGATGGCTGGTGCTGCCGGGAAATCCGTTGTACTGGACTCTGGCGACGATCGGAATTCTGTTCGTGCCGGCTTGGTTTCAGTTCGCGTTCAACCTGATTAAGGCGGCGGTCGAGCGAAAGCCGGAAGTCGATCAAAGATGCGCGGTCTGCCTTGATTACGACCAACGTCGGCATATTCTTCACGCTCTGTTTCTTGCCTCACCAGATGTTGCTGTCGCTCGACGCAGTGGTGCGCACGCTGGTCCGACGACTGGTTACGCGACGTCGTCTGCTGGAATGGGAGACCGCGGCCGAGACGGAACTGAGCACACGCAAACGTACTCCGGTAGACATTTATCTCGAGTGGATTCCCGCGCTGGCCCTCGGATTGGGTGTTCTCGGTCTTCTTTGGCCGGCGTCAGGCTTTTTACGCCGCGCTACCGATTCTTGTTGTGGGGTTGCAGCAAATGGATTTCGATGTGGCTGAATCTTGCCTCCGCGGTCGACCCAGAACTGAAACGTCCGACAAGGATGAATTGTTTCTCGCGGAGCGCAGCATTGCGGACCTGGCGCTACTTCGCCGAATTCAGCACGGCTGAGCACAACTGGCTGATCCCGGACAATGTGCAGGAAGAACCCGCGGCTGTTGCGGGCCGCATGTCGCCGACTAATCTGGGATTTCTTCTCAACGCGCGCCAGGTGGCGTGCGAGTTCGGGTTTCTCACCGTTCCTGAATTTGCCGAACAAACTCTGCGAACCTTGGCGACAGTAGCCAAGCTCCCGCGATCCCACGGTCACTTGCTGAACTGGTATGACACGCGTACGTTGCAGCCGCTTGCAGCCACGGTTCGTTTCTTCGGTGGACAGCGGGAATCTGGTGGCATCACTGTGGACCTTGCAGCAGGGATGTCTGGATCTTTTGCATCGCCCGCTGCTGGAACGGCAACTGGCGGAAGGTTTGGCCGATCATCTCCGTATTCTGGTAGACCGGCATGCCTTTCCCCACAAGCGGTTCAGGGTATTTGAAACCCAGATGAAGAAGAAGAGCTGGCTTCCGCGCCTGCTCGCGCCTTCAGAAGAGGGGCTCCTCGAGATCGATTCCGCGGATGCGGATTCGAAGCATGAGGCCGAGGTTCGCTGGTTCGCGGCTGAGTCACTGTCACGGCTCAGAAATCTCAGGAAAGCAGTGCAGGTTTACGTTCCGTGGATGCTGCCGGAATTCGTCCCGCTGTGGAATGACTCGACACTGAACTTCAAATTCGATTCGCGGAAGCCTGACAGTCGAGAGGCTGCCGGAAATTGTCGATGCGCTGAATGATCGTTTGCAGTTTGCTCTCGACCACGCCAACGGTTCGGGAGATCGCAAAGAGCTCTATCAACGACTGCAGGCGATGTTGCCGGGAAGCGCGTTCACGGGCATTGGATCTGATCCGAGATCTCAAGCAAGTCGCCAGCGTCGCGGCGAAGCTCGCCGACGAATATGGATTTCCGATTCCTTCTGGATCCGCGACGCAAATTGCTATCACTCGGTTTTGAGGTCGAGACGGGAAAGCATCCGACCGCGTGCTACGACTTGCTGGCATCGGAAGCGCGCATCGCGGTGTTTGCCGCGATCGCCAAGGAAGATATTCCGCAGGATGTTTGGTTTCAGTTGGGACGATCACATACCCGCGAACACGGACTCCCGATTCTTACTTTCCTGGACAGGAACTATGTTCGAGTATCTGATGCCGGTGCTCTGGATGCGGACTTATCCCAATACTCTTGCTGGATAATTCGCGTATTGCGGCGGTGCGTCTGCAGCAGATCTACGCGACGGAAAAGGGCATTCCCTGGGGGATTTCCGAATCCGCTTACGCCAAGCGCGATGAAGCCGGGAACTATCAGTATCAGGCTTTCGGTCTTCCTAAAATTTCGCTGCGCAATGGCGAAGAAGAAGCGCTGGTTATCTCGCCGTATTCCACTTTCCTGGCTCTTAATGTCGATTCCGGAGAAGCGATGCGTAACCTGCGCCGTATGGCCGCCGATGGATGGGTGGGTCCTTACGGATTCTACGAATCGGCCGACTATTCTTCTTCAGGCCGTCATTCATGGCGCCATCGACATGAACTGGTGCGCTGCTGGATGGTCCACCACCAGGGTATGAGCTTGCTGTCGATGGCGAACTTCCTGCACGATGGAGTGGTGCAACGCTGGTTTCATAACGATCGCCGGGTCCAGGCCACGGAACTACTGCTGCACGAAAAACCGCCAGCGAGCGTCCGGCGAGAGTTCGATGGCGCAGCGGCGTGAAGAGCAGAGAGGAGATTTGCTTATGAACTAGCGGATAGACTGATATTCGTCGACCAAGTCAATGTCGGGTAGTTCGAGTCCCCAATTGTCGCCGTTGGAACTCAATCCTTCGAGCCCTACCTGATATTCACTCGTACCCACCAGAGGCTTTACCCAAACAACCCGAAACTGAATGCGACGTTGACGGTATTGAAGCGTAAGTTTGTCGCCCGTTTTCAGCACATGGTGAATCGCACCCAGGCGAGCTCCATTCGGAGTAATGTCCAAGGTATGGACTAATTCATTGACCGGATTGTTGGCCGCATCTTTCCCGGATATTCGTACCGGCAGTACCACTTTGACGCGCTTTTGCCGGCGCTTTCCAACATCTTTTCCCACGCGAAAGCTCCCTAAGGTGACCAATACTTTGTCGCTGTGCTGCTATTCGCATTTAAGGGGCCACAAAGATGAAAATGCGGAGGAGATGTGCCGCTCACAGAATCAGATATTTACAGGGGAATAAGAAATCCAGTGGGACGTAATCGCGTGAGCGAATGACACTCTGGAGCAAACTTCGTGACATTTTTTGTCAACCTGATTCTGGGTCATTAATTCCTTCTGCCATTCATTCCGTCGTCCTGAGGATTCACAATGTGGATCGAATTTTACCGGGCACAACTTTGTGTCTATCATTGCGGACATGCCCAACAAAGTCCGCTGGGGAGTCCTGAGCACAGCTAACATCGGAGTAAAAAAAGTTATCCCCGCAATGCAAAAAGGTGAGTGGAGTGAAGTGGTGGCCATTGCGTCACGCGACCTCCGCAAAGCAGAAGCGACAGCGCAGGCTCTCGGCATTCCTAAAGCCTACGGTTGTTATGAAGAACTACTCGCCGACCCTCGGATCGAAGCGATCTATAACCCGCTTCCCAATCAGCTCCACGTGCCATGGTCAATCAAGGCCGCGGAAGCGGGCAAGCATGTTTTGTGCGAGAAACCTCTCAGCCTCACTGTCGCGGAGGCCAGAACCCTGCTGGCGGCGCGAGACCGCACGGGTGTAAAGATGGGCGAGGCATTCATGGTGCGTACCCATCCTCAGTGGTTGCGAACGCGAGAATTGATCGCCTCCGGCCGGATTGGATCGCTCCGTTCAATCACCGGTTTTTTCAGTTATTTCAATATCGATCCCGCGAATATCCGGAATATTTCTGAATATGGCGGCGGTGCGCTGATGGATATCGGATGCTATCCGATCAATACATCACGGTTCATTTTCGGCGAAGAGCCGTTGCGGGTGCTCGGCTTGGTAGGTGGAGATCCGGTAATGAAGGTGGATCGTCTGACGTCTGCCATTCTCGATTTTCCTTCCGGACAATCCACATTTACCTGCAGCACGCAGCTCGTGCCCTACCAGCGAATGCAGTTTCTGGGGACCAAGGGTCGCATCGAAATCGAAATTCCGTTCAACGCTCCCAAAGACAGGCCTTGTCGCATTTTGATCGACGATGGAAACGATCTGTTCGGCAGCGGTATCACCACCGAAAGCTTTCCGATCTGCGACCAATACACTATTCAGGGGGACGCATTCTCAAAAGCGGTGCGCGATAACGGTCAGGTACCTGTTTCTCTCGACGACGCCGTGAAAAATATGGCGGTGATTGAAGCTATTTTCCGTTCAGCGGAAACAGGGAAGTGGGAAACTCCACGGGGATAAGGGATCAAGCAGCTGTTTATGGCCTCTTGTTCTATCGTTCGGTCGGGAAATATGAAAATCCGTTTTGCCATATCGGAGCTGAGAGTTTCTTCTTTATAAAAGCGAGTCAAAATACCGTCCTTCCAGGTCAGAAGGTCAGCGTTATTTCTGGCGAATTCATCCCAGTCCCGCGCCTTTTCCGATCGCGCCATACGTTCGTGAATTAGAAAGATGTAAGCCCAGGTAATGGTCTCGTGATACAGCGACGCCTTGCCGTGTGCCGCGGCGAAACTTTTCAATGCCGCAGTAAATGCCTGGAGCGCCTCCAAAACTGGAAGCTTCGTGAGGTACAGATAAGCAATCCGGACATGCTCCGCGTGCCGCAAGCATTCCGGCGGGAGAGTGAGTTGCTCGAACTGCTCGAGCAGTTCATGGTCGGTCATGAGGATTTCACGCATTGTCATGGACGAGGCTCTCTCATTTCCGCTTTCTCCGGCAGCTATTTGCTCAACCTCGATTCTTTCAAGCGATGACTTGCCTTTGAGTCCAAATCCAGCCCGTAGAATTTTTTCAATTCCCTAATCTGGCTCTGAGACTCCGGGCTGAAGGGAATCTTGCCGTCGAATGCATGCAAGACAATTCCTTCCAGTAGATCGCCGAGCGTCAAATCGTGGTATTCCGCAAATGCCTTCAGCACTTTCAGAACGCGCTTTTCCATCCGCACGCCGGTCTGAACCCGGACAACTGTCAAACCCTGCTTCTTGATCATTGGTACCAATGTACCAAAGTAACAACCTCCGAGACAAATGGAAAGTTCCGCACGCCTGGTTGCGGATGTCCAGGGCTCGCGTTTGCCGCCGGAGACTCGATTTGCGATCAGCCGGCGCCGTTGCCCGATAGATTTCTCTTATCCTCACCATAAATTTTAGTTTTCAAAAGTATTTGTGATAAGGGCGAAAAGAATTATGCATTGGACTCCAACAGGTCATGAGCCTTACTGTCCACTCGCTGAGTACAGGCTGTGATTGCAGTTCACCACACAACATAGCCAAGGGGAGAATTGGGGCAGTCTAGATGAAGAAAACCTTCCTAGGGAGGGTTGTAATTTGCGCCATGAGCCTGGGGATAATTTCCAGGTCAGCGAGCCCGCTTTTTGCTGAAGAACCAGCAGCACAGTCGTCGCCTGACTTGGCTGGACGTATCGATTCCCTGGAAAAACAGCTGGCGGACCTCAAGAGCGAACTGGCGGCGCAGAAGGCCACAGCTCCTGCCGCGGCTCTGCCTCCCGCAGAAGCTGCGGTTGCTACTGCCACGCCGACGGCCACTCCGGCGCTTACCGGACTGGCTGGTTTGCTTGGGCCAACGACGCTCAGTGGTTTTGTGGACGTTTATTACGGTTACAACTCGAATCAACCGGCAGGCCGTACCACCGCATTTCGCAACTTCGATATCAATTCGGGCCAGTTCGGTTTGAACATGATCGAACTCGTCGCCGACAAGGCGCCGGATGCTGCTGCGAGCCGCGTCGGATATCACATCGCCCTGGGTTTTGGGCAGGCAATGAATATGGTTAATTCCACTGAGCCGGGCCAGTTTCCAACCGAGTCAAACTTCGATCAGTACCTCAAGGAAGGATATTTGGAGTATCTTGCGCCAGTAGGAAAAGGGCTGCAGATCAACGTAGGAAAGTTCGTAACGCCAGCAGGCGCGGAGGTGATTGAGACCAAGGACAACTGGAATTATTCACGTGGCCTGCTCTTTGCCTTGGCCATTCCGTATTTTCATTTCGGAGCCAGTGCGAAATATGCCTTCAATCCAAAATTTGCCGTTACCGGGTACCTGGTAAACGGATGGAATAACAGCATCGACAATAACAGTGGCAAGACCACCGGCTTCAGTGCAGCCTGGACTCCGACTGCCAAATTCAGCCTGATTCAGAATTATCTGGTCGGTCCGGAACAAACCAACGACAACGGGAATTTCAGACATCTCTCCGACACGGTCGTGACATACACGCCGAACGGCCAACTGTCGCTGATGGCGAATTACGACTATGGCCGCGACCACCTTACCAGCGCGTTCAGTTCGGCACACTGGAGTGGTATCGCCGGCTACGTGAAGTACGCTCCGAACTGCCAACTGGGCTGTCGCCGCCCGGGGCGAATACTTCAGTGACAACGGCGGGACGCAAACCGGAACGCCCCAGGAATTAAAGGAATTCACGCTTACCCTGCAGCGAATGCTGGCCAGCAAGATCATGACCCGGCTGGAATTCCGGCGCGACATGTCGAACCAGAACGTTTTTCCCTACAGGACAGGCCTGTTCGAAGGATGCGCAAAATACGGTAACGCTTGGAATGGTGTACGCATTCAGCAGCGCGGATGCGAAGTAAGTCTTCATCAGGGAGGGAGAATTTGAAAGACAAACTTCTTTACTCGTTTCTGGTTGCTGACCTCATCGAGTGCACGATTGAATATCGATTTTTACCCAGCTGCAGCGATGCCGCTGAAATGTGGGCCAGCGGCTTGGGCTCAAGTCAAACCACCCCTAGTACCAGCACCCAAGCCGCGCCCGCGCCAAGAGTAGATCGCAGTATTAAGGCAATTACGTTAAGTGAATGGTTAGAACTTCTGACAAATCAACTCACGGAGCGATGCTATGAATGTTGACTCACGAAAGGGCCCAAAGTTGTCCATGGCCCAAAAGTTTTCGAGGCTTGCAGTCCGGTTGCGGGATCCGGAGTGGCGCCGATATGGCAAGCTTCTATTGGCTGGTAAAGCTTTGGGTGTCGGATTGGTTCTGCTGATTATCACTGTATTCTCAGGACTGTTTCTCAGCCCATGTTCTGGCGGCTGACGCAGAAGTGAAGGCTGCCGATGTCGTCAACCCGCTTAACACCGTCTGGACTCTGGTCGCCGCATTCCTGGTGTTCGGCATGCAAGTTGGATTCACCATGCTGGAAGCGGGATTCTGCCGCTCCCGCGAAACAGTGAACGTGCTAATGGAATGCGTGGTCGATACCTGTCTTTGCGGGCTTCTTTTCTTCGCATTCGGCTTCGCGTTCATGTTTAGTCACGGAAATGGGTTCATCGGATATCACTGGTTCTTCCTGCAGGGAACTCCAGCAACATATGAAACTTCCGGCGTCGCCTTCCTCGCGTTTTGGCTTTTCCAGTTCGCTTTCGCTGACACATGCTCCACTATCACTTCCGGAGCGATGATCGGCCGAACGGGATTTGTCGGCGATCTGATCTATAGTTTTGCCGTTTCCGGTTTCATCTACCCCATCATCGGACACTGGGCCTGGGGCCCGGATGGATGGTTGGCGCAGATGGGCAGCGAGGGGCATTTTTTTGCTTCGTCGGGGATGGGCTTCCATGACTTCGCCGGATCCACGGTGGTGCACACGATTGGTGGCTTCGTCGCATTGGCTGGCGCCATCGTTCTGGGTCCGCGCCTGGGACGGAAATTCAAACGTGACGGCGGAGCTCCAATGTTACCGCACGACTTGACCATCGCCGTCTGTGGCGGCCTTCTCTTGTGGTTCGGTTGGTACGGATTTAATCCTGGCAGTACGCTTTCCGCCATGGATTTTGAAGGGATTGGACGGGTTGCTGCCAACACAACGCTCGCGGCATGCGCCGCGGGATTGACCGCGATGTTCTGGGCCTTCAAGTCCAGTAAGAAATGGGACGCTGGCTTTACTACCAACGGATTTCTCGCCGGACTGGTAGCAATCACCTGTCCCTGTTATTGGGTCAGCCCAGTCGGAGCCATTCTCTTGGGTGGAGTCGCAGGGGTGCTTGTGGTTCTCGGCGTGGAGTTGTTGGAATGGCTTCGCATCGACGACCCCATCGGCGCAGTTCCGGTTCACGGTTTCTGCGGAATATGGGGAACCCTCTCGCTAGGATTGTTTGCTTGTGGTAAGTATGGAGCTACCGGGCCGATTGCTCCCGATAACTCTGCAGCTCTCAAGGGACTCTTCTATGGCGGTGGAACTCAAGTCCTCGTTGCCCAAACCATCGGCAGTGCCTCCATCACAATTGCGACGTTCGTGGTCGCAATGGCTGTCATGCTGGCGGTGAATGCTATGGGGGTGCTGCGGGTAACCGAGGAAGGCGAGAGTTACGGGCTCGATTTGCATGAGCACGGAATTTCGGCCTATCCCGAATATGTCATTTCGGCTCTCGGAGCTCCTGGTGGCATGAGCCAGGAACTTCCGCTGGCTGCGCACAAAGCACATATGGCAATGCAACCATTGCCGCGTACTGGCACGATGTAAATTGTTGAGCATGTCCGGGGCAGGCGAGGATCTGTTCCCTCCCTGCCTTGGACGCAGCCTAATGACTTGAGAGGACAAGATGACTAAGATTGAGGCGATTATTCAGCCATCCAGATTTGAGGCCGTTAAAGAAGCGTTGACTGGATTTGGGTGTCGAAGGAATGACGATATCGGATGTGCGCGGTCATGGCAGGCAGAAAGGTCACACTGAGACCTATCGTGGCCGCGAGTATAGCGTGGACCTGCTACCCAAAATCAAAATAGAACTCGTCCTGGTCGACAACCTTGTCGATCCGGTGATCGATGCTATCGTGAAGACAGCTTCCACCGGCAAAATAGGAGATGGAAAAATCTTTGTTTCGAAGATTGACGAAGTGATCCGCATTCGAAATCAAGAGCGTGGAGTGGCAGCCCTCTAGCCGACATTCCGCCTTCGGAGTCTCATGCCATTGTTGGCGAACAGTTTGGCGTCGCAGGAAACGTATCAACAAGCGTCTGGAAGAATACGCGAGGGATTTGAGCGCTCGCACGATGGGCAGGCAGCCGTCCGCGAGCGCTCGGATGTCACGGACTCTTTGATACGCGATCTGTGGGCACAGTTTTCAGAAGAATTGGCCCCGTCGGACAGTATATGCGTCGCTGCACTTGGCGGTTACGGCCGCCGGGCCCTTTTTCCCTATTCCGACGTCGACGTGCTTTTCTTGCATGAATCAGCCCTTAGCGAAGTTGCGCAGAAGCAGCTGATCCCACAAATGTGGCAGGCTTTGTGGGACCGTCATCTTCGAGTCAGTCCCACAACCCGTTCGTTGGTGGAGTGTGGCAAGCTCCACCGTGACAATCTTGAGTTCAATATTTCGTTGCTGGATTGCCGCTATCTTTGTGGCGACGCCGGATTGTTTGAGCAGCTTCGGTCTCGGGTGATTCCGAAAATGGTGAGGCGGGAGGCTCTCGAGTTGCAGCAGAGGCTTACCGATTTGACGTCGGCGCGTCACAAAAAGTATGGGCACACCATCTTTCATCTGGAACCGAACATAAAGGACTACCCCGGCGGACTGCGCGACTACCAGGTTGCATGCTGGCTCAGCTTGATTTCGGAATTGGAAAAGATAGGGAACTGGCCCTCGCCAGCAAACCTGCTGCCGGGCGCTTTTCGCGAAGAATGTAAAGCGGCTCTAGATTTTCTTTCAGCGGTCCGATGTTTTCTTCACTATCGCCAGGGCCGTGACTTGAATGGACTTACCTATGAACTGCAGTCCGAGGCTGCAGCCGCGGGCATCGGGTTGCCAGGGGGAGCTCCGGTTGCTCCCGCGGCGTGGATGCGAATTTACTTCCGCCATGTGCGTTCGATTTATAGACTTACCGTATTGTTCGATGAAGTGCCGCCGGTCCGTTCGGGTGGTTTATACCGCCTATTTGAAAATCGCAAATCGCGTTTGTCGAATGCGGATTTCTCAGTGGTGGAAGGCCGAGTCTTTTTACGCCAGCTGTCTTCCGTGCAGGATCCCTCTGTGCTCTTCGGGCTGTTTGAGTTCGTTGCACGTCACGGTCTAAAGCTTACGGGCGAAACCGAACGATGTGTTGAAGGAGCGTTACCAATCCTCGAGAAATGGGCGCAGAATTCAACAGAGATATGGACACAGTTTCAACGAATCCTGGTTTCGCAGCATGCGGGTATAGCCTTGCGAGCCATGCACCGGCTCGGGATGCTGGTCCTGTTCTTCCCCGAATTCAAAGCGGTTGATTCTCTTGTGATTCGTGATTACTACCATCGTTACACTGTCGATGAGCATTCTTTTGTAGCAATTGAGAATGTTCACGCGCTGCGCGCGCCAGAAAGCGAGTTGGAACGGCGTTTTCGCGACATCCTGGAAGGAATTGAGCGTCCTGATCTGCTTTTTCTGTCTCTTCTGTTACACGACGTTGGCAAAGGAATGCCATCCGACGATCATGTGGCGGGCAGCCTGCAGGCATCCACCAGTGCCTTGGAAAGGCTTCGCCTTGACCCTGCGGACCGAGATACCGTGATGTTTTTGATCGGGAGCCATCTGCTCATGTCGGCTACGACCAGGCGGCAGAATATTTTCGATCCAAAGGTGGTGGGAGAGTTCAGCGATCTGGTGGGTACGACTGAGCGATTGAAGATGTTGACGTTATTTACCTACACCGACATAAAGTCGGTCAATCCGGAAGCACTGACACCCTGGAAAGCTGAGATGCTTTGGCAACTGTATGCCGCAAGCTTTAACCATCTCAGCCGGACAGTGGACGATCAGCGACTGACCGCAAATGCGGCTAATAGAGAGCGAATCAATGAGGTTGTCGCGGCTGCTGGTGAGATCGATGCAAAACACATCACCTCTTTCCTTGAAGGCTTTCCCCGACGCTATCTGTTAATGCATAGCCCGGGTGAGATTTCCACTCACTGCAGGATGTATGACCAACTCAAAGTCAAGGATGATGAACCGCAGATCGACATTGTGCGTCGCGAGGGTTATTTCGAGCTTGTTCTGTTGACGCTCGATTGCCCCGGTCTTTTTGCACATGTTGTGGGTACGCTGTCGTCATGGGGAATGAATATTCTGAAGGCTGAAGCGTTTTCCAACCGAGCCGGGCTCGTGCTGGATACGATCCGATTTGCTGACCGTTTTCGTACGCTTGAACTCAATCCGTCCGAAATAGGCCGGCTGAAACGAAGTCTCTCCGAAGCGGTTGCTGGAGAGGTTAATGTCGTAGAACTCATGGAGGCGAAATTCAAGCCTGGAGCTTCGAACCCCAAAGTAAAAATTGAGCCCAGCGTGCAAACGGATAACCAATGTTCGCAGCACAGCACGGTGATTGAAATTGTCGCTCAAGACCGGCCCGGCCTGCTATACGACATCAGTTCCACGATGGCGGAACTCGGCTGCAACATCGAAGTTGCGGTCATTGAGACCCAGGGCCAGACAGCTACGGATGTGTTCCACGTGACCTGCGCGGGCGCAAAACTGGATCTAAAACATCAGAAGGAAATGCAAGCTGCACTGCTGGAGCAGCTATAGGATTTTGCAGGAACCGGAATCTCTCACTGCGAATCACGTTCTGTCCGCCAGATATCTTTGCAACGCGTCCCGCCAGTCCGGCATGGTAATGCCATAGGTCTGCAGACGCTCAGCCGAAAGCACGGAATACTTTGGGCGTTTCGCTGGACGCACAAGCTTATCGCTGCTGGTTTCGACGACGTTCGTCTGTAAACCTGAACGTTCGATGATTTCCCGGGCAAACTCGTACCACGAACACTCGCCAGCGTTTGTGGCGTGCACAATACCCTTCGCATCTTTTCGGCAGAGTTGAGCGATAGCGCCCGCCAGGTCCTTCACGTAAGTGGGAGACCCACGTTGATCACTGACGACTTCTAGCTTCGGGCGGGTCGCCGCCAATTTCAAAATGGTGTCAGGAAAACATTTCCCGCCGGCTGCCGAACAGCCACGACGTCCGCAAAATGCAGCAGTCCGGAAGAACCTGGCTAATTTGTAGTTCGGCCTCAGCTTTCGATTGTCCGTAAACGCTCTGCGGCAAACGCGGATCGCTAGTGTTGTACGGTGCTCGTCTTTGTACCATCGAAGACATAGTCTGTACTGAGAAAAAGGAGGCGGCTGTTGTGCTGTCGCGCGGCTCTTGCTACGTTTACGGCGCCGGCGCAGTTAACGTCGAAGGCCAGATCACGATTCGTCTCGCATCCGTCCACGTCGGTGTAGGCTGCAGCGAGAACAATCCAGTCAGGCCGGCTCTGACCGACAAGCTCGAAGACTCTTTTCTCATCACGGATGTCGCCGTCCGACGAGCCGAGCCCCGTGACTTCATCCCCTGTCCACTCTGACATCAACGCTTTGCCGAGCAGACCAGTTGCTCCGAAGATCGTGATTCGCATGCGGCAAGCTCTCCTGACGATCGTACGCAGTTCCAGCAACGTCTCTTGTTTATGAATCTGCGTGACTTTATGAATACTGCGTGGCAATCCATTTCCGGTAAGCGCCGGTGGTTACATCCTTTCACCCACGCCTCGTTATCCAAATACCAATCGCACGGTTTTACGAATGCCGCTGTCGAAGCTCTCGCCCGGCTTCCAGCCCAAATCGCGCTCGATCTTGCGCGCGTCGATGGCATAACGGCGATCGTGTCCAGGGCGGTCCTTCACGAAGGTGATCAGTTGCCGGTGAGGGACGACGGGATCTTGCGGGCAGTCTTCGTCGAGAATCGAACACACGGTCTCCACAATGTCGATATTTCGTTTTTCGCTGCTGTCGCCGACATTGTAGGTTTCTCCAGGTTTGCCCCTGGCATAGGACCTGGCGTATTGCTTCGCAGTGATCGTCCACGAAAAGCCAGTCGCGGACATTTTGTCCGTCGCCATAAACGGGGAGCGGCTTGCCGGCGCGCGCATTGAGGATAATCAGCGGAATAAGCTTTTCGGGGAACTGGTACGGACCGTAGTTGTTCGAGCAATTCGTGGTCAGTACAGGAAGACCATAAGTGTGGTGATAAGCGCGTACCAGATGGTCGGCACCCGCCTTGGAGGCGGAATACGGGCTATTCGGTGCGTACGCAGTGGTCTCGCAGAACGGCGCATCATCCGTGCCAAGCGATCCGTACACTTCGTCTGTGGAAATATGAAGAAGCCGAAACGCCTCTCGCTCTTGCGGCCCTAATTCCGAAAAATATGCCCGCGATTCTTCCAGGAGGCAAAAGGTTCCATGAACGTTCGTGCGAATGAAGTCATCCGGTCCATGGATAGATCTGTCTACATGGGTCTCCGCCGCGAAATGCACAATCGCGCGAGGTTTGTGAAGCTTGAGCAATTGGCACAGGAGATCGCGATCGCAAATGTCGCCTTGTTCGAACCGGTATCGCGGATCATCCGCGACGGCCAGGAGGTTGCGCGGATTGCCCGCGTAAGTGAGTTTGTCGAGATTGATTACCTGCGTTCGTTCCTGCTCCATCCATTGCAGGATGAAGTTGGAACCGATAAATCCGCACCCGCCCGTAACAAGAATGGCATTTTCCATGGCAGCGCCAGTGCTGAACTGCTCGAGATCGGCCCTGGGAGCACCAATTGTAAATGAAATGGGTTATCGATCCCCCGGGCACGACTCATATTGGGTTTGCCACTAGGATTTCAACATAGCCTGGGAGGTCAAAGCCTTAGTGGCTAGCGACGGAGCGGAAAGTCCGCGACACACACCGTTGTCAGCAAGGTTAGGAAATTTCCAAGCTGGTTCTTTCCGATGCGGCTACTATGCGGTGCGGGGCGGTTTTCTTTCCGTAATCGAAACCGGTTGCCGAAATCCTTCAGATCGACGGTGACCTCCGGTTCGTGGAGAATGCGGCCGTAAGATTCGTATAGGTTGTTACGCAGTTCCGTCACCGTCACATTTTGAATGTAGAGTTCTTCCCAGTTCCTTGAGTGAAATGAAACCATCCGGTTGTACGCTCACAGTTGGTCAAACTCAGATGCGAAGTTGAACTTGATTTCAATCACATCACTTGAACTCGCCGCTTTTGATTGAAAGAATCACGAGTGACGATTGTCTTAGGCCCATCGAAAGCCTGATGATCGGCAAGTTGTGGGCTTTTGTTCTGTTCTGCGATAGAGGTGCCCATAAAAGGACACAGGCGATATCAACGTGGAGACCTCGGACGGGGTGCCCGCGCTACGCAACGTGAACGTCGCGTTTCTCGCGATTCTCCTCTGGCTTATTGTCCCCGATGAAAATGTGTTTGAATCCACTTCACGACGCCCTGCGACCACACGGGTTCGGGTTGCTTTCCGTACCACAGAACCAGTCCGCTGAACGCCAGTAGAAAGAGCAGCAGGGCGTTCAAGATCCAGCCTCGGCGAGCTACTGCCGGGGCTGGAATCTCAGGCTTCGCAGTCTGTGGGCTTGCTTCTGCCACCACGTCTGGGACGGGTGATAGGGATTTTCGTGCCCGAATGCTAGCCAGCACTAGAAGAGCATTAGTCACGAGGATGACCGCGAATGCGAGCCCCGGCAGAAAGTCGAGTCCGATGCCTCGCGCTTCCGATACTCGTATTGCGAGAACGACCGTAATCAGCCCTCGCGGTAGCACCCATAAAATCAGTTCGCGATTATGCGCCCCAATGCCTTTCCACGCCCAGTGGCTGGATAAAATCGCAAGCCAGCGTGCCAAAAATAGTGACCCCAGTGTGCCTGCCATGAGCAACGGATGAGAACGGAAAATCCCTAACTCGGCGACCGCACCGATGAGTACAAAAAAGAACGAGCGCACCAGAAACGCAAGCTCGGAATGAAACGTCAGCAAGGCTTGCTGCGAGTCAGCCATCTGCGCAATTGGCAGGGCGAGCCCGAGGTCAGGATCGACGCCGGGAAAATTAGCCAGGGTCAAACCGAAGCCGAGCACGGCGATCAGGCCATTTGCGCCCAGCGCTTCCATTCCGGCATACAGGACCAGCACAATCGAAAATGTAAGGACCTGCCAAAAGCGCTGTTCAGATAAAACGTGTAAAAGACGTGACCACAGAATGCCTGCTATCACCGCGAACAGTACGGCAATACCGACCTGATTTATCAAACCGTGAGCCAAGCCTTGCATAACAGCGCCCTCGTGGCCACGCATCTCCAGTAGCAGACCGACGGTAAGAATGGCGAGCACGTCACCCCATGACGCTTCCAGCACCAACGTTACTCTGACCGGTTCTTCTGCTTTTAGCTGCTGCAATACAGGCAAAACAACCGTGCTGCTGGTGCAACCCAGCGCCGCTCCAACGAGCAATCCGTCAGTCCACGGCAAACCGAGTCCCTTCACCACGATCACGCTCACGAGAGCTGTACTGAATAAATAGGCCAGAGAAGCCAGGAGAAAACTTCCAGGAAAGTGCCGAAGAGTTTGGCGAAGATCGAGCTCGAGGCCGCCTTCAAAAAGTACGAGAATGATCGCCAGCGTTCCCAGGAGATTGGTGGTTTTCGCAAGCGTTCCGGGCTGAACTAATCCCGATATGGGGCCCAATAATACTCCCAGCATCATCAATACCAGGACGTCCGGAATGCGGGTCAAGCTAAAGACCCGGTTCGCCAGAAACGCCACCACCAGCAGGCCACCGACTAATCCGAGAATCAATGCTGCGGACATTTTTGATCCACCGTTCTGTTCGGCCGGTTGCTATTGGTTAAGGCGAGTCAAGGCGCGACCTGCACATGTTATCGCGTGCTACTCTCGTGCCTGGGAAATTGATTGGTATCGTTAGAACAATTCGCACCTGTCGGTTTTAGCCTCGCGGCAGCATCGTGCTGGGGTATCAGTGATTTTACCGGCGGTTACTCATCGAGGCGGTCCGATGGTTTTGTGATCGCAATGCTTTCGCACGCCAGTGGCTTTGTTCTAATGCTCGCTTTGGCCTTGTTGACCCATGCTGCGTATCCATCGGCGTCCAGTCGCAACTGGGCTCTGCTGGCGGGCGCACTGGGCGGAACTGGACTAGCTATTTTTTATCGCGCACTAGGTAGCGGCAATATGGGCATGACGGCGCCGGTTTCCGCGGTCCTCGGGGCGGCGATTCCCTCCGCGTTCGGCATCGTTACGCAGGGTTTGCCGGGAGCATTTCCCATCGCCGGATTTTTTCTTGCCGGCCTTGGCATCTGGCTGATTTCCCGTCCAGACGGCTCCGCGAATAGCCGTTCAGGAATTTTCACGGCGATGCTGGCGGGCATCGGATTCGCTGGATTTTTTATCTGTATCGACCATACCGGAGGTGCCTCCGCTTTGTGGTCGGCGGTGCATTCCCGCGTCGCCTCTCTTTTCATAGTGGGCACTATTGTATGGTTTCGAGGCGGGCAAGGACGGTTGCACAGAACAGATGCAACTCTTGCGCTCTTCGCCGGCTGTTTGGATGTCTCAGGCACCGCGCTTTTTATTCGTGCGGAACAGGGCGGACGCCTGGACACGGCCGTTGTATTGAGTTCGCTTTATCCGGTGATTACGGTTCTCTTGGCTCGCCTTGTTCTGAGCGAACATTTTACTCGCTGGAAGATGGTGGGTATTTTTGCCGCGCTACTCGCGGTCCCGCTTATCGCCGTGCAATAAACTGAATGTGGTGCGAATGTCCGAGTTTGTGCGCCGGATCTGCACGTGTCTCACGCAACCATATTCGTAGCTACGATAAATTTCCTTGAGCCATAGCCTAATAGCCTAAGCGAACGGGTCGCTCGCCCTACATGGCAGGCTCACCGCTGTTATAATGAAAAATTGCTCTCATGCCTACGAAGCGTCTGATTCGATCCACAACAGTTCTTTGCGTCCGGCGAAACGGTGCCGTCGTGATGGCCGGAGACGGCCAAGTGACGCTCGGCGAAGGCGTTATCAAGCATTCTGCCAAAAAGATTCGCCGTCTTTACCAGGACAAGATTCTGGCCGGGTTCGCCGGTTCCACTGCCGATGCGTTTACCCTGTTTAGCCGCTTTGAATCCAAGCTAGAGCAGTACCATGGCAACCTGGGCCGGGGCGCGGTTGAGCTTGCGAAAGACTGGCGAACTGACAAGTTTTTGCGCCATTTGGAAGCGCTCCTTCTGGTTTCAGATAAGGAACAAACATTTTTACTAAGCGGTCAAGGTGATGTGATTGAGCCGGATGGCGGCATAGCCGCGATAGGCAGCGGCGGTCCTTATGCTCAAGCTGCGGCCCAGGCCCTGGCTGAACATACTGACCTGACGGCCCACCGGATCGCAGAAGAAGCAATGAAGATTGCGGGCAAAATGTGCATCTATACAAATGACAAGGTAACGATTGAAGAGTTGTGAGAACCGACGTTGGACGTCAGGCCTCGGACGTTAGCAATTTCTGGCCGAGGCCTGACGCCCGAGGTCTAAATTCTGATTTATGGCTATCTACCTACCCGCTACCGCTGAAGAAGAGCAGATCGCACTCGACGAACTGACTCCGCGCGAAATTGTTGCCGAGCTGGACAAACATGTGGTCGGCCAGAAGGACGCCAAACGCGCTGTGGCCATCGCCCTGCGTAATCGCATGCGGCGGCAGAAGCTCGCTCCCGACCTTGCTGAAGAAGTAATTCCCAAGAACATCATTATGATCGGGCCGACTGGCGTCGGCAAAACCGAAATTGCGCGCCGCTTGGCCAAGCTTGCCAACTCGCCATTTCTGAAAGTGGAAGCCTCGAAGTTTACAGAAGTGGGTTACGTGGGTCGCGATGTCGAGTCGATGATCCGCGACTTGGTGGAAATCGCCATCGAAATGGTTCGCGAGGAAAAGCTGGAAGACGTTTCCGACAAAGCTGAGCTCAATGCTGAGGAGCGGCTGTTGGATATTCTTCTGCCACCGGTCAGTCCTCGACCGGGTGAGGGGGCGAATGGCGGCATGGTGTTGGAAGGTACGACGGCGTCAGGGGGAGAATCGCAAAGCCGGACTCGCGAGAAACTTCGCCAGCAATTGCGCGAAGGTAAGCTCGATGATCGCTCCGTAGAAATCGATGTGCGCGAGCGCAATTTCCCATCTTTCGAAATCATTTCCAATCAAGGCGTAGAAGAGATGGACGTCAATATCAAGGACATGCTACCCAACCTCTTCGGCCAGCGTACCAAGAAGCGGAAGATGAAGGTCAACGAGGCCTTCGAGTACCTGATCCAAGAAGAAGAGCAGCGCTTGATCGACATGGACCAAGTCACTCGTATGGCCATCGATCGCGTGGAAGATTCCGGTATCATTTTTCTGGATGAAATTGACAAGATCGCAGGACGCGAGAGCGGCCATGGGCCGGACGTCTCACGCGAAGGCGTGCAGCGGGACATTCTGCCAATCGTCGAAGGGACGACGGTGAATACCCGCTATGGTATGGTTCGTACCGACCACATCCTGTTTATCGCGGCGGGCGCGTTCCACGTTTCCAAGCCCAGCGACCTCATTCCAGAACTTCAGGGTCGGTTTCCTATCCGCGTTGAGCTGCAATCTCTTACCATGGAAGACTTCATACGGATTCTGACGGAACCCAAGTCCTCATTGGTTAAGCAATACGTGGCATTGATGGAAACTGAGGGTGTCAAACTGGAGTTCAGCCGCGAAGCTCAGGAAGAAATTGCTCGCTACGCTTTTCGCGTGAACGAAGGCACAGAAAATATCGGGGCGCGCCGCCTGCACACCATCATGGAGCGCGTACTCGATGAGATCAGCTTCGACGCACCCGACAAGAAGGGCGAACACATTAAAGTCGACGCCGATTACGTGCGCAAGATGCTGGCCGACATCGTCAAGGATCAGGATCTGTCGCGTTACATCTTGTAGACGGTGACGCCGCAGCCCGCATCAATCCGCCCATGGTCCGGGCTTGCGATCCCACCTGTGCTCTTTCAATTTTTTCAGCAATGACTGATCGAGCGGTCCGGCGTCGCTGGCCGCAATATTCTGCTTCACGTGCTCGGGCTTTCTCATGCCGACGATGATGGTACTGACTAGCGGGTTCGATAGGATGAAGCGAAGAGCCATTTCTGGCAGAGTCATCGAAGCCGGCAGCAAAGCCTTCAGTTTTTCCACCCGGTGCAAGGTTGGACCCAGGTTTTTGGGGCCGAAGTACATCGCACGCCAGTCGTCCTGGGGAAAGCGCGTTTCCGAGGTCATTTTTCCTCCCAGGCTACCTTCGTCGAGGGGAACGCGTGCGATCACGCCGATATTGAGTTCCTGACAGAGAGGAAACAGCTTATCCTCTGGTGACTGGTCGAAAATGTTGTAGATGACCTGCACCACATCCACCAGTCCGGTTCGAACAGCCTTGAGGCCATTGTTAGGTTCCCAACGGTTGATGCTCAGACCAAATGACTCAACAATGCGATCTGACTTGAGCTTTTCGACTGTGCTGCGAAAGTCAGGCTCGTCGACCCAGCTGTCGTCCCAAACATGAAATTGCAGCAAATCAATGGTGTCGACCCGAAGTTTTTTCCGGATCATGTCAGCGTGCTTGAAAATATGATTTGCAGGAAAGACGTCCTGATATTTGTATGCAGAAGTCGCCGGCCACTTGCGATTCATGGGCGGAATTTTAGAAGCTGCGTAGAGTCGCTCGGCTGGATTCGGAGGAGTGGGATTGCGAGACAGGATTTCTCCGAGCAGTCCGTCACTTTTGCCCTCACCGTACGCCCAGGCTGTATCGAAGAAGTTGCATCCGAGGTCGGTGGCCAGCTGCAATGCCGTAAGCGACTCCTTGTCGTCGGAACCGCTCCACCCACTCATGCCCCAAAGCCCGTGCGCCATTTCGCTGACTTCAAAATTCGTGCGTCCAAGTTTCCGGTATTTCATGATTTTCCCGGGAATGGCTGAAAGACTTTGGTTGTGAACTCTGTGCCTTATGTCCAGATCACTGAACGGTCGATGTTGGCAATGTTCGTTCTGCCCGTGAGCGCCATGGCCATGGCAAATTCCCGCTGCAGGATATTAATTACTTTCGTGACACCCATTTCGCCTTCGGCACCCAGGCCATACAGATAGGGACGTCCGATGAGCACTGCGTTCGCTCCGAGGGCGAGAGCTTTCAATACGTCGGTCCCGCGACGGATGCCGCCATCGAGAAATAGAGGGATACGGCCTGCAACCTTATCCGCAACTTGGGGCAAGGCGTCGATGCTTGCGGGAACGGTGTCTAAATTTCGTCCGCCGTGATTAGAAACCATGATACCCGCTACTCCCGCGTTGACAGCCCGATCTGCGTCCTCAGGATTGAGAACACCCTTCACCAGCAAAGGAATTTTGGCGAAAGAGTGCAACCATTCGACGTCTTTCCAGCTCAGAGCTGCGTCAAGAACGCTGCTGAAAATGTCCAGCGAACCGGTGCGTAACGTGCCTTCGGCGCCAAATCCTTTCAGCCCTTTTAAGTTGGGTAACGATTGCAGTTGGACATTGGCTCGAGTTTCCCGATTCCGCGCGCCCGCGATTGGGGTGTCTACAGTGAGGCAAAGAGCGCGGTAACCCGCTCCCTCGGCGCGTTGCACCAGTTCACGGGTGAAGCCATGATCGGTTTGCGCGTAAAGCTGAAACCACAGGGGAGTCTTCGCCACCGCGGCAACGTCTTCAAGGCTCGTGTTGGAAAAGGAACTGAGCACCATGGCAGCGCGCGGCCGCTCCTGCGCCTCGCGCCGTGGCAATTTCGCCGTCAGGGTTGGTCAGCTTCTGCGCCGCTGTGGGAGCCAGAAGAATGGGGAAGTCATGTTGCTGGCCGAACAATGTCACACGCGTGTCGATTTGGGAGACGTCGCGAAGTACACTGGGTCTAAGGCGAATCCGTTGGAAAGCTTCCTTGTTCCACTTCATCGTCAGCTCATCCCCCGCCCCACCGCTGACATATTCCCACCCCATTACCGGCATCCTGGCTTTGGCCAATGGCTCGAAGTCAGCCAGGCACACAGGATCGAAACCACCCTGCGAAACTGTCGGCTGAGACGGCGTAGTCGCCTGAGCTGCTGCCGTTGTATGCGGAAGAGCTGCGGCAACGGCGAGGGCACCGCCTGAAGTCATGGCCTGTCTTCTGGTGAAAGGCAAGAAAGAACCTCCAAGTGGGACTGAGAAGTCCGGCAATTGTATGTGTAATCGATGGGAAAAAGAATTGTGCGACTTGCCTGACCTCAGTATAATCTAACTAACCGGTTAATTAATATGGCAGGGATGGCAAAAAACGGGTTGGAAAAGCCGCGCCTGGGTTCGCGCGGCCGCCCCGAGGAAAGTAAGGCCGCCATCCTGCAGGCTGCGGTGAGGGAGTTTTCCCGTGAAGGGGCGGCGGGGGCGCGCACCGATGCCATTGCGCGGGCCGCGGGTGTCAATAAAGCCCTGCTTTACTATTACTTCAAAGACAAAGAGACTCTTTACGGCGCCGTGCTGGACCAGGTTTTCGGAGGGCTAACCCAGAGTATTCAAAAGGCATTGGCCAGCGATCTCGCTCCCAGAGAGAAACTGCTAGCCTATGTTGGCGCACATTTTGACTACATCGCAAGCCACCCCCTGTATCCCAGAATCACCCAGGGAGAGATGATGCGCGCGGCGCGCGGCAGTGCGCCGCAACTTCAGCGCATCGCGCGGCAATATTTCGTTCCGCTATTCCATAAAGTTGCGGCCGTGATCCATGAAGGACAGGCGGTGGGCGACTTTCGCCCCGTAGACCCGCTACATTTCATTCCCTCCATGATTGCCATCATCACTTTTCACTTCACCAATGCCCCGGTGTTGCGAATCGTCGGCCACGTCGATCCTCTCTCCCCGGAACTCATTGCGGCCCGCCGGGCTGCGGTACTGGATTTCATTTCGGCAGCCCTGTTCAGTGCGCAAGGTAATTCCAAAGGAGCCCGAGCTTGAACGCGCGCAACCGATTTCTGATTATCCTCGCGGTTATCTTGATCGCTTCGACGGTCTACTACCTTGTCTCGACGCCCCGTTCCAGTGATCTGGTGCTGATCGGCACCGTCGACTCCAATCAGATTATCGTTAGCCCACAGATGCAGGGACGCATCGCCAAACTTTTGGTTGACGAAGGCACGCAAGTCAAGCAGGGAGATCTGATCGCGATACTCGATCCGTCGGAGTTGGAAGCCGAGGCTCGGGCCGCAGCCGCCATGATCGACAGCCTGAGGTCGCAGGTTTCCGCCACCCAGGCCACGAGCGTGGCGACTCACGGCTCGACCTCAAGCAATGTGCTGAACGCTCAGTCAAAATTGCAGTCAACTCGTGCCCAGTTACTGCAGGCGGAAGCCACCCTGCAACGCACGGAAAGCGATAGCCGCCGCATGATCGAGCTGGCAAAACAAGGAGTCGCTTCGGATCAGGACCGTGTGCAAGCCGAAAGCAACCTCAAGGCTCAGCAGGCGACGGTGCAGTCGCTGAAGGAGCAGGTCGGAGCGGCCGAAGCTGACCTGAACACGGCCCTTGCCAACACCAATCAGGCCCACGCAGCCACCAGCACGGTGCAGTCGACTCGCGCTCAACTGGCCAATGCCGAAGCTCAACTTAAAGAAGCAGAAGTCCGGTTGGGTTACACCAAAATCTATGCTCCGGTGAATGGGACTGTTTCTGTTCGCGCCGCCCGCGAAGGCGAAGTTCTTACTGCGGGGCAGCCCATCGTTACGGTTATGGACTTAGGCGATACCTGGGTGCGCGCCGCCATCCCCGAAACCGAGTCTGATCACATCGGACTGGGAGACATGCTTCGCGTTCGAATGCCGGGCGGGACGCTGACGTCGGGCAAGGTATTTCTTTAAGTCGCCCGAGGCGGACTTCGCGACACAGCGTGACGTCAGCCGGCGCAAACGCGACATCCGTACCATCGTGCTTAAAGTTCGCCTGGACAATCCCAAGGGTGCTTACGTGCCGGGCATGACCGCCGAGGTGCTGGTTTCACCGGACCAACTGAAAGCAACTTCGTCTTCTGAGGCTGCCGCGACGGGTAAGCCGCAGTGAGACCTGGTTTTCAAAAGTGAAGATCGATAATTTCAGAATGAAGACACAAGACATGGTTGCTGATATCAAACCAAACGGCGTACCGCAGAAGAGAGAATCCAGGGAAGAACGCCAGTCTTCGCAATCTGCTGCTTCGAACGCTATCGAGGTAGACCATATCGTTAAGAAATACGGCGAGTTTACTGCCGTTGATGACATTTCGTTCAACGTGAAGGAGGAGGAAATCTTTGGCCTCCTGGGGCCCAATGGGGCAGGGAAATCCACGTTGATCCGCATGATGACCACATTGATACCGATTACCGGAGGCGCGGCTCGTATCGCCGGCCATGACGTCGCCACGGATCCCGACGATGTTCGCCGTACCATTGGCGTCATCCCCCAGGCGCTCACCAGTGACCTCGATCTTACAGTCGAAGAAAACTTAAGCATTTACGCCAAGCTTTACGATGTTCCTGCCGACAAGAGGAAATCTACGATCGACGAACTACTTGGGTTGGTTGATCTTACGAAGTGGCGAGAAGCTCAAACCAAAACCCTCTCTGGCGGCATGCGTCGCAGGCTGGAAATCGCCCGTGGGCTGGTGCACAGCCCTCGCATCTTCTTTCTGGACGAGCCAACCACAGGTCTTGATCCTGTCTCCCGCGTGGCAGTGTGGGAGATGTTGATGAACATCAAATCACACCGGCAACTTACCATTCTGATTACCACCCATTACATGGACGAAGCCGACCGGCTTTGTGATCGAATTGCGATTGTTGACCATGGCAAACTGGTGGCGCTCGATACCCCTCCTGCGTTGAAGGCGAGCGTGCCCGGTTCCAACGTGATCGAAGCGCAATTCGACAATGCCCCCGCCGATTGGATGCAGACCTTGCATGGGCTGAGCGGGGTGACTTCGGTTCAGCACGAGGGCGCTGGCATGTATCGCATCCTTACCGGAGACGGATCTCGCACAACCACCGAACTCGTAGAGACGGCAGTGCGAGCGCGAGCCGTTGTGAAATCGCTTTCTGTTCAGAACACAAGCCTGGATGACGTTTTCGTCCATTACACGGGCAGGCAATTACGCGATGAGTTGGTAAAGGCTCAGGGTTTTGTCATGCCCCCCAGACCAGGAATGCAACCATGAATCGAATGTTGGCAATTGTCGAACGCGAAATGCGCAAGTTCTTTCGTTCTCCAGCACTAATGATGGTGTCGATGATCTTTCCGCTGGTACAGCTCATCGTGCTGGGGAATGCGTTTGGCGGAAAAATTCGCGATGCCCGCCTCGGCCTCGTGGACCAGGACGGTGGTACGCAAGCGCTGAAAATCCGCGAGGCTTTTGATTCGGTCAGGGCGAATATGCGGACATTCTTGCCGGTTTACTACACATGACCAGAAGCAGGCAATGGAAGACGTTCGCAACGGAAAGATCGAAGGCGCAGTCATTATTCCGCCTCAGTATTCCCGCAAAGTCTACGAACACGATCAGCCGCAGATCGCGCTGGTAATCGACAACAGCGATAATTTCATGAGCGGCGCACTGGAAGATGAACTCACGCAAATCACCAACGCTTTGAACAACCCGGTTGTGGAACCCCGGATATTGCAACAGAGCGTTTTGCAAATCGTCGAGCTCTATCCCTACATCGAATACATGAAATTTCTGCTGCCCGGATCGATTACGCTGGCCATTTTTATGTCGGTTATGATCGGCGGCGGCATGCTCTATATCGACGACAAAGCTCGCGGGGTTCATGAAGGCTATCTGGTCACCCCAATTACCAAAGCGGAGCTGGTTTTCGGACTAAACGCGGCCAGTGCAGTGAAAGCGGTGATGGTGGGTGTCGTCATCACGGTTATCGGGTCGCTACTGGCCGGTGTAGGAACACTATTCAGTTTTTCTACGGCGATGGGCTTGCTGGTCATGATCGTTCTGACCGCGGTTGCGCTGAATACCATGATGTTCCTGCTGGTGGTCAGAGTCGACGACCCGCTCGTGCCTCGAGCGATTTTTGGCATTTTGAACACTCTGCTCTTCTTCCCCAGCGGGGCGGTTTACCCGATCCAGGCGTTCCCATGGTGGCTGCGAGGCATTGCCAAGGTAGATCCTTTCACGTTCGCAGTTCATGGCTTCAAAACCTTGCTGCTGAAAGAGGCTGGGTCTGTCGGCCATCGTGCCCGACATGATTTATCTCTCGCTGTTCGCGATCGTCGCCCTCAGCATAGCGACGCCATTGTTCAAAAGGACCTTGTAAGAGTCTCATGGGGCATGCTGGCCCACCACCAGGCTCTCTGAGCTGTAGCTTTCATCCCTGAGGACAGCATGACGTTCCGCTCGCGAAACGAAATGCGCCCGGGAAGATCTTCTCTCCGCGACCTCAACTCCCGAATCTTGCCGACCAACAGGCGAAGCCAAGGTCGCGAACCTCGCAGGAGAACTTTTACGTGCGCCCGCGAATCTATTATGCTTAGAAGACTATGAGCCTGTTGGATGCCACACCGTACGATCCGGGGCCGGCGCGTCGGCGCCGAATCAGAATTCTCATCGCCCTCGCGGTCGTAATCGTATTGGCGGTAATAGTGTGGACGAATCGTTACTGGTCCGAAGAGCACGTAGTCGGAAAGTTTTTCGCGGCTCTCAAAAACAAAGATTACGACACTGCCTACGGAATCTACTTTGCCGATCCGCAATGGAAACAGCATCCTGATAAATATTCCCGCTATCCATTGAACCAGTTCGTGCAGGATTGGGGCTCGGGTGGCCCGTGGGGCGTAATCAACACCTACAAGGTGAATGGCGCCAGCGGTTGCAGCGGCGGTGGTAGCGGGATCGTCGTCGATGTCGTGGTCAATGACCGCGCCGAGCATGCACAGCTGTGGGTAGAAAAATCCGACAAGACCTTGAGTCTTCCTCCATGTGAATTGATATTTCGCTAATTTCGATTGCGAGTGTGCCGCCGGGTTGTCTTTAGGTTATGGTGGGAAGATCACGATGGGACAAAGTCTTGCGAAAGACCACGAGTTAGCTAGGCAACTAAGGTTTCCGCGAAGTCGATCGGCCTCCCTCGATAATTTGCTTCGTAACGAACCGAGCCCGTTCTTCTAGCCGGCCTTAGGGCCGATCTGTTCCAGCGTCTTTTGCAGCGATACTTCGTCGCTCACATTGAAGCAAGTTTTTGAGCGATCGATCTGGCGCAGCAAACCACATAGCACCTTGCCGGGTCCGGCTTCCACAAATGTCTGCGTCCCTTTTGCGATCAGCAAACGCATAGACTGTTCCCACTTCACGGAACCAGTGACCTGACGAACCAGGGCATCACGAGCCGCATTGGCGTCTTCGATCACCGCGGCATCGACATTGCACACAACCGGAGTAGAGGGTCTTTGCAGCGACAACACGCCTAAGTCGGCTGCCAGCCGGTCCTGTGCCGGTTTCATCAGCGAAGAATGAAATGGAGCGCTGACAGATAGCATCACGGCGCGTTTGGCCCCACGTTCGCTGGCGAGTTTGGTCGCACGCTCTACCGCTGATGTGTGGCCGGAAATCACGATCTGATCGGGGGAATTTATGTTGGCGGGCTCGCAGACCTCGCCCTGAGCGGCTTCTGTACAGACGGCCGCAACCTTCCCGGCATCCATCCCCAGGATTGCAGCCATGGCTCCCACGCCGAGCGGGACTGCCTCCTGCATATATTTTCCGCGATTGCGCACCGTTCTTACGGCGTCCGAAAAGCTCTATGGTTCCCGCCGCCACATGAGCGGAATATTCGCCCAGGCTGTGCCCGGCGACAAAGTTGGAACCAATACCATTTTCGTCGCAAGACCCGCCAGGCAGCTACCGATGCGGTGAGGATCGCCGGCTGGGTGATCTCCGTCAATCGCAGTTTTTCTTCCGGACCTTCAAAACACAGTTGTGACAACTTGTAGCCCAGCGCTTCATCAGCCTCATCAAATGTTCGGCGAGCGATGGGATATTTTTCGGCTAAGTCCTTGCCCATGCCGACTGCTTGAGAGCCTTGACCAGGGAAGAGGAATGCGATTTGAGGTGTTGTCATGTTTTGTTTTTTGCTTGCCGAAATCGGGCGAGTCCATCCGATCGCCCAGACGAGGACGTCTGGGCTAGCGTTGGACTCAGCTGCTGACGGGCATGCCGGGCCGCAGCCCTGCCACTTCCTTGGCAATTTTGTCATTGATGTTTCGTTCGGCGAATTCGGCGGCCACGCGCAACGCGTTCTTGATCGCATTGACGTTCGACGATCCGTGCGTAATGAAACAGACGCCTTTAACGCCAAGCAAAGGAGCGCCACCGTACTCGGTGTGGTCCAAACGCTTTTTAAAATCGTGGAAGGCGCTGCGAGACAGCAGATAGCCAACCTGACGCGTGATGGTCGCCTTCAAAGTTTCCTTCAGGGTCGCGCGCACCAGATTGGCCACGCCTTCCGATGTCTTTAGCGCTACGTTGCCCACAAATCCATCGGCGACGATGACGTCTACTTTACCGCTGTAAATGTCGCGGCCTTCCACGTTGCCGATGAAATTCAACGGAAGACGCTTCAGACAGCTGGAAGGCTTCACGCGTTAATTCGTTGCCTTTGGTTTCTTCTTCTCCGATCGATAGCAAACCGACTCGCGGTCGGCGCGTCCCGTACATGCTGCGAAAGTAGATTTCGCCCATGACCGCGAACTGTTCGAGATTCTCCGGCTTGCAGTCCACGTTGGCGCCCACGTCGAGCAGGATGGCGACTGTGCTCACTGCGGTAGGAAAGACCGCTGCCAATGCTGGACGATCGACGCCCGGAATGCCGCCCAGAACCATCTTCGCGGTAGCCATCGCCGCGCCGGTATTGCCGGCAGTGACGAAGCCCGCGGCGCGCCCTTCGCGCACTAGCCTTACACCGACATGGATCGAGGAGTCGCGCTTAGATCGCACCGCCTGGACGGCCTTATCGTCCATGGTGATGACTTCGCTGGCGTGGACGATTTCGATCGGAAGTCCTGCGGCGGAATGATAGCGAGCGAGTTCGGCCCGCAACTCCGATTCGTTACCGACGAGGAGCGTGCGAACGCCGTGGTGCCGTGCGGCCTGAATCGCACCCTCGATTTCAGGTTTCGGCGCCCGGTCCGAGCCCATCGCGTCCAAGGCTATGACGCTTGGCATGGAAAGGTTAGACTAGCTGGCCTCTTTGACGTCCAGAACTTCACGACCTTTGTAGTATCCGCACTTGGGACAGGCACGGTGCGGCATCTTTCGCTCGTGGCAGTTGGGACACTCTGATAGCGAGTGGCTTTTCAGTGCGTCGTGTGCGCGACGAGTACTGGTACGCGCTTTTGAGTGTCGCCGTTTTGGATTTGGCATGGTTTCTCTCTTCTTCTTTCACTTTGCTTAATTCGACGTCGGTTTCTCAGATAAGAAACGAGATCTTTGTGAATCAGTGACTCAGTTTGTCACGAAGATCTTTCAACGCCAGCCAGCGTGGATCTTCCACCGGCTCGGTGCACGCACATTGTTCCTGATTCAGATTCTTGCCGCAGTGCGGACAGAGGCCCTTGCAATCATCGCGACAGATTGCTTTTAAAGGAAGAGCGAGGAGAACCTGCTCCTGTAACACATCTTCCAGCAGCAAACCATCACCCTGATAGTAACTGACTTCGGCCTCGGCAGAGGTAACGGAAAGCTCTTCGCGCCCCGCATCGGCTCCCTGCGGACGGTACAGCAGGTCGAACTTGTGCTTTACATCCTGCAACACGGGGTCCAGACAGCGGGCGCAGGCCATTTCTATCTTCGTGTCCAGACTTCCATCGATCCGTATGTCCTTTACTATCTGGTGCTTGCCATGTTGCTCTTCCACCAGTTGAGCACGTCCAGTAGTACGCAGAACCTCGACTTGACGGAAATCTTCACCAAAGTCAAGCTCACCGGGCTTGATTTCCTCTTGAAAATCAATGGGATGCTCTTCCAACTCGTGAATTTCAATGAACATCAGGCACCCCCCGCGCCGCCCCACCACGTACCGCGAAGACCGCGGAAGTACACTCGGAAGAGCAATTTCACCGTAAAGCAGACTTCAAGAATAAAGGCCGTGGAAAAGAGTGTCAAGGAACTAGGTATTGGCAGACCAATCGCGCCTCCCGCGCTACCCTATTTGCCGTTGCTGTTTGTTCCTGCTGAAGGCAAGACCAACGGCCACGTTATTATTATCGCACCCGAAATCGCCATGAGTGAAAACCCCGGCAGACGGTCTGGTGCACAAGTTTTTTGTCCTCTCTTCATCTCATCGATTCTGTTGCTGGCATTTCTGCTTCGCCTCTGGAAAGCTTCCGGAACATTCCTGAACCTCGATGAAGCCATGCACTTTCTGGCCGCGAATAGACCTTCTCTTTCAGAGGCTTACCGGGCAAGCCTGGGTTTGGCTCACCCGCCCCTCCTTATTTTGCTATTAAATGTGTGGCGAAGGCTGGGGACGTCGGAGTTGGTGCTGCGACTTCCTTCTGTGTTCGCCGGCACAATTTTCTGCTGGATATTGTTCAAATGGCTGACCCGCCTGTTGGGCCCGGTTAGCGGATATGTCGGGCTCATCCTGGTAGCATTCCTCCCGCCTTTCGTCGAACTTTCATCAGAAATCCGTCAGTACGCTCTGCTGCTGTGCTTCTCGATGGCGGCGGCCTACGTTCTTGAGCTGGCTCTGGATGAAATCTCTACAGGCAAGATGGTCATGTTTTTCGTGCTTCTCTATCTCGCCATGCTCACGCATTTTTCGGCGCTCCTCTTCGCCGGTACGGTCGCCGTTTACTCAGCATGGCGCCTGACAGGTCTTCGTGCCGGGCACCATTTAATCGGAACCTGGATAGCGGGCCAGGTCGGGTGCGCGGGGCTTTTTACTTATCTTTACCTTACGCACATCACGAATCTGAAGAACAGCACCGCGGCGAAACACATGGGAGTACTGTTAGGAAATTCCTATTTTCATCCCGCGCGGGACCATCTGCGTTCCATTCGTGTTTGCCAGAACTTTCGGAGTTTTTCAATATACCTTCGGGCAACTTGCAGTCGGCGATATCGCCGCCATCATGTTTCTTGGCGGGATCGGACTCTCTGCTGAGGGGAAAAGAAATTGAACGCCTGAAAATTGAGGACGACGGGATACATCTTTCGCGCCGGTTGGCAGTTTTTCTAATCCTGCCATTTGTGATCACTTGCGTGGCTGCGATCGCCGATCTGTATCCCTACGGGGGAACGCGGCATTCTGCATTCATGATGCCTTTTGCCGTGACGGGGGTCAGCCTTGCGATTGCGAGATTAACTCGCCAACGTCTGGTTACGGCCGTTGCCGCCTCGATTTTTCTCGTTGTGGTCTGCCAGATCTTTGGCGCGCCCCATCGTCCGTACATGCATCGTGAAGACCAGCGCCGCGCTAATATGACGCAGGCAATAGATGCCATCCGGCGACAGGTTTCGCCGGGAGGAACCATCTTCGTCGATTTTCAGACAAACTTCCTGCTCAGATTTTATCTTTGCCCTGATGCCGGTCCCGGCGTGTTCTCTACTGCAGGCTTCCGGGAATACTCTTGCGATTCTTATCACGTCATTTCGACAAGTTCCGATACCAGCGTTTTAACGGCAGATATTTTCGCGCAGCAATGGGACGCCATCCAGGCAGTCTCTAACTTGAAACCGGGCGATACAATCTGGATATTTCAGGCAGGATGGGACACAACCTTGGCGATGGATTTGCCCAAGACAGCACCGCAATTTAACGATCTCAATCCGCAGTCTTTCGGACGCAATATTTCACTGTTCAAGCTGATCGCTAAAGTCTCCCGTTCGTGAGGGGGCGGGATAGGCTGCGACTTTGTTCCGCGGCCTGCTGCGGCTCGCGAGAAATCATCGGGAACTGAGTGGCGAAGGCAGTTCGTCCTTTGCTACTTCAACTCTTGCAACTTCTGGGTGGCGAACTGGGCTACTTCGGTGGCGGGATTTTCCTTTTGCATTTGCTCGTAAATGCGTTTAGCTTCGGCTGGCTGCTGAGACGGCGTTGTAGGTATCAGCCAGTTCCATTTGAGCTGTGGCTTTGCCAACGCTGCGAGTTGGCTTGGCGATCAGGGAGTTGTACAGGTCGATCGCGTCCTTGGTGCGGTTGGTATTGCGATACACCGTGGCCAAGCGCCATTTTTGCCAGAGCGGCGAGATCCTCGTTGTGAGAGGAAGCCACTCCTTCAAGTCTCTTTCCGGCTGTGCATTGTCGCCAAGTTGGGAAGAGGTAAGGCCCAGGAAGTAGCGGGCAAATTCCGCCGTCCGGGTGTGCGGATAGCTGTCGACGATTGTCTGAAATTGCTTATGAGCTTGAGTCGCGCGCTCCTTGGCCGAGGCGAAGCTGGGTGTATCGGCCTCTGCGGGCGCTCCCGCAGGGCGTACTGACGTGTCCAGAGTGCGCACTGCCTGATTCAACTGAATGCTGGCTTTCTGATCCTGTTGGTTCAGGTAATACCAGCCACCAAAAGCCGCAATCGCCAATACCACACCAGCGCCACTCCGCCAACGACGAGCTTTGATTTGTGCTCGACTGTCCAATGAACCGTGGCTTCAGCGGCACCGAATGTGGCCTGGCTGAAGCGGTCCTGCTTAAGTTGATGACGGGTTTCTGCGCGCACGAACTTCCCTTCCGACTATTCGGTTTAGTCTCTAGGTTCAGGATGACAACACTGAGTCTAACGGCAAAGACTGGCAGCGTCAAAATCAGGGGATCAGATCAGGCAGCATCGTGAGGACTTAACCAGCGTGTAAACATTCCGCATTAAAGCACGAAAGCCGCCAGCATGACCGGCGGCCTTCGAGCGAAAGCTCAAAGGACGTTTAACGCGACGTCTCTTCCAGGATTCCCTGCTCGAGCTTTTCCTGGCATTCGATGCAATGCCGTGTCCATGGCACTGCTTCCAGACGTTTGGCATTGATCTCTTTGCCGCACGCGATGCACTCGCCAAACTCGCCTTCGCGAAGCCGCTCCAGTGCGCCATCCACCATCTGCAGCAGTTGGCGGTCGTTATTGCTTTGATGAAATAGGAATTCCTTGGTGTAGGAACTTGCAGCGCGGTCCGCTATGTCCTGAGCCGAGCCCTCGTCTACGGTTCGTCCGTCCTGTTCGGTGCGGGTCACCATCCGGCGCAGTTCCACCTGACGGGATTCCAGTCGCTTCTTGAAGTACTCCAGTTTCTTTTTATCCATGATAATAAACTCTGTGTAACAACTTCGCGGCCCGAAGGCCGCGTCCTTAATATGCCGCCGTCTATGACTGAACGAAAATGATATGCGCTCAAAATGAGATGCGTCAACTGGCCCAGAGGATTCTTTCTAGTGGAATTTGCACTGGGGCAGCCGCTTTGAGCCAAAGCAGGATCTTACCGCGACGTCGAGCTACCGCGGCAAGGGTTCAGGCATCGCCGCCAGCGCATAACCCATCACGGCCATCGCGGTCGCATTCTCCCGCAATTCCCGGGGAACGATCTTGTCGAGCGTATCGGCAGCGGTGTGATGATAGTTGAAATAGACGCGCCCATCCTGCAGGAGGCCGAAGGCGGGCACGCCCTGCTTGGCCAGGGGCTCAATGTCAGCTTCCGGACTTTCGCTGGTCAGCTGAATCAGGTTTGCCCCAGAAACTGCTTCAGAATATCCTGTACCGGCTGCAGCTGCGTCCAGAGCCTCGGTGCGTAATCTTGGCCCGGAATCCCATCGGATGAGACGCTCCGAGATCGCTTTCGAGCGCCGCAACATGATTGCTGATTTCTCGAGGCGTGGGTCTTGGCGTATTCCACGTGGCCGCGACCCAGGTTTTCTTCGTCAATCCAGGCGATCACTCGCAGAGTTCGCTTGGGATGAAGATGCAGTTGCTGGATGCAGTTGCGCCGTTTCCATCGCAACGGCTACTCCGGCCGCGTCGTCGATAGCTCCGGTTCCCAGATCCCAGGAATCCAGGTGTCCCGAAACAATCACGATCTGCTCCGGATGTTCTGAGCCTTTTAGGTCGCGCCACGACGTTGTAGGTGTTTACCTCTTCGGCGGTCTGCGAGGTCAATATCAGGTGCATGCGCACTTTTCCCTGCGCCGCCAGATGCGCAGATCAGATCGGCATCTTCGCTGGTCACTGCTCCTGCCGGAATGTCGGCAGGACTGCTTCCGCCGGTGTGTGGCAGCCGATAGTCAGCGCCGCCCACCGACCTGACCAGCGAAGCTACAGCTCCCAGCGCGGCAGCCTCTTTCGCTCCTCGTCCGCGGTAAAGCACCGCTTCGTCGTAAGCTTCCCCGGCGAAGCCGCCAGCTGCCTTCAGTTTGTCGAATGCAACGTTGAACAGAACGATCTTTCCCGCGACATTTTGGCGACCCATGCGGTCCAGATCGGCAAAGCTGTTGGCCACGACGACTTCGGCTGTGATTCCTTGCGGCGGCGTAGGATGATTTCCGCCCAGAGCTGTGAGCACAATCTTCTGCGTGGTTCCGCGGAGCCTGTCCCGCGATACTCCACCAGTTCGGCGGTTTCCGCCCCGCGAATCCAGTGCCGCGCCTGCACCGGTTCGAGGCGAACTTCAAGACCAAGCTTGCGCAGTTCCGCCGCGACATATTCGATTGCGGCTTGCGCCTGCGGCGATCCCACGGGCCGCGGCCCGATGTTTTCCGTGATGTGGGCAACCTGGCGGCTAGGCGTAGTCGTCGGTCAGTGCCGCGTCGCGAATCGCGGTGAGTTCCTGGAGTTAGCCCCGGCGGCAGAGAGGTTGCGGCCACGCGTGCTTCCGGCGGTCGTAACTGGAGGAGAGAGGCGGATTTGGTGTTTGGGCGAGCAGTGTTGACGGGAATCAAAGCGATGAAAAATAAGCAGGCAGCTTACGGTTCGCATGCGGAAGTAAGAATACCTCAATCGGAAATCGTGTGTTTCGCTTCGAAGTGCGGACCTCGGGTGCGCTCAAAGCAGTTCCCTTCACTGCGCTACGCTTCGGTCGGGACGACAGCGGATTGACGCCGAGCCAGGTCAAAAAAATGGCCCCATTTCTGGGGCCACTATAAAAGAGGCTAGATGGAGGGTTAAATCAGGAATGGCGACGCAGTGAGCCGGTCCGCCAGGCGGAACGGCAAAAAGAGAGATTGAATCGACAGCGAGTGAAGGTCATTCTTGTTCAGCGGCCTCTTTTGTTGCTTTCACAAGAAGCACTTGCGCAACCAAAGCGAGCCACGGCGAACGGTGCAAGGTCGGAAGCCAGCAAACTCTGCAATACAATGCAGTTTGCTGGGAGATCGAGATAGACATCACCGGCGAACAGGAAACGCGCTTGGAGACTTGAAATGCAGAATCCTGCACATTCGCTGCAAGCCCCAGCGATCGACGAACACCCGTCACGCCAATAAAAGCCGTACTCTCCAAGCCGAAAACCCTCGGAAATGAAAAAGACCATCGACGAGTAGTCGAAGGTCTTCGAAGCCTGATCCACGTCGGCTTAGGAGTTGCCGGCTACCATGCGCAGCTTGCCTGGCAGGAAATGATACGGCGGCCATGGTCCGCTGATCGCGAGCTCGCAGTTCTTCAACTGCTTGGCCGCGCTGTTATAGCGGTTTTGATATTTTTCCACAGATTTGGAGTCGATCAGGTGGGCGATGTCGATCAGCATGCCGTTGGAGTCGACCCGCTTGCAGCTGATCTCTTCTTCCAGTGGATTGAATAGCTTATGGACTTGTACGGAGAGCGCCCGCGCCTTGGTCCGGCGTTCGCGGTCCTGAGAGGCTTTCTCCCGCAGTTTAATCAGGTAGTCGCCGCCGACCGTATCCGGCAGGATCACATCCGCCATCGCTTCGCGCAAGGATCCATCCCTGACCCGCAGCTTCAAATGCATCTCCGCCTTGCCACGCAGCCGGGCGACGCTTTGACCAAAGGTCCGGCGATTGGTTCGCACGGCCTGGCGCAAAGCCTCGTCGGTATCGAAGATCGTTCCAAAGCGGAACGGCAACACGGTTCCACTGCGGAAGCACACGCTTACGACCCGCGCATGCTCGAGCACGTTCTTCTCACCGAATTGCGCGTCATCGCGCGCATATTCGCTGACTACTATGTTGAATTCTCCGCTGGGATAGGCCAGTACAGTGGCACCGTTCACGCCCTGAACCCCTTCCAACAAGGAAGGACGACGAGAACGCGTACCGTTGGCTAGGGTCTGTTGCTCGGTGATGCAATAAGCGTACCACGCCATAAGGTCTCTCCGAACCTGTTGCGAGGCGAGATTAGGGTCACCCCACGCATACTATTGACTACGTTTTTGAACCGTTTGGAAGAAAGGGCGTACAGCGACGAGATTGGACGCTTACTGCTGCGTCCTATGTGCATATTACCTTGGTATACCTAAAAATGCAACCTTTTCGTGGCAGAGAGCATCTTCATTCCCGCAAACAGCGTGACCTGCTGCGGGAAGATTGAACTAAAGTGTTCTGAAAACTTCTGGGTTCGACTCACCTCGTTCCGCACTGACCAGCGATCTCGCCACCAAGAAACTGTTCTATTTTGAACAGCTTGCTTGCTGTTTACTGTGCATTCTGTTCGGGTGAAAACCAAACCGGAACCATCGTCAACAATCCACTGCCCGAGTTGTGGCGCGAAGCCCGGAGAGAAATGTGAACTTCCCACCGGCATGCCGCGGACCGTCCCGCATTTAGCTCGGAGTGTCGCAGTTCGAAAACAGCAGAGAGAACAAAAAACCAGTCATCGGAATCTGTGAATCACGATCTACGCAGATTTGGTTCTCTGCCTTCGCACCAGTGCTCGCAAGCATTTTCTGTACCCTAGCGTACGTTATAATCGGCAATCATGAAGCCGGTTGCAACCCTCAGGAAAAAAACTGAGTTCAGCCCCAAGATTTTTCTGGCGACGATCGGTGACGGCCGCAAACTGTTGGCGGTTAAGAAGAAACAAGTAATCTTTTCGCAAGGCGACCCGGCCGATGCTGTCTTCTACATCCAAAGAGGTCAGGTCAGGCTTACGGTTGTCTCAAAGGCAGGAAAGGAAGCGACGATCGGAATCGTAGGTGAAGAGAATTTTTTTGGTGAAGGATCCCTCGCCGGTCAGGTCCTGCGCATGGGGTCTGCAGCTGCCATGACCGAATGCGAACTCTTGCGTGTCGAAAAGAAAGCTATGATGACGGCGCTTCACCGCGAGCGAGCGTTATCTGACTTATTCGTGGCTTACTTGTTGGCGCGCAACATTCGTTACGAAGAAGATCTGGTTGACCAGCTCTTCAATTCCAGCGAAAAGAGACTGGCCCGCGTCCTTCTATTGCTGGCTCATTTCGGTAAAGAGAGCGTTCCAGAAGCAGTCGTGTCCAAGATCAGCCAGGAAACCCTGGCTGAAATGGTCGGTACAACTCGTTCCCGAGTCAGTTTCTTCATGAACCGGTTCAGAAAGCTGGGTTTCATCCATTATGCCGGTGGAGCCAAAGGCGGGGTGCAGGTTCATAGTTCACTGCTCAATGTGGTTCTGCACGACTAACTTCCTCCCACCTCTCCGGCACGCGTCTCCAGTGATGAATTAGAATCGGATCCATGATGTTGAAGCGCTTTGGCCTGGTTTTCGCTCTGCTGTTGCCTTTTTGTGGTTCCGCAGCACAATCCCAAAGTGCCACTTCGCAGCAGACCGTACATCGGAAAACCAGCACACCCTACACCGGCGACCTTTCCATCTTTGATTCTCCCGGAAGAGACCAACGGCTTCAGATCAATCGAGTTATGGATATTCTGGGAATCACTCCAGGTAAAAACGTGGCCGATATCGGTGCGGGGTCTGGGTGGTTTACTGTCAGGGCAGCAGGTAGGGTTGGAATTTCGGGCACGGTTTACGCGGTGGATATCAATCCTGAAGCCATTCGCTATGTCGAGGCGCGCATCCGCAAGGAGAAATTGCGCAACGTTAGACCGATCCTTGGGAAACCGGACGATCCGCGATTGCCCACGAAGGTTGATGCGGTCCTGCTGTTGAAGACGTATCACGAGGTGGCAGACCCGGTCACGCTTTTGCGCAACCTGCGGTCATCTCTTAGCTCCGGAGCCAAAGTCGGAGTAATTGACCGCAATGGGGACAGCGAGAACCATGGCGTTGCTCAAGAGATCGTGGTTCAAGAGGCAAATGAAGCCGGTTACCAGTTAGTTGAGAAAGATGATTTCGTGAAGGACGGAATGGATTACTTTTTGGTTTTTAGTCCGCGATAGAGCGAGAACTTCACCCTCTTATTTGTCCTCCCGTTACTTATCCTCCGGGTTTTTGAATTCATCAGACAACTTTCCTCCGTAATGTTTGACTACGAGTGCGGCCACGCTGGCGACTGATTCGTGTAGTGGGGTCGGTCTCGCCACGATGATGGCCGGTGAAAACAACGAGAACAATCGGTTGACCGTTCACCCAGAGCACTCCGGCATCGTTCGCAATGAATGGCTGGCCGTCGCCGGTCTTGTGGGCGATGCGAACATCCTGCAGGTAACGCGGGAAACCGGTCGTTGACCTGTTGTTTTTCCATGATGCCCAGAATCAGGTCGCTGGCCTGCTTGGAAACCAGCTTGCCGGATGCCATCATTTCCAGAAGACGACCGATCTCCCGCGTAGTGCTGTGACCGAAATAAATGCCCGCATCGTAAATCGTGTGTCCGAAGGCCTGCTGGACCTGGGCTCCTGTATATTTGTCGAACGGAAAGCCGACGGTCTTGATCGCCGGTGGCGTTTCGATAGGCGGGGTCCAGGGTGCCCAGCCAGGTGCGGTCCCAATCGAGATCGGAGAACTGAATTGATGTTTTCTCCAGTCCCAGACTGTGCATGTAGGCGGTCACATTGGCCCGGCCAACTTTGTCGCCGAGTGCGTCTGTGGCTTCGTTGTCGCTGATGATGATCATCAGGGTGAGCAAGTCCCTGACGGTGGGAGTCAGTCCGGGGTCCATGGTGTAGAGCACACCTGACGGAAGGCGCTCGTTGCCGGCAGTCAGCGTGATACGCTCTGCGAGCGAGAGCTTTCCCGACTCCACCTGATGCATGAGTTCGGACGCAATCGCCAGCTTGATCACGCTGAACGTTTCGTAGACCGTATCCGAATCGAGCGCGATCTCTTCACCCGAAGAAAGATTCTTCATGTAGATGGACATATCTCCGGGAAATTGACTGCGAATTGTCTCCAGTTCGCTTTGCAAAGATTGCAGAGATGTCTTTTGCGGGGCGGCTTTTCCCCGCCATCCAAATCGGAATTCAGTTGGTTCGAGCAGTTGAGTGTTGGTGGCTAATGCGCGCTGAAGAATCGCTGCCTGCTGGCTGGCGGTAGTCCAGTCGTCCTTTTCGGTCGCTTCGGTCAGACCTGGCAGTTCGAGATGAGCATAGGTATAACGTGCTCCGTACAGAATGTGTTTGAACCACGGCCGCCCGGGAATGCCATCCGGATTAAGCCAGTTGCGTTCGACCTGCATCATTCCGTGATTGATCGTTTCCTGCGTTTTCGGATCCAGAGTGCCGGAGGCGAGCGCGGCTGAGACTGACTGGTCGAGGTGTTTGCCGGCGGCCTCGAACTCATCGATTCCGTCCTGCAACCGGTTTGAGATCGAGCTGACTCAAGTTCTTTCCCTTTTCGAGTTCGGTAACGAACTGGCGGATATTGCTGGCGTAACTGGCAAAGTCGAAGGGCAGAATGTCCGCGTTGGCCAGTCGCAGAGCCAGCACTCCCCACAACTGTGACATCAAGGTGTGATAGCGATAGCCCGGATCGCCGAAATGGTTCATCCAGTAGAAGTTGTCGTACATCGAATGGTAAACGCCGTAGTCGCCGTCGAAGCCAAGTCCGATGACCGGCATGCCCACGAAATTCAGGAACACGGTGTGGTCAGAACCGCTGCCGATGCGGGTGTCGGCCAGATTGGCGTCGGTAACTGCGTGCCGTTTCGTCGCTTTTATTGTTCTGTCTTCTCCTTCTTTCGAATGCTTGATTCCTTCCACGCGTCGTAGAGAGACTTGCCCGACGGGATCTTGAAGAGTGTGGCTGGTTTCGACCAGCATCGGAGCGAGAGAAGCGACAGCACTGCCGTCAAAGTTCGGTCCCGAGGTCGAAGAGTCTACGTTGATATAGGCGACAGCCTTCTTGCGCAGCTCATCGGCGAACTGCTCGCCCCATTCGGTCGAACCGGTGAGCCCGATTTCCTCGCCGTCCCAACTGCACACCACCAGGGTGCGCCGCGGACGTATGCCTTGCTTCGAGAGTTGGCCCAGGGAGCGCGTCATCTCCATCATGGAGGCGGTCCCGCTGCTGGGATCGACTCCACCAAAGACCCAGGCGTCGCGGTGGTTGCCAAGCACAACCCATTCATCCGGCAGTTCCGAGCCGCGAATACGAGCTTCCACCACGTAGTAAGGTTTGATCGAATTATCCACTTCGATCTTGAGATGTACGCGAGCTTGCTCGCCGCCGAGGTGATACTTGATTGGCAGTCCTCCCTGCCAGTCGTCGGGCGCGACCGGGCCGCCCATGTTTTCGAGCAAAGGCTTGGCGTCGTGCCAGGAAAGCGGCAGAGCCATAATCTTCGGCAGCGAGACAGCTTCTGATCGACCGGAATTCGTTTGGCTCCGGGTACCGAGGCCCATCCCGGAGTGAGCGGGTCTCCCGGCACCATGAAATCGTAGGTAATCGCGCCGTGCTGAATGTGGCTCTCCGGGCCCCACGGTCCGTCGGGAAAGACTTTTCCTTTCTTGTATCCGTCTTCGGCCGGATCGCTGTAGATAAGGATGGCGGCCGCACCTTCGTTTTGTGCAGTGAGGGCCTTGAAGCCGCGATAGCTGTAGGGATTCGAATAGCGGACCAGCACGATCTTGCCTTTGACGTCGATGCCCTGCTTGCGCAGCAAGTTCGTAGTCCTCGGGATTGCCGCTGTGCGCGTAAACCACCGGTGCCGTCACTTCGCCGGAGATGGACATGCCCATCCAGGCTGGACTGACGTGGGGATTTTTCGTGTCCGGATCCGCGTCGTAAGGTTCTTCACGCAGACGTCGCGCGGTAGTGAACTGGCGCCACCATTTCCAGGAATGAACTCTTGGGAGCAGTGCTGTATACGTCGTAGCGGCGAATGACGACGTCTTCCAATCCCTGCTTTCGCCACTCGTCTGCGATATAGGTCGCAAGATCATTGTTACGTTTTGATCCGGCAAGATGCGGCTCAGCGGTGAAGATGCGGTGTTGGCGTCGTTCTTCCTCGGGGGAAGGAATTGCTTCCAATTTCTGCTCCGCTGCGCTTTCGCTGGCAGCGTGGGCCGCGGTGAATCCCAAGATGGACGTGTTCTGGGAGGAAACCGGCAGAGTCAATAGCAAAGAGACGAACAGCCGGGTTAGAGGAAGGCGTATTGCGGTCGAAACCATGGCGAGGCAGTCCCTCTTTTTGGAAAGGCAGGTGCGTAGGCGGCGAAATTATATCAGTCACACGGCGGCTGACAGCGTTGCAAAAGCGCTCTGACCCATGCAAGCTGGTACTCAATGCCGGAACTGCCAGATGTTGTCACCTACATTGGCGCGCTTGAATCCCGCATAGTCGGTCAGCCGCTCAAACGCGTGCGTCTGGCGAGCGCTTTCCTGCTGAGAACCTCCCAGCCGCCACTGGCAAACGTTGAAGGACGCACCGTTGAGCAACTTCGGCGAATCGGCAAACGCATTGCGATCGGGGTCGAGGGCAGTCTGTGGTTGGTTCTTCATCTTATGATCGCCGGCCGTTTGCACTGGCGAGCCTCCGAAGCAAAATTGTCCGGTCGTCAAATGCTGGCCGCTTTCGATTTTCCCCATGGAACCCTGGTGCTTACCGAAGCGGGCGCCAAGCATCGCGCGTCCTTGCACGTCGTCAGTGGCGAAACGAACTTGAGTTCGTTTGACCCCGGTGGCATCGATATCTTCTCCAGCGATCTTGATTCGTTTCGCGCCGCGCTTACAGCAGAACAGCACACCCTCAAGCGAGCGCTCACGGATCCTCGGCTTGTTAGTGGCATCGGCAATGCTTATTCGGATGAAATTTTGCATGCGGCACAACTGTCTCCCATTGCGCTCACGAAAAAATTGAAACCGGAGGAATGGGAAAGACTGTTCGTAACCACCCGGAGCACATTGGAGCTTTGGGTAAAGCGTTTGGGGGATGAGGCAAAGGCAGGCTTTCCCGAGAAAGTGACCGCGTTTCGACCCGAGATGGCGGTACATGGACGTTATGGCAAACCTTGTCCAAGATGCGGTGACGCTGTTCTTCGGATTCGTTATGCCGACAAGGAAACGAATTATTGCGCTCGATGCCAGACCGGCGGCAAAGTGCTTGCGGATCGGAGTCTGTCTCGTTTGTTAGGAAAAGACTGGCCACGGAGCTTGGACGAGTTAGAAGCTCTCAAGCGCCGCTGATAATCCGAAAAAGCGGACAACTCCACTCTGCACTCGATGGCGGAGGAATCAGTCTCATGCCAGTTCTTCTCCGTCGGTTTCGCTGGTGAACAGTGATAACCGGAACTTGATGCGGAACATCACAGTGGCAGAAGTTCGCGCCTCCTGAGATTCAGCAGGTCGGAATCGACTGAATCTTCGCGGCAGTCACTTCTGGTAGACCGTGGCGCCGCCTGTGACTGTCCGCACGATCTCGATATCCTTGATTTTCTCCTTGTCCACAGTGTGAGGATCGTCGGCCAGCACGACGAAGTCAGCCAGCTTACCCGGCGAGATCGATCCTTTGATCGCCTCTTCATGGGAGTTGTACGCGCCGTTGAAGGTGTTGACCCGCAGTGCTTCATCGACGCTGATTCGCTGGTTGGCTCCCCAAGTCTCTCTATTCCAGCCGGTGCGCGTCACCATTCCTTGAATGCCCATCAGCGGGGCAAACGGTCCCGGGCTGAAGTCCGAGCCCGCCGCCACCGGAATCCCGGCATCGATGAACGACCGATATGCCATGCTCCACTTCATGCGCTCTTCGCCATAAAAATGGAACTTGTCGGTGTTGTAATACGCATAGGTCGTGAAGGGGGCCGGAACGGCGCCGATAGCCTTGATGCGGCGCAGCAGATCGTCGTTGACCAGCGTGCAGTGGGTGATTTTGGGACGCGCGTCGGTCCGCGGGAACAGCCCCTGCGCCCGCTCGTATGCGGTGAGCACCATATCGATGGCAACATCGCCGTTGGCGTGGCAGTTGACCTGGATGCCGGCCCGATGGACCCGCTCGACCCAGGCATTCAGGTCGTCCTGCGTCTCTGTGACGTTGCCTTTGTACGGAGGATTGGTGCCGGCATACGGCTGGCTGATCGCCATGGTGCGCTCAGAGAACGATCCGTCGACGGTGTGCTCGGAAGTGGCTCCTATGCGAATCCACTCGTCTCCAAAGCCGCTGCCGATTCCGCTGGTGATCATCGCCTCCAGCACCTCGCCGCTGGTCTCGTAGCTCACGCGATGCAGGAGTTCGCCGCGGGCACGCACCTGTTGCAGCGCAAACAGATCGCCGCCTTCGTGGTGAACACTGGTCAGGCCAAAGCGGACAAATTGTTTGGAGATGTAGGCCAGCCCGTCGCGATCGCGCTGTGCCTTTTGCTCCGCAGTAAATGTTTCGCGCTTGCCGACCTTGTCGAATACGACTCGCGCACGGTCGGTGACCCGGCCGTTGAGTTCTCCGCTGGCATCGTGATCGAAGGTTCCACCCGGCGGATTGGGAGTGTTCTTGTTAACTCCGGCCATTTCCAGGGCTTTGCTGTTGTAGTACGAGGTGTGGCCGCCGCGATGATGGACCACCACGGGGTGGTCCTTCGACACCTGGTCGAGATCGTGGACGTTGAGCTGGCGATTATCTTTTACCTTGGTGTCGTCGAAGAAATATCCTTCGACCCAAAAGCCCGCGGGCGTCGTCTGGGCCTTGGCGCGGAGTTTGTCAATGATACTGGCGATGGTGACAAACTCAACTTCAAAGGGATTGCCCACGATGACTTCGTAGAGCAAGATGTTGCCGCCCGCATGATTGTGGCAATCGATGAACCCAGGCACGACCGTCATCTGCTTCGCGTCGAATGTCTGAGTCCCCTTGCCGACCAGCGGCTTGATCTCAGCGGAGCTCCCAACGGCGACGAACCGGCCGCCCTTGACCGCAAACGCTTCCGCCTTCGGCGCGCGGGCGTCGACCGTGTAAACCTTGGCATTGAGGACGACCAGATCGGCGTTTCGCGGATCGGAATTGGTGGCCTGTGCATCGACGGTGCCTGCAGCGCCAAGCAATGTCCCGCCGGCAATACCGGCCATGCCCGCTCCGCTCAGACTCAGGAATTCTCTACGGCTGTGGCGGTTCTTCGTCATCGCTCGTCTCCCTCTGATGTTTCGTCCCTGCGCGCTGTGTTCGGGTTCTGTGCGTCCTGCCAACCGGTACCCTACTATAAAAGGGTGCAACGCTGTAAATCGTTCCACAAACCTCAGTCGAGAACGAATTCCTTCCCGTTCACCAGGCGAGCGCGTTTGCGCTGCACCATGCTCGCGTTACAAAAATCTCGACGTTGCAAGAACCAGACACTTCACGAACAGTGCCTGCCTCCGCTCTCGCATGCGTACAACCAGTTGCATGTCAACAAGGTGCTTGACAATCGAGATCAATGTGCATAACCTTCCACGATTGTTGTAAGGTGCGGGAGACGATTTCGCTGTTTATCGCCCGGTGGGCGAAAAATAAACGGAGATCCCATGGACGGCGTAACGTCTCGCGGCCAGGTTGCCCTTTCCGCCCACCATCGCCCGCGTCCGGCGCAATTACACTTTGAAAATTTTTTCTGTGCTTGGGTGTCTGACAAATTTGTGTGTCTCGGGGGAAGTCCTATGTCACGCTGCCGTTCTTTTGCGCAATCTCGATTGCAGGCGCCGGTACTTGCCATTCTGACGACGATTCTGGTCCTTGCATTTTCGGTCTCCGCTCAAAACACAAATGGCCGCATCATCGGCACGGTTACCGATGCGCAGGACGCGGTGGTGTCCGGAGCCAAAGTGAGGGTGACCAATACCGGCACCAATGTTGTTTCCGAGACCGTCACCAATAGCGAGGGCGCCTATCAGGTGTTACAGCTTCCGGTCGGCTCGTACACCGTCTCGGTGGAGCAGGCTGGTTTCGCCAGGGTGGTGACGGCGCCCACGCCGCTGGACATCAATCAATCGCTGCGAATCGATGTGCGCATGAAGCCCGGATCGGTTGTGGAAACCGTGCAAGTCGAGGCGCAAGCCACACAGGTTGAAATCTCGAACGCAACACTCGGAGCAACCGTTACAGGAGCGCCGATCCAGAATCTGCCGCTCAACGGCCGCAATACCCTGGATCTGGCCCTGACCCAACCCGGAGTCGTTCCCATCGCCGATGACATCGGAACATACGGCACGAGCAATGGCGGGTCCAACGGCTTAGGGGGCATCAGCGTGGCCGGGGGACGCGGGGATTCGGTAACTTATCTCCTCGATGGAGGACTCAATAATAGAACCACGAGCAACCAGGTCGTCTTTAATCCCAATCCCGAAGCCGTGGAAGAATTTCGCCTCCTGGAGAACAACTACACCGCCGAATACGGCCGAAATGGGGGAGGCACGGTCAGTGTGGTGCTTAAGTCGGGTACGAACTCCGTGCACGGAAGCCTGTTCGAATATCTGCGAAATGACGCACTGAACGCCAACGATTATTTTGACAACGCCCAGGGCAATCCGCGCCCGGTCCTGAAGCGCAATCAATTTGGAGGCACGATTGGCGGCCCCATTACGCATTCCGAAGTTAGTGGATGGCAAAGACCGCTTCTTTTTCTTCTTTGGTTATCAAGGGCAGCGGCAGACGGCAACTGTGAATGCAGGGGTTTGTTACGACATACACTCCCGCGCAGTTGACCGGTGACTTCTCAAACTTCAATGGCGCGGGTCCGGATCCTGGAGTCGCCCAGTTCCTCACTGACCATCCTTTTTACCAGCCCAATGCGGCCCTGGCAGCGCAAGCGATTATCGATCCCACGAAGATCGATCCAGTCGCGCAAAGCCTACATCGCCGCCGGCCTCCTGCCCACATCTCCCAGCGGACAAGTATTTCCTCAAGGATCGGAAAAAGACGATGTGAACCAGTATGTCGGCAAGTTCGACTTCTACGCTACCCGCAACGACCGCATTTCACTGTCCCTCGGCTATAACAAGGAGCCGATCATCAATCCATTCTTTGGAGCTAACGTAACCGGCTTTAGTTCGGCCGCTACCACCTGGGACTACTTCGGAAACATCGCTTACACAAAAACGATTTCACCGTCCACGCTGAACGAATTCCTGGTAACTGCACAGCGCTGGTACCAAACCACCATTCCTGCCAGTCATCCGCCTTCCATTGCCCAATTAGGAGTCAACGTGCAATCGGACGATCCTTTTGGCCCGGCGACGCTGTCATTCGCCAGCGGCATGACCGTGGGTTTTGATCCCAACGTTCACTGGAAGGCGGACAACAATTACGGGATTTCGGACACGCTGACCTGGAATCGGGGCCACCACACGTTTAAATTTGGCGGCCGCTTCGGGATCATGCAAGAGAACACGGTCTATTCGTACCAGACCAACGGAATATTCTTTTTCTCCGGCGCCGATGGGATAGGTTCGGGAAATGACCTGGCCGACTTTTTGTTCGGAGCCTCGGACGAGTTTGATCAGTTCTCCAAGGCGCCCAGCAACGAACACCAAAAGCAGTACGCAGCGTTCGCTCAGGACGAATGGAAAGTAACTCCGCGCCTTACCTTGACGGCAGGACTTCGCTACGAGTACACGACGCCCGAAACCGATACCAAGGGCTACAGTTTCACCATCCTCCCGGGCGTCCAGTCGACAAGGTTTCCGAATGCGCCGATCGGGTTCGTCGTTCCCGGCGATCCAGGGGCGCCGCGAGGCTGGTACTTCCCCGACCGCAAGAATTTTTCTCCGCGCCTGGGCTTTGCCTGGGATCCCCGGGGTGACGGGAAAACCAGCATTCGTGGCGGCTTCGGAATGTTCTTTGACACGCTCAACGGATGGATGTCGGATTGGGCTACCGACGAGGCACCATGGGCTGGCGGTGCCGCCGTAGTGTTCGATCCCACCGCTCCGGGCGTTCTCCCCGCAAACGCGGCAAGCCCGATAATGTCTCATCCGTACGAGACGGCCGGCCAGGCGGATCCCTTCCCATCGAAAATACCGCCTCCGTCGGACATCGACTTTACCGCTGCGGGATTCCTTCCGTTCCTGGGATCCGGCAATAATTTTGTGAACCCGCACCTGAAGACTCCGTACATTTATCAGTACAACCTGAGCGTGCAGCGCCAAGTCAGCAACGGCCTCATGGCTGAGATTGGTTATGCCGGCAGTTCCTCACACGGGCTTCTGACCTGGGTTGACCAAAATCCGTTCGTTCTGGGAACCACACACCGCGTCCTGAATGTAAGCCAGGGGCTGGACGACAGTACTTTCGGGTTCATGGCAACGTTTGATGGCCTCAATAATGCAAATTACAACGGCCTGTTGACCAGCCTGACGAAGAGAGCGAGCGATGTGCCTGTGCTCGGAAACGTGTTTTTTACGGCGGCCTACACCTGGTCACATAACCTGGACAATGGATCGGGATTCAATTCGCGCATAACAGCCATTCCTTTCTACAATCACCATCAGTTCTACGGAAACTCCGACTTCGATGTCCGGCAGCGGTTTACTCTCAGCGGCGGTTGGGAGTTGCCATTCGCCAAGGCTTGGGAGAACGGCCCGAAACGGCTGACCAGCGGTTGGAGCCTGTTTCCTATCTTCTTTATTCAGTCTGGGATCCCGCTCGACTTTACCGCGGGCACACGCCAGCGTTCCACCAATCCTGGACCATCGGGAGCTGGTGACGGACAGCTAGTCAGAGCAGATCAGACGGTCAGCTCGGTTCAGACCTTTGATCCGCATCAGGTGCAGACGTTTAATGGAACCTCCGGAAACTATTGGTTCGATCCCAACTCATTCCAGCCAGACCCCTGTATCGACGCAGGCACATGTCCGCTGGGATTCTATGGAACCTATCGGAGAAACTCATTTCATGGGCCACGGCGAGCCAATCTGGACCTGGCGCTGGAAAAGTCAACCAACCTCGTCGGAGCGAACAAAACTCATCTTTCGCCTCGAGGCATTCAATATCTTCAACCACACGGAATTCCGGCCGCCTGCCTCTGGATCGTCCCTGTCCGGAACGTTTGGCCAGATCACCGGAACATACGACCCGAGAATCCTGCAGTTGGCTCTCCGGTTTACCTTTTAGGCTGACACTGCGAGATTGCCAGTTCATGCGGGATGTGGCATTCAAGAACACCGGGGTTAAGCGACAGGACCGGATGTCTCTAGTAAAGGCATGTCTCGCCGGAGGGCGAATGAGCAAGAAGCGGGACCAGGCACTTGGAATGGGCAGCAATATTACGCGGCGTGATTTTCTCAATGGCTGCGCGATCACCGTGGGAGCTTCGCTAGCGGCAACAAGTCCCGGCTGGCTCGAAGCGATGTCATCGCCGGATGCGTCTCCGGAAAAAGATCCCTCCTATTATCCTCCGGCTAAAACCGGCATGCGTGGGAGCCATGACGGATCCTGGGAAGTGGCGCATGGGATGCGCGATGGCAAGACCTGGCCGGATGCGGTCGATGACAAGGAATCCTACGATCTCGTCGTTGTGGGCGGCGGAATCAGCGGCCTGGCTGCCGCCTATTTCTTTCGCAAGCACGCAGGGCCCCACTCCAGGATTCTGATTGTCGATAATCACGACGACTTTGGCGGACATGCCAAGCGCAACGAATTCCACGATGGCCAGCGGCTATTGATCGGCTACGGCGGAACCCAGTCTCTCGAAGCACCTCATCATTACAGCAAGGAGGCATTCGGCCTGCTTCAGGAATTGGGCGTCGATGTCGACCGCTTTTACAAGTACTTCGACCAGAATCTGTACAAGTCGATGGACCTGAAACGCGCCACCTTCTTTGATAAGGAGACGTTCGGCGTCGATCGGATGCTGCCCGGCTTCGGAACTCACTATCTCGGCTTGAGTTATCCTCCAGATATTCTGGCGCAGATTCCGATTTCGCGAGGCCGCGCGGAAAGATCTCGCACGGCTGCAGGAAACGGATGTGGACTATCTGCCCGGCCTCACTCCCGCGGACAAGCGGCGCAAGCTAAGAAAGATCAGCTACGCGGAATTTCTGCTGCAGTATGTAAAGGTCGATCCCGAGGTCTTGAAGGTCTTCCAGACTGCGCCTCATGGGCTTTATGCCGTGGGCATCGATGCCGTCTCCGCGGAAGACTGCTATGGGATGAGTTACCCAGGCTTCAAGGGAATGAAGTTGGAGTCGCGCAAACATGCAGGCGGAGGCGAGCAGGAAGAGCCGTACATCTTTCATTTTCCCGATGGCAACGCCTCGATCGCGCGCCTGCTGGTGCGCTCACTGATTCCGGATGCGGTGCCGGGCAGCACGATGGAGGATGTTGTGACCGCCCGCATCAACTATGCGCGTCTCGACGATTCCGCTTCCCCCGTGCGCATCCGGCTGAACAGCACGGCAGTGCGCGCCAAACACGCAGGCGATCCGCAAAACGCAACCGCAGTCGAAGTCACCTATGTTCGCGGCGACAAGGCCCACAAAGTCCGCGCGGCCCATTGCGTCCTCGCCTGCTACAACATGGTGATCCCTTATCTTTGTCCGGAAATGTCCGAAAAACAGAAAGAGGCGCTGCATTACTGCGTAAAGATTCCGCTGGTGTATACCAACGTGCAGATCAGTAACTGGGAATCCTTCCAGAAATTGGGCGTGAATTCGATTTACGCTCCGGGCAGTTACTTCAGCGGCGTGTCACTGGATTTTCCGGTGTCCATCGGCGACTACCGTTTCCCCAGTTCACCCAAGGAGTCCTGCCTGCTGCATCTGCTGCGCACCCCGTGCAAACCCGGGCTTTCCTGCTAAAGAACAGTACCAGGCGGGAAGATGGGAATTGCTGAGCACGCCCTTTGACGTCTTCGAGCGCAACATCCGCGACCAACTCGGACGCATGCTTGCCGGCGGAGGATTCGATTCGGCAAAGGACATCCAGGCCATCACCGTGAACCGCTGGCCTCACGGATACGCCTACGAGTACAACCCGCTCTTCGAGCCGCTCGACCGGCCGGATTCCGAGCGCCCGTGCGTAATTGGCAGGCAGCCTTTTGGACGCATTCACATTGCTAATTCTGACGCAGACGGCCACGCCTACACCAATATTGCGATTGACCAAGGCTACCGCGCGGTGCGCGAGATCACTGGGGGTCAAAAGCAAGAAACCAGCGCCTCGTGTATGCGGGTGTCTAGAAGACAGCCAATGGATTTCCCTTTGCCGCTTGACAGGCATCGGGGCTTTCTCTAACCTTGCAGACTTATAGTAATGTCATAAAAGAGATCAGGCGGGCAGATAACAATGATGGTCTCGTCTTCCGGCAGAGATTCCATGCGCTGCTCGATGTTCCTCTGCACTTCTCTCTGTGCATCTTCTCTTTCGCTGCCTCCGCCCAGGATCGTGCTTACGGGCGTTCCATGGTCGTGACCGACCGCGGCATCGTGGCCACCAGCCATGTGTTGGCCTCGCAAGCTGGGGCGCAGATTCTGGCTCAAGGTGGGTCTGCAATCGATGCGGCCATCGCGGCCAATGCCGTACTCGGTGTAACCGAGCCGATGATGAATGGCATCGGCGGCGATCTGTTTCTTCTCTACTGGGACGCGAAGACCGGGAAACTTTACGGTTTGAATGCCAGCGGTTGGGCGCCGCAAAACCTCACCATAGATTTCCTGAAAAAGCAGGGCATCAAATCCATGCCTGAGGAAGGCATCCACAGTGCTACGGTTCCCGGCGCGGTGGATGGATGGGCGAAAGCTCATCAACGTTTTGGACGACTGCCGTGGAAAGATCTGTTCACCCCCGCCATTTACTACGCCGAGCATGGTTACGCGGTGCCGGAAATCATTCAGGACTATTGGGTAGCAGGACAGGCGCGGCTGAAGCAGACGCCCGAAGCCCAGCGGGTATTCCTGCCTCACGGAAAACCTCCTGCATTGGGCGAAGAGTTTCGCAATCCTGATCTTGGAAAGACTCTGCGGTTGCTGGCGGACAAAGGCAGGGATTCGTTCTATCGGGGTGAAATTGCGCAAGCGATCCTGAAAACATCTGCCGGTCTCGGCGGGACCATGCAGGCAAGCGATCTGGCGGAGTTTTCCTCGGAGTGGGTCGAGCCGATTTCTACCGATTACCGGGGCTGGAAGGTTTACGAGCTTCCGCCCAACGGGCAAGGCATGGCCGCGCTCGAGATGTTGAACATGATGGCGACGTCTCAGCCGGACAAAGACGGGCCACAGGGAGCAGTTGAGTTGCACAAGAAGATCGAGGCCATGAAGCTGGCCTACACCGATCTTTATCGCTACGACGCCGACCCCAGATTTGCCAAGGTTCCGGTGAAAGGGCTGCTTTCGAAAGAATATGCGGAGCAGCGCGCCGCGCTCATTGATCCCCAGAAAGCAAATTGCGCCGCCGCCAGCGGCGCGCCGGCCAAGAGCGACACCACTTACCTCGCGGTGGTGGACAAAGACGGCAACATCGCGTCATTGATTCAGAGTCTCTATGACTATTTCGGATCTGGAGTCGCGGTCAGCGGCATGGGTTTTCTGTTGCATGATCGCGGTGGCCTGTTTGTGCTCGATCCTGAACATCCCAACGCGTTGGCTCCGCGCAAGCGTCCTTTTCATACCATCATTCCGGCGTTCATGGAACACGACGATTTGCATATCGGTTTCGGAATCATGGGCGGATCCAATCAACCGCTGGCGCATGCCCAATTTGTTTCAAACGTCGTGGACTACGGCATGAATATCCAGGGAGCGCTTTCGGCTCCCCGATTTACTATCCGCGACACGGGTGAGCCCATCAAGTGCACGATTGTGGTCGAGTCGCGTATTGCGCCCGCGGTACAGGACAACTTGCGCCAGAAGGGTCATGTCCTGATTGTGAGGAAGGAATACTCGGCGGTGATGGGGCGCGGCCAGGCAGTGCTGCACAACTCAAGAACGGGTGGAAACTCCGGCGCTTCTGATCCGCGGGCTGATGGCTCGGCGGAGCCGGAACCCATTCCTCTGCCGTAACCTGGCATAGCTTGGAAGGACAGGGTTCGAGATCTCTCGGAGAACTATGGCTAACTCGAGTGAACGAAGAGCGCAAACGGTCTCGCGACCGCGAGCTTGGTATGCATCGCGACATCACCCGCAGAGATTTCCTGAATGGCATGGCTATCGCCGCCGGTGGTGCGTTGGCCAGCACCTGGCTCCCTGGATCGCTAGCCGCGCAAACATCCGCCGCCGCGCAGGACGCACCTGGCTACTATCCACCGGCGTTGACTGGAATGCGCGGCAGTCATCCCGGAGCTTTTGAGACCGCGCACAGCGTGCGTGACGGAGACTTCTGGGCGAAAGCCGGAAAGCCGGTCGCTACCGGAGAGACTTACGATCTTATCGTCGTTGGCGGCGGCATCAGCGGGCTGTCCGCAGCCTACTTCTATCGCAAGCACGCCGGACCGTCAGCCCGCATTCTGATTCTCGACAACCACGACGATTTCGGGGGCCACGCCAAGAGAAACGAGTTTCGTCCGGGCGGCCGCCTGTTGCTGACCAACGGTGGAACCGTGGCTATCGAATCCCCGTTTCCCTACAGCAAAGAGGCAAGCGGGTTGATCACTGAACTTGGCATCGACCCGCCGGCGTTCGAAAAAAAATACTCCGACAATGAAGCCTATCGCGGTCTGGGCTCAGGCTATTTTTTTGACAAAGAGACTTTTGGAGTCGAGCGGCTGGTTACGGGCGCGCCGGGAGGACGCCGAGGCGCGTCGGGCGGCAAATGGAGAGAGTTTCTGGCCAAGACCCCGCTCTCCGCGCAGGCCCAGGAGAGCATTGTGCGGATACAGGAGGACAACACCGATTACATGAAAGGAGTGCCGCAAGCGGAGAAAAAAGCCCGCCTCTCGCGGATGAGCTACAAGGATTTCCTGCTCAACGTGGTGAAGGCCCACCCTGATGTGATTCCTTTTTATCAGTCCCGCACTCACGGCCTCTATGGAATCGGCATCGACGCGGTCCCGGCGCTCGATTGCTGGGCCATTCGTTTTCCTGGATTTCAAGGCATGGAGCTTGATCGCGTACCCTCGAAGGGGCTCACTTTCACCGCGCTGGGAGCGGTGACTCCGCAAGAGGACTATCACTTCCATTTTCCGGACGGGAATGCTTCGATTGCGCGCCTGCTGGTGCGGTCACTGGTTCCGGGCTCGGCGCCCGGCAACACTGCCGAAGACATCGTGACCGCCAAAATGGATTACAGCCGGATTGATCGTGATGACTCTCCGGTGCGCATAAGGTTGAATAGCACGGCGGTCGCGGTCCATCACGTGGGAGATCCCGCTTCGGCGAAAGAAGTGGAAGTGGCCTATGCACGCGACGGAAAGGTGTACAGCGTCCGCGGCAAAGGAAGTGTGCTGGCCTGCTGGAATATGGTGATTCCGTACATTTGCCCGGATCTGCCGACCGAGCAAAAGGAAGCGCTGCGTTACGGGGTCAAGGTGCCGCTGGTCTATACGGTAGTGGCTCTGCGTAATTCGAATGCGTTCAGCAAGCTTGGGGTCCGCGGCATCTCTTGCCCGGGTATGTACCATTCTTCGATCAACCTGGACCAGGCCATCAATATCGGTGACTACAAACCTCCCCGTTCACCCGATGACCCGGTCCTGGTGCGCATGCTGCGTACACCTTGCCAGCCAGGCCTCCCGGCCAGGGATCAGCAGCGTGCCGGCCATTACGATTTGCTGACCACGTCGTTTGAAACTTTCGAAAGGAACATCCGCGACCAGTTGGCGAGAGTGTTAGGCGCGGGAGGTTTCGATCCCGCGCGCGACATTACCGCCATCACCGTGAACCGCTGGCCCCACGGATACGCCTACGAATACAACCCGTTATGGGACCCGGATTGGCCGGAGGGAAAGCGGCCGTGCGATATCGCGCGCAAGCGTTTTGGATTGATCACCATCGCCAACTCCGATGCAGCTGCCGCCGCTTATACGGACCAGGCTATCGATCAGGCCTACCGGGCGGTGCAGGAGTTGGTCGAGACGGGGAGGCATCAGCTCTTAGCTTCTGGCTTCTAGCTGCATTCCTGCCTGGCTAAGAGTAGAAAGCGAACAGCTAAAGTAGCCAAGAGCTAGAAGCTCAGAGAGCCATGCCAGAAGCCTAGTAAACTTGAACCAAGGAGATCGACCATGAAAAGCCGAACGCTGTTCATAGTCGCTGTCATTTCTGTGGCTGTCGCGTCTCTCTATCCAGGGGCAGCGATGGCACAGTCGGCCACGGAACGGGAGATCACCGAGCTGGAACAGAAAATGAATGCAGCGTATGCCGCCAACGATCTTCCCACGTATTTCGCCTACTACTCCAAGGATTTCACGCAGTGGCTGCCCGAAGGGCGCACCGACCTTCCTCAGTACGAGAAGATGTGGACCGGGTTCATCAAGAGTGGCGGAGCCGTCGAGTCGGACGAGATTTCCGATATGCATATACAGATAGGCCCGAGCGGAGATACCGCGGTTGCGAGTTACCTGTTGCACGTCAAGACCCGCTCCCCGAAGGGAGAGGTCACCGACGAGGTGTTTCAGGAGTCGGATGTCTGGTTCAAACGCGATGGAGCCTGGAAGGTTGTGCACCTGCACTATTCACCCGCGCCCAAGAAAAAATAGTTACTCCACACTTCGGAGCATTTCATGAGTGGTTCTTATGACCGGTATCTAGGCATGGACCGGCCCATCACGCGCCGTGATTTCATGAATGGCGCCGCCATGGTGATTGGCGCGGCGATGTTGCCTCAGGGACACGCCTTCGGCGCAACCAATCCAGCGGAGCCGCAGAACCAGACGGGATACGATCCGCCGGTGAAAGAAGGGTTGCGCGGCAGCCACCCAGGGTCGTTTGAGATTGCTCACAGCCTGCGCGATGGCACCTTTTGGAAAACGGCTGGCCAACCGGTTGACACCGGCGAAGCCTACGACCTGGTCGTGGTCGGGGGAGGAATCAGCGGCCTGGCGGCAGCTCACTTTTTTCGCGAGAAAGCGGGAAAGTCAGCTCGTATTCTTATTCTGGAAAATCATGACGATTTCGGCGGTCATGCCAAGCGCAACGAGTTCCACATGGGAGGGCGTCTTCAACTGCTGAATGGTGGCACATTCCTGATCGACAGCCCTAACCCTTACAGTCCGGTTGCTGACGGACTGTTGAAGACACTCGGCATCGATCCCCCCGCGTTCGAAAAGAAATTTACCGACAGAAAACTCTATCCCTCTCTCGGCTTGCACTCCGCGGTGTTCTTTGACAAGGAAACGTTTGGTGAAGATCGCCTGGTTGTGGGCACTCCCGGTCGCGGCTGGGACGATGACGATGAAGCTCCGACGGCCGGGCAAAGAAATCGGATGACATGGTCGGAATTCATGGCCCGCACGCCTTTATCTGCCGGATGTCCAGCGCGACATTGTGCGTATTCAGGAGGACAAGGTCGATTACATGCCCGGCCTGTCCTCGGCGGAGAAAAAGGCTCGACTTTCGAAGATCAGCTATCGCGACTTTCTGCTCAATGTGGTCAAAGCTAATCCGGGCGTAATCGCGTTCTATCAGACGCGAACCGACGGCGAGTGGGGAGTCCACATTGACGCCGAGCCTGCGCTGGACTGCTGGGCGTTGGGCTTGCCCGGATTTCGGGGCATGAATCTGGAGCCCGGTTCCGCGCCCAACATGAGCTATACGGCGGCGGGCTATGCCAACGGAGGCTCTTACCGTTTTCACTTTCCTGATGGAAACGCATCCATTGCGCGGTTGCTGGTGCGCGACCTGGTTCCGGATGCCGTGCCCGGCCACACTGCCGAAGACATCGTCACCTCACAGGTCGATTACGGCCGCCTCGACCGCGAGAACGCTCCCATAAGAATCCGGTTGAACAGCACGGTAGTGGGTGCCCGCAATGTCGGAGTGCCTGCCGTTGCGAAAGAAGTCGAAGTCGATATACGCCAGCGGGAACCAGGTTTTCAAGGTGCGCGCGAAGGGATGTGTGCTGGCCTGCTGGAACATGACGATACCGTATTTGTGTCCGGAACTTCCCGAGGCGCAAAAAGAGGCGTTGCACTACCTGGTCAAAGTGCCGTTGGTCTATGCCAGCGTGGGTATCCGGAACTGGACTTCGTTCCAGAAACTTGGCATTGCGAATGTGTCCGCTCCGGGCTCGTACTGGTCTAGCGTCAGTCTCAATGCCGCGGTGAACATCGGGGACTACAGAAGTCCCACGAAGCCAGAGGAGCCAATCCTGCTGCACCTCACCCGCACCCCCTGCAAGTCGGGCCTGCCCGCGCGGGAGCAGCACAAGATCGGCAGGTATGAACTGCTGGCGACAAGTTTCGAAACCTTCGAGCGCAAGACGCGAGACCAACTCGCCCGCACCCTCAGTTCGGGTGGTTTTGATCCGGCGCGCGACATCGAGGCGATCACCGTCAACCGCTGGCCGCACGGTTACGGGTATGAGTACAACCCGCTTGTTCGATCCCGACTGGCCTGAAGATCAGCGTCCCAACGTGATCGGGCGTAAGCGTTTTGGCAGAATTACCATCGCCAACACTGATTCCGCAGCGACTGCTTATACCGATGCGGCCATTGATCAAGCGTATCGAGCCGTGAATGAGTTGTTGACCAGGGTGTGACGTCGCGGAGAACACCTACAGCTCGTAATTGTTGAGGAGTTCGAGGGCAAGGACAGAGTACTCGCGATTCTTGTTGAAATTTATGCACTCGACGGCGCACGCGAGCTGCCAGGTTTTCTCGATTCGGCTCAGCAAAACTTTTGTCTTGACAGTGCTCCAGCGGTTTCTCTAACCTTCCAGAACTATAGTAGGGTTTGTAGTTCACCTTGTCCGAAAAATTTCCTGTCGGTTAAACATTTCTGCCAATCAGGAATTAGAGGCCGTCGGGTCGCGGCTCACGCTGCGGGAGGTGACTTATGACGCGCTGCAGATTGTTTGTGCTGTTTGTATTCCTGCTTTTGTTTCCAGCCCTTGCAAGTTCCCAAACCGGACTTACATCGCTGCGCGGAACGGTGACTGATCCCTCTGGCGCAATGGTTGCCGGGGCAGATGTCAGTCTCGACGATCCAGCCACGGGGTTTCACGCCAGCCACCCCACGGATCCGAACGGGACTTATGAATTTCCTCAAATCCCGCCCGGCAGATACACGATCACAGTAAGTACTTCTGGCTTTGGGAAACAATCCAAGCAGGCGGAGTTACTGGTAAGTCAACCTGCCACTATCAATTTCTTATTATCGGTCCAGGCTTCGACGACCACGGTCGAGGTCAGTGACATTGCACAGACGGTAAATACGACCGATGCCACGATCGGAAACGCCGTGGGCGGTGCGACCATTCAGGCCTTACCCATCGAGGGGCGAAATGTCCCCGACCTGTTGAGCCTGCAACCCGGCGTCCTCTATTTGGGGCGCAATGTTAATCAGGACCAGGACAGCCGAAGCGGTGCAGTGGCGGGGGCACGTTCCGACCAGGCCAATGTTACGCTCGATGGTCTGGACAACAACGATCAGCGCCAAGGGTATGCTTTCACAGGAGTGCTGCGTTCCACGCTGGATTCGGTACAGGAGTTTCGCGTCACTACTACGAATACCAACGCCGACAGCGGACGATCATCCGGCGCGCAGGTAACAATGGTGACGCGCAGCGGCACCAACAATTATCACGGCAGCCTCTACGAATATAACCGGAACACTCTCTTCGCCGCGAACGACTGGTTCAACAAGGCGTCGCAGGTTGCCGCGGGACTTCCCAACAAGCCAGGCTCTCTCATCCGTAATACGTTTGGCGCCCGCCTTGGCGGACCGATAAGAAAGGACAAGCTATTTTTCTTCATCAACTATGAAGGCCAGAGGACAGCGGAAAACCAGCAGCAGAACCTGACCGTACCCAGCGAAGGATTGCGCACGGGAAATTTGACCTATGACTGCAGCGGAGATCCTGCCTGTCCCGCCAGCGGCCAGCAGACCCTGACACCGGCCGATCTCGCGACCATGGATCCGGTCTGCACACCGTTGAATGAGGCTTGTCCGGGACATGGTGTGAATCCCGCAGCCTTGACCGCGTTGCAGGCGTATCCGCACTCGAACGCCGCGGGCGGCGATGGTGTGAATACGGCCGGCTTTACCTGGTCTGCACCCAATCCCATCAGCCTCAATACGTATATCGCCAAAATCGATTGGCAGGCGAGTTCGAGTCACCACGTATTCGTTCGAGGCAATATGCTGGGTGACCGCATATCGGGCCCGGCGCAATTTCCTGGCGATCCGTCCAATTTCAGCCAGGTCAATACTTCGAAAGGCATTGCCGCGGGGGACACCTGGGCCGTCACCAGCAATCTGATCAATAACTTCCGCTATGGATATATTCGTCAGGCGCTAAACAACATCGGGGCGGGAAACAACTCGTTCTCTGATTTCGTCGGCATCAGTCCGCTCACGGCCGAGAATACGACGACCCTGCTGAGTGTCCCGGTGCACAACTTCGTGGACGACATCACCTGGACCAAGGGAAAGCATACGTTACAGGCGGGAGCCAACTATCGGCTGATTCACAACGATACGCTTTCGAACAGTGTGTCCTTCAATTCCGCCACCACGGGTTCGGCCAATATCAGCAATGCACAGATTGCCAACAGCGGGCAGAGCTTCGATCCCGCTGCCTTTGGATTTCCCGCAGTCGCGGATTCCTTTTCTTCCAACTACGACAATGCTGTGACCGCAGTTGCCGGTCTGCTGTCGACGATCAACGCGCACAACACCTACAAAGTGACCAGTGCCAGCGCTGCGAGCCTTCTACCGACGGGGACTCTGATTCCGCGTAATTTTAAGACCAATGAATTCGAATATTACATTCAGGATTCATGGCGCATCAGACCGAATCTTACCGTCACTGTCGGATTCCGGCACACCTTGTTAGGGGTGCCCTATGAAGTGAATGGGCAACAAGTGCAGCCCACCATCGACCTCCATCAATGGTTCCTGAACCGCTCCATTGCGGCGGCCCAGGGCCTGGGAAATCAACCCGAGTTTGCCTTTGCTCCGTCGGGCCAGAGCCGCGGAGGCAAGCCTTTCTGGGATATGAACAAGGCCGATTTCGCTCCGCGTTTCGCCATCGCATACTCACCTGATGCGAAGGGCGGATTCCTTCATGCTTTGTTCGGCGGCACCGGTCAAACCTCCATCCGCGCTGGTGCGGGCATGTACCACGACCATTTTGGCCAGGGTATCGTGAACGGCTTCACGCAATTCGGCTCCTTCGGACTTACCAGCACACAGGCAGCGCCGTCGAATATCTTCACGCCAGACGACGCACCTCGTTACACGGGTCGCACCGATGTGCCCTCGGGTGTCCTCACTCCGCCTGCATCAACGATTGCTTACCCCGCGTTTCCGCCGGATGACCCCAATACCAATGGCTTTACTTTCAATTCCGTCGGAATCGACGATCACCTGAAGACTCCGTACTCGATTGCCGCCGACTTCTCGATCCAGCGCCAGCTCCCGGGCGGGTGGACATTAGAATCGGCCTACGTAGGCCGGTTTGGACGCCATCTGCTGCAGCAGTTGGATCTGGCTGAACCAACGGACTTAGTGGACCCGAAATCAGGCATGGACTATTTCACCGCAGCTACCCTGATGTCGAAGTTCGCAATTACGCACGGCGAAGACCCGAGCGCGACCATCGCCCCCATTCCGTTCTTCGAGAATATTTTTCCCACCGCAGCAGCGGGCGGATTCAGCGCCACCCAGAATATCTATACGGGAGATTTGGGTTGCGCTCAGAACTCCTGTTTCAGCTGGGCTGGGCGGCCGGGAAGAGAAGTGGGCGCACCCTTCCGCCTGGGCCTGCTGTGCACTGGCGTAGCCAATGGCGGCGTGACCGCGGTTTGCGCTGGCGGACCGGCGGCAGCGGTGCCCTTCTGGGATCCTCAGTTCTCATCGCTGTTTGCCTGGTCTTCCATCGGAACCAGCAGCTACAACGCCGGTCAGTTCATCTTGCGGCACCCCTTGAATCATGGGCTGCAGGTGGAGTTCAGCTACACCCTTTCGAAGTCGCTGGATTTGGGCTCGGATACGGAGCGCACGAATCCCCAGGGCACCACCTCTACAACTTCCGCCATAGGGGGCGCCAGCACGGTCCAGAGTTTCATTCAGAATTCCTGGAATCCGCGCTTGAATCGAGCTCCTTCGGACTTCGATACCCGGCACGTCATAACCACCAGCTGGGTGTACGAGCTGCCCTTTGGCAGGGGAAAAGCATTCGGCTCGGGATCGGGGTCATGGGTTGATGCCGTGATTGGCGGCTGGCAACTGTCCGGGATCGGGCGCTGGACCAGCGGTCTACCCTTCAGCCTTGTCGATACCGAGGGGTTCACCAACAACTTTCTGTTCAACACCAACATGGTTCAGACCGGGCCGATCAAGACGGGCGTTTTCCGCAGCGCGGAATCGACTCCCTTTGGCGCGCCCGCAGGTCTTTTCCGACGCCGACCGGGATGCCATGCAGAACCAGATCTTTACTACGCAGAGTCCGATACGCTTTCCCTACGTCGGGTGAAGCCGGAAGCCGCAACCGGCCCACGGGCCGCTGCCGGCCACCTTGCTCATGAGGGCGAGCGCGGGCTCGTCCATGTTGTCGGGCATCTGCACCGCCAGCACGCCGCCGGGGCGCAGCGCCTGCAGCATCCGCCGCAGCACCGCCGGATGGTCCGGCAGCCACTGGAACGAGGCATTGGCGAACAGGAGGTCGGTGCCCGAAGGCGGCGTCCAGCTCGTGAGATCGGCCTCGATGAAAGTGCATTTGGGCAGCCGCACGCGCGCTTGCGCGGCAGCATGTTGGGCGAGGAATCAGACCCCCACTACCTCGGCATCCGGGTAGCGGGCGACCAGGAGCTCGGTGGAGTTGCCCGGCCCGCAGCCGAGATCGATCACGCGCTTGGGGTACTGGAGCGGAATCTGCGCGATCAGATCGCGCGGCGGCCGCGTGCCGCGTCCTCGAACTTCAGGTATTGATTGGCGTTCCAGTCGGCCATGGAAGCGGTTCCGGTGAAAGCGTGATCGGGCGTTAGTGCCGACCACCACACTCCATCGTCACCCGCGGGCTTGACCCGCGGGTCCATCTTCTTCGCAAGATGATGGATTGCCGGGTCAAGCCCGGCAATGGACTCGGAGTTTGATCGGTCCGATCGAAACCGCATCAGCGCGAGAACTTCTTGTATTTGATGCGGTGCGGGATGGTGGAATCCGCGCCGAGCCGGCGCATCTTGTCGGCCTCGTAGTCCTGGAAGTTGCCCTCGAACCATTCGACGTGGCTGTCGCCTTCGAAGGCCAGCATGTGCGTGGCGATGCGGTCGAGGAACCAGCGGTCGTGGCTGATGATGACGGCGCAGCCGGCGAAATCCTCCAGCGCCTCTTCCAGCGCGCGCAGCGTATCGACGTCGAGGTCGTTGGTCGGCTCGTCGAGCAGCAGCACGTTGGCGCCGGATTTGAGCATCTTGGCGAGATGCACGCGGTTGCGCTCGCCGCCGGAGAGCGGGCCGACCTTCTTCTGCTGGTCGGCGCCCTTGAAGTTGAACGCCGCGCAATAGGCGCGCGAGTTGACCTCGCGCTTGCCGAGCAGAATGAGTCGTGGCCGCCGGAGATTTCCTCCCAGACGGTCTTCTTGCCGTCGAGCGCGTCGCGCGACTGGTCGACGTAGCCGAGTGCACCAACTCGCCGATCTTGATCGTGCCGGCGTCGGGCTTGTCCTGCCCGGTGATCATGCGGAACAACGTGGTCTTGCCGGCGCCGTTCGGGCCGATGACACCGACGATGCCGCCGGCGGCAGCTTGAAGGTCAGATCGTCGATCAGGAGGTTGTCGCCGAAGCCCTTGGTCAGCCCCTCGAAGTCGACGACGTTCTGGCCCAGCCGCTCCGACACCGGGATGACGATCTGGGCGGTCTGGGTGCTGCCGCCGGGCGGCATCGTCGGCGTGATCGGCCCCAACGGCGCCGGCAAGACGACGCTGTTCCGCATGATCACCGGCCAGGACAAGCCCGACGCCGGCACCTTCACGGTCGGCGAGACGGTCAAGCTGGGCTATGTCGACCAGAGCCGCGAGACGCTCGATGCCAACAAGACGGTGTGGGAGGAGATCTCGGGCGGCCTCGACATCATCAAGCTCGGCAAGCGCGAGGTCAACTCGCCGCGCCTATTGCGGCTCGTTCAACTTCAAGGGCGCCGACCAGCAGAAGAAGGTCGGCCAGCTCTCGGGCGGCGAGCGCAACCGCGTCCACCTGGCCAAGATGCTGAAGAGCGGCGCCAACGTGCTGCTGCTCGACGAGCCGACCAACGATCTCGACGTCGACACGCTGCGCGCGCTCGAAGAGGCGCTGGAGGACTTCGCCGGCTGCGCCGTGATCATCAGCCACGATCGCTGGTTCCTCGACCGCATCGCCACCCACATGCTGGCCTTCGAGGGCGACAGCCACGTCGAATGGTTCGAGGGCAACTACCAGGACTACGAGGCCGACAAGAAGCGCCGCCTCGGCACCGACGCCACCACCCGCACCGCATCAAGTACAAGAAGTTCTCGCGCTGATGTGGCCTCGGTCGGACCGACACTCAAGTCGTTGCCGGGCTTACACCTCAAGTCAGTTATCCGACTGATGTCACGCTCGGGTCGAACTCGGGCAGGCCACCCGTGCAATCCAATCTTCTTGCGAAGAGGATGGACCCGCGGGTCGAGCCCCGCGGGTGACGATGGAGTCAGTGGGGTCGCGATCGACTTAACGCTCGATCACGCCGTTCTCACCGGAACCGCTTCCATGGCCGACTGGAACGCCAATCGATACCTGAAGTTCGAGGACGAACGCACGCGGCCGCCGCGCGATCTGATCGCGCAGATTCCGCTCCAGCACCCGAAGCGCGTGATCGATCTCGGCTGCGGGCCGGGCAACTCCACCGAGCTCCTGGTCGCCCGCTACCCGGATGCCGAGGTGATCGGGCTCGATTCCTCGCCCAACATGCTGGCGCGGCGCGCGAGCGGCTGCCCAAATGCACTTTCATCGAGGCCGATCGGTCACAGCTGGACGCCGCCCCGGGCACCGACCTCCTGTTCGCCAATGCCTCGTTCCAGTGGCTGCCGGACCATCCGGCGGTGCTGCGGCGCATGCTGCAGGCCCTGCGCGCCCGGCGGCGTGCTGGCGGTGCAGATGCCCGACAACATGGACGAGCCCGCGCTCGCCCTCATGAGCGATGTGGCCGGCCGCGGGCCGTGGGCCGGCTTCCGGCTTCACCGACGTAGGGAAAGCGTATCGGACTCTGTGTGGTAAAGATCTGGTTCTGCATGGCATCCCGGTCGGCGTCGGAAAAGACCTGGGGCGCACCAAAGGGAGTCGATTCCGCGCTGCGGAAAACGCCCGTCTTGATCGGCCCAGTCTGAACCATGTTGGTGTTGAACAGGAAGTTGTTGGTGAACCCCTCGGTATCGATAAGGCTGAAGGGTAGGACCGCTGGTCCAGCGCGCGATCCCGGACAGTTGCCAGCCGCCAATCACGGCATCAACCCATGACCCCGATCCCGAGCCGAATGCTTTTCCCCTGCCAAAGGGCAGCTCGTACACCCAGCTGGTCGTTATGACGTGCCGGGTATCGAAGTCCGATGGAGCTCGATTCAAGCGCGGATCCCAGGAATTCTGAATGAAACTCTGAACCGTGCTGGCGCCCCCTATGGCGGAAGTTGTAGATGTGGTGCCCTGGGGATTTGTGCGCTCGGTGTCCGAGCCCAAATCCAGCGACTTCGAAAGGGTGTAGCTGAACTCCACCTGCAGCCCATGACTCAAGGGATGCCGCAAGATGAACTGACCGGCGTTGTAGCTGCTGGTCCCGATGGAAGACCAGGCAAACAGCGATGAGAACTGAGGATTCCAGAAGGGCACCGCTGCCGCCGGTCCGCCGGCGCAAACCGCGGTCACGCCGCCATTGGCTACACCAGTGCACAGCAGGCCCAGGCGGAAGGGTGCGCCCACTTCTCTTCCCGGCCGCCCAGCCCAGCTGAAACAGGAGTCCTGAGCGCAACCCAAATCTCCCGTATAGATATTCTGGGTGGCGCTGAATCCGCCCGCTGCAGCGGTGGGAAAAATATTCTCGAAGAACGGAATGGGTGCGATGGTCGCGCTCGGGTCTTCGCCGTGCGTAATGGCGAACTTCGACATCAGGGTGGCTGCGGTGAAATAGTCCATGCCTGATTTCGGGTCCACTAGGTACGTTGGTTCGGCCAGATCCAACTGCTGCAGCAGATGGCGTCCAAACCGGCCTACGTAGGCCGATTCTAATGTCCACCCGCCCGGAAGCTGGCGCTGGATCGAGAAAGTCGGCGGCAATCGAGTACGGAGTCTTCAGGTGATCGTCGATTCCGACGGAATTGAAAGTAAAGCCATTGGTATTGGGGTCATCCGGCGGAAACGCGGGGTAAGCAATCGTCGATGCAGGCGGAGTGAGGACACCGGAGGGCACATCGGTGCGACCGGTGTAACGTGGTGCATCGTCTGGCGTGAAGATATTCGACGGCGCTGCCTGTGTGCTGGTAAGACCGAAGGAGCCGAATTGCGTGAAGCCGTTCACGATGCCCTGGCCAAAATGGTCGTGGTACATGCCCGCACCAGCGCGGATGGAAGTTTGACCGGTGCCGCCGAACAAAGTATGAAGAAATCCGCCCTTCGCATCAGGCGAGTATGCGATGGCGAAACGCGGAGCGAAATCGGCCTTGTTCATATCCCAGAAAGGCTTGCCTCCGCGGCTCTGGCCCGACGGAGCAAAGGCAAACTCGGGTTGATTTCCCAGGCCCTGGGCGGCGGCAATGGAGCGGTTCAGGAACCATTGATGGAGGTCGATCGTGGGCTGCACTTGTTGCCCATTCACTTCATAGGGCACCCCTAACAAGGTGTGCCGGAATCCGACAGTGACAGTAAGATTCGGTCTGACGCGCCATGAATCCTGAATGTAATATTCGAATTCATTGGTCTTGAAATTACGCGGAATCAGAGTTCCTGTCGGTAAAAGACTCGCAGCGGTGGCACTGGTCACTTTGTAGGTGTTGTGCGCGTTGATCGTCGACAGCAGACCGGCAACTGCGGTCACAGCATTGTCGTAGTTGGAAGAGAAGGAATCCGCGACTGCGGGAAATCCAAAGGCCGCGGGATCGAAGCTCTGGCCGCTGTTGGCGATCTGTGCATTGCTGATATTGGCCGAACCCGTCGTGGCGGAATTGAAGGACACACTGTTCGAAAGCGTATCGTTGTGAATCAGCCGATAGTTGGCTCCCGCCTGCAACGTATGCTTTCCCTTGGTCCAGGTGATGTCATCCACGAAGTTGTGCACCGGGACACTCAGCAGGGTGGTCGTATTCTCGGCAGTGAGCGGACTGATGCCGACGAAATCAGAGAACGAGTTGTTTCCCGCCCCGATGTTGTTTAGCGCCTGACGAATATATCCATAGCGGAAGTTATTGATCAGATTGCCGGTGACGGTCCAGGTGTCCCCCGCGGCAATGCCTTTCGAAGTGTTGACCTGGCTGAAATTGGACGGATCGCCAGGAAATTGCGCCGGGCCCGATATGCGGTCACCCAGCAGATTGCCGCGAACGAATACGTGGTGACTCGAACTCGCCTGCCAATCGATTTTGGCGATATACGTATTGAGGCTGATGGGATTGGGTGCTGACCAGGTAAAGCCGGCGGTATTCACACCATCGCCGCCCGCGGCGTTCGAGTGTGGGTACGCCTGCAACGCGGTCAGGGCTGCAGGATCACGCCGTGTCCCGGACAAGCCTCATTCAACGGTGTGCAGACCGGGTCCATGGTCGCGAGATCGGCCGGTGTCAGGGTCTGCTGGCCGCTGGCGGGACAGGCAGGATCTCCGCTGCAGTCATAGGTTAAATTTCCGGTGCGTAATCCTTCGCTGGGTACGGTCAGGTTCTGCTGCTGGTTTTCCGCTGTCCTCTGGCCTTCATAGTTGATGAAGAAAAATAGCTTGTCCTTTCTTATCGGTCCGCCGAAGCGTGCGCCGAACGTATTACGGATAGAGAGCCTGGCTTGTTGGGAAGTCCGCACGGCAACCTGCGACGCCTTGTTGAACCAGTCGTTCGCGGCGAAGAGTGTGTTGCGGTTATATTCGTAGAGGCTGCCGTGATAATTGTTGGTGCCGCTGCGCGTCACCATCGTTACCTGCGCGCCGGATGATCGTCCGCTGTCGGCGTTGGTATTCGTGGTAGTGACTCGAAACTCCTGTACTGAATCGAGCGTGGAACGCAGCACTCCTGTGAAGGCATATCCCTGGCGCTGATCGTTGTTGTCCAGACCGTCGAGCGTAACGTTGGCCTGGTCGGAACGTGCGCCCGCCACTGCACCGCTTCGGCTGTCCTGGTCCTGATTTACATTGCGCCCCAAATAGAGGACGCCGGGTGCAGGCTCAGCAGGTCGGGGACATTTCGCCCCTCGATGGGTAATGCCTGGATAGTCGCACCGCCCACCGCGTTTCCGATCGTGGCATCGGTCGTATTTACCGTCTGCGCAATGTCACTGACCTCGACCGTGGTCGTCGAAGTCTGGACCGATAGTACGAAGTTGATGGTGGCAGGCTGACTCACCAGCAACTCCGCCTGCTTGGATTGTTTCCCGAAGCCAGAAGTACTTGCCGTGATCGTGTACTTGCCGGGCGGGATTTGGGGAAATTCATAAGTCCCGCTCGGATCCGTCGGGTGGCTGGCGTGAAACCCCGTGGCTGGATCGTCGAGACTGACATCTGCCCCGGCAACCAGTGCGCAGAGATAGTCACCGTTCCGCGCAGCGATGTAAGTCCGGTTTGGGAACTTGCAAGGGCTGGAAACAAAAGCGGGAGTACAAACAGCACAAA
>CAVPME010000008.1:0-153922 GCA_963706335.1 Terriglobia bacterium
CGAATCTCCGTCATCTTCTGCGATTTGAAGATGCGGGCCTTTGAGGGCGCATGGCCTGATTGCGAAATGACGGCCGAACCCTTGCTGCCGTGAGCATAACTGGCGAACTCGTTGGCTGCTCCAATCATGCCGCGACCTTCCAGCATCAGTTTCGCCCCGTCCGCGAAGGTGTATTCCACGGTATACGATCAAAGTTCTGATCGACGTAATCGTCGCGATAGTGACGTCCGCCGTAACCCTTCGCTTCGACCGGCCAGGCGTCTTTCATCCAGCAGCATTCGTCAATGTTGTGGATCAGGAAATCGCTGAAGCCGCCGCCGCTGGCCCACAGGAAACCGTGGAAGTTGCGAATCTGGTACATCAATTCGCTGATGTCGTCCGGCTTTCGCTTTTGACAAATGCATTGCCGGTGGGACCGGCCACGCGGTAGGCCCGCAGCAGGTTCAGTTCGCCCAGTTCGCCGTCCTTGATCCGATTGAACAGTTCGCCACGCGCTTCGCAGTGACGGCACATCAGGCCGACGCCGACCTTCAGGTTCTTCTTCAGCGATTCTTCGTACAGTGCCAGCATCTTGCGGGTGCTGGGGCCGTCGACGGTGACCGGCTTTTCCATGAAAGACGTTCAGGCCGCGTTCGATCGCATACTTGAACTGCACCCAGCGGAACGCGGGCGGAGTCGTCAGGATCACGACGTCGCCCTTTTTCAGCGAATCCATTGCCTGCTTATAGGCGTCAAAGCCGATGAATTTTCGTTCTTCCGGAACGTCGACCATTTCCTTGAACGTCTTCTTCAGCGAATCGAAGGCTGCCGTTCAGCTTCTCCGGAAAGACGTCGGCCATTGCCGACAGTTTGACCGGTCCGAGTTTCGTCGAAAGAGCATTCTGCCGCGGCACCGCTTCCACGGCCTCCCGCGCCAACCAGCGCGATCTGGATCGTGTTGGTTTCGCCGGCATACACGTGACGCGGCAAAACGACGCCGGCGAGCGCCGATGCGGCCGCCACCGTTCCCGTTGCTTTCAGTAAATCGCGGCGTGACATGCCGCTTTCGGTTCGATGCTTTCCACAGTTGTAACTCCTCTTGAAAATATTCACGGGCAACGCCGAGGGCGGGCATTGGCCCGTTACGACCGGTCAACGCCTTCACAATTTCCGAATCGTCTCATCCACGCTGCAGCAAAATCGGCAACAAGCCTTCGCAACGACACAGCAAGTCCTGTTGAGAAACCCGAGGCCTTGCGATCGAAGTCTGCGAGCTCTGGAGAGTTCAGCCGACGTTGTGCTCTGGAAGCGAGTCGAAACAGCGACAATTGATGTTTGTACCTTTCGCACGCCGAACACGCGAGTGTCCGGCGGAAAGTTCGAACGGCAAAATACTCGGAACTGCCGATAGATGCCAAAGCGACGGAAATGCCACCGCCCGATTACGTTCAGTTCCAAATGCTTGAGGCATCGTGCGACATGACAGCCGCGCTTGCGGCGATCAGGATGGCGTAAGCCCCCGGATTCAGGCGACGTACAGTCCGAGGGCTTCGCACCGGATCGCCTTTTCATGTGTGTTGATCGCGATTTTGAAACGTCGAAAAAATCGGTCACGGCCTTGCCCCGATTGCGCCGCGACAATCGTTTTAACCGTTGAACGCGAGCGAAAGTGCCGTCCAACGCGACCTCATTTTTGGCTTCTCGACATGCCGATCAACCTGCTTTATCACGACGTCACCGCTCCCCAAAACGAACACACCAGCGGTTTTCCGGGACCGGGAGCGGCCCGGTACAAGTTGACGACCGACGAATTCGAGCAACATCTGGATCGAATTGCGTCGGTCGTTCGGCAACCGCCCTTGACGACCACGTCCCCGAACAACTGATCGAATCAGGTCTATGGCTGGACAATTTCGTTTGACGACGGCGGAACTTCGGCGATCACTGAGATCGCCCACCGTCTGGAACGGCGTGGCTGGCGAGGTTGGTTCTTTATTGCAACCGATTTCATTGGAACGCCATCGTTCTGCTCGCGAGAGCAATTGCGGGAACTTCATCGCCGCGGTCATCTTCTCGGAAGTCATTCGTGCAGCCATCCGGAACGATTTTCGGATTGTACATGGGACCAGTTGATCGACGAGTGGTCCCGAAGCCGTCGGATCCTGGAACAGATCGTCGAGCAGCCGGTCGAGAGCGCTTCGGTCCCAGGAGGTTTCTACTCACGCGACGTCGCCCGCGCCGCCGCACAAGCGGGACTGCACATTCTGTTCAATTCCGAACCGACGACATCGTCGTTTCGGGTCGACGAATCGTTGATTCTCGGTCGCTACAACGTCTATCGCGGGATGTCCGCGATGGACGCCGCGTCGCTGGTCAGCAGTCCGTTGCGACGTTGGCGTCAGGCCGCATTCTGGAACTTGAAGAAAGTCGCCAAAGTCGCAGCCGGACCGCTCTATAAACGGATTCGGCAGAGAATCCTTGATCGGCAGTATTCCGATCATTGACTTGTGGCATTCCTTGTTTCTTCTTCGCGGTTTCGTTTTTCGTACTTTCGTGATCCTCTTTTGTCCGGCGAAGGTTTTTGAAGGCAAATCCAAAAGAGAAGATCTTTAACCACGGATTTCACGGATTCGCACGGATAAGTCACTCAATTTGTTGACCCGTCTTCCATCAGTGTTATCCGTCCGCCGCGGCGGATCTGTGGTTAAATCCTGGTTTTCTTTTCCTTAGATTGCGGGCAGCACCGCGCGGGGTCAGGGAGGCTTGGACGACTTTCAAGGCGATCGATTCGATCGGATTCGCGGCCCAGTTGGGACGGTGCCGCTTTGTGCACGTTGTCGACTGGTGCTCCGGATTCAATCCACGTCCGGATAATCTCTTTTTGGATCTCCGTAAGCGGGACGTCGGCTGAGTCGGGCGGAGGCATCTCGCCCTTTTTGACCAGGACCCACAGTTCCGACTCGTCAGGACTTCCTGGAATCACCATCTCGGGGTTCGCAGCGATTCGGCGGAGGTCGAGAACGTATCCGAACCGTCCCTCAGGTTTAGCAAGGTCCGGACCATGACACGCAGCGCATTTGGCGCGCGAAGATTTCGCGGGCTCGGGCAGCAACGTCCGGTCTCGGTGCGGCATGTCGTGTGCTCGTCAGCCTGACGAGAAATGCCAATGAAGCGGCCAGCGTCATTACGGTGATCCATTTCTTAATCGTTCACCGCCTTTGAATTGATGATGCCATCAACAGAGCAATGTGAGCCGGGATGCGTTAGCACCCGGATTCTTCGTCCCGGGAATCCGGGTGCTAACGCATCCCGGCTCACCTCGGACGGCCTTAGTCCGGGGATCTGCCCCGCTCAGCGCCCTGCTCAACCTGTCATTCAAGCGTTGAATCGACGATGGCGAGCCCACTGATCGGTTGGGCCGCAGCGTCCGGCCGATTGAACATCGACGCATGGACACTGTACGCGGCGCTCTTTCTGTGGCAGTTCCCCCATTTCATGGCAATTGCATGGATGTACCGCGAGGACTATGACCGAGCAGGCTACTTGGTCTTGCCCAAGGGTAAGGCGAGAGTTCGTTTCGTAGTGCTGGAAACCCTGTTGCCACTGCTTGTTCTTGTAGCCATCAGCATGGTGCAATTTCCGACACGGCATGCAGCCATTTTTTACTGCGCCAGCGCACTGATGGGTCTCGGGTTCCTGTACTTTGGGTTTGATTTCGTGATTCAGCGGTCGCGGATAGCCGCGCGCCGACTGCTGGCGGCGTCCATAGTTTATCTTCCTTTGTTGTTCGCACTAAGCGCGATATTATGCAATCAGCGGGGAAGATGATCCTCGTATCGAGCTATTCTACGACTCCCGCCTGGGAGCGCAGTCAAAGCGAAGTGTCGAGTGTTGACGCTGTCAGGATTTCGACAGTCTGAAACAAAGGTATGGATGTTTCCGCTTCGACTTAATCCACACAAAATAAAGACTGTCTTCTTGCTGCAGGTCTGGCGACAGACATGCTCTCTTCAGAAACCGAAAAACGCGAGTGGAATCCTCACACACCTCAGGGGGTTTCGCGATCGGTTGAGTTACCAGAAAGGTATAGGTTGAGATGCGAGGCTTGGGAGTGCGAACCTTGGGAGTTAGAAGATTTGTCAGCTTAACGTCGTGGATTGTGATTCTCGCAAATTCGCTTTCGATTCCCGCATTCGCGGGTAGTGAGCAAGATCTTCAGACCAAGACACCCATACCCCCACAAATCGAAGAGCAATCGACGAGTGCATTGAGCCTTCTGGTGCAGCCCACATTTGTGGCTGTTCCTATTCCGTCCACCCTCCCCTCAAACACACTTGAACAAACCGGAGAAGTGCAGGTTGCTAACGATTCTCCAAATGATGACACGCCAGGAAACAAGGACGAGCCGAGACGGCGCGCGCTCCCCGCACCGCTGGATGGAATCTTTCCCAGTTCAGAATACCTTGGCCCGACACCATTGATAGGTGTGCCCGATACGGACCCGATCTACCCGCTCACAAAGGCACTGTGGTCCAGCTTTTCCTGCGCTCAAGAAAGCCAAAATTAAGGTGTATGGTTGGGCGAATCTAGGCGTCAACGCAAGTACTTCGGATAAATCGAACATTCCTGAGTCCTACGCCACCGTTCCTAACAGGGTTGAGCTCGATCAGGGCGTGCTACGAATTGAACGGGTTCCGGACACCGTGCAAACCGACCACGTGGATTGGGGATTCCGGTTCAGTCCGATGTATGGCATGGATTATCGCTGGACGACATCCCAGGGGTGGTTTAGCGGACAACTTCTGCACCACAACTATCTGTACGGGTTCGATCCCGTGGAGGCGTATGGACTTCTCTACGTTCCGTCAGTGGCAAAGGGAATGGTCATAAAACTCGGGCGATATATTTCGCCTCCGGACATCGAAGCACAACTCGCTCCCGACAACTATTTGTACACTCATTCGCTGATGTTCACTTACGACTGCTACACCCAGACCGGCATCAATGCCGCCATAAAACTGAACGATCAGTGGTCGGTTCTGTTCGGCATACACGCTGGCGACGACATTGCACCTTGGAATGGTGCAGCACATCCGACCGCAATGGCAATGGTTCGCTGGGTCTCCGCGAGTAACAATGATTCGCTCTATGGCGGCATTGATTCTCTCAATGGAGGTAGATTCAAGGACGGGCATGACAACCTGCAACAGTTCAACCTGACTTGGACCCACAGGTTCAACAAACGGGGAACTTTTCTGACGTCCACCGAAACGTACTACGTCTTTCAGACTCACGCGCTCGTGGGCGGGACGGTTAACAACGGCCCGCCTCACACGTGGTTTGCCAACGTCGGTGCGGGTGCGCCGATTCCGGGAAATGCTCCTGCGTTCGGAGTAGTGAACTACACGGAATTGAAGTTGTCGAAGAAGGATTTTCTTTCCCTTCGTCCTGTCGACTACATCGTCGATTTCAAAGGTCAGCGGTCAGGGTTTGCAACCACCATGGCAAGCTGGACGGCTGGAGTGACGCACCGATTTAACGAACTGATCTCGGTACGTCCCGAGGTGAGGTACGAGCACGCCTTCAGTGCAAGGCCCTGGGATAATGGCCAGCGAAAAGATCAGTTCATGTTTGCAATCGATGCGCTCCTGCGTTTTTGAGCATTTCCGGCTGTATCCGGGCATTTCCGCACGAACTTCATGCCTGCGGCTCATTACTGTTCCTCGCCTGAGGAAATAAACAATTCACCTGCCTTCGCGTTCGATCGAAATACAAATCGATTTACTGTCCATCGGCTGGGATGTACCAGCAGGTATGGTTGTTTGCTTCTCGTGAAACCGCCCCGAGATGTCTGAGTGTCAGGTGTCATTTCATGACACGACTTGTGACATGACACTTCTTCACGCTTGACTCAAGGCGATCTGCGGCTTCCACCCCTCATATCTCGCGAGGGTTGCGCGTTGAGCAGCGACCGTTCCATTTTGGCCCTCCTCGTGCAAACACAATGTTCGTGAGCGAAGGTGCAGAGTTAATTTCGGCACATTGGATGCGCAAGCTACCGCGCAACCTAGCTGCGAAGAAACGTTGCCGGACCAACCACTCCGCAAACTCTCGCTTCCGGTCGCGATCCTCGCGATCAACTTAGGACCGCTGGTATCGCCAGTACAAGAAGGAGAAATGAATGAGTTATTCATCAAACGGAAATCGTCCCAAGCTTAGCGAGAAGGGACTTCTTACGCCCGACAACTGTGTTGTGGCGCTGATTGACCATCAGCCACAGATGCTGTTTGGAACACGCAATTTCGATCGCCAAGACAATCATTAACAACACCGTCGCTCTTGCGGAAAGCCTCCAGAGTGTTCGATGTGCCTGTGGTGCTGACCACGGTCGAAACGAAGTCCTTCAGCGGCAACATGTGGCCGCAACTCCGAGCTGTATTCCCGGGCCAGGAGCCTATCGAGCGTTCATCGATGAACTCCTGGGACGACAAGAACTTCGTAGCGGCCATTGAAAAGACAGGACGCAAAAAGATCGTGCTGGCCGGGCTGTGGACGGAGACTTGCGTGGCGCTTCCCACGGTACAGGCGATTCACGACGGCTACGAAATCTACGTGGTGGAAGATTGCTGCGGTGACGTGAGCCAACTCGCTCACGACAACGCTATGAAGCGAGTTATCCAGGCGGGCGCAAAACCGGTGACGTCACTTTCCACCATGCTGGAATGGCAGCGCGACTGGGCTCACAAGGAAACTTACGATGCCGTGATGGACATTGTGAAGAACCATTACGGAGCTTATGGGATCGGCGTCGAGTACGCGTACACGATGGTACACGGCGCTCCAGCCACGAAGTTCCCCGAATACGCAGTTCCCACTGCTGCCGTAGCTCACAAGTAAAGAACGAGGGGCGGAAGCTTGCTTCCGCCCTTCTCACAGGCGTTGGAAAACGAAGAAGGAGATTCGTGTGTCTGCTGAAATCATCTTGCACAACGCCAAGATCGCCACGAACGGGGTGCCCTCGTTTGTCGAGGCGATCGCCATTTCTGATGGAAAGATGACTGCCATCGGTGGCAATGAAGAGATTCTGCGTCTACGCGGGCCGGCGACCCGCGTCATCGACGGCCGGGGGCGCACCGTCATTCCTGGACTGAATGATTCGCATATGCATCCGATCCGCGGCGGGCTCAACTACAACCTGGAGTTGCGCTGGGATGGTGTACCTTCGCTCGCCGACGCTCTGCGCATGCTGAAAGAGCAAGCGGCGCGGACGCCTGCTCCGCAGTGGGTCCGAGTTATCGGCGGGTGGACAGAGTTTCAGTTCGCCGAGCGCCGGATGCCAACGCTCGATGAGATCAATGCAGCAGCGCCGGACACACCGGTCTTCGTGATGCATTTGTACGACCGAGCGCTGTTGAACGGAGCGGCGCTTCGTGCTGTGGGCTATGACAAGAATGCCCCGGACTTTCCGGCCGGTGAAGTTCAGCGCGACCGTCACGGGAATCCCACAGGTCTTCTCATCGCGAAGCCGAACGCAAATATTCTCTACTCCACCCTGGCCAAGGGGCCGAAACTTTCGCGCGAGGACCAGCTCAATTCTTCACGGCTCTTCTTCCGCGAACTGAACCGCTTTGGAATCACCAGTGTGATCGATGCGGGCGGCGGATTTCAGAACTATCCCGACGACTACGGCGTTGTGAACGAACTGCACCGAAATGGAGAGCTGTCCCTCCGGCTTGCTTACAACCTCTTTACGCAGAAACCGAAACAGGAACTGAGCGACTTCCAGAGCTGGACCAAAATGACAAAGCCCGGGGACGGCGATGATTTCTATCGCGTCAACGGCGCAGGGGAAATGCTGGTTTTTTCCGCCGCGGATTTCGAAGACTTTCTTGTCCCGCGGCCGGACATGCTCCCCGTGATGGAAAGCGAGCTGAAAGCTGTGATCCGACATCTCGTAGAGAATCGCTGGCCGTTTCGCTTGCACGCGACCTACAACGAGACGATCGAGCGAGCATTGAACGTTTACGAAGAAGTGAATCGAGAGATTCCGTTCGACGGCCTGCACTGGTTCTTCGATCACTGCGAAACGATCACCGATCGCAATATCGAACGTGTGAAGGCGCTGGGCGGCGGCATCGCGGTGCAGAACCGCATGGCATTCCAGGGCGAGTATTTTGTCGAGCGATACGGGGCGCAGCAAGCCAAACGCACACCGCCAATTCGGAGAATGCTCGAGATCGGCGTTCCGGTTGGGGCGGGCACAGACGCAACGCGCGTCTCAAGCTACAACCCTTACCTTTCCCTGTATTGGCTTATCACTGGCAAGACCATCGGCGGTCTTGGTCTGTATCCGGAAGAGAATCGGCTCGATCGAGCGGAAGCACTCAAGCTCTACACGATGGGCAGCAGTTGGTTTTCAACAGAAGATGGCAAGAAGGGAGCGCTTGCTCCTGGGCAGCTGGCGGACTTGGCCGTTCTTTCCGCCGATTATTTCTCGATTCCGGATGAGGAGATCAAGCATCTCGAATCCGTGCTCACGATCGTCGGTGGGAAGATCGTTTATGCCACCGAAGAATTCTCAAAACTCGCGCCGCCGGCATTACCGGTGAGTCCAAGCTGGTCTCCTGTCAAAGAGTATGGTGGCTATGCAAGGGGGCAGCGCGAGGTTGTTGGCGCGTCCCACTCCGCTTCCTGTTCGCATATTGAGACCTCCGCACCTGGCCGGGCAAAATCGCACTTGCAAGTGCTGGGCGACCTCGGCCTTTGGGGTTTGGGTTGCGACTGCTTTGCATTCTAATTCGCGGCGATGGAGGAGGGATGGAGATGAAGGTGTTGTTCTTATCTTTTGTAGTTGGTCTCGGTGTGGGTGTTCTTTACGGGCTCATCCGGGTCAAGAGTCCGGCGCCGCCTATCGTCGCGTTACTCGGCCTGTTAGGAATGGTGCTTGGCGAACAGTTGGGGATATGGATTCAAACCAAGAAGCTCGATGTTCCGCGTGCTGCGGCCGTCTGCCTTGTCGGCGAGCGCTACGATCGGCGGCATCCGTCCGAAACGCTTTAGCAGTGTCAGCGCCCGAGGTTGTCGAGCGAATTAAGTGATTGTCAAGTTAGGAGAAGACGAATGCGCTTCAACAAAATTATCGTTGGAACGTGCGTTGCGCTAGTTCTGACGCTCGGTCTCGCGGTTGGATCTCTCGCACGTCAGTGCTTTTGCCCAAAGTGCGCAGACAGCCGAAACCGTAAGCGTGGCTGTAGGGCCGCAGTACGACACGACACATGTCTACGTGGCTCCGGAAGATTTTGATCGTTTCGTCGCGAGCTTGATTGCGACATTTGGCGGCACAACGACCAAGCAGGGAGTCTTCACAGTAACTCCGACCCAGAGCAGCACTATGTCGCAGCTGGTCCTGACACCCGTGGGCACGGTATCGGTGTTCGGCTTCAAGACGCCGATCCCGTATCCATTCGGCTTGGAGCGTACAGGCTATCTGGTCACGGATATGGACGAGGCGGTCCGCGCCGCCAAGGCAACTGGCGCAGACGTGTTCGTCGCTCCCTTCAACGATCCGATCGGTCGAGACGCGATTATTCAATGGCCGGGTGGCGTGAACACACAATTGTATTGGCACACCACTGCGCCGTCCTATACCCCGCTCCAGACAATCCCGGAGAATCGGGTCTATGTGTCACCGGACAGGGTGGATGCCTTCGTGCGCAGCTTTCTTGCCTTCTCCCACGGAAGCGTCGTCTCGGATGAAGCGCAAGCACCAGGCGTTGAAATCGGAAGACCTGCGGAAACCTACCGGCGAGTGAGGATCGAATCAAAGTTCGGGAAGTTGACTGCGTTCGTTACTGACGGTCACCTTCCATATCCCTACGGCCGGGAGATGACGGGATATGAGGTGACGAATCTCGCGGAGACGCTTACCAAGGCCAAAGCGGCTGGCGTGGATGTCCTTGTTCCTCCGTACAAGACCGACGAGCGAGATGCCGTTGTTGTCAGGTTTCCGGGAGGATACATCGCTGAGATCCACTCAGTCACGAAGAAATAGGACACACAACGCGATGATGCGATGGAAGAAGCAGCGCCGCACACGGTATGACAAGGAAGACACAGATGCGAACCGTCGTGATATTGATTGTCATGTCTTTTGTGAGTTCGCTGCTCTCGCAAGGCCAATCGATTCCGATTAACGAATCCCCGCCCCCAGCACGAACCTATCACTTGCTTCGCGAGGACGACGACTGGAGTTTTCTTGCCGATCCGGCGGAACGACAGGATTTTTGGGATCCCATCAAATACATTCCTCTGCGATCAGGCCGGAATGACTGGTTCCTATCCATGGGCGGCGAAGCTCGCGAGATTTGGGAACAGATTGGAAACGACAACTGGGGCCAACAGCCGTTCATGAACGGCTATTTCAACCAACGGTACATGTTTTATTTTGACGTTCACTACGGCAAGCACGTTCGCTCGTTCGTGGAGCTGAAAAGCGGTTTGAATTCTTACCGCATCGGCGGCCCGAGGCCGATCGACGAAAAGAAGCTGGATTTCCAGACCGCATTTCTCGAAGTCGGAACGGGAGATGATCGGAACTGGATCAAGTTCAGAGCCGGCAGACACGAGATGGAATACGGCTCTGGTCGCCTGATCGATGTGCGGGAGGGCCCAAATGTCCGCTTGAGCTTTGACGGATTCAAGGTAAAGACCGGCATCGGTCCTTGGCAGATTGACGGCTTCGCCGTGCGACCGGACCTGGACAAGCCGGGCTTCTTCGATAACGCCCCGAATCACTGCAGTCGGATTTTGGGGCGTGTACGGCGTCCGACCTCTGAAAAAGAGCCTCACGCTGGATACTTACTACCTTGGCCTCGATCGAAAAACAGCCACATTCAACCGAGGTGTCGGCCACGAGGTGCGGCACAGCATCGGTGCGCGTCTCTCTCGTCCCGTCGCTCAAACGAAGCCCGGCTGGGATTTCGACTATGAAGCACTTTGGCAATTTGGAAGCTTCGGTTCCGCAAATATCCGGGCATGGACTGTGGCATCGGAAACCGGTTACCGATTTCCAACCGTTCCGCTGAAACCACGATTCAGCGTCAAGGCAGACATCTCCAGCGGCGACGATCCGAGGACGAATACTCTCGGTACGTTCAATCCCTTGTTCCCGAAGGGCAATTATTTTGGCGTCCTCGCCACCGCTGGTCCCGGCCCCATCAACTTTATTGACGTACACCCTCATGTTGAAACGGCGTTGCCGCACAGTGTGACTGCCTCCGTCGATTGGATCTTTCAGTGGCGGGAGAGTTTGCGCGACGGCGTGTATTCCGTCCCGGGATTTCTGATTATTCCTGCAGGAAAGAGCGATGCGCGTTTCGTCGGGCATCGTCCAGGCACGGAGGTGCGCTGGCAAGCGAATCGTCACCTCTGGTTTCAAGCCGACTACGGAATTTTTTACGCGGGGAAGTTCGTTAAGGAGAGCCAGCCAGGCCGCAACCTCAATTACTGGGCATTGTGGACCGGCTACAAGTTCTAGGAGCGATCGTGGAACGGTACATCGTTTTGAGAGGGAGGGCCGGCAATGAGCAATCGCAATGTACTCGGTCGGCTAGTTGTTCATGGCGAGCAGTCCAACCACTGAAAAGGTTATACCTTACGCCCTGCTCGGAATGACGGCGGTCACCGGCCTGGTGGACGCCGTCAGTTTTCTGTCGCTCGGGCGCGTCTTCACTGCGAACATGACGGGGAATATCGTGCTTCTCGCGTTTGCAACGGCGCACGTATCCGGACTGTCCATCGCACGCTCGTTAACGGCACTCTTGGCTTTTCTTGTAGGGGCGATACTCGGCGGACGGGTCATGGCCCGGGCGAGCGCCGATTCACAGATTCGATTTGCGGCACAAGCGTTCCTCCTGGAGGTGGCCTTTCTGTTTGCTGCGTCGTTTTGCGGCATCGGATACCGAGCCGATTTGCTCGAAGCATTCTTTTCAACCGTTTGCTCTGATCGCCTTGACGGCGCTCGCGATGGGCACACGGAATGCCGCTGTCCGGAAACTCGCAATCCCGGATCTGACGACAACGGTCCTGACACTAACGATCACGGGCATCGGCGCGGACTCTTCGCTCGCGAACGGCAACAACCCGAGATTGGCGAGAAGGGTTGCGTCGGTCGCCGCAATGTTTTTGGGTGCGGCGTTGGGTGCAGTCGTCATACATTACTCGATCTCAGCGGCCCTGTGGCTTGCGACCGCAATCTCCGCCGTGTGCAGTGCAGCGTTGTTTCGCTCCGTGCGCACGTCCGATAAGCTGTGACCGCTCAGATCTTTTCTTCGACGATCGTGCTCTTGCCCTCAGAACCTTGTCGAATTCGAGCTCGGTAGCAAGCTGACACACTTCGGAGTAGGATTCACAAGATAGCTCACGAGCCTGAACGCATCATCAGCAAGCATGAGCCGTTCAATTGCAAACCGTAACCGAGACGTTGACACTGCCCGTTCGGTGCTCTGCGGGACGCTTAGTTTGTCAACCAGGTTTGGGGTGCTAGGATAATTGTAACCACAAGTTCCGTTTTCGACGTGTCTTTCACTCTTGGTCATGTTGCGGTCATTGCACGAAGCCAGTGTCATGGCCAAGGTTGACTAATCGGCCCCTGGGGAAACTGGGTTGGCTGCCGCAAACAAAAACCGAACGCAACGTTCGATCGATGGACTGTCTCACGTCGATTGCATCGACCTCGTAGTCCGCAAAGGCACGCTGGTCCCAGGGGTCGAGGAAATAGCGACCTCCTGGCGGCGTTGTCTAACCGCACATCACCTCGATCCGGAGATTCAGGCCGCACCGCACATCATCACAGAGAAGGAACTAAGAGACTCCCGCGAGCCCTTGCGCAATCTCATTTTGCACGCCCAGGAGGAACTCGATCGTCTGTATGCCATCGTCGGACCACAACAGTATGTGGTTCTGTTATGCGACAGGGATGGGGTTGCGATTCACCACCGCGGGAATGAGTCAATGGCGGATGCTTATAAAGATTGCGGGATCTGGCTGGGTGGAGTCTGGTCGGAGCAAATTGAAGGCACCAACGGAATCGGGACCTGCATCACTGACCAACGAGCCACGATGGTACATCGAGGCCAGCATTTTCGCACGCGCCATTCCAACTTGAGCTGTGCGGGCGCCCCGATTTCCGACCCCCTCGGTCGATTGGCTGCGGTGCTCGATACCTCATCGATGAACCCGCAGACCACAGAGCAGTCCCTCTCCCTGGTCATGGGTGTCACAAAAGTATCTGCCCGGGGTATCGAGGAGCGTATATTCCGCGAGTATTTCCGACATGCGTGGAATATTGCAGCCGCTCCCTGCGGGGATAGTGATGTGGCGGTTCTGCTCGCGGTCGACAATGATCAACGAATTCTGGGCGCAGACCAGATCGCTCGCCGGGTCTTCAGTCTCAATGACGAAGTGCTGAACCGGGGCATGGCTCTGGCGACGATCTTCGAGTACGATTCCTCGATCTTTCGTTGCAAGCGGATGCAAGATGTGGCGGCTCGTCTGCTTCGGACAGGAACTGATGAGCCATGGAATGCCTTGATCACTCCCCCGCTTGTGGGATGAGTGGCTTGTGTTCTCCGACGGACGCCCTAGCTTCACTCACGACCGCGATTCGGCATGCTCGCACACCTGCCACTCTCAGTGGATCCGCCCACGAATCGCGGGGGCCTTGCACCCGCGCGCGCCAATCGCATATGCGAATACATAGATTCGCATCTGCAGGAAAATATCGCTCTGGAAGTGCTCGCCGAAATTGCACAATTGTCGGTTCATCATTTTGCCCGCGCGTTCCGCCAATCGCTCGGAATACCGCCGCACAACTATATAGTGCAACGACGAGTCGAGCATGCACAGCAGCTGCTACGAAACACCGACCTTCCACTTTCGGAGATTGCGATTGTGGCAGGTTTCACGGACCAAAGTCACCTTGCCCGACACTTCCGGACAATTACCGGCGTTTCTCCTAGCCTAGCTCGCCATCGATTCAGGACTGGGCCCCATATCCTTCCTCATCGCCCCGCGCCTGGTTGGAAGCTAACAATTCAGCAAGAACGTACCGATCACGGCCCCTTCATCCAAGACACATAGTCCCATCTTTGCGATCATCGCTTCACCGTGGGGGAAGCACAGGAGGGAACCTGTGGAGTAGTCCTAATGAACGACCCCCTGGTCGAGAGGCCGCATGACACCTTGCGCTACGCGAATCGAACGGAGCCGAACTCAGAAACTGCTCAGCCTACGTCTGTGAACGAATCACGAGAGAGAAGGCGGACACGAATGCTTCGGGGACAATGCGAAAATCAACTGCGAGCTGAGCGAGCTCGCGAAACGTCCAAGTTGATTGCGATCATTGATGACGACGAGGCCATGCAAGATTCACTGCGCGACCTGATGGAGGCGGCTGGACTGGTCGCACGGTGCTTTGGATCCGCGGAAGAATTCCTCGAATCCGGTTTGCACCGTCAAGCCGCGTGCCTGATAACTGACATCCTTATGCCGAAGATGTCGGGTCTGGAATTGCAGACCAGGCTTAAAGATGAGGAATGCGATATCCCAATCATCTTCATTACTGCTTACGGAGATGCCAGGATGCGGATTCAAGCGATGAGAGAGGGCGCAGTCGAGTTCCTTGCGAAACCGTTCGATCATCAATTGTTGCTCAAAACGGTCCGAGCTGCACTTGATATGTGAGCAAACAGGTTATAGCAATCGTATGCGGTGCCTGGAAAGGAGGTATCTTGTGGCAGATTATGCAACAGTTACGTACCCTACGGGGGACCAGGCCGAACGCCGATTCGAGCGGATCATCGGCAATAGCGCTGCCCTGGAATCTGTTCTCGACCAGGTGGAGCAGGTTGCGCCCACCGACTCGACTGTCCTCATCGAGGGGGAAACCGGCACGGGAAAAGAACTCATCGCTCATGCCATTCACAACGCCAGTCAGCGCTTCGGACGCCCATTTCATAAAGCTGAATTGCGCGGCCATTCCGCTGGATCTTCTGGAAAGCGAATTGTTCGGTCATGAGAAGGGTGCCTTTACCGGTGCGATTGCGCAGAAGATCGGGCGCTTCGAAATGGCTGACAAAGGCACGCTGTTTTTGGACGAAGTAGGCGACATCCCTCCTGCGTTGCAGCCGAAGTTGCTGCGCGTCTTGCAAGAGCAGGAATTCGAGCGTTTAGGGAGCGGTCGCACGCACAAAGTGGATGTCCGGCTGGTAGCGGCAACCAATCGGGATCTGGTCAAGATGGTCGCTCGCGGGCAATTTCGCAGTGATCTGTACTATCGTCTGAATGTCTTCCCGATCGTGCTGCCTGCACTAAGAGAGCGCCGGGAAGACATTCCCGCTCTTGTGACACATTTCGTGAAGCTGTTTAGCCGCCGCATGGGAAAGCAAGTCGACAGCATTCCTCCGGAAACCATGGCTGCCTTCCAGTGGTATTCCTGGCCTGGCAACATTCGCGAGTTGCAGAACTTGGTGGAACGCGCGGTTATCCTTTCGCGGGACGGCGTGCTCCCAAACCCACTTCACAAAAAGCAAACAGAGGCTCATGATCCCCAGTCTGCATCGCACCCGAACTTTCCAGTCATCGATGACCTTGGAAGACTCGGATCGCGCTCTGATTGTGGAAACACTGGAGCAGGCTCGGCTGGATCGTTGGTGGACCACGCGGCGCAGCGGCGAAACTGGGACTGAAGCGAACCACGCTGCTGGCCAAGATGAGAAGGTTGGGTATCTCGCGGCCTATCGATCAGGAAGGAACCAGCGTTCCCGGGGTCGCGCAAGAAGATACCCAGATTTGAAAGTAGAACTGGCAGCCTCGCATAGCATAAAGTTAGAAGTCAGCAAGAGCGAAGGGTTGGAGCGGCAGAACCGTAATCGACCCGATTCCTTGTTCGTGTACTAGCGGACGCCCCTTGAATTTGACGGTATGTCATGGCTGACATCACGAAATCGACACGTTCATTCAAAGTTCTCCATACCCCGCGAGTTTTGGTGACCACGCCGGGTAATTGCATGTATGCAATTGCGTGTATGCCAACCTGACCGAGACATCGAGGTAGGTCAATTCTTGTGACCGTTGAATGAGTTCGCCGAAGCTGCAAATGGAAATCGACGAGCCTTAGCTTCCGCCACTCAAACGTGCAATCATGCGACCCCGTAGTGCGTTCCAGGATGTATCTTCAAAGAGCTGCGACCACTTGAAGTGGTGCTTAACGAAGATCGGTAAACGTGCCGCACCGGTTGCCGAAAAGAAAGGTTATTTTCAGCATGGATAGATGTGGTTGATGCCGATCTGATGTAGGGGTTCTCTGCATGCGGAGTGTTTGTTCCAGTCGATTGCGTATTTATGCTGCCGGAGAGAAAATGGCCTCTGGAGATAAGAGCCATGGTCAACACAATCATCGACGGGACCTTCCGGCAGACCAATCTGACGAATGAATCGCGCGAGTATCTAGCCAAGCGAGAGGAGCTTCGGTTGGCGGAGATCGAGCTCATGCACCACCGCGAACGGGTGGCTGAGCTGCGCCGCCATCTCCCGCAGGGCGCTCCTATTCAGGACTATCAATTTGAAGAGGGCCCGCGCGACCTCACGCTGTTGACGCGCCCGGGCGCACCGTCCGTCTTAGCGGACTGTTCACCAAGCCGAATCGCTCGCTCGTCATCTACCACTTGATGTACGGAAAGCGGCAGACCAAGGCTTGCCCGATGTGCACCGCCTGGCTCGACGGCGCCAACGGCGTGGCGCATCATCTCGCTCAGAATCTTGACTTCGCTGTTGTCGCTGCCGCCGATCTCCCGACTCTCCGGGCCCACGCTCGCGAGCGGGGCTGGGACAAGCTGCGCCTCCTTAGCGCGGGCAACAGCACTTTCAAATATGACTTAGGCAGCGAAGACCGCGAAGGCCGTCAGGACTCAACGATTTCCGTTTTCACGCGCGACGCCGAGGGTACGCTGCGTCATTTTTACACAGCGCATCCCAGGATGGCGCCCGACATTCAGGAGCGCGGCATCGATCTGCTCACTCCTATCTGGCACTTCATGGACCTCACCCCGCAAGGCCGCGGCAGTTGGTACGCCAGCCTTGATTATGGCACCAAGGTCCAGACCAGACAGAGTGATGCGGCTTAGGTTGCGAATTCATGTAATTTATTGACGGACCGCACCCTTGTAATTACAAAGCGATGCAGCCTGTCGGCGCCCTTTAACGGCGGACGCCAACAACCGAAAGAAGTTACATGCATCGGGCGCTCGGTCCATGTGACCGGCTTTGGCTTGACATGCTTCCAGCCCCCCCGCAGCTTGAAATTCCTATCGATTTCCCGAAATCTGTCGAATAGGCGACTTCTCGTCCGTCATGCTTTTAGGCGCTTAAAGGCGCTCACAATATTTGCCAAGGAGAAAATCCAATGCAATTTGCCCTGCTGATCTACGAATCACCGGAATCTTTTGCGACGCGGAAAAGCGACGGAACCGACCCCTACACCGGTGCTTGGCGGGCGTATCATACGTCGTTGGTCGAATCCGGCGCCTATCTCGCTGGGGATCCGCTTGAAGTACCGGAGACCGGAACCACAGTGCGAATTAAAGAAGGCAAGCGACGCGTACAGGATGGCCCTTTCGCGGACACCAAGGAGCAACTGGGGGGATTCATAATCATTGGACCTCCCCTCGATTGACGCGGCGCTCGATTGGGCAGCGCGCTGCCCCGCGGCCTCGGCTGGCGTTGTGGAGGTGCGCCCACTGGCGCCTGCAGCCAAGAGCCGGATCACGGGATGAGCGGAAGCGTCCAAGACAGCACTCACCGGACGATCGAGCGAGTGGCACGCGAGTCCTACGGTCGTCTGGTGGCATATCTTTCGTCGCACACGCGAGACGTGGCAAGCGCAGAGGACGCTCTCAGCAATGCGCTGGTAGCTGCCCTGAAGGCGTGGCCGCGCGATGGCGTGCCACAAAATCCAGAGGCCTGGCTGCTGACGACAGCGCGCCATTCACTTATCGATCTGTTGCGTCATCAACAAGTGGCCGTAGCAAGTGAGCCGACTCTCCAGCTCCTGAGGGAGGAACACGAGGTGACCCTGTCCAACGAGTTTCCAGATGACAGGTTGAAACTGCTGTTCGTATGTGCTCATCCGGCGATCGATCCCGCCATGCACACGCCTCTTATGCTGCAGACCGTTTTGGGCCTGGATGCCGCGCGGATCGCGGGCGCCTTCCTGGTTTCGCCTAAAACGATGGGCCAGCGCCTGGTGCGCGCCAAGACGAAAATCCGCGATGGTGGTATTCAGTTCGAAGTCCCGCAAGAGCGCGAGCTGCCGCAGCGGTTGGACGCGGTGCTTGAGGCCATTTACGCCGCATTTGGCATCGGATGGGAGGATATGGCGGGCGTCGACCAGCCCGGCCGCGATCTGGCCGAGGAAGCCATCTGGCTCGCACGAGTGCTTTTGCAACTGCTCCCCGATAAAGCCGAAGCTCGGGGTCTGTTGGCTCTCATGCTTCATTGTGAGGCCCGACGCGATGCCCGAAGGACGCCTGATGGCCGATACGTTCCCCTTTCGAATCAGGACACGAAGCAGTGGTCGCGTCCTTTAATAGATGAGGCAGAGCGACATCTCTCCGAGGCGTCCCGGCAGGGACGCTCCGGGCGCTTTCAACTTGAAGCGGCGATTCAATCCGTACATGCTGAGCGGGCGCGCAGTGGCCGGATTGACTGGGCGGCCATCGCCTTCTTCTATGAAGAACTGATCCGCATATCGCCTACACTCGGCACCCGAACTGGGTACGCGGCGGCGATTGCCGAAGCAGCGGGACCTGAAGCGGGTCTCGCAGTGTTGGATGGCATCGATCCGGACGATTTTTCGGCATATCAGCCCTACTGGGCAGTTCGCGCCCATCTGTTGCGACGACTAGGGAAAACATCTGAGGCCGTTGGTGCTTTCGACCGGGCGATTGGTCTGGCCGAGGATCCGGCAGTGAGAGAGTTTCTACTCCAAAAGCGGGGCAATCTGTAGTCGTCTGGAGTTGCTCCGACATACATACAAGGGATTTCGTGGCAAGCGCTCTCATCCGGTTCGCCGGCGGCACGCCGGTACAGACGTCAAACTAATGGGGTGCAAGTCCCCTGATCCCAATCGTCCGTTCGGGGATCTAGCAGGAGGTCGGGTTTGCGGTGCGAACCGTCGGCTCAAGTGACCTTGAAAGAAGATGCAAAACAGCGGGCCGTAATAACAGTGAACTCAAATCAGCCTCGTAATACGTAGCTGTGTGAGCCGACCGTATCGTCTGCGCGGGAAGGCTGACAACAGGCGGGGATAAACGGACAACTGAACCGTCTGTTCACACCGGGGTGTTGGGGATGGCACGTTGTGAAAGTGAGACGATCCTAGGCCGGGAGATCTCATTCGATGCCAGCTTGCCACTGGTCACGGGTCAGTATAAGGGGAAACCGAAATCTGAACCGGTCGGATGAGAATTCCGCGGGGCACATAGTACCGCTTGAAGGGATGGGACAACAAAACCCGCCCCGAGGGAAGGAGCCCTGCTTCAGTCAAGAGGTTCAAAGCGGTTGAGGAGGTTTCGATTGCCTTATGGCTAGAAACGGAACGGAACAAGTTCGGCAACTGCAGAGAACCCTATATCGCACAGCCAAGCAGTGCAAAGCTGTGAAGTTTTACAGTCTGTACGACAAGGTGTGGCGCATCGACGTGCTCTGGGAAGCCTGGAAACAGGTGAAAGAGAATCAGGGCGCGCCGGGCGTGGATGGCGAAACCATCGATGGCATTGTGTCGCGCGGAGAAGAAGGGCTGATGCTCAGCCGATTGCAGGATCAACTGCGTGCCAAGACCTACCGCTTTCAACCGGTGCGGAGAGTGGACATCCCAAAACCAAAGGGAGGCACTCGCCCACTGGGGATCGCTACGGTCGAGGATCGCGTGGTGCAGACTGCGATGAAGCTGGTGCTGGAGCCCATCTTTGAAGCCGATTTTCACGACTGCTCTTACGGTTATCGACCACGGCGAGATGCGAAGATGGCCAGCAAGGCGATTCGCAACGACCTGTATCGAGGAGCGTGGAGCGTAGTGGAGATTGATTTCCGCAGTTATTTTACGACCATTCCCCACGACAAGTTGATGATCCTCATCAAACAACGTGTGGTCGATGGGAGCATGCTGCGGCTGATCAAGCAGAGCCTGACGGTGGAGATCGCCTATGAGGGGAAGGTGGAACCGACGACGGTAGGGGTTCCGCAAGGATCACCGATCTCGCCGCTCTACAGCAATATCTACCTCAACCTGTTGGATCAAGTATGGCATCGGCGAGGGTACCCGGAGAAACTGGGGGCCACGCTGCATCGCTATGCGGATGATGGAATTTTGGTTTGTCGCAAAGATGCAACGCAAGCTCTACAGGCGTTTGAGAGGATTGCGTTGAGAATGGGGCTGACCATCAATCGCGAAAAGACCCGGATTACGAAGCTGACCGAAGGGTTTGACTTCATCGGGTTTCAGTTCGTGAAACGACGCTCACCCAACAGTGGCAAACTGAGCATCTACATCCATCCCAGCAAATCCTCCCAGCGCAACATCCGACGACGGATCAAAAGCTTCACTAAGCGGCGGGCGCCGATCCGGCCCGCAGCGTTTGTACAACAGGTGAATCAGACGGTGCGGGGATGGGTCAATTACTATCGCCACACCAATGCCAGCGACGCTTTTCGGCGCTTGCAGCGATTCATCAACACTCGCTTTCGCCGATATCTGAACTATCGCAGTAAAGGCCGAGGCTTCGGGTGGAAGCAATACCCGAATGCGACTCTGTACGCCCGAGGAATGATCTACATCGGGAGCGGAGTCATCAGGTACGAGTGAGAGTCTGCGCATGCCGTGTGACGAAGACTGTCGGACCGCCGGACTCGGGAAAACTGAACGTCCGGTGGGATGGGAAGGGAATGGTGAACCGGCCAAGATGGGGCTAGTGAGGCACTGCATCAGGGGAAACCCGCAGAAACAGATAGGCTCCATCTAAAGTCACTGAGCCATTCCTTTACCCTAGATCTACTTGGGGTCGACGGTAACTGCTAGTCAGGGGAGATCCATAACGGTCAATATGAAGGTTTGAAGTTGGGGTGGTGGGGTTGTTACCCTCGGAGTCCGTCCCATGACCAGTGTGGGATGCTGAGGCCGTTAGGCACATCGTCGGCGGACTGGTGGTAGTGGGACATCGTTGTCGTGGTCGCCCAGGCGAAATAGTCGTGCAGCACTTGTCGCAAGACATCGTCGTTGGCTAGTCCGACATCGGCCAGAGCTAGATCGAAGCAGACAATCGCACGGCGATTCATTTCATCATGCTCCCCGTTCCCGCTGTGGATCCTGACGACGGTGGTCTCGTCACCATAGGAATCGGAATACGTAGTCGGGCCACCTAGTGCCTCGGCCCAATAGGCGGCGAGTCGCTCGACATGCTGGGGGTGGAAGCCATGGCTGAACGCGTGGGCGACGATGTCGTCGGCCATCACCCGCTTATGCCAGGCGTTAGCAAGACGGTTCAAGCCGTCCATGCCACCCGCTGCCTCGAAGACAGTTTGCATGTATTCATGATGACAATCCTCTCGTGGCTATGCAAGACCCACGCCGGCGGGTTCACCGGGCTGCGACCTCCGATCCGACAATGTGGCTCCTGGCCTTGTCGCCCACCGTTTAGCGATGGACATTTCCGGATTCCAATCGGATCACGCGCAAAATCGAAATTGACAACCATCTGACGCCCCGCTTGCCTGTCAGCCCGGCGTTCAAAACTCAACTCTCCGCCTAACCGCTAATTTTGTCCTTGGCACTGTAGAAATCGCCCAACCTTGTCCGTCACCACTATAGAGGTGGCTTAGCAGCTAAGCTTTGCCACCCGAGAGGTGAATGATGACAATCGCAGACAAAGCAGTCTTGGTGACTGGGGCCAATCGCGGTATAGGGAAGGCGCTGGTCGAGGAAGCGTTGAAGAGAGGCGCGAAGCAGGTGTATGCCGGTATGCGCCAGCCCTTGGCAAACTGGGATAGACGCGTTACGGCCCTGACCCTGGACGTGACGAGCGCTGCGCAGATTCGGGCAGCTGTCGAGAGAGTCGAATCGCTCGATATCCTCATCAATAACGCCGGCTTGGCGCTTTTCGATGACTTGAGCGATCGCGCCGCGCTCGAACGCCACTTGGCCGTCAATCTCTTTGGCACCTATGGCGTGACTCAGGCCTTCCTTCCGACGCTGACACGTTCTCGGGGGGCCATCGTCAACGTTCTGTCGGTGGCGGCCCTAGCGCCCTTGCCGATCGTTCCAGCTTACTCGATCTCAAAAGCGGCGGCGTTCTCCCTGTCACAATCACTACGTGCGCTTTTGGCCGGAAGGGGTGTAAAGGTACATGCCGTTATGGCTGGCCCCGTGGACACGGAGATGTCCCGAGGCTTCGACGTACCGAAGGCGTCTCCCGAGTCGGTGGCGCGAGCCATCTTTGACGGCGTGGAGAATGGGGAAGAGGACATCTTCCCAGATCCGATGTCGGAGTCCATGGCAGAGAGCTGGCGTAGCGGTGCGGTCAAGGCACTCGAGCGCCAGTTTGCGGCGCTCGTAGAAGCAGAGCCCATAAAGGCATAAGCAAAGGGAGGATTTTTTCCTTGTTGCTTTGTCGAAATCGACTCACTTTACCCGACACTTATAGAGGCGGCTTACCGATCACGCTTTGCCACTAAGGAGGTTAACGATGTGTCCATTCTGTCTGGCGACCATGGGGCTATTCGTCGCAGGTGCAGTTTCTACCGGCGGCGTGGCGGCGTTGGCCGCGAAGGTTTCCCGCAAAAAGAAGGAAGAACGAGAAGTTGTCCTGAATTCAAATAAGGAGAATGAAGATGTCAACGAACACGATTGAAAACCCGAAAATAGTGTCGCGGGATGAATGGCTTGCGGCGCGGAAGAAGCTACTGGCCAGAGAGAAGCAGCTCACGCACGAGCGCGACGCAGTCGCCGCTGAACGCCGCCAGCTTCCCTGGGTCAAAGTCGAAAAGAACTATGTTTTCGATTCACCCGAGGGCAAGAAGACTCTTGCTGATTTGTTTGACGGCCAAAGTCAACTCGTCATATATCACTTCATGTTCGGCCCGGACTGGAAAGAGGGCTGCCCCAGTTGTTCTCTTAACATGGACCATACCGATGGCGCGCTAGCGCATCTGGGGCAACGCGACGTTGCCTTTGCGGCGATTTCGAGAGCGCCATTGCCTAAGATCGAGGCCTTCAAGAAGCGCTTGGGCTGGCGTTTTGCCTGGGTCTCGTCGTACGGAACCGAGTTCAACTACGACTACCATGTTTCGTTCACCCCGGAGGAAGTCGCCAAAGGCAAAGTTGAGTACAACTTTGATCTGGTGGAATTTCCCAGCGCGGAAGCGCCTGGAATCAGCGTCTTCTACAAGGACAAGAACGGCAACGTCTTTCACACGTATTCCGCCTACGCTCGTGGGACTGAGAACGTCGTCAACACCTACAACTATCTCGACCTGGTGCCGAAGGGGCGGGACGAAGATAGTTTGTATTTCCCCATGGCGTGGGTACGCCACCACGACCGTTACGAGGACGGCCGACTGGCGGATCCTGACAAGCCATACTGGCCTTCGGAAGTTGCTTCAGCACGTTAAATAATTGGAGCGCTACTCAGCTGGCTCATGGCCTGTCGTTGCCAAGATCACTTCAGGCCAGAGCCAGCAAGGGAAGGCCTTAGTCGAAATACGCATAAGTGATATCAACGTATATTGCCAAATCGATCCGAGGACGAAAGCATGACGAGCCACCCGGTTTGAATCACCAGAAAGAATCTCGTATCTCAGGAGAAATCAATGAATCGGAAGAATCGGCGAACGATAACATTGTGCAGGCTCGGGCTGGTTGTCGTATTGGCGTCTGTTTCAGACGCAAGCACAGGACGCCAAAGCACCGTATCCGAGCATGGCCCCGCTTGACCAATACCTGATGGAGCGAAATGCCGAGATAGCGCTGGCTCGGAGCGCTGCCCCGCAGTCCATCGCGCAGGAGGCCGAAATCATGGTGCTCGGACAGCACGGTTACGAAGCCGCAGTCAAAGGCAAGAACGGTTTCGTGTGCATGGTGTGGCGATCATGGACCGCTGGAACCGACGACCCCGATTTTTGGAACCCCAAACTGCGGGCCCCGATCTGTCTACAACACGCTGGCTGCGCGATCTCAAGTTCCACTCACTCTCAAGAAAACCGAGGTGATATTGGCTTCGCGATCCAAAGACTCAGATGGCCGAGGCCATCAAGGCCGCTTTCGACAGGAAGGAATTGTCGACGCCGGAAACCGGCGCGATGTGCTACATGATGTCAAAGCAAGGATACTTGAGCGATCGTGATGGTAATTGGCACCCCCACCTGATGTTTTTCCTTCCACTCACAGACCCTGCAGTTTGGGGCGCAGGCCCACCAAGCTCCCCGGTTCTAGGAGTTAAATCCACCCTGGACCAGCTGACCTTGTTTCTGATTCCGATTCGCCAATGGTCGGACGGAACGGCTGCGTCCCTGGATGAACACTGACGTGCGATCTGATTGATGCGGATCAGAAAATTCGAACCGGAGGGCGTTGGACCTTTACGGGCTCCCAATGAACAGGATCACTTGACGGCAAGCAGTCTCAGGGCAGTGACTTGACGCACCCAACGTGCGCCTCTTTTGTCCCCCGGCGCGACGATCCGAAAGGGGCCTTCTTTCGCCTCAAGTGGTTTGCTGTCCCGCTTGTCCGCAAGGATGATGTCGCGCACTGCGAATGCCTGATCAACCTCGGCGAGGGCAAAGACCGCTCTGTATCCATCGGCTGCCTCTACCAGCAGCACTTCGGTCATTCTTGACCCACGCAGTTTGTCGCCCAATTGAATGTTCGCGCTAGAAAGCAGACTGGCTAACGATACTCCCTCAAACTGAGCGGGAGCATCATGGTCAGTCACTTTGACCGTGGTATGCGGCAAGTTCGAGATCTGAGCGGCGGTAAGCGTGGTTGGGTGGCCTTCTAGATCCGTTATCTGTAGCGTCTGTGCCGAGAGCCCAGAAGCGATCAGCAGAAAACAGCAGATTACGCAGAAAGGCAGACTACTCCGCTCAGTCATTTGGTTTCCCCGTGGCACCATTCAGTCTTTCTGAAGCATTACCTCGGTGGACTTTATTATGACCCTAACGGAGTCACCCTTCTTCAAAGCCATTTCCTCGGCGCTTCTCCGGGTGATCACGCTTTCGACGAGGTTTTCCCCGACACGCACCACGACATGTGCCATGACGCCGCCAAGTTGAACTTCTTCGACGGATCCCTTGAGTTGATTGCGAGCAGAAATAGTCATGGCACAAGACTAATCCAAGTGTTGTCCTGTTGTGAAGCGTTCCGGAATTGACTGGGCCTCGTTTCGGGGCGATGGTCTGGCATTCATTCAATTGCCTCAGACCGTGGCCTGCAATCGTTAGGGAATCGAGTCTGCTGTGTCCGACTCTCTTACGACGACGGCCGTTTCATTTAGTATTCGGATGCGCTGCAGGCGAGGATACCAATACGCTGAGGAGCAAGTTTACTTTATTGAGTTGATCGAATGGAACCGACCAAGAATAGCGGACACAGTCAATTGACAGAGACCCCGGAAACAAGAGGACGAGGGTCATCAAGTCTATGGCGTCCCCTCCGTGTTCCTACGTTCCGTCATTTGTTGGTCGCAGATGTTATCTCTGATATCGGCACTTTTATGCAGGGTGTCGGCGCTGCATGGTTGATGGTGTCACTTGGTGCGGGTCCTGCGTACGTCGCGCTCACCCAAACTGCGTCTTCGTTGCCCTTTTTCTACTGGCTCTTCCTGCGGGTTCTGCCGGCGATATCTTCGATCGCCGCAAGCTGGTTCTCGCCACCGAATCTTGGATGATGGGAGTGGCTGTGCTCCTGGCGGTCTTGACCATCAGCGGCCTCATGTCACCCTGGCTGCTGCTGGTCTTGACGTTCGCACTCTCGGCCGGAGATGCATTTGAAACGCCAACGTGGCGCGCAATTCTGCCCGAACTGGTGCCCAAGGACGACCTTGCAACGGCATCCGCGTTGAACGGTATTGAATTCAACCTTGCTCGAGCTGTGGGGCCAGCCCTCGCTGGGGTCGTCATAGCCGCCGCTGGCGTAGGCACGGCTTTTGTGGCGAACGTAGCCTCATTCCTTGGCGTCATCCTGGTAGTTGTGAGGTGGAAACGGCCGATTCGCAAGCGAAGTGCACCGCCGGAGACTTTGACGGGTGCTATGGTCGCCGCGGTTCGCTACGTCCGAAACTCACCGGCGATCCTCACTGTTGTAGTGCGGACAGGCATCGTTATGTTTTTTTCCAGCGCGCTCTTTGCTCTATTGCCATCGGTTGCGCGGGGCGTGAACAAGACAGCCGTGGGCTACGGGCTGTTGCTCGGATGCTTCGGAGTCGGCGCAATTGCCGGCGCATTTATCATGCAGTGGGCTCGCAGAAGATGGTCCACGGAAGTCGTGGTTTCGGCTGGCGTCATCATCTTGGGTCTGATGCTCGTAACGATGAGTGTTTTACACAAACTGAGCACACTCTCCCCCGTTCTGTTGATTGGCGGCGCGGCATGGGTCATCTTCATTTCTCTCATCAACGCTCTCGTGCAGAGCCTGGCACCGGATTGGGTTCGAGCACGAGTCCTCGCGATCTTCATCCTCGTTTATCAGGGAAGCTTCGCCGTGGGAAGCGCCTTTTGGGGCGCGGTAGCTCAACGATCAAACATTCGAGCGGCACTGGTGTACGCCGGGATTGGAACAATCGGTAGTGTGGGGTTCGTGCTCTTCGCAAAGCTTCCCGATTCGACGGCCGATCTGAGCCCATGGAACCACTGGCGCATGCCAATTGTCGTCGAAGAAGTTCAGGCTAACCTTCGCCAGGGTCCGGTGCTGGTTACGGTCGAATACCAGGTTGTTCGAGAACGGGAAGCCGAGTTCGTGCAGACGATCAATGAATACGCCCGTATCCGGCGGCGCGACGGCGCCTACCGCTGGGGGATTTTCCGTGATACGGAAACCGCGAATCGTTTTCTGGAAACGTTCCTGGTCAATTCGTGGGCAGAACATCTGCGGCAACACGAGCGTCAGACGCAATCGGACGAAGCGCTGGAACGGCGTTTGCGCAGTTGTGTTGCTGTTGACCCAAAGGTTCATCACCTGATCTACGCGTATTCGAGCGAAACATGACCAAGAACAGCCAACTTGCCTTCCTTCTCTCCCTTGCGTTTCGACGGCAATTTCTTCAAGATGCGACTTGAATCTTCATCTTGACCGCTCCGACTTCGCGCATATTCTTGACAAAGCACTAGTAACTCTTCGCGTAAACTCGAACCAGCATCTTCGTTGGCGCACCAGCCTCCAACAACGCACGTGTCGCCCCCGCCATCGCCGAATACAGCATCAGCGCTACAAACTCCGTGTCGCTCAACGTTGCACCTGCAGCTTCGGCCAACGCAGCGGTCAGCACTCGATGTATGCGTTTTGACAACCTTCATACAACTGCGGCACTTCCGGTTCCGAAGCGGCAGCATATAGCGCTATCGACTTGATCGAATGTAAACCGTCAGCACCGCGTAGAGGAGTGCCTGCTTGTTGGTTTAGTAGTGATAGTGCGTTCCTACCGAAACTCCCGCCCGCTCCGCTATCCCTGGTCGTCGTCAATCGATCCAATCCCACCCGCCAGTAAAACCTGAATAGTGGCTTCCGAAATCGTCTCGACAGTCACGGTGACCGCTGCTGGACGGGTGTCTTTCTTCGCTCAAACGTAGTTGGGCTCACTGTCTTCAAAATGTGACAGACACGACTGGCCGCTGAACGTGTGCAGCGATGAGGCTGCCGCAGCCCAACTATCCGTACTCCGGGCCATAGCGTCCAGCGATCTGCACAATTTGGTTTATCGCACACACTATTGACTCGTCCCTGTGGTGAATCGAGCTGCGAGTTTGTGATCAAATGAATCTTGACTATGCTTTCTGCTCAAAAACTCGACACTCACCACAAAGCGCTCACCCTCAATCTCGATCCGTCCACCTTCGGCTCTTTTGCCGAAATCGGTGCGGGACAGGAAGTCGCGCGTTGGTTCCTTCTCGTGGGAGGGGCATCCGGAACTGTGGCCAAATCCATTTCCGCTTACGACAAGGAAGTCAGCGATGATCTGTACGGTTCCGGATCGCGCTACGTATCCAAACAGCGGCTCGAGGCGATGTTGGAAAACGAATGGACTCAGCTTCTGACGCAATTAAGCAAATCCCGTGGATCACAAACTCGGTTCTTTTGCTTTGTCGATACCGTCTCCGCCCGTAATTTCGCCGGAACAAACGACGCACATGGTTGGGTCGGTCTCCGGTTTCAGTTGGAGCCCGGTGGTCCTCCAAGCGACGTCCTGCTGCACGTCGATATGCGTGATCCCTCCAACGTCCTCCAGCAGCAGGCCATCGGCATTCTGGGTGTCAACCTTATCTACGCCGCATTCTATGAAGTGCAAACTCAGCAGTCATTTCTGGAAGGCTTGGCACAAGACGTCGTCGCGGAGCGAATCGAGATCGACTACGTGGATCTTCGCGGGTCGGTGTTCGAGAATTGGGATCGCCGTGGTCTGCTAGTCCACATGGTGCGTGCCGGATTCGCAGAGGCTGTAGTATTCCCTTCCAAGGGTTCCCTGGTTCCCCCTAGCGAGGTTCTCCATAAGAAAGCCGTCGTGCTTGCGCCAGGATATTTTGGCCACACAGATATGGTTCACTCGCAAGTTCATTTGCAATTATTGGCTTCGGGTATTCAGGAGCTTGAGGCGGAGCTTGGCGAAGCACGCTTGGCTACCGCTGGCTTTTTTTGCCTCACAGTTGCGCCATTCACGCCAAACGAACCGGCGCCGGAAATTCCCGACTTGCTTCGTCGCATCGATGCGCTTCTCGCCGCTAACGGCGATGTGCTACTTTTTCGTCGACCTGAGCTTTATCACATGACCGCTCTCGTAAACCGCCATACCAGCGCGCCTGTGCGCTTCGTCGCAGGCCTTTCTCTGGTGATTCGAGCGTTTGAAGACGTTTACGGCAATCTGGAAGGCAGACGTCTGGAGGCACTTTCGCGTCTCTTCGCCCAAAATGTTCGAATCTATATTTATCCGATGACCGCAACGGATCTGCGGGAGTGGCTGGAGAGCGTTTCCATCAGAGGTTGGGAGTGGGATGAGACGAATGGATGGGTTTCAGCCGCTCAGCTGCGTCGCGCGCCACCTCTTGGACATTTATTCGCTTATCTCCTCGCGAGCAACTTTCTTGTCCCGACGCGAGTCCCTGCGGGTGCGTGAGAGCCGAAGGTCGACACATGATCGCCGGACGCTGCTCGTTCAAGACTCGATTTGACTTCAGCCTGACCGCAGCGACTTCGCCACATTTCCGCGCTTGTCAAGCAGGGAGCTCACCAAAGTATCGGCCAACCAGTCCTCGTACTGCTGGGGAGACCAGCGACGCTCGGTCACGAGCATGCGGTACACATCTCCTCCAGTAAGCATCCAGAAGAGATCGCGCGCGGCCTTGTGGGTAATACCCGGGCGAAGCCTTCCTGACTCGCGAAGGAAGGTGATGGTACCTTCTTCCTTGTCGTAGCGAAGTCGCTCGCGTTGCCGTCCCAGCTTCGCCAATTCTGGTGCCACAACACCTGCGCCCCGCATCAAATCAAACGCCGCGCTTTGCGCTCCCCGGATCTGTCTGGCAACGCGCGCCGAGAGCCGCAAACGGGTCTCGGGGTCGCTCGTGCCTAATGCCTGGCGCACGACCTTCTCGTAATCGGACTCCAACATCGATTGATCGAGGAGAGCGATCAGAATGCCCGTCTTCGATTTGAATATGGCATACACACTTTGGGCCGATACTTCCGCCTGCTGTGCGATCGCTTCTACAGTCATTCCCGCATAGCCTTCGCTCTGCAAGAGCTGCCGGGTGGCCTCGACAATACGGCTGCGGGTGTCGTCCGCTTGACGCTGGCGAACCAAGGATTTGTACGGACGATGTTTTATTTTCGGCAAGAATCAAATTGTAGCATCGTTTATTAACTAGAGTAATCTATATCTATTATAAGAACGCAGCCGCCGGGGGGAGCTGCACGGCGGCCCAGAGAGAAAGGCATTATGAAGCTAATTGTATTGGGTGCTACCGGGGCTACTGGGCTTGAGATCGTTCGGCAGGCGCTCGAACGTGGCCATTCTGTGACCGCGCTGGCTCGCTCGCCGGAGCGACTGAAGCTTTTTGGCGATCGAATTAGGATCAAGCAAGGAGATCTGCTGAACAGCGCCGACCTCGAACCGGTTATCCGAGGTCACGATGCAGTTATATCGGGGTTTGGACCGCGGCTGCCTGTCTCGAAGGCTGACGCGCATCTTCTCGGGCAGTTCGCTACCGCGCTCACAAACGCGATGCTGCAAGCGGGAGTGAGGCGTGCTGTCGTCGAGTCGGTGGCTTTCTTGTTCAAGGATTCAATCATCCCGCCTGCCTACATTCTCGGCAAGTTGCTATTTCCGAGCATCGTAGCGGATGCTTCCGCGATGGAGGAAATCTTTGAAAAGAGTGGACTCGAGTGGACGATGGTGCGCCCGCCGGAACTGACCAACAAGTCTTACACCGGGAAGTATCGCGTCCGAGAAGGCCACCTCCCGCGGTTCGGTTTCAAAATCTCGCGTGCGGATGTAGCCGATTTCATGATCAAGGCGGTCGAGAATCATTCTGCGATTTGCAAGGTCGTTGGGGTGGCTAGTTAGTTAATGCCCCCGCGATCTGACCCGCCTGGCGTAAAGCTGACCGAGCCTTCGGGATAGGTGTCCGTAAATCTGGACTTGCCACGTCAATTCGTCCGTATCATTTGTTCAGGAGTCCAACTTTGGAGGTAAAAAGTGAACCCGATTACCGATCTCTTTGAAACATGCAAATCGTGAGCGTGGTTCATGTCGGCTTGAAATGACTTCGCCGTGGGGATTGAAGAGGGAAGCCAATGCTGCGGAAGGAAGTATGTCGCGTTCTGCTTTTGCCGTTCGTTTCAAGAGCCCGTTGGGGGGAAACGCCATTCGGATAAAGGCTATTCGAAGTGGGAAAATCCGTTGGGTACGCTTCAGACGCCGCCTTCAGCAAGGCGTTCAAATGAGTCTTCGGTGTCGCGCCCAGGGAGTATCAACGAAATGCCAACGGGGCATCTGGAAGTTGCGGTGGTATCCCCCGAGGGTCTCCCTACAGGTCGTCTGGAACAATCTGAATGTTCTTTGCACATTCACTGGCAATACTGCGAAGAACGGCATAGGATGTTTGATCGTTCCGGAGCAGGCTGCTTATCGGAACAGAGTACACATTCACAGGTTACGAGGTTCCGTGATGGGGCCAAACGCAAGCCCGACACCTAGTCAGGCACCCGAGCAACTGTCCGCCGCAAACGGGCTGGCAATCGTTCGCGTGACGATCGGGGCGATGTTCTTCTGGGTCTTTTTTGAGAATCTGGGGAAAGGCTTGTACACACCGGCTGGTTACGCGGGTCTGATCAATTACTACCTCAAGGCGAGCCACGCCCCTGCTGCCTGGAAGGCGGTGATGGGCCTCGCGGCAAGCCACGCCGCCATGGCTGCTCCCATGCAGGGCTTGACGGAAATCTCACTTGGTATCCTGCTCCTGATCGGTCTGTTTACCCGGCCGGCCGCATTTGTGGCTTTTCTGTTTCTCGGAAGCCTTTGGATTTCGGAGTTCGGCACCTCGTGGATCTGGGAGCTGTTGGTTCCGGTGCTGGCATCGCTCGGGCTCGCGATCGGACGCGCCGGCCGCAAATGGGGCGTTGACGCGTGGCTGTCGCAACGGCGGCCATCTTCTCCGTGGTGGTGATTGGGCCACAATCACTTTGAATTACGATCGCCTGCGAGTGTCCGTCATTGTCCCTACCCATAATGAAGCCCAGTCGATTGCGCTCGTTCTAGCTGATCTCCCGTCTGATCTCACGACGGAGGTCATCATTGTCGACAGCAACTCGAATGACGGGACGCCCGAGATCGCTGCAAAAATGGGAGCTCGGGTCATTCAGGAACCGCGCCGCGGCTATGGGCGAGCCTGCCTCACGGGTCTGGCCACGGCAAATTCCCCGGACGTGGTTGTATTCCTTGATGGCGACTATAGCGATCGACCGTCCGAACTGCCGATTCTTTTAGCGCCAATCATCGAAGGGCTAGCGGACATCACGCTTGGTTCTCGCCTTGGAAAACAAAATATTTCTGGGGCGCTACCCTGGCACCAAGTGTTGGGGAATCGCCTCGCCGCTAGCCTGATCAGACTTCTATACGGACTGAAAATCAGTGACCTCGGCCCGTTTCGGGCCGGCCGCGCCGATGTACTACGCGTGCTCGCGCTCGAAGAAACCACCTATGGTTGGGCGGTTGAGATGATCCTCAAAGGCGCACTGGCTGGATTCCGCGTGGTTGAAGTCCCGGTGAGTTACTATCCGCGTATCGGAAAATCCAAGATCAGCGGTACGCTGAAAGGCACGATTGGCGCGGGCTGGTTCATTCTCAGCTTGATCGTGCGCTATTACTTCCGGCGGCGAACGCCGAGGCGAGCATAGGCCTGCACACTGTGCCCGCGTTGCCGCAGAGGGGATCGCGGTTCTTCAACGCAGTGAGGTGAGTGCAAGGCGCTGCAGCTGCAGGCGGAAAGGGCACTGTTGGATCGAAGCCACCGAATAGGGCCCAATGGACGAACAAGACGTTCTCCTCGCGCAATTCATCGGTAGGTTCGGACAAGTTCAACGAATTGGCAGAATACACCGACACTTTCCCGTTGTCGCCGAGTTCACGTTTTGCCTCCTCGTCACTCATGTCTCGCTTGTTGGCGAGTCTCTCGGCTTCCTTAGAAAGCATTTCTCCTCCCGAACGCGTCCCGACTTTTAGGATCAAGTGTCTTGGGGTAGGTTGATCTTTTCGTTTTATTGCCTCCGCTCCACAGATCATTGCTTTGCGATATCTGTTCCGGTCAGGATGACAGAGTTGGGAAGATCTGAACATCCCCACTCAAGCCAAACCTGGGCTTGTTGGGAACCCGTTGCGTTCTTCCAAAGGCATAGGTCTTTACAAAAAATCTTATATTGGACATAATCTAAATTACAGATGGTGGACACCGAGGCGATTAAGCGGTCGTTGGACGGCAGCGGGCTGCGGTGCACTGCACAGCGCTACGCCGTAATGGCCTTCTTGATGGAGCACAAGGGACATCCGACGGCTGCGGAGATCTTCAAAGCCGTGAACCGCGTGGATCCCCGCTCTTCCAGGGCCACGACGTATAACAATCTGCGGGACTTGGTCAAGGCGGGTTTGGTGCGGGAAGTGGCCGTCGAGGGGCGCTCCGGTCGATTCGATCTGGAAGGCATACGCCACCACCACTTCATCTGCGACCGTTGCGGCAGCGTTGAGGACGTCGACTGGTACGACGTGCCCAAGCCTGCCTCGCGATCTCTCGGGAAGCGAATTGTTCGTGAATGCCAACTTATTTTTAGAGGACTCTGCACGAAGTGCGCTCGCAAGCATGCTTCGCGTTAATTGCGCGAACCGCAGTCTGATGGGTTCGTAGACCATCACAGTTTGAACTAATTCAAAGGAAAGAATATATGGAAAATCCAAAACATATGGAAAATACACTCGCAACTTCATCGGGAAGTGTTTCCCCCGAAGATCAGGACAAAAAGCATCAACCGAATCCAAGTGCCCGTTCAATCACGGAGCCTCCGCTCCCACGAACCGCGACTGGTGGCCGAATCAGGTGAACCTGAAGGTCCTGCACCAGCACTCTCCGCTGTCTGATCCGATGGGCGAGGAGTTCGATTACGCCAAGGAATTCAAGAGTCTTGATCTGAATGCGGTGATCAAAGACCTTCATGCGCTCGATGACCGACTCGCAGGATTGGTGGCCGGCCGACTTCGGGCACTACGGAGGGTTGTTCATCCGCATGGCGTGGCACAGTGCAGGCACGTACCGCATCGGCGATGGCCGCGGCGGCGCCGGAGCCGGGCAGCAGCGTTTCGCACCGCTGAATAGCTGGCCCGACAATGTGAACCTCGACAAGGCGCGCCGGTTGCTCTGGCCGATCAAGCAGAAATATGGCCGGAAAATTTCCTGGGCCGATCTGATGATCCTCGCCGGCAACGTCGCTCTCGAGGATATGGGATTCAAGACCTTCGGTTTCGGCGGTGGACGCGCGGATGTTTGGGAGCCCGAAGAGGACGTGTACTGGGGGCCTGAAGGCACGTGGCTGGCGGACGAACGCTACAGCGGCGATCGTGATCTCGCAGAATCCTCTGGCGGCTGTGCAAATGGGTCTGATTTACGTGAACCCGGAAGGGCCGAATGGAAAGCCCGATCCCATTGCGGCGGCCAGGGACATTCGCGAAACCTTCAAGCGCATGGCCATGAACGACGAAGAAACCGTCGCGCTGATTGCCGGCGGACATACCTTCGGGAAGACTCACGGCGCTGCCGTTCCGGCTGACTACGTGGGCGCCGAACCAGAAGGCGCCGACATCGACGACCAGGGCTTCGGATGGAAGAATAAATTCGGCAAAGGTTTTGGTGCTGACACCATCGGCAGCGGCCTCGAAGTCACCTGGACCACAGACGCCGACCAAGTGGAGCAACAACTTCTTCGAAAACCTGTTCAGCTACGAATGGGAACTGACCAAGAGTCCGGCCGGTGCGAATCAGTGGACGCCGAAGAATGGCGCAGGCAACGGCACGGTGCCGGATGCGCACGATCCTTCAAAGCATCACGCGCCATCCATGCTGACCACGGACCTGGCTTTGCGGTTCGATCCGGCTTACGAAAAAATTTCGCGGCGCTTCTACGAGCATCCCGATCAGTTCGCGGATGCGTTTGCCCGGGCGTGGTTCAAGCTGACGCACCGCGACATGGGACCGATCGTGCGTTATCTCGGCCCGCTGGTTCCGAAGGAGACGCTGCCGTGGCAGGATCCGATTCCCGCGGTGAATCATCCGCTGATCAACGAGCAGGACGTTGCTGCTCTGAAGGCGAAGATCCTCGCGTCTGGCTTGTCGGTTTCCCAGTTGGTCTCGACGGCATGGGCGTCGGCGTCAACCTTCCGCGGCTCTGACAAGCGCGGCGGAGCGAACGGCGCGCGCATTCGCCTGGTGCCGCAAAAGTTCTGGGAGGTGAACCAGCCAACGGAATTGGAGAAGGTGCTGGCAGAAGCTGGAAGCAATCCAGAAGGAGTTCAACGCTTCCGCATCTGGCGGGAAGAAAGTCTCGCTGGCTGACCTGATCGTTCTCGGCGGCGATGCGGCGATCGAGAAAGCTGCGAAAGACGCCGGAACCGACGTGAAGATCCCCTTCAAGCCGGGACGCATGGATGCGTCGCAGGAGCAAACTGATGTTGAATCCTTCGAGCCGCTCGAACCAAGAGCCGATGGATTCCGCAACTATCTGCGCGGCAAGCAGCGCCTGTCGGCTGAGGAGCTGTTGGTCGATAAGGCGCAGTTGCTGAAGCTGACTGCGCCTGAGATGACGGTGCTCGTCGGTGGCCTGCGCGTCCTGGGCGCAAATACCGGCAACTCGAAGCACGGCGTCTTCACCAAGAAGCCGGGCACGCTGACCAACGACTTCTTCGTCAACCTGCTCGACATGAACACGCAATGGCAGCCGTCCAATCACTCGAACGGCTCTGGAGATGTGTACGAGGGGCGCGACCGGAAGACCAACGAGGTCAAGTGGACCGGCACCCGTGTCGATCTGATCTTCGGTTCGCACTCGCAGCTGCGCGCGCTTGGCGGAAGTCTATGCATCGCTCGGACTCGAAGGAGAAGTTCGTGAAAGACTTCGCGGCTGCGTGGAGCAAGGTGATGAACCACGATCGCTTCGAGGTGGCTTAGGCTCAGCGGAAGAGGTTCTCGAGGGCTTCTCGCTCAGAGTTCCACTTCGGTGCAGTGCACAGCCGTAGCTATTTCCGTCGGATTGCGGGCTTGTTTGGTTCAATCAAACACTACGGCAAGGATGGGGGGCGTTTGGAGCGGCCGACATGCCGATGTTTGGCGCGATCGGTGATTCGGCGCCGGAACGATGGGGACGGGCGCTCATGCGCCGCGCGGAACGGCGGCGTGCGGAACGCGCCGGCATCGCGCCGCGTGCGCTGCAGGGGATCGACTTCCTTTTATTAGTTGATGACGAAGCCCGACAGGGAGCGCTCCGGTTCGCCGAACAGGAGGACGGACCATTTCTGCGGGAGGAGGGAGGCAAGCGTATCCCGCTGCTCGTCGAATTGCCGGAACTGCTTTCCGCCGCCGAGCACGTCGTCGAGCACAAGGACACCGAGGAGGATCTGCGTTTGCTCATTGCGCCGGGGTCATCTCTGGGCGGCGCGCGGCCGAAGGCCTCGGTTATAGATAAGGACGACCACCTCGCGATTGCGAAGTTTCCGCGTCGCGATGACGAAACTAACACCGTCGTCTGGGAAGCCATCGCTCTGGCACTGGCGGAGAAAGCCGGTATTCCGGTCCCCGCAGCGCGTGTCGAGACGTTTGCGAACAAGTCCGTGATCCTTTCTGCGCCGTTTCGATCGCGAGGCTGCGCGGCGCATTCCCTTCCTCTCTGCCATGAGCATGCTGGGCGCTAAGGACAGGGACACGAGGAGTTATCTGGAGATCGTTGATGCACTGCGCCAGCATGGCGCTGCGCCGAAGGAGGACATGGAACAGCTGTGGCGCCGGCTGGTGTTCAACATCCTGATCTCAAACACGGACGATCATCTGCGCAACCACGGTTTCCTCTACGCGGGTCAGGCAGGATGGCGGCTCTCTCCGGCCTATGACCTGAATCCGGTGCCCGTGGATATCAAGCCGCGTATCCTCACAACGGCAATCAACGAGGACGACAGCACAGCGTCACTTGCGCTCGCGATGGACGTTGCGGAATATTTTGAGTTGAAGAAGGATAGGGCGAAAGCCGTTGCCGCAGAGGTTGGGAAGGCTGTCTCGACCTGGCGGGATGAAGCGGCACGGCGTGGCATCCATACGAGCGAAATCGAACGCATGGGATCGGCGTTTGAGCACGAGGATTTAAAGGCAGCGCTTGGCAAATGATCGAGGCAGGATCGCCGGTATTTTCGCTGACCGTATAGCTGCCCATCCGGGACCGAAAGTATAGGTGTCGTTGGCAGGACACCAAGGCGGAAGCCCATTCAAACCGCTTTGGCTCGGGTGGGTAGTTCGACAGCTAGGGCAGAATACACCCGCCGCTCCTTTGCGTTTTCGTGTCGTCGTTCGGGCTCGATCTTCAGTGTCCCTCATGGCTTGGTGTCGTGGAAGTAGCAGGTCCCTCCACTCCACGGATCATCGCTTCGCGACGATCTGCTCCGGGTTGATAGAGTTGGGGAGATTGAACATGCCCACTCAAGCCAAAGCGGGCTTGAGTGGGGTCACCCGTCGTATATTATTGCCCCAACAATCCATGAAATCTCAAAGCAGACCGGTGCGTTCGTCAGGCGGTACCGTGTACTGGTAATCATGGCAAAGGCACCCAGGCCGGGCTCGGTCAAGACCCGTCTGACCGCAAGCCTTTCTCCTGAGGCAGTTACTGCTTTCTATTGCTGCCTTCTGAAGGACACGCTGGCGCTGGCGCGGTCATTGGGTGATGCGGAAGTTGCGATCATGTGCCCGGATTCCGACGTCAACGAACTGGCCCAATTGGCAGGTAGTGAAGTGAGCGTAGTTGCCCAAAGAGGGGAAGGTCTTGCCGCAGGCCTTACTTCGGTGTTTGCGCACTTCGCAGACGGTCATCAACGACGCACCATTGCCTTCAACAGCGATAGCCCACATCTGCCGCGTTCTGTCCTCGAAAGCGCGTTCGAAACCTTGGCCGCACATGACGTTGTCGTGGGGCCGACACACGATGGAGGCTACTATCTCGTAGGGGCGAAAGGTTCTCATCCTACGCTTTTCGCCGGCGATGGAATGGGCACCAGCAGTGCGCTGGAGAGACTTCTGTCGCGCGCACGAGATCTAAAGCTATCCGTAGGGAGGGCAGATCCTTTTTACGACATTGATGTAGCTGACGACCTGACTCGCCTGGCGGCGGAATTGCGCATGGCTCCGGCAAGAGCGCCCCACACGGCGGAGTGGCTTAAAGAGTGGGAGCTTGCGGCGCCCTCTGAGCGACGAAACCAAAATTGAGATCGCATACCGATCTCATTCTTCCAAATCTTTCTGAATCCGCACTATCCGGAGGGCTGAGAACGACTAAATTCAATGGTAATGCCCTAGGAGCTCGTTCATTTTCGCTCGCACGAATGATTGCGAACCCATCGACTATTTCTTTGACCGTCCCCGAATGATTGATCCGCCCTACGTCTATGGTTGGTTTCCAGGTGATAAAGAAGGGAGTGTTCGCCCTTTGGTGTGAGAAGTCAGACGATCAGGTTCGTCCCTTATAGGTTAATGTTCAGACCCGCGGATCCGACACAGCTGGGTTGCAGCTAAGATCGAATAGCGTAAACCCACACGGACTCGTTTACCAGTTCGCAATTTACGTTCTGGGAAGACGAATCGAAGAGCTCCGTGTGATTCCCAAACCTAAGGTTCTCGTGAACTATTATGACGGGCTGACGGACACTTTCTATTGTTATAAGGGGGACTGGTTTGTCTACAGCACTGAATGAACGCGTTGACGCAAATGGACAATAGCACGTTTTCTGTGGAATTTGCGGAGCCTGCAGCGAGGCAATCTCGGACAGGGTCTGGAACAGGCACGGGAAATCCGTGAAGGTCACGCCTGCGTGGAGAGTGTACATACTCGGCGCCACGTTGTGCGTGGCGCTAATCATCTGCTCGCGCAACTTCGGCGATAGAGGCGGACCATACTTCATGGCCTCTTTGACGCTTGCGAGCATCGCGTATTTGCTGGCGATCCGTGAGTTTTTCGCTACACCAACATTTTCCCGGCGCGTTGTCGTCTTCGGGCTCGTTCTGGCTGCGGTGTGGCATATTGCATTTCTTCGGCTGCCCACGGGCGCCGATGATGATATTCATCGCTATGTCTGGGATGGCCGCCTGCAGAGGCTCGGCTACAACCCGTATATTGTCGTTCCCAGCGATCCTGCCGCTGAAGGGCTTGCATACCGCCGAAACCCGCAAATTGAACAACCCGGATCTGCCGAGCCCGTATCCGCCGGGAGCGCAGCTTTTCTTCCGCGCAGTGACCGCCATTCACGAATCTACATTTGCGCTAAAAGTGGCATTTGTAGTTTGCGATTTCGCAATTGTTTTCGTGCTGCTCGACATGTTGCGTCGTAACCGGCGCGGAGCGCACCTGGTTCTGGCGTACGCCTGGAATCCATTGTTGGCCATTGAGGTGGCGGGAAGCGGTCACATCGACATTGTTGGCGCGCTATTGTTGGTGGTGTCCGCCGCTGCGCTGGTGCGCCGATGGCGGGCGACTGCGGCCGTCGCATTTGGGCTGGCTGTCGCAGTGAAATTCCTGCCGATCGTACTCTTGCCCCTCTACTGGAAGCGGGTTCGCATTCGCGACGCCGCGCTGGCGGCAGCCGTGGTCGGACTCCTGTACGTGCCGTTTCTTAATCACGGCCGCATTCCGATCGGCTCGCTTGGGTACGTATGTGCAGAATTTCCGCTTTAATGGTCCGGTGTTTGCGGCACTCGATCAGGTGGCGCCTCCGCAGTTGCTGGTTGGGCTGGCGGTGCTCGTCGGATTAGCGACTGCAACCTGGCTAAGACGCACAGCGCTCGAACGGTCTCCGGACGCAATTTGCCTGGCCAATGGCAGCATCTCTCTTGTGCGCACCCGCCGTATTCCCATGGTATCTTCTCTGGCTGCTGCCATTTCTGACGTCGGCCTCGACGCTGCTGATCATCGTCTGGACTGTGAGCATTATCCCCACTTACGTCATGTGGCATTTGCGCACACTTGGGCGTCCGTGGGGAGCGCTTCCTGTCTGGGTCATGCTGCTGGAATACGGATGCGTGGCGACGGCTGGCGCAATAATTGCGTTGCGCCGGCTCACGCGGTCGCCGGTAACGTGGTCCAATACCACAGAGCGAGAACACACTCATCCGAAGGGTGCTGTCATAATCTGCGTCCAAGCGCACAAGGGATGTGACTAGCTGGCGTGGGTGAATGGCACCGTGCTGCACTTGTGATTTCCGAAGGCTTTTGCTCTTCATCCCACACAACATCCGTTCAATTCACCGAGGAGGGACGTCTCATGACAAAGTTTGAGCCGGCTCGATGTGATTCGTCGTTCTAGCCTTCAGCGCTGCTGCTTGATTCTCCCTGGCGGACGCTCCTGGGCGCAGACAGCGCCGCGCCAATTCTCGAACAGATCGCCAAGACCTATGGCCTCGATTCGTCGGGACAAATTGAGGCGATCCGCTACACCTGGAACGGGGAAATCCCCGGACTCTTCAAAGCTGCTCACGCGTGGGAGTGGGAGCCCAAGACCGGCAAGATCTCCTACGAAGGAAAGGATAAAGACGGCAAGCCGGTCAAGGTTACGTACGTACAGCTCTCAACTCAGCAGCCAATCCGACCACGTGAAGAACGAAATTGAGCCGGCTTTCGTCAACGATAATTATTGGCTTCTGTTTCCCTTCCATGCTTACTGGGACACCAGCGCCACCGTGACCGATCAAGGCATGCAGAAACTGCCGATCGGCACCGGATCGGCCGACGCTGGTCTCGGTGAAGTATCCCGCGGAGGCTGGCGGTTACACGCCCGGCGACACCTGGGATCTCTACGTCGGCAAAGACAACCGCGTCGAGCAATTCGTCTACCACCGCGGCGGGCCCAAGCCGCCGCAGCTCGTCACCGCGACGTGGACAGGCTACAAAAAGGCAGGTCCTCTGCTGGTCTCAACCGAGCACCGCGGCACCGCCGATGGCAAGCCCCTGCACATCTTCATTTCTGATGTGTCAGTCAAGCTGACAGGCTCGGATAAGTGGATAACAGCGCAATAAGTGCGCGCAGGACGAAGCTATCTCCACGCGCTCTCGGAACTGTAAAATGCACGCATTCCGATGAGGGCTGACATCGATCTCGATATCGGGCGAAAGACCTTCGCATCTGGCCTGCTGCCGGAGTTGATCGCCGTGCTGCGCCGCAGCCGGCCGGGCGATTTGGTCGCGGTTGTCGGTGACGAACGAAAGCATTGGACCTGAGTTGGAAACGTGGTGCCGCTTCACCGGGAATCCACTGCTGGAAACAACGGTCGAAAACGGCCGCATCGCGTTGGGTCTTCCGGTGCGGGGCGGTTGCCGCGTGCCTGCACCGGCAGAGACAATCGGCCCGTGGGTTCGCGGCTTTGGCTCTACACGAATTTCGACTGCAACCTGCATTGCGACTACTGCTGCGTGCGTTCCTCGCCCACCGTGCCGCGACGGGAACTAGGGCTCGCACGCGTACAGCGGATCGCTCGTGAAGCGGCGGAGCTCGGCGTCAAAGAAATCTTCGTGACCGGAGGCGAGCCGTTTCTGCTGGAAGACATCGGCGACATTCTGCTTGCTTGCGCTGCAGCCGCCCCGACCACGGTGCTGACCAACGGAATGCTGTTTGCCGGACGACGCGCGGAAAGCTTGCAAGCGTTGCCCCGCGATCGAATTGTCCTGCAAATCAGCCTGGACAGCGCTACGCCAGAACTGCACGACCTCCATCGCGGGCCCGGCACATGGGCGCGCACACGCGAAGGCATTCAGCGCGCTCGTGCGCAAGGTTTTCGAGTGCGACTGGCGGCCACCGTTTCGACCGATGCCGAGGCTGAGGCGTTCCGTCAATTCCTCGATGAGGAGAAGATTGCGGCAGAAGACCGCGTCATCCGCCGGATCGCGTTGCGCGGTTCTGCCAGCGAAGGTGTCGCAGTGAGTCGAGCCGATTTAGTGCCGGAAGTCACGATTACTGCCGATGGTGTGTACTGGCATCCGGTCGGCGCGGAAGATGCCGATCTGCTGGTCACGCGCGACATTTTTCCTCTCTCCGAGTCCTTCGCCGCGGTCCGCCGCGCCTTCGACCGCGAAGGCGAACACGCGAATAAGCTGGCAAGAATCTTTAACTGCGCGTAGTTTATGCTGGCTCAACCAGCGCGCCGCTCCAAACTTAAAGAACCGACAAAGTCTCGCACTAGCGCCGCGATCTCATCCGCAGCCGTATCCAATGCGAAATGACCGGCGTCGAGAACGTGAATCTCGAGCGTTTGACACGTCCTGACGATAGCGGTCTGGCTCTCCCGGATCGAATGACAGATCGTACTTGCCCCAGATCACCAGCAACCGTGGATGTTTCTCCCTCATCCACGCTTGCCACTTAGGATACGAATCCACGTTTGTGCGGTAGTCGTAGAACAGGTCGCTTTGAATTTCAACCTGGCCGGGCTGGTTGAGAAAATAGAACTCATCGGTCCACAGATCGGGATCATAACGTTCCACATTCGGATCGTTCCCTACATGGCGTGTGCGCGTTGTTTGTAGAGATAGGAGATTAGTACGCAGGGCGGCTTCATTGGCCGATCGATCCGCCCAGAACGCTCTCCGCGTTTTCCAATTTGCTCCCAAGCCCTCGTCGTGTGAAACGGCATCCTGAACAATGAGAGCGTTCACGCGCTCGGGGTGCGCAAGGGCCATGCGAAAGCCTACCGGGCCACCATAGTCTTGCATGTAAAGGGTGTAGTGTGAGAATCCAAGCGCCTCGGTGAAGTGATTCATGACCTCGGCGTAGTGATCGAATGTGTACGCGAATGTTTTTGGATCCGGCCAGTCGCTGTGCCCAAAACCTGGATAGTCAGGCGCGACCAGGTGATATCGGTCTGCGAGCCGCGCGAACAAAGGCTCGAACATTCTCGATGACGAGGGGAGTCCGTGGAGCAACAGAAGCGTCGGCGCGTCTTTTGGGCCAGCTTCCCTATAGAAGATGGATAGGCGATCGATTTGTACGGTGCGGTAGGAAGTCGGATATTTCACGAGCTGATCCTTTCCCTGGGGCTGGGCTGATGATTGAATTGATGCGAACATCGCCACTAGGACGCACAACATCGAGAAGAACAATAGATTTCGGAACTGGTAGAACAAATGGGAACGATTCATGTTCGTCGGATTCAACTTACCTGACTTCAAAAATGACTTCCAATTCGACCGGCACGCCCAGCGGGAGGCTGGCGACTCCGTACACTAGACGGCAAGGACTTTTGTCTTTTCCAAATACGTCTTGCAGTAACTCTGAAGCTGCATCCGCTACTTTTGGCTGATCGCGCACATCTCCTGAAGTAGCGACCGACACGCCAAGCCGGACAATGCGCGTCACCCGATCGAGCGATCCTAAATATTTTCGCGCGACCGCGAGAACATTGAGTGTCGCAAGTTGGGCTGCATTGCGCCCTTGTTCCACATCGAGTTCTGCCCCGACTCGGCCAGTGATCATTGCTCGGCGGCCTTCCGTGGGAAGCATCCCGCTGACGAAGAGCAGATTACCTGTTTGAACTGCTTCCACATAGGCACCGAATGGCTCAGGCGGCGAGGGAAGCGTAATGGCAAGTTCTTTCAGGCGTTCTTCAGCGCCGGCGGGTCGAGCGCGATTACTGGCTGCTGTGGGCAGTTGCGAATTGATAGTCATTACCTTCTCCGGCGGGGGGGCCGAACTGTGCGGGCGAAGTGTGCATGGGTCACGAAGCATTCAATCTTGGGTGCCCCACATTTCGCGGTTCTCGAAATGTCGGGTCCGGCCCGGCGCCACGGACATAGAATGTGGCCGAGTAGAGCCTGAGCCATTCTAACCCGCGAATCTGTGGCGCGAGACGAGCCCCACTTCTCGCAAAACGCCGCGAGAAATGGGGCACCCGGTCGCAGTCTCTACGCTGACTTGGCCAATACCTGCTCGAAGAATCCCTGTTGGGCCGCGGCCTGCCGCAATTCAGCGTAGCCATCCACGTGAGGCGGCAGCCAACGCTGAAGTCCTTCGGCGTCGAGTATCGGGCGATGAACCGGGTTGTCGTAGCTCATGGCTGAGAGCGCGTCGGCGAACCGGCGCTCCCGCTCCGGGTCGAGATCGGGCCGTGCCGTGAACATGCAATGGTTGTAGGCCGGAGAGGACCATATCTCACGAAGGCCGCCTTCGGGCACCAGGCGCTCGCTGCGAACCGTGTTCCAGAAGGGGCTGCCGATTGCGCCGGCGTCGGCTCGCCCGTCGAGGACGGCGCGCACCACTTCCACTTCGCTGGTCCCGGTATCGCCATGTTTGCCTAGGTCGCTGTTGAAGCGCAGCGTGCGGTAGTCCCTGCCCTCGCGCATGCCTTGCTGCTCCAAAAAGTGAACGGGCAGAATCGCTGCGTGTCCGCTGTCCCGGCTGCCCAGCGCGAGCGTTCGATTTTTCAAATCGGCGAGCGTAGAAATGGGACCTCCGCTGACCGCGACGATCTTTGTCATCCAGCCGAGATCGGTGTCGCGCATGGCAACCGCGCGGCAGGCGTGGCCGCTCCACTCATCCGCCTGCAGGTAAGCAAGGTTTGTATTCCAGGCAATATCGATACGCGGCACGGCATCGCCGGGTTGGGCGAGGAGCGCCATGACCTGCGCCTCGTAGCTCTGAAATAGAACGATCTCAACGGGCAGATGCGCTTCCTCGTGAAAGTAGCTCCGCATCCCCTCCCAAATCGTAACCACTTTCGGATTGTATGCAACAGCTCCCAGCCAGATTGTTTTGCTCATAGCTTCCCCATGTTCTCTGTCAGCGCGTTTCACAAAAGACTCATCCGATTCGCTAGGCGCCTGGCTTTAGAAGAGCGGTATTCCCAACAGCGACTTCCCGATGAACTCGCGCAGAACGTCGCCCGTTGGCGCCATGACAGCGCCCGCGTGCGCATCGCGGAACAGGCGTTCGATGCTCAAATGCTTTGAGAACGCCGCACCGCCGCAAACGCGCATGGCTGCTGAGGTAACGCTGATAGCGACGTCACCTGCGGCGGCTTTGGACTCAAGCACGCGCAGCATGGTCGTCTCGCGCGGCTTTTCAAGATGCTCGACCAGATCGTCGATGCGCGCCGACAGTCCGTCGGTATCAATCTGCATCGTCGCGAGTTGCGCGCGCAGCGTAGGCAGGCTCTCGCCGAGGCTCTGGCCGAGATGCTCGAATTTCGCGCTCTTGAGGTGCGACGCAGTTCCAGCGACTGCCGCTCGACACAATCCCAGGGCCACCGCTGCCGTCCCCAAATTAAACAGCGGGAGCACCACGTTTAGCATGGCCGGAAAGCCCGGCGCCGTCATCGGTGAGCTGAAAATCGGATGGGACTTCGCAGTCGTCCAGCGTAATCGGCGCAGAAGCGTTGGCCCGAAGTCCCAAACCGTCCCAGGGCCCCGCCACTGAAAGGCCGCGCGTCTCCGCCGGAAGAAGATAGAGGGTCGAATCGGTAGGTCCCGCCCCTTCAGGGGCAAGCGCAGAAACGACATAGCTCTGCGCATGACCCGCGCTGGTCACCCACGATTTCTTGGCGCTGATGCGCACGCCGTTACCATTCCGATGTGCGCGGGATATAGGCGCCCAGAAATGACTGCGCGAGCCGGCTTCACTGAAAGCGAGAGTGGATAAATGGCGGCCCGCAGCAATCTCCTGCAGTATGGGCGTGACTGCCTGAGCCGCGCCTGGACGCGCCGCCGAGATCGCCGCGGCGCCGAGGATGTGCATCAGATAGACCATGGCGACCGAAGCATCTGCCTCGGCGAGCGTCGCGATCACAGCCGCAAACGTGCGGGGACCTAACCCTGAACCGCCAACATCCACGGGCAGCATCAGCCCAAGCAGTCCGGACTCACCAAGCGACGCGACAGCCTCGGTAGAGAATCGTCCCGCCTTATCGTTTTGCCCTGCGGATGGCGCCAGCACGCGACTGGCGATCTCCTGGGCTTTCAAAACGGCCGCGTCATGAGTCATGATCGCTCCTATCATTCACACAAATCTACTGGCACAATCTACTGGATCGAGCCAGAATTGTCGCCGAGGATGCGCGGAGTGGTCAAACAAACCGGCAGTGCGCACCTGGAATCGTTCAAACGCACGTTGTCTGCGGAGTTTATGGATTTGCACTCGTTCGCGATCCTGACCGGAACCTTCTAGTCCGGCAAACCCATCTTCTGGAGCGGAGCATCGTAGCGTGGATTCGCAGTAGCAGATCGAAGTCACGCTCGGCTTTGATGTTTGTCAATGCATCGTCGCGATTGGCGTACGCGTTGTCCAAATACCGGAATGCATCTTCATTTGTAGGCCAACAATGCGTAGTAGTTCGCGATCTCGTATGGGACACATACTCGTGCTTGGTCTTATCCAAGTCCGCATTCAAACTCTTTTCCAATGACCCTTCCAGCCTTCCTTTCGAACGCCGTTCGCAGCGTTTCGATCCATCCGGCGGGTCCTTGAGGAGCCAAGGTCGTTCATCGACCAGGCTTCGCGACATTCCTGGTGGCAACAGGCACCCCAAGCGCCGATGGAAGATTCGGTAATTTCAACAGGGGGCTTTGCCGTACGCCACGATTTTCAATTCATACGCCTATCCGCCGGCGTGGAAATCCGCGATCGCCGTCGGCGCGCAAAGTGATTTCGCTTCTGAGATTTCGGCGATCTCTCGACGCAACTCGATCGCGCGGGTCAGGGTCACGGTACCATCCACTTCAGCCAGTAGGCTTGTGCAAAGGCGATCAGGCTGACCGTCAATACCATCAACATGCTGGGCCAGAAGGTGCTGCGCAACACGTCGCCTTCCTGACCGATCAGTCCTACGGTGGTGACTCCGACTGCAATATTCTGCGGAGAAATGACTTTACCTGCGACCGCACCGGAAGAATTTGTCGCCGCCAGCAAAACGGGATTGAGTCCGAGCTGGTGTCCCGCAGCGACCTGAAGATTTCCAAACAGCAGGTTGGCGGCGGTATCACTACCGCTGAGGAAACACGCAATCCACCCAAGAAACCCGCTGATCACGGGGAAGAAGAAGCCTACGCGAGCCAGAGCCGCGCCGAGTGTATAAGCCATCCCGGAATAGTTGTAGAGATAGGCCAGTGCTACGGTGAGGCACACGGTGAGCCCCGGCATTTTAAGCTGACGCAGCGTTTTCAACCCGGAACGTAAGAAGACACTTGGCGCCGTTTTGAAAAGAGCGGCCGTAAGAATGGTCGCGACCATCCCTGCGCTTCCCGCAGCGAGAGGTTGAAACGGATAGATTGCAGCGTAGGGCTTGTGATAGAGCGAAATGAACACGCCATTGTGAAGGTAGGGAACTTTGACAGCAACCTGCCCCACGCCGAATAATTTGAAATACGACCAGGCCACCATGACCGCCGCGAGCAGGACCCAGGGTGCCCATGCCGCATACGCGTCGGATTTGGAGACGGGTAGGAATCGGGTAGGGACTTTCCACAATCGCGACCGCGGAGATCGGTTTCCATAGTCGCAAGAACCATACCGTTGAGACGATTGAAACGATCGCGGCGATGATGTCTACAGCGTACGGACTCCAGAAATTCGATACGGCAAACTGTGTGACAGCGAAGCTGCCGCCGCTGACAGCTGCCGCCGGCCAAGCTCGGCCAAGACCTTTGCGTCCAGCCAGGATCAATACCAGATAAAAAGGCAAGAGAAACGACACGAACGGAAGCTGGCGGCCCACCATGGCGGACAGTTTTGTTAAGTCAAGGCCAGTCACGGCGGCCAGCGCTACTACCGGCGTGCCCAGCGCGCCGAAGGCGACAGGAGCCGTGTTTGCAATGAGAGCTGACTTAACAGCCTGTCGGGGCTGGAATCCCAGGCTAACCAGCAGGAAGCTGGCGACCGCGACGGGAGCCCCGAAACCTGCGGTTCCTTCAAGCAATGCGCCAAAACAAAAAGCCACGACGATCACTTGAATATTGGGATCGTTGGTCGCGTGCCGGGCCATCCATGCGCGCAACAACTCGAATTTCCCCGTGTCCACACTGAGGTTGTATAGCCACAATGCAGTGAAAACGATCCATAGAATCGGCCACAGAGCATACACTGTGCCGAATGCGCAGCTTAACGCCGCCAGCCGGACGGGCATATGCCAAATCGCAAGAGCCATGAGAGCCGCGGTCAGAAGTCCACTACCCGCTGAAAGAGCCCCACTCTTGCGGAGTATTCCCATCATGACCAGCAGCACCACCAAGGGGACGATGGCGGCCATGGCAGAGAGCACAACCGATCCTAGTGGATCTAAAGGCTGACTCCACATGCGGGCTTCTCGCTTTCACTATCGCTAAAAAATGAATGCTTTTGCAGTTGAACACAGGGTGAAAGATACTTGGGTGCCGATTGTCTCTTCGCCGCCCTGCGCGTGATTCACGGACCACAGCTGACCGTATGCAGGCAGCGTGAGGAACTCGACGAAGCGGGGAGATCGAGTGAGGTCGCGTAGCCTTCCTTAGCAACGATTGGGGCGGAAAGAGTTGAAACATGTGGCGCAGGCGGTTGACTATCGGCACAGAAACGCAAGAAAGCCTAACCTGACTCCTTTACGTAGTGGTTGCCGGGCGACGTTCGCCACCATAGCAAGGAGCGAATAGTATCCATTGCGACTCTCCGGGTCAATTGCCTATTGCGCCGAATTTCCGAAAACAATATGGAAGGCGTAAGCATATTTCCCAGGGGCCTGAGCCGGAAGGCGAACATGTAATCCGTCGGCCTGCTGTTGAAACTGCAGATTGGAGTCGGATCCGAGCAAAGTAACTGATGCGATCTTTTGGGAGCCCACCGTAGTTTTGAGTGATTGAATAATGGCCTCTCCGCTGGTTGGCCAGCCGAGTTCAATTGCGAACAGATCCTTGCCTTTGGTAGTGAAGCGGAAGTCTTCGGCGGTATACGTCGCAGTATCGGTGTCATGAAAGGAGCCCGCGGCAACCTTGGTCGGCCCCTCGCCATAGAGTTTCCAGGGGCGCGTTCCGTAAATTGCGTCGCCATTCACCGCCAGCCAGGCGCCGACATCGCGCAGAACCTGTTGTACTTCGTCTGGAATAGTGCCATCAGAGCGCGGGCCGATGTTCAGGAGCAGGTTTCCATTCTTGCTGACAATATCCACTAGCTGGTCCACCACGAACTGTGGCGACTTGAAGGTGTCGTCCTTGATATTTCCCCAGGATTTGTTACTGATGGAGGTGTCAGTCTGCCAGTACAGGGGACGGATGTCGCCGAGTTGTCCGCGCTCCAGGTCAAGGACCGCCGAGTGTTCCTGCAGTGCATAATCCTTGTAGTTGATTACTCCGACGTGGTCGCCGTACTTGAGCGAAGTGTTGTAGTAAAACGCCGCAAAACGGGTGAGGTTCGGACGCACGTAAGGCTGGCCGATCCACCAATCGAAATACATGATTTCGGGATGGTACTTTTCGACGATTTCGGAGGAGCGTGCGAGCCAATCGTCGACCCACGCTTGTGAAACATACGTGAAGTCATTGGACACCGGAGTGCTTCGTTTATTTTCAAGCCAGTTGTGCGCAGGGCCGTAGAATGCCGCGTATTTGGGGTCGTTGATATCGGAGGGGATAGTGCGTCCGACCCCGAGAAAGAAGTTGTGCTCGACCCGATGTGATGAAGCCCCAAAGTGGAGGCCCTCCGTCCGAACCGCTTTTGCGAGTTCACCAATCACGTCGCGATGGGGACCCATCTTGACCGCAGTCCAGTCGCTGAGGCCACTGTCATACATGGCGAAACCGTCGTGATGCTCGGCAACCGGGACAACGTATTTTGCTCCCGCCTCTTTGAACAGCTTCGCCCATGCCGCCGGATCGAAGCGCTCGGCTTTAAACATCGGAACAAAATCTTTGTATCCAAACTTGTCTTGCGTGCCGTAGGTCGCGATGTGATGCTGGTATTCTTCCGAGCCCTTTCGATACATATCGCGCGGATACCACTCACTGCCAAAGGCGGGAACGGAATAGACGCCCCAGTGAATAAATATGCCGAACTTCGCATCTTTGTACCACTCCGGAATCTCATATTTCTGAAGTGATTCCCAATCGGGCCGGAATGGACCTTCCTGAACAGCACGATCAACGTTTTTGAGAATATTGTTGCGCGTACTGTCGTAGTTTGCACTGGCCTTCTGCCAAGTCTGGTCAATCAGGTTGGGATCTTGCGCGGCAGTGGGAGCCGTGGGGGACGTTTGTGAATACATCTCGACGGGAAAGACTAGGAATGCTGCAAAGAGAAGCGCGAGGAGTCTAAAGCTGCGAGTCAAGGTGGACGGAGGGAAAGGCATTTTGATCGTTCAATTGGAAATGCAATAAAGTAATCGATGGCTATTGTAAATGCAAAGTGGGATCAGACATCGTTTTGGTCGGGGTATATGCAGAGGTTCGAGAATTACCGGGTTATGGTGAGCTGTGGGTTCAGAGCGAAACGCCGCGCTTCCACGGGATGAAGTCTGCTTGTCCTTTTAGCTCGGCTTTGGTTCGGGCCGCGCCGCTTGCGACTTTGATCACATATTCGAGAATGTTCTCACCCACCCCTTCGATGGTCCTCTCCCCGGAGAGAATCGGGCTGGTGTCGAAGTCGATGATGTCTTCCATGCGTTTAGCCAGGCTCGAGTTGGTGGAAAGCTTTACCACCGGTGTAATGGGATTGCCGGTAGGAGTTCCGAGCCCTGTCGTAAACAGAACAACGTTCGCGCCGGCGCCTACCTGGGCGGTGACACACTCCACGTCGTTACCCGGAGTGCACTGCAAATTCAATCCTGGCACAATCGCGGGCTCTGGGTAGTCAAGAACGGCGGTGACCGGAGATGTTCCGCCCTTCTTCGCCGCTCCGGCAGACTTCATCGCGTCGGTGATCAGACCATCACGAATATTTCCCGGAGACGGATTCGCCTCGAAACCAGAACCAACCGACCTAGCACGAGCCTGATAGTCTCGCATGAGCTTCACAAAGCGGTTTGAGATTTCTTTGCCGGCGCCGCGGTTGATAAGGTCTTGTTCTGCGCCGCACAACTCTGGAAACTCAGAGAGAATTGTGCGGCCTCCCAGTGCAGCCAGGAGATCGGCGGTGTGGCCGATTGCTGGATTGGCCGATATACCGGAAAAGCCGTCGGACCCCCCGCATTTCAGGCCGACACACAGGTGCGACACGCTCGCGGGCGCGCGGGTAGCTTTGTCGGCTTCGACCAAGCCCAAAAAAGTCTTGCGGATAGCGTCGGAAAGCATGGCGAACTCGGAAGCGCTTTGCTGTTGCTCCAGGATAATCAAGGGTTTGTTGAATGCGGAATTGCGCTTCTTGATCTCTTGCCGCAGTACGCCGATCTGTGCGGACTGGCAGCCCAGGCTAAGAACAGTGGCTCCCGCCACATTTGGATGATTGATGTAGCCCGCGATCAGGCCACAAAGATTGTTGGCATCCTCACGTGTTCCACCACATCCGCCTTCGTGTAGAAGGAACTTGATGCCGTCGATGTTTTCGAATGTGCGGGCGCGTGCGGGATCTGAACCGTTTGTTGTACCCACGCAGTTTTGGATTTCTTCCGTCCGACCCTCGCGATACAACCTGGCAAACTCGGAGACTTGCTGTCGGTAAACTTGAGGAGGCGCGAACCCCAGCTCCTCTTCGAACGCTTGTTTCAGGACACCGATATTCCGGTTTTCGCAGAAAACCAACGGTACAACAATCCAATAATTCCGCGTCCCCACTTGTCCATCGGAGCGGTGGTATCCCAGGAACGTGTGCTGCTTCCAGCGCGAAATATCGGGGGGAGTCCAGCGATACTCCCCGGACTGCTCATGGAAATCTGTTGCTCGGTGCTGCACATTTCCTGTCGTGAGGCGTTCGGAACGTTGAATGGGCTTTGTCGCCGCTCCGACGACTACGCCATACATAATCACGTCGTCGCCGACACCAAGATTCTGGGTGGCGAACTTGTGTTTTGCCGGAACGTTCGCAACCATCTGATAGGTTGCGCCTTCGAACTCTACCTGCTCGCCCTGGCTCAAGTCAGAGAGGGCAATCAGAACGTTATCCTTGGAACTGAGCCTTAACACCCGGGTTGGCGCAAGAAACGAACTTTTCATAAAGGAAGAACCGGGAAAAAATTACCTCTGCGTCATTTCTGAATTCATTGAATCGGTTGCCGCCGATGATAACGGCCCCGCGATCTTGAATACGTAAGCATACCGTCTCTGAGGATTGTCCGGAAGAGTGATCTTGATATCAGCGCCCCATTGAGACCAATCCAAAGGTTTTGTTTCACCCAGGAAATTTGTAAGCACCATCGTCGGTGGTCACGTTCACCCGACAGCTATCGAACCATTGAGGAACACCAGGAAGCCGGTGGGACGCCTTGGATGCCTTCTCACGGTAAACAAAGGATGCACCCCGAAACCACTTGTCCGCATCTTTAATTAGTACATGGAATCGGTATCAGCCCAGATGCATACCGGATCGGATAAGTCCGCTTCAATCATGATTCCTTGAAGGAGAAAGTGCAAATGAAACACTTACAATACCCCGCTCTTTTTTTAACCTTGGCTTTGTTTTCACCGCTAGGGGCATTCGCAAAAGATAAAAACGTGCATTCTGTGAGTCTTGCTGATGCCGTGCAAATCGGAACTACTCAATTAAAACCGGGGAGCTATAAAGTTGAATGGCAGGGAACGGGACCGAACGTACAGGTTAACTTTTTGCACGAAGGGAAAACTGTGGCAACAGTACCCGGGACTTTGAAGACGAACGAAGAAAGCATCACTCGAGACGAAATCGTGACCGATCCGTCAAGCACTGGCGCGAGGGCGCTCAAGGAAATCGATTTCGGTCATCAAAAGGAAGCATTGGTATTTTCGCAAAGCGGCATGTAAAGGCTCGGAGATCCCAGTCGAGCACCTCGGGTACTCTGTGCGAGGTGCTTCCTGCTCGAGCACAGACGCCTAAATCGGCCGTAACACTTATTAACACAGGGCTTTAGCGCGACGCTTTGCGTCGCGTAATTCGAACGTTATCGTTTTTCGGCCGAGATTGTGAATGTAACTGGTCTCGTGGACTCAATCTTCGTCCAAATGATCAGATCAGTTCCCTCGAGTTTGGTGATGTGACCGTACCGGAAATCCGCTCCTCGCGAGACTGTTTTGCCATCGATTGCGAGCTTTGGATTGGTCTCGCCCCAGTCCTTAACGACAATCGCTGCGTTAACTAGCGGAGAATCAGCACTGGCCCGGAACCCAGCCCGAAATCCCGTCGCCACTGTATTGGTTTGTTTCGACAACACGTATGCGCGCTGAGTTTGATCGTAGCCTTCGCTGGTGAACCCCTGACCAGACACTTCGATCGGAGGCGCCGACAACCACGATTTTGCCAGCGGAACCAAATCGACCGCCGATTTTGTGGTGAGCCCGTCTAGCATGATTTTGGTCATCGTGTTTTCTGTTTGCGCGTAAGGCTCCCAAAAAATATGGGAGAGCGAAGAATGCGACGGCCGATCCGGAGCCACAGCGGAAATACCGCTGGATTTCACTTGTGCTACCGGCCAGTGATTCCACCACTCGAACATTGAGTACGTCAGCTCGCCGGTATATGTAGTAACACGCGATTTCACGGGAGAAACAATCTGAAAGGGTTTCCATTGCGACTTCATGTTCACAATCTGAATGTTCGGATCCTCCGGACCGTCCACTTTCTTCGGAGCGGCTGGAGACCAAGAATACGTTTTTGTTTCACCTTTCATGTTGCCGAGCGTGAGCGCGGCGGGCTCGATATTGTCTTCAGGCCGTGTTCCTGGCCCGTTGATAATGATGGTTTCTTGAAATTCGTGCCATCGCTTGAAGTTTGACGTCCAGAGGACCTGCTTTCGAACCGCCACTCCGTCGGGGTATACGGTGAAGTATTCATCGCCCCAATCAGTCCATCCAGTCGAAGGATCAGGGTTGGCGCAGGTAAAGTTCTGAACTTCGCAAAGACCGTATCGCCAGTGGATGACGGTGCGGGCATCGCTATTCTCGATAATTCGAACATGCGAATAACGATTTTCCTTGTCGGACATGGGTTCGCAGTCCTCGCCGCCAGGACAATCGACTTTGCCGCCAGTTTCAAGGAATTCGTCTGTGTACCACTTACCGTTTTCGGTAACCCAATCACCCGTGTAATTCGCTCCTTGCCAGAAAACAAGGCGGATGGGGGCTTGATCGAAGCGGACCACCACATCCGAGTCGGGTGCGGTACGGCGACGCGCGTCCCACATATCGCTGAATTTCAGCGTCGTATAGAAGCCACCAAAACGGCCTGCCCCGGGCGGTCCGGAGGGAAGAACGGCCCATGGCAGTGCATCGCCGGCGGGGACTTTGACGTCCGCAAATCCCTTTGCGATTTCCGCGGCGTCGAGGCTCTGGTCGAAGATGCGCACGTCATCCAGAATGCCATCGAAAGAAAACCAGACAGGTAGTTTCGGATGAATCCATTGGGCCGGTAGGGTTGCCTGACGCACTCTACCGATGACCAGATCTTCGCGCTCCGCCACCGTCAAGGGGCCTTGCACCGAGAGTTCGCCTACCGGTTTCCCGTTCAGATAAATTGCCATACCCTTAGCGGGATCGTAAGTGCCCGCAACCTGAGACCACCTTTTCAACGGGACCTGGGCCTTTGAAAAGAGAGTCCACCACTGACCGTCGACTGCCAGCATCAATCCAACATGACCGAACGAATCGATCCCGAAGTAATATCCAGATTGCTCTTCGCTACGATGATCAACGATCGGTACCCAGTTCCACGGATAGGCGTCGATGGCCAGCCAGGCATCCACTGTCAAGCCTTTGGTAAGGTGTGGAGCATGTTTTGCAGATCGAGTCACGACGGTCGAAGTGCCGTCAAATCTGAGTCCGTGTCCGGTAATGCCATCAACGTGCCGAAAGACTCCGGTGACTGCGTCATCCTGTCCGCTGATAGAGTCATGCGCCACAGAGCCGTCAGCCTCATCGAACTTCCATTCTGCAACCGGTTGGCTATTCTGGCCAAGAAAGGTCGTTGAAAGAAGAATGGTCACGAAAAATGCGGAGAGTGCGGTGGCGAAAGCCTTTTGCATTGTGTCCCTCGCGGGTAGGATTAATTGATCGCAGCAATGGATGAGCCAATCGCTAGGGAGTCTACTCATGGTGGGTGGGCATTGTCAACGAACATTGGAGAAACGTGCAGCCTATTAGTCTTAGGGGTTTAGCGCTCACAACGGCTAAAAATCAATTGTATTTTCTTCCTCCGTCCCCTTGACTTGCGGGCCCGGTCGTGTAGGATTTGGTCGATCCTTTGGGGGGCTGATGCAACGACGCGAATTCCTGAAATTAGGCGGCGGAGCAGCCGCAACCCTCGCCGGTTCCAAATGGGCCGAGCAAATCGCAAACGGTGCGGCAGCGCCAAGGCAGCACGCCCCAGCAGGTTCATTCTATGTTTCGCCTTCGGGCGCTGACGATGGTCCAGGGAGCCTTTCTTCGCCCTTCGCAACACTCGCTCGCGCACAAAAGGCAGTGAGAGAAACGCTAAGAGGGTCGGCTCCTGTGAATGTTGCAGTGCGCGAGGGAACATACTATTTAGAAAATCCTCTCGTTTTCACGCCGGAAGATTCCGGTTCCAAGAACGGTCCTGTCACCTACTCAGCTTTTCCGAACGAGATTGTGACCCTGAGCGGTGGACGGAAGCTCGAATGCAAGTGGTCTCCCTACAAAGACGGGATCATGATGACGCAACTGCCATCGAGGGCTGATTTTACCCAACTGTTCGTAAATGGAAAACGCAAGATCAGAGCCCGATATCCCAACTATGACGCTTCGGAGCCGGGCAAGTCGGGTTATGTTCTTGCGGCGGGTGCGATTTCTGATGATGTACCGAGTCCTGATCGAACTGCGAACGAAGACATGACTTTTTCAGGTCAGGCGTTGCGCGGCATTCGATTCGATCCCTCGACTTTTAGCAAAAAACATTGGGCAAGGCCGCAAGAAGCGGAAATCCATATTTTTCAGGCCGCGTATTGGGGAAATTTGCAATGGCGGATCAAGTCGATCGACACAAGGGCGAACGCGATCTGGTTTGGGGAAGGAGGACAACAGATCGGTGCGAAGTGGAGCAAAAATCCTGATGTTCTGAACAACAAGTCGCGCTTCTTTATCGACAACGTATTTGAAGAACTCGATTCGCCCGGCGAATGGTATCTCGATAAAATAAATCGCCTTCTTTACTACTATCCTGAGCAGGAAACTAACCTTCAATCGGCTCTGATTGAAGTCCCCATTTACGAACATGCCATTCGGTTTGAAGGCACGCAGGAGAATCCGGTTCAGCACATTAGGCTGGAAGGCTTTCGCTTTGCGCACACCACTTCCAGTTATCTGAGTTCGTACGAAGTCCCCTCACTTAGCGATTGGGCGATTCATCGCGGAGGCTCGATTGTTGCGGAGGGAACGCGAAATTGCTCAATAGTGGACTGCTGGTTCGATGCCGTCGGCGGTAATGCCGTATTCGTGAACAATCACAATCGCGATTTGGTGGTCACAGGGTGCACATTTACTGAGACTGGCGACAGCGCCATGTGTTTCGTCGGCGACCTGGCGAAAACTAACGGTACGCAGCGGGCGTTCCCTTACGAGTGCCAGGCGACCAACAACCTCATTCACGATTGCGGAGTTTTTGGAAAACAGATTGCCGGCGTGTACATTTCACGCGCCAAGCGGATTACGGTTGGTCATAACCTCATCTACAACATGCCGCGAGCCGGAATCTGTATCGGTGACAGCACTTGGGGCGGCCATATTGTGGAGTACAACGAAACGCACGACACCGTGCGTGAAACAAGTGATCATGGACCGTTCAACTCCTGGGGCCGTGACCGAGCGTGGAGCTTGGCACAATCGCACGCTCCCTATACAAAGGAACGCAGCATCGATGCATGGGACGTGCTTATCGATGCCATGGAAGTTGTTATCATCCGCAATAATTTCTTTAACGAAAAATCCGGATGGGGTCTCGATCTGGACGACGGCGCTTCAAATTATGACATTTACAACAACATATCAGTTGGCGGCGTCAGCATGAAGCTTCGTGAAGGAGCCTATCGCAAGGTCCATAACAACATCTGGTATCTGTCAAAAGGCGCGCCATGTTTCCATGTTGGCAATGATTTAAATCACGATCGCTATTTCAACAACATCACGGTGATGAGTCCAGGAGACATTAAGTGGCCGGACGGTTGGCCGTGGTGGCCGCAAATGACCTATTCGGTGATAGCGCCACCAGCAAATGGACCATGGTTCGAAGAAATCGATCGCAATTGCTTTTTCACCATAGGGGGAGAGTTTCAGGCAGTTGTCGACCAGCTGAGAACAGAGGCGGGCAAAAGGAATGCTCGAAAGTATAACTTGGGGGAGTGGCAGGTATTGGGCTTCGACAAGAATTCTTTGTACGGCGATCCTCTTTTTGTTGACCCCGTTCATCATGACTTCCGGGTGCGTGCCGAGTCGCCCGCGCTGAAAGTTGGTTTTAAGAATTTTGAAATGGGGAAATGGGGCCTGACGGAGAGCTTTCCTGACAGGTGGGACGAGCGAAACCGAGCGAAATAAAAAGCAATGGCGGAGAACGAAGACTATGAAAAGGGCGATCCTGATTTTATTTGCACTAGCCGCTCTGCTGGCAGGAATAACGTTGTATGGCAAAGAAAGCAGCCCGCCAGTCCGTCGAGTGGGGATGGTGATTGGAATCAAGCCGGATCAAATCGGCGCCTACAAAGCGCTTCACGCGGCGTCCAATCCTGGCGTTCGTGATCTGCTGGCGAAATATCACATGCACAATTTTTCGATTTATATCCATAAGCTCGACGATGGAAAGTATTACCTGTTCGGCTACTACGAGTACACGGGAAAAAACTATGAGGGCGACATGAAAACGCTTGCCGCCGAGCCGCGCAACCAGCAGTGGCTGTCCGTGACCGGCCCAATGCAAATCCCCCTCACCGGTGAGAGCTCATGGACGATGATGGACGAGACTTACCACAATCAATAAGCGCCTTCCGGAGTTTTGAAACGACATCACATGCGAGCGTTTTGAGGAGCATTTGCATGATGCGGTTACTCGTGTTGGGCCTGATGTTGATGATTTTGGCTGTGCAAGCTGGTATGGCGCAGGAAAGTGGTCTAGTCGCGTACTGGCCCTTCGATATCGCGACGGGTACGTCGACAAAAGAAAGCCGTCAACAGGTCGAGGACATGATTCTGGGAAACTTTACTTTCACAAGTGGAGTTCGAGGCGAAGGAATCAAGTTTGACGGCTTCACTACCCGCATTGCGCGTGACTCACACTCTGCCCCCGTTATCGAAGGTGCCGCGACATTTGAAGCGTGGATCGCCCCACAAACCTATCCCTGGAACTGGAGCGCCATCGTCGAAAGGAAGAACCGATACTTTTTCGGTCTCGACGCTACCGGGCACATCGGATTGCGGGTTTATATCGACAATCAATGGCGCGAATGTGTTTCAAGTGTGCAAGTGCCTTTTATGCAATGGTCGCACATCGCTTCCACGTTTGACTCCAAGAACGGCCTGAAGCTCTATATAAACGGACAAGACGCGGGGCGACTCGGTGTGGGAGGCCATCTTGAAGGGGGCGGGGGAGCCTTTCAGATTGGACGCAATCTGGAGGAGATCCCGGCGGCGTCGTCGCGAAAAATCCCGGCATCGTTCTCGTTCGACGGAATTATCGACGAACTTAAGATTTACAGTCGCGCTCTTGATGCAAGTGAAATCGCGAAAGCCTACGAGTCATCTCGTCCTAGCGGGCCGCCACCCCTGGTCTGGCGTAAATTGCCCCAAATCCCCGATGGCCAAAAGAAATTTGGAGCCTATTTCACCAGCTTGAAGTTTTATCCAGAGTGGGACCGGCTGTGGCGCATCGACGATTATCCTGACCTCATAGTTACGTTCGACAAAGCCCCTTACAAAATGGTCTTCTGGCACGGCACAACCTACAACATGAATATGGTTACGGAAAATGGCCGGTGGATCGGCGACCAGAGCGCGGAGGCCCCTCCGGGAGAAAACGGTTGCATCGAACATATGTCGGACAAGCAAGCTCGTTATTCGCACGTGCGAGTGTTAGAGAACACTCTCGCTCGCATAGTGGTCCACTGGCGTTATGCCTTGACGGATGTGCTGTATAACATCGGCGAAACTGATCCGATCACCAACTGGGGCGACTGGGCAGACGAGTACTATACGATCTACCCGGATGGCATCGCGGTTCGCCATTTTCTGGTATATGGCCCACGAAAACGATACAGCATTACCGAGCCTGCGACTCTGAATAATCCAGGCGAGAAGGCGGAGGATAATGTCGCGATTGAAGCCCTGACTACTGAAAATATGAACGGCGCGACCGGAACTTTTAGTTGGGAAACCTGGCCCTCGAATGGTGACGTGCGTGGCCGCTTTCTCCATGAGGTTCCGGATGCGAATATTTCCATCATGAACACCAAATCGGAGTACAAGCCTTTGTACATCTACGAGCCAGGAGCGGAAATCATTCCTTACGGCGGCGGTGTGGGGGAAACGCGGCCCTGGTTTTCGAAGTTTCCGATCTGGAATCACTGGCCTGTGGCGCAGATTCCCTCCGACGGAAGGGATGCGCTCGCGCTGGATCATGTTTCAAGTTCAGCGATCACCTCTCCCGAGCCTCCCATGACCCGGCGAGCAAAGGATGGAGCCGTGGAAGGCCGCTTTCTTATGGGGCTTACGAATCAGCCAATCGGCAAGGCTTTGCCCGTAGCGCGGGCGTGGCTGAATTCTCCCGCGATCACTCTCTCGACGCGAACGTATGCGAGCTCCGGTTATAGCCGCGACGATCGGGCGTACCACTTGCATCGACTGTCGGCGGGGAACGTGAAGCTTGAATTCAGCATTCGCGCCAGTGAAACATCTCCTGCGGTGAACCCAGCGTTTGTTATCGATGGATGGGGGGATGAAAATGTCTCATTCAGGCTAAACGGTAAACCCTTAGCCGAGGGAGAGGATTTTCGCGTCGGTCATCTTGACCGTCTCGATGGTACAAGCCTGATTGTCTGGATTCGTGCGCAGCTGACGGGCCCTACTAACTTCTCACTCACGCGACAACCAAGACGCGACTAACCAGGTTCTCGGGAACATTGAAAGGGTAGTTGACTCGAGGTTACGTCGGCTATCACTTTTGAACTCGCCCTGAGTGTGACCTTGCTTGATCCACTCCTCGTCGAACCGCACCACCTTGATCGCTTTCCGAAGATAGGTGTAGGCCACGTAGATTTGTTGGTCTGCATCCTGGATCACAGATGGATAGGAGTATTCTTCTGAACTTTCATTCCCGTTATCACTTGAGTGGATTGAGGATCCGATTTCGATATCGCGAATCCAGGGCCATGTCTCACCGCCGTCTCGGGAAAGAGCGATCGAAAGCGGTTTACGTACGCTGGTTCGAGGCTTGTCCCGCGTCGGGCCCGCGCTGCTGTTGTTGAACGCAATCACCAAGGCGCCATCGTGCAACACAGCCACCTGAATCGATGAGTTATTGTTTGGCAATCGAGTTGGGACAGGCGCCGTCCAGTCACATCCGTTTGTTGAGGTGCTCTTGTGGATGAAGTCAGCGTAGCGGCTTCGAAAGAAAGCAAGTAAACGTCCATCTGGGAGTTTCACGATGTCAGGTTGAACCAGCCCGTTCGATCCCGGAATTCGGCATTCTCTCCAGTTCTTCCCGGCGTCGGAAGTTATTTCTACAGCTGAGTAGTTCAGCTCGGCGCCGTGGGTGATGTCGAGACCCGGCGTGTAGTACATCGGTAGCAGCCAGTCATTCTTGCTGACCAACAACGGAGGTTGACGGACAAACGATCCAGGCTCTTTAAACAAGGGCCGAGGCTTCGTCCAGGTTCGTCCAAAGTTGTCGGAGGTGAGATACAGCACCTCAGCGTCCGCCTGTCCTTTGCCGGCGGGTTGTGAAGTGTGAATTAACCAGATGCGTCCGCTCGGCAATTGGAACGCGACGGGGTTCTGAAACGACCTACCAGCCCGATGGTCAATCTCGATGGTTTTACTCCACTGGCGCGAACCATTCGCCAGACGGGACATTACGATGGCCACGTTAGACTGTCCCTCTTCTGTGCCTGAAAACCAGAAACAAAGTAACTCGCCGTCGTACAGTTTCAACAGATTGGCTGCGTGCGAAGACCGGAATAGCTTGGGCAGGTACGCTTCTTCAACCCCGGCAATTTTGGACGCATGGAAAGTTGCAGTATCAGACTGACCGTTAGCCTCGAGAGAGGAAGAGTTTTGTGATACCACCAGAATGCAGGAAAGAAGGGCGCAAGAGAAATACGATCGCCGCTTCGTTCCGAAGCTCATCGCGATTCCGATTTGATGATTGGCACTGCGCTTCATTGAAATTGTAATGAGACGAAGGCAAAAGCCGCGCTGTTAATGGTTCTCAATGCCTCACAAATACTCCGCGTGATTTCTCCTCAGCAGTTTCGACCTGAAGCTCAGAAGTAAAACTTCAAGGCAAGCTGTAGTTGCCGTTCTGTGTTTGCGGTGGATGACACCACGCCGAAGTTCGGATCTTGCAAGTTTGAGTCAGGAATCGAGAATACTGGGGTATTGGTTACGTTGAAGGCTTCGGCCCGGAATTCGAATCTCTTGGTTTCTGTAAAAGAGAACGAACGGAAGAACGAGAGGTCGAGATTTTTGTTCCAGTCGGCCCGAAGACTATTTCGCCCCATGGTACCAAAAGTAAACGGAGGCGGAGTAACGAAGGCAGCCACATTTATGGGAGCCGTCTTGGTGCCATTGGCGTAGGGGTCTCCCACCAGGTTTGCCCGTTCGGTTCCATACAGATTATTAGTGTTGGCGATTGACGGGTCGGTTTGGACGTCGAATCGTGGTCCGCTATCCAACGCGACAATTCCGTTCAGTTGCCAGTTGCCGATGATGTGATTCACAACGCTGCTGGAGGTGCTGAATCGTTTTCCGGCACCAAAGGGAAGCGGAATAACGAAGCTGGCAGAAAAAATATGAGTAAGATCATGAGCGGCTGGTCCCCGGTCCCGTTCCAGGTTGTACGGATCTTGAATGTCGCAGTCGGCAAAGAGTCCATCGCAACCTGTGACCAGCGTCTTGGACCATGTGTAGGCAAAAGTTCCGGCGATTCCGGAGTGCGATCTGAGTTGCGAAGACACCTGTAACGCGTTGTAGTCGCTTCCACCGATGCTCTTCGTGTAGTTCATTGGCAGAATGTAGGGAAAAGGCGCGCGAAGCTGAGGATCGCCGGGGCCGGGCGTAGGCGCGGCATTGGCGGTGATGTTGGTAGAGATCCGCGCATTACGCGAACCCACATAATTGACGGTCGCGGTCGCGCCAGGAGCAAGCTCTCTCTGAAACCCAAAATTCCATTGATCTGAGTATCCAGTTTTGAGATGGGGATCGGTGTAGGAATTAACGTTCAACGGAGAGAAAGGAGTGGAGGCCGGCTCGATCGGACCCGCTCCCAGGTTGAGTGGGTCATTCGCAAGGCCTGTGGGCAGTCCAAGATTAAGGTTGTCGGGTGCGGCTACAAAAGCCACGTTCGGCCACGCTTGCGTGTAATTGGACTGATTCTCAGTCATTCCCGACCAATTGTCGAAGAACCTTCCGTACCCGCCACGCATCACCGTGGCCGGTGTCAGCCGGTAGGCGAAACCGATTCTGGGCTGAAAATTATCATAATTGTCGTTATTGATTTTCCCGTTCTTCGCGATGGTAACGTGGGTCGGCAAGGCTCCTCCGGGGATGCAGGGCGCCCCCTGAGAAGGAGAACAGGCCGGAGCTGGATTCTGAATAATGTAGGTGCCATTGCTAAAGTCGAAGTTACCGGTGATATCGCTTCCATTCGATGATTTGCCCTGGCGCGGATTCACAGTGATGTCATAGCGCAAGCCCCAATTGATGGTGAGCTTGTCATTCACTCTCCACTGGTCCTGAAAATATCCGCCGATGACCTTGCCGCCGTGCAGCAGCGAGTACACGTTGTCGACTTCCGCGTAGGACGGCACTCCAAGAACCAAAGAGGCGAGAGCATCGCCTCCGTTGCCATTCCCATCGGCCGTCTGCGGTGCGTCAAAATCATTTTCGGAGCCGTAGAACGGTTGTTCCCAGCCGTCGGTCGCCAGACTCGCCCCCAGCCGGAAGGTATGCCGTCCGTGTGTCTTCGAATAATCTCCGCGATATTCCCAAATGTTGGAGTAGTGCAGCTTGCCCACGTAATCTCCGCCGCTAACGTATCCACTGACGAAAGCCGAAGGGATGAGCGCGCCAAAATCCAGGTGATTGTAGAATGCCGGCGCAAAGCCTGAGTTAGCCAGGAAGTCCGAAGGTGCATTCGTGAATGATGGAATGGAATTGAATTGCGCCGAGACTCGACCGAACGTAAGCTGCAGTACCGAACTCGGACCGAAGGTGTGGGTCCAGTTGACTGCGACGTTGTAATTATTGCTTTGCGTATCTGCCGTCAAGCCTGGAAATCCGCCGGAAACGCTGTCCGGCTGCCAAGCTGCTGTGTAGCGCGCAAAAAGTCGATCGTTCGCGCCGATTTGTTGATCACCGCGGATTGAGATTTGATCTTGTCGGATGATCGATGAAGTTGTGTCTCTGCCATTGAAGCTTGGGTTACCCGTGTTGATCGGCGCTGGAAACAGAGTCTTGGCGTAAAGTACCATTGTCGAGTTAAGCAGACTCGTGGGGATGATGTTGCAGGGGGTGCCTGCAGGCTGTATACCGCCGGCATTGGCAGGAAGCGCCGCGCCGGTTCCATCGCACATGAAAGGTTGGCGATCGAACCCAGTGGCGCTATTCGGGTCAGGGACTGAACTATAAGGATTGAAAAGTTGTGTACCCTGGCTGTCGAGATTGCTGAAATCGCCACCGAGCTGGGCCGGAGTTGGAGTTAGAAAAAGATTGTTTGCAGCCGTGTGATTTCGAAAACCTTCATATGAAAAGTAGAAGAATGTCTTGTTCCGGCCGTTGTAGTGTGGCAAGACGACAGGACCGCCAATGGCGCCACCAAATTGGTTTTGCTTAAGCGGAGTCTTGTCGGGATTGAAATAATTAGCCGCGTCGAAAACATCGTTACGCAAAAACTCCCACACATCTCCGTGGAACTGGTTGGTCCCCGACTTGGTGACTACGTTTACGATTCCGCCCAGCACCTGCCCGAACTGCGCTTCGTCATTGTGCGATTGCAGCTTGAATTCCTGGATATCATCCAAGGTCGGTTGCACCGCGTAAGTGTCGCGGATCGATCCGTAATTATTGATTCCGTCCAGCAGGAACATATTACTGCGATTATTTTGGCCATTGACCGCGGGGAAAACTACGGTCCCGATGTAATTGCCAATTCCGCCGCCACCGCGATTGTCTGATGCATTGGCCGGGCTCACCCCAGGTCCGAGTAGCAGAAGCTCGGTGAAGTTGCGTCCGTTCAAGGGCAGGGAATTGACGGCGCTGGTGCCGATCACGGTGCCAAGTTCAGCGGTAGAGGTTTCAATCTCCACGCCCCCAGCCGAAACCTGTACTGTGCTCGCGGTGCTGCCGATCTTCAGGTCGAAGTTGATGGTCGCTGTCTGATTCACGGAAAGTGCAAAGTCGGGCGACTTTTCCTGGGCAAATCCCTCTTTAGACACGGAAACGACATAAGGCCCGGGAGTGATATTGACCAGAGTGTAGTTGCCTGTAGAGTTGCTCTGGGTGACCTGCTTGAGACCAGTGCCGGTGTTCATCAGCGTGACGGTAGCGTCTGGCACCACGGCCCCTGACGCATCCCGCACAGTTCCGTTCAGAGCGGCGGCAGCACTTCCCGCTTGAGCTGCAGCTACGGCTGAAAAGCTCATGAAAATCGTCAGGCTCAACAGCGCCGAAATTACAATCTTCACGGATGTGTAATTTTCAAGTTTCATGTGGCCCGCTCCCCGGTTTCAAAAGTGTTAGCCGTAAACGCCATAGAACAATTGATCCAACCAATAATGACGGCAAACGCTAGCACCATCCCATTTTCACTGTCAAGCAATTTTGGCGGGACAAGATTGGCCCAAACACCTGCAATCACAGTATCGCTAGCTAATATGCCCAAAACCCGACGGGTAGTCGATCGAAGGTACTGTCGCAATGACCATGCGACTTGCCTTGGCCTCTACGGCTAAACATGGTTGATCCAATAGGTCGTTAATACGACCACTGTTTGTCTCGCACTGGCTGCAGGAGTGCTCGGACTTCCGCTAGCAGCGTTTCGTCATAAGGCTGTTCGTGCCATTCGACGTTCCTTTTGACTAATACGGGATCCGCGGCGCTAAACAATGTCGTGGGTATTTCCGGGTTTTGGCTGGCGAATTGCAACGCAAGTTGAGCAATCGAGTTTCCCCGGCGCCGGCAAAATTCTGCTGCTGACTGGAAAACAAGTCTGGACTGGGCATCCGCTGGATGCCAGGCTGGAGCGCCCAAATCAGTTAACAGGCCACAGGCAAACGGCGACGCGTTGATGACTCCGATTCTCTTCGCTTTCGCTAACGGTATCAGTTCCAGGACGCGCGTGTCGTTCAGACAATAATGGTTATGAACAAGCCCGGCATCGAGGTCGAGGGAAGAGAAAATACGCTTCCACAAATCCATCGGATAAATTCCGAAGCTTACCCCGCCAATGCGCCCCTCCCGCTTCAACTCCAGCACCGACCAGTAGCCCTCTTGGAGCGCCCACTCGGTATGTTCGCGATTTTGATATTCGATGTCGTGAATGTGAATGATGTCGAAATAGTCTGTTCCCAGGCGCTTTGCACTCTCATCGAGCGACGCGCGAATTCGTGCGCGTGAGTAGTCCAGCGTGTCCTCGCCGTAGCTACCGGGCTTTGTGTATTTGCCCACTTTCGTGGAGAGGAAATAGCGGTCACGCGAGATTCCACGCAAGGCCTTGCCCAGCACAGTTTCTGAGACCGTGCCACCATAGGCTGGAGCGACATCGAAGAAGTTGATCCCGGAATCCAATGCCACATGAACGGCCTTGATCGCATCCGATTCATTGATCTCCCCGTAGACACCGCCGAGAGCCGACGCGCCAAAGCCGAGACGCGATACCTTAAGTCCAGTTCTTCCCAAGTCGTTATATTGCATTTTGAAAATCTCTTGAAAAATGGGAATGCTAAATTACAAAGTCAATCTAGCTCGTACACCGCTTTGGCCGTTTGTCCCATAATCCATTTCTGCTCATCATCGGAGAGGGACCGGATCATGCGATGTACTGTTTCAACCCAACGCTTATAAGAACTGGCCACCAAAAGCACGGGCCAGTCGGAACCAAACATGGTTCGCTTCGGCCCGAAAGCGGTGAGGACGACATCGACATAGGGTTGAAGCTCGCTCTCAGTCCAGGACGACCAGTTGCTTTCAGTCACCATGCCCGAGAGTTTGCAGTAGATGTTTTCCCGGCGGGCCAGATCTGTCAAAGCCCCCCGCCACGGCTCCATATCGCCATCCTTAATACGTGGTTTGGCGATGTGGTCTACGATAAAGATCTGCTCAGGGTGGCGATCGACGAAAGCGATTGTCTGCGGCAAATGGCGTTCAAAAATCAGAACGTCGTATTTAAGTTTGAACCGCTCGAGCAAGGCGATACCGCGATTGAAGTCTTCACGCAGAATGAAGAAGTTATCGGGCTCGTCGTGTATAACGTGCCGGACCGCTTTCAGTTTTTTGTTGGAAGCAAGCCGCTCCAGATCGTCCTGAACCCGTGAATTGACTAACGGCACCCACCCGACCACACCGCGCATGATCTTGGAAGCTGAGGCCAGTTGCAGTAGCCAGTCAGTCTCGATCAGGGTTTGGCGTGCTTGCACGGTTACGGCACCGTTGATACCCGCTTCGCTCAAGGTCTGGTTCAGATCGTCGACAAGAAAATCGCGACGGATTGCTTCCATGCCTGCCGACATCCATGGGTAATCTTTCGAGGAATATTTCCAGAGATGGTGGTGAGCGTCGATTTGATCGCTCGGCATAGCGAGCCTCGTTTACCTGAAAATGAAATACAAAACAGCCATGGTGGCCAGAAGAAGCCCTGCCACGACTCTGGGAGCAACCGCCGTGTGGGCCTTGTCGCCGAAAATAACTGACAATGGATTTTCCCAGGTAAGGCCGTCGACTTGTTCAGGCAAAGGAGCCGGTGTCATCAGACTTACGATAATGAAAAGTACGCTGCAAATACAAAATACCCACCAGGCCTGCATCATGAACGGAATTCCCAGGCCATGGCTGATAAGTTTTTCAGTTCCGAAAACCGGCAGGTCGAGGACGAACGACAATGCACCAATGAGAAACCCGAATATCAGGGTCACGATTGATGCCTGTTTTGTCCCGCGGCGCCAAAATACTCCAAACAAGAACACGGTGGTGATGGGGGGAGCGAGATCGGCGGCAATCACGTTGATCGCTTCGAAGATGCTGGAGTACCTACTGCCCTGTGTAGACCACAAAATTGCCAGCAACATTACGATCACAGAACTGACGCGCCCGATCAGTACTTGCATTCGATCGGTAGTCTCCGGGCGAAGCCGCTTTACGATATCGACCGCCACCAGTGTTCCCGAGCTATTGACTGCAGCCGAAACCGCGCTCAACAAAGCAGCTAAAACCGCAGCTGAAATTAACCCTTTTAGGCCAGTGGGAAGCAGTTGGTTGATCAACACGGGTAGAGTCTGATTGCTTGATGTACCGATCACATCTTTGAAGAGCACATATGCAATTACCCCCGGCAAAACCAAAAGGAACACCGGCAGTATTTTCAGAAAGCCGGCAAGCAGCGGACCGAGCTGCGCGTCCCGTTCAGTGCGGGCTCCGAGCACTCGCTGCACAATCGTTTGATCGGTGCACCAGTACCAGACACCAAGAATCGGATAGCCGAGAAATACCGCGTACCAGTTCAGGCCAACCGCGCTGTCTGTCTGAAGCATACTCAGTTGTTCGGGCTTTACCGCCAACTTGAATTGGGCCAAGGTATGAATGCCATGTTGCGGCAGCGCTAGCACGGCGTAAATAGCAATAACGCATGCTCCGAAGAGCAGAAAAACTGTGTTGAAGGTCTCCGTGATGACGACAGCTTTCAGTCCGCCTAAAACGGTGTAGATGGAAACTACGATTGCGACGATCAGAATCGATGTGATTACGCTCACGCCGAAAAACTGCTGGAATACCGCGGCTCCCGCGTAAATGCTGATTCCGATGTGAATGAATAGCGCCGCGACGATTGCCATAAACGCCAGAAAAGAACGCGAGGCCGGGCTGTAACGCCGCTCAAGAAACTCTGGAAGAGTGGAAACTCCGCTTCGGAAATAGAATGGCGCGAATACCAGAGCCAAAAGGATGAGAGTGAAGGCGGCCATCCATTCAAAATTCCCCCAGACCAAGCCCTCGTTGTATCCGGAAGCCGTGAGTCCAACCAGGTGAATGGTCGAAATATTGGAGGCGAAGAGCGAAGCACCAACAATTCCCCATGGAAGAGAACGGCCGGCAAGAAAGAAAACCTGGCCGGTCATCTTTTGATTTTTGGTCGATAAAACTCCGATGCAAAGAATCGCAATGATGTACCCGACGATGATGGAAAGGTCAAGAATAGGAATGCGCAGTTGTGGTGTCATGAGGAAACGCCCGAGCTTACTGCGACTACGTGTCCAAGTCGTCCAATTCAACCAAACCTTTTATTAAGTTCGATTTCGCGGGAAGATCCTTTAAGCGCAATGGTACTTCGCCAAGTCCCATGCGATCTGTAATCCATGAAGCTGTGTCGATTTTGCGGTCCTCCATCATATGGATAATTCTAGGGAACTGATCCCGGCTGTTGCGGCTTGCGTAGAGCGTTACCTCCCGCTTGTGAAAGAGTGCGTCGTCGATCGAAATCGGATCGCGAGTCAGCCCCACAAATACCATGCGCCCCGCTGGTGCGACATGAGCAAGACTCTTGCCCATCGACTCGGCGCTGCCAGTGGCGTCGAACACAACGTTAGCCAGGCGGCCGTCAGCGCGGTCCATCGCTTCCGCGCCCAGCTTTTCGGCAAAGGTTCGGCGAAAGGGATTCGGTTCTATTACCCGCACGCTTGCGCCAGCCACTTTCGCGAATATGACCACACCCAACCCAATGGGGCCAGCCCCGATAACCAGAGCGTCTTCGCCAGATTTCAGCTCGCTTCTGGCAACCGCATGAGCCCCGATGCCCAAGGTTTCTACCATAGCCAATTGGTCAAGCGACAGAATCGAGGACTTATGCAGCAGGTTCACTCTTACGGGCAGTAGCGATTGCATTCCGCCGTCGACGTGTATGCCAAGAACCGTGAGATGATCGCAGCAGTTGCTTCGTCCCGCCTTGCAGGCTGCGCAAACCCCGCAATTGACGTAAGGATCGATGGCACAACGGTCTCCGGCCTTGATGCCATTTCCGTTGGACCCAACTTCGACTACTTCGCCGGCTAGCTCATGGCCCAACACTCTAGGGTAGGTATAGGCGGGGTGTCGGCCAGCGAAAGCGTGAAAATCGCTGCCACACACCCCGACTCGGCGTATGCGGAGAAGCGCCTCTCCAGTAGGAGCTTTCGGGGGAGGGACTTGGCGCTCAACCAATTCACCGGGTGCTGTTAATACGATTTGCCTCATGCTCTTTCTACCTAGTTCGAGATAAGAATGATTGGTTCAGCCAAACGCGAAGCGAGTCGGATTATAGGAACTGCGGCAGCCTTAGTCAAGCTTTGTTGCGTAGGCAAAAGTGCCTGTATAACTTGGGTTATCGGAGGAACCGGGTTACTGTCCCTCGAGTAACCTAATTGTTGTACCAACGCCCGGCAAGTGCCACCCGACCTTAGGGGTGGTGCGATATTTACTTTGTCGGAAATGCGCAACCTCAACCTATAATTGGCTGCCTATGGCTAGTTCAACGCGGATAGACCGTCGCAAGCCACCAGCCGATACCCGGATCACGGCGAAACTAATCAGCAACATCAAGAAACTGATCTCGAGTGGGAAGATTCTTCCTGGCGGTAAATTTCCTCCGGAGCGAGTACTGGCGAAAGAATTCGGCGTGAACCGCGCATCTCTAAGACAGGCCCTCAAGGTGCTTGAGATTATGGGAGTGCTTACGCAGAGAGTCGGCGACGGCACCTACCTGAGCGCGAGTGCTGAATCGATTTTAAAAGAGCCGATGGATTTTCTGGTGTTGCTCGATGATCTTTCCCATCATGAGCTGTTCGAGACTCGCATCATTGTGGAGCCTGAACTCGCAGCGCGAGCAGCGGAGAGAGCCACTACTGAGGACCTGGCGGGATTGAGACACGCCATCATGGCTATGGAGAGAAGTCGTACCACCCAGGCTCGCCTTGAGGCTGACGTCGATTTTCATGAATGTATATTCCGTGCCAGTGGAAACCGGGTTTGTCATTTGCTGTTTGCGGTTATCCATCGCACGGTACAAACCAGCATGGCTCAACTGTCTGGCCGGGTATCGATCGAACGACCGCTCGCGTTTCACAAGAGAATTTACGCCGCCATCCACGAGCGAAACGCGGAACAAGCTCGCGCCACAATGCTTGAGCATTTGATGGATGCCCGCACTCTTTTGCCCGCCATGGAGCAAAAAAAGTAACAGACTGAACAAAATTAGCGTGGTCTCACGACCCTGAGACCGGTACGCTGACTGGGCCGGTGTTATCCTTGTAAGCGAATCACTTCACGATCCTACTTCATTATTCGAGACTGTAACTCTAAATGTCGAACCCAGAAGTTCCAGAATCACGCCCGGCAGTCGAGCCTCCTGCCAACGAATCTAACGAGTCCTTTGAGGATATGCTCTCGCAGTTTGAGCAGGCCAAGAAGCGCAAACCCGAAAGCAGTGGGCAAGGCCGCGAGGGGACGGTGGTCAGCGTCACTGTAGATTCGGTTCTGGTAGACATTGGTTTCAAAACTGAGGGCGTGCTTCCTCTCGCGACATTTCAAAATGCAAGCGAAACAGTTAAGCCTGGCGACAAGCTCCTGGTATCGATCAAAGGCCGTGATCCTGAAGGGTATTACGAACTCACGCGGGGGAGAGTCGAGCGTCCGCAAGACTGGGCATCGCTAGAGAAGGCGTTCGCAGAGAAAGCAATCATCGTAGGCACGGTGACAGGCGTGGTCAAAGGCGGGTTCGGCGTCGACGTGGGAGTACGCGCTTTTATGCCAGCGTCGCGCAGTGGCGTCCGGGACGCTGCTGAGATGGAAAAACTTGTGGGTCAGGAGATTCGTTGTCGGATCACCAAATTGGATGTGACCGAGGAAGACGTAGTTGTAGATCGACGCGTTGTTTCCGAAGAAGATGAACGTGCGGTAAAGGAGCACCGCTATTCAGAAGTCAAAGAAGGCACCGACGGTTCGTGGCACAGTTCGAAGCCTTACAGATTACGGCGCTTTCATCGACATCGGTGGAGTTGATGCCCTCATGCATGTCAGCGACATTTCCCTGAGCCGGGTGAGCAAGCCATCCGATGTGCTCTCAGTGGGTCAGGAAGTGGAAGTTAAAGTTGTAAAGATTGATACGGAGAAGCGGCGGATCTCTGTTGGCATGAAGCAGCTCGAGCCAGATCCCTGGGATTTGGCCGCGGCGAAATATAAAACTGGTGAGCGTGCTCGTGGCACGGTAACTCGAGTGCTCGATTTCGGGGCATTTGTGGAGCTTGAGCCTGGGGTAGAGGGATTGATCCACATCTCGGAAATGTCGTGGACACGAAAGGTAAGGACACCCGGTGACGTGGTTAAACCCGGCGATACGGTCGAGACGGTGATTCTGGGCATGAGCGCGTCAGAGCGCCGCATCTCGTTAGGACTCAAGCAGGCGCTGGGTGATCCATGGGCAGAAGTTGCGAAGAAGTTTGAAGTCGGATCCGTAATGGAGGGCCCGGTTGTCAGCCTTACCAAGTTTGGGGCATTCGTACAACTCGCTGAAGGTGTCGAAGGGATGATTCACGTTAGTGACATCAGCGCCGAGAAACGCATAAATCATCCGGCAGACATCTTTAAGGTTGGACAAAGCGTCAGGGCGCAGGTGCTCGAAGTTGATACTGCCAAGAGACGTCTGAAACTCGGCATCAAGCAAATGGTCCCCACCAGCATCGACGAATATATCGCTGAACACGTCGAAGGGAATGTAGTCTCAGGGCGCGTGATGGAAATCTCGGGGGACGAGGCTCGGATAGAACTCGGCGAGGGCATTCGCGGCATTTGTCGAATCGCATCGCAGGCATCGGCGAAGCCTCCGAGCCGAGATGAATCGAAGGCTGACTTGTCAGCTCTCAGTTCGATGTTGACGGCACGTTGGAAAGGCGGGGTTACGGTCGCTGACTCCAGGCCGGAACCGCTTCAAGCTGGGCAGATTCGCAGTTTTCGAATTTTCAAGATAGATCCGGCGACAAAGAAGATTGAGGTCACACTAGGTTAACCACGGTTCTTCTCGTTAATTCTTTTAGCCGCTGTCGATTCTGTAGCCGCGGAGCCATCCGAAATCTTTGCCATCGAAGTTGATATCAAAGCGTCCGTTCTTCAACCTTCTCCAATTACATGTCGGATACTGGCTTGCTCTGGGTGATGCTGAAGTCTTCGACATTCTTTATGGCAATCGATGGAACACCAGCCGTGGCCGGGATCTTGACGTGAGTGAAATCTGCTGCCGTCACCTCCTCGAGCGCAAATCCCGGACGCGCGTCTGGCTTGCATGGTTCGCACCTCAACATCATTTCGATCCCATTAGCGAAGACTGCCTTCGTGGTTTTCGGACGTGCCATCGCGCCCGTTGCGCTCCCACAACACCCGCGCTTGCCATCTTGAGAGATGTTCGCCGCGCATCATTTTCCATTTCCATCAATGGATATCTATCAAAGAATCATCAACGATCGTGTTGTTGTTGAGCCGAAAAGGGCAGTGACGCAACCGCCGCGAATTGTCAAACTACACGAGTCGCTTCCCCCGGAAGCCTCTTTGAAAATGGCTTTGAAATCACCATTTCGCGATGCAAGAAGCGGCCTTGGAGTTGTCGGATGCCTTCTCGCGAAGCGAACCGAAATCACACGGACTTCAAACTCAATCGAAAACCCGGGCATCCAAAAGTACATATGAACGCCTATCGGCGTAGCCCTGCTGTAACCTGCGCGATTGGGCCGGGCGGATGAGAATGGTGAACCATGGGTTTCAATACCAACGCCGTACGCTTCTTAGCTCTGTGCCTGGTTCTCCCGGTGATGTTGATTGGGCGGCTTAACGCGCAATCCGACGAAACCACGGAAACTAAGACTACCGTCCACGCGAGTGTCCCTGTTGATGACAACCTCGCGCTGTCTTTGTTAAGTCCCACCGAGGGTATGGCCGTGATTGGCGCTGCTCTGGAATCGCGCGCGCAAGGTCGAACCAGACTGGACTGCTCACACCTTGTACATAACGTTTATGAACGAGCAGGCTTTCCCTATACATACGTGAGTTCATCTGATCTTTACGCCGGAGCCAATGACTTTCAGCGAGTAACGCATCCGCAGACTGGCGACCTGGTGGTGTGGCCGGGACACGTGGGCATTGTCGTGAACCCATCGCAGAGCACGTTTTACAGCGCATTGCGTTCTGGTCGTGGTGTGGAATCCTACATTTCGGAGTACTGGAGAAGGCGTGGCACACCTCGCTTCTATCGTTACGCGAGAGCGGAAGCACCGCGCAATTCGAACGTCAGAGCTCAAGTTGCCTCTTCGATTCCCGAACCTCGTCCCGTGTCGATGACCGTCAATCAGCCATCCGCACCGGTTGACCCAGCTCCTGTCGAGTCAAGCATTCCTCAGGAGTTGGTCATCAGTTCGGCAAAGCCTCAAGGTAGAGAACTCGCACAGGCCATTCTTGCAGCATTCAGCGCACCTGAAAGTTTTCACCTGACGGACGTGTTTAATCTGCCCCACCCTCTAGTCGTGTTTAACAATCTGGACGTGAAAAACGTAAAGCTGCATGGCAACCGCGGCTCAGCACAGGTGCGCATTGCAACATCACTGTCCGTTAGTGGCGGGCAGGTGAATATGAGACCGCATCAGGAAACTCAAACCTGGACCCTCCTACGGCGGGATCAAAAGAGTTGGAGTCTATTGGTTCCGCAAAACGAAATCTTTGCGTCTCCAGATACGGCGGTAAAAATGCTGTCTCGCCAACTTGCATCGGTGGCAGATGACGGCGTTTCATCGGCCAATCACCAGCAAAAGGCGCAGTTAGCACAAATGCTGAATGCAATCCTCGCGCAGTAGCGTGCTCTTTTCTTCTTCTCGCCTGAGACTAGATACCGCCGGAATTCGGCATTCCAATAACCTCCGCATCGCTTTGCGTGCCAGTTCATCTAATTAATCATGAGTACGCCACTGGCAGTTTCTGTACTGGATCTTGTAGGAATGAAAACCAATGAGCCCGGCGGGCAGCGCGATTGCGCGATCGGTGGAGCTGGCGAGGCATGTCGAGCGACTGGGATACACCCGCTATTGGCTCGCAGAGCATCATTCGATCCCCGGATTAGCCTGTTCGGCGACTCCAGTACTCATAGGTCATATAGCGGCTGCAACTAGAACGATTCGTGTCGGCAGTGGCGGAGTGATGTTGCCCAACCATGCTCCTCTCGTGGTCGCGGAGCAGTTTGGAACCTTGGAGGCGATTTATCCTGGGCGCATCGATCTGGGCTTGGGACGAGCTCCAGGCGGCGATTTTCAGACCATGCGCGCTCTGCGTCGGGACCTGCAGCAAAGTGGGGAAGACTTTCCCGAATTGCTCGAGGAACTCCGCTCATATTTGCGACCTGAGAAGCCTGGGCAAGCAGTGAAGGCGATCCCCGGGCAGGGAAGCAACGTGCCGGTCACCCTTCTCGGCTCGAGTGGGTTTAGCGTGCAGTTGGCAGCAGCCCTCGGTCTGCCGTTCGCCTTCGCGGCGCATTTTTCGCCAGACTATCTTTACGCGGCTGCCCGGGTCTATCGCGAACAGTTTCGTCCCAGTGAAGTGTTGCGAAGGCCGTACTTCATCGTAGCGGTTCAGATTATCGCGGCAGAGACAGATGAGGCAGCGCATCGCCTGTTTACAACTCCGCAGCAGCGCTTCTTGCGCTTGATCCGAAACCAACCGGTGGAGCTATTGCCCCCGGTGGATTCGATGGACTCGATATGGCAGGACTGGGAGCGGGCTGCCGTGGAAAGCAAATTGAGTGCAGCTATCGTGGGTTCAGATGCTAGCGTGAAAACGAGCCTGCAGAAGCTGGTCGAAGACACTGTAGCCGACGAGGTCATTGTCGTCACCGATACTTATGAACAGGCAGACCGACTCGATTCATATCGTAGGGTGGCTGAGATTGCGAAGACGATTGATTTGAAATCGAAGGTTGCCGTCGGAGCCTGAACCAATCCGAAGCTTGCGGCTGTACACGAAATCCAAGGCCGTCATTGCCCTGACGGGGGTATTTGACTGAGGGCTAGTTTGTCTTTCTCCGCTACGTGCCCTACAACCACTAAATCTATTCGTCTATTAGCTGCCCGCCCTTCGGCGGTCTTGTTATCTGCAAGTGGACGGTACTGAGAATAGCCAGCCGCCGAGATCAGTAAGGGGTCGAATCCATGATGCTCGATCAGCAACGCAACCACTGTGGTGGCGCGAGCAGTGGATAAATCCCAATTCGATTTAAAGTGGGCGTTGTGAACCGGGACGTTGTCGGTATGACCGGCACTTGGGAGTGCCTTATTCGATACATAACCGCCGATGCCTTTCGAAAAGGGGCGGAATCTCTCGCCCGGACGGTTCTACCAGATTCTCCCGCCGTGGAATTAAGTCAACCGACCTCCGAGGCCGTCTTCAGCATTCACTGAAGAATACCCGCCAAAGTACCGATATACGGCCGTCAAAGTTTAGTGTGCTCGGGCATGAGACGGTAGAAATTTATATGTTTCACGACACCGTAACCTCCACCGACCCATCAGTGATCGGGTTGGAGGAAAGTCATCGGTTGGTAGCCTCGTTCGTGGAATCTAACATGATGTACCGCATCTAGGTTGCTGCCTAGGCTAGGCTCATTTATGACGAACCTAAACGAGACTTCGAACGCAGCTGATGATCGCCCGAAGCTGAGCACGAATCAGAAGGCGCTCAGGATTAATCTCGATCCACTGCGATATGGCACTTTTGCTGAAATCGGTGCCGGACAGGAAGTAGCTCGCTGGTTCTTCAAAGTAGGTGCCGCGGCCGGCACAATTTCCAAATCCATGTCAGCCTACGATATGGCCGTTAGCGATGCGATCTACGGCCGTTGCAAGCGGTATGTATCCCGTGAACGTCTGCAAAGCATGCTCGATTATGAGCATCGATTAAATATGGAGAGACTGCAGTCATCGCGTGGCAGCAGCACAGCGTTCTTCGCCTTCGCCGACACTGTGGCCGCCCGAAACTACCATGGGACTAACGAATGCCACGGTTGGATGGGCGTAAAGTTTCAGACTCATCCCCGGGATGAAGACAGTCAGGTCATTATTCATGTGCGGATGCTCGATCACGAGAATGGCTTGCAGCAGGAGGCGCTTGGAATTGTAGGGGTCAATCTCCTCTATGCCGCTTTTGCCCTGCATCACAAGCCGCATCTCATGCTGGAATCGCTCCTCGACAACCTCACGACTGAGCGCGTCGAAATCGATATGGTGGAGTTTTCTGGTATCGAATTTCGCCACGTGGACAATCGCGTGATGAGCCTGAAGCTGGTGCAATTGGGCTTAAGCGGGGCCGCGATCTTCGGACCGACGGGCGAAGTGCTGCAGCCGTCAGAGCTACTGCGCAAAAGTGCGATACTCGTCGAGCGAGGCAGTTTCCGGCCGGTGACCAAAGTGAATATGGACATGGTCCGTGCCGCTCATGATCGCTTTGCCAGCGAGCCGGAGGTGAAAGAAAAACCGATCGTCCAGTTGATGGAGATCACCATGCGCAACCTCCTTTCGGCTGGTGAGATTGATCTCAGCGACTTTTTGGCACGGGCTGACACGCTGGGCGCGGTAGGAAAAACCGTTCTGATCTCGGATTATTTTGAATACTATCGGCTCGCAGCCTACCTGACGAGATACACGGCAGGACCCATTGCGGTAACCATGGGAGTCGCCAACCTTCTGGATCTGTTTAACGAGAAATACTACACCGAGCTCGAGGGCGGCATTCTGGAAGCCTTCGGTAAGCTTTTCACCAAGGACTTGCGACTCTACGTATATCCTCTGCGCGATGAAAACGCGCGTTCGCTCAAAACCGTAGAAAACTTGGAAATACCCGGAACACAGCAGAATCTGTTTCGACACATGGTGGAGAGCGGCAGAATCAAGCAATTGGATAACTTCGACGAGAGCGTGATGCATATATTCTCTCGCGACGTGCTGAAACGCATTCGTGGGAACGACCCTTCATGGGAGGGTATGGTGCCCCCTGAAGTTGCGCAAATGGTTAAACAGCGGCAACTGTTCGGCTATCGTAATCCTGAAGTGGTTGAGGATGCCGCATTCGCCGCCGCAAATCGCTAACAACGCCTTGTCATCCCCACGATCGTCTCTTCTTGGGCCGCCCCTCGTCGTGAAAGGTGCGATCCCTCTACAATAGCCCTGTCATGCGTATTCGTATCGCAGTCCTGGCGGGCCTCGTTCTAATCGCGTTGCTTCTATCGTGGCTGCTTTTGGCCAAACACGGTGCAGCGACTCCTTCTTCGGCCAGTGGGTCGTCGACGGGCGCGATGTCGGGTGCGTTGTCCACCTCGGCAAGTTCGTCCCTATCTTCCGAATCCACTCCGACAAATGTGTACGCGCACAATTTGATGCTGCGAAAGGGACCCGACTTTCGGATTTATGTCCGCTGGCTGCAGGGACAGATGGTTCGTACAAATCGACCAGTTAACCCGTCGTTCGACGATCCCGAGTCATTTGTCCTTGATATCAAGACAGGCGTCGTTCGTGCGAACATGGGAGACCTCAACAACTTCCTCAACGCCGGTACGATTCCCGGCTCTCCGTTAAAAAATATACGCCTTACCGGCGATGGCGATCAGGTCAAACTCCACGCCGATTTACACAAACTCATCCCCGTGCCGATTGAATTGACCGGCACCATTTCCGCGGCGCCAAACAACCAAATTCAGCTTCACGTTACGAAACTCAGCGTCCTGAAGATCCCGATGAAAGCCATTCTTGGCGGACTCAAAGTGACCCTCTCCGACCTCTTTCATCCCGAAGGAACATCGGGGATTCAGGTAACTGGCAACGACATATTTTTCGACACGCAGAAACTCGTGCCGCCGCCGCACATTCGCGGGCAATTGACAGGGGTTCGGGTGGTAAACCCCGATCTTGAAGAAATTTATGGTAATGCGCAAGAGGCCCTCACCAAGGTGGAACAGTGGCGCAATTTTCTGCGGCTGAACGATGGCACGATCGACTTTGGAAAGCTCACCATGCATCACGTTGATCTGATCATGATTGATCTTTCGGACGACGCCTGGTTTGATCTCGATTTAAACCACTATCAAGACCAGTTGGTAAATGGATATACGAGAATGACGCCTCAGGCTGGGCTGCAAATATTCATGCCCGATCTCGACGAAATGCGTCAAAAGGGGAAGGGAACTCAGAGCATCAGCCTAGAATGGCTGAAGAATCGCAACCTGCCACCGCCGGCCGATGTCACTTCCAAATAACGGCACTGAGGTAAATACTCCCGCTAAGGATTTTCGACCAAAGGCAGTTCGATAAAACTCGCGTGATCAGCGACGTGATAGATGCGTTGTGTGGCCTTGCGATAATCCGCCGGCTTCGCCCAAAAAATATTTGGCACAAATGTTTGCGGGTTGCGGTCATATAGGGGAAACCAGCTCGACTGGATCTGAACCATGATGCGGTGGCCGGGAAGAAATACGTGGTTCGCAGTGGGCAGCGAAAAGCGGTACTGCAATGGCTGGTCGGGTGTAATCGCTTTCGGCGTCTCGAGGCTTTCGCGATACCGCCCACGAAAAATATCCGCTGACACCATCAACTGGTACCCGCCCATCTTTGCATCTCCCGTGACTTCGTCGGGGTAAACGTCAATCAGCTTGACCACCCAATCGGAATCAGTGCCACTTGTGGATGCAATCAAGTTAGCAACCGGCTGCCCGCTGATCTTGACCGGAACGGTCAAACTCTCCGAGACGAAACTCACGACATCGGGACGGCCCGACGCCTCTCGCTGATCGTCCACCAGCCATTCAGCCCACGTATATCCTGTTGTGTAACCGACAGGCTGAATCGGGCGGGCGCGAAACGGTGCGGGCTTTGCTGGATCAGATATGTATTCATCAAATGCCGTGTCGCCGGAAGCTGGAGCTGAAAATGACAATCTCAAACCGGCCGTCAGATAAAGGGGCTTGGGATGTATCGCACATCCAGTGGAACATCCTGCCGGCCAAGAGGGAAGCCGTTCCCATTGGTTAGTCCCGGTTTCAAATGCACTGACCGATGGAATCTCGGCTTGCGGCGCACCATTCTTCAGATACTGATCTAGAAACGGCCGCAGAATTTTCTGTCGAAAGTAGAGGCCTGTGTCGCTGTTAAACTTCAAAGCTCCTAGGCTGCTGCCATCATCAATTTCCTGGCCGTGATGCCAAGGGCCCACGACAAGGAAGACTTTGTCGTTGTTGGTGTCCTTCGGTTTGATCGCTTTGTATATTGCAAGTGCGCCATAGATATCTTCCTGGTCCCATAGGCTGTGGACCAGCATTACGGGAACCTTCAGGGGTTGAGTCGCCAGGATCCGGTCGACCGCCTGGTCGCGCCAGAAGGCGTCGTAGCTGGGATGCTCAAGAATCTTCCGCCAGAATCCAATCTGTTCGAGGCCGCGACTACGCCCAAGGTCGCCGGCAGAGCCTGCCTCCATAAACATGTCGTAATCATCGAAGTTGCTGCTCCACCACTTCGCCGAGTTGTTACGAGTCGCCACCTGTTCGTAAATGTACGGCATGTTTTGCTGGCGGAAAGCGCCGTTGTGAAACCAGTCATCGCCCACCCAACCATCAACCATGGGGTTCATCGGTACTGAGACTTTAAGAGCCGGATGCGGATTGACCAGCGCCATGAGCGGAAGAAACCCATCGTAGGAAATTCCAAGGATGCCGACTTTCCCATTGCTTTCCGGGATGTTCTTCACCAGCCAATCAATAGTGTCGTAAGTGTCCGTGGAGTGATCGACAGGGGTTGGATTCTGTGGCCCGTGAAGTGGACGGTTCATCACGTAATCGCCCTCAGAGCCGTACTTGCCTCGGACGTCCTGTACAACGCGAATGTAACCGCCTTCGACAATCACCTCCGTGGCATTGTCATAACCATTCAAAATGGGGCCAAGATGCTTGCTGGGGGCGGCGTTATTTTCTTGCCCGCCACGGGGATCGTGACTGGTCAGCTCATCTGCGCTGTATGGCGTGCGGGTAAGTAGAATGGGCGCGTCCTTTGCGCCCTTTGGTATCAGGATGACGGTGTGAAGCTTTACGCCGTCGCGCATGGGAATCATCACTACTCGCCTTGCGTAGTCGAAACTGTCCGTCTTAGGAACGAACTTGGCAGGCGTTTCGCTGGGCAGTTCCGGATATTGCGACGCACTAGCGGTCTGCGCCGCTATGTTGCCAATCAGGCAAGTAGTGTAGAGCAGAAAGACCCAGAGGACGGCACCAAGCAAGGAATTTGTTTTTTCCTCACCACAAAACCTGCGCTTACCAAAACTTTCCAACTTTCCCATGAAGAGTCACCTTGTGCCTCGAAGAGTGTAAAGGCGAAAAGCTTGCTCGACAACCTGGGGCATTAAGTTTTTTCGGCTTACATTTCTTTACATATGAGGTTGCTGCGTACTGATGTACCAACCCGGCTTCCTTCGCGAAACAAAGCGTTTCAGAAGCCCGGCGGCCGCTGCTGAACAACACCGAGAGTACGTTCCAGCGCGAGGCCGACACGCCCCAGCGTGCCCTCGTCGAATAGGCGCCCAATCAGTGTTACGCCATGGGGAACGCGACGTGGCGGCGAAAATTTCGGCAAGGGATTGTTTGGATCTGGCGCCCAGTCACTGCGTGCCTCAGAAACCTGAACGAACCCTGCACGCATGGTAAGCGAAGGATGTCCGGTGAAGTTAGTGATCGTCAGTATCTCGTCGCGTAGGGAAGGCACCAGTAGCAAATCCACCTCAGAGAAAATGCGAGCCATCTCGTTGGCCACCTTCCGCCGCAACCGGTCAGCCTGCACGAAGTCGACGGCAGAAAGGAATCGCGACTGCCGAAAGGTGTTGGGCCAGGCGTCGGGTACCTGTGCTTTGAGCTGGTCCAATTGATGTTTGAGCGTAAGTTCTTCGAAAGCCGCGGCCGCTTCCGCGAACAAGATTACGTTAAGGCAGTCATAGGGCCAGTCGGGTATTGAAACCTCAACTGGAACCATGCCGATTTTCTTCACGGTCGTCCAGCGCGGCTCGATCAACATCGGTCGCGGGATTGGATTTCATCCACTCCGAAAAGTAGCCGACTCGCAGTCCGCTCACAGGAGCGCTCGCGTCGTAGTCCAGCTTACTGGGCACGCTGGAGAGATCCCCAGCTTCAGGACCGGAAATAGCGTGCAGTACCAGCATGGTGTCTTCCACACTGCGGGTCATGGGGCCAAGCTTGTCGAGCGACCAGCACAGGGTCATTGCTCCGGTACGCGGGACACGTCCGTAGGTGGGACGCAATCCGGTAACACCGCATCGCATGCTTGGGGCAACGATGCTGCCGCCGGTTTCGCTGCCGATCGCAAAGCCAACGAGGCCCGCCGCAGTCGCAGCGCCTGGACCAGCGCTCGATCCCGACGCTCCTTCTTCCAGAAGCCACGGATTCATGGTCTGGCCGCCGAACCAGATATCGTTCAACGCCAGCGCACCGAGACTTAATTTTGCCACCAAGCACGGCGCCGGCCTCGTGCAGACGTTTGACAACAGCCGCATCGGCGGCGGGAATGCGATTTTTGAAAGGCTCGGCACCATAGGTGGTGCGGATCCCAGCGGTGTCGAGCAGATCCTTCGCTCCCCACGGAATGCCATGCAACGGTCCACGATAGTGGCCGGATGCCATCTCCTGATCGGCTTTCTTCGCCTGAGCCAGCGCCAGTTCATCAGTGAGAGTGATTACACATCGCAATTTGGAGTCGAATTGTTTCAGACGTGCTAGATATATCTTTGTAAGCCGTTCGGAGCTTAGCTGTCGCTTTTCGATCCAGCGCGCCAGTTGAGTCACCGGAGCAAAAGCAATGTCCTCATCGTTGGACGGCAACGGGCCGGGATCACTTTTGCTCCAGATAAATTCATCACGCTGAGGAAGAGTTTTCTGCCCAGGCAATATCGGATCCCATCGCGAATAAGGCGGTAGAGTCGGTTCGATTTCCACTTTTCGCGGACCCGTGCGACGTTCGTAGAGAGGAGCCATCGCGCTGCGCCAGTTACCGGCAGCCTGGCTGCGCTCGGAGCCGCTCAATTCAAACTGCATCAACTTTTCGGCCTCGGCAAAAGTCGAGGTGGTCACGTCGGGCCCGACGGGCGGAGCCGTACCGAAGGCGGGAGGCGCTCCCGCGGGAGGTTCTGAAGTCTGCTGAGCCCTACTTAAAGAAGTCAAGGCCGCGGTGCCCAGAAAACTGGCGGATAAGTGCGTGAGAAACTGTCTACGCGATTTCGACATTCATTTTCTCCGCCGCAGATTATAGCGTCACGTTCAGCTCGGCGTGTCACAGGGCGACAGCGCCGTGCGAGAACCGATCGAATCGGATCTCTGACGTTCCGCAAAGTGATAAACTGACCAGCCTGCACGGGGCCCGCCGTTGATTCTCGCCCTCGTCTCGTCAGTTACAGGTTGAGGAGAACCCATTCATGACGCTGCGCGCGATATGTTGTGGCCTGCTTGTGATAGCCCAGATGACTTTCGCTCAGTCAGATCGAACTCCCGCGACCGAAAATCCTCCACTCGCGGGATTCAGTTCGCAAACCTCATCGGATGAGCGTGGCTGGGAAAAGAAGTTCAACGAAGGCATCGTGCCCGGCAACATTCGCGAAAACATGCGTCGCCTGACTGCGCACCCGCATCACGTTGGCTCCCCGTATGACAAAGACAACGCGGAGTGGATCCTGGCGAGATTCAAGGAATCGGGCTTTGACGCGAAGATCGAGACATTCAACGTTTTGTTTCCAACTCCGAAGGAACGTGTCCTCGAATTAATCGAGCCCACCCGCTACAAGGCCAAATTGCAGGAACCTTCCCTGGCCGCTGATCCCACGTCCAATCAAATTTCTGAGCAGCTTCCCACCTACAACGCGTATTCCGCGGATGGCGACGTCACCGCCCCTCTCGTGTATGTGAACTATGGTAATCGGGAAGATTATGAGCAGCTCGATCGTCTGGGGATTTCAGTGAAAGGTGCCATCGTTATTGCTCGTTATGGACATGGTTGGCGCGGTATCAAGCCGAAGGTCGCAGCGGAGCACGGCGCGGTGGGATGCGTCATTTACTCAGACCCTGAGGGAGATGGATATTTCAAGGGCGATGACTATCCGTCGGGAGGATGGCGACCGCGAGAAGGGGTTCAACGCGGCAGTGTAATGGACACCGACTATCCTGGCGATCCTCTCACACCGGGTATTGGCGCTACGGCTGACGCCAAACGGCTTTCCATCCAGGAGGCGAAGACAATTATCAAGATTCCCGTGCTTCCGGTTTCGTACGGGGACGCGCTTCCGCTTCTTTCAGCGCTCAAGGGTCCAATTGCCCCGGACGATTGGCGAGGTGCTCTGGCTTTGACCTATCACGTCGGCCCTGGGCCAGCAAAGGTTCACTTAAAAGTTACCTCCAACTGGGACCTCAAGCCTGTGTATGACGTGATTGCAACACTGAAGGGTTCTGATGATGGGCAATGGGTGATCCGCGGCAACCACCACGACGCGTGGGTAAACGGTGCTGATGATCCGATTTCCGGTCAGGCCGCGCTATTGGAAGAGGCTCGCATGCTGGGTGAATTACACCGCCAGGGTTGGACGCCAAAACGCACCATCATTTACTGTGCCTGGGATGGAGAAGAACCGGGGCTTCTGGGTTCTGTCGAATGGGTTGAGACGCACGTCGACGAGCTGAAAAAACATGCGGTCGCGTATATCAATTCTGACACGAACGAGAGGGGATTTCTCCATCCAGGGGGAACGCAGGATCTGCAGACATTTGTTAGCGGAGTCGCCCGCGACATTCAGGACCCTGAGACCCACATGTCCGTCTTTCAGCGGTCACATCTGGTCAGTATCGCGAGGGCGAAAGATGCGGAAGAACGCAGTGATCTTCGCAAGCGGAGCGACCTGTTGATCAATGCACTTGGAGATGGTTCGGACTATACGGCTTTTCAGGATTTTGCGGGCATATCAACCTTAAGCCTGGAGTTCGGTGGGGAAGATGATGGCGACCAATATCACTCAATCTACGATGACTTTTACTGGTACACGCATTTTATCGACACCGATTTTGCTTACGGGCGAGCCCTGGCACAGGTGGTGGGCACGGCAATGATGCGGCTGGCAAATGCCGATTTGATTCCAGCAGACTATTCTCCGCAGGCAGACGCTATCGTCAAATACGAGGCTGAACTGGAGAAGCTTCTTAAAGATAAGCAACAAGAATTTGCCGAGCGTGAATTGGAACTAAAAGAAGGTGTATTCCAGGCCACCGCGGATCCCCGAAAGCCCTCCGTGCCGCCGCCGGCTGAACCTGTGCCGCCGTATTTGAACTTTGCTCCGATGAAGAATGCTGTCGATCTGCTAAAGAAGAGCTCGGAACGCTATTCGAAGGCTTTATCTGACTGGCACGCGAAGGGATCGCCTGCACTTTCTCCACAGTCTCTTGCGTTGATCAATTCTGATCTGATCGCAGTTCCTCGCATGTTTCTGAATGAAAAAGGACTGCCCGAACGCCCGTGGTTCAAGAATCAAATTTATGCCCCTGGGGCGTATACGGGCTATGGCGCGAAGCCGGTTGCGGCGGTTCGCGAATACATGGACGAAAGGAAATGGAAGGAGGCAGAGGCTCAAGTTCCACAAGTTTCACAGGTAATCGAGCATGCCGCATCGGGTATAAACAAGGCCGCGGAGGATCTCGAAAAAGCCGTCGCGGAGACACCTTAGAGAGAGCATTTTTGGTGTCTAATTCTCGGATCAGAAGATGGGATTAGATAGTGCCCCGCTTGCAGGGCCTTCTATTTAGTGCCATCATCCAACCTTGGAAATAACCGCTATGACTTGGAACTCTTCCAGGCTCTGGATTCTGATAATCGGCATCTTGCAAACTCTCAGTCTCGGCGCTCTCGCCTCGGACGTCGCTCCCAACGAACCGGTTAGCGGCCAAAATGTTCCGCGTGCGCTAACCGTATTTTCCGGCAGCACGCCAATGCTCAATGGCTTGCAAGTAAAGAGCGGCAACGCGATTCTTGATGTACGTGCGCTGCGAGATGACGTGGTCCGAGTTCGGATTGGCCCCGACGGCAATCTTCCTGAAGATGCCTCCTGGGCAGTGCTTCCTGACGCTCATCAGAGTTCCGTGAAGGTGACTGCGGAAAACAGCGCCGACTCGGTAGGCTTCCGCACCCAATCACTACGAGTCAAGATCGGGCGACGCGATCTGCGCCTTTCGGTTTTAGACCTCAACGGCAACATTCTGCAAGAAGACGCTGCAGGATGGCCAGTCACACTCCACGACCAAGAATTCCGCGTCTATAAGAAAATGCCGGACGATGAGCACTATTTCGGTCTCGGAGATAAGGTGGGGCCGCTTGATCGGCGCGGACAGTCTTTCGCGCTGTGGAATACCGATACCTATGAGTTTCAGGAATCAACCGATCCCATCTACAAGAGTATTCCTTTTTTTCTTGCCGTCAGGAGAGGCCGTTCGATCGGCGTGTTTCTCGACAACACCTGGTATAGCAAGTTCGATTTTGGACGAGCATCTAATGATATCTATTCATTCGGGGCAGATGGCGGCCCGATCGACTATTACATTATTTATGGTCCGGATGCTAAACGCGTCTTGAACACCTATACATGGCTCACTGGTACTTCGCCTCTACCACCACTTTGGTCGTTGGGATTTCAACAGTCCCGGTACAGCTACGAGACAGAGGCTCGCCTTCGCGAGATCGCCGCAAAATTACGAGCCGACAAGATTCCTTCCGACGTTCTGTATCTGGATATCGACTATCAGGAACAAAATCGCCCTTTCACTGTCAATTTCCAAAGATTTCCGCACTTTCCCGGCATGATTCAGGATCTGCGAAAGCAACACTTTCACCTGGTCACAATCACCGACCTGCATATTGCACACTTGCCCAACAGTAACTACGCGCCTTATGACACGGGCATCGCCGGCGATAATTTTGTCAAGAATCGGGATGGTTCAGTCTATGTAGGTACTGTCTGGCCGGGCCCTTCGGTTTTTCCCGACTTTACGCGGCAAAGTACCCGCGAATGGTGGGGACAGCTCTACCGAAACTTTGTCGACCAGGGAGTTTCCGGCTTCTGGAACGACATGAACGAGCCTTCGGTCTTCCTTACTCCTACAAAGACCATGCCTCCCCAAACCCAGCATCGCATTGATGAACCTGGATTCGCAAAACGGACGGCGAATCATCTGGAAATTCACAACGTTTACGGAATGGAAAACTCGCGTGCGACGTATGAAGGCCTGCTGAAGTTGGCGCCCAACCAGCGCCCATTTGTGCTAACACGCGCCAGTTACGCTGGAGGCCAGCGTTACGCCGCCACCTGGACTGGCGACAACAGCAGCACGTGGAACCATCTCCGCCTTACCACTCCGATGCTGTTGAGTCTGGGACTGAGCGGTTTCGGAATGAGTGGCGCCGATGTCGGTGGTTTTGCGGGAACACCGCAACCGGACTTGCTAACGAAGTGGATCGAGCTGGCGAGCTTCCAGCCCATCGATCGCGATCATACCGGGAAAGATACCGGCGATCAGGAACCCTGGGTTCACGGCCCGGAGCACGAGGCCATCCGGCGCCGTTACATCGAAGAGCGTTATCGCCTGCTGCCATATCTGTACACCGCGGCGGAAGAGATGACTCGCAACGGTACGCCGATTTTGAGACCCCTCTTTCTGGAATTTCCTTCCGCCACCGAAGACCTTCATCCTCTCGACTTGGACGCCCCGAATGAATTCCTGTTCGGTCCCAGTCTCCTGGTTGCGCCTTTCCACTATCCAGATGAGCTTGATAGTTACGACCTTGTGCTGCCACCCGGCGATTGGTTTGACTACTGGACTGGAAGCCGCGTGCCGGTGAATCCCAAGCAACCCGGCTTGACGCGGATAAAACTTCAGCCTCGTCTCGATGTTTTACCGGTATATGTTCGCGCGGGCTCGGTCATTCCGATGCAGGGGTTGACGCAAAGTACCGACGAAATACCTGAAGGACCCCTAACCCTGCGAGTCTACCCAGGTCCAAATTGCGGCGGCACAATCTACCAGGATGACGGCGCGACCTTGGATTACCAGAAAGGTGATTATCTGCGAACGAATTTTTCCTGCGATGTGACGAACAATTCTTTGAGCCTTCATATTGGAGCTCAGGAGGGCACCCACCGGGCTTGGTGGAAGGAATATGAACTTAAAGTTTTCGGCTGGGACTCGAATACGTCCAAAGTTTTGCTGAATGGCAAGCCGACGGTCAATCGCACTTCGGTTGATGCCCGAAATCATATTTTAACGATCGACTTTCCGGCGGACGGTGAAGCCAACTTACAGATCAGCCACTAATGTCGATGCCTAAGTGTCATTGCATGATTGTTGCTGATGGCCCCTTCGTTAACGTAAAAATTCAGAAATGTAAGCAACACCGGAGTCTTTAATGAGACTTCCGGCATCAAAGACTTTTACGGCACGAGGTTCGAAGCCGAACTTTGAGAAGGCTCATTCTTGAAATGAGTGCCTCTTTGTGCGACCCGGTAGAAATCTTTCAATCGATAAATTAATGTGGCAACGTCCGAAACTTGCTTTGATTTGTTTCGCGCAGCGAAAGATCAGTCATGGCCAAACCAATCTTACTTAGCGTGGATGACGACTCCGACGTATTGCGAGCGATCGAGCGCGACCTGCGTTCGAAATACGGCGCGGAATATCGTGTGATAGGAAGCGATTCTCCCGACGGTGCACTCGACCTGCTCAAGCAATTGAAGGTTCGTAATGACAGCGTGGCTCTGTTACTGGCCGACCAGCGTATGCCGCACATGGACGGCGTGGAATTTCTAAAGGAAGCAACACGCCTTTTTCCTGATGCGAAACGGGCACTGCTTACTGCCTATGCCGACACGACCGCGGCTATCAGCGCTATCAATCAGGCCAATATCAATTATTTCTTCATGAAGCCATGGGATCCTCCCGCAGAAAATCTTTATCCCCAGTTGGACGACCTGCTCGATGACTGGCAAGCTTCCTATCGTCCCGCGTTCGAGGGAATCCGGGTCTTAGGGACGCGCTGGTCGCGCCGATCGTACGAATTGCGTGATTTTCTGGCTCGAAACCATGTCCCGTATCAGTGGATCGACGTGGAGGTTTCCGCGAACGATCCGGAAACAAAGCGACTTTTGAAAGCACTTAGGATCGGAGATCTCAAGTCTTCCAGTCGTACTTTTCCCCGACGGCACAAAACTGCTCGAAGGTGCGCTAACCGATGTTGCGCAAAAGGTTGGGCTAAGAACTCGGGCTCAAACCAGCTTCTACGATTTGGCGATCGTAGGTGGTGGACCCGCAGGATTAGCCGCTGCTGTTTATGGAGCTTCTGAAGGCTTAAATACTGTCATGATTGAGCGCGAGGCTCCCGGCGGGCAGGCAGGCATGAGTTCGCGCATTGAAAATTATCTGGGATTTCCCAACGGACTCAGTGGCGGGGATTTGGCCCGGCGGGCTGTGGTACAGGCTCGCAGATTTGGCGTCGAAATACTTTCGCCGCAGGAGGTCGTGGGCATTCGGACAGAGGGTTCGTACCGCATTGTTAGGCTGGCGGACGGGCTAGAAATCTCCTGTCACGCTCTGATGATTGCGACCGGCGTGCAATGGCGTCGTCTGGAAGCGCCCGGAATTGATCGCCTGCAGGGCTCTGGCGTTTACTACGGTGGCGGTGCAACTGAGGCTATGTCCTGCAAAGGAGAGATTGTCTACATCGTGGGCGGCGCCAACTCTGCTGGCCAGGCAGCCATGAATTTCGCCAAGTTCGCGGAGCGGGTGGTCATCTTGGTTCGTGGCGATTCTCTTGCCAGCACCATGTCTCAATATCTCATCGATCAGATCAAAGAGATGCCCAATATTCAAATCTGGGCACACGCCAGTGTCGGCGAAGTGCATGGCGAAACGCATCTGGAGGAAGTATCGGTGATTTGTTCCGATACGAATAAGATCGAGCGCGTTCCGGCGAGTTCGATGTTCATTTTTATCGGAGCCCTGCCTCGCACCGATTGGTTGGGGAAATCTGGTAGAGAGGGACGAACGAGGTTTCATGCTCACTGGTCCCGATCTCATTCGTGATGGACAACATCCGAAAGGATGGAATCTGGAGCGGGATCCCTTTCTCTTGGAAACTAACGTTCCCGGCATTTTCGCCGTAGGCGATGTGCGTCATGGCTCGGTAAAAAGGGTGGCATCTGGAGTTGGCGAGGGATCGGTTGCGGTGCAATTCATCCATCAGTACCTGAGCAAAGTCTAATCATCATGATCGATAAAGCGGATCTACTTCGCGTCCCGCCGTTCGCTGATCTGCCCGACGACCAGATCGAGTGGTTTCTCAGCCACTCGCAGGAGATGCACCTCAAGGCGGGTGAGATTTACATGCGTGTCGGCGAACCCGCTGAATACATGATCGTGGTTCTCGATGGGTCGCTTCAGGCGCGTGGTGAGATAAACGGCGAAGTCTTTGCCTTTGCCATAAGCCCAGGGAGGGTCACCGGCGTTCTTCCTTTTTCGAGAATGAAGCTTTCCACCGTCACCGCCAGGGCGATTACCGAGGGCCACATCCTGCGGTTTCCAGCGTCGCTGTTCCCCGAACTGGTGCAGAGAATGCCCGAACTGACCCAACGTCTCGTAGGTTTGATGTCTGACAGAATCCGCGAGACCACTCGGCTCGAACAGCAAAAAGACCGGCTGGCCAGCTTAGGAAAACTTTCCGCCGGCCTAGCGCACGAACTCAATAATCCAGCGTCCGCGGCGAAGCGCGCTACCAGCCAATTGCGCGAGCTGCTGAAAAAAATCCGCGACGCCAGTCACGATCTCGGGAAGACGTGAACTCACGCCCCCTCAAAGGGCTGAAATCGAGAAGCTTGGAAGCTTCGTTCGTGCAGCAGGACGGCCCGCCGGCGGATGCGTTGACTATCAGCGACCTGGAAGATCGAATTGATTCGCTCGTTACGCAGTCACGGCCAGAGCGACCTGTGGCAACTCGCGGCCGATCTCGCTCGGAAGAATGTCAAACCGGACGCATTGGAATCATTGTTTTCAATTCTTGAACCGGACACCGCACGGGCCGCCCTGGTGAGGATTGCTGCCTCGGTAGAAGTGGCGGGTTTACTGGGCGAAATCGAGAACAGCACCACGCGAATCTCTGATCTGGTTCGCGCGATCAAGGAATACACCTACATGGACCAGTCGCCCATCCAGAACGTGGATATCGTAAAGGGCCTGGAGACCACACTTACCATCTTGAATCACAAACTAAAGCGCGGGGTCGTGGTGCTGCGCGACTACCCTAAGACTCCTCTTCTCATCAACTCGTTCGGAAGCGAGCTGAATCAGGTGTGGACCAATGTTATCGACAATGCCATTGACGCGATGGGTGGGAAGGGCGAGTTGACGGGTGCGCGCGTATCGCGAAGATCCATGTGTTGTGGTCGAGATTGGAGACAACGGTCCCGGAATTTCGCCGGAAGTGAGGAACCACATTTTCGAACCGTTTTTTACCACCAAGGGAGTCGGCGAGGGAACTGGGCTCGGCCTCGATACCGTTCAGCGGATCGTGAAAAAGCACCGTGGAAATATTCAGGTAATCTCGAAGCCCGGGGACACTCGTTTCAGGTGTATTTACCGCTGGCTTCGGATTCCGGTCTAGAGGAAATCTGAAGACCTTCGTGGCATCTCAGGATCTTAAAAAACTGTGGTGGTACCTGGACCTTTGAAGAAAAGGGCCCGCCTTACGGCGTGTATGTGAAGTTGCTGATGTACATGTACCGGGTCGGTCCGATCGTGGCCATGCCGCCCCACGTGGATTTGTTCGTTCCCCACATGTTGAACAGGAAAGGGAGCGGCGGCACTTGGCACTGCTTGGGTGTGGGATACCACTAGCTGGCCGTCAACGTACCAGTCGACATTTGTCGACGTCCATACAATCTTGAAGTCGTGACTGTTCCCCTGATGGAAGCCTGTTATCTCGGTGTCCTGAAAGTTTGATACTCCCTTCCAGTTGGTGCAATCGACTGCGTCGGGCTTGTTTCCGACCTGTTCCATGTCAATTTCGGTCGAAGAGTTTGGCGCGTACAAAAATCCGGACGAGTCGGAACCGGACAGAACGTTGTCGACTCTGGAAGTGAACTCAAACGTGCCATAGGTGAACTTCTGCTTCGTCATGACCTCCGATCCGCTCGACAGAATCTGGCTGCCATTCTGGGTTTGCGTAAGCGACAGAACCAACTCTGATCCGACCGATACGTTCATGGGATCGAACGTGCCCACGTTTCCGTTCACGTTGCCGACTGGAGGAGCGGAGCCGTTGTGCGTCTCCCAGTCGTATCCGCTGAAGGTAAATTCGCTCGGGCCGGTCACCGAAGCTGGAGCTAGCGCTCAGGGGTGGCGTACTCGAAGGCGGCAGTGCTCGAAGTTCCAGCTGCTCGAAGTGCCGCTGCTTGAGTCCCGCTGCCTGACGTGCCGCTGCTTGAACCGTGCCGTCCAGAAGATCCACTGGCCGTGCCGCTTCCAGACGATCCATTGCTGGACGTGCCGCTGCCAGACGACCCGCTGTTAGTAGTACCGCTACCGCCCGATGCTCCGCTGTGAGCAGGCGTGAAGGGCATGGTTCCCCCGCCGCATCCTGCCAGAAATAGAACGAGCAGCGATAGAACCGATATTCTCGGCATGAAAATCCTTCTGTAAACGATGATGAGAACCACGAATCCCCGCCGCCGGACTACGGGGACGACTCCCTAAAGCTCGATGCTGATTTATTCTTAATAATCAAAACTTAACACTGCGCCGATACAAATCCGCCGTTACGGAAGGCCCTGTTAAGCCCGGAACTATCGAGGAAGATGGATTGACGCCTTTGATTCGCTGTCGCCGGGAATCACGGGCGGAGTGACGATCGCGGACTATGTCTTTAAATTCGCGTTCGGATCGGGCAGGAACGAGACCTCTTTCGGCAAATGTCGTGCGGTCGGGACATTCCATCAGGTATTCGTGGCGTCTGAAATGCGCTCACTCGGACTGAGGGAACGTTTACTGGCAGTTCTGCACCGCATTGCGTGGCACGATAGTGGAAGATGTTTTCCTCTCCAGGTGAATGCTGTTCCCTCGATATCGGCGCTCGGCGATTACTTAAGTAATCTAATTCGGTAATCAATCGCCCGTTACGAAGCCTCCTCCAGATCGCCGCTTCTGGCACGGCTTCAGCTCAGTCGATCCCGCTAAGTGCCTGCGCTGGCAGCAATTCCACGCTGCCTCCGGTCGAATCGATGTCGAGCGCTGGCTCCCGCATGCGCTTATGATCGCATTGCGTTGGCATCGCGGTTGCACTATCCGTCTGTGAAAGTTCACAACCAGAACATGAAAAAAAGTGTCAATGCGATCTTGATGGTGAGTCTTGCTTACAGGCTGCTGCCTCGCGCAGACCTCCGCACTCAAGGTTCTGCCCTGGAACAACCATCCAGCGGCGTTGTCACTCACATTCGACGATTCCCGCACTGTGCACCTCGACGTAGTGATTCCTGAACTGAACAAACGACATTTGCACGCGACGTTCTTTCTTATCGTTTCCAAGACTACCCGGTTGGATGAGTGGCGCAAGGCCCGCCTGCAAGGGCATGAGATCGGAAATCACTCGGTCACCCATGAGCATCCGGCTGATTTGAACAAGGCGACCGAAGAACTCCAGGTAGAAGATGCGAAGAACTTTCTGGACAGCAACTTTAATGCAGACGATTCTCACTTTCGCGTATCCCTTCACCGAAGTCTCACCGGGATTACTTTACTGGGTGAAGAGATACGACTTCGCGGCACGCGGTGGGCGCGGAGACGGCAGCGCGGTATACGTCACGGCGGACAAGCAACCCGACTGGTACGAACTGCCCAGCCAGCCCAGCTATACCAAGTATGACTCCGCAACGTATCGCGGATTGGGTCGACAAAGACCTTGCAATGAACGCCTGGACGACGCTTCAGATCCATGGCATCGGCGATCCTTCGACCGGATTCGAACCGATCCCCACGCAACACATTTATCGATCTTCTGGATTACGTGAAGAGCGCGGAAGGCAAAGGGTTATGGGTGGCGCCGTTTCGGCGAAGTTGCAGCTTACTTCCGCGCACAGAAGATTGTGGAAGCCGGCGCTGCCACAGGCAGTAGCCGGTGAAACCAAGTTTACCTGGCAGGTTCCGACTCCGTTTCCCGCACGGAGTGGTTCTGAAGGTGGCGGCGAAGGGTTCCAGTGCGCGTCTCTTTCAGGCAGGACACGAACTGCACCGGAACAAAGACGGGGTGTATTTGGTTTCGTTCGATTCACGCGAGTTGGTTGTGAAAGGTCAACTGTGAAGAAGCTTTGCGTGCTGCTCCCGGCGAAAGATGAGGCCGTGGGCATAGCCAAAACGTTAAAGAGCATTCTCCAGGCCGGAGTTGCAGCCGTCCGACGTTTACGTCATCGACGATGGTTCCAGCGACGGTACTGGAGACATTGCCCGCACGTTCGACGTGAACGTGGTGAGAAACCCCAAGAACATCGGCAAAGCTCACAGCCTTGCGCGTCTGGCTGCAGTCTCCGATTTGACGTTCACGTTACGACTACATCTGCCTGATGGATGCCGACACCCAGGTTTCAGAGGACTACTTCGAGGCGGTCAGATCGAGCTTTGAGGAGCCTGGAGTAGCGGTAGTTTGCGGACGCGCAAAGAGCACTCCGCACAACTGGCTTACCGCGTACCGCTGCCTGGCTTACTGGATTTCGCACGCGATTTACAAAGACGGACAAAGCAACATGGGTGTGATTACGGTGACCCCAGGTTGCGCCGCCGCTTTTCGGGCAGATGTGTTCGCGCAACTGGAATGGAGCAGCGACACCATCGTCGAAGACATGGACTGCACGATCCAGGTCCATCGCAAGAAGCTGGGCAAGATTATTTATCAGAAGCGCGCCGTGGTTTCCACCCAGGATCCGCGAACGATTCGCGACTACATCAAGCAAATGTACCGCTGGCACTCCGGCGCCTGGCAGGTTGGCTTGAAGTACGAGATGCTGACCGGCCTGAGCAAGATCGATCTGGAATACAAGCTGCTGATGGGAGAAGGCCTGATCTTCGCGACCTTGTTCCTGTTGCTGCCGGTCTGGTTGCTGGTCTCTACCCAGAGCTCGCGTTTTACGCGGTCGGCATGGACATGGTGGTTCTGGTTTTCCTGTCGATGATTTGCGCGGTCTGCGATCGCCGAACCGATGTTTGCTTTATTCGCTGCTGTATCCGTTCTTGCGCTTTCTGGATTGTCGAATTTTTCTCTACAGCTTCTGGAAAATTGTGATTCGGAAAAAACAGGTAAGAGGTTGGTTTGCAGTTAAACGGTACTAACAAGAAAAGTGGAATTATGAAAATGAAGTCCTTATTCACGATATTCGTGGTTCTGGCGATGACGGCCCTCTCGGCCGCTCAGGATGGCGCCAAGTCCGCGCTGCGAAGGCAGCATGGTGGACGGAGTCGGGCTGCCCGGGCAGGGTTGGACCTCGGTTGGCAACCTGAGCCCGATCGAGCACAACAATTTCTACACTCAGTCCTACTTCGAGCAGAGCGCGGCGATTTTTTCCACTTACTCCGGGATCAATGACGGTGACCCCCTTCGTCGGGACTGGGAGTGGTTCTCGATACCAAGGGCTACGAGTGGAACAACAAGATTCAGCCCCGGTTCGGCGTCAAGGCGAACAAGTACTTTCGCAAGGGTGTGGTCAGCATTGGTTCCGCCTACTCCTACGAAGACCGCTTCAAGAGCTTCACCAGCAGCGGGCTCACCCTTTTCGTACAGGACTGGTTTGGCTGGCAGCCGGTTGCCGATAAGTCGAGCCGCTTTCCCGGATCTTCATGGATTGAAGTCGGGAACCTGTCGCCGGTCGAACACGGCAACATCCTCGGACTGGGTTATATCTCCCAGGGTGTTGTCGCCAAAAGGTTCAGCACGGGCCACGTAGTGCCGTACGTCGATGCCACGATTTTCCGCGACAGCCAGGGATTCGATTGGGACAACCGGGCCACGGTTGGCGGCGGCGTGAAAGCGATTATCCCGCGGGAACAGATTTACACCGAAGTGGGCGTCGCTTATCTCCACGAGACCCGATTCCAGTCGGGTTTGTCGGCCGGCGGTCGTCTCGGTGTTCACAAATTTCTCTTTCAACTGGAATCTCTTAGGCCGAAAGGTGGGGCGATAACATGCCAGTCCCTGGATTAGGAAGTATCTCAGCCATCATTCACATGTTAGCTAAAGGTCCTGACGTAGCGAGGTCAAAAAGTCTTATGCGAGTACTTGGAACAATTCTTCTTTCGATGCTTGTGTGTTTGGGCGTGACGGTATCCGTCTCCGCCCAGGATTCACCGCTAACTCTTACCTCAATCAGCTTGAGCTCGAGCCAGCGTCACCGAGGGCCATTCGTTACAGGGCACGGTGACCTTGAATATGGCGGCTCCCGGCGATGGCAGTTGCGGTTTCGCTGGCGGCCGATCCTGCGGGCGCGGCCATGGTGCCGGCCAGCGTAAAAGTCCCAGCGGGGGCCACCAGCGCGACCTTCGAGGTGAGCGCAAACACGCCGACCGCAGTCACTATCTACGGAAACTACGGCGTCGACCAAGAGCGAATCGCTCTCGGTGGTGCCCCGCATGTCGATCGATCAGATGGTGGATCGCGTGATCGAGCGTGAGCGCGCCGTGGTGGCGCAGATGCAGCATCTGCACCCGATCGCTGAGACCTATATCCAGAACCTGAAGACGGACCATGATTCCATCGTGGTGCCATCCAGCGATCAATACTTCCTGGGACGGCTGGATCTGAGCGACGGCGTGGGAGATCAGTTGTTCGAAAAACAGACTGGCCTCAGCCTTCACGGGTTAAATCCGTTCCCCGGAATCTTTTCTCGCAAGTTTCTGCCGGTCGGATTCGCGCAGATGGTCATGCTCGACCGGGACTTCCAGAAGAAGAATTACGACTTCAAATTTGTTCGTCAGGAATTTCTTGGCGAAGTGCGCTGCACTCGTGATTGGATGTGCAGCCTAAGGACAACGCCGGCGGACGCTTTCTGGGCCGGATCTGGGTTGAAGATCGCGAATACAACATCGTCCGCTTCAACGGTACGTATTCTCCTCGTTCCCGCTACAGCTACTACCTGCACTTCGATAGCTGGCGCCTGAATCTGCAGGCGGGCTTGTGGCTGCCATCGTACGTCTTCATCGAAGAGTCGAATTTCAAGAGCGTCGGTCCACTGCTTCCCGGTCTGCACTTCAAGGCTCAGACCCGTCTCTGGAGCTACGATCCGGAGCCGCTTGAAGCACAACGAGGAGTTTTCGGACATTCAGATCGACTCCGTCCAGGACCAGACCGATGCCGCGCAAGGAAGCCGGCCCGGTTGAGGCGCAGCGTATGTGGGAACGCACCGCGGAAGACAATGCGTTGGATCATCTGCAGAAAGTTGGACTTACTGGCACCCTTGGGCGAGTGTCGACAAGATTCTGCAGACCGTGGTCAACAATCTGATCGTCACCAACAATCTTGAAATTATTCCGGACGTTCGCTGCCGCGTGCTGCTGACCTCGCCGCTGGAGTCCTTTACGGTGGGTCACACCATCGTGGTCAGCCGTGGTTTACTCGACGTTCTTCCTGATGAGGCTTCGCTGGCGATGACTCTGGCTCACGAACTTGAGCCACATCGCTCTGGGTCATCGCATCGACACCAAGTTCGCCTTCAACGATCGCTTCTTTTTCCCTGACACAAACACGTTTCAGCGTATGGATTTTGCCCGCAACTCCGCAGAAGAAGAAGCTGCCGATGCCAAAGCGATGCAATTACTAGCGAATTCACCTTACAAGGACAAACTCGACAATGCTGGTTGTTTCTGGCCGCCTTGCAGAGCCGCGCTCCCGAACTGAGCAGCCTGATCCGTCCACATCTGGGCAACCGCATGGGAACGAAAAGACCATTCGGATGTCGGCCTTATTAGCCAGCGCTCCTCCGTTGGAAACACAACGCATCGATCAGATCGCCGCGCTTCCGCTGGGCGGCCGGGTGAAATTGGATCCCTGGAGCAATCGTCTCGGAGATGATGAAGAGCCAAGCCGGTGGCTTTGCTTTCGCCGCAGGAGAAGATGCCGTTCGAAGTTACACCATTCTTCCCTTATCTCTCCCGGCTCAGCAACGCAGCAGTAGAAACGGCTTCAGCGAAATGACGACTTTGGTAGCGGGCCAAGAACTGAAGGCTGTAACAAACAAAATGGGCACCCGAGACCTTGAATCTGGAGACTATTGAAAGAGATGAGAAGCGATCGTAACCGACTTGATGCTGGCCCTGATGGCAGTGACTCACTCGCACTGGCAGGATGCGGAGGAGGCGGCGCAGGCTCGTCATCCTCCGCTTCATCATCTTCCACGCCGCCGCTTCCCCGTACGCCTTCTTCCACTTCCACCCCGCCGCCACCGCGCCGGTAATAGTTCTACCGGCCATCCCCATGGCATGTGGAGCACGCTGCCCACAACCATGCCGATCAACCCGATTCACGCGGCACTTCTTCACACCGGAAAGATTCTTTTGATCGCTGGTTCTGGCAACTGTCCGCCGCAGCAGGCGGGTTGTCCGCAAGGACCACAGTATCCCGCAGGGTGCGGCACTTCTGGACCTCTCTAGCAACACCATCACCACGATGCCCACGAGCTGGGACATGTTCTGCAACGGAATGTCGATCATGCAGGACGGCAGAGTTCTGATCAACGGCGGTACAAAAGGCTACGGAGCACTTGCGGTTGTTGGAGCCCAGGGCGATATTCCTTTTACCGGGTTCGCAAACACTTCGATTTTCGATCCTCGCGAGCGAGTCGTTCGTTGACGTAGCTCCGACTGCTCATGGTCGCTGGTATCCAACCATGACCGAACTCAACGACGGTCGCATGATGACCACATCCGGATTGAACGATACGGATGGCTTGAACAACAACACCAGCGAAATTTGGGATGGTCAGCAGTGGGGCGCTGAGATTCCGGGCAATCCGCACATCACGGACTTTCCGACATTTCAGTTCCCGCTTTATCCCAGAATGCACCTGCTTCCGACGGGGCACGTCTTCTACTCCTCGCCTTCATCCGCGACGGTCGACTTCAATCCTTCCAACCAGACCTGGACATTGGTGGCCTGGACGATTTATCCGGGACCGAACGATCCCAACGGAGAGCGAACTTACGGCACCTCGGTACTACTGCCGCTGACGCCGCAGAACAACTACAGCCCGAAGGTCATGATCATGGGCGGAGACAACCCGGCGACGGATACCACCGAACTCATCGATCTGAGTCCGGCCGGCGCTCAAATTTCGGCTGCCTGCCCAACTATACGCTCCGTGCTGGGTGGCTGGACCGAAGATGGCGCAGAAGCGGGTTGAAATGGAAGCGCACGATCCTGCCGAACGGCAAAGTGCTGGTGGACGGAGGTTCGGCAAAGGACGAGGATGCGACCACAGCCAGCCTGAAGGCGGAGATTTATGATCCGGCGACCAATTCATTCTCGTCCGCCGGTTCGAATACCTTTCCGCGGCTGTATCACAATACCCAGTTGCTCTTGCCGGATGCGACGGTCGCTCTGACCGGCGGCAACCCTGAACAGGGCGTCTTCGAGAATCACATCGAGATTTACCAGCCGTCCTATCTGTTCAACTCGGACGGTAGCGCTGCCACGCGACCTATCATCGGTGCTGGCACACCGGGCTCTATCAGCTACGGTCAATCATTCACCGTCCCGACTCCGGATGCGGCTAACATCGCGTCCGTGGTTCTGATGAAGGCCGGTTCGGTGACCCACTCATTCGACATGGATCAACGGTATGTTGGTTTGACGCTTCGCAGCCGGACAGGGTGCGGCGAGTTCGAACACGCTTACGGTGACCGGCCCGCCGGATTCGAACATCGCTCCTCCCGGCTACTACATGCTTTTCCTGGTGAACAAGGCTGGCACGCCGTCGATTGCGAGCTGGGTGCAGGTTTCAGGTGCGGCTGCAGCGGTTGCCAAAGTTGAGATGCACCCGGAGCGAGTACCCACCCCGGCCTACATAGTTCAGAGGAAGCATGTGACAGAGTCGCCTCTGCCGATGCGCAAGGAAATGCATATCCACTAGAAACCACCAGGGGTCGGGTCGAGTCGGCCAGGCCCCTCATTTGTTCTGCCCCCCATCCTCACAAACTTGCTCAAATTACAGTTTTTTTTGATAAAGAGAGCGCAGTATCGCTCGAAGCCGGAAGATTGTAGAAAGCATTCACCCTTAGTGGTAGTGCACTTCCGTTAGGTGGCATAACTTTGTTTCTCTCATTTGATCCTGTATCATGGAGATTCTATGGCTATTTATCTCATCACAGGTGTGGCAGGTTTCATCGGGTCGACTCTGGCCCGCGCGGTGCTGGAGCAGGGCGGAGAAGTGGTGGGATTCGACAATTTTTCGACCGGGAAAGCGGGAAAACCTGACCGAGTGCTGGATCGGATACAGGTCCATGAAGCCAGACTTGCTGGATCTGGACGCCCTTCATCGGCGCTTGCCGCGGGAGTGGATTATGTTTTTCACGAAGCCGCGATACCTTCTGTGCCCAGATCGGTAAAAGATCCGTTGGGAAGCAATCAGGCAAATGTGGATGGAACTCTGAATTTGTTGGTGGCCGCTCGTGATGCCAAGGTGAAACGGGTTGTCTATGCCGCTTCGTCCTCTGCGTACGGTGATACGCCTACTCTCCCCAAGCGCGAGGACATGTTGCCCAGGCCCATTTCTCCTTACGCCACCGCCAAATTGGCGGGCGAATACTACATGACCAGCTTCTATCGCTGTTACGGCCTGGAAACGGTGTGCCTGCGCTATTTCAATGTGTTCGGACCGCGGCAAGATCCGTCTTCGCCTTATTCAGGAGTGCTGGCCAAATTCATCACGCAAATGCTCGCCGGCGAGCAGCCAACGATTTTTGGAGACGGAAAGCAAAGCCGGGACTTTACCTATGTCGACAATGTCGTCGAAGCGAACTTCTGGCGTCCACGCGCGAAGGGCGATGACGTTGCAGGACGAGTGTTCAATGTCGCGACCGCTCAACGGACGGATTTGTACCAGACTTTCCAGATGCTCAAGAAGCTTACCGGATATCAAGGCGATGTGAAGTATGCTTCCGGAGCGTTCTGGAGACGTGAAACATTCGCTGGCGGATATTTCGCTGGCCGAGAAGCACTTTGGCTACAAACCGAAGGTGCATTTTGAAGAAGGGCTGGCGCGGACGATCGAGTGGTATCGCCATCGCTGACCATGAATTTTGGATAAACCGGTGGTTCGCATTTTGCGAATGCCGGAAATCGCTATCAGTCCCGCCCGAATCAGTTGCCAGTCTTCGGCGAGAGATACGTTCAGTCCAAGGCTGAAGACTGACGACTATATCAAAACCTGCCAGGGCACGTTGCCGGTGTGCGGGACCACAGGAGAAAGTGCTGGGTTGTCTTTGTTCCCGACGCGGCGAAAATTTTTGCAATTGAGTGCGGCTGGGGCCGCCTGCGGCGCTTTGGCCGATTGCCGGCGATGGCACTCTCTTCGAAGCGAACCGGCCACAGGCTTGTTTCGATCGAAATTGCCCTTCCTCGTCTGGCAGAATCATTTGACGGGTACGAATCGCTCAACTCAGCGATCTTCACTACGACGACCACTTCTCAGTTGTCCCTCTGCGGAAAGCAATCGATATCGTCAAGGGGTTGCAGCCGGACCTGGTTGTAGTGACTGGAGACTTTGTCACCTCTCGAGGCCGGGTCCGCACACGGCGGGTTGCCATACAAGCAGCCAAGCGGGTTGAACCTTGTGCGCAGTTGTTGGCTCAATTGAGCTCTCGTTTCAAAACCATGGCCATTCTCGGCAATCACGACGTTGATACTGATCCTTCCCACATTGTTGAGGTCCTCCAGTCGCACAACATCCAGGTATTGCGTAACCAATCGCAGACGTTTGAGCGCGACGGCAAAAGACTCTGGGTGGCAGGAGTCGATGACATTCTTCGGGGAAAACCCAAGCTCGATGTCGCGCTGAAAGGAATTCCGGCGGATGAACCGGTCATGTTGTTGGCTCATGAGCCGGACTGGGCTGATTACGTAGCCAAACATCCTGTCGATTTGCAACTTTCAGGGCATTCGCATGGCGGACAGATACGGATCCCTTTGCTAGGTGCTCCTTATCTCCCACCTCTAGCCCGAAAATATCCGTGGGGGCTGCGACAGATAAACCAGCTCACTCTTTACACCAATGTCGGCATCGGCACGATTGAGATACCAATGCGTATCGATTGTCCCCCGGAAGTCACCCAAATAACGCTGAGAGCAAGAGCGCGTCGCGAGAACTCATGAAACGCCCCATCTTCATCAATGGTATGCAACTGATTCAAACCTTGCCTCTATAGCCCCATTTTGCGATATCGTATGATGCAGACCATGAGTGAACAGGAATTCCACGCCGCGAGTTCCGAATCGTTTCTTCGATTTCCTGAAGATTTTCTGTGGGGTGTGTCTACCGCCGCCCATCAGGTCGAAGGCAACAATTGCAATCAATGGTCCGAGTGGGAACAGGCGGGCCGGATCAAGTCGGGTGATTCTTGTGGCAAAGCGTGCGATTGGTGGGAGAACGCCGAACGAGACTTCGACATTGCGCGCGATCTCGGATTAAACGCGTTGCGTCTTTCCTTCGAGTGGAGCCGGATCGAGCCGGAAGAAAATCGTTTTGACGCTCAAGTCTTGGATCGCTATCGCCAGATGTTGGAGGGGTTGCATCGGCGAGGCATTGAGCCGATCGTTTGCCTCCACCATTTTACGCACCCTTGCTGGTTTGAGAACAGTGGAGCATTTCTTCGGCCGGATGCGCCGCTTTTATTCGAGCGTTTTGCGCGCAAAGTGGCGAAAGCGGTCGGTGACCTTGTCCGAGTATGGGTAACATTCAATGAACCTAATGTCTATGCCGCGTGCGGTTATGTGCTCGGTGAATTCCCGCCCGGTCGTAAAGGCGAATTGCTCAACGCTCTGCGCGTGAACACCCGCCAGGCGCAAGCTCACGTCCTAGCCTATCGTGCCATTCACGAAATCATCCCGGAGGTGCAGGTCGGCTGGGCGCAGCACTACGTCATCTTCCAGGCAGCTTACACGATATTGGACCGCTGGATTGCCAACCTGTTAGATCGTCTTTTCAATCGCGTATTTTTCGACCTGATTAAAGATGGTCGTCTCGCTTTTCCTTTTAACCTGCTCACCGCCAAAGTCAGCAATGCGCCCGATTGCTGCGATTTCGTCGGGCTAAATGTCTATAGTCGATTCCACGTAGCCTTTGATATTCGTCGACGCAACACTATGTTCACCCGGCTTTTTGTTCCGGCGCACGTACCCCAGGGCGATCACGGCGTGGAGAACCCATACGGAGAGGCGTATCCTCCGGCCATCGCCTACGCAGTAAAGCATGCTGCTCGAATGGGCAAGCCGATTTTCATCATGGAGAACGGCGTACCCGATGCCGAAGACAGAATTCGGCCCTGGCTCATTACGAATGTTTTGCAAGAATTGCACGGACTGATCGAAGACGGGCACGATATTCGCGGTTATCTGCATTGGACGCTCACGGACAATTTTGAGTGGAATGAGGGATGGAAGCTGCGCTTCGGATTAGTCGCCCTGGATCCAGAAACGCAAGTGAGGACGTTGCGGAGCAGTGCCAGGTTATTCCGTGATGTCATTCGGAACAATGGACTTGCTGTCCCCGTTCGTGATTCAGAGTCGATTCTCGAGAAAACCATACCCTAGTCCTGCTCAAAAAGAAGCGATCTAATAACTTGAGTAACCGCAGTAACCAGCGCGCTTCATTCTTCTTATATTCACGGAAAATTAATGAGGTGTTGATCTGTCGTTAAGGGTGGCCCGGCATTCTAGAGCTGGCCACATTCTAAGGGTTTTGGAGGTTGCTGATGCGAAACCTCACGATAGTTTTCCACGATGCCGGTGGTGGGCATCGTAATGCTGCCTTGGCGTTGAAGACGGTTCTTGAAGAGCAGAGCGATCCCTGGAACGTATCGCTTCTGAACTTGCAGGAGTTATTGGAACCACTTGATCTAGTCCAACGGGCCACCGGACACCGGCTGCAGGACGGATACAACTTGCTGTTGAGAAAGGGCTGGACCCGGCTTACTCCCCAGCTTCTGGTGTTGTTGCAATGCACTATCCGGTTGAACCACTCCAGAATTTTGCGCATTCTGCGGAATTACTGGTCAGAGCATGGCTCCGACTTGGTTCTCTCGGTGATCCCCCACTTCAACGCCTGCCTGGCCGAAAGCATCCAGAAGGAGATTCCGAAGGCAGCGTTTGTTACAGTACTTACCGATTTGGCGGACTACCCGCCAAGTTTCTGGATTGAACGCAATTCAGAATATCTGGTTTGCGGTACCGAGCTTGCTCGACAACAGGCTCTTTCCATGGGACATAGTGCCGACCGTGTCTTCAAAACCTCGGGGATGGTACTAAAACCCTCTTTTTACCGCACGGCGAACTCAAATCGCAATCAGGAAAGAATTAAGCTGAAACTGAACCCGGACCTCCCGACAGGCATCGTCATGTTTGGAGGACATGGTTCGAGCGCGATGCTTGACATCGCAAAAAGGCTGGACGCTGGTTCAAGTAAAGTGCAGTTGATCCTTCTCTGTGGCCATAATCGCGAATTGGCGGCAAAGCTCCGCGACTTGCGCCTGACCATGCCGGTTGTAGTCGAGGAATTCACCAACCGCGTGGACCATTTCATGTCGCTGGCTGATTTCTTTATCGGCAAAGCCGGCCCGGGCAGTATAAGCGAAGCTCTTCATTTCGGTCTCCCGGTTATCGTCGAGCGAAACTCCCATACCATGCCACAGGAACGCTACAACGGTACCTGGTTGATGGAGAACCGGCTCGGAATGGTGGTGCCGGATTTCGATGACATCGAATTAGCGGTAAAGCAGTTAATTGAGGATTCATTGCTTCCTGAGCTGCGTGACAATGTGAGACGTAACGAAAATTACGCAGTTTTTGAGGTCCCCTTGTTGCTCGACCGAGTGATGACAAGCAAAGCGCTCGAGTCCATGCAATTTCCTTCGACATTGGCCTCGCCTGGTTCACTGGCCAATCTGGCATGGGCTGGGCTGACGTAGGTTTAAACTAGTCCCGCAAAAAGCCGAGCCGCGAGAAAAAGAGGAGTAGAACGACGGGAGCGAATGATTGAGAGCAGCATCATTTCGTTACGCAAATCGCAGTGATAAAATGCAGGGCGACATCAAAATGAGTCCCGTCTTGCATCGACCATCCGCTAAAAAATCCATAAAACGGGTTTCTCCAAAGCACGCAGAATCCATCCGTAAAATGATCGATCTGATCCGCCAGGCGTGCCTGGTGGCAAAGGATTCCGCATTCAACGTCGGTGAATATACCCGCGATTCGTCCAAGATGGCATTCCTCGCCGTCAAGGACTGCGAGAAAGAACTCGACCGGATCGAGCGCACGGTAGATGAAAGCATCACTGGCGCGATCACTGCGGTGAGTGAAGCTGAGGCGCGCGAGCTTCTTGCATGTCTTAAATTCATCATCGATTTGGAGAGGATCGGAGATTTGCTGTGGTCGGCGGCCAAACGACTGCAAACATTGGGCACCCAGCTCTCAAAGGAAGACAACCGGGAAGTCGGTAAAATGGCCGACATACTAGAAAGCATGCTGGAGCGAATCCATTACGGCTTTCTGAACAGGGACGTTCAGGCTGCGGGGTGGGTATTGCAGACCGATGCGCACATCGATGAGGCCTGCCGCGAAGTGTTTCGCCGGCATCTGGACAAGACAGAGCGTCATGACCGGGAATACAGCGCGAATTTGCTCTTTATCGCACAGGCGTTTGAGCGTGCGGGAGACCACTCCAAGAACCTGGCGGAAGAAATCTTCCAATTGGTGGAAGGCCGCAGTTTAAGGCATGAACTCAAACGCAGATCGCCTGGAGGATGAAAACAAGAACCATCAGAAATCAGGCTGCGGTTAAGGCGTTTTCCCGCGCCTCAACGTCCTGCATCATATCTTGCAGTCGGAGCCTGAGTCTTTCCAGCTGCAATTCTTCGGACCGCCGTTCCTGGTGAAGGGATGCTGCTTTGGTTTCGTAGGTAGGCCACTCAATACGACTAGTAACGAATTCCGTCATGATTACCCCCAAGTGATTAAACATTGAGTCTACCTGTTTGGATGGACCACTTCAAGGCCACGGTAGTTTATTTCATCCCGCCCCTCGGGGGAGCTAAATCCATGAAAGCATTAGACTAGCATTCGTCTCGCATGACACTTTTTTATTGCTTTGCTGATTCCTACGCTTGTTCATTCTGGCGAATGGATTTCTGAATCTGCGGTAGGTTATGCCAAATTGTGTACCTTTCCCTTTCGCACTCTTGTGAGCGCAGAATCAGGCTCCGTAAACACTGGAAAGTGACTCAATTGTCTAGTCTTCGACCAACGCCTTGAGTCTTGATAGTGCCTGGTCCCATCGCTGGGATACAAAACCCAAATAGTCTGTCATTTCTTTTATGGGCTTGGGATCAAGTTCAAACAGGTTCTCCCGCCCGGCTCGGACGCTGTTCACAATCCCCACCTCTTCGAGAACCCGTAAATGCTTGGTAACGGCTTGCCTGGTGAGTTTCACACCCTTGGTGAGTTGGGAAATCGAACAAGACTGCCCGCTACAAAGTTTCGCAACCAGTAACAGGCGAGTCTCATCCCCTAACGCGGCAAATAATGGTGCTCGATTTTGGTGTCGCTGTGCCACCGGGCTAAGCTGCCTTCACCACGTGACTCTCGATGTTCTTCATCTGCTCCGTCCAGCCGCCATCATTTCTACGGAATGCTTCGAGCCGGCGGTCACTGGGAATCTTGTCGAAACCCGACTCGGTAAGCAGCAGTAGCGTACCAGTCGCAGTCTTTTCGAGTCTGAATTCGACGAGAGTGGGCGTCTCCTTTGCATAATCGATTTCCGGATTGACGGCATACGGATGCCAGGTGAAAGAGAAAAGCCTTTCCGGCTCCACCGCTTGTACCACGGCCTCCCATTTGAGGTGTTCATACCCTGGATAAGTAATATGTCCGCGAGAGATCTGGCCGGGTACGAACGGGCCGTCCAGTTTTATCCGGAACCATTCGCCAAACTCACGGTAGTCCGTAAGCGCCCGCCAGACACGCGAAACCGGCGCCTTCAATTCAATTCGCTTCTCAATGCGATTGTCCATGTTGAGCAACCCCCAGGTTGCATATTAAGACGACATGCGACAAAATGCAACCGCAAGGTTGCATTACAAGGAATCCAAGTACGGCTCGGGCAGTTAGACCCCTATCAGCGGAGAATCGCCACCGGGACTAGAGAGTCGTGAGAACGTTATTTATATCCGGCGATCTTATCGCCTTGCTTTCCGGCAGGATTGACTGCGGTAATCCGATAATCGACGTAATCGATCGTGAATTGAGCATGCCCACCGAGTCGAACTGCCGTCGTGCTGCGATTCGATCGAGGGAGCCAGAAGTCGCCCACCTTTGTGTACTCCTGTTCGATCCGTGTTTCCTTGATCCAAAAGGAGGGATTCTTTGCCGGCTCTCCTTCGATACGCACAACGGCAAAATCTTTTGCATCGACCCAAATCCGTCCTCGATATAAGAGCTTGTTCTGAGTTCGTGGCACGACCGAGAGAACGTACGCCAAACCGTTCGAGGTCGTTTCCTGACCTACCAGGGAAAAGGTGTAATTGTCGCGATTCAGGGCAACGGCTTTCTGGTTATCCGCGCGGGCCGCCTCTTTCTCGCTCTGTAACATGCGTCTAAATACGCGCTCGATTAAAAGCTTGGAGCCGTTCTCAGACCGAATAGTGAATTCCTTTTTGTCAGGAGCTTCATAGTTGACGTCCACCACGATTTCCGCCGCTCGTGGACTGGGAAAGCCATGATATTCCAATCGGTAGGTTCGTGTACCTTTGTAGGCGGCCAGAGCCCGGGAACGCTCGAGGTTTCGTCGCTCCAGGTTACCGGCAATTTCTTCAGCACTGAGCGGCTCTGCCTTCTTAGCGAGGTTAGGCGTTTCCAGCTGTACACCTGCCATCTGTAATGCACCCAAAAAAATCAAGATAGGCAGTACAAGGGCGCTTCGCTGGACAGGGGTTTTCATTCTATGTGGCAAGAATACCGCCGACCTTGACCCATAAGTGTTCACTATTGACCAGTATTCAGCCCTTAAAAATAGGACAATCCCTTGAATTCACGCCACTTGGGGCGAGGGACCGCCGGGCTGATTCTTAGATTGCAAAGAAATCCAACCTATTCACTCCGAGTCGCAATTTTCTTCCAGCTCATAAAGTACCGCCTTAGGAGGGCGCAACCGGGTGCGCGTTCATCTCATTAATCCTAGCGAAGTGTCCTTTGGCACGGCGGTTATCACTCCGCGATGGCAGTATGTTCTGGCGGCTGCGACGCCCACTACGTTTTGGCGATCCTATCCTGGTGGACGAAACTCTGGCAGCCCGATGGATCCCGAGCGATCGAAGCGGGCGATATCGTCGGCATTGGTATTCATACGGCGAATGCGCTTCGCGGATACGAAATCGGAAAAATCGCGCGGGAACGCGGCGCCTACGTGGTCTTTGGCGGAATTCACGCCACGCTCTATCCCGAACGAAGCGCCGTGAATTGGGTGGAGCGCACGCAGTGGTGAAAGGGGATGGCGACGTAGCGTGGCGCAGAGCATTGACAGATTGTTCGAGCGGCAGCTCCACTAGCTGTTTATGACGGTGGCCAGATCGAGGCCACTGACTTCCTGCCGGCGCGCTGGGATTTGGTTCCGCGCAATCGCTATATGTGGGCTTCAGTGCAAACTGTGCGTGGATGTCCCAAGCATTGCTCGTTCTGCTCGGTCTGGCGAACTGACGGGCAGCGTCCTCGGCAGAGCACCTCGGATGTCGTGATCGAGGAGATCGTGCAGCTGCGGCGGCTTGGATTTCGCTTCATCGCACTGGCCGACGACAATTTTTATCCTGTCACGCTGACCGATCTAAAACTGGCCGGAGCAGCAGAACAACACAGCTCGATTCAAGGAACTGAAGACTACTTCGCGCGGAACGCTTCGAACTGATGTCGCGTCTGGCGCAGCTTCCTCGACGACATGGTGTTCTTCACCCAGATCACGATGGAAGCGGCGGAAGACACCGAATTTCTCGACGCTATGAAGGCGGCACGCATTAAAGGCGCACTGGTTGGAGTTGAGTCGGTGACTCCGGCCGGATTAAAAGATGTTTATAAGGATTTCAACGCTTCCGGGGAACATTTGATCGAACGGCTAAGAACTTTTCGTCGCGCACGGCGTGCACGTGCTGGGTTCATTCATTTTCGGGTTGCCCAGCGATCGTCCGGAAACTTTCGATGCTACCGCAGCGGCCGCCGCACAGCGCGGATGTTACGTTTGCGCAGTTTGTGACGCTGAGCCCGTATCCCGGCACGGTGGACTTTGATCGCTGGGAAAAGGGCTTTGGGGCAATCCGCCGGTGCATTATCGCGGGATTCCGCTTACCCGGCGCTGGCTTATTCCGCAGGCGCTTCGACCCAAACTGTATTGGGACCATCCAGTGATGTCCGCGGAGGAAATTCGCTCGCGTACGCCAGTCGGTTTGGGACAATTTTTACAGCATCGAGTTCGATCTGGAAGCGTTCTCGGTTTATCAAGTCGAGCCGGGCTCGTCTGGCATTTCGTGCTGATCTCGAAAATCTATCGCCAGATGTATGCCGATACCGGCATTGCGACCGACAGCGCGCGGGTATCGCGGTCCGCACAGTGGGCCCGTTGGCTGGCAAAGCCCTGTCAGCGCCTGTTTGCGGCAGATCCTATGCCTCATCTAAAGCTTCCTGAAACGTGGGTAGTACCTTCATCCACAGAGCAGGTGAGTTCGGCTGGTTAGAGATCATTGTAGATACCTACTTGCAACAGTTACGATCGATTGCGTTGAGATCGGTCGCCTCTCGTGGTCCAGCATTCATTTCCACTGAACTATTCCCGCCTCATGGCAAGCCTCCAGATAATCGCTGACCAAATCGATGTTCAGTGGTCCATATTCGGCTGACACTGCGTCACGAATTTCTCCTACGGAGCGTCTCCCATCGATAAAATTCACGATTTCGTAAGCATAGAGCTGAGAAAGATCCTGCTCGTTGAGCAGGGGAGTTGCGTCGCTACTAAGCAGCTTGATTTTTGCCATTCGTTCGGGCGACAGACGGGCCTTGAGGACGTCGTCATTCTGGTAGGTGAGTGGTCCAAATTCTCCCACGCGAGTCGGAACCTTGCCTGCCGAAGGGTGTGTTGACCACGGTGCTTTTGGTTCCGAGCCCTGTGCCCTGCGTGCTCTAGCTTCGCCATCGATCCATGAGTCAAAAATCGCCACTTGATCGCTCAGGAACTTCTCGCTGCCAGCGTCAGAGGTGTTTCCTTGCGTGAAGTTCACCAGGGAATGCAAAGTGCCCACTTCGCGACGCAGACCCTGACGCATCAGATTACGCGATTCGTACCAGGCGGAATTGGGATCCAGCTTCGGCTCATCCACCAGACGATGCGCTTGCTGGAACAACTTCGCCAAACGCGATTCAGACTGGGCAGTAAAGAAGGGAAGTGAGGCTTGCACTCGCTCAGAATCCAGGGTGGCATAGACGTATCCTGCTGCGGCACCCAGCAGAGCTACACGACGCAGTTTGGTGGGGTCGATTTGCTGAAGAGTGTCATGGTCGGTGTGAATATAAATATCAGGCCAATCGCGCAGATAGAGTGAGGGAATGCCGATGGTTGATGAGTCATAATCGTCGTGATCACTGCCGGCAGAATAGGGAGTTACGTCAGCCAGGAATTGATGGCGTGTTCCCTGATCTCCGGCCCGGTTCTCGATTACCGCCGCCTCTGGTGCCGTACCAGTTTCCGCATAGTTAGTTGCTCCTGCCTTTATGTCCTCGGCCAGAACAGCACCTACGTCGGTGACGAAACTTGGCAGCGACCATGGTGTCGCGGTCACGTGGAAAATGGAGTTGTTTTTAAAAGGGTCGCCGCCCACCATATCCATATGGATGTCGGCGCGTAATTGCTTGCGGATCTCCGGATGCCGGCTGAGATAGGCCATCGTACCTTCGATCTCGGGTCCCCAGACAAATCGTAGTGTACGTAGCGGACGCGGCAGCGACCCATTGCCGATGAGTCGTGCCAGGATGCGAGCGGATTCGAGAATAGTTACGCAGCCGCTTCCGTTGTCGTTCGCGCCCGGTCGCTCATGATCGAGATGGCAGCTATAAACGATCTCCCCACTCTTTGGATCGGAACCGGGGATGACGGCGCTGACTACCGTCCAGTGACCGGGGCCGACCTCGGCTTTTACTTTTGCGGATAAGACGATATTGTCTCCTGCAGCCAAACGTGCTCGCAGCGACGCTGCGGTTTCGCGCGAAATCATGAAAGCAAATCCGGTCGTCTGCCTGGCTTCGAGATGGCCCCAACGGATGATGGTCCGATCGAGTCCGGACCAGGCGGTAAACTGGTTTGGCATATCGCTGACGATTCCCGCGGCTCCGTGCACAATAACAGCCATCTCCTGGACTCGAGCGAGCACACCATCGGCCAGCACGATTTTCCCGCGCACATCTTTGCCGGCATAATCGCCTTCGCGCGTCCCATCGCCGACATCCACTAACCCTGCTTCAACGTCTGCAGAATGGCTGTAATCGGCAAGCCGGATCGGATCTGTCGCCCAATCTCCAAGGAGGAGATGTTGCGGCCGGACTTCCCACAGTTGGCCGGTTTCGACTTTCCATCCCAGATAGGAGCGCATCAGACCATAAGAAGCCTTCCCGTCGATAGGGAATTCCTCGCTTTGGGTTTCGGATAAACCGTACTGACGGGCGCGCTCCAGGATGAACTGTGCTGCCTGATCGAACTCCTCGGTCGCAGGAACCCGGTGCAGGCGCGTGATGTAGCGCAAGCTTTCATAAGGGGCGGCGCCGTTCGCCTCATCGCGAATTTTGACCCACTGGTCGGCAGTCAGAAAGGGCTGTTGGGCGGTGCTCGAAATTGTTGCAGCCAGAAAGACAAGGCTTGGGAGAATAAGACGAAGGGTGCGAGTCATCGAGGGAGAGCATACATTCGCTTTGCGCTTTCACGCAATCCGACCGAAGCTCCCCCGCGACGGGGTCGTGGATTCACGCCGAAGGAGTTATGCGCTGAGAGCCGTCGTCTTAGATCGATCAAAACCGGAGCGGTTTATAAACCTTACCTTTGGACTGGCATGGCGATCGTACACCCGGTTTGCTATGCTCCAAACGCTCTCAAAGTCTTGATCACTGGCGACGATTGCGGCTGCAATCTCGGAGATGAAATCGTTGAATTGGACAAGATCATTCAGTTGGGCCGCAAATCTGGCGTTCTCGGTGGCGCAATTGGGGGACATCGTACAAACTCCAGAATGAATTTTCTAGATCTTTAGATGTTTTATCGCGATCGGGAACACCGCGCCATCCGTTAGATTTCCGATTACGTTGGTGCTAGACCCTGCAAGTTACTCGGGACGGACTCTATTGACCATTTGCAGTTTGAGGGTGGGTCTCGACCTTTACCGAGGGCAAATTTACAGAATTCCATCCTCCGCCCAGAGCTTTTATGAGTGAGACGCTGGCGGTCATGCGACGGCGCAGGATGTCCACGGCTGCTCGTTCGTCAGCCAGAGCCGTGCTCTGCGCCGTGGTCACTTCCAGATAGCTCACCACGCCACCCTTATAGCGATTGGTGGACAGTTCGAGAGAGTGCTCGGCAGCTGCCACCGCGGCCTGTTCGGCCTTGGCTTCGTCGTCGAGGATTCTTAGTGTCGCGAGATTGTCTTCGACCTCTTGCAACGCCGTCAAAACAACCTGTCGATAGTTAGCCTCGGATTCGTCATAGGCAGCTTTTGCCTGGTCGGAAATTGCGCGGCGGCGACCTACGTCGAATGCAGTTACGACGGCAGATGCCCCGGCGCTCAGGAAGCCGCTCGGTCCTTGAATCAACGTGGTAATCGAAGTGCTTTCAAAACCCCCCGTCCCGCTGAGACTGAATACGGGGAAGTAAGCGGCTCGCGCCACTCCGATCTGGGCGTTGGCGGCGGAGACGCGTCGTTCCGCGGCAGCCACATCCGGACGCCGTTCGAGCAGATCCGAGGGCAATCCCGGAGGGATTACCGGTGGTGGCGTGTTCCAAGGCATGGCTGGCACAGTGAAACTGGAAGCATTCTGCCCGGTGAGAACGGCAATTGCATGCTCGTTCTGGGCCCGCTGGATCAGCACGTCAATGGCTTGCGCGCGAGTGTTTTCCAATTGAGTCTGAGCTTGTGCTACATCGACGGCCGACGCCACTCCGCCCGCATAGCGGTTTTGCGTGAGTTCCAACGCCTTCTCAAATGAACTGACGTTGGAGTTGAGTAATTGCTCTTCAGCGTCAAGCGTGCGCATCTGGAAATAATCAAGTGCAAGCTCGGCATGCAGACTGAGGCTTAATGATTCAAGATCGGCAGCGCTGGCCTGGGCATTCGAGCGCGCGGCTTCCACCGTGTGGCGAACCCTGCCAAACACGTCAGCTTCGTATGATACGTCGAACGGGATTACCAGATCAGTCGCATTGGTTGCGGTAGAAGAAGAAACCAGCGGACGGCTCTGAGAGAGGTGCTCCCGCACCGCTGATGCACCCGCCGTTACCGTAGGATAGTAGGCGGCACGATTGAATCTTACCAACGCTCGTGCCTGGCGGAAGGCCGCATCCGCCGCCTTTAAATTCTGGTTGGAAACATTAACTTGTTCTTCCAACGAGTTCAGTTGCGGATCCTGAAAAATCTCCCACCACTTGCCTCGCGCGATCTGGTCGGCAGGCTGAGCTGACTTCCAGTCTGGAGGCACTTCCTTGTAAGCTGGAGGCGAAGGAATGGAGGGTTTGGAGTATTTGGGTCCAACAGCACAGCCAGTAAGAAGAAATGTACTTGCGAGTAGGGCAATGAACGCAAATCGGACATCAGCTTTCGGTCGTAAAATGTTGGGCGTTGAGCCGAGATCTGTGGTCTGGCCCACACCGTCCGAATGCCACTCTATCACTGTGCCCCCTGGGCGGTTTGGACAATGCGCACGGTTTCCCCGGCGACCACCGAATCCGGCGGATTGATGATGATCTTTTCATTTCCATCCAGACCAGCAACCACCTCAACCTCGCTTCCGAAATCATGGCCGAGGGTGATTTGCTTAAGGTCGACTTTCTGACCGTTTCCCACCGCAGCCACCCGCAACCCCTCTGAACGGAATAGCAGGGTATTGACCGGGAGAATGAAGGTCGACGCGGCGGTCGGCAGCTTAAGATGAACCTCGGCGTAAGAGCCGGTGAAAAGCTGACCAGTGGGGTTATCCACCGCGATCTCCACCAGCAGTGTGCGAGAACTCGGGTCGATCGCATTCGCAGTGCGCACGAGTTTTCCCTGAAAACGCCGGTCGGGGAACTCAGACAAAGTCAGATCCGCCGTGAGCCCCGGCTTGGCAGCTTGGGAGTAGACCTGCGGAACGCTGACATAGACACGAAGCTTGTCGGGTTGCACGATGTGAAAGAGTTCAGTCCTGATTCCGCCCCCGCTCCCGGTATCAATCAAGGCGCCAATGTCGGTATTGCGAGCTGTGATTACCCCGGAAAATGGAGCGTAAATCCTTTGGAAAGACTGGAGCTCCTGGAGTCGCTTTACATTGGCCTGAGCGGCTTGCACAGTGGCCTGTTTGGCTTCGAAGTCACCGGCTGCGTTGTCGGAATCCTGTTTCGACACCGAATCAGTCTTCAACAATCCTGCATACCGATCTGCGGTAATTCTCGACAGATTCAGATTTGCTTGTGCAGTCGCCTGGTCTGCTAGTGACTGCCGCAACTGTTGGTTTACTTCGGGAGTATCGATCTCGGCGAGGAGTTGTCCCGCCTTCACATGGCTACCGATATCCACATACCATTTCTTGAGATACCCGGCGGTGCGGGCGTAAATCGGAGCGTCAGTGAAGGCTTGAACGCTGGCCGGAAGAACAATTTCCTGCGCCGGCGCGGAGCGCTTGGGTTGTACAACGACGACCGCAGGCACAGCCATCTCTGCGGTTTCTTTTCGCAGGGCCGTTCGAGCTTGAATCCGCGGCAGAATGCCGGCGACGACAATGATTACCGCAGTGACGACCGCGAGCAGGACAAGCCACCACTGAGATCGGCGACGTTTTCTTGGGGCGTGTGCAGGTGATGGTGGCGCTATTTCCCTGGTAGTGTCGGCAAACGTCCGATCGTCGTTTTCAACCCTCATTGAATCTCCCAAATAGCAGTTCTTACAACGTTAGCGCTGTTAAATCAATGTATTACAGATGACCTTATTTAATCGCCAGACTCAAGTTTCTCTTGTTGTACAGCCTGCCCTGGCCTCGCATGCAGCAAACTGAAGAAAACGGGAACAAAAAACAGGGTTGCGGCGGTGGCAAAAATCAAGCCACCGATTACGGCCCGGCCTAGTGGCGCATTCTGCTCGCCGCCTTCGCCCAAACCGATCGCCATGGGCACCATGCCAATGATCATGGCCAGGGCAGTCATCAACACTGGCCGGAAACGGGTGTATCCCGCTGCCAGCGCAGCGGATAGAGCATCCTTACCTTCGTCCATCTGCTCCTTGGCAAAGCTGACGACAAGGATACTGTTGGCGGTCGCCACTCCCATGCACATGATCGATCCGGTCAAAGCCGGAACGCTGATGTTTGTGTGCGTGAGAAACAGGAACCAGATGATTCCCGCCAGAGCGGCAGGCAACGCCGCAATGATGATGAACGGATCCAGCCATGACTGAAAGTTCACCACAATCAGGAAATACACGAGCAGAATAGCGAAGGCCAGTCCGGAAATCAGGCCGGAATACGAAGTCTTCATGGTCTGCACTTGCCCGCGCGTGACCAGTTCAGAACCGCGCGGCAGCTCCTTGCGACTGTCGTCAATAATCTTCTGAATGTCGCCGGCCACTCCTCCGAGATCGCGCCTCTGCACCGACCCGTAGATATCAATCACGGGTTGGATATCGTAATGCGAAACCAGGGCCATGCCGGTCCCCCGCTTGATGGAAGCCAGAGTGGCCAAAATGGTTGGCGTTGCGCTGCCGGCGCCGGTAATCGGAATGTTTTCGAGTTTCTGCAACGAATCCAGACGATACTGAGGTGTCTGAGTAGCGATTGAGTAGCTGACGCCATTTTTGGGATTCAGCCAATACGTCGGGGTGGTCTGGAAACTCCCGCTAAGAGAAATCAGCAGGTTATTTGCGATGTCCCGCTGAGTGTAGCCGGCAAGTTGCGCCTTAGTCCGGTCCACTTCAACGTGCAGATAGGGTTCATCGAAGGGCTGCTGGATACGCAAATCCGCGGCTCCGGCAACGGTCTGAACGCGGCGGAGCAGCTTGTTTGCAAACTGACGGTTGGCCTCAAGATCGTATCCCGTGACTTGAATATCGATCGGCGACGGCAATCCAAAGTTCAAAATCTGGCTGACGATGTCGGCAGGCAGGAACGAGAAATCGACTCCCGGGAATTGGTCCTCTAATTTTAAGCGTAAGTCGTGGACATATTCTTCAGTAGGGCGATGGTCTGGCGACAATGCGATCATGATGTCGGCATCGGCCGGTCCCGTCGGAGCTGACGTGCTGTATGAAAGGTTAATGCTGCTATAAGGCAGCCCGATATTGTCGATAATGCTGGAGATTTCGGTGGGCGGAATTTCTCCCCGAATAAAGCCTTCAACGCGATCGCAAAGATCGGCCGTCTCTTCGATTCGAGTACCGGCGCGCGCCCTGAGATGAAGCTTGATCTGACCCGCATCCACCTTGGGAAAGAAGTCGCGGCCCAACCAGGGTTCCAGAAGCGCGAATGAAGCGACGCACACAATCACAAAACCCCACAAGAAACCTTTGCGGTAGTGCAGACAACGGTGCAGCATCTCGTGGTAGCGGTCCCGGAATCTCTCGAACCCCTGCTCAAATTTCACCTGCAACCTGACCAGCGGGTTCCGGCTGGTTGTGTTCAGGTGTCCCGCTTCCTGCTCATGGCCGCGAAGCAGGTACTTGGCCATTGTCGGAACGAGAGTTCGAGAAAGCAGATAAGACGCAAGCATGGCAAATACGACGGCCTCGGCCAGAGGAACGAACAAGTAACGCGCCACACCGGTCAGAAAGAACATCGGCAAAAACACGATGCAGATGGCGAGAGTCGAAACGAACGCTGGCACGGCAATCTGTTGCGCGCCGTCCAAAATCGCCTTTTGGATTTCTTTGCCTTCGGCAATATTACGGTTGATGTTTTCGATCTCAACCGTTGCATCGTCCACGAGGATGCCGACGGCCAGCGCCAAACCTCCCAGCGTCATAATGTTAATCGTCTCGCCTAACGCGCTCATGACGATGATGGAGGTAAGAATCGATAGGGGAATCGAAACCGCGATAATCAACGTGCTGCGCCAGCTACCGAGGAAGATCAGAATCATCAATCCGGTGAGTACCGCAGCAATTAGACCTTCCCGCAATACGCCGTCAATGGAGGCCCGCACGAAGATTGATTGGTCCGCCAATGGGCGGATCTGCAGTTCCGGCGGCAACTGTGCCTGAATTCGCGGCAGCATTGCCTTGATCCCCGAAATGATATCCAAGGTCGAAGCATTTCCCGTCTTCTGGATGGTCAGCAGGGAAGCCCGTTGTCCGTTTACGCGCACGATGTTGGTCTGGGGCGGGAAACCGTCCCGCACAAAAGCTACGTCACGGATGTAGACCGTCGTGTTTCCCACCTTTCGAATGGGAAGATCGTTTAACTCCGCGACCGTCTGCGGGCTGCCATTCAAGTCGACGTCATATTCGAACTGCCCGATTTTGGATGTTCCAGAGGGCAGAATCAGATTCTGGGCACTGATGGCGTTCACTACATCCATCGGCGACAAACCCTTCGACTGTAGCGCGTTAGTATCAAGATCGACCTGCACCTGCCGCTGCTTGCCACCGTACGGGTAAGGAATCGCCGCGCCGGGGATGGTAACCAGGCGGGTGCGGATAAAATTCACGCCATAGTCGAAAAGTTGTTGCTCCGAAAGTTTTTGTCCCGAAAGTGCCAACTGTAGGATTGGAACGGTTGAGGCGTTGTAGGTGATGATCAGCGGAGGCGTGGTTCCGGGCGGCAATTGCCGCAATTGTGTTTGAGAGATCGCGGTGATTTGCGCGATAGCTTTCTCAATGTTTGCGTGCGGCTGGAAAAATACTTTTACTACTGCGATCCCGTTCAGAGATTGCGATTCACTGTGTTCGATGTCGTCGACCGTGGTGGTGAGAGTGCGTTCCGTCAGGGTCACAATCCGGTTCGCCATGTCTTGCGAATTCAGACCGGTGTAATTCCACAGAATGCTGACAACGGGAATATCGATGTTGGGGAAAATATCTGTTGGGGTACGGAAGATCACAATCGGGCCCAGAATCAGAAGGAGCAGGGCGACAACGACAAAGGTATACGGCCGGCGCAGCGCCAGTGCAACAATCCACATGGGGGCCTCTTGAGGATTATCTCTCGAAATATATTGGATGAATCAATTCAACTGTACGGTGTAAATTTTCGGTTACTGAGCTAACCCGGGATGCCGGTTTGCCGAACCGGCTGAAGGCTTGATGAACAGCGGCCGAAAACGAAAAACCCAGCCAAAAGGCTGGGCTTTTTCGAGCTTTCGGTTTACAAAACTTTACTGATTTGGGTCCGATTGAGTGGAACTTGGGCCTGACTGATCTGCGTTCGATTGATTCGGAGGCAAGCGGTGCCTGCCTTCTCGTGGACCTTTGTTGGTGGCAATCACGGTCAATGGAGCCTGCAGAGTGAAATTGAGCACGGTCTCTGACGGCAACTTGATTTGCTGACCTTTGGTAGCTGCCTGTACTCCACCACCCAACCCGCCACCCGCTGCCGCCCCGATGGCGGCGCCTTTGCCTCCTCCTGCGATCGCGCCAATGATGGCTCCGATACCAGCGCCGGCCCCCACCTTGGTGGCAGTGTTTTTGCCGCGCGAGCTGCCCTTCCGGGAATACTGGTCAGTCTGGATGTTGTAGGTTTTTCCCCCGGCTGAGATACGGTCCAGCTGCAAAACCAACAGAGATTGACCCGCGAATTTGCCCGCGCTCTGAACATTCACAATGTGGCCCTCAACGTCATAGCCGGAGGGAAGTGCAGTCTCGCCTTCCACTGCAAGTGGCGAGTCTAAGGTTGCGTGGAACGTTTGGCCCGGCTGACTCGCCTCTGAGTCAATCGTATCGACCAAACGTACAGCCATGGTCGTTCCTGAAGGAATCGTGACTTTTTGCGGCGGAGGCGGTGGCGGCGGAGTTGCCGGCGCGGATACCGTCGGCGGTGGCGTCATTGCTGCGACCGGAGTGGAGTTGTCGTTGTCAGAAGATGGAGGTGGCACGCTTCGCTCCCGAGCCCGATGACGTGGTTTCGGAGCCGGAGCAGGCGCCGGGGAAGGTTTCGTCTCTACCGGCGGCGGAGCGGGTGCGGGAGCCGGGGTGGCCTGTGCGGTTTCAGCCGGCGGCGGCGGAGCAGCAACCTGCAGATTGTTTATGACCTGCTTTACACCGGGTTCGGCAGCGGCATAACGGGCTGCGGCATCGCGTTGAGCATCGTTATCGACGGTGCCGGTCAGGGTGACGGTTCCTTCTTCGGCTTTAACGCCCAGCTGTTTGCCCTGTAATCCCGAATCGGCGACTAGCCTGTTTTGGATATCGCTCGTAAGCTGGGCGTCATTTGGGGCTTTAGTGCAGCCCACTCCGAGCGCCAGAGCCGTCAGAATCGCAAGGGCGCCGACGTAAAGAGAAAATTTCGCCTTCATAGGTCACTCCTGATTGTGGTGGAAATCATTCCCAGTATTTAGATGCAGAAAAAATACCGATCTCGGCAAATTATCGAGCCCCGGAAGACACAAGTATACAAGCTAGTTTCCTATGATCGGCGTCTATTTGGCAACCAAAAGCCCAATGAATAGATCACGTTGGAACTATAGCCGTATTCTTGTCGGCAATCAGTTCTGGCGCAGGAACTTGTAGTCGAGAATCGAAGCAGCCAAACCGATGGTTTCCGAGCCAGGCATTTCCTTGCGGCGAATGATGCGACCCTGGCAAAGTACCGAGCTGTTCTTCTGGCCGGAAATCTCCTCGGGCATCTCGAAAACCATCTCCACCAGGGTGTTCTCTGGCAGTTGCTGAGGGCCAACCAGCAGAACCCCAGACTGGCTGAGGTTTTCGACCGTTCCCTCGTGCCAGGTTCCCAACCCTTTGGCACGATATCGAAGCGGCGCCTGCAGGCTTAACCGCCGGGCGCGTGGCACCCACGTCGGTTTCTTTTGAATTCGACCTCGCGGAGTTTCAGAGTCCATTTCACTTTCACCGTCCACGCGCTTTACGCGCTTCATGGTGTTCCAGTCGTACTTGTACTCTACAGCACAAAGCAAACACACTTGGTAGTAGTGACCATCGGCGGCGCGCCGGGGCCAGGAAAATTCGTGAGAGCAACGGCCAAGCATGAGCACGTCCAGTAACTTTTGCGGCATGGGTTTATTTCCGGAGGGGGGACCGGGACAAGCTATGATCCAACGGCGGTTCAGGGTTGCGATAGGTTACTTTCGGGTAATTAAAATCATCGTCCCCGAACGTTCTGGAAATTCGCGTGATTTTGTGGATGCGTCTGGCGGTTGATTGGGCAGATGCTGTCAACCCCCAAAGAAGCAATAACTTAGGCGTGTATTATCAGATTGTGGATCCTGTAACTGTATTTGTGCTGGCTGGTGGCAAGAGTTCGCGTATGGGTCAGGACAAGGCTTTTCTGCAACTTGGGGGCAAGACGCTTCTGACCCGTGCCTTGGAAACGGCTGCTGCTGTGGGAAAAACTCATGTCGTGGGGAGCTCCGGAAAATTTGCCGACTACGGACCCACGGTTGAGGATCTCTATCCAAGTCACGGTCCACTGGGCGGAATTCACGCGGCGCTGAGCAGGACCAGCACAGACTTGAATCTGATGCTCGCCGTTGATCTACCTTTCGTCGAAGCCCGGTTTCTGAGATATCTTGTTTCTCGGGCACGTGAGACACGTGCCACGGTTGTGCTGCCAAGAACGAGCGACCGATTGCAACCGCTATGCGCCACCTACCGCCGAAGCTTTATGGACACAGCGGAACAATCTTTACGCGCGGGCAGAAATAAGATCAATGCTCTATTTACAGTAGTACCGATTGAAGTCATTGAACCGGAGGAATTGGAAGGGAACGGATTTGCGGAGGAAATGTTCCGCAATCTGAATACCCTCGGCGATTGGGAAGACGCCAAACAACGAACCCTTGCGGAAAGCGAAAAAACGGATGGCAGAACCAGCATAAAAAAATAGTGTGCCTCGTGTTTGCAAGCAATCTGAAATAAGTCTCGCTGAAGATCGACTACTAATGACCGCCGACTGAATATGGACTCCAACGAACATCTCGGGCCTTACATTGAGTTCAAGGACGTCTCCAAGGCGTTCGGTGCCAATCGGGTGCTGGACCACGTCAGCTTCAGCGTGATGGCCGGCGAGACGGTTTGCATTCTGGGTCGCAGCGGTGTGGGCAAATCGGTTTCGCTAATGAACATCATGGGCTTCTTGAAGCCGGATTCCGGCCGCGTGATTGTGGCGCGTGAAGACATCACGGACTACGGGGAAGCCGATCTGGAGCGGATTCGCAAGAAGGTCACCATCGTTTTTCAAAACGGAGCCTTGTTTGATTCGCTGAGCGTCGGAGAAAACGTGGCGTTTCCGCTGCGGGAACGCCGCCAGCTTTCGGAGGAACAGATTTTCCAGATCGTAGATGGTTTGCTGGATATGGTCGGCGTGAAGGAAATGCGCGATCAGTTGCCTTCGGATTTGTCGACCGGCATGAAGCGATCCGTCGCGATAGCGCGCGCCCTGGCCGCACAACCCGAATGTGTTCTGTACGACGAACCGACAACAATGGTCGACCCCTTGATGGCTCAATTATTGGGAGATCTGATCAAGCGTCTGAAAATTCAGTTGCATCTGACCAGCGTTGTCGTAACTCACGATATGCGATTGGCCAAGAAGCTGGCAGACCGGGTCGTATTTCTTCACGAAGCTAAAGCGATTTTCTTTGGAACCTATGACGAAATGGAGAAATGCGATGAGCCCATCGTGCAGGAATTTCTAAAGCTGGACGAGCCGGGTATAGAAGCATCGATTGAAGTGAATAGATGAAGTGAATGGAAGACGTGTTCAAACTCCCCCTGTCACTAGAAGCCCTGTTCCACTAATCGCTCTACTGTCAGCGATGAATTCGCCGACTCTCCCTTCAACATCTTCTCCACGTACTTCGCCACCATATCCACCTCCAAATTTATGGGATCGCCTGGATTGAGCGACTTCAGATTTGTCATTTTCACGGTGTGAGGAATGACGGCGACGGTGACTAGGGTCCCTTCGATGTTGGCCACCGTGAGGCTGATGCCTTCGATGGAAAGGGATCCCTTGAAGATCACATACCGTGCCAACGCGGGTGGAATTTCGATGCGCATCCAGTAATCGTCGGCTGAGGCGATGCGATCAAGCCCCAGAAATGTGCCCGTTCCGTCGACGTGGCCTTGCACGATGTGACCACCGAACCGTCCGTCAGCACGCATGGGGAGTTCCAAATTGACCAGGGCGCCCGGTTTGACGCGCGAGAAGGACGTGCGTTTCCAGGTCTCGTCGGCCAGATCCGCTGCGAATGAACTGGTTGTGATGTCGACCGCCGTAAGGCAGACGCCGCTAACGGCGATGCTGTCTCCCTTTTTCAGCTCGGTTGTCAGTTGTGCCGCGGAGACGGTCAGCCGGCGATTGCCGTTCTGCTTGGCGATCTCGGCTATGCGACCAACTTCTTCGATAATGCCGGTGAACATAAATACTCCGCAGACGCAGACTAGCACTCAGCCTTCAACGTCGGGCGTTAACCATTGCCGGAGTGCCGTACGTCATCTCAATTTCAAATTGTGACGCCGGTATCTCAAGCTCGCTACTTGAGAACTGGCTGCGCACCGCTCACTCCCCATATGGATCGCGCAAATATCCCTCAACCGCAAAGTCTTCGCCAAAGCGATGCAGCTTGATCGATTTCACGTAGGCGGCATCGCTCATGCGGTCGAAACCCACTCCCAATGCGAACGGAACTGATCCCATGCCGTCGAGTATTTTAGGCGCATAGTAGAGAAAGACTTTGTCTGCGATCCCTGAAGCCAGAGCGGCGCCATTAATCATGGCACCGCCTTCGACCAGGAGGCTGGTGACCTCCATCTTGCCGAGTCGTTGCGCAATTCCCTTCATATCTGGACGGCCGTCGCCCACGCCCACCGGTACCTGCTCCACGCGAATTCCCTGATCCTGCAACTCGCGCTTTCGCTTTTCCTCGGCGAAGGAGCAGAGCACAAGCACATCGTCCTGCGCGGTCTTGACTACGCGCGATTTGGGAGGTAACCGAAGGCGCGAATCGACAATTACACGTAGAAGAGGCTTCCGTCGAGCCAGGCCGCTTCGGTCGGTGAGTAGTGGATCGTCGGCAATAATCGTTCCTACTCCCACCATGATGGCATCGTTCTGATGACGCAGTTGCTGTACGTGAGCGCGCGCAATCTCGCTGGTAACCCAGCCCCCGGTGGCGCCGCCACCTCCGAGAGCATTGGACTGGTGAGACTCACTCGGTGGAGGCGCAATCTTCCCGTCCAGCGTCATTGCAGCTTTCAGGGTGACCAGCGGTGTTTGATGCCGGATATATTTTGCGAAAGCTTCGTTCAAGGCTTTCGCTTCCTCTTCCAAAATGCCCGAGGCTACCGAAACGCCGGCGTTGCGCAGACGCTGGAAGCCCTTTCCGGATACCTTCGGATTAGGATCTTGCATGCACGCCACTACCCGGCGAATTCCAGCGGCGATGAGTGCATCGGCACAAGGCCCAGTGCGGCCCTCATGGGAACATGGCTCGAAGTTTATATACAGAATGCCCCCACGAGCTTTTTCTGCCGCTTGATCCAGGGCAAGAACCTCTGCGTGCTTGACGCCCGCGAAGGTGTGGGCGCCCGCGCCAACCACGCGGCCTTCAGTATCGAGAATCACAGCTCCCACGCAAGGATTGGGCGAGCTTAAGCCTACATTCTGGCGTGCCATATCCAGCGCACGCCGAAGAAAGGCTTCGTCTTGTTCCCGGCTGCCGGTTGACGCGCCTTGAGCAAGAGGGATTGACGCCTTTCGAGGCTGTTTGCGCGAGTCGCGACCGGCTGTTTTCTTGGAGGCCATGTTTTATGAGATGCAATCTTAAGACTTGAAATCTGAATCGTGTTTTCCGAAGTTCAAGGAACCTTACTTCGTTTGATGCAATGGTGGCTTAGGAGAACAAGGAATCCACAAAATCCTTCGGATCAAATGGCAGGAGATCTCCGATCTTTTCTCCCACCCCTACGTATCGCACGGGAACGCCCATCTCGCGAGAGATAGCGACAACCACGCCGCCCTTTGCCGTGCCATCGAGCTTGGTGAGTACTATGCCGGTTACGCCTGCCGATTGTGTAAAGTGTCGCGCCTGCTGCAGGCCATTCTGACCCGTGGTCGCGTCCATCACCAGCAAGGTTTCATGGGGCGCTCCAGGGATGATCCGCTGCGCCGTGCGGCGCATTTTCTCCAGCTCCGCCATCAGGTTGGTCTTTGTGTGAAGACGTCCGGCCGTGTCGACGATGACATAATCGCTGTGCCGTGACGTTGCCGCCTGGAGTGCGTCGTAAAGTACGGCTGACGGATCGCCTCCCGCCTTGGTGCGGATCACTTCGGTTCCTGTGCGCTGTCCCCAGACTTCAAGCTGCTCAATCGCTGCGGCACGAAACGTATCGGCCGCACAAAGCAAAACCGTTTTGCCTTCAGAACGCAAAACCTGCGCCAGTTTTCCGATGGTAGTGGTTTTACCGGTGCCATTTACCCCGACGACAAGAATCACCTCGGGCGTTCCGTCCACCTTGGTTACGGGTTGCGAATCAACCGCAGCCAAAATGGTAAGGATTTCTTCTTTCAACAAACGTTTCAGTTCTGCCACGTTCTTAATTTGCTTGTAGTCCGCTTTCTCTCGAAGTTTTCCTAGAATTTCTTGCGTGGTGCTGGTACCTAAGTCTGCGCTGAGAAGGATGCCTTCCAGGTCGTCCAGCGTGGCCCTGTCGATTTCTTTGCCAAACGACACCACTTCCTCGATACGTTCACTCAGGGTTTCCCGAGTGCGCGTAACGGCTTCCTTCATGCGTTCGAGGAAACTGGGTTTCTGCTGTTCGTCCAGACTGCCGAAAAGAGTTTGAATCATGTAAATGTTGGGGTAAGAATCCCTGGTTCAATTATAGCGGTCGCAGTGCCGGAGTATGCTTACCCAGGGCAAATTCTGTTTGCTCTTTGCCACAAAGAGTTATTTGGCCATGGAGTTCGTCGAGACGAAGTGCAAGCGATGTAAAGACACTCTGAAAAGCGGTTTAGAAGAATTATCTCACTGCTATTTCGACGGCCGCGGCAATTACGTCCGCACGCGCTTCTGGCGCGGAAGACGGTGTAACGGGAGCCTTGCTGGTAGGGACTGGAACGCCTGCCGCCGCTGCAGCGGAGGCAACCTGCATATTGGGTTGCTGTACGCGGATTTCACCACGTCCGTAAATCGCTGCGAGGGCTGCCACCGCAGTCGGATCGAGTCGTTTGCCAGAGAGATTATGGATGATTCGCAAAGCGCTTTCCGGATCATGGGCCTGCTGATACGGACGATTCGTCGTCAGTGCATCGAAGGTGTCCGCTACTGCAATAATGCGGGGCAGTAGAGGAATTTCGGCATCTTTTAAACCACGGGGATAGCCGCGTCCGTCAAGTGATTCGTGATGCAGTTCGATGCCGGGGATCATGTCCTTCAATTGAGCCACGGGGCGCAGTATGTTCGCACCTTTGGTGGTGTGAGTTTTCATGATGTCGAATTCTTCCGGAGTCAAGGCGCCGGGTTTTTTTAGAATTCCGTCTTCAATTCCAATCTTGCCCACGTCGTGCAACTGTGCCGACACTCGAACAATTTCCAGAAATTCCTCGGGATGCCCCATCTCTTTCGCGATCAACATGGAATAGCGCGTGACCCGATCTGAATGTCCACGAGTGTAGGGATCTTTTTCGTCAACTGCACCGGCGAGCATCTGGATCGAGCCCATAAACAGCTCGCGATTTTCTGTAGCTGCCCGCTTGAGGTCGAGCACGAATTGCTCGAGCTCCTCCGACATAGTATTAAAGGTCGCGGCCAGCTCTCCAATTTCGGTGCGGCTGGCAAGTTGCACGCGCTGCGAAAAGTCTCCGCGCGCGATGGCGCGGCTGGAAGCAGTGAGTACTTCCAACGGGTTGGTGATGCGTCGCGCCGCGAAGAAGCTGATCGCAATGCTCAACAGAATCGCCAGCAGCGCTAACAGCCGGGCCGTGCGTTGCATCTCAAAAACGCCGCGGTAAGCTTCATCGCGGGGCTTTTGAACGATCACTGCCCAGTCCAGATTGCCCACCGGGCTATACGTACCAAGCATTTGCGTGCTGCTCTTACCCTGCGTCACCTTGAATTCACGAGTGGCCGCAACCAGTTGTGCTTGCCCACCTTGCTCCAGAAAGTTGCGGACGATTTCCGAGTTGGTCATGTCCTGACCGGTCGCATATTGGGGGGTTGCCCCGGCAACCAGCCGCCCTTCACTATCGACGACGTAAGGCGTAAGCCCGCCGCGGTTAACCTCCTGCAGGCGGCGGATCAGGAAACTCAGGTCTTCAACGGCACCGATCATTCCTAGAAACCGGCCCCCGTACATCACTGGTGTGCTAACCAGCATCACGGTTCGGGCCGATGTGCCGCTGCCCACAACCAGCGCCTGTCCGCTGTAAGCCCGGCCTTCACTCGCGGCGTCGTAGGCGCGCAACAGATCGCGTTGCAGGAACGCGTCAGGAGCGATACGGCCGGCTGAAATTCCTTTCGAATCGGAGTTAAGCAGCGTTGCATAGGCCAGGTCCGGCGAGGAGGACACAAAATGTTCCAACAGGGCGCGCAACTCCGGCGCTTCCACGTGCTCCGCCGTGACGTCGCCGCCGCTTGCCACCTGGAGAGCGGAAGACAGGTTCGCCAGCATCATGTGCAACGATTCCTGATGCTGTGCTATATCGTCGGCAAGGGAACGCGTCACTGTGTTCTGAAGCAGGCGTTCGTTCGTGATCAGCCGTTCGCGATTGATCGATTCGACCTGTTCCGAATAGAAATACATCGGAACCACGCTGATGAGCGCAAGTACGCTCAGGATGACGTACAAGATCGGAATGCGGGATGGCAGGGGCAATTTCAAGGACGAAGGCTACTTTCGCTGCAAGTCGACGTTTACAGATTCCCTTGAAATTTTACTTGGAAGGCTGACTTTGAGAACGCAGAATCACGGCCTAACTCCGTTACCAAAGTGCGTGCGACTTCTGGCGGCGAAAGTGCGAAGGAACCTGTGGAATCATGCTGGCATGTTCAAAGAGCTGCAGATTAAGTCAGCCGCTTTGCGAGGAGCAAGCACCTAAATAACAATTTCGCTCTTTGCGCTACGCGTCATCAGATCCTGAATGGCATCGGCGGGAGGCTTGTTGCGGTGTAAAATCGCGTCCATCTGTTCGATGATCGGCATTTCGATCCCACGGTCACGGGCCAGTCCAACCGCCGCCTGCGTCGTAAACACGCCCTCAGCGACGGCGCCGTGCATGCCCGCGATAATCTCGTCAAGTTTGCGTCCTCGTCCAAGCTCTACGCCCACCATTCGATTACGGGAAAGTCCTCCCGTGCATGTGAGCACCAGATCGCCAAGGCCCGCCAGTCCAGCCATGGTTTCGGGGCGGCCTCCGCAAGCCACCGCCAGACGCGTAATTTCCGCCAGACCACGCGTAATAAGCGCTGCGATTGAATTGTGTCCTAGTTTCAGTCCGTCGCAAACGCCGGCGGCAATAGCAATAACGTTTTTCAGGGCGCCGCCCAGTTCGACGCCGGCAACATCATCATTCGTGTAGAGGCGAAAACGGGGATCGCTGAATTCGCGCTGCACGATCTCTGCGAGATCCGCGTCCTTCGAAGCGATCGTGATTGCTGTTGGGTCGCCGCGCGCCACCTCTTTCGCGAAAGACGGCCCGCTAAGGGCGCCGATACGCGGTGAAAACTTTTTGCCGGATCGAGAAGTTCCCAGAACCTCGGACACGACCTCTGTCATGCGCAGTAGAGTTTTCTCTTCCAGGCCTTTGGTTGCACTCACAAAAAGCATCTCTGAAGTTACGTGGGGCTGCATTTGCCGAAATAGACTTCGACAATGCTGGGACGGGATCACAGTGACGACGATTTCAGCGTCGCTCAACGCTTCTTGCAGATCCCCAGCGACAGAGACGGTTTCCGGCACGAGCTGTCCCGGAAGAAACAACTCGTTCACCCGCCGGTTGGAAATTGAATCGCAGACCTCCTTCTCGTGCGCCCAAAGCTGCACCCGATGGTCTCCTCGACGGCCAAGAACGATGGCGAGGCCCGTGCCCCATGCGCCCGCGCCGATGATTGCGATGCGGCTCATGCCGGTCCACCTGCGTGCTTAAGGTGAAACCGGGGTTCCGTGCCGGAGAGGAGTCTATGAATATTCTGGTGGTGCTTGGCGACAATAAGCATTGCGACAATTGCCATCACGACAAGATCGTGCACTGCGTCGCCGTAATCGTGGAGTAGCCATGCGAGAAAGGGAAATAGGGCCACTGCCACGATCGATCCAAGCGATATGTAACGGAATACCAGCACTACGGCTGCAAAAAGTCCCACCATGATCAAAATGGTGTGAGGCGCCAAAGTTGCAAATGCCCCCAGCCCCGTAGCGACGCCTTTCCCGCCACGAAATTTCAACCAGACAGGAAATATATGGCCAATTACGGCGAAAAGAGCGGCGATTTCCGGCAGCTCACTCTGCCCCGGAAAAAAGGTACGAGCCAGTGCCACCGCAGCCAGTCCCTTAAGGGCGTCCAGAAGCAATGTGAGCATACCCAGAATCGGCGACGAACGCGCGACATTCGTGGCTCCGATGTTGCCGCTGCCAGTTCGCCGAATATCTTGCCCCCGAAAAATCCGCACCAGAAGAAAGCCGAAAGGGATAGATCCCAGGAAGTAGCTCAACGCAGCAGTGAGCAAGATACTCATGAATGATGAAGTCGCTCCAGCAGCCTATTTCAGTTCAACGCGCCCTATTTTCGTATAGCGGGAACCACCTCGTCCGAGCTGGCTTTCGTACACAAAGAACTCTCGGGCTGTCATCGTACCGAACTCGGGAACTGGCAACGCCCCCAACCTCTGCTGCAGGCGTTGAAATACTTGATTAGACCCGTCACTGTTCTGCCGTCGCGGCGTACCCGATCCTCCTCCTCTGCGCGCCAGAGTGAGGTGTGGACTGAATGCATGCTCTTCTGCCGGTACTCCAAGAGTGGCGGTAATATCGTCAACCGATCTAGCCAGAAGCGTTAGTCGCGAATCGGCATCAACTCCCAACCAGAAAACGCGGGCGGCTGTCGGCGTGGGGAAGAATCCGTAACCACGAAAGTTAATGTCAACGATATCTGCACGAATTCGGGCAACTGCTTCCCTAATTGCGTCCACTTCCACCGCCGGCTTGTTCCCGATAAATTTCAGAGTCACATGCAGCGACTCGGAACGAACCCATCGCGCGTCCGGTGCGAATCCACGCACACCGTCGATAAAGAGTTGGATACGCTTGCGTATGACCTCGTCTATATCGAGAGCAACGAAAATCCGCATGGAGGTAATAAGTCATCGGTGTTCAAATGTCAGCCGAGCCGACTTGAGCTGACAACCGAAAACCCCTCTACATCAATTTTCTTCTGACCATGTCCAGCGCTTGCTGGCTGGCATACCAGCGGATTCGCGTGCGGTCGCCGGGAAACTTCCGTTCCTCAACCTGAGTTCCTTTTTCGGACGCCAAAGCGTGAAATACCAGTCCAACCGGCTTTTGCTCGGTGCCGCCCGTTGGGCCGGCCACGCCAGTGATAGCCAGGCCCAGTGAAGCGCCGCACCGGTTTCGAATCCCTTCCGCCAAGGCGGTTGCGACCTCCCGGCTGACCGCGCCGTGTCTTTCGATCAGATCTGGCGAAACGTCGGCGAAGACAGTTTTCATAGCATTCGAATACACGACGGCACCTCCGAGGAAGTAACGCGAGCTGCCGCTCACCGATGTAATGCGCTCTGCCAAAAGCCCGCCAGTACAGGACTCAGCGACAGCTAGGGAGCTGTCCCGCATTTGCAGGTAATAACCGACAATCTGCTCCAGCGAATCTCCATTGTCCGAAAAGACCGAGTCCCCGAGTTCTTCTTCAATCTCTTCTGCCAGCTGGTCGACCCGTGATTGCGCGGCTTCTAAAGAGGTGCCGCGGGTTTTGAGGTGCAACTGAATCTCTCCCGCGCCCGCCAGGATCGTAGTCTGGACATCGGTATAGCGCTTGTAGATGGGCGCGACTCGGGCGTCGGCCTGCGATTCCGCCATCAGGCCTATTTTTAGAACTCGAGTCGCGATGAACTGCACCGGCAGTTTTGCTCGCAAGCGACCCATGCATTGCTCATCGAACAGGGCTTTGAGCTCGTGAGGAGGGCCGGGCAGCAGCATGATCATGATTTCCCGTGCCCTCATACTTGCCGCTGATCCATTGGCCGGGCGCGCTGCCGTTGGCATTGTGCAGGACCATCGCTCCGGTGATCACATCCGCCTGCTTGAGATTATTGAGTGACATCTTCATGCCGCGCGATGCAAAACGGCGTTCCAGGCCCGCCACAATTTCCGGATCGCGATGTAATTGCAGTCCTAAAGCATCGGCCACTGCTTCGCGGGTGAGGTCGTCCTCGGTCGGCCCGAGGCCGCCCATGAAAATCACGATGGCCGCTCGTGACAAAGCCAATGCCGCTGCTCCGGTAAGGTGCTCGCGGCTGTCTCCGACGATGGTTTTGAAAATGACTTCTACCCCGAGCTGGTTGAGCTTCTCGGTCAGATACAGGGAATTCGTGTCCTGACGGAAAGGGGTCAGCAGTTCCGAGCCGATAGCGATGATTTCGGCGTTCACAGCTAAGAGTGTAAATGAAAGCGCAGAAGCTTCGAACACAACCTCCGGTGAGAAGGCTTTCGGCGGCGGCAAGAAACCGAACGGTGCCAGCGATCAGCTTAAGCGGGCAAATCAGGAACCAACGGGCTGCCTTGCACATCCCACGAAAGCCTGTGGACGGCGCCGGTAGTCGCGAGAACGGCCGAACGCCCTGGAGCAAAAGCAAGGCCAACCAAACCGTGGCCAGCCACTTCGAGCGAGGCTCTCGCGTCAGGAGTGATTTTGACGATGCCGCGCTTACCAGAAAGCGAGGCCGCGACATAAAGGTTGCCGTCAACATCAAAAGCCAGACCTTGCGGACGTCCTAGCCCCCGGAAAAAGGTCGAAACGCTGCCGTGAGTGTCAATCTTGTAAACCGAATCGAAACTTGAAGTTGTGGGTCCGGTCACAAACAAGTCTCCAGCCGGACCGAAGGCCAAGTGATAAGCAGAAACGCTGGGCTCGATTGTCGCAAAAACAAAAATCTGACGGTCTTTGCCAATTTTGAAAATCGTGCCGCTACGGTCGCCGACGTAAAGATTCTCGTCCGCATCGAACGCCATTCCAGTGGCAACTCCCATACCCTCGGCATACGTAGACATCGTCCCGTTCGGAGCCACTCGATATACCGTACCGTCAAATCGCGAAGAGACATAAAGCTGTCCAGCGCGGTCGAAGCTGAGGGCCGTGGCGTTGGTCATATCCGAAACAAACGGTTTCACGTTGTAGTTGGTGTCGATTTTGTAGATGGAGACCGGAACTTTCTGACCGCGCGATCCTGAGAAAGTGGCAAAAATATTTCCCTCGGCATCGACCGCCGGGTTGGTCACGGGGTGTAGGTTCTCCGCAATAAGGGCTGCGACTTTTATCTGGTGCGCATTGCTGGAGGCATCATTCGCGGAGACAACCACCGTCCCAGACGATGCACCGGGGGGTACGCGGGCGATGAGAAACTCATCTGAACTGATGACCACTGCTCCCTCGACGTCGCCGAAACGGACGAGTGGACGGCGCAGTTCCTTTGGCCGCAAACCGCTCCCAATAATGCGTACTTCGCCTCCCGGTAACGCGGCGCTGGGAAGTACCGTCTCAATGTGCGGATGGCCGTTAACGTTTTTCTTTCCCAGCAATCGGTCGGAAATGCTCATGGGTTCCAGATTCCTAGCTGAAAGCGCAGCCCGGCTATCGATGTATCAGACCAAAATGCAGCACGGTCTGCAGCACGATCAAGCCGTATAAGCCCGCTCCCACATCATCGATCAGGATGCCTATTCCTTCAGGTAGGCGTTCGAGTTGGCGTACCGGAGGCGGCTTGACGATATCGAACGCCCTAAAAAGTATAAAGCCCAGCAACAGAGATTGCCACGCGACCGGCGCTGCGATCAGGGTAATCAGTTGGCCGGCAACTTCGTCGATCACTATGGACTGAGGATCTTTTAAGCCGCTAGCTCGAGAGACCCGCGTGGCGGCAGGAATGCCAACCAGTACGGCGAATGCCGCGAGAGATCCTGCTACCCAAGGCTGCCATGTCGGAGCGATCAATCGTGCCACAAGCCACCAGAGAATTACGGTTGTCGCCGATCCCCAGGTTCCGGGCCCCGGACGTAAGCGCCCAACACCGAAGAGGGTTGCAACTTGCGTAGCCCACTGAGGACCGCGAAAGGCAGAAGTAGTAGAGGGGTTCACGGCGCGGATTCCCGCTCTCGTATCGCCAGCCTCTCGACAGACATCGCTGGCCCAGCCTTACGATTCTTCATCGGGTTCCCGGGAAAGATCTTGACCCTCGCCAATGTCCTGCAGGGGAGACGAAATGACGTAACCACCACTGGCCCATTTTCCAAGGTCAATCAGGCGACAACGTGGCGAACAGAAAGGGAATTCCTCTTCGGCAACATTCACCGGCTTTTTGCAGATGGGACACTTTATCTGGATGTTGCGCTTGCGAACCATTTGCTTCCTACACGATCCTGGCGATCAGGTCGTAATCGTGAGCTTCAGTGACCTGGCATCGGTAGAACTCACCGAATTTCGGTTCGAGACCCTCTGGTACATCGTTTACGAATACCTTGCCATCAATCTCAGGCGCGTGCATTGGAGTGCGCCCTTCGAGCAGCAGATCGCTCTCCTCCGATACGCCTTCGAGAATAAGATCGAATTCCTGTCCCACCAACGTTTTCTTTTTACGCTTACTGATTTTCCGCTGGATCTGCATCAACCGCTTGCGACGACGTTCGATCTCACGTTCGGGCAGCTTTTCTTCGAGCGAAAATGCGCTTGCGCCGTCCTGGTCCGAATATCCGAATGCGCCCATCCAGTCGAACTCGGAATCGCGTACGAAATCACAAAGCTCCTCGAACTCCTGCTCGGTTTCTCCAGGAAAGCCGACAATGAACGACGTCCGTAAAGTGACTCCGGGGATGGTACGGCGCATCTTTTCGAGCGAGCGCAAAAAGATATCGGCGCCCGCTCCGCGCTTCATTCGCCTCAGCACCGTCGGAGAAGCGTGTTGCAGTGGCACGTCGATGTATGAGCAAATTTTTTCGTGGCGGGCGATGGTATCGAGCAGACGCCCGGTAATTTTGTTGGGATAGGCATAGAGGAATCTCACCCATCGCAGCGGCTCGATTCCCGCTAGCTTTTCCAAAAGCAGGGCGAGGCCATCCTTCAGGCCGAAATCCTCGCCGTAACAAGTCGTGTCCTGTCCGATGAGCGTAATTTCCCGCACGCCTCCCTGCGCTAATCTTTCCGCTTCTGCCATTATCGATTCGAACCGCCGCGATCGAAACTTTCCGCGCAATTGGGGGATGATGCAAAATGTGCAAGGATGATCGCAGCCTTCGGCAATCTTGATGTACGCCGTATGTTTTGGCGTGGCTAGAATGCGAGGAGTAGCTTCATCGTAAAGATAATTGGGCAGATCAGCGATGGCGCCATCCCATGTTTCACGCGAAAATCGGCCCCTCTCGGCGCGAGCATCTCCTTCCGGTCTCGATTGCAGAATATTGAAAAGAGGATTGGGGGCTGGTGCGGAACCTATACCTGCAGCCGCCAAAATGCCTCCAAGTTCACCCGTGCCAACTACGGCATCAACTTCCGGAATGTTCTGCTGAATTTCGTTGCGGAAGCGTTCTACCAGGCATCCTGCAACCACCAATTTCCGGGCACGACCGCCGGTCTTGTGGCGGGCCATTTCCAAAATCGTATTCACCGATTCCTGCTGAGCGCTGGCGATAAATGAGCAAGTGTTTACGACGATTACGTCGGCTTCTTCAGCTCTTGAGACCAGCGTGGCACCGGCCTGCGCCAGCATGCCCATCATTACCTCACTGTCCACGAGGTTCTTGGGGCATCCCAGGCTGACAAAGCCCACTTTCGTCGATGCGTCAGCCATCGGCCCGGTCGGCTCGGCTGCCCTCTCGACCGGCGATATTAAGGTCTTTATCGGCATGCAATCTATTGATTTTAACACTGTTGCAACATCGGATTTGTAGAGGGTCGTGCACCAAACCTGGTTCTCTACTGAAATCCGGTGCTGCTTTCACATGCTAACCTACAAACAATTTCAGTCGCTTAGCCAGGAGCGGGGATGATTCGCAGACGACTTTCGGCAGCATTGCTGTTATCTGTCTGTGTTAGCGCCCGGGCTGGCCGGCCAGGAGAAGAACGAGCTCGCCGCAATCGTGGATCGAACTTTCGTAAGCGACCAGACCATCCTGGTGTCACTGCGGTCGATACGACTCTTCATTATTCAAGCCATAGTTTTTAGGCTGAAGGCAACTATGGCCGGCGCCTGATGGACCTCGGCAATGGTCGGCCGACCGTCGAGGTGCCTTTTGCCGCCACGTTCTATCAAGATGCGCTTTTTGAACTGAACCTGATTCCCCATAACTACCAGTCGATGCATGTCACACCCTGTCGGCAGTGGCATAGTCTGGCACTTCTAAAAACTTAGCGCCGGGTTGCGGAGATTTCTTCGTACAGACGAGGCAGCCGCTGGACATCCTCGATTGACGCATCGAAGCGGGCACTTTCGTAGTGACGGGTAAATTCCGCAACCTTATCGCGGACCGCACTGTCATCGATCAACTCGATAAATTCTTCAGGGGTCTGGGTGGGCGATTTTCGCCATCCCCGGCGTCCCACCATTCCTGTCATCCGCTCATACCATATACTTGCCGCAACCCGAGGGGACTTCTCTGGCTTGGCCGCCAACCGGCGTTGTACAAACCACTGCCACAACAGTCGTGCATTGGCCCCTAATATCAGCAACATCGCTATTAGGAATCCGGTGATCGCCCACATCCACGGGGACCGATTAACTACCCGTTCACTGCGGCGGGCAGTCTTCAACAGCAACTCGTAGTGCCGGCGCCACCAGGTTTTGAGGTTCGAAAAAAGCTGCAGGCTGCCGCTTTTCGCGCCAACCGCCAGCGTCTGCTGATGTCCGGCGTCGTAGTTGATCACCCAGTCGCGCCAGAACGACGCCATGGCATCGACGTACAGCCCTACCCGGTTCCATCCACTGCGGACTGGCGTGGAGACTCCCGGCGTGGGATCGAACGAGATCCAGCCGTAATTGGGGAAGAATGCCTCCACCCAGGAATGCGCGTCGCTCGCCCTGACGACATACTGCGAAGTCAGGTCATTGAATTCGCCGCTGTGAAATCCGTTGACAATGCGTGCCGGAATTCCCAACGTACGGAGCATGACCGCCATTGAAGACGCGAAATATTCGCAATGTCCTTGCTTGCGTTCGAACAGGAAGTTGGCTAAGGGGTCGCGCGGCACCGTGCGCGGCAACTGGAGCGTGTATTGGAAGTGTGTCCGAAGGTAGGTTTCGATGGCGCTGGCCTTGTCGTAGCTGTTATCCGAGGATGCGGTAATTCGCTCGGCCAGACTTCGGATGCGGGGATCAAGGATGCGGGGAAGTTCGAGATAGCCGGTATCCAGATCAGGCGGGTAATTGCCGCCAGCTCGGCGCAGCGCGCTTGCCGCTGGTTGCGCAATATCGGACCTGGCCTGATATCGGTTCACTGGATGCTGAAGATCAAGGTTGAATATTGCGCCGCCTTCGTCCAAGCCGACGTTCTTATAGTCGCCCTCTAACTCCTCCGGCCTTGCCGCAAGGAAAAAAACATTCATGCCCAGCGGCTCCATTAGCACCCGATAGTGAATAGGGCGGCGACCAATGTCACGAACAGCAGCTATCGGCTCCGGCAAAATAAAGCCCTCGCCAGGCTGTTGAAAAAGGACACGCTGGGTCCGGTTGTTCGACCAATTCCGGCCGTCAAAGTTACGGAGACTAATCCCGCGCCATTTCAAATCGAAAGCTCCGCGGTCGTCGCCATCGATATGAACGTGCATTACCACCGAGCTTGATTGTTGAATCTCGCCAAGCCGTCCCAGTTCAATCTGGTCGCTGAAGCCGGTGGAAATTTCGCCTCCGGGTGCGTATGCGCTCAAATATCCAGCGGAGACGCGCGGCAAGACAAAGAAAATGCCGGCTGCCGTCAGCAGGATACAAAGCATTAAGAGCGGAGAAACTGCCGCCAGCGTCGTTGCTAAACGTCGGGAAGACGCCCCGTCATCTGAGAGTTGCGTGCGGATGGCGGCCTTGCCGGAAAAGTGCCGCATCTCCATCAGGATGAAGGTGACGACCGCCGACAGTGTGAAACAAGCGAAGGCCAGGAGGAAGGTGCTATCCACTGTGAGCAGCGCGGCCGAAAGTACCATCAGAAAGGCGATGACGGAGAGGAAGTAATAGTCGCGGTCGCGATGCGCAGAAAACAACCGCACCACCATGACGAACAGAACCAGATGAACTGTCGCATCAAGAAATCCACGCGAAAAAAGAAAATAGTCCGCCGCGTAAATGCCTATGTAACCCAGCGTCAGAAATGACGTGGCATGTTCGGAGATCAGCCAGCTACGACGTGTGAGCAGCAGATAGCCACGGAGCACGAGCGCGAGGCTGACCAACATGACCACAATTACACCCAAGCCTCCGGTAAACGCCAGAGTGATAAAACCCATCGCCACAGTAAGATACACAGCAATCTCAAAGTGATGATGTATGCTGACGGATAAGGGTGGTGTCAGAGGCCGCGATGGATCGGCAGAAGACATGAACGGGTTCATTGTTCGCCAAACCGTCAAGAAAAGAAAGAGTACTGAGGGTACGACCCAGCTTTGCGGGAATATCTACGCAAGGAACGTACAACGCCAACCGCAGAGCTAAAATCATAAACGCAAACGGTAGAGGAGAGTTGCTCGGGTATCGCTTCGCGTCCGGCTGGAGTCAGTAACTTTGAGGAGAGCATTCATGCGTGGTTCCGGGAAAACTGTATTTACGATCTGGATTGTGGCTATGTTCCTGACCATCGTGCGTGCACAGGATCCCGGGTGCCAGTTCACCGGGAACAGCGCCTGTGGCGGAGACAATCGCAAACCATGTGCTCCTCACGAGCGTCTTTATGCCGAACAATGTTCAAACGGCCCCGCCCAGAGCAAGTGTTTCGAAGACAAATACTGCGCATCAATCAATAGAGGGCGAACCAACCTGGCCGGCCAAGTCTGGTCAGGCGGTTATGCGTTCAAACAATCCGCTGATTCATTGACGGTCACGGGAGGTTCGGCGGGAACAGGGTACGGACGTTTCATTGGACCGTACAAAATCAGTATCACCTGGAACGGAACGGGAACCTATACGGGCACGGTCAGCCTCCAGAATGGTCTCGCAAAGCGGATTCAGTGGGATCGTCCTCCGCTGGGCACTTGGACACGCTGAACGGGTTTCACGAACTTCGTGAAGACTCTGCACAACTTTAGCTTTTTTGCCTCCTTCCTGATGCGGGAGCAATTCTTAGGTGCCTTCGCCCTTGGACTTGGGGTCCACTAGAGAAATCGCCACGATCACGAACATGGCATCGGCCGAACGAAGGTCAGCATGTAAAACGATCTTCCCTACTCGATTAGGGGACGAACTACGGCGACCAGGGTATTTGCATATTTCCTAGCAACACCGTTGTGGCCCAAAACCAATATTGGCCCTAGAACCTCCGCGATAAGAGACTTGGAACAACCCCGGCAGCGGTAGCCATGACGATAGCGTCGGCCCACTCGCAAGAGCAAGTCCGAAGAAACCAGCAACGAAGGCCACCCCGAGGAGAAGCGCCCTCACCGGCCAGTTCAGCCCACGCTGCTCTTTCGTGTTCGAGGTGCTCTGATGGCGGTTGCCGTGGCGGCTCAGGTTCGACATCTGCTGCTCTTAATGGCATTGAGCGCCTTTCCGGAATTGAAGACCGCGGAACTGCCCTAGGGTGCGGAACAGCAGATCGACTCGCAATGTTAGAATCAGATTCGGTCAGGCATCGGTCCTACGCGACGCATTCCCGCCAACCCCGCCAGGTCCGGAAGGAAGCAACGGTAACGGGCTCTTGTGTGTGCAGTGGGGTCCCGGTGTCTGGCTTTTTGTAATCCCGTTCGAAACGCCTCTACCGCTTCAGTCAGCTTACCGATCGATTAGAAGTCTACCCTCGCTCAGTTGACGGTCGGAACTCGGACGCTACTCGTGCCCCTTGGACTCGACGGCCATTGGCAACAACTTTGCTATCCCACAAAATTCAGCAGAGGAGTGGTAAAGTTCGCCAAATTCGGGAAGATGGTCGGCAAATCCGCTGTCGGCACCCCAAACCAGTTCGCCAAGGTTGCGGCGTACTGGTCTAGTGACGTCGTTGGGATCCATCTGCCTTCGCTGGTAGCATCATCAGGGCCGCCAAGCGCCAGCGTCGGGAACGTTCCGAAGAAATCTCCGCCGTGGACTCCTCCTCCCACAATCAAGTGATGGCCGCCCCACGCGTGATCGCTTCCGGATGTGCTATCGGGTTGGAACGTGCGGCTGAAGTCCGACAATGTGAAGCTGGTAACTTGCGATGCTGCACCAATTTCCACGGTCGCCTGGTAGAAGGCATTCAGCGCCTGACTAAGCTGCGTATACAAGTTGTTGTGGGCGTTGAGTTGATCACTGTGGGTGTCGAAACCGCCAAGCGACACGAAGAAAATCTGGCGTTGCAGTCCTAGCGACGCACGCACGGAAATAATCTGCGCCACCTGCTTGAGTTGACTGGCAAGTCCGTTATTGGGGAAAACCGTTGCCAGGGCCGGGGCTCCCGCGATGGCATCTGCGAGGGACTTGCTATCCTGCAGCGCATTGACAGTTGTGCTGCTCGCTGCTTGTATCAACGACACGCCAGTGTCAAAAGTAAGCAGATTTTGTAAAGCTGACATCCGGCTCTGCGATTCAGCCGAGTTGCCGAAGCCCTGCCAGCAACTTTGTCGGATTGCCACTGGACTCGATCGACCGTGCGGACAGGCCCTCACAGAAAATATTCGTGCCCGCCAGCGAAATAATAATGGGGAAATTTCCGCCATAGATAGACTGAATCTTGTCCGCTGTCCGTCCTGCCCATCCCGTCTGTCCGTCGCCGGTCAGCGATGCCGTTTGCATTTGCGCCTGCTGGTCCTCATGAGAAAACAAATTTTGCGGAACCGTAACCTGGCCTCCACGGAATTGCGTTCGCGTGGTCGGTCGCACCAGAGTCCCGACGTTCGCCAACACGGCTAAGTGTTTCTGATTAAACAGGGCCTGCAGCTCGGGGAACTTCGCATGAAATCCGAAGGAGCCGGCGCTCGGGGCATTAATCGGAAGCAAGCTTGACTGCGGCAGCGCCAGCACGGATCGGACTTGCTGGTATGACGCGTACCCGCTGCTGCTCATTGGGACAACCATATTGTTGCTGTCGTTGCCTCCGAACAGGAAGACGCAAACCAGTGCTTTGTAGTCCTGAGCGCTTTGAGCCATCGCGTTTACCAGTCCGAACCGATTGAAACTGGCGGCCGCAAATCCGGCGGCCGCGGTGCAGCAAGTTCTCTTTAGAAAATCTCTTCGTGAAAATGCCATGACTGGTTCTCCCCTTTAGTGTTCGACCTGGAACTGCGATGAACTGCCAATCAGATAAAAAGCGGCTTTCGTACGCCGGGTGTTATCGGAAATTCCCGAAAGCGTGCTGACAAGGGTACCCCGCATGTCGTCCGACACTTGTCCATGCAGCATGACGGCCGCTACCGCATCGAGAAGCTGACCGGGAGCCGCCGCCAGCGGAACGTAGCCGTTGAGATTAACGACCGTACCGCTATTCACCTGGCTGTAAACGAGATCATTAACGAAGTTCGTTCGCGATATCGTCGTGCTGGTATTGAAAATTGCGAACTCGGGACCCAACAGCGATGTGCCCTGAATCACGAAGCCCGGCGGAAAGAAATTGAATACGCTAGGCGCGAAGAACGGTGCCTGCTTCATATCGGACGCACGGTCTGAGAGCCCGGCGCCATCAGTCGTCGCATTAAGAGCGCGCAGCAGGTTCGTGATGAATAGTATTGGCTCTTTTAGATGGCCATCGCCAGGTTGCGCTTGAGCCGGATCGTCTCCACGACGAGCCTCGGTGTCGAGCAGGATTGCCTGAACCACTGCCTTCAAATCGCCACGAACACCACTACCGTTGTCATTGAACACCGCCGACACCCGTCCTACGTATTCCGGGCTGGGATTGCTGGTCACCAGGTGTTGGATCAGTTGCTTTGATATGAATGGCGCGACATTAGGATGATTGAAAATATTCTGCAGTCCGGCGGTCAGGTCGGCTTGCGCCGTTCCTCCTCCCGGGATCGTTACTCCATTCAATAGCGTTTTTGGGTCGGTGTCATGGTGGCTGTCGAACGGAATCATCGGACCGCCATAGTATTCGGGATTTCCAAAATGCGCCGGTATTGCCTGGCTTCGTGGGATATGTCCATCCCGTGAACACGCGAGCGAACGCCGTGATTGTGTCCTGCGTATATGTGGGAATCGGATTTCCTGAGCCATCTAATTGCGGAGTTCCGTCCTGATTTAGAAGATCCAATCCCACTGTGAACAACTGCAGCACCTCGCGCGCGTAGTTTTCATTGGCACGGGAATTGGTGTTTGGATTCGGCTTGTCGTTATTGACCATGTCCAGGTAGTTGCCCATAACCGGGCTTACCGTGACGTCATTCAACAGGGTGAAGAAATTGCCAAAGGCATCTTTCTGAAACATGTTGGCCCACAACACGAACGCACTGGGGTTATTCACCTTGGCCGCCGAGGCCACCATGATTTCCGAAAGCGCAAAGCCGACGCGCTGTCTAAGTTGGTCCTGTCCCACAAGAGCATTGGTAAAGCATCGCTTCTGCACGACAGTCATATCGTCATTGGCACCCGGCGCGGGGTAGGTGGACGGGGCCATCGCAAACTGTTCGTTCAGAAAAGCCTGCATACCTACCGCCTGGACATGAGAAAGCGATTGCGGGTTCACTCCCCACGTGGACTGTTCAAGCAATCGGGCTGCGGCAGTTGCGCTGAGGCCGTTCGCTGGTGTTCCTACCTGCAGCGCAAACTGGTTTGAAGTTGCCGAGCCCGGGTCTGGATTGATGACGGTTGCTTCCACCGTCCCAGTCTGATCACTAGTCGCGGTACCAGTCGCGATCAGCTCGGTTGAGGAGACAAACTGTGTCGGAAGAAAGGTTCCCGCCAAAAGAAACCACTGCGCCGCTCACGAACTTCTTACCAGTCACGACCAAAGTAAAACTTCCCACTGGGATATCCGTTGGAAGCACCGTAGAAACGCTGGGAAGGGGATTGCTCAGCGTGATAATGCCGTTCGAACTGGCGGTCGTATCCGCCAGGCTGGTCGCGGTTATTTGCAGCGTGGTCGACGGCGGCAGTGTTGCCGGAGCTTTGTAGACCCCACCGGCAGTAATTGTGCCCACCGTCGAATTTCCGTTGGGAATTCCGTTGATCGTCCACTTCACCGCAGTATTGGGGCCCGCGCCGTTCACCGATGCGGCGAAGCTGAATGTGTCGCCCGCATGCAGTTGAATCGTTGCCGGTACAACAATGACCGCCACCTGTCCGGCCGCGCCCACCTGCACATTCAGAGCAGCAGGAGAATCGATTTTGCCGGGATCAGGATTCTCAACCGTAATCTTGACGATGCCTTTTTGCGTCGCGGTAGATGTTCCGGTGGCGGTGAGTTGACTACGGGAGAGCACCGTGGTGGCCAGCGCTTTCCCCCCAAAGAGCACCTTTGCTCCCGGGACAAAGTTTGATCCGCCCACAGTCAGCGAAAAATTGCCAACAGGTAAAAAGGTGGGAGAAATTGTTTGCGGAACGGGTATTGGATTTTCCAGGCTCATGGGACTGGTGGCATTCAGAGTTTTGTCCGTAACGCTTACCGCCTGCACTTTTATCGAATTGGGCACAGGGAGATTTAACGGCGCATGAAACAAACCTTTTGAGTCAATGGTTCCAAACGTCGCGTTGCCTCCCGCCACTCCATTTATCGACCATGCAACCGCTTGGTTTGCATTTCCCGTGACGACTGCTGAGAACTGCTTCGTATCTCCGGCGCGGACGGTACTGCTAGCGGGAGTGATCTTTAGTCCGTGGGAAGTCGCTCCCGGAAGTCCCCCGCCGACGTTCATACCACCACCGCAACCAGACCACAGGGATATCGCGCACGCCAGGACGATAAAGCTGACGAATTTCATGCGAGAAGAGTTACTTGTCCCAACCATCTCTGATCCCCTTTCCTGAAGATCTGAGCGCATAATCAGTTTTGGTGTGGCGCCAGGAATTCAGGTCGCTGCACGTTTTCGAGTGGCTGGTGCAGAGTAGTAAAGAGTTGCTCGTGCGCGAAGGTCACAGGTGTTCCACTTCGGAAGTGTGCCAATTCGGGTTTCGATAGTGTGCCGATTCGGGTTCGGCAGCGATTTTTGGCACTGTCAAGCCTGCAGTTCTTCTTCTCGTTTCTTTACTCAGGGACATGTCCGCAAGTAATCGCTGGACTGGAGCTGGGTTGGGACGTGCACCGGAAATGAAACGCGGCATCCGCTGGCTACAAGTCAACAAAGGTATGCGGCACGTTAGAGTTGGACATTGCCGCATGGGTGCGTCAAAATAGCGGGTTCATCTCACATCAGGAGAACTCATAGAGTGAGTCAGCTCGTGCGCGCCAAGATTACTGCCCTGGGAACCTACGTCCCACCCCGCTTGCTTACCAATGACGATCTGGAAAAATTGGTAGAGACTTCGAACGATTGGATCGTGGAGCGCACCGGGATTCGTGAACGCCATGTCGTCGATCAAGGTGTCGCTACCAGCGACCTTGCGACCGAGGCTGCCCGGCTTGCGCTGATCGAACGGGGATTGGCGCCATCAGATCTCGACGCGCTCATCGTCGCCACAGTGACGCCGGACATGTTTTTCCCCTCCACTGCCTGTCTGGTCCAGCACAAGCTGGGCGCAAAAGGAGTCTGGGGATTCGATCTTTCAGCCGCTTGCTCGGCCTTTGTTTATGCGCTTCAGACCGGAGCGCAGTTCATCGCCACTGGAGTGCATAAAAAAGTCATGGTGATTGGCGCGGACGTAATGTCTTCGATCATCGATTACACAGATCGCGCCACCTGCGTAATTTTTGGTGATGGAGCGGGTGCCGTGTTGCTGGAAGCCGCCGGAAAACGATTCCGAAGGCCTGATCGATTTCATCCACGAAGTGGATGGAGCGGGCGGTTGTTCGCTCTACATGCCAGGCGGCGGAAGTCTCCATCCCGCCACCCGTGAAACGGTGGACAAGCGCATGCACTATGTCCATCAGGACGGGCAGGCGGTGTTCAAGTTTGCCGTTCGCAAACAGGCTGAGCTGTGCGAGAAAATCCTCTCGCGCAATGGCTTGAAAGGTACTGACATCGACACCTTCATTCCCCACCAGGCCAACCGCCGGATCATCACCGCCACCGCTGACCGGCTGGGTCTGAAGCCGGAAAGTGTGGTCATCAACATCGACCGCTTCGGAAACACCACGGCTGGAACGATACCTCTCGCCATGGGTACAGCTCTTCAGGAAGGGAAGCTGAAGAAGGGCAACCTGGTGCTACTGGCGTCGGTTGGAGCAGGATTTACCGTTGGCGCAACGTTGTTGCGCTGGGCATACTAGGGTGCTAAGGCGTCAGCGTATACAACCCTGTCATCCCGACCGGAGTGCAGCGAAGCGAGCGCAGTGGAGGGACCTGCTTTGAGGCGGCTCCCAACTCTCGTCAAGCGCAACTCCCACCAAACTTAATCCATGGATGAACTCAGGCAAAGCCGCGTCCGGTACATTTTCGATAACGCCAACTTCGTGCGCGATATCGGCATGCAACTTATCCGCGTCGACGACGAATACTGCGAAACCGTATTATTCCCCTCGGAGCGCCACCGTCAACAACACGGATTGATTCATGCGGGCGTGATGGCCACCATGGCGGACCACACCTCAGGCTGCGCGGCGCGGGCCAATGTGCCTCTGGACGATGATGTGGTAAGTGTCGAGTTCAAGATTAATTTCTTGCGCCCCGCCGTCGCCGACCGGCTGCGCTGCCGGGCGCGCGTCCTTCGGGCAGGCAAGATGCTGGTAGTCTGTGAAGCCGAAGTCTTTGCGGAGAAGAATTCTGAAGAAAAGCTGGTTTCCAAAGCGATGGTGACGCTAGCGGTAAAACACGACCAACCCATCTAGGTACCAGCCGCACGCTCGCGTCGACATTTCAATCGTACTTTTCGTAGAGGATGGATTTACGGTCCCATCCCAGGCTCTTCAGCAATTCGCGATTGGCTTTGATCATTTTGTCCAAACCGCAAATGTAGGCGTGCATATCAGAGCGGCCCTCGGCAATCTCAGGCACGTGCTGCTGTACGTATCCCCGTAACCCCTGCCAATCCGGGCTGCTCCGGCTTAGAGTCGGCAAATAATGAAGGTTTGAGTGCTGCTCGGCGAGGCGAAGAAACTCGTCATGGTAGTAGATATCGTCGGTGGCGCGATTACCGAAAACCAGCCAGAACTTCTTATTCTGATGCCGGGTAGGATCAGCTAACAACCAGTGGAGCATGGAGCGGAATGGCGCGATGCCAGTTCCCGTCGCTATAAAAATGGTATCGCGCAACGGAGGACGTAGGATGAAGTCTCCGAACGGGCCCTGGCAACTGAGTTCCTCCCCTTCTTTCATGTCGCACAGGAAATTCGACATGAACCCGTCCTGAACCCGGTTCAGGCACAGCGCGAACCGATTGTCGTCTCCGGGCGAAGACGCGATGGAATACGCGCGAGTGATCTCCTCGCCATCGGGCTTGTTCGCTCTGAACGAAAGCCATTGCCCAGCGACGAAACCGAAGCGCGTTTTGTCCGAGACCTCGAATTCGAGGTGCTTGGTCTGGGCAGAAAGAGAAACCGAACGAACGAGATGCGCCGCGAAAGCTTGAAAGGGAGACATCAGTAATGTAGATGAATGTAACGGGTCCCTGGACGCGAAAAGCCCATCCGCAAAGCGAATGGGCCTTCGTTGGTTAAATAACAGAGCTGATTGCTAAAAAGCTGCCTTACTCCACCGTCACCGACTTCGCCAGGTTCCGTGGCTGGTCGACATCGCAGCCGCGCCGTACCGCGATGTGATATGCGAGTAACTGAAGCGGCACGATTTCCAGAATCGGCAACAATTCTTCGGGTGCTACCGGAACGTACAGCACGTGGTCAGCGGCTTCTTTAATGTCCTCGTCACCTTCAGTCGCCAGCGCAATGATCTGACCGGAACGAGCCTTCACCTCTTTCAGGTTCGAGCAGGTCTTCTCATACCGTGTCATCGAGAGCGTGTCCTTGGGATCACGCGTTGCAATGACCACCACTGGCAGATTTTCGTCGATCAACGCGTTCGGCCCATGCTTCATTTCTCCTGCTGGGTAACCCTCAGCGTGGATGTAGGAGACTTCTTTCAGCTTGAGTGCTCCTTCTAGCGCGATCGGGTAGTGAATACCGCGTCCGAGGAACAGGAAATCCTGGGCGCGTGCGTATTCCTTTGCCAGATCCTCGCACTTTTCTTCGTGTGTGAGAAGATGCTCAAGTTTGCCGGGGATGCGTGTTAGTTCCTGAATCGCGTCTTTAGCCTGGTCCGCGCTCATCGTGCCGCGCTGTTGGGCGATGAAAAGAGCGAACAAGTAAAGCGCGGTAAGTTGGGCCGTAAAGGCCTTGGTTGAGGCAACTCCGATTTCGGGGCCGGCATGGGTGTAGATGGTTCCAGCGGCCTCACGGGTAATCATGGCGCCCACTACGTTGCAGATCGCCAGAGTCTTGGAGCCTTTGGCTTTGGCCTCACGTTGCGCAGCGATGGTGTCCGCGGTCTCACCCGACTGGGTGATCAGCATGGTGATTGTGTCAGGAGTGATGATGGGGTCGCGATACCGCCACTCGCTGGCGTAATCCACTTCGACTGGAATTCGCGCCAGGCGCTCGATCATGAACTTGCCAGCCTGGGCGGCGTGCCAACTGGTTCCGCAGGCGGCAATGTTGATTTTCTTGACCGCCTTGAATTCCGCATCGGAGATTTCCATCTCGTCGAGGAACACGTGACCGGTTTCCTGCGAAACTCGTCCCAGAGTAGTATCACGAACAGATCGGGGCTGCTCGTAGATTTCTTTGAGCATGAAGTGCTTGAAACCGCCCTTTTCCGCCATGATCGGATCCCAGGTGACGTGCTGCACCTGGCGGACGACCGGTTGTCCATTGAAGTCGGTCAACTGCACACCTTCCGGCGTAATCACCGCCAGGTCGCCATCCCCCAGGAAAAACAGGTCGCGAGTGTGATAAAGGATTGCGGGTACGTCGGATGCAACGAAATATTCATCCTTACCCAAGCCAATTACTGCCGGCGGGCCATTGCGTGCGGCCACAATCTTGTTTGGTTCATCCACGGCAATAACCGCCAGGGCAAAGACGCCCGTCAGTTGTCCAACCGTTTGGCGGACGCATTCTTCGAGCGTCGGGCGATGACCATTAGCCGTTTTTAGGAAATACTTTTCCACCAGGTGGGCGATAACTTCTGTATCGGTTTCGGTGGTGAATTTGTGGCCTTCTTCAATGAGCTTGCGCTTCAATGAGACGTAGTTCTCAATAATTCCATTATGAACAACAACGATCTTTCCCGTGCAATCGCGGTGCGGGTGAGCGTTCTCTTCCGTGGGACGGCCATGCGTCGCCCAGCGGGTGTGACCAATTCCGTAAGTGCCATCGAGCGGTTTTAGGCGAATGACCTCTTCCAGGTTCCTCAGTTTGCCTTCGGCGCGGCGAATCTGTAGACCATCGCCATTGCCGCAAACCGCGATCCCCGCCGAATCGTAGCCGCGATACTCCAGTTTTCGAAGTCCTTCGATGATGACCGGAACCACACGCTTCTTGCCAACATATCCCACTATGCCGCACATACGAATGCTCCTATTTTCGGCGGGGAGACCGAAGATGTGTTTGTGAGTTAAAGTCCGGCTAATCCGGGATGTAACTACCAGCTTTCGAAATCCTGCTCTGCAGGACTACCACCAATTACCGAACCGGGGAATTCGGCTGATCTTCGAGGGAGACATGAAACTCTTCAATTACCGGATTGGTCAGGACGTCGCGGGCAATTCGCGTGACTTCTGCCTCGACCTCGCTCCGATTCAGTCCGCCATCGAGCGTAAGCTCGAAATATTTGCCCTGGCGAACTTCTTCCAAACCCTTACATCCCATCTTCTTCAAAGCACTCTGAATCGTCTTACCTTGCGGATCCAGGACACTTTTCTTAAGCGACACGTATACGTAAGCTTTCATGGGGGATTGGAAGCATTATACTGCAGAAATATTAACCCTGAACCAAACCATAGACTTAGCCCATGCGTGCGAGGCGGTCATCCAGTTCAGACAACGCAGATTCCAACATTTGGCGGTAGCGAGGGTTTTGGGTCGCTTGAAGTTGTTCCACAAGGCGGCGGCGAGACAGGCGAATGGAATCTTCCTGCCGCTTCCGTTCAGCTTGCTCCGCGGTAAATCGTTGCTTTGATTCGTTTTTTGTGCTGGCAGCTGCCTGCTGATCCTCTACGGACTTGCTTTCCCATCCCCGCGCCATGAAGTTAATTATAGCTTTTGATGGGTTTTGCGAGCACAGCGTTGACCATGACTTAAACCTTTACTCGATGGTGATAAATGAATTAAACATCGCTAAATTTGACTTTCGATAAAAGTTCTTTGCAAGCTATTGGGAGATAGGCTATTCTTCGCTGCTCTGCGGGGGCGGCATCCTGCAGATTCGAGATGATTAATGCAAGTTCCTGAAGGCAAGATTGCCATTTTCGAGGCCGGAGCAAATCTCCGGTCTCTGCGTGAACGGCTTGGTTTTACGATGCGCGAGGTGGAAAGCGCCAGTATCCGCATTGCGGAACGGCATGGCAGCGATGAGTTTTCTGTTAGTCCCAGCCGCCTCTCTGACATCGAGACCAAGGGATCCGTTCCCAGCATCTTCCGCCTTTACGCCTTGGCGGTGATATATCGCTGCGATGTGCGCGAAATTTTATCCTGGTACGGCATCGATCTCACGGTTTCGGCGGCCGATCTAAACCTCAGCCTTCCGCCTCGATCGCACCTAACCGAGACTCTGCAGGGTGCGTTTGCCGTGAAAATCCCGACACGATTGGATCCCGCGTTCGATCCCCGTCGCACTTCGAACCTCAGCCGCATGGTCGAACAGTGGGGGCTGGTGCCGCTCGCCCACTTGTCGAACTTTAGTGACGAGAAATACATCTACGGCTACGTGGGCGGCGAGGATTTCACGATGTATCCTCTGTTGCCACCCGGAACTTTTCTTCAAGTGGACGAGAGCAAGAGTCAAGTGGTGCAGGGAATTTGGCGTTCGGAATACGAGCGACCCATTTATTTCGTGGAAACCCGTGAAGGCTATGTTTGCTGCTGGTGCAACCTGAAAGGCGACCAAATCGTGCTGCAGCCACATCCTCTGTCGCCAGTCACAGTGAGAGTCATGCGCCATCCCCAGGAAGCGGAAGTTATCGGTCAAGTGGTGGGTATCGCGCTTAAACTTGGCGAGTGGCTACCTGTAGATTCGCTGCCGGATTCGAAAGCAGAAGCGAAAGAGCGTGTAGCACTGAATTGAAATGTCGAGCAGAACCGCCGCTCATGTCTTGTGGCAACAACCCCGGCATTTGGCTTTGGACCTTTTTCAAATACTCTTCCGCCGTCATCTGCGCCGCCTGGCTCGAAAGCACAATGTCATCGCACAATGCCCGCAGCGGTGTGCGCAATATTTTGAAAAATAACTGACGATGAACTTGGGCCAGCGCTTCCTGCGCCGCCTGCTCCCCGTAGGCCCTGCTCAAACCCCAGTGTAAATAGCCTCCGGATTGGGCGTCGCGCAAACTCGCGACATATTCCATCTTCCCCACAATTCCGCTCACGCCAGCTAGCGTTGTTCCCATCACGTCTTCGAGAGCTGATTGCAGGGACATTTTTCTGGTTTCACAACACGCGACAACCTCGCGCCTACTGCGGTTTCCACAGATTTCAAGCCCAACTTACCACGGTTGAACCTTTCAATCTATTCCAAAAAAGGAGATCTACCGTGAAGAAATTCATGCTTCTGCTCACTGGCGTTCTGCTGCTTATGGGCACACTCTCAAGGCCAATCCAAGTCAGAGCTGACGGCGACCCACGGCCGCAGTGTCCCCCAGGCCACGACTGCAAACCGTAGGTTGCTCATTACTGCAATTCTTTAACACCGAAGGGCTTGGACAGGAGGATTTGAGTAGCTGTTCTGGGGAATAGTGTTTGCTGCTGGCGAAAAATCGGGTTATAGTTCCGGCGACTGCCATGTATCCTCACTCTTTCCTGTGGAACTATTTGTGGATAGCACCTCGAGTCCTCTTGGTGATTATCGTCGCAGTGATGTTGCGAAATCGTCTCTTTCGCGCGTTCCCGATCTTTTTTAGCTACTCGATCTTTCAAGTTCTAGAGCAGGGAATTCTTTTCATACTTGACCGCGATCGCGCAATCTCTGCGCATCAGTACTGGTTGGTTTACTGGTTGTTTTCGCTTACCAGTATCAGTTTGCGTTTCGGTATTTTGTGGGAGGTCTTTTCTCACATCTTCAAACACTATCCCGGGCTCAAGCGCGTGAACCGCATAGTGTTCGGTTATGCGATCGTAGTCTTGCTGCTGGTGGCCACGACAGTTGCGGCAAGGACATCCGAGGATGGAACGTTCCATATCTATTCCCGTATTCATGTGGTTGACCTGAGCGTGGATGTAATGCAGAGCGGCTTGTGGCTGCTTCTGATTGCTTTCAGTTCCTACTTTCGCCTTTCGCTGAGAAGCTTTCCATCTGGTATTGCATTTGGCTTGGGCATCTTCTCGACCGTCGACCTGGCCACCGAGGCAATGCGCACCTGGACTGGCTTCGTTGCTGGCTATGCCTTCGATGTTGTCACCATGGCCACGTATCATTGCTGCGTGCTCCTCTGGCTGGTGTACTTGATGGCCCCGGACACGTTGACAACGAAGCCAGTGGAACTTCCCGAACATAATCTTGCAGAATGGAATGCCGAACTCCAACGGCTGCTACTGCAATGATTCCCGCCTTCATTCTGGTTGCGGTGGCGTTAGTGGTTTTACTCCTCCTGCTATATCTCGAAGGTGGTCACCTTTCTTCGGTTCGCCATATCGAAGATTTGGCAGGACAGACCCGGCCGGTTGACATCGCGGCGTTCCGTAATCTAGTGGACCCGAAAGAGGACGACTTCCTGCGCCTGAATCTGCGCCCCGCCGACTTTCGCGTGGCGCAAAGGGAGCGTGCCAGGTCTGCCGTAGACTACATCCGGAATACCAGCCACAATGCGGCCTGCCTCACGCGATTGGGCGAAGCGGCAGCAAAAAACCGGGATCCTCGGGTGGCAAAGGCAGGCAGAGAATTAGTGGATACCGCATTACGGCTTCGTACTTTGGCTATTCTGGCGACACTCCAGCTTTACCTTAGGATGGCAACGCCCGCAACCCAATTCTCATACGGCAAGTTGGCGGACAACTACCAGCATCTCAGCAGTTTGGCGGGGCAAGTGGCGCTGCTGCAGGATCCCACCGAGGCGTCCAAGCTTTCGGCCTTGCTTTAATTTTCCTCGACCCTCTTTTGTGCGTTCGTCCCAAGCCTGCGATGTTTGTTCTGAAAATCCGAATTCCACAGAGGTATTCACACAAATATCTGGGGAATGATTTGTCCGGAATTAGGAACACAATTCAAAAAAATATCGATTGGTTGGTAACCGATCGCACTATACTCTTGCGGCCTCAGTGAACACCCAAAAGCGGCCATACATGAACACCTGAAAAGCGGCCATACTTTCAGAAGAAACGTCCAGGACATTGACAGCAGCGGGAGGGTAAGTAGCCTCTCGCAACATGGCGAATGTCTTGAAGGACGAAAAGAAACAGCAAATCATAGCCTTGGGACGACTGGGATGGTCTCTGCGAAAGATCCAAGAGGCCACGCGAGTGCGTCGAGAGACCATCAGCGCCTATCTGCGAGGCGCAGGTGTGGAAATATGGCCGCCGGGAAGATGGAAGCGCGAAGGTAAGGCAAAACCGGCCATAGAGGTGATCACCGGCTCGGAGGCAGCAAAACCGGCCATTCCGGAGTTTGCCGGTCGCCCCTCAACCTCAACCCCAACCCCGAAAACCTTTCTACGAAGGGAAAAGCAACCGCAACTTCAAAACCGGCCATAGCGGTGATCACCGACTTTGGCGTGGGGTTGAGCGGCAAGGAGCCAGAAAACTCGAAAGGCGTGGGTTCGGCGAGCACCTGTGAACCCTACCGGGAAATCATCGAGCTGGGTCTGAGTCGAGATCGCAATGCCATGGCCATCTGGCAGGATCTGGTCTCCGACTACGGATTCCAGGGTGGCTACCAAAGCGTTCGACGCTTCGCTTACAAGTTGCGCGGAGCCCAAGTACCACAAGCGCGGGCGGTGATTCTCACCGCTCCAGGAGAAGAGGGTCAAGTCGATTACGGCAGCGGGCCGATGGTGCGCGAACCGAAAAGCGGCAAGTATCGACGCACCCGTTTGTTCGTGCTCACGCTGGGCTATAGCCGCAAAGCGGTACGGTTGCTGGTTTTCCGCTCCAGCACGCGCATCTGGGCCGAGCTGCATGAGAAGGCATTTCGTCGATTAGGCGGTGCTCCGCGCATCCTGGTGCTGGACAATCTGCGCGAAGGCGTGCTCGTTCCCGACGTCTACGACGCCACGCTCAATCCCCTCTATCGCGACGTGCTCGCCCATTACGGTGCGGTCGCCCTGCCCTGCCGGATCCAGGATCCAGATCGAAAAGGAAAAGTTGAGTCGCGGCGTCGGACACGCCAAGAACACCCCGCTCAAAGGACAACGCTTCGAGAGCCTGGAAGAGGCGCAAGCCTATCTGGATCGCTGGGAAACGAACTGGGCGGATACGCGCATCCACGGCACCACCAAACGGCAAGTGGCCGCCATGTTCGCAGAAGAAAAACCAACCCTGCTCCCGCTGCCTGTGGAACCGTTCCGCTATTACCAGTACGGCGAACGGGTGGTGCATCTGGATGGCTGTGTCGAAGTCGAAGCCGCCTACTACGGTCTACCGCCAGGCTGGATCGGACGTGGGGTCAAAGTCCAATGGGATGAACTTTACGTTCGTATCCTCGATCCCAAGAACGGGTTACTCCTGCGAGAACATGTACGTCAGAAACGGGGCTGGTACCGCATTCAGCCCGAGGACCACCCGCAGCGAACTCCCTTCCGTGTGGTGCAGTTGCTCGGCCGTGCCGGCCGAGTGGGCACCCATGTCGGTACACTCTGCAACCTTATCTATAGCCAGCAAGGCGAAGTGGGCGTGCGGCGCATCCTGGGCGTTCTCTCCCTCGCCAAAAAGTACGGCACCGCTGCCGTCGATGAAGCTTGCGCGGCCGCCCTCGAGATGGGCGTGCACGAATATCGTTTCGTGCGTCGCTACCTTGAGCGTTGTCCGCAAGCCCCGCTCAGTTTGCGCCAGGTCGATCCCTTGATCCGCGAACTGGTGCACTACCGTGATCTGATCCATACCAAAACCAAGGAGCAAAGTGAATGAATCTCATCGAGTTGAATCGTGCTTTACGACAACTGCGGCTGGGTGGAATCGCGGCTGTGCTCGAGATGCGTCTGCACCAGGCTCAGGTCGAATCCATGGCACCCATCGACCTGATCTCCTGCCTGGTCTCGGACGAACTCACTCGTCGTGGCGACCGTTTGCTGGAACGTCGGCGAAAGCAAGCTCAGTTTCGCGATCCGCAAAAAAACCTCGATAACTTCGACTTCACCTTCAATCCCAAGATGAATCGCAGTTTGGTTTTCGATCTGGCGACCGCTGCCTTCATCGCCCGTCACGAAGACTCACTTGTTTGTCGGTCCACCCGGCAGCGGCAAAAGCCATCTTGCCCAGGCCATCGGACAGGCCGCCATCCAACAAGGCTATCGTGTGCTCTACCGCGAGACCCATACCTTGCTCGAGGAACTCGCCGAAGCCTCGATCGACGGTACGCGCAAACAGCACATCGAGTCTCTGGTCACTGTACCCTTGCTGATCATCGATGACTTGGGCATGCGGAAGTTATCCCTCACCGCCGCCGAGGAACTCCTGGAGATCATCATGCGACGCTATGAGCGTGCCAGCACAATGATTACTTCGAACCGACCCGTCGATGACTGGGGAAAACTGCTGGGCGACAGCGCAGCGGTTACCGCCATGCTCGATCGCCTGCTGCATCATGGCCACGTTCTGAAATGCGGCCCACGCAGTTGGCGCACAAAAACAGGCTTGCCTCCGCAGCAGGCGGCAGGATAGAACAACCTATGTCTTGGACGGCTTCCAAAGTATGGCCGGTTTTGAACTGATCATGTATGGCCGCTTTTCAGGTGATCACT
>CAVPME010000009.1:0-93958 GCA_963706335.1 Terriglobia bacterium
GCCAATCGGGTTTATAAATTAGGAGCCTGTTCTGTACTTACCTCAATTGAGTAAAAGACTATGCGACTAGATGGTTCCAAACGTCGACGCTCGTACATGGTAGCCCTATTGGCGTTCACGATGGCAGGGCGTAGACCATGAACGATTCGCGCTCCAGCGAAAAGCCCGACTGGAAGAACCACGGCTTGCGTATCATTCGCAGCGGCGATCTGAACACCAATACGCCTCAGACGCCCGGTATGACCCGCGCCGAAGCTATCTCGCGTGCCAGAGTCGGCGCGCAAAAGCTCTGGGCGGGAACGGTGGTGGTGCAGCCCAATGCCAAGACCGGTCCTCATCATCACGGCGATCTGGAAACCGTGATCTACGTCGTGCGGGGCCGCGCGCGCTTTCGCTGGGGAAATCGTTTGGAGTTCGTCGATGAAGCGGGTCCGGGAGACTTCGTCTATGTTCCTCCCTACGTTCCTCATCAGGAGCTGAACGCACGTAAAGACCAGCCGGTGGAGGCAGTCATCGTGCGCAGTGGTCAGGAGCCTGTCGTCGTCAATCTGGACATTCCGAGTCCGGAGGACGCTCCGGACACTTCACGAGACGATCCGTTTCACTTCGCGCCCGGAAAGCGCTGAGCTATCGAGCATCCGGTGTTCCATTTCCCCTACTGTGGCCCTAATTGATAGCAGCGCAAGCAGCACCTGGGTACACTAAGTTTAGTAGCTGGGCTCCGGCCGGGGAGGTGCATCATCACGAGGAACCTCGCGTTCTCCGGATGTCTTGGAAAACTCGCATCCCTCGCTTTCTTGGTGCTGGCATTTACGTGTGCCAGCGGCTCGCTCCGCAGGACGAGCCGAGCGCAGCAGAAATGGCGAAATGGAAGGCTCGAACTCCCACAATTGAAAGGGTTCTAACGAGGCACGGCGATCCGTGCCGAAGCTACTACAGGATGCGAGCTGAGCTTGTAGATACGTCTGAGTTCGCTGGAAACAGTTTCGCCCTGGTGGATCTTTGTCAGTTGGGCGCTTACACGGAGTTGATGGTCCCAATGCAGCTGGAAGCGGGTCAGCCTGTTGTTGCACGTTTTCGCAAAGCCAACCACGAAGTCGATCTGGGTTTTGCCCGGGGTGCATCCGTAATGCACGGTGTGGACGTGAAGTTGGCCCCCGGCCAGAATGCAATCTACAGCATCCGCTGGGACAACGATGGACCGGACGAACAAGGAGTTGTGAAGCTGAAAGAATGCGCCGTGGACGCCTATGTCTTCAACTCCAAGTCCAACACATTTGATTGGGATAGGCGACTAACGATGCAAGCCACGCGAGGCTACTGCCAGACGTTACAGCGGTAAGCTCATTGATGTAACGGGGCACCGGCAAATACACAGCGGAACATCCCCGGCCAAGTTTTCGCGACGATTGCAATTGCCAATGCACCAACCAATTGGGTTGTGTGATCGCCTGTCTGTTAAAAAACTCCCACTCTCGAAGTTTGCTAAGATTTCATCGCGCTGGGATGCCCTATAGACGACGTTCTCGATTTTGGTAGGCAATTGTCTACCCCTCGACTGGGGCAGTTTTTTCAAAAGAGGGGGGCCAACAGCACGCTTGTACTCAGTTGCTTCCGGTCAACCCATCAACCTGAAGTTGGGTGTGGGAACGCCCGACTCGTTTAATCCTCGATTGCGTTAGTTACAGCTCCAGTATGGAGATTGATCTAAATTCTGACTTAACGTTCAAGAATTCTTTCCTGTTTCCTATACAGAACGTTCTTGCACGCAAAGAAGTGCTCTTGGGCGCGATACTTGTTCTCGTGCCGGTGCTCGGTTGGGTGCTCAACATGGGACATCGCATTGAAATGGTACACAGGATGCATCATGGGCAGCCCGCCTGGCCAAGTTGGAACAACTACAGACGTTTGCTTAAGAGCGGAACCATTGCCTTTCTCGGAATGATCTACTACTACCTTCCGGGGGCGACCTTGGCCGCTCTCAGCTTCCACTGGCGTCTGGCATGGCTGGAAGTGCTGGCCACCGGGCTGCTTTTGCTCGCGACCGTCGCTATACCGGGCTACATGACTCACTACTGCCGCGATTACGATATGCGCGAAATCTTTGATCCCATTCGAGCCTTCGGCCGGATTGTTCAAGGTGGTCGAGACTATTGGAAGGCGTGGGCGATTGCGGTCTCAGCACTCGCGTTATCGTTTCTCGGGTTACTAGGACTAGGAATCGGCTTTCTCGCCACCAGTGTCTGGTTCTGGCAGGTGGCGGGATTCAGCTTTGCTTCAGTGTTTACCCGGCGGTTTGCTTTATCTGAGGTCTAAGCAATGACGTATGGTTGCTTGAGCTGTTGGCGAAACATCTGGTTTCGCCATTTAACTAAGAAGGTATCGAGCAATTGGCGGCTTGCAACGACAGGCATCTCCGTTGGTGCCAGATTGTTGGGCTTGGGTGATGAAGATGAAGCCGGAGCAGTCGGTCTCAGGAATACCAACGCGGTTGTCACTGAGATTTCGGGGGCACTGATTCCTCCTCTTGTGTTGGGTTGAAGCCGGTCAGCATGCGCGACTTGGCGCGAAACATGTGATATCGCTCAAAAGCAACATCGTTCAGCATCGTCGTATAGGGTCCATACGTTCTGAAGCTTTCATCCCATTCCGTTAGAACTGTCACGGATCTCCCTCTCGAAATGGAGACGCTCCTCACAGGGCAGATATAGGTCTTTCCTCCGATCTCCACCGGGCCATATTCGATCATGATGTCGGACCGGACAAGCGGCGTGGTTGATTTCAGGTCTGCCACCAGTTCCAGGCGAAGGATGGCTCCGCTCAGCGGATCGATCGCGATCTCCCCGTGATACCCGACGGTTTTTTCGAAAGGACTAGTTCCGTCGCCGTCTGGAAGACAGCAGCCGCCCACTCGATAACGTGATTTCTCCGCCGGAATCTGATAGACAAATACCGCATGAGGCTCGTCCGCGCCCTGCTCCCAGCGATTCCAGGTCAAACCGCTGGCAATTGCGTCGGTCACTGCACCGAGAAGGGGGCCGAACACACCATAAGTGAGTAAATACCCATCTGCCGCTTTGCGCTTCTTGCCTTTCGCTCCGCTTGAATCCACGACTTCCTTACCATTGCTATAGAGCACCGTTGCTTTGGAACTGGCCGCCGCATGCAATGGCTGGTAGTCGACCGGGGTACTCGCGTCAAAATATTGGGGAGTTTCCTCATAGCGAACCGTAGTCCGCGTCGCGTAGAAGTTCGGTAACTTTGGAATCGTCTTGTTCAGGTAGTCGACGGCCAGCGAGATCATGCTTCGCTGCGCACCCGCGTCGGGGGGGACATCAGCAGGAACCTCCGCCGGTGGAGGATCCAGAAACGCCGACGCATCGGCCAGAGCAGCCAGAGCCTGCCGGGCCCTTTTGCCGCTCAAGCTCGCTGTCCAGGACGAGAGTTTTGCGGCGCTCAGCCGCTCGGTTAGTTCTACATCAGAGAGTCGCCGCGCCACTTCTGCATCCGACTCACTGCGGGCCGACGCCAACACCTGCTCCAACTGCGCAACCGTCACGCGTCTGGTCGCAAGATTTGGTTGATCGGAATAATAGGGTTGATCGTAATACCCAGTGTTGGTGCGGGCCGTCAAACCCGGCGCGCCGACTTGCACCTCGAGGCTGTGATACTCGGCAGGATGATCCGCACGCGAAGGGTCGAACGACAGCGTATAGAAGGCGCTGGCCTCCTGAACACAGCTATCGATCTGGCTGACCAAGTCGTTACCCGGGCCAAGCACACGCCCGCCGCTCTGAACGGCCAGTACCCTTCTATCCAGATTCTTGAGGCTTGCCTGCTGGACCGATTGCACTCCATTTAGGAAATCCAGATAGCGGTATGAAGAGGGCTGGAGCGGAATGGGCTCCCCCACCGAAAAGCTGAAAAGAGAAATGCGAGCCTCCCGCAGCAGCGTGGAAAACCAATAAATCGTGTCGAAGGTGACCTGCTTAGCTCGTGTGCTTTCCCTAGGTTGTAAGCTTTCAAAGTCTGTTCCGCTCCCAATACCCCAGCCGGGTCCGACCCAGATCAGCAGCTTTCTGCCAGGCTTTCGCCTCTCAGACGTCGCAATGTCGCCGAGTGCCTTTAGAGCGGACAAGCCGGCTGGATCCTCTGGGGCTAACGAGTCGGCGTACTCTCCCGTTCCGTTGCCCAAAAGCCGGCGGCGGCGGATGAACACAAGCTTGTCTTGAGCGATCTCCGCTGCTAAGGCCTTCCCGTCGCCGGAAGGCTGGGCAAGGTTCCACAGGCCTGCATCGGAAAGCCCGAAGATCGATGTGGGCTGAGCCAAATGCCCGCTGCTCTGCCGCAGGAACTTCTCGACCTCCTCCCGCTCTTCGGCAGCCAGGTTAAACGGCATCTTGATCGTATCGACGACCAGAATTACTTCAACCGGAGGATCGGGCTTGGCAGAGACTCCATCGAACGAGTGAAAGGAAAGAATTTTCTGCGGCTGGTGGTTGTCCAGCAAAGTAAAGTCCTTGGGTCCGAGGCCGGGTATTGTCTTCCCTGAATTGTCGGTCACCACGACATCGAGGTTGATGAGGCCCGGTGCCGCGTCCGACGCGGGCGAGGTAGGTTGTGTGGGTTCTTGGCGCCTGAAGCGCAAGCGCTTCTCCAGGCTGCGCCGGGGGTCCCGCCCCAGAGGCAGTCTTTGCCCAGAGAGACGCTGCCAGGCAGAGGACCAATGCAGGTAAGAAGAGACTTGGATCGGAGAGACCCATGATCTCTGCTTGAACCGCATCATTTGCAGGACCGAAGTCATTGCCGTTTCCTCTGACACCCAAATTCTAATGACAGTTCGGCTGAAATTGGCCTTCAATTCTCTGGGTGATCTGTCATGCCGATTGACCGCGTTGGGGAAATCAAGTCTGGCGTTGCGTGCCAGTTGATGATAAATCTGCTCTCACGCATTGACCGAGGTTGTGAGTGTAAATGTCTGTCGACAACGGCTGTTTTGTGACAGTGAAGAGAGTTCAGCAAGACCTAGTCGCTACGCTCATCGGCAGGCAAGTCAGTCCTTGGCGGACTGATCCTGAATTTCCTCTAACACCGTCGTGAACCCCATGTTCCCAAGGCGTACCTGCACGTGCAGTGCTGCACTATGTGGAAAGCGATATGCGGCACATGCATCGACCGTGAGCCAAAACTGGGTTGATGGGATACAGCGTTTGCCCGCCGCGCTAACGACCAACCCGACAGCGTTGTGGCCGTCTTTGATTCGGACTCGATAGAATGTGGGGTTTTGGACTTCGTTTAGATCTGACATGATTCCCTCCACCCTTCTAGTTTCACTTTCCGGTGGCCCAGCGTCGAAAGTTTAGAAGCGCAGGCCTAGCGATGACCGCGAGTCGCAGCCGCGCCTCAATGAGCACCGGTATTTGAAGTTTATTGACGGGACCGAAGCAGGGTAAAGATGACTATCGTACCTGCACCCGGGAAAAATTCGACGCATACAGGAGGCGGTTGGTCGTTTTCCGGGGCCAGGAGTGGGGCTTGCATGTGGAACGCGGCGGGAGGTTTCCGCCTTGATAGAGGAAAACAAAAAACTTAAGGCAATCCGAGAATTGGCTTTTCGAGTGCATCCCTGGTCTCGCCATCCGAACCCGATTACTTATGCATAGCCAACGATACGTCCTGTAGCCCTAGTTCAGGTTCGATTGCTTCGCCAGCAACCGAGTGAACGCATCGCTAGAAATCGGATTTAGGTACCGCCGAGCCTTCGAAGTGTCCGAGGCAAGAGGTCTCAGCATTGATTAACAGCGCAGTTACCTCACTGCTTACCCCGTGCGTATTTATTGATCCAATTTGTCTCCCAAGTCTTGCCGCCGTCCTCGGAAAACGCCTGCTCGGATTGGGCAGAGTCATCGCTAATTTTCCAGATGGAAAATCGAACCCAGACATTTCTGCCGTTGATCTCCTCCTGGTCATAAAATTCGCAACGGCCATTCTTACATTGCCCCACTCCCGGCTCGCCCAGCGTGCCAACGTTCGGCGTGGCAAAGTCGAGGTTCCATTCATGAGTATTTGGATTGAACCATCGCAGCGCCAGCAACTGCACGTGCCCAGCCGGGCCGTCGCCTACATATTCCGCCAGGTTGGCGCGTCCGCCCCACACTCGGTGAACCACCGTCTGCCCCTCCAGATCAGCCCATGTCGTTGACCCCGTCAGTGGATGCATAAGCCGCGAAGACCGCGTATGCCACGTTCCCAGATCGAAGTCGAACCCGAGCCCATCGGGATCGGCGCTCATCGGCTCAGCCCCAGCAGCCATGTCCGACGGCGGCAAATCCTTTTCCCGCGTCTTATGAGCATCGAATGACGTAAACCACGTCTTCCCTCCATCATTCGAATACGATTCCGTGTAACGATGCGAATTGGGAGTGATCTCCGACCACGCCGCCCGTACGAAGATCGACTTGTCGTGAAAGGTATCGTGTGCGTACAGCTCGCCACGGCCATCGTGAAACTCGCCGACTAAACCCCCAGAGAGAACGGGAGTTTTACTGTTGAGGAATGACTGGCTCCATTGGTGCGATTGCGGATTGTAAAGGAACAGGCTCAACCCCTCCCAGTGGCCCTTTGGACCGTCGGCTTCGATCTCCTCCAACTGCGCGCGTCCGCCCCAGACTGGTCGGACAGTGACAGTGCCGTTGAGTTCGATCACGTCGCTCGAAGTCGAGAACGGATCGAGAACGCGGCGGATGTGGGTATGCCACACTCCAATATCGAAGTCGAAATCGTGCGCACCATCTCGCCCCGCGGCCTGCACTGAGCCGGCGGCTCCCACCTGGACGGGGAGAGAGAATACAGGCTGCAACGGGCAGCCTACGATGAGAAAAGCAATTGCAACGATTCTAGTCAGCTTTCCAACGGGGTTTGTTTTGGTCTCTATCATGTCCGCAGTGTAGGCTTATTTTCGACAAGAGATTGCAGGTATGGCACACGGATTTTCAAAGAAAAATCAAAGTGCGGCTGAGACAGCATATCGGTTCAGTGATTTTGCGCTTTACCCTCGAGACCGTCTTCTCAAAAGAGGCACCGCCTCCATTCTTCTGGAACCGAAGGCGTTCGACGCTCTGCTTTGTCTGGTTCGAGCGGCAGAGCACCTTGTTTCGAAACAGGAATTGCGACAGATACTCTGGCCCGATGTACACGTGAGTGAGCGAAACCTCACGAATCTGATCGTGCGCCTTAGGAAAATCCTGGGCCGCGACGCGATTCGAACCGTTTCCAAGCACGGATATCGGTTTGAATTGCCCGTCTCGGGAGAGCCGGGAGTGAAGAGAGAGACGTATGAGAAATTCGTGCGGGCTCGCGAACTCACAGCTCAACGATCTCTGGAATCCATGCTTGTCGCCCGAGATTTGTACTGGATCTGCCTGGCTGAGAATCCGAATTTTGCGCCAGCATGGGCATGGCTGGGTAGGTGCTGCTGGTTCCTCGATAAATTTTCTAGTGGTACCACCGCAGGACCGGAGTTGGCGGAAACCGCATTTCAACGCGCGTTCGTCCTTGATCCGGATCTGGCGTCCGCTCACCAGTTCTATACGCTGTTGCAGGTGGATATGGGCCGGGCAGATGAGGCAATGACTCGGTTATTTCGACGCCTTCAGCATCATCCGACGGAACCAGAGAGTTTCTCGAGTCTGGTCCAGGTGCTCCGGTTCCGTGGGCTCCTTGGAGAATCAGTCAGCGCACACAAGCGAGCGGTCGAACTGGACCCAGGGATGACAACCAGCGTTGCTCACACCCATTTTTTGGCGGGAAAGTATGAAACCGCAATCGAAGCCTACAGTGGGCGGGCTGGCTATTATTTGGATGCGGCTGCCTGGGCGGTGTTGGACGATCGCAGGCAGGCATCTGTTCTATTGCGCGAAAGACTGCGCAAAAACCAATTCTCCAAGCTGATCACAGCGCTTATGACCTCGCTGTTGGCGATGCTCGAAGGTAAAAAGACAGACGCGGCCCGGATCATGGAAGAGGCCGATACCAGCCGTGAGCCGGAAATCCTCTTGTATTTCGCACGGCACTACTGCCACTTGGGATTGCTCGATCCCTCGATCAGGGCTCTCGAAATCGCGGCCCGCTCAGGCTTCATCTGCGCGCCTGAAACCCTAAAGTTAGATCCATGGTTCGGTCTGCTGCGAAAACATAAGCACTTTGGCTCGCTGCTCAGCACTGCGCATGCTTTTGTCGAAGAAGCAAGATCGGCCTTTGCGACGTATGCAGATAGTTCGAAGTCTTTCGCTCACATTTGAGTCGGTCAGTGTGAACGACCTCCAGTGGCTCGCCAGTCATCTGCGCCGCAAAGTTGTTGAATTTGCTGATTCCCACGGGGCTGTTAACCGGACAATCTTTTCCAACTTCCCGTAACGGTTAGATCCACCGCCGCACCCGTGCCTTGTATGCGCGGTAGGCATCGCCGAACTTGCGCTCCAGATAGCGCTCCTCCCGCTTGACGACGCCGACGTTGATCACCCACAGCAGCGGCACCACCAGCCCGATCACCCACAGGCTTCCCGCCGCGACGCCCAGGCCCAGGTAAACCAAGGTCAGTCCCAGGTAGAGCGGGTTCCGGGTTCGTTGATAGATGCCGTCGACCACCAGCGCCGTCGTCGGCAAGGTCGGCGGAACGTTGGTGCCGGCAGCCGCAAAGCGCCGCGTGCCCATGGCGACTATGAAGAAGCCACCCGCCGCGAGCATGGCGCCCGCCACATAGCGGGGCATGGAATGCGTGAGGGGGGCCGGGAGCGGAACGATCGCCTCAAGCACCGCTGCCGCTGCCAGGAAGCCGAGAACGATCAAGGGCGGCAGCGCAATGACGCCGGCGACATCGGGCGTATCCGATCCGCCCGCCGCCTGCCCGCCATCCGACCGCGGCGCGGCAGCGCCGCCTGCCAGGGCCCGCATGACGACGCGCATGCCGAAGAGGATCGACAGGACGGCAGTGCCACCTGCGAGGACAAGAACCGTTTCCGAGATAGCCATGATCGAAACCTCCCGGTCCAGCGCTTCGCTAGGCGCAAAGGCAAAAAAATCGCGAACTGATAAAGCCATCATAGATGCCTCAAGCGGTTTGCGAGATTCGGATCCCTCCGCTGGCACCGGATTCCCCGTAACGCGTTGTTTGTCTGCCGAGACGTCGCGCCTGAAGCAGCGCAGTCAAGTGCAGTATCAAGAATGTCGGCACCAAGTATGTCGGAACCAGCACCAGCGGCAGTTGTGTCATAGGAGCGGTTGAAACAGCTCCATAAAAATTGGGAGCGAGCAGCGGCACCAGCGCCCCGATACTCACCGCCACGGTAAGGTCCAAAATGCCGGAAAGGTTCCAGGCCACGAAGCTCTTGCCCGCCGCAAAATCGGGCCGCCGCAGGAGAGCGGACAACACCAAGGGAGCAGTCACACCGATCGCCATATCGCCGAGCCCGGCAGGCCAAGCGAAGATTCCAGGCAAGACTCCGTAGAAGTACAAAGTCAGAAACCCAAAGCCGGCCCATCTCCAAGCCTGCATCCCCACAATGAGGCGAAGGTCAGCGGAAAGAACAAACTCCCGGAGTGGCCGGATGGTCCGATATCCAACGAGAAACAGGCTGAGCGGGGCCAAGAGGCCGATCAGCAGTGCGAGCGGCGGCGCTCCCCGCGGCGCGACGAACCCACCGCGTGCGCCAACGATAAAGATGACCGCCAACCAAGCCAAAAAGAAGGCGGCGACGAAAGCGCCTGTGCCGGAAAGCGCTAGAACTTTGGGCTGATCGACGCGCGATATGACGGTGTTTTCCATGATGAGCTCACTCCCTTTCGCAGTGACTTGCTTTCGTCGTAGATGACAACCAATACCTTGCCTCTGGTGTTGCGTGCATCCTTGATGGGGCTCCCTTCCTGCAGCAGCGCTATCGCGAGGAGAGTCACTGCTGCGCTCCTGGGCCCATCAATGCCCTCAGCGGCATCAAGGGTCCGACGGGAATGTACTGGTGATCCATCAACTGTTCCTTCGCGAGCGGCAGCGTTTCCATAATGGCTCGTGCCTCGTCCTCGGTCTTCGCGTCGACCAGGAAGATGACGCCTTTGCCATCGCCGCGCGAATACCACTCGCGGATTTTCCCGTCGAGGTAGAGCTTCACAGTTGCCCGAATCTCTGCCGGGATGACGGCCATGATTTGTTGAACGGTTACGCCCTGCCTGGGAGTCTGAATGACCAGCACTTCGGTGGTTTTAGGTATAGCCACGCTGGGCACGCCTGAGGCGGCCGCGGACTGTGATTGCGCTACGGACGCTACCGGTAGCATTGCCATGAGAAAAGGGATCATGAATTTCATCGGTTCACCTCTCGATTCAGTCTGGTATCGTTCTGCTTCTTGAAAAGAGTACGATCGTACTCTTTTCGGACAAAAAAATTACTCTTCAGCGAAGCACTTTATGAAAAAGTTCCTCGCCTCCATCAACATCTGCTCACGCCTTTGGGGGGACAAGGTCATCCGGACCGCAGTCAGCACCCCAGCCATACTGGGGAACAACAGCTGAAACTTCGCCACTTTTTCTTCTCGCGTCTGACCAGGAACAAATGGCAGTAGCCGCTCACGATACGCTTCTCGCGACGCCTCAATCCGTCTTCGCACGGACAAGGGCTTTCGTGCGAGCTCTGGCCCGAGGGCGGAGACCACACAACCCATTCCTGGCGAATTCGCGTGGCGCGGGCTCAGATAGTGTTCGATGATGGCCCGCAGAGCCTGACCTTCGGGCGCGGACTTTGCAACTTCCAGCATGCCTCTTCCCATCTCGTCGAATGCCCGTGCCACCGCTTCGACGAACAGGTCGTCCTTGCTCTTAAAATGCCGGTAGAAGCCCCCTTTCGTCAGGCCTACCTTCTTCATCACCGTCCCGATGCCGCTGCTGTCACCGCCGTGCTCGCGGAAAGAGCGAGCGGCCACGGAAAGAATGTTCTCGTGGTTCTGCGCTTTGTGTTCCAGCGAGTACCGCATGACTAAAGAGTACGCACGTACTCTAATGCCTGTCAAGGCCAAAATTGATCCTCAAACGTCGTAACCTAGAGATTGTGTCCGTATCTCCAAGAAGATGGGCTGGCTATAGATAGACATGGACAACCCACGCGATGTGAACGCCCATGCCGACCATCCACAAGCTGTGAGCGCCCGAAGCTTATGCGGTTGTCGCCGGTATCGCACCGGACACCTATTGTTGCGGCGGCAACGGGCGTTCATGGAGAATCATCCAGTTGATACCGAACCGATCTTGCACCTGCCCAAAGCGGAAGGCAAAGAAAGTCTCTTCTATCGGCATCAAGACCCGTCCCCCGTCGGAAAGCGCGGCGAAAACGCGTTCGGCCTCTATGTTGCTCTTCATTCTCAACGTCAGGTAAGCGCTGCGCATTGGTTCAGCGTTTGGGATGTCTGCCGCCATCAGCTCCGTGTCGCCAATCGAAATGCGGGCGTGCAGCACCGCGTCCTTCCATTCAGAGCCGACACGGCTCTGGTCAGGCGATTGCGCGTGCGTCATCATCATGCCAACCTTTGCTCCGAGATGCCTCTCGTAGTAGCGGAAGGCGTCGGCGCATTTGCCAGGGAAATTCACGTAAGTATTCATTCTCATAACTCAGTCTCCTTGTTTCAGAATTCTCCGATCTTGCCCCCAAGATTTGTCTGTGTAGCAAGATCATCGACTCTTGTTCATCGTGATATAGCCGGTGCTTCGCCGATTGAGTTCCTTTCGTGCGTTTATTTGACTTGCGACACCGGCGTATCCAGGAAGAGTGTGGTGGTGGAGACGAGAAGCGGCGATGAAAAAATGGTGTAGTGGGTCACACCTGGAAGAATCGCTAGCCGTGCCGGGGACATACCGGATCCGTCCCAGCCACCATCCTTCTTGCCTCCGCCCAGCAGTTCAAAGAACTCCACGGCATGGGATGTACGAACTGCGTCTGCATCGCCGAACACCAGCAGCACTGGGACCTTGATGCGCGACACTTCACTCGTCCAGTCATAATTGTTCCTGAACATGACACCCAGTTTTTTGCGCAGAACCGGCCAGTCTTGGGGGCGAGGAGCGATGCGTTGGTAGCCCTGATACATCGGAGTCTGCTTCATCTGCTCTGCGACTGACTCATCCAGATGCTCCATTCCTGCAACGATCTCCGGATACCATCCGTTGTGCCGAAATGTGGCGGAGACGATGATCAGTTTTCTCACGACTCCAGGGTGCTGAATGGCCGCTCGAAGCGCGACTTCGCCGCCAACCGAGTAGCCCATCACGTCGGCTTTCTCGAATCCCAGATAATGGATCAGTGCGGCGATATCGTCGGCCATGGTCTCGAAGCTCAGCGGGCGGTCAATATCGACAGTACGACCGTGAGCCTGTAAATCCACCGCGATTACCTGCCGGCCCTTCGATAATTCCGGCACGATCATTGCGAACATGTCGCTCGAGCCCAACCCTCCGTGCACTAAGATCAGCGGCTGCCCGGTTCCGTGAATCTCGTAATACATCCTCAAACCGCTCACGGGAGCGTATTCGGAACGGAATGCTGTCGAGTTTGGCTGAGCGTGAGCCGAGAGCGATGCTGCCATGAGCATCGCCGCGATGTTCGCGAGAATATAACGTCGGAACGTCATCAGATCCTCCCGTATGCCTGGCAATCGGTGACGCTGAGGAATGCTCAAGAAGTGCAGCCTCTAGTCGCCCTGGCGTTAGTGAAATGCTGCTTCGGACATCTGCGCAGTATGTTCATCAAGCCGACGCAATGTCTGGATGCTTCCGGCTTCCATGCCCGCCTGCAAATGCCCGTCGCGTGCCTCGCGTGAGCGGTGCAGAATCGTGTGGGTCAATCGGGTACTTCCGTGGAGGTCGTCGAAGGTCACCGTCGTCAGCCACTCCGGGCTCCCAATCTGAGGTACGTCGTAACATTCCGTGTATACCAGACGTTGGTTGGGCACGATCTCGCTATAAACACCGCGAAACGGATGATCGCTGCCGTCCAGCATACGCATCACGATGTGCCATTCGCCGCCAACGCGGAGATCGACGTCGCAAACTGTCAGGCTCGATCCATCACAGCCCCACCAATGCCGCAGGTGCTCAGGCTGCGTCCAGGCTTTGAACAATAGATCGGGGCGACATCCGAAGATGCGAGTAAAAGCGATCTCGCGCTCCGACGGAAGAGTCACAGTGACTTCAGCGTTGCCTTTTACGAGCATGTTTTTTTGTCTCCTTGGTTTCTAGTCCGGCAAGGTAATCGTCTAATCGGCTCATGCTGTGCTCCCAGAAGCTGCGGTAGCGTTCGACCCACTCCGAAACCTCCCGCAGCCCGGCAGCTTCCAGACGGCAGGGGCGCCGCTGAGCATCCCGGCTGCGTCGAATCAAGCCAGCACGCTCCAGAACCTTTAGATGTTTGGTGATGGAAGGCGCGCTCAGGGAGAAGGGCTCCGACAATTCTTTGACGGATGTCTCCCCCAATGCCAGACGGGCCAAAATGGCTCGTCGGGTGGGATCAGAGAGGGCTGCAAAAGTCGCGTTGAGGTGGTCGGTCAACGTATTTTACCTATTGGCTAATTAGCCTGTAGGTAAAGTAACAAGGTCAAATGGCATTGTCAAGGGCTTTGGGTTGAGGGATGACGGGCAAACCAGAAGGCAACTGATTGTTATCAGGCCATTAGACATTGATAAAAATCTGGCCGATCCGGGTCGATGAGTAATGGCCGGGTGGCCCACCCTTCATTCTTCAAGGGTGGGATTCCACGGTCGCTTCCGTCTAAGGATATTCCTGACGCACGGATGATACCCCTCACCCGATCATTCGCAAAAACGCGAACGAGTAGGGCACCCCACACCCGACAGATTTAGATATTGGTTTTAGTAAGCGATCGGAAACGCCGGAAAAGAATGGCTCCTCAGGTAGGACTCGAACCTACAACCCTCCGGTTAACAGCCGGATGCTCTGCCATTGAGCTACTGAGGAGTGATGTGGCACGCACAAGGGCATGCGCACCATCATCGCTTTCTATACTAGCATTCAGAAGGACTTGCTGAAAACTTCCCCGCTTTGTTTTTGATACCCTGATGTCCCACATCACTGGCGAGGTGAATATGGTTGGAGGATTTCGCTTGCTCTGGATCGTTCCGTGCTTATCTCTGATGGTCACCATTGCTTTGGCGGGGAACGATTCTTCCCCCAGCACCACACCGCCGCCAGGCCCACCCAAAGTCAAGACTGACAATGTGGAAGACACAATCCACGGACACAAAATCGCCGATCCATACCGTTGGCTTGAGGATTCCAGCAGCTCCGACTCCCAGGAATACGTACGCTCCGAACTGGCATACACGCGCAGCATTCTCGATCCACTTGCCAGGGCGTGACGCGATCCACCAGCGACTCGCCCAACTGCTTTCCATCGGCACGATTGGCACGCCGCAAATCGGCGGCTCTTATTATTTCTACACCCGGCGCGAAGGCACACAAAACCAGGCGGTATTGCTGGTCCGCGAAGGCCTGCACGGCAAAGATCGCGCCTTGGTGGACGCCAACAAGATGTCGGCGGACGGTACCGTCGCCCTCGATTGGTGGTTCCCCTCTGACGATGGCAAATACGTAGCCTACGGAACCTCAGGCAGCGGTTCTGAGAACAGCACCCTGTACGTGATTGAGACCGCCACGCGGAAAACTTGCTTCCCGATACCATCGAGCACACTCGAATCGCCCAGGTCGCATGGAAAAAAGATAACTCCGGCTTCTACTACGGACGCAATCCCAAGAAAGGCGAGGTCCCCGAAGGCGACGACGTCTATTACCTACACATCTTCTATCACCAGCTTGGAACCGATGCCGCGAAAGATCCACTGATTTGGGGAGAAGGCCGCGAATAAGGAGGAGATCCTGGTCTCTCAGTTGCCAGACGACGACGATCGCTGGCTGCTATTGACCGCCTATCAAGGCTCCGCCGGAAAGAACGAACTCTTTTTGCAGGATCTAAAAGCCGGCACGCCTCCGGTCGAAATTACCAGCGGCAAAGATTTCCACTACAGTGGCGAGATATTCCGCGGCAAGACTCTACATTACGACGAACGAGGATGCACCACATTTTCATCTTGTTTGTGGTGGACGCGGCTCAATCCTGCCCGCTCCAACTGGAAAGAAATCATCCCCGCGTCGGACGGTATTCTCAAAAGCAGCGCGATCGTGGACGGCAAAATCCTGGCAGAGTACGAAAAGAACGCCAGCTCACAGCTGAAACTCTTCGATCTTGACGGGCAAAGCTCTCGGCGATGTCGCTCTTCCCGGCATCGGTTCGATCGAGGGATTGGGAGGCCGGTGGGATCGCAAGGAAACCTTTTTCGGATTCCAGTCATTCACCGTTCCGCCCTCCGTGTACCAGGTGGAAACTGCTTCGCGAAAGACTTCGTTGTGGGACAAAGTAGCCACTCCTGGCATCGATCCTTCAGCCTACGAAGTCGGCCAGGTCTGGTACGCATCGAAAGACGGCACCAAGGTTCCCATGTTCGTCTTTCAAAAAAAGGGCATAGTGCTCAATGGGAAAAACCCAACTCTGCTTACCGGATACGGCGGATTTAACGTCAGCCTCACGCCAACTTTTTCCGGCGCACGCTATCTCTGGCTCGAACATGGCGGAGTGTTCGCGGTTGCCAATCTGCGCGGCGGTTCAGAATTCGGCGAGGAGTGGCATCGCGCCGGCATGCTGGACAAGAAACAGAATGTCTTCGATGACTTTATCGCCGCCGCCGAATTTCTGATCGCTGACAAAATCACCGACAAGGAACACCTTGCCATTCAGGGCGGATCTAATGGCGGCCTTCTGATGGGTGCCATGATCACGCAACGCCCCGACTTGTTCCGCGTGGTTGTTTGTCAGGTTCCGCTGCTCGACATGCTCCGTTATCAGAATTTCCTGATCGCGAAATTTTGGGTCCCGGAATACGGCTCGGCGGAAGATCCGAAACAGTTCGACTGGCTCTACGCTTACTCGCCTTACCATCACGTCAAGACCGGGACGGAGTATCCCGCGATCATGTTCATGACCGCGGACAGTGACAGCCGTGTAGATCCCATGCATGCGAAGAAAATGGCTGCATTGATGCAAGCCGAGGCGGCCAACGGAAGAAGTAAAGATCGTCCAATCCTTTTGCGCATTGAACCCAAGGCTGGCCACGGTCAGGGAAAGCCGATTTCCAAACAGATAGAAGAAGGGACGGATATCTATTCGTTCCTTTTTTGGCAGTTAGGAATGAAACCCTAAAAATCAACGCTGGTCAGGAAGGTACCGCTCATGCCGTCCACATTGCAGTTGACCTACGTACTCCGTAGTGTGTCCGTAACACTCTGCCTTATCGCCGTTTCCACGCCATCGATTGGGCGTGCACGCCCCCTGCAGACGGAAACCGAACCCAATGCTGCTCATGCAACATTTACCGAGCGCGCACAACAACCGCGTAGTGCCGAGGTGAGCCGCGATATTCCAGAAGACGCTCCCGAGGACGAACTGGCTCCCGCTGCGCTCGAACTCGACGTTTCCCATGATTCCCCGCTCTTACAGGATCTTTACCAGGCGACGCGCGAAACCAAAGAGCAGGCGATTCTTGAGCGACTCAAGCATGCGAAAGGACTAATCGCGGGTGGCGCAGACCTGAAAGCCACTGATCCGCAGGGACGAACCGCGCTCCATTGGGCCGTCTTCGGCTCGAGTTACACGACCAAGCCGAATGTGCTGGTCGCCTACGAAGAAATTGCGGACTCCATGATCCAGCGCGGAGTAGAAATCAATAAGCAGGATGTGTATCAGGACACAGCTCTCGACTATCTGCTTTACTCTCCGAGTTTCGAAATGCAGACTCTGCTGATCGAAAATGGCGCCAGCAGCGGGTTTCTCGCCGCCTTCTACACTTTTTTTAATGAGGTGGCGACCAATTTCCCGCCAACCCACGACGCGGCAGTTGCCCTCACTCGCAAGGCCGACCTGGCCCCCGGCGCAACTTTGGACGTACGCCTGGATGTTCCGGTATACAGCGACCGCTCGCGCACTGGCGATCCCATTGAGGCGACTGTGACTTATCCGTTATGCAAAAACGGCGAGCAGCTTTCCTGTAAAGATGGCGAGCTGCTGCTGGCACCCGGAACAAAGGTGAACGGCACGGTCCTTTTTGCCACAAAAGCCCCAGACAAGTATTCGCGGCCGCGCCTGGTGCTCGACTTCTCAAATATTGTTCACAAGAACGGCCAGCGCACGCCGCTCTACGCGCGCGTGCTTTATGTGGACAACGCCCGTGAAACGGTTCGCAACAACGAGATCCTGGGCATCATTCAGCCGCATGCTTCAAAGAAAGCATCGCTGGTATGTCGCAGCTTTCGGCGCCGCGAATCCCATTGCGGGATACACCATCAAGGGGGTGCAGACGGTTTACGGGCTATCATTGCGCCGCGAGGTACTTTTCCCCGCCGGCACCGACATCCAGGTGCAGGTCGTGCGCGCATCTATGCTGAAGCAGAAAGACCCGTGGTCAGGATGGCCACCGCTCCCGGTAGACGTTCAGCTCCGGCAGTTAGTGTTAACCGCGCCGCAACGCACTCACACTTCGAATAAAACTCTTTCGGATGTGACCAATCTCATGTTCATCGGAAGCGCAGAAGGAACTGATTGCGGCTTTTCAGGAAGCCCGATGGTTTGAAGCTGACAGTCTGAACGCCGCGTCTGCGATGAAAGTGGTCCAGGCCACCATGCGCCAAAGTGGGTACGCCGGCGCTCCAGTGTCGGCACTGTTGGTGAACGATCGTCCGCCAGACCTGGTGTTTCAAAAGTCGCTGAATACGTTTGCCAAGCGTCATCACATACGCATCTGGAAACTCGCGACAAAATATAACGGACGGGACGTCTGGGTGGGCGCGGCCACCCACGATATCGCCACCACAAATGCTCGCGCCGGCACAAAGTGGTCCCACCGCATCGATCCGCATATCGACCGCGAACGCGATTGGATAGAGACCGACCTGCTCTTCGCGGGAACCGCTACCGCCTATGCGGATGTAGATCGCCCCAACGCTCCGCGCAAAGCCGCCAACGCCACCGGCGATAACATAGTGACAGACGGAAAGATGGCAGTCGTCCAACTGGCAAACCTGAAATCGCCAACCGAGCAAACATCGGCGCCGGTACTGACAACCCGTCCCTGAAAAAAGAAGTAGGTCTCTAGGGCTGCGCAGTACGAGGCGAGCGGAGGTTTGACTACGGTTTTTCTGTCTGAGAAGCGCTTATCCCTGCTGCGCCGGCACTGCCGCATGATCCGGAGAAACGCCCATCGACTCGGCGCTGGCTTTCTCTTCTGAAATCAAGAGTCCCATCAGGATACAAGCCGCACCCACACCGGAGCGGACGCCTAAACGTTCTTCCAGAAAAATAAATGATGTCAGCCAGGCGAAGACCGGTTCCAGGGTAAAGATCAATGCGGTATGCGTGGCTGGGGTGAACTGCTGTGCCCATGCCTGGATCGCAAACGCCAACGCCAGGCTGAATAATCCGGTAATCCCGATTCCCCATAGCACTCGCGGAGACCACACCACAGAAACCTTCTCCGCCAACGACGTAGTGACAATCATCAGCACAGCAGTGACCGCCACCTGCACTACCGTGATCTGCTGCCAGCGATGTGCCCTACTTGAACTGGCATGGGTCGCATGCTCGATAAAAATAATGTGAAACGCGAACACCACAGCGGCACCAAGAGTAAGCAGGTCGCCGTGATTCATGCTGCGCCAATTAAGCCCGGAACCGGCTGACGCTGGTACCGTCAACAAATACAGTCCGGCAAATGCCAGAATTACGCCGATGCACGTCAGTCGATTGATGCCGCGCTTCCAGAACATGGCCAGCAGTACCGGTACCAGTACTACCGAGACTCCCGTGAGAAACGCAGACTTCGAGGCTGTCGTATATTTCAGCCCTACCGTCTGAAGTTCGTTGCCGACAAACAGGAACACCCCGACCAGTATCCCGGAGCGTACTGCACCCGTTGTGAGACGCGGAAGCTCGCGATAGAAAATCATCGCCAATACCACCGCCGCCAAACTCATGCGGACAGCATTGAAGAAAAGAGGAGAGATATCCACCAGCGCATTTTTAATGACGACGAAATTCGAGCCCCAGATTAGGGTGATCAGGACCAGAAGAATATGCGCTTTAAGCGAACGAGACACCGCTACAGGGTAGCAAACGTCCCAGGAAGGAAGCATCCCTTGTCTCCGGACGCAGAGGGATGATCGTCGGATCGACTTAGCGTGTTTCTGGCTCGCCCTCAAAGAACAACCCTAAAAATGCACGCAAGTTCTTGGTCGTCATTTGACTACGGTAATTGCCGGACCATTTTGTATGTACACAAGTGCAACAGCATAATTGTTCCACGTGGAACCGATTCAGATTAGCGGGCTTTGCCGGCGAGGCCTAGCAGGGTCAGCAGGATGCGCTTGAGACCAAGCTCGCGACCGCTGCAATCGAACCATTCCTGCAACGTATGCGCTCCCCCACCCGCACCGCCTCCACCAATCGCGATCGCTTCAAGGCCAAGCGACAGAGGGATGTTGGCATCGGTGGAAGCACGTTGCACCTGTGCAGAGTTTCCCAACTGCACGTCCACAGCACGAATCACCTGCATGATGTGGGCGCTGGGATGGAGTTCTCCCGCGGGCCGGTTGCCGATTGGAACCAGCTCATGACTCAACCCGAATGGCCGGCGGCTTGAAGAAGCATGCGATGCATGAGCCGACGAGGCTTGGGATTGTTCCTCCACTGCCTGATCCAGAGCGTAACGCAGCGCGCGTTCCAGCCGTTCCATTTCCGCCATCGATGTTGAGCGGATATCCACACGCATGCTGGCGGATTCAGGAATCGAGTTTACTGACGTGCCGCCGCGAATCACGCCGACGTTGAATGTGGTCTTCGGTGAAACCGGTACCGGAGTGTCAGCGAACGCCTGAATGGCGCGTGCCAGGACAACAATCGGATTAGGCGCGCCGAAGTCGCTCCAGGAATGTCCGCCCGGACCGCGCACAATGACTTCGAAAGCGCCGGCTGCCCAGAGCTTCGGCCACGATCGTGTCGGAGCCCGCGCCATCGAGCACCAGGCTGTAATGAATGGAGTCTTTCCAGCGCGGCGCGGAAAAAATGTGGCGCATGCCGCGCAGATCGCCTTCGCCTTCTTCACCCACATTGCCGATAAACAGAAGCGGAAGCGCGTGGCGAAGCCCACTCGCCTGCAAGACCGCCGCGATCGCCAGTATGGCGGTGACTCCGGCTCCATTGTCTGAAACCCCGGGTCCGTACAGGCGGCTTCCCTGCTGCCGGATATTCAGCGGCGTGCCCGCGGGAAAAACCGTGTCCAGGTGGGCGCTCAGCGATACGTAACCGTGTCCGTAGCCGCCGTGCGTGCCGAAAACGTTGCCCACTTCGTCGGTGTGGACCGCGTCCAGGCCGAGATCCTTGAATTGTTCAGCCAGCCATACGCCGCGTGCGCCTTCCCCGAAAGGCGGCGCCGCAATGCGCGCCAGCTCCAGCTGCCATTGCGCGAATTGCGGCTCTTGCGCACGAAACCAGGTGAAAGCCGAGCGAATTTCCGGCGACGCGCACAGGTTGGCGATTTCCTGCTGCACGCTTGGATACAGCTCCGATACTTCGGCACTCGGTCTTGCTGGCATTTTTAATCGTCAGTCATCGAGTCTTCAGTTAGTCAGGGCTAGATCCGAACTGGTGGCTAGAGCCAACTCAATCGAGCCTGGTTCGATCGCTGATTACCGAGTCGTGACTCGATGACTAACGACTGACGACTGATCTGGTTCGACCAAGCTGCACGACCGACGACTGTGCCGTCACCTACGCACTCCAGAATTTCCGGCTCAGTCAGGGTGTGGTCAGAGGCTTTGGCGCGCTGGTAGATTCTCTCCACCACGTCATCGGCAGGAGCCACCCCGTGACGCTCCAGCCAGAACAGGACGTTCGACTTGCCGCTCATCGGGCCAATGTCGATGATTTGCTCCAGCCCAAACATCTGCGAGGGCACGCCGGAATAGACGGCGTTCGCGAGTTCGATATCTTTCTTCTTATAAGCCTTGATGACCGCAGCAGCGTGAACTCCCGTGGCGGTGCGGAACGCATCTTCACCCACTACCGGATAATTCGGCGGGATGGGAACGCCGGTGGCCTTCGATACGGACTCGCAATATTGTTTCAACCCGGTCAGATCCTGATCGCGCCCACGGCGCGACGCCCATCAGTTTCAGATTCACCAGCATCTGATCCATCTGCGTGTTGCCGACGCGTTCGCCGATTCCGAGAGCGCACGCGTGCACACATTCCGCACCGGCCATCAGAGCCGCCATGGAATTTGCGACAGCCAGGCCGCGATCGCAATGACCGTGCCAGTCCACGCGAATCTGTTTCGCCGGAAGGCTTCACGACTTCTTCTATGACGAATCGCACCAGGGCGAACGCTCCCATCGGGGTGGCGTGTCCCGCGGTATCGCAAATCACGATGGCACGCGCGCCACAGTTGATCGCCGTCGAATAAAGACGCTTTACCATCTCTGGATCGCAGCGGCTGGTGTCTTCGGTCACGTACATGGATTCGAGTCCCAGCGACACCGCGTACTTCACCGCTTTTTCGGTGGTCTGAAGCAGGAAATCGTCGGTCCAGTCTTCGGTATAGCGCCGGATCGGGCTGGAACCAATGAACGTCGCCGCCTGGATGTTCAGCCCGGTGCGCTGCACGATTTCAGCAATGGGACGAATATCGTTCTCATGAGTACGCGCTGCGCAGTTAGCGCGAATCTTCATTTTTGACGGACGATCTCGTGCGCCAGCGCTTCACAATCCGCCACCGCGCGCGGACCAGCGCCGGGCAAGCCCGAGATCGAGGGAGTTGATTCCCAGCGATTCCATGCAATGAAGAATTTGAATTTTTTCTTCGATGGAAGGATCGCGTACAGACGGCGATTGCAGCCCGTCGCGCAAGGTTTCATCGTTGAGCAGAACCGTGCCCAGCGGGCCGCAGCTTGGAGGCGTCCGCCTGGTTCCAGTCGTAAATGAGTTCGGAAGCGTTCACCATGAACGTTAAGAGAATCGATGCGCATGCGTCTTTAAAGTTGCTCGCAATCGAATGCGCGGATCGAAGAGTGCCGAGACTACTTTTTCGGGCCTACCGTCAGATCCGAACACCGACGTCTGTCCCTTGCCCCGCCACATTCAGCCCGCTCACACCGTCCGGATTGGGCAAATAAAGCGTTTTGCAGTGTTCGCAGCGATAGACTTCGGTGTCAGCTCCCCAGGCTTTTTCTGCGTCGCCGCAAGCCTGTTCGACCACGTCGGTGGTGTAGAACCAGCGCTTCAGGTGTCCACCGCAGAATTTGCCTTTGGCGTCTTTCTCGTTGCAGGAGCGCTGTCCCGGCTTCTTGAATTTGACTTTGTGATGCGCGAAGCTGTGGCGGAATGACGGTGGTCGTGGCCAAGAGAGATGTCCTCGTCGCTGCGGCAACAACGCCGCGGGATTCACACTGTCATTTTACTCGAAGCAGTTTCGGCTGGGCTACATCTCGATCAGTCGAACTCTCGTCTTTGGCGGAATTGCTCCGCTCCGACGCGCCCGATGGCTGATTTCAGCGGCGAAATAATTCTCACCTTTAACCGGACTGCCCGCCATCCGCCGCAGCATTGCAATCTGCCCTACATGTGGTCAGGGCATCGGCGATCGGGCCCTGAAACAGCTTCTCCGGCGGCGCCTGCAGCGGCTTCAGCCGAAGCCAGATAGTCATCGAAGTTCTTCAGTGCAGCAAAGAAGCGTTCGGTGTCGCTTTTCCCAAGGCAATGCGCGTCTGAAGTCTTCCAACTCTGTTTGCCCTCAGCGATGGAAAGCGCCCAATCCAGCAGATCGCCGATATGGGCCAGGATTTGCCCTGCCGCACGACTCGATGCGCCGCAGCGAAAATCGGCGAAGCCCACCGGAGCATTGCGGATCGCCTTGCCGCCGCGATAGGCGATCGTCGCCAAGGCGTGGCGAAGCAGTTCACGTTTCGGATCGGAATTTGAGCTGTCATTTGCGTTCTCCTATTGATGCGATTTATTCGCACCTTTTCCCATCAAGGCTCCTGCGGCTCGCGTTGCGCCCCGGAACCGGCGTATCCAACCCGCGGCAAATTGCATATCGAGAAACCCTTCCATCTGACGGGTGAAGGCCTTTCCGTATCCGTACCACCAGACTTTTTCCATTCCCGGCAGGCGGTCGGAGTCCAGATATTTTATCCGCACCATTTCTTCCAGACCAAGCCGTCCGTGAGAGCGACCGATGCCGCTGGCCTTCACGCCGCCGTGCGGCGCTTCGCTGATGCCGAAGCAGGAGACTGCATCGTTCACCATCACCGTTCCCGCCTCAATCCGCCGCGCCATGCGCCTCCCGCGAGCACGATCTCGCGTCCACACACTGGCCGCCAGCCCGTATTCGGAATCATTGGCCAGACGGATGGCCTCGTCATCGCTGTCGAACGGCATCACCGGCAGCACCGGACCGAAGGTTTCTTCGCGCATGATGCGCATTTCGTGCGTCACGTCGGCCAGAACGGTGGGCGCGTAAAAATTTGGTCCCAGACGCCGGCAAGCGCTTTCCGCCCGCCAGCACGCGTGCGCCCTGCGCCCGGGCATCTTCCACCTGCGATTCGACATTGCGCAACTGGCGTTCATGGATCATCGGCCCAACGTCGGTCTCCGGATCCATGCCGTTGCCCACTCGCAGTTGCTGCGTCTTGCGCACGCAGGCCTCGAGAAACGGCTCGTACAGGCTGCGATGCACGTAGCAGCGCTCGACCGAAAGACAGGCCTGCCCGGCGTTCACGAATGCGCCCCAGACCGCGCCGCTCGAGGCGATTTCGATATCGGCGTCGTCGAGCACCAGCATGGGATCTTTGCCGCCCAGCTCCAGCACCACCGGCAGCAGTCGCGCTGCCGCGGTTTGCGCAATCCGTTTTCCGGTGGGAACGCTTCCGGTGAAGACCAGCTTGTCGATGGCGGCACTGACCCGGCAGCGCTTCGCGGGTGCCGACCAGTGCCGCGCCGTCGCCGCGCTCCGGGATGACCTGGAAAACCTCTTCGGCACGCCGGCAGCGATGCAGCAGCGACGCCAGTTCAATCGCGGTGAGCGAAGTGAATTCCGAGGGCTTCAGGACTACCGCGTTTCCTGCCACCAGCGCTGCCAGAGTTTCGGTCGCCGGAATCGAAAACGGATAGTTCCACGGCGAGATAATTCCGATCACGCCGTACGGCTCGCGAAGCAGACGGCCGGACTTGGTCTTCATGGCCAGGTTGCCGTGCGGAACTGGCTCGTCCCGCAAGAAGCGGTAAGCGTTTTCGATCAAGAAACGGGCGGCGTCGAGCACGACCAGCACTTCGGTGAGCAGCGCTTCGACGTAAGGCTTGCCGGCTTCGCGCGTGATCAGTTGCGCGACTTCGGATTTGTCCTGGTGCAGAAGGCGCTGGAATTCGCGCAGGATTGCGATTCGTCTGCGCACGCCGAGCGCAGCCCACGCGGGCTGCGCCGCATGTGCGCCGCGCGACCGCAGCCTGGACTTCCGCTTCGGATGCACATTCGAATTCCCGCAGAACTTCGCCGGTGGCGGGATTGACCGAAGCCACTTTGCGAGACGCGATTTGGAGATCGGTCGCCATGTGAAACTAGAACCATCTGACAGCCGGAATCAGAGATGAGTCAGCCTCGCGAGCAGGCGCCACACCGATATCAATATTCGACGCTCACCAGGCACAAGCCGCTCGCCGGGGCGGTGGCTCCCGCGGCTGACACGGGAGCGCGCTTCGAGAATCCGCAGTCATGTCGGGCGGCTGTCAGCGTTCCTTTGCCTACCAGCAGGAATGTTCCTACCAGGTTCCGCACCATGTGGTGCAGAAATCCGTTGCCGCGAACGGTGTAGATCAGTTCGTCCTCCTCGCGTTGCCAGCTTGAATGAGAAAACTGTTCGCACATTCGAGACTTCGTTCTTCCTTGCCGTCGCTCCGGATCCACCGCGGCGAATGAGGTGAAATCGTGTTCACCCACAATGCAGCCGGCTACCTGTTGCATCATAGCCTCGTCCAACGGATAGGGATAATGCCACACATAGCGGGCCCGAAAGGGCGGACAGATGCTGCCGCGAAACATGGTGTAGCGGTAGGTTTTGGCCCGCGCAGACTTGCGGGCATGAAATTCGGCGGGGACTTCAGCAGCCTCGAGCACGCGAATCGCGGCCGGCAGAATATCGTTCAGCGCGATGACCAGATTTTCCGGCGGAATGGGCGACTCGGTGCTGAAAGTGGCCACCTGGCCAAGCGCATGCACCCCGGCATCGGTGCGACCCGAGCCCTGCGGCAAGACTTTTTCGCCGGTTACACGTCCAATGGCAGAGGCAAGGCGCCCTGGATCGTGGCCGCTTCGGGCTGAACCTGCCAGCCGGAGAAGTCGGTGCCGTCGTAGGCCAGAAGCAATTTGAGATTACGCATGGATTGTTTGGAGTCTTCCCGGCGCCGATTATCATCCAATCGGGTTTGTAAATCTTTACAAAGTTTTACCCGCGCTGGCGGGCATGGCGGCGCAAGGCCTGACTGCTGGTGTCAGATATACTATTTCATTCACTCAGCAGCTTTACTCAGGGAGAAGTGTGCGCGGTACGCCGGCGCCAAAGACCGGACTGATCCGGCAAACACAAAAATGAAACCTGGAGCTGTCAGTTTGCGTACCATCGCTTGATTCCAGAAGCCTTTGACGTTCATCTTCACTACCAGATTGAGCAGGGAGAGAATCGAATGTTTTTGTCGGCTTTGCAATGCGCTTTCCGGCGGACTCTTGCCATCGTCCTGGCCGGCACTTTAACCGCAACGACGTTGGGCTCAAACCGCAGCCCAGCCAGCCGCTGCCGCGCCAGACGGCCCACAACCGCAAACTCAGCGCTTCGTGGTGAAGGATTATTCCAAGCCCCGCTCGCATTTCCCAAATCCCATTGGGCCATACCAGTCCCACAGCGTGGCGGCGCCTGATCTGAGCAACACTCCGCGCATCGAACAGCTGATGCAGAATGGCAAGCTCATGCTTTCCATGAATGACGCGGTCGCGCTGGCGCATGGAGAACAACCTGGACATCGCGATTCAGCGTTACAACCTGAACATCGCCGACACCGACGTACTACGCGCACAAGGCGGGCGGCAGCACGTCTGGGCGTCAACAGCGGAATCGTGGCAGGAACGCCCGGCGGCGGAACCGGCGGCTTGAGCGGAACCGGTCGGCTCTGGCACCGGAGGCACCACCGCAGGGTCCGGCGGCGCCGGAACCGGCACAGGCGGACTGGTTAATTCGACTCTGGGCAGCGGTCCCGCGATCACCAGCTTCGATCCTATTCTCACCGGAACGCTGCAGATGGATCGCGCCTTCACGCAGTCGACCAGTATTTTCAGCCCAATTCCGGTGCGAACCAGAATACCGGGACGGCGAATTTCAGCTATCTGCAGGGTTTCAAGACGGGCACCAATTTGTCGGTGGGATTCAACAATACCCACACCACGACTGACAATCCGACCGCCACCTACAGCCCGGCTATCAGCTTCCGGATTCCAGGCCAGGTTCACCCAACACCTGCTCCAGGGTTTCGGATTTGCGCCCAACACGCGATTTATCCGGATTGCCAAGAACAATCGCGAGATTTCCGACATCGCATTCCGCCTGCAGATCATCACCACGGTCGACCAGATCGAGAACATGTATTGGGACCTGGTGTTCGCCTACGAAAATGTCAGGGTACAGAATGAGTCGCTGGCCTTCGCGCAGAAGACTCTTTCCGACACCAAGAAGCAGGTGGAGATCGGCACGCTGGCTCCCATCGAAGTCGTGCGCGCCCAGAGCACCGTGGCTACCGATCAGCAGGCGCTGACGGTGGCGCAGACCAATTTGCAGCTGCAGCAGTTGCTGATGAAGAACGCGCTCAGCCGCACTCTGGTCGATCCGAGACTGGCTGACGCGGAAGTGATTCCAACTTCGACCATGCAGCTGCCGGCAACGGAACCGGTGGTTCCCACCCAGGACCTGGTCAACGACGCGCTCACCATCGCGCCGAATTGGCGGAGGCGCGTATCAATCTGGCGAACACGGAGATCAGCAACAAGGCAGTTCGCAATTCGCTGCTGCCGAGTCCTCGATCTTTTCGCCTACTACGGAGGCACGGGCATCGGAGGAAATGTGGCGCTTCCGCACTTGTCCACCCGGGACTGGCGGCACTTTCGAAAGCCTGCTTCGATCCGACCACGCTGCGCCTCCTTTCCGCAACGGTGGTCCGGTGGGCTATAGCAACTCGCTGAACCAGTTGGTCGATTCGAGCGCGCCCGACAAAGGCGTCGGCTTGAGCGTTGACCATTCCCATTCGCAACCGGGTGGCGCAGGCGACGCAGATCCGTTCTGAACTGGAATATCGGCAGTCGCAGATGCGACTGCAGCAGTTGGAAAATCAGGTTCGCATCGAAGTACGCAATGCCCAGTTCTCGGTGACAGCAGAACCGCGCCAGCGTGGCTTCCGCGCAGGCCGCGGTTGACCTGGGCACACCAGTCTCTGGACGCTGAACAGAAGAAATACGCTTTGGGCGCTTCCACCACCACCCTGGTGCTGCAGAACCAGAGCGCACTGGCACAGGCCGAATCCACGTTGGTGTCGGCCATGGCGGCGTATGAAAAAGCGCAGGTGGAACTGGATCGAGCGACGGGACTTCTGCTTGACCACGCGGGGATTCTGATTTCCGACGCCGAACGAGGCGAAGTGACGCGCATGCCAGCGATTCCGTTCGTCGCGCCACGGCAAGACATTCCAAGGTCTGTGATGCAGCCTCAGGCAGCACCACAGACCACTCCGCCGGAAAGTGCTCCGCAAGCCGCACCGCCGGCCGAACAGCAGACTACACCCCGCTCCACAGTAGTACCCCGTGTGGGGTGGACAGAAGTGTCCGCCCCACACGATTTTTCGAGGGACCCCGGCGGGCATTCCGCTAATGCCGATCCCGGTTTATTCTCTCCGCGTGACACTCTCCGTCGTCTTGATCACTTACAACGAAGAGGCCAACCTCAACCGCACGCTCGAAAGCGTGCGTTCATTGGTGCGGGATGGGCAAGGCGAAATCGTGGTCGTGGATTCCGGATCGACCGACCGCACGATAGAAATCGCGAGGTCATTTGGCGCAAAAATTTTCGTTGAGGAGTGGAAGGGTTACGCCGGGCAAAAAAATTCTGCCATCGATAAAGCGACAGGCGACTGGATCCTCAGCCTGGACGCCGATGAGGAACTGGACGGACAGCTGCAACAGGCCATCATGAGGTAGTGGAAAACCTAAAACGGGTGGATGCCTTGCGCGGTAAGAGCGATGCGAATCCATTCATGATTCAGGACACGCGTGCCGAAATACGAACGCTCCTCGATGGAAAATTCGAGACTGTGCCTGACGGCATCTTGATCGCCCGAAAGAATGAATTTCTTGGGCGTTGGATCAGGTACGGCGGCTTTTGGCCAGACCCGAAGCTGCGATTGTTTCGCCATAGTGGCGGGCATTGTGAGGACCGCGCTGTACACGAAACATTGACGGTCGCTGGACCTACTGCCACACTTAAGCAAGGCGCAATTCTGCACCACTGTTATCCGACGCTCTCCGACTACATCGAGCACATGAACCGCTATTCTTCGCTGGGCGCAGAGATGGTGATTTCCGCAGGAGGTGGCCGATTCAGCGTCCTCAACATTGCGATCCGGCCGTGGTTCACTTTTCTCTACAACTATTTTTTTCGCTTGGGATTTCTGGACGGCCGCGAAGGACTGCTATTGCACCTTTACCACGCTGTTTACGTCTCCTGGAAATATGCCAAGGCTTGGGAACTGGGGCACTCCAACAAAAGAAGTCTTTGAAGATAGCGAGAAAAATCACAGGGGCACTCGAAGAAGTACGGGGACGTCATTATCCCATGATGCCCTGTGCCGCCTCGCTTTGATTGCTTTCATCTGTTTCTCACGAATTCAACAAGCTCAGGGGTGACATAGTCTGGTGGGGAAATATAGAACAACGGCCGGCCAACGACTGGCTTCATCGACACTTCGCGCCACACCAAATCCTGCGCTTGGTGGCGATGCATAATCACTGCGTCGGCTCGATCCATGAATTCCTGCGCTGACTTTTTGAAGTCTGCCGTCGACGGGTCGAGTACGGTGAGATAAAGATCCGGACGAAGGAATCTTACAACGCTGTTCGACTCCATGATTGCATGTCCGCCTTTCATAAGCTCGCGACGAAGTGCGGGCATCGCTTCCGCAAGGCGTCCCTGCTCGGTTCGAACCCATAGTGCGCGGACGGCTCCGGCTGCGAGGAAACGGGATGTATCGGACTTTCCTGCGCGGTCGTGTTCTTCGGAAATTGCCCAGCTGTGATCATCGTTCGCACAGTGACACGGTTCGCCGTCGGCGGAGCAGATGCCATGACCGTATTGAGTAATTTTCGCCGCAGTCCAACGATGCTCACGCAAAGCGGCAATGAGCCCGGCGACGACGCTGGTCTTGCCAACGCTCCGGGAGTGTCCGCCGATGACGATGAGTGACATGGGGATTTGTCGTTGGCCTTTGGCCGGCCCCATTGTTACGGGATCAGCCGACAACCGAGGACTCAATAGACGACTATTCCTTCCTTGCCAAGCGTGCTAGCGCCGCCAGTTGCTTCAGATATTCACGTACCGGACGCGCCGGAGTGCCCCAAAACGCGATGCCTTTGCCTCGCAACACTTTGTTCGGCAGGACGCCGCCTTGCCCGCCCAGCATCACACCTTGTTCGATGCGCGCGTGCTCACCGATACCTACCTGGCCCCCCAGTATTACGTCCTTCTCGATGACAATGCTTCCGGAAAGCCCGGTTTGCGCGGCGATCACGACATTTTCGCCGATCTGACAATTGTGGCCGATGTGTACCAGGTTATCGATCTTGGCCCCGCTCCCGATGCGTGTAACTTCCAGCGCTCCACGATCGATAGTCGAGTTGGCGCCGATCTCGACGTCATCGCGCGATTTCGAGTCGCCCGGCCTGCGGAAATTTTTCGTAATGTCCCGTAGCCTCGTCGCGGACGTAGCCAAAGCCATCGCTACCGAGCACAGCTCCGGCATGGGCAATTACGCGATCACCAATCCGGGTCCCAGGATAAACCGTAACGTTGGGGTATAGGTCACAATCGCATCCAATCACCACGCCGGCGCCAATTACCGCACCTGGGCCGATCCACGTGCGCTCGCCGATTTGCGCACCCTGGCCGACCACAGCGCGCGCAGCCACGATCGCATCTTTTCCTAATTTTGCCGAGGAGTGAACGACAGAGCTGGGGTGAATCCCAGCCCCACGCTCTGGCCGGGCACGAAGCAGTTTTGCCGCCCGAGCAAATGCAAGCTTGGGGTGTTCGACGATGACTAATGGCTTGGCTTTTGCCACCGACATTCTCGCAAATTTTCCCACGATTATTGCCGCCGCCTGAGAATCCAACGCCGAGTTGTAAATGCTTTTCGTCCTCCACAAACACCAGGTCTTGAGGCATTGCGTCGCCGATGCTTGCGATCCCATTCACTTCAATCGCACCATCGCCAACAAGCTCTGCGTGGAGGGATTCCGCGACCATCTTGAGAGAACGCTTCATTCCGCTTTTAGTATACGGTCGGCCTAGTTACGGGAGAGCAATTTGCGCTGGAGTTCATCTTTGCAGGTGCCTGAATGAACATGCAGACGGTATGATTTCGGAGAGTTCGATCGTGTACGTTCGTGCCTTTTGTAATGCAGTTCGCTCGCGGGCAAAGCGTTAAAATAAGGCATGGAAAAGAAGATTTTCTGGATCAGCTTTACCGTACTCGGCCTGGCCGCGGACTTCATCCTGCCGCTCTGGTGGGGGCTGATGGCGACGATTCCCATTGCTTACGCCAGCTGGTGGATTGCCTACCGTAGCGATTGGTTCTAGGCAGGGAAACGCCTAGCTTCTTTCGAAGATGTAGCACTTTCCTCGGCATCTAGCCGAGCCACCCGGAACGCAGAAGGAACGCCAGCAACCGTTCCTTTCAGTACAAGCCCGGTTCCCCCGCCGGCCTGGTCTTCCAGCGTCGATGCACCCATAGCCACTGATCAGGATAGCGGCGCACATAGTCTTCAATGATCTTGGTGAACTAGCTGAGTGTTGGAAACGATGTCATCTTCGTCGTTGCCAGTGCGTACCAGATTGACGGCAGGATCAAATCGCAGACGATATTTTCCCAGCTTCGGGTCCCAAATGGTGAAGCCGGGAACCACGGCCGCGTCGGTACGCAGTGCAATTCGCGCCAACCCGCTGGCAGTGCAGGCTGGAATGCCGAAGAAATCGACGAACACTCCTTGCGGCGGGGTCATGTTGGTGTCCATAAGGATGCCCACAACCTCGCCCGCTTTCATGGCCGCGAGAAGACCGCGTACGAAGTTGTCTTTACTCACAGTGGTATTGCCATACATCGATGCGATAGCGCTGGATCAGGCGATCAAGGTAGCCGTTGTCCAGGTCCCGCATCACGATGTGCAGCCAGTGACCATGCAGAGAATGCGACGAAAGCGGAAAGCTCCCAACCGCCGAAGTGGGCGGTTAGGAATAACACGCCCTTACCACGGGCGAAGGCTCGTTCATAGTTTTCGAAGCCGTCATAAACCACCACGCGGTTTACGTTCTCTCTGCGTGTATCGCGGGAAATTGGCAGACCTCGGCCAATTGCCGGCCGAGCGAGGTAAATTCACCGCGCAGGATACGGGCATGCTCACGACGACTCTTTTCCGGCATCGCCATGGCAAGATTGCGCATGCCGACCTGCCGCAGACGCCCATGCAAGAGATAGATCAGCCAAGCCAGGGAAATTGCAGCGGCCCGCGACAGTGGCCGCGGGAGAAGACTCAAAGTTTTGATGAACGGCCACGCAAGCGCGTACTCAAGTCGCTGACGCATTTTTGGGGAAACTGGTGACGGTAGCAAGGGGAAAACAGGTTGTCAAACCAGAGGCTGGCCAGATCTGCGCAGCCAGGCGGGAACGAGGTCTTCGCTAGTACCGCGCGAAAAGTAGACTCTTTATCCCGGCATGCGACTCGAATGAGACGCTGACGCCACGCTGGTATTTCTACTTGTTGCTGCGTTCTTTGCCCATTTCGACAGCGTGTTAAGAAATGGGATATGCATTGGATGGGGCTGGGATAGTACCGGTCAGCGAAGTCTTAAAAGGCACCATCCGCGAGTAGAACTGGCGCGTGGCGTCCTTGTCCTGGTTGATGACAGCGCCACTCAACTCCAATCCGGCAAACAGACCACGAGCACGCGAGTAGCTTAGCACTTGCGCCTTGCAGCTTCCAGTCGGTGTCGGCCGCGGCATGTCGGCCTACCGGTCCGGCGGCGACGCTGGCATCGGCCCCCAGCTTGAACTTGCTGTTCAGCAGATTTTTCATGCCATCGTCATTCATGATGAGCATTACCAGATCGACCGCCTGCGCGCCAATCTGAAGATCCGAAAGCTGCCGCCTTTAATGGTGAAAAATGCGGGAGCACTCCAGCCCTTCGGGGTACGGCAGCTGGCCACGCCTCGTCCAAAACGGGCTCCAACGATGAATCCGCCTTTCAGCATGGTGGGCACTACAGCCACGCATTGGGCTGATCCTAGATACCTCTTCGGGAATGCCTTGATCGGGAGCGGATTCGATTTCGTCCAAGACAGTGCCGGCCGCCTTGATACGGTCTTCCGCTTTATTGGGATCTTTATCGTCATCGTCCGCGGCAAAAGAGGGAATCGCGAGACATGCAACTACGCACAGAATCAGAAATCTTTTCATTTCTTCCTACGCTTTCGGGAGCTGAAATTTGTTTGTTTGTAACCAGGTGGAACAATTCTATCGGATTTCTTCGAAGAAAGTCGGATGGGGACGCTGGGGCAAAAAAATCGGGGCTAGCAGCGGTGACCCTAAATCTCCGCTTCCAACCCCGTCTCCCAGGTTCTGTGGTAGGTGAAGCGAGTATGCGGTGCGACCTTAAAACCGACAAGATTACCGAGGTCATTGGCCTAAAGTAATGGAGCTTCAATCCAGCTACTTCGCGGTCACCAGCGAGTGCGTAATCGCGTGAACCGAAAGCGCAATCCGGTTCTGCACGCCAACTTTGCGCATCAGCTTGGCTACGTGAGCCTTCACGGTGCGTTCTTCGATGCCGAGCGCAGAGCCAATTTCCTTGTTGGAGCGGCCCGCAACCAGCATTTCGAGCACTTCCTTCTCGCGGTCGGTAAAGGTCACGCGACCTGCCGGGAAGATTCGTCCGGGGGCGGAGCTTACGCGCTCGATGAACATCGAGAGAACGCGGCGCGGAGCCCACACCGAACCCTGGTTGACAATACGAATGGCTTGGACAAATTCGGCGGCTGAAGCGGCTTCATCCACATAACCCTTAGCGCCGGAAGCAATCGCTTTCAGGATGGTTTCCTCGTCCATGCCGGAACCTGTCACAATGATGCGAAGGTCAGGACGGCTCGCTTTGAGGCTGGCCATGAGATCGAATAGGTTCTGGCCGTTGCGATTGCCCAGCAGCACCAGGTCGATATTCGGCATGTTCCCGATGTCGGGAAGCGATGCCGCAATGAGCTCGAAATCGGTCTCCGAGTCAAAGAGGGCGCGAAATCCCACAAAGCGAAGTGGATCACTCTCCACGACGGCAAGACGGATAGCCGGTTTCTTCGCAGGTGAAGCTTTCATTGAGGTTGCAGCAGCCTTCATGTAGGGTTCCCTGTTCAATGCGAGAATCTGACTTAGAATAGCTACATTTACGCGCAATGAGAACAATCGTTAGGACATTGGCTATTACGCCGGTAACGTCGAAAGCATTCAGGATGCGCCTGTAACTCAATGAAAAACGGAGGGATTGGTGAAAATGAAATCAAACGAGTACCCAGTGGTCAGCGGTGCTTCTACTTGTGTCCTACTTCGCCGGCGCACAGACCTCTTACCAGCCAAAATTCAAGGGTGATCCGGCACGATCGGACTCGGAAGCGGCCGCGCTCGGTTACATGCGCACCGTGTTGCGGGCACAGAAGCAATACAAGAAGAAGAATGACAAATTTGCCAGCATTCACTGGCGGACCTGGTCCACACCGGATCGTTTACCAAGCGGATGGTGAACCCGGAGCGCGGTGACTATACCGTCGGCTTCAAGCCGAATAAGATTCGCTCAGACAAAGACGGATTCGACCTGACCCTGACCCCGAAGCAACTGGACGCCGAACACCGGTCGTTTTACGCCGACGAGGATGGAGTAATTCATGGCGACGATCAGGGTCCGGCGAATGAGAAGTCTCCGGTAGTCAAGTGAGAACAGTGGGCAGCTGGTCTGATACCATCACTGACGCACTAGCACTGACGACTGCCTACTGCCCGCTCTGAACCTCCGCTGCTTTGCCGTTGCGGTAGGTGACCGTCACCGGTGGCCGCCATTGGAATAATGCGCGATCTTCACCGACGAATCGCTGGCGCGATCAAGAACTCCCATCCCTAGAGCGAAATCCACCTGCAGTTCGTTCATGCCGGGCTTGACCTGATGTTGATCGATGGCTTGCCAGATGTCCGGCGGCCAGTGCTTGTAGAGTTCGTGCGGATCCTCGACGAAGAAAATAATAGTCAGAGTAGATGCTGTAGCTGTTACCGGCAGAGTGAACCGATGGAAACAGCGAACGGCTTGCCCTCCTGTTCGAAGACAGCCATGATCTGCTGCATATGCGCGGAGTGAGGCGCGGTGTCGGTGACCACGTCCTTGATCTGAAGTTTCTGCAACGGCAGTAGCAGTCCCGGCCTCGTGCGAAAAATCGGTGCGATGCCGTGCCAGATCATACGGGTAGTAGGTATGGTGGTAGCCTTCCCTCACCCAGACCGGCTGCTTGGTCAGTTGCTTCGCCGACTTCAAATCAGAGGGATACAGCTTTTTGGGAACCACGTAATCGTCGGGATTCAAGGCCGGGGCTTTCTTGTTGGCCTGTGCAGCTTCTTCCGCTCCTTTCGGAATAACGCTGGTAGACGATGTAGCCGGCCCGAATGGCGGTGACTGCGATCACCACCGCCAGCCCCAACTGAATTTTGCGCTTCGTTTCTGAAGTCATAGGTTTCGGTCTGCCAATCTCTGTTTCACATCTTACCGCGGCCAACCGCCGAACTCGAAGCAATTGTAATAAGATGTAAGTTGGGTGCTTCGATCGCGTTCAAGGGGTGCGCGATTTAGAGGAGAACCCATGGCAACTGTGACCGAAGACGAGGTTCTGAGCGCGCTGAAACAGTGTTACGATCCGGAAATTCCGGTCAACATCGTGGATCTGGGACTGATCTACGGCGTGCGCTTTGAGCCCGCCCCGGAGGAGAAGCAGGACGTCACCGTCGAAATGACGCTGACGGCCCAGGGCTGCCCGTCGCACGTCCAGATCGGCGAGCAGGTCAAGGCACGTGTGGAACAAATGCCGGGAGTGCGCAATGCCACCGTCAACGTGGTCTGGACTCCACCCTGGACTCCGGAGCGGCTGAGCCCGGACGCCCGCAAAACCCTGGGCATCGAGATAGCCGCCTTCAGCGCCCGGTCTCAGCGGCTGAGCAACGACTCGTACCAGGTTTGGGACCCGTTGCTCCGCAGCTTCTGCCAGACGGTTCCCGACCCGGGATGCGACTTCGAGAAAGCTATTGCCGCGCTCGATGTAGTCAGGCAATCTCCGGCGAACTTCTTCAAATTTTTCCGGATACTCCGAAGCCAGCGTCGCCAGGCCGACGCCCGCCAGAATAATGCCGGCCGTCCACTTTTTCTTCAGAAACAGGACTGTGCCCACGCCTGCCGAACCGCCGATCAGAGCCACTTTCCAGTTTTCCATTCTGCCCTCCGCGTAGTAAGGATCATACCGCGCAGCCGCTCTCGATTTACTTTATACTCCCGAAACTGATCACGGAGGGTATTGGATGCCGAAAGCAACGCCGACAGAGTTTGGATTGCTCTCGCTGCTTTTTTCCTTGCTTGCTGGCGTTCGCATCAGCCCAGTCGAACCCACGCGCTCGCGACCTCGGCGTTCCCTTCGATGGCACCCCCGGCCCGTTCAATGCGATCACCGACGTCAAGGGCGTGGAAGTCGGACATACCACGTTGATTTCCGGCAGCGGTCCGCTGAAGGTCGGTGTCGGCCCGGTGCGCACCGGCGTGACCGCCATTCTTCCACGGGGCAAAGATTCCCTGGATTCGGTCTTCGCCGGCTGGTTCACGCTGAATGGCAATGGCGAGATGACCGGCACCACGTGGGTGGAGGATTCCGGCTTTCTCGATGGCCCGGTGATGATCACCAACACCCACAGCGTCGGCGTGGTGCGCGACGCGGTGATCGCGTGGCGCGTGAAGCACGCGCCACCGGACGAGGAAGGCTATTCGTGGTCACTGCCGGTGGTCGCCGAGACCTGGGACGGCGATTTGAATGACGTCAACGGATTTCACGTGAAGCCCGAACATGTCTTCCATGCGCTGGACACGGCCAAGGACGGTCCGGTCGAGGAAGGCAGCGTCGGCGGCGGCACCGGCATGATCTGCAACGAGTTCAAGGGCGGAATCGGGACGTCTTCGCGCGTGCTCGATGCGAAGTATGGCGGCTATACGGTCGGAGTCCTGGTGCAATGCAACTACGGAATGCGCAGCCAGTTGCGTATCGCAGGCGTGCCGGTGGGCACGGGAGATTGCCGATCACACCGTTCGCGATGACGATATCGGATCCATCATCGTGGTGGTGGCCACTGACGCTCCGTTGATTCCGAACTCAATTGAAGCGCGTGGCTCGCCGGGTGTCGTTGGGTTTGGGACGAGATGGAAGCTTTTCCGGAGACGGCTCGGGAGATATCTTCATTGCGTTCTCGACCGCCAACCCCGGCGCCGCGGGAGTAAAGGGAGTGCATCAACTCACCATGCTTCCCAACCAGCGGCTGAATCCAATTTTCCTGGCCACGGTGCAGGCCACCGAAGAAGCGGTGATCAATGCCATGGTCGCGGCAAAGACGATGAAAGGGATCAACGACTACGAAGTCATCGGTCTGCCTCACGATCGCCTGCGCGAAGTGTTGAAGAAATACAACCGACTGGTGAAATAGCCGTGGGTCCGAACATTCTGTGCCCGTCCAACCAGGGCTTAGTAAATCGAGTAGCCAGGAGCTGGAGTGCGCAGGTCGGGCTTCGATGCCATCAGCAGAAGCGCGCCGATTTTCTTGAACGCGCGCAAGTCGTCCAGGCTGTGGAACGACTTTGTCTTGTAATCATCCGGCGTGGGCGTGTCGTCCGGAATCCGTCGGGCTTCGACATTCTCGAATGCGTGCTTCTTCAAGAGCTCAACATATTCCGCCTCGGAGCGCACGTGCACCGGCACTTTCAGCTTGTCCACCCATTGCAGCGAGTAGGGATTGTCTTTGTACAGATTGATCAGGATGAACAGGCGGCCATGCGGCGCCATGACGCGAAAAAGTTCAGTCAGCGACCGGTCCTGGTCGGGATAGTAATAAAACGATTCGACCGACAGGACTTTGTCGAAGAAGTTTTCTTCCCACGGAATCTGCTGCGCCGATCCCCACACGTACAAAATATTTTCGAAGTCTTTCGAGGCCGCGCGCGCCTGCCGGATCATCTCGTCGGAAACATCGAGACCCACGACCTGGCCGAAACCTTCAGGCCCCTCTCCCACCAGGCGCGACAACAGCCGTGTAGCCCAGCCAGAACCGCAACCGAGGTCGAGGACGCGCTCGCCGGGACGGAGATCCATCAGACGCAAGGTTTTCTCGGTGATGTCGAGATGATGGTTCTCCATCTTCTCGCCTTCACCGGCCTGCAGCCCAGCGGTTGAACTCGTGCTGCAGCTTTTCGTCGGGAGTTGGGAGCTTATCAGTCATATGTTCTCCTTCGAAGTGCCCGGCGTCTCGCCCTCCGATCGCGTCCCAGTCCTAAAGCAAAACCGGACGGCGATACTCGTCGTCTATGCTACATTTGCCATCCTCATGAGCGCCAACCCCGCAGACGGAGCCTGACCCGGAGCCACTTTACTGTCCCCGGTGCGCCCAGGAAGTTACCGATCCACTCACTTGCGGCGACTGCTCCGCCGTCATTTGCCGTCGCTGTGGAACTCCGCTGGAATCTCCTGACGAACTCGGAATGGGATAACCACGAATGAGCCTGCCTTCGGTTTCTTCGCCGCCAGCCGCGACAAAAGAATCACAGCCCACGCTGGTTCGCGGACTCTCGCCTTCTCGATTCGGTGCTGTTGCTGGCCGGCGGCATCATCGGGTCTTCGATTTTCCTGACGGCCAAAGATATTGCCGGACCGCTGCCTCATCCGTTGCTGTTCTTGCTGGTTTGGGTTCTGGGCGGTGTAATTTCCCTGTGCGCCTGCGTTGCTTTCGCCGAACTGGGTTCGATGTTTCCCGACTCCGGCGGACAATACGTTTACTTGCGTGAAGCGTATGGCGATCTGCCCGCATTTCTCTACGGATGGATGCTCTTCAGCGTGGCGAACGGCGGAACCATCGCCGCCCTCTCGGTAGCGTCGGCGGCCTATCTGGGCGGAATCGTTCCTTTCATTTCGCAGGACCATGTGGTCTTTTCCGCGGCCGGCATCGTTCTCACTCGAGCCCACGTCGTTGCTCTGATCTCCATCATCGCGGTCACCTGGATCAACGTGGTCGGACTGCGCTGGGGCACGATCCTGCAAAACCTGGCCACCTGGGCAAAGTTCGCAGCCATGGCGGCATTCGTAATTCTGGGATTCGCCATCGGCAAAGGCGACTGGCACCACTTTACGCCGGCGCCCGGACAAAGCTCTGTCCATGGGATTGAGCGCCGGACAATTGGTTTCCGCCTTCGGCGTCGCTTTGATCGCCGTCTTCTGGGCCTACGACGGCTGGGTTTACATCACGTGGGTCGCGGGCGAAGTGAAAGAGCCGCGGCGCAATGTGCCGCTCGCGATGGTTCTGGGAGTCGTCGTCGTGGGCGTCATTTATATGGCGATGAACATGACCTACGTCTACGCCCTGCCGCTGAGCGAGGTCGCCAAGCACGAAACCATCGCGCACGCCGCGGCGACGGCGCTGTTTTCTCCTGCCGCCGCGCTGTGGCTTTCGGCGCTGATCGCGGTCTCCTGTTTCGGCGCAATGGCGAGTTGCACGATGAGCGGCGCGCGCGTCTATTTCGCCATGGCGCGGGACGGAGCCTTCTTCCAGAAGATGGCGCAGGTCCATCCCAAGTGGCGCACTCCGGCATTCAGCCTGATCGGACAAGGGATCTGGGGCGCGATTCTGACGGTCAGCGGCCGCTACGATCAGCTTTATACCTACGTGATGTTCGGCATGGTGCTGTCTTACACGATGACTGTGATCGGTCTGTTCGTTCTGCGCTGGAAGCGGCCGGACATTCCGCGTCCATATCGCTGCACCGGATATCCCTGGCTGCCCGCGATTTATATCTTGATCGGCGGCGCGTGGACGTTGAATACGATCATCACGCGCCCAATGGAATCATCTGGCAGGAACAGTGATTGTTCTGATCGGCGTGCCGGGATATCTGTACTGGAAGCGAATGAGCAGGAACGCCCACGCATTTCCTGAGGGATTACGATCTTGCGTCCTTTGCGGTCAAGATGTTGCGTGCTTCACGCAAAATCTTAACCGCAAAGGTCGCAAAGGTCGCAAGATCATGGCGAGGCAGTTGGCATCCCTGCCATGTCTTTACAATCACCTGACTAACGAATCAGTCAGCCGATTCAAACCACGGAGAATTTCATGGCAGACCCTCTTCTGATCGCCAAGGGGGATGACCCGCTTTACCTGTTGCCCGGCATGTCGAACCGGCACGGCCTGGTCGCCGGGGCCACCGGCACGGGCAAGACCGTCACACTGCAGGTGATGGCGGAGAGCTTCAGCCGCATCGGCGTGCCGGTTTTCGCCGCCGACGTGAAGGGCGATCTTTCCGGAATCAGCCAGCCGGGACAGGACAATCCCAAACTGCAAGACCGGGTGAAGAAACTGGGACTTGACGGACTTCAGCTTTGCCGGCCTGTCCCGGTCACTTTCTGGGATGTGTTCGGCGAGCAGGGTCATCCCGTGCGCGCCACCATTTCGGAGATGGGTCCGCTGCTCATCAGCCGCATTCTGAATTTGAATGACACCCAGTCGGGCGTGCTGGCTCTCGTCTTCAAGATTGCCGACGACAATGGACTTCTGCTGCTCGACCTGAAAGATCTGCAAGCCATGCTGCAGCACGTCGGCGATTCGGCCAAAGACTTCCAGACTCAGTACGGAAATATTTCGCCCGCCAGCATCGGAACCATTCAACGCAGCTTGACCGCGTCTGCAACAGCAGGGCGGCGACAAGTTTTTCGGCGAACCGGCTCTTAATCTTGACGATCTGCTGCAGACCGATACCAATGGTCACGGCGTGGTCAATATTCTGGCCGCTGACAAACTGATGGCGTCGCCGCAACTCTACGCGACATTCCTACTGTGGATGCTTTCTGAACTATTCGAGCACCTGCCTGAAGTCGGCGACCTGGAAAAGCCCAAGCTGGTTTTCTTCTTCGACGAAGCTCATCTGCTGTTCACCGATTTGCCTTCAACTCTTCAGGCCAAAATCGAGCAGGTCATCCGGCTCATCCGATCCAAAGGTGTAGGAGTTTATTTCGTGACGCAGAATCCGTTGGATGTTCCCGAAATCGTCCTGGGACAACTGGGCAACCGGGTGCAGCATGCTCTTCGTGCCTTTACTCCCAACGATCAGAAAGCCGTGCGCGCTGCGGCGCAGACGTTTCGCACGAATCCGAAGCTGAACGTCGAGACCGTGATTACGGAACTCGCGGTCGGCGAAGGCCTGGTTTCTTTTCTCGACGAAAAAGGAACTCCCGGGGTGGTCGAACGAGCGTTGGTTTGCCCGCCGCACAGCCAGATTGGCCCGATCACACCCGACGCAGCGGCAGCAGATCATTCACAGTTCGGTGATCTTTGGCGTTTACGAAAAAGAGGTCGACCGCGAATCTGCCTACGAGCGGCTGAAAGGCAAAGCGCAGCAGTCGCCAGCGCCCGGAACAGATCAAACTCAGCCTCCAGCCGGACAAGCCCTGGTACGAGAATCTGCCGTCGATCAGCCTTCCCGGCAGCCTGGGTGGCGGAGGACGACGCGGAGACACGGTGGTAGACGCGATGATGAAGAGCGCCGCGCGATCGATCGGCAGTTCCGTAGGACGTCAGATCATCCGCGGAGTGCTGGGTTCGATCCTGGGCGGAAGCAGCCGGCGCTGAGCCTGCTTATAGATGTTCAAGTTCCTTTACGTTCGTGGGCACTGACTTTTCGCACACCAGAGTGGACGAAACCGGACTATCCTCCGACCCGACAGCCCTGAGCGCGAGAGCGCCACCCCTCGCCTGATCCCGAGACCTCCAATCAGCCCAAGCGGGTAATGGGCTTCCGCGACCTCGTGCTTTTCTACGTGGTCACCGGCATCAGCCTGCGCTGGATCGCCACCGCCGCCGCTGCCGGCCCCAGTTCGATCGTCATCTGGATCGGCGCATGGCTGGTTTTCTACATTCCGCTGGCGTTTTCGGTCATGGAGCTCTCTTCGCGCTATCCCGATGAGGGTGGGCTTTATGTCTGGAGCAAGAAGGCGTTCGGAGATTTTTCCGGATTCATCTCAGCCTGGACCTACTGGACCAGCAATCTGCCCTACTTCCCCGCCGTACTTTATTTCGCCGCCAGCAACGTCATCTTACATCCGGCAAACGCCTGGGGACATCTCTCGAACGACGCCACCTTCTACATCATTTTCTCGCTGCTGACTCTGACCCTGGCCACGGTGGTGAACGTCGTCGGGCTGGATGTGGGCAAGTGGCTGCACAACGTGGGCGCGATCGCGATGTGGATTCCAGCGGTGATCGTGATTGTGATGGGTGCGATCGCCTGGCATCGCTTTGGTTCGGCGAACGCCGTTCACCTTGCACACCATGACGCCCAGCATTCACTTCAAGGACATTATTTTCTGGTCGTTGCTGGTGTTCGCCTTCGGAGGATGTGAAACCGGATCATTTCTGGGAGGAGAAATCAAGAATGCGCGACGCACCATTCCATGGGCGGTGTTCGTTGCGGGAATGACGGTGGCGTTCTGTTACATCATCGGAACGGTGGGCGTGCTGGTGGCACTGCCGTCGGCGGAGGTCAGCAACCTGCAAGGCCTGGTGCAGGCGATTGCCAAGACCGTCGAGCGCATCGGATACTTCTGGACCGCTGCCGTTGGCGGCGTTCCTGATCGCACTGAGCAATGTCGGCGCGGCCGCGGCTTACCTGGCTGCGGTGGCGCGGTTGCCGTTTGTGGCCGGCATCGACCATTTTCTGCCGCCAGCGTTCGGCAGCGCTGCATCCGCGCTGGAAAACACCGTGGGTCTCGCCTGCTCACACAATATTTTGTCGGGATGCTGTTCATCTTTCTCGGACAGGCCGGCACCAACGTCAAAGGGCGCCTACGACGTGCTGGCCAGCATGACCGTCATCGTTTATTTCATCCCCTATCTGTATGTGTTTGCCGCTATAATCAAACTGCAGCGTGAGCCGGCAGGGCCGGACGTGATTCGGGTGCCAGGGGGGAGGCCTGTCGCCATCTTTATCTCTGTGATCGGATTGCTCACCACCACCGCCACTATCCTGCTGTCTGTCATGCCTCCGCCGGATGACCCGAACAAGCCGCTGGCGGTGCTAAAAATCGTGGGAGGCACAGTGGCCCTATTGGCTGCTGGCGGCTGGATCTACTGGGCCGGAAAGCGCCAGGTGTCACGGTCCGCATAGTGTTCTCCGGTTTCCGATATCTTTTCCGAAATCCTTTCGTCTATCAGGGCTGTGTTTGGGATTGGCTCTTCGACAGTGAATCCGTCCTCCGATCGAGAGGCCTAATGCCATCTTTCCGGCGCAATGCTCTTCGCAATGTTTCTTTCACCCTTTTCCTCTGTTTTCTTTCATCGCGATCGTTCGCTGATTCCTCGGTAACTACAAAGCGGACCATCACCAAGCTGGCGGAAGGCGTCTACGAGATCCGCCACCCCGATGCGCCGGACACGTTCCCTCAAGGCAATACCACGGTCATCATCGGCGAGCGAAGCGTGCTGGTGGTGGATTCCTGCTTGCTGCCGTCAAGCGCACGCGAAGACGTCGATCAAATCCGCACATGGACGAATAAGCCTGTCAGCTTTCTCGTGAATACCCACTGGCACTTCGATCACACCCTGGGAAATGGAACCTATGCCGCTGCGTTTCCAGCCATTCAGATCATCGCTCACCAGGCGACATGGAAAACTATCGCGGACTTCAATCAGGGAGCGGTCGTCCGATATCCCAAACGCGCTGACCGCTTCAAGAAGATCCTGGAGACCGGAAAGAATGCGGATGGCAAACCGTTGAGCGATAACGAGCGCAAGGACTATGAGCATGCTTTGGCTGGACTGGGCCCAGTGGTGGCCGAATTCAACGGAGTAAAGCAGGTGAACCCAAACGTCATTTTCGATCATGAGCTCGACATTGACCTGGGGAATCGCCCGGTCGAAATCAAATTTCTGGGACGCGGAAATACTGCCGGAGACACGGTCATCTATCTTCCCAACGAAAAGATTCTGATGACCGGCGACCTGATGGATCACCCTGTGCCATATCTCTTTGGCGGTTTCCCCGTGGATTTTGTAAACACACTGCATGCACTGAAAGAGATCGATGCCCAGACCCTCGTGCCCGGTCACGGCGATGTGCTGCACGACAAGCTCTACGTTCAACAAGTAATCGACTTTCTCAGCGCTGTGAATCAGGAAGTGGAGAAGGAAATCGATGACGGCCTATCACTGGAAGAAGTACAGCAGGCACTACCAAAAACGTTTGCGGTGAACACGTGGCGGGAGAAGTTTGTTGGCCACGACCAGGAAGACAGCGACTTCTTCGACACCAGCTTTGCCGGATTGATAAAAGCTTCCTACAACCAGATCAAGGCACGATGAACCAGGCGGATCATCACTCTGCCTTCATAGATACATCAATTAAACAGGCGTCGCCGTTTTTCTTTCCGGATTAAAGAACGGCGTCTTAACGATTTTCGCACTTACCTGTTGGCGCACGGCTTCAATCGTAATTTCCATTTGCAGCTTGGTGCCGATCTGTGAATGCGCGGAGTCGACGCTTGCCAGGGCGATCATCTTCTTCAGCACCGGCGACCATGTAGTGGTTGTCGCCTTGCCGACTTGCTTCTCCCCTACATAAAGAGGAACCGCAACGCGCGACGCCTGGCTAGGAGCCGCCGGCGTAAGACCGAATACTTCATAGCGCGCTTCGACCTCGGGCCAGTCGATTTCGAGGCCAACAAACTGTCGCGGGACGCCGTTCTTTTGATCTCGGGCTAGAGCTACCTTGCCGATGAAATTTTCCTTCTCGAGATGAACCATCTTGCCAAAGCCCAGTTCGTAGGGTGAATATTTCTGCGAGGCAATCAGCGCCTTCTTGCTGCTGGTGTAATCCACTTCGATGAGAAGTAATCCGGCTTCGACGCGCGCCACGTCGAGCGCCAGCATGCCAGCGGCGTGGATATCGAACTGTTTGCCCTTTTCCATGACCGCGTCCCAAACTTTCACCGCGTCTTTCCAAGGAACCCATATTTCGTAACCGAGGTCGCCGGTGTATCCGGTGCGCGAGATGTCGACGAAGACGTTGCCGATCTTGCCGCGAGTCATCCGAAAATATTTGAGATTAGCGATGTCAGCTTCAGCAACTGCTTTCAGCAGCTTGCCCGAAGTTGGCCCCTGCAACGCAAGCGCTGCGATTTCTTCGGAAATATCCTCGACTTGAACGTCCATGTTCAAGCCGTTCTGCCGGAACCAGCGCAGGCTCGGATCGGCAGCAGTCCATCGATATTTGTTTTCTTCCAGACGAGTGATGGTGCCGTCGTCGATCACTTTGCCTTGCTCGTCGCACCAGCAGCAATAAATCACCTGCCCAACTCTCACCTTGGTGATGTCGCGCGTGATCACGCGGTTCACCAGCTTGGTGGCGTCCTTGCCCGTGATCAGATACTTATAGAGTGGAGAGATGTCAATCAACGCGGCAGCATTGCGGATGGCATTGTACTCGTGCTCGTGGTGCACTTCGTACACACTGACGGCGTAATAGCCCGACCATTCGCGATAGTTCAGGCTATGGCAGAGTGGAAAAGTTCTTTCGTGAAATGCGGTTCCGACTGGCAAGATGATTTCCTCGATGCTCTTCGTTTGCGAAGAAAACGTCGCAGGTGGATTATAAGCAGCGCCGGTGCGGTGACGCCAGTACTCTGATGACTGGCGGTCACGACGGATCAGGATTTTGCTTTCTCCGCCGCCTGCAAAGCGGCGCCTGCCCACATCTTTGCAGACAAGATGCAAACTTCCCGGTAGAATGACGCTTCGAGTAGGTCCTTCAACTATGACATCACCTTGGAGCGTCATTCTTCCCTGGACTGTCCTACCCAGCGGGCTCTAGTCCGAATTATTGTTCTCTTCCCGGCATTTGAGATTTAACTGTTAGAATTCTGAAAAATTGAACCACGGACGCGGTCTATCTCTACAGACCGAGGTTTGAAAGCTGGCATGCCGTCTAACTCAAAATACGACGCAATCATCATTGGCGGGGGGCATAACGGCCTCACCACCGCCGCTTATCTGGCTCGCGCTGGCAAAAAAGTTCTGGTGCTTGAGCGCCGGCACGTGCTCGGCGGCGCTGCCGTTACGGAAGAAGTATTTCCCGGATTCAAATTCTCGGTGTGCTCTTACGTGGTTTCGCTCTTGCGGCCTGAGATCATTCGTGACCTTGATCTGCCGCGCCATGGCCTCGAAATCCTGCCTCTCGATGGCACCTTCACTCCCATGCCCAACGGCGATTATTTGTGGCGGGTGAACGATCACGGAAAAACCCATCGCGAGATTGCTCGACACTCAAAACTCGACGCTGAAGCGTATGACGAATTCGGCAAGGCGATGCAAGCCATGTGCCGGTTTGTAAAGCCAATTCTTAGCATGGTGCCCCCCGATCCAGCCACTCTTAATCCCAAAGAATTAATGAAGTTGCTCTTCATCGGCCGTCGTTTTCAAGGCATGAGCAGCGAAGACAAATACAACCAGGTGCAGTTGATGACCATGAGCGCCATCGACTTCCTGGATCAGTGGTTTGAAACCGATGTGCTCAAGGCTACGATGTCAGCGTCGGGCATCATCGGAACGTTTCTCGGGGTGCGTTCTCCGGGAACAGCCTACGTTTTACTGCATCACTACATGGGGGAAATCGACGGCGCGTTTCGGTCGTGGGGGTTTGCCCGCGGAGGCACCGGAGCGATCTCCAATGCGATTGCCGACGCAGCCCGCGAAGCTGGTGCGGAAATTCGTACCAAAGCGCCAATCGCGAAGATCATCGTAAAAAATGGCAAAGCAACAGGAGTTGTCCTCGCGGACGGTGACGAAATCTACGCCGACATCATCTCTTCAAGCGTCGATCCCCGGTTGACGTTTACGAAATTTCTAGACGAAGGCACTTTGCCCGGCGAATTTCTGGAAGACGTGAACCGATACAAATACCGCGGCTCGTCCGGCAAAGTAAATTTGGCACTCGATGCACTGCCTAACTTCAAGGCGATACCTGGTCCGGGCGCGCATCTGCGGGGTGCGATTTCAATTTCTCCGAGCGTCGAATACATGGAAAGGGCGTACGACGACGCCAAATACGGCAACTTCTCGCGCCGGCCTTACATCGACATGGTTATTCCGACACTGACCGATCCTTCGATTGCGCCGCCGGGAAAACACATCATGTCGTGCTTCGTACAGTATGCGCCGTACAAGCTGCGACCGGGCTTAAACTGGGACGATCAGAAAGAAGCTTTCGGCGACAACGTGATTAACACTATCGCCGAGTACGCGCCCAATATTAAAGACATCATTTTGTATCGCCAGGTCGTTACTCCTCTCGATCTGGAGCGTGAATTCGGGCTAAGCGAAGGCAATATATTCCAGGGTGAACTATCGTTAGAGCAGCTTTTCTTCCTTCGACCGGTACCCGGCTGGGCTCAGTTCCGGACTCCGATCAAGAATCTCTACATGTGTGGGTCCGCAACGCACCCAGGCGGCGGCATCATGGGAGGGCCGGGACGCCTGGCAGCGCTCGAAATCCTCAAAGACGTCAAGGGAGCGGCCTGACCCATGTCCGAAAAATCCACACCGGCCGTGAATCGCGACGTGGTCATCATCGGCGGCGGACATAACGGATTGGTCACCGCCTTCTATCTCGCCAAAGCCGGTTACAAACCATTAGTACTCGAGCGTCGAGCGAAAGCCGGCGGCGCCGCCATTACCGAGGAATTCCATCCTGGCTTCCGTTGCTCCACGCTTTCACACTCGGCTGGACCACTGCGTCCCGACGTTGTTCGCGACATGCAACTGGAAAAGCATGGGCTGAAAATGATCGCGCCCGAGATTGGCGTGACTGCTCTCTCACCGGAAGGCCGATCCCTTATTTTTTACAATGATGCGGAAAGGTCTGCGCAAGAGATCGGTAAGTTTTCACAGAAAGACGCAGCAAGGTACCCGCAGTTCCAAGCCTCGCTGGCACAGTTGGGCAAAGTGATCGGTAAGGCTCTGGCACTGGCGCCTCCGAATATCGACAACCCAAGTTCGGGTGATCTCTGGGGAATGCTCAATACTGGTCGCGCGGTGCGGAAACTTGGACGCAGAGACATGTACCGCCTGCTCCGCTGGGGACCGATGGCAGTGGCCGATCTGGTGGCGGAGTATTTTGAGACCGACCTTGTCCGGGCCACCATCGCAGCTCGCGGCATTTTTGGGACGTTCCTTGGACCGTGGTCGGCTGGCAGCAGTCTGGTACTTCTGATTCGCGCTGCCGGAGACGAGCACCCGGCGGGCACGTCGTGCTTCGCCGCCGGGGGCATGGGCGCAGTCACCCAGGCAATGGTTTCTGCTACACAACAAGCCGGCGCTGAAATTCGGAGCGGTGTGGAAGTCATTGAGATTCGTGTGAAAGACGGAGTTGCGACCGGCATCGTACTTTCGACCGGGGAAGAGATTAGCGCTGGCACCGTTGTATCGAATGCCGATCCCAAGCGCACTCTGCTTAAACTGGTCGATCCGGAATATCTCTCGCCTGATTTCGTAATGAAGTTGCAGCACTACCGTATGCCGGGCACGGTAGCCAAGGTAAACCTTGCGCTTTCGGGATTACCAAAATTCACCGCGCTACAAGGTGACGGGCACGACCGCGCCCTGAGCGGCCGCATTCATATTGGTCCGGAGATTGATTATCTCGAGCGGGCCTTTGACGAATCAAAGTATGGCAATTTCTCAAAGCAACCTTACCTGGAAGTTGCCATTCCGTCGCTTACGGATTCTTCGCTTGCGCCAGACGGCAAGCACGTAATGTCGATCTACATGCAGTACGCGCCTTTCAAATTAAAAGACAGTGATTGGGACCGGCAACGTGTCCCGCTAGGCGACACCGTAGTCAAAATCTTGTCTCAATACGCGCCCGATCTGCCGGAGCATATTCTTAGTCACCAAATCATCACACCGCAGGATCTGGAGGAAACCTACGGCCTTACCGGGGGTCACATCTTTCATGGAGAACTGGCGCTCGATCAATTTTTTACCATGCGGCCACTACTAGATTGGGCACGATACAACACGCCCATCAAGAATCTTTTTTTATGCGGCTCGGGAACCCATCCTGGAGCTGGACTTACCGGAGGTTCCGGGGCGAACGCGGCGCGCGAAATTCTCAAGGTTCTGAAGAAGTAATAAGTATTCCAAAGATCGGTTCTTCTAGAGCCGGCTTGTATGTATAGATTTCCAAGAAGAATCGGATCGAGTGGAACGGCCTTCATCTGCATTCGACAATCACCATCTGGACACCCAAATGGTGACTTTGGTATCGCTCCCTCGGTAAAACGATTGTGCCGGAGGCTTCGATTAAGATTTACTTAGTCAGATCTTTGTTTATAACATTCCGCGGGTTCGAGCGGCGGGAGTGACGACCTAAGTGTCGGAAGATCCGAAGTGGGAGTTAGCTATTCTGGCGACGGTGCAGGGCTTCTACGAGAAGCTCTTGCAAGAGTGCGTCGGTGGCGAGGTCCCCGTGCCCGCCGGACTGGAAGGAATTTCTCTCCAGCAAGGCGAGGGCGAAGTACACGCGACATTGGACAAAATGCGTCGCTGGCTTCGACTGCTCGATCAGGCCATTACTCCGGCTATGTTGCGGCGCGCATTTACCCCGGACACCGATCCGGAAATCGCTGAAGCTGTACTGCGCTACTTCACCCGCTTGAAAGATACCAGCGATGTAAACCGGGACAAAACCGACCTTGTAGCAACTTTTCTTTACCGGCACCCACGGGTACCAGGACAGTGGGAACGCCGAGGCTTCGGGCTCGACGGCTCGCTTCCTCTCTCGCCTTTCGAAATTGCGCTGATTGAAATTCTCGCCGAAGCCGACGCTCCTTCATTATCGGAGGAACATGTACAAATGTTGCGGCGCTTTGACCCGTTACGGCAGGAAGCCCAAGGTTACCGGGATCTCAACGCTCTCCTTGAATCTGAAATCATCACTCGAGTACGCGAGCTTAAGCAGTCGTTGGAATCGTCGTTTTATCATCCCGGCGTTCTTGCCACGATCGCACCGTACAACGCCACATTCGGCATACAGTTCGACAAACTGTTCCATTCAGCAACGAGCGAGATAAAAGAATTTGCCTCTGCATTGCAGGAGCAGGGCGGCAGCATTCTGGGTAACGTCGAAGGGGTGGACGTTACAGTGGAGCACGTCGCCGGTCTAGAAGAAGACGTTTTGCTGAAAATCGATTACAGCGAGGCGCTGGAAAAGTTTCGCCGTGTGTCCAAACTTAAGAAGGCGCTGGAGCGGCGACCGCCTATTCGCCGGTTTTCATTTCCGATACCAGTTCCAGCTAAACCTGAGTCTGTGCAGACGCAGCGTCCAGCTTTCGATCTTCAGGTCATGCGCTCAAAAATTACACCGCAGCAGATTGAAATCGAAGAGGCTAAGTTGCGCCAAGTTGAGGAGTCGATTCGAGTGTTCGTACGCGTGGCCGATCCTAAGTTCCGCCAGGTAGTCCCGATGCGCTTTTTTAACCTCACCCTCACTCCGGCTGAAGCCGATGCCGCCAGCGCGGATTATCTGGATGAGAAAAGTCCCCGAGGCAACGTGGCAGGGACATTGCTCCGAATCGTAGCTGTTGTCGCTCGTCTCAGCACGGAGTTGGAAGAACTCAGGCGGGCCGGAAATTCACCTTCGCTGTGGAAGCTCCATGCAGATTCAATTGTGACGCTCCTGGAGATTGTCCAGACCGTATCCGGACAAGCGGAAGCCGCCATGGACCAAGCGGTTAAGCAGGACAACCGTCCCGGAGGAGATGCCCTAAGGGTCTCCCTCCAACGACTTCGCCACCGTTCGGAAGCCGGTTCGGCAGCTCTGAGGGAAACCGAAATGCACACCGCCAGGGTCTGATTATCCTTGGTTCCAACTTTTCCGAGTTCCCGCGTATCGCCTTGGATAGCTGTTTTCGCATCTTAGCGACGTTTCTGATGTACTGTTGTGCGGCTTATACATATGCGACTGTTGGAAAGCCATCCCGGGCGGGCACTCACACTCGTACTGTTTATCGCCAGCTTTACCAGTCCAGGCTCGAGTTATTCAGTTCTGACCCATGAACAAGTTGTCGACCTGATGTGGAAGGACCAGATTCAGCCGCTTCTTTTGAAGCGATTCCCTGGCACAGCAGATGACGATCTTCTCAAGGCCCATGCCTATGCCTACGGCGGATCGCTGATACAGGACATGGGTTATTACCCATTCGGGAGCCATTTTTTCAGTGATCTGGTTCACTATGTACGCAGCGGAGACTTCGTGGAAGCTCTTCTCCGTGACTCCGCCGACGTGAATGACTATGCTTTCGCTCTCGGAGCCCTGTCGCATTACGCTGCGGACAACAGCGGCCACCCCACCATCAATCAGGTAGTGGCGATTGAGTTTCCCAAGCTGAAGAAAAAGTACGGCAACGTCGTAACTTACGCCGATGATCCCAAGGCTCACATCCGAACTGAGTTCGGTTTCGACATGGTGCAGGTGGCAAAGAACCGTTACACGTCGGATCGCTATCACGACATGATCGGCTTTGAAGTCTCCAAGCCGCTCCTGCAGCGGGCCTTTGAAGAGACCTATGGACTAAAGCTGGAAGACATTTATAGCAGCCTGGATCTTGCTATCGGCAGCTACCGGCGGAGTGTGAGTAAGATGATTCCAGAAATGACTCGTGTCGCACTGCTATCGCGGAAAGATGTGATCGTGAAGGACACTCCGAATTTTGACAAAAAGAAATTTCTTTATTACCTGTCCCGCAGCAATTACGAACACCAATGGGGAACTGTGTATCGCAAGCCAGGATTGGGTTCCAGGATCCTTGCCTTTTTTCTTAAGTTGATGCCGAAGGTCGGTCCGTTTAAGGCGGTGAGTTTCAAAATTCCCACCAAACAGACCGAGGACATGTACATCAAGAGCGTGGACGCCACAGTGGAAGACTATAGCGGGCTGTTACGCGCAACCAAAACCGGTACCCTGGACTTACCCAACCGCGATTTCGATACAGGTCGCGAAACCCGGCCTGGAGAATATTCCCTCACCGATACGACGTACGCACAGTTGGTCGACAAACTCGCTACCAAGACTGGCGATCCTATAAATCCGGCTCTGCGCGATAATCTATTGCATTTCTATTCTGACCCGAACGCCCACGATGCTATGCGGAAGAACGTAAAGGACTGGCAAAAACTGCAACAAGAGTTAGCACAGCTTAAGTTGCAGCCGGGCGCTCAAGACCCCGAAAAACCGCACGTCCAGCCTCAGTAATCACTCCCTCAGAATTCCACCTTGCCATATCTACGCTCGTTGATGCACCTTATATGCTCGCCGATTCGCGAGGCGGCGCACATGACCTCTGGCGACGACAAGTTTTATCGGGTGAGGATTACCGAACGGCGGGATTTTGCCGCCGACCTCTGGATGATCCGCGTGCAGGCAAACGGTGAATTTACGTACGCGCCCGGGCAATATGCCACCCTGGGCGTGGAGCACCAGGAAAAGCGTTTCGAGCGGCCTTACTCCATCGTCTCGTCTCCGCACGAGGAGAGAATCGAATTCTTTTTTGAACTGGTTCCGCACGGCGATCTGACGCCACTTATCTACAAACTGCAAGTCGGCGACGAGATGCTCATGCGCAAAGTTCCCAAGGGACGTTTTACTCTCGACACCAAAAGCGGCCCGACGAATCACCTGCTGGTTTCTACAGTCACCGGAGTTGCGCCTTTCGTCAGTTACGTTCGCACACTGTACAAGGACTGGAAACAAGGCAAGTTCACTGGCGAGCACAAACTATTCTTGCTCAATGGCGCCAGCCGTTCGTGGGAATTCGGATACCTAGATGAATTACGGCAATTCGCCGCAGAAGTGCCCTGGCTAATCTATGTCCCCACCGTGAGCCGACCATGGGACGATACCAACTGGACCGGCGAAATCGGCCGAGTGGACGATCTTATCCGCAAATACTCCGACATGTGGGGGCTCACCAGCAAAAACTCGGTTGGATATTTGTGCGGACACCCAGAGATGATCGAACGGGGCAAAGGAATGCTGCAGCGTATCGGCTTCACCAAAGAGACGCTGAAAGAGGAAATCTACTGGATTCCCGGAAAGGCAGCGTAAACCACGTAATGATCTAGCTCTCGGCGGGCGCGAAGAAAACAAGCACAACCAACTCTTCCGCAATATCGTAAAAGCGGTGTTCAACTTCCGCGGCGACGAAGATAATATCGCCTGCGCTGACTCCCTGGTCGGTGGTTCCGATCTTCATTCGAGCTCGGCCGCGCAGAACGTGATACATTTCGTCCTCCGCGTGAGGTTTCTGTTCATCGACACTGCCTGCCGCCAGCGTATACACTCCGGCACTCATGGCCGGGATCCGCAGAAACTCCAGATACGACTTCCCTGCCTGCTGGCGCTTTTGTTCGAGCTCGTTAATTCGAAAAAGATCGCCTGATTTTTTCATCATCTGATGTTTCCACAGCTAATCATGTCACCGACCAGGTCGGAATTCGCCAACGCAGAAGATTTTCTTGAACCGCATCAAGGTCGCGCAGAAACAACTGAGTTGTTCCGAAAATTTAGCAAGTTTCTCAGATGCACCTTCCTCTGTCATAATCTTTCTCCCATGGATCTAAAACACCGTAGTCACGGCATCACCGACGGACGAGACCAAGCCCCGGCCCGTGCCATGTTCAAGGCAATCGGATTTACCGACAGTGATCTCGCAAAACCCATCATTGGCGTGGCCAATACCTGGATTGAAACCATGCCCTGCAACTTTCACCTGCGCCGCCTCTCCGCGAAGATAAAGGACGGCATTCGCGCGGCAGGGGGCACTCCCATGGAATTCAACACCATCGCCATCAGCGACGGCGAAACCATGGGCACGGAGGGCATGCGCGCTTCACTAGTCAGTCGCGAACTCATTACTGATTCTATCGAATTGGTGTGTCGCGGCCAGATGTTTGACGCGGTGGTCTGCGTCGTCGGTTGCGATAAGACGATTCCAGCCGGCGCCATGGCTTTGGCGCGATTAGATATTCCTGGCTTGGTCCTTTACGGTGGCACCATCGCGCCCGGAAACTTTCGCGGAAAGGACGTGACCATCCAGGATGTATTTGAAGCCGTCGGAGCCAACGCCGCTGGAAAGATGACCGACGCCGAATTGCATGAGTTGGAAAATGTCGCCTGCCCCGCGGCCGGCGCATGCGGCGGCCAATACACCGCCAATACCATGTCCACTGTGATGGAAATGATCGGACTTTCTCCGATGGGGTTCAACAGCGTTCCCGCAATGGATCCAAAGAAAGATCAGATCGCGTTCGATTGTGGCGAGTTGGTGTTAAATCTTTTGCGAAAAGGTGTCAAGCCCAGGGACATTCTGACCCGGCCCGCATTTGAGAATGCAATTGCGAGCGTGGCGGCGACGGGCGGATCCACCAATGCGGTCCTTCATCTACTGGCCATGGCGCGTGAGGCCGGAGTGCCATTGCAGATTGACGACTTCCAGAAGATCAGCGAGCGCACTCCCTTGCTGGCAGACCTGAAACCTTCCGGGCGATTCGTCGCTACAGATATGCATCGCGCCGGCGGCGTTCGTCTATTGTTAAGCCGTCTGCTGCAAGGTGGGCATATCAACGAATCAGCCGTTACTGTGACCGGCCTCACGATGGCTGCCGAAGGGAAAAATGCGGTTGAAGCTCCGGGACAAGAGGTAATTGTGGCCCTGGACAAACCCTTGAAGAAGACGGGCGGTCTGGTGATTTTGCGCGGTAATCTCGCTCCCGAGGGGTGCGTCGCCAAAATCAGCGGACACGAACGTCTAAGTCATCGAGGTCCGGCACGAGTTTTCGAATCCGAAGAAGACGCCATGACAGCCGTGACTGAGAAGCGAATCAATGCCGGGGACGTTGTCGTCATTCGCTACGAAGGACCCAAAGGCGGTCCTGGAATGCGGGAAATGTTAAGCGTCACTGCAGCCATTGTCGGGGAAGGTCTTGGCGGATCCGTGGCCCTGCTAACCGACGGCCGCTTCAGTGGTGCCACTCGCGGATTGATGATGGGACACGTTTCACCGGAAGCCGCATTAGGCGGCCCCATCGCCGCAGTACACGAAGGCGACACCATCCACATCGATATCAATCAACGAGTGCTGGAAGTTGAAGTCAGCGACACAGCTCTACGCCAACGCATGTCGCAATGGAAGCCCCCGGCTCCGAAATATCCGAGCGGAGTGTTTGGAAAATACGCTTCGTTGGTGTCTTCTGCGTCGGAAGGCGCGATCACACGCCCGCGTTAGCTTTCAGCCCCGCGCCGCGATTGGCTGGCCGTCACCGGATTTACAGTCAATGTGATTGGAGCTATTCGCCCAGATGTACAAATCGGACTGACACGCGGCGGTTAGAAGCACGACCAGCCGCACTGGAATTTGGCTGGACGGGAGACGCAGATCCCGAACCGATCGCAGTCAGTCGCGTGCTGGAAACGTTGAATTCGTTAACCAGCGCATTGCGAACCGCGATGGCACGGCGACTGGAGAGGTCCAAATTGTAAGCCTCAGGGCCGGAGTCGTCCGTGTGTCCCTCAAGGATCGCGCTGGCATCAGGATCCTTCTCCAGCTCTACGGCGATTTCCTGCAAGGCTGAGCGGTATTGTCCAGTGATGTCGTCACGATCTTGTTCGAAGAAAACCGTCCGCGCATCTTGCATGCCATTCCCGTCTATAGCCGTGGCTGACCGGTCCTGAGAGAACTTTCGCACCGTCACGTCCTCAAACCGATCCTGACCAGCGGAATGTGCGCGCACATCTGAAGCGCCACGAACCGGTGCATCCATCGGCGAGGCAGGCGATCCTTTCGGCACGACAAAACCTGACGACGCATCGCTTGTGTCAGGAGCGGATTGACTCTGCTCGGTGCGCATTGGCCCGCGTAATGTTCTGCCACGGTGATTTCTCAATAACTACAAACGTCAATACGCCTGTGATCGCGACTAACGCCAGAGCTTTCGACCAGAACCCACGTCTTTCAGCAGATTTGCTCAGTTCGGGATGGTAGGTTCGTGTTATAGATTCTGGAACAGCAACCGGTGTTGTCGGCACCATTTCCGGCTTTGGTGTGCTTCTATTCTTGGACGCGTTCGGGACGAGCGAAGTCCCCCCTTTGCCTGTCTTCCCGTTCCCCAAAGTATTGCCCGAAGTTGTGGAATCTGTCTTTGCTGCTGGGGCGCTCGTGGCCGACTTTGTGACCGCCTCGGCCTTTACGGGTGTTTTGGCGGGGACGGTCACGATTGTGCCTAACGCGGCGGCATTATCTGACGCGCTCGCCGGCTGGGCTTCAGCCGAAGGCGCCGGTATCGCTGCCAACAAAGCCTTCTGCTGTTCGAGAGTCTGACTGATGCGAACAATGGCTTCGATCAGTTCCTTCGGCATGTTTTCGCCAGAGCCGTTTGTGCTTCGATTGCCCGATGGGGTAAGTGCAGCGGGTGTTTCGGCCTGCCGCAACCGGCTTGGCTGGGACACATCCGAACCTTCTACTTTCACACTCTGGTCTGGAACGAAATTTCGCTCCCTGCCAGACTGAAAAGTATCAGCACCCTGGCCGTTTCTGCTGTGGGCCGCAGATTCCGCCGACGGATCCATGCGATACATGTCGGCAAATACGCTGGGCATATCCAAATCTCGCGCCGCTTCCATGAGAATCGCTTCGTCGATCGACTTCGTATTTCCTGCGAAACCCAGAAGCATGGCGTTGAAGCACAGGGTGTTGATGTTTCGGGGAACGCCTTTGCCTGTTTCCCAGATAGTCTTCACCGCGCCCAGGGTGAAAAGCTCAGATCCCCTGTATCCCGCGGTTCTTAGCCGGTGATTGATGTAAGCTCGGGTCTCATTCAAGTTAAGCGGGCTCAGCCGACCTATGCTCGCAATCCGCTGCCGCAATTGTTCCTGCTCGGGTGCCGCGAGTTTCTTCGCCAGTTGGGGTTGGCCTGCTAGAACTATCTGCATCAGCTTGGTCTGAGCGGTTTCGAAGTTCGAAAGCTGCCGCAAGGTTTCCAGCACGGCAAAATCAAGGTTCTGCGCCTCGTCCACTACCACGATGACGCGCTTGCTCTCTTGTGCCGCTCGGCCCAGCAGCTGGTTGATCTGCTCCGACAATTTGCGCACTGACTTGTCTTCAGATCCAGCTCCTAGTTCGAAAAGGAGCGATTGTAAAAGCTCGTGCGGCTCGAGTTGGGGCTGAAACAAAAATGCTGTGTAGGCACTGGCTCGAAATCCTTCCAGAAAATCGAAAAGTAACGTGGTCTTGCCCATACCTGGCTGCGCGACCAGCGCCTGGAAGCCAAATTCACAATCAATGCCATTAATAAGCGAGGCCAGGGCTTCCCGATGAGTCTCACTATGGAAGAGAAAGCGCGGATCGGGCGTTCCCGCGAACGGATTCTCTCGCAGACCAAAGTGGACCAACAGTCGACTTTGCAACGAATTTTCGGAGGAGCGAAGCACATTGCACCTATCCGGACATTGCACTGCACATCGAGCACCATCCTCAGAAAACCAGTAGCATCGCGGATTTCAGAGGATACGAATAAACCTGTCGTGCGCTCAGCCACAAATGTGAAAGGCTTTGCAGCAAAAGACACCTGCAACACGCCTGTTCTGGAGCGTCGGTGAAAACTCTGAACGCGACGATAAATCCGGTCACGTTACTAAAGTAATGTGGTAATCAAGCGCTCAATTTTCGGTCAAATGTTTACAGGCAGCGATCGGTCTGCATTGCATGTTCTTTGACTTGCTCCTCTACGTCTGCGTAAGATTCGCAACTGATCGGCGCGCAGGCGAAATACGCGATGTGGCGCAATCAAATTGTGAAGAGAGGTTTCGAGTTATGAAGCGACGGACTTTCCTCCGGTCCCTGGCAGGCGCTGCTATCGCAGGTGTTGCAGGTGCTGTACCCGCCTTCGCCGCTCTTCCCAAGATGAAGATCACGCGGGTGCGAGCCTATCTGCCGCCAAATCCCAATCCGCTGTTCAATCAGAGCGACGTGGTCGTCACCATCGAGACCGACGCGGGCATCACCGGCATCGGCGAGGGCGGATCGAAGGATATGCTGTCGCAGTCCGCCGGCAGACTCATCGGCCGCGACCCGCAGTACATCGAACGACTGTGGCAGGACATGAATCGCGCCTTCTTCTATCCCGCAGGCCGCGAGAAGACCGACGCCATCGGCGCACTCGATCTCGCTCTTTGGGACATCAAGGGCAAAGTACAAGGTTTACCCGTTCATCAGCTACTGGGCGGCATGGTGCGCAACCACTGCGAGTGCTACAACACCGCCGGCATCATTCCAGGAATCACCGAGGGCATGAGCCTCAAGGATCGCGCCCACGCCACCATCGAGGCCGGCTATCGCGCCTTTCGCTTCGGCGCCATGGATCTGCCGCCCAACGCCACCTACAACACCCGCGAGCGCATCACTCATCTGCGCGACGAATGCGCCCAGGTGCGGGAAGGTGTCGGCAAAGACGGCGATTGGTGCATCGACTTCCATCAGCGCTTCGACCTTGCCGATGCCATCCGCGGCTGCAACGAGATCGAGGATCTCGCTCCGTTCTTCGTCGAAGACCCGGTGCGCACTGAAGCATTTCTGCAAGACCTTCCGATCCTGCGCAGCAAGGTCAATGTTCCGTTGGCCGCAGGCGAGGAGTGGGGAAACCGCTGGGACTTCAACAAACTGGTCGAAGATCACGACATCGATTTCGTTCGCGCCACGCTGCCCAATGTCGGCGGCATTACAGAGATGATGAAGATTGCCGCCATTTGCGAAACTCATTTCGTCGGTATCGTTCCCCACTTTCACCGGACCCATCGCAACCGCCGCGCTGGTCAACAGCCTCGGCACGTTCTCGGGACCGGTCCTGATGGAATACAACTATCAGGGACGCACCTTGCCTCACCTGCCCGTGTGCCTGGACTTCAAAGACGGAAAGCTGTATCCGAACGATCGGCCCGGCCTGGGTGTCGAGCTGGACTTGAAACAACTGACCCAGATCGCCGAAATTACCGAACCCGTCACCGCTCGCGCCCAAACCTACTTCCGGCCGGATGGTTCGATTACGAACTGGTAAGCAATTCGGTAATAGGGGTGCAAAGTCCTACAAGGGCAGCTTGAGTTATTTGAATATTGGTGCCGAGAGGGGGGAGTTGCCCCCCAAGACCCGAAGGTCGGCGGATTGTGAGGGCATAGAAATGAATTACGGTAATTGCCTGTGTGGTCCGTCGCGGCTTCGACAAATAACAAATTGCTGCAATTCCCTTCTAGGTAGGCCGATTGCACCCTGCTCTGGTCACAATGGCGTCACAAGCACCGAGAATTGCGAGATACTGGACTGCGAACTCTGACTTGACGTGGTGAGATTTGGTCGTTGGTGTAATCGCCTGGCCTGTTAACAATAGCGATCCTGCAGCGCTACTATTATTTATTTGCGATGAACAACGCAGGGGGCATCACTTCCCGCAGAGGAACCAGGTGAGAATGACACCTGGCCAACTCGTTGCCCGGCTAGTAAGGGCGGGCGAACTGGAAGTTCCGGGTGAAGGACCCGGAAGAAACCGACTCGTCACTTTCGACACGACTCATTTCCTCTTCCACGTTCCTGATGGTTTCGAGGCGGACTATTCCGGCCTGACCGACTATTTCAAAGCCATTCGCGCGGCGTTTCGACGATCGCCAAATTTGCCGAGGGATCCTCGTCGCCGAGGTAAGTACATCGCCTGCCAAATCTGGATCGAGGGGACGTTTGCGCGTGAGTTCACACAGGTGATCGTGCGAAATCCTAGTCTTGGAATCGTACGCAACGAGCTCTGATGTTAGAATTTCTCCCCATGCCCCGCTGGGGAAAACCGAAGGCCCCTTCAGCCCCTGTATCCTTTGTGCGAATTCGCATCACCAACCATCCAGGCAAGTACGCAATGCTAAGTCCCAAAGGCGACGTTTTAGTCGTACCTAAACCGCAGGCTTCGGAGTTCCCATCGACAGAAGCACCACGGCGACAAAAGGAATTGGAGCGACGCGGATACAAGACAAAAGTTGAGCCCGTCTGAGCGTTGGCGTTGCCACAGATTGGTGGAATTATGCAAATGATTGGCCAGAATTTTGACGTCGTAATCGCTACCTAATTCGCACCGTGATCCGCATGCTGAAGGTTCGCTGCAGTAACGGGTGGCCGGTTAGCAGAGCGACGAGTCGTAGATTCAAGTTGTCCTGCATTCTTGTATGGAGGTCCAGTCGCCGAAGTCGGTTATACGTATATTTACGAAGGAGGCTACTACCACGGGGTGCATCGAGAGCCGTTCCTCCTGCATGGCTCGGCAGAAGAATACGCCGCTCGGTTTTCGAGGGGTGGCACTACCATCATACGGGTCGAATCAGAGCAGCCTGAAACCTCAATTGTTCGTGACGAAGACCAGACACTCACTTCTAGCACGCCACCTCTTCAGCCTTGAACTTCTCAAGCTGTTCGTCCAGCGCCCCCTACGCCTTATTTGAGGCGGTCTTGATGTACAATCCCTGGCCGATGCCACACTGGCACAAATCGACTCCTTGCAATGCGCGATTTTCTCAGTGCGTGCTCACTAGTCTATTGCTTGCGGCCCTTGTGGTAACGGGTTGCAGCACGCGGAATAATTCCCCCCAACCTCCGCCCTCCACTCCTGGGATTGGCCCCATGGCCTGCTCCGGCCACTCAGGAGTGGTGCCAGGGAAGATGCATCGATTCGATCACATTTGTTAACGATACAAACAACTGCGGACGATGTGGCAATCAGTGCTCTTTTTCCGAAACATGTCGGGGAGGGTTCTGTGTGTGTGCACCAGGTTATGAAGCTTGCATGGGTAGTTGCGTGAGCAGCGCCAGTTTTACGAGCGATTCTCAGAATTGCGGCCGATGCGGGAATTCCTGCGCAGCAGGCCAGAATTGTCTCGGCGGCTCTTGCCGAAAGCTATAACGAGTAGATCACCTCTAGCCCGAGTGCTGATCACTAATACGCCACATTGTCATCTCGAAACATGATCAGCTGTTCGTCCAGCTCCCCTATGCCGTATTGAAGGCGTGTGTCCAGCGTAGAATGCAGGGTCAAGAACGAGGTTGTGATGGTAATCGCTTGTTCTCGACCGTTAGCGACTAGCATGTGAAAATCATATGCCATTTGCTTTGCTGTTCCGGCGGGCCGAAAGATGCCGACTTAAACACGATGGCGCGAGATTTGCCTACCAATTTCAACTAGCGTTGGACGGAGAATCTATGCTTACAATCATGCGACTTCGCATTGCGAAGCGGGGAATTCTACATGTACTTTTTGTAATAAGTCTTCTATCGCTCCCTCTCCTCTCGGCAGAGAAACCAAAAGACGAGGTGCCACCGGCGCCCGTCCCCTCCCCTATTGCAGCTGCCAAGAAAGTGTTTATTTCGAATGCCCCCGGAAATAATCTGCCCGCGACTTTCGGTGGGCCTGATCGTACCTACAACGAGTTCTATGCTGCGATGAAAGGTTGGGGACACTACGAGCTTGTGGCAGCCCCCTCTGAAGCGGATCTGATTCTGGAGATAAGTTTCACCAGTTCGCTTTCCGAAGTTGGAGGCACCAGTACCACGGGATGTATTTCCTCAAACTATACAGAACTCAGATTGGTGATCCTCGATGCCAAGATGCATTTCCCTTTGTGGTGGTTCAACGAAGCGGTCAACCCAAAAATATCGTTTGGACATCGTCCCGAAATGGCAGTAAACAGCGCATTTAGTCGGTCAATCGCTGCTCTTGTGGATGACCTAAAGAAGCTGGTCAGGGAACCTGCAATTGGGGCGAGTGATACGAACAAGTAGCCTTTCGCTTAGCTGCCAGGTGCCTTCTTCGTAGCTCACCCACAAAGGTCCGCGCAGTGCCGTAAGGAACTCGAGGATGGTAGACGCTTTCGTTTCCAGGATGGATTCCATGACTACCTTGCCCTTGGGATCCATGGTGAACGGGGTAGATGGTTGCGGTGCGTCATGAGCCCGTCTGACACATCCTTGTGCGCCGTTCAAGCGTTCGTCGCAAGCAAATCGCCACAGTAAGAATACCCCCGAAGAGTAAAGCGATGTCGCCAATGCTAAACATTCCGAGCCGTGCTTGATCTGCCAGTAGTGGCATCCGCGTTTGAAACGTCGCACTCTGCCACATCGGGCTTGCTGGACGCACTGTGGATGGCATTCCGACCACGGGCATCGACCCTGCATTGGTGTCCGTTACTAGGGCATTCATCCCTAGTCCGCAGAGCATTAGCAGAACGCCGGTCCGAACCAATGGAGAACGAACCACACGCAACACGAGCCACAGGATTGCGCAGGATGCACACAGCCAGATCGCTGGATGTTCCATCCACGCTAACTGATGTGCCATTATGACGAAATGCACGGTCTACTCCTAATGTCAAAGACAAATGAAATAATTTATGAACCGAGCTGAGTTAGGGACTCGATTTCTCGGGGTCGCGTTAGAGCGATTAGACCTCAGTTCAACGCCGCATCAAATGGCACAACGGGGTAGGTTCATGGCACAAGAGTAATCACTAGGAGTCACGGCCAACTCGGGAACCTATGCCTGGCGGATACCTAGCGTAACATCGCGTCTCTGACAGTGTTTGAGTGGGTTACAGGGATGTGGTTAGTCTTTCAAAAAGCGCTCGGAGATAGCGATTGCCAGAAAGACAAGAAATCCGAGAGCAGCAGCAGCAGCAAAAAGCCAACTCACGACGTGCCAGACGCCATCGGGATTGTCTATATAAGCGGCTTCGAAGGCATTAGCCACGGCGAGGACCAAAGCAACCAAGGCAAAACGCAAGAATAGCCAGTCACTGCCGCGCTTCATGCGCTTTTTCCCCAATGCGCACGATAGCACGGAATCATTGTTGGCGTAACATCGCGTCTCTGACAATGTCGCTCCCGTCAAGCACTTTTTGGGCGTACTAACCCGTGCACTCCGAAGAGCGCGCCATTTCGCTCTCGTTGAAGGTTCTGCCATACCAACCAAGGCCCGCTCGTAATCCGTTTCAGGTCAGAAACTCAGTTCGACCCATGCATCTCTTCGGTCACACTTTCGATCATGATTACTACTTCGAACTCCCCCGTGAAGGGGAGCGGGATACCCAATCAATTACTCGATGTTTGACTTCACACCATAGCGATGTCCAGGTTGTCCCGCGTGCGAACCGAACTTTTTCACCTGCTCGTAATCCCATTCCTTGCGCATCATCCAGTAAAGGCGAACCGCCAGTTTTCGTGCCATGGCCACCTTGGCGATTTTCCGTCCGCGCCGCATCGTCAGGTGGACATACTTACTGCGCCATTCCGGAAGGCTGCGCACCGTCACTTGCGCCGCTTCCACCAGCAGGAAACGTAATAGAGAGTTCCCTTGTTTCGTGATATGTCCCAGCCGTCGTCGATTCCCACTCGAGTCCTCCAACGGCACCAGTCCCAGATAGCTCGCGATCTGCTTGCCACACTGAAACCGATCCGCTCTCTCGATGATCAGCACGAACGCCAGTGCGGTCAGCGGACCCACTCCGGGATGGGTCATCAAGCGCTGGGCCTCAGGACACTTCTCCACTTCTTGCTCGATCGCCTGACTCAGTTCCGCGATCGTTGGGTTCAGTCGATCCAGCAACTCCAGCAGATCGTGCCGTCGCCGGCTCGCCCACGGAGCTAGCCGAAATGCTTCCAGTTGCTTCCGTCCCGCTTCTCGCCACAACCTCTTCTTGCAGCGTAGACCTTCGTTCAGGGCCACCGCCTGCAGCTGGTTCATCATCCGCGTGCGCGCCTGCACCATGCGGTGCCGGTGCCACAGCAGTTGCCGCAGATCGCGATTCTCCCAGCTCGGTACCCAGATCTGTGGAAAGTCATCCTTCAGCAGCAAGCGCAGAATGTGTTGGGCATCCTGGCGATCCGTCTTCTGCTTGCGTTCTCGCTTCCTCGCGATCTCGGCGGCGTCCCCGATCCACAACTCAAAGTTCAGTTCCGCCAGCAGTCGCTCGAACCAGCGCGCATGCCCACTGGCTTCCATCCCCACGCGCACTTTCATTCCCTGGGCCGCGAGCTCACGGTAGAACTTCTCCGCTGCCTCAGGATGCTCCAGTCGCCGCTCTTGCAGTTCCCCAGTTTCGGTATCCACAAAAGCAATTTGTTGAAAGCTCGGGTGATAATCTGCTCCTATAATGATCATGTTCGGCTCCTTTCTCCCGGGCCTTTTGGTTGGTTGGCACCACCAAAGTTTACTCGGGTCTAGGGAGCCGACATTGTCATGGAATCAATAATGCTCATTGATAGGTTCTGAGCGCAATCGCCTGATCCAACAGTCAACGCTTTTCAGGAACAACAGGCGACAGTCGACATCATGAAACAGCACTTCTCACAGCGAGACGCGACCGTCGCTGAGCTTGAACGCAAGGCTGTTGATGCGGAGGAAAAAGCCGCAAACGAACCGGAACCACGTGCAACTAAATTAAGGGAAGAGGCGAAGCTCTATCGAGAATGGGCTACATCCCTGAGGTTGGGGCAATGGGCATCGTGAGCGGCTTAGCTGGTGTAATCGCCGGATTACATCACTCATGCATCTGAGCGTAGAATTTGCTTGATGATGAATGGCGGGCACAACTTCATTCTTTTTTTCAGGAGGCGGTCGTGATGCAGCAACAAGATGTCGCCCAAGTGCTGAGCGATCCTTTGGCACAAGAGCTGATGCAATCAAGTATTCCCGCGCGATTGGCGTATGTCGGACCCGATGGATTTCCGCGGGCGATCCCGATCGGCTTCCACTGGAACGGTGCTGAATTTGTCCTCTGTACTGTGCCAGACGCACCCAAAGTGTCGGCACTGAAAGCAAATCCGAAGGTAGCGTTTACCGTTGATACGAACGCTTTTCCACCCCATGTTTTGCTCGTGCGAGGTACTGCCGCGATCGATATAGTTGACGGTGTACCGCCCGAATATCTAGCGGCGTCCAGGAAAGGCGTTGGACCCGACCAGTGGGATGCCTTTGAGGCGCAGGTGCGCGCCCTGTACAAGCAGATGGCTCGCATCAAAATAACGCCGCTTTGGGCCAAGTTGTTGGACTTTAAGACGCGATTTCCCACACCAATCGAGAAATTGATCCGTCGGGCGAGCTAATGAACTGTTTTCTAAAAAGGAGCTGGCGATGACTCGCAAAATGCTTATGCATGGTTGACGGTAAATATGGCCATTACACGCAATATAAAAAGGCGCCCACTTTGCGGTAAGTTGTGGTTGTTGGCATCACCACTTGTCAACCATCTATGGTCACTTCATCTTCTTCCAACTAATGGCGTAGCTTGCGACGCCGGGTGTGGTGTCCTTATCTGAAAAGGTGAGCTTCTCAGCATCGAATTTGTACGGGCGCGACTGCTTCGTCCCTATGGTGTTTGGATCCAAGCCAACCTCTGGGTAGTGATAAATCACGTGATGGATTGCATCGATTTCGTAACGCCCGCAATAGCCAAAAAAACCCTCCATCGCACGAAGTTTTTCCTCCTTGGTCGGATTGTTCACATCCAGCCATGCTGGGCGGTAAGGATTCATACCCGCAGCACACATGTGCCCATCGGCTGTGTATATGAGGTAACCTTTGCCGTGGGCTCCGACGTCCGAGTACGGTCGCTTTGATCCATCAGTCATGTGTTCTTCGGTTGAAATCAGCTCCCAAGTTCCGACAATCCGTGCGCGAACGCCGCTCTTACTATCATTTTGTCGAACTTGTGCTGCCAGACACATTACTATCAAGACTAAACTGACAGATACCACAGAGGCTTGACGAATCATGTTGGCTCCCTTGGTTAATAGCATGCGAGCTACTTTGCTAGGTGAAGAAAGTCTGCGAATTCAGATAGCAGCAAAGCGCGATCAACCCATAACTCCAAGTCCGCGTCGGTGTCGATAACGAGTTTGGGGTGGTCGATCGGCTCCCACCCCTTTCGGATTTCGCGATAGAGCTCCGGCGTGCGATTCGCGGCGAGGTGGCTGTTTGCCGCCACCGCCTCCGCCAGGCGTCCGAGGGCGGTAGCCTCCGAACAGACGCACTCCAGCGTGGCGCAAGTGGTACCCACTTGCGAGCAAAATTCGATCACGCGCTCGCGCTGGTATCGTCGCGAGAACGTGCGGCCATCCAAAAGAATGTGGAGTTCGGCATCTTTGGCCAGCAGATACGCGGCAGTTTGCAGCATGATCTCCTGACAGAAATCGTCCTGCGATAGCGAATACTCGACACGCGCCGGTTGGAAGAGCGATGCTCGAATTGAGTCCTTATCGAGAACCAGTCCCGGAAGCCGCTGAGCGAGTGCTCGCGCCAGCGTGCTTTTACCTGTCCCTGGGAGGCCCGCCATGATCACGATCATAGATAGTGCCTAGGCTAAAAGCCCCGGTAGCCGCGAAAAGGGTTCCTCGCGGTGTTGTAGTCGCCGCTCTCGCACTTGTCCAGTGTCTGTATCCACAAAAGCAACTTGTTGGAAACCCGTGTGGTAGCCACAACCTATGGTCATCATGTCTGGCTCATTTCTCCCGAGGCTCCTTTGGTTCGTTGCCACCACCGAAGCTCATTCATGTCTGGGAGCCGACCTCGTTATTGAATCAATTAGACTCATTGACCAGATTGCGATTGTAATCACCTGTTAGATACAGTTGTCTTTCAACCGAGGTTTCCCGTTGTGAAAAAAGTGAATCCCGAAGGTGATGAAACCGCGGTCCTCACAATGCCACTCTACCGTTCTTGGGTTCGATACGTCGGGGAGGCTTTCCTGAACGCATTCGTGAATAGGACCCGCGCCAACCAGTAAGCCATCAATGTCAGCGGTAAGATGCCGACCACGAAGAGCAGGTGTGTTTTGGTGAGCAACGCAGGAAATAGTTGTGGACGAGCCAGAAAGATGGATGCAGAAGCGACAAACAGTGCGAAGCACATGCGCCACAGATGCCGTGCGATTCGCTGCACACCGCCGAGACCCCCGCGCAGCTGAATGCGCGCATCTCCTATCGCAGCAATCAATGCGACAACTGCCGGCAGAACATAGCTACCGGCAGGAATGCCAGCCTTAGTCCCTGTTGGGCTGAATGCTGCTTCTACCCAATAGGTCACCGCTGCCGCCGCGATTGCAATTGAGACCAGAAACGCAATGCGATCAAAACTGCCAATTTCCCCATCCTTGCGTCTGGCGGTCACCCATGCGGTTGCCACAAGATAGAACGTCAGAACACCCCCGAAAACATTGTCCATTTCGGCATTTCTGATTGCTAGGAGGGCTCCGGCCGCGGACGCGGTCAGCATGGAGATGAAGAATATGACTCCGGCGACTCCGTGCGGGTGGGACCCCTTCCGAAGCGACAATGCGACAGCACCCGAAAGCAATCCTACACTGCCGCTGCCAACGTGAAGAAGCAATAGCGGTGGATATAGCATAGGCCCAACCACTTCTTAACGATACAAGGGCCGAACCTTATCAACAGAAATAACGATTGGCGTGTAACCGTTCGTGCGGAGCTAAGGTGCTCTTAAAGCGTACCACTTTCCATGATTGGCGTAACATGTCTGGGTCCGCCGCCCGAATGCAAGAAGAATTGAGTTGGACGAGAAGCAGTCTGCGAAAATGTATTCGGCCTCTGGTGGAGAATGGTCTCCGGGCGCATGACGGTGATTCGCGGGTGCCCGTCCTGGTTAATCGCGACGGTCATGAAAGACCCGGGTTACGCCGCAGTTCTCGGGCACGCCATTTGACTGTTTTTTCGTCCCTGGTGTTCTTCTGCAGACTTTCGGGAAACGATTACGGGCGGCTCTGCCTTCCAATCTCTTCATCCATTGTCCGAGATACGATCCTTCGCGTTTGGCGCGTAACACCACCGCCCGGACCCCGTGGATGAATATCTGGCGCAGATTCGGGGTTTGCCAGGTGGTAGTGCAAAAAAAAGTTTTCTCGTCAACAAAGATTGCCCAGTTGTGCGCAAATCCATCCCCGAGCATCCGGTTCCCGATTTGATTTTTTAGTGTTCTATTTATCTCCCGAGAGACGGCGAAACCTGCAACGTGGCAAGAACTGGATCTTCTACGGTTGCGGGTTCCTTTCGCTCGTTCCACAAGAAGCTTTGCCACATTATTATTTTGCCAGGCAAAGAGGAAAACAACTGACCGCTGTTCGAAGATGAGACACGGATATGGGGGGCGACCGATATGAAACAAACGATCAGGATGAGGCTTAGGGTGCTGGTGAGCAACCAGGACAAGCCACCCGAACCGGAACCTAACTTTCCTTGTCGCCTTGATCGCACTTGTGACTCCCTCACACGCACGTTCCGTATGTGCTTAAGGCTAGCGGTGCACAACGGTCCTGAGGTGGTGTTACGGGGAGTAACCGACGTAATGATCCCCGACCTTAACTCGCCTATCGTGATGAAGTCTCTTACGGAAAGTCGTCTCTATGTCTGATGATCAACTGGAATTATCTCGGTCCATGCACCACCAGATCGATCACCAGATTAATCCTCTGATGTTCGGCATCAGACTGATTCTCCCGCCCTTTTTTGATAGCCTGCACGTCGCCCAATCAATGCAGCGACCCATTTCCGATCGAGTCAGAGAGTTACGGCGAGAAATATCCGAAATTAACGAAGCCAATCTGCGGTACGAACACGGTGGTAAAGCCCTCTCGGGTGCGGAAGGAGATCAGCAACGGCGGGCACAAAGACTTCAGCAGATTATGGACGAGCTGAAGGCTCTGATCGACTGGAAAAAGACCTGACTTACTTCGCTCTCGGCGCCGATGTCCCTTTGTACCGCCAAGAGTCTCGCGCGGACCTCCGGCACAATCGATAATCCGCGGACGGAAAATCGCCAAAGCCCAAAAGGGGCTTGATGGGGACGAGTGTCAGAGACGCGATTTTATCGCCAACGACCCTTTTGAGACACCGCCAACTCCACGGCTTTCATTGACTTGCCTACGCTCCCGCCATAGCATTCTTGCGCATGATCGGCCAGACCATTTCGCACTACCGCATCATCGAGAAATTGGGCGGTGGTGGTATGGGTGTCGTCTACAAGGCCGAGGATTTGAAGCTCGGCCGGTTTGTTGCCCTCAAATTTCTGCCGGATGATGTAGCCAAAGACCCTCAGGCTTTGTCCCGTTTCCAACGCGAGGCCAAGGCCGCTTCCTCGTTGAACCATCCGAACATTTGTACGATCCACGAAATTGACGAGGCTGACGGGCGGACCTTCATCGCCATGGAACTGCTAGAAGGTCAAACCTTGCGGCACCGGATCGCCGGCAAGCCGGTGGAAATTGAAACCGTGCTCGATCTTTCCATCCAGATTGCCGATGCCCTCGATGCTGCACACTCGAAGGGGATCGTTCACCGTGACATCAAACCAGCGAACATCTTCGTTACGCAGCGAGGTCAGGCGAAGATCCTCGATTTCGGTCTGGCCAAGGTTACTTCTAAGCCGGACAGCGCTGCCCTGAGCGCGCCGACTATTGAGTCTGCAGAACATTTGACGAGTCCCGGCAGTGCGCTGGGCACGGTCGCCTATATGTCGCCGGAGCAGGTACAAGGGAAGGAACTCGACGCACGCACGGATTTGTTCTCGTTCGGTGTGGTGCTCTACGAGATGTGCGCGGGTGTGCTCCCCTTTCGCGGTGAAACTTCCGCGCTTGATCTTCAACGCCATTTTGGAACGTGCTCCGGTCGCTCCGGTGCGATTGAATCCCGACGTGCCCGGCGAACTGGAGCGCATCATCAACAAGTGCCTGGAGAAAGATCGCGACCTGCGCTACCAGAGTGCGAGCGAACTGCGCGCGGACTTGAAGCGTCTTAAGCGGGACACGGAGTCCGGAAAAGTGCTCACCGGAAGCGGCGTCCAAGTTCCAGCGCAAGCGCCTGTTGCTCCCCGGCGGCCGCGACCTCTCCCCGTCGCCGGCATCGTTGCGGCGTTGGCGCTCGTGGTCCTAGCGGTCGCGGCTTTCTTCCTTCGGAGTCCGCTTCCACCGCCCACAATAGTTGGCACGGCACAGCTCACTTCCGACGGGATTCCCAAAGCTGGCTTGATTACCGATGGCAGCAGGCTGTACTTTAGCGAGTTTTCCGGCGATCACTTCATCGTTTCGCATGTATCGATAGCGGGTGGCGAGAATGCAGCCATTCCAACCCCGGTGGCAGGCCCCATAGTCCTGGACGTCGCGCGCGATTCCTCGCAACTTCTTTTGGGGGAGTCTCAGTTCTCTCAATTGGACAGCCCTTTTTGGCTGCAACCGCTGCCGGCGGGATCGCCGCGAAAAATGGAGATCACAGGGCACGATGCCACATGGCTACCCACCGGCGAACTGCTGTTTGCCAAAGGTTCAGATGTGTTTCGTGCCGATCATGATGGCGGAAATGCCCGCAAGATACTCACCGCTGCAGGTATTGTCGGCGGCATAAAGCTTTCCCCGGACGGGTCGCGCCTGCGCTATACGGTTTCGCTAAGTACCGTAGGTGTGTCTTCTTTGTGGGAAGCCCGCGCCGACGGGACTAGTCCGCATCTGATGTTGTCCCCCGACTGGAACAAGCCTCCGCAGGAGTGTTGCGGCAATTGGACATCCGACGGACGGTACTTCGTATTCCAGAGTACCCGCAACGGACTCTCCAGCCTTTGGGTGCTGCCCGATCAGAATCCGTTCTGGCGTAGGGTCAGCCGGGACCCCATGCAGCTGACAACTGGACCATTAAACTTCGGTAGCCCACTCCCGAGTCGAGATGGCAAGAAGCTGTTCGCACAGGGCTGGCAACCGCGCGCGGAAATGGTGCGTTACGACGCCAAGTCTGGCGCGTTCCTGCCCTTCTTACCCAACAGCGACGCAATCCAGGTCGACTTGTCGCGCGACGGCGAGTTCGCGGCTTATGTCCGGTTCACCGATGCGACCCTGTGGCGAAGCAAACTCGACGGAAGCGACAGGATTCAACTGACCTATCCTCCGTTGCAGGTGACCGTGCCTCATTGGTCGCCGGATGGCAAGCAAATCGCCTTCAGCGGTGCGAAACCGGGTGACCCCAACAGGATCTATGTTATTCCCGCTGAAGGCGGTAGCCCGGAACAGATTTCGTCGGGGAAAAGCGACCTCGATCCTACTTGGTCGAAAGATGGAAGCGCGTTGATGTACGGCGTACTCCCACTCCCGGGTGACCCCGAGCCCGCCAAGATCATGTTGCTGGATCTGAAAACGCGCGCCGTGACCCAGGTCGCGGGCTCAGATGGAATTTGTTGCCCGCGCTGGTCTCCGGATGGCCGGTGGGTGATCGCTCTTAGCGCCGACAACCAGAAATTATTGCTCTTAGATATGTCCACACAAAAGTGGCGCCAGGTAGCGGACAAGATAGGAACCATCGGCTACATGACCTGGTCGCGGGACAGCAAATACGTGGGTTTCGACACATCGTTCACGGTCGATCCAGCATTTTTTCGCGTGTCTCCCGCCGATGGACAAGTAGCGCGAGTTGTAAGCCTGAACAACATCCGCAGGTTTTTCCCGCAATGGGGGGAATGGAGCGGATTGGCGCCAGACGGCTCGCCCCTACTCGTCCGCGACATCAGCACCCAGGAGATCTACGCGCTGGATTGGAAGTTACCGTAGAATCTTCCCAAGGTTCTCTAGACCGCCCTATCACCCTCGCTATCCTGGCGAAACTCGATCCTCCCTCAGAGCGGAGAAATTCCTAACTGTCGAGAACATGGCGATTACACCATCAATTACCTCGAATGCGACGGAACAATAAGCTGCCTAGCGGAAGGTCTCATCGGCAAAACGCTCACTTCCGTCCCCCAACTCGAGGGATCATGGACGTCCTCCCAGCCCGACCTCTGGTACCCTGGGTTCCAGTTGCCGCATAAAGATTCGCGAGGGAGTTATGGCGATGCTTGAGACAGTTCTGAAGCGTTTTGAAGAGCCCGACGAGGTCCGAACGTTCGAAAAAGGAAAATTTGAACTCGTTCGCATCGGGGGCATGACTATCGGCCGCGCCACGTACGAGCCCGGATGGAAGTGGTCCGTTCACGTCGGGCCCGGCGTGGGCGCGCAGCGCTGCAACGTCGAGCACGTTGGGTTGGTGCTCTCCGGCTGTGCCACAGCTGCGATGGAGAATGGCACGATACACGAACTGCGCTCAGGCATGCTCTTTTACATTCCACCCGGGCCTCCCGGTCACGACAGTTGGGTGGTCGGTGATGTGCCGTACGTCTCACTACATTTTCTGGGGGCCGACCATTACGCGAACAAATAGACATTAGGCGAGTCGAGGTATCCGTTGGAAAAAAGCCCGTCGTGGCAATTTGTTCTCCAGAGACACAAGTTCTCTGATCCGAGATATAGAGTTGGGACACAGGTGCAGATGAGAACCGGACAAGCTCGGGGAGTGACAACAAACCCAGCGCAAAAGGCTCATGGCCGTTTTCTTTACCATCTGATTATTGACCTGCGGCCAATTGCTGTGAAATCTCGCCTCCGGATGGAGAATAAATGATCCAGCTGGGAAATAATGAGGATGTAGCTTATCAGCGCACATTACACGATTGGCCCTAGCGCGTGCGGAACGTGGCTGTCCCCAGCGCCGTCTGGCTGATGAAATCGCGTCTCGTATCTCTCGACATCGATCGACCTCGGTTCGCAATTGTTAAGCAGCTTGGCGGCACAAGTAAACTGTGCCGCCCACTAAAGCGCTCCCGCCTTCTCCAGTGCATCTTTCATTCCTGCCCAGCTTTCTACGGTTGAAGCTTCAGGGGTCCCCGCGCCGCGCCAGTGGGTTTCGAGGCTCACGACATGGTGATAGCCGTCGCGCTTCAAAGCCTTGTACTGGCCCACCCAGTCGATTGTGCCCTTGCCCATCGCAGCCCATTCAACTCCCTTGGCGGTTTTGGTCGCGTCTTTGCAGTGACAATGGCCGATGCGTCCCTTCGGCAAAAGATCATAGCCGTTGGGATACGGTATCTCGCCAAACAGAGCGGCATTACCCGGGTCCCAATTGAGCATGAAAGCCGGCGAGGGTACGCCATCGAGGACATGGGCGGATTCGGCTCCGGTGGCGGTATTGCAGGCAAATTCATTCTCGAGAATAAGGATCAAGCCAATCTTCCGAAGCTTTTCCGCAGCCTGTTGCAGTTGCTCGTTCATGGCCTTGCGATAGGGGCCTTGATCATCGAGGCGCCAAAAATCGAAGCAGCGAATGCGGTCCGTGGAGAACTTTTTAGCCAGCTCAATCGCGCGATCGAGAACTTCCGCCTGCTGGTCATAGGTGAAGTTGGCGTTGAACTGGTCGTGTTCGGGACTGAATTTGGATTTCGGTGCGCCCGGCCAATCCACTTTGAAAAGGGGGCTAGCGATATCGGTGACGCGCAAGTTGTTCTTCTTCAGCAGACGTTGCGCTTCCGCAATCTCGTTGGCATCCAGATTGGCCACGTTCTTGTTCCACATACTGCGCAGTTCCATCCACTGCATACCGAATTGTTGGGAAGCCACCTCGCAGGCGTGGCCAAAATCCTGCGAAATCTCATCATTAATTACGGCGATCTTGAAAGTGGACTTGCCTAGTCGAGGACCTCCGGATGTGGCTGGCGATTGAAAAGGAGCGGCCGAGAGACTGCCGTTGGCTGCGGCCATCCCCAGTCCCGCAATGAACTGACGACGTGAAAAATCCGATCGCATGGGTGATCTCCCGGGTTAAATTTTCGAATCTGACTGCGTACGGCGAAATCGTGGTTCCTCAACGAGGCGCCGCGAGCTTCGGGTCTAGCCTTTGCGCAATCTCCAGTTCGTGGGCGGCTTCGTCAAGCTGGCCACTGGCCTTCAACGATGCAGCCAGATCATAGTGAGCGGCCGCATCCTCCGGATTCCATGCAACCACCGCCTGGAACTCGCGAAGCGCCGTCTCCCAATTTTCGGAGTCTGCGGCCAGCCGCCCTAGCCCGCGATGAGCTTCGACCAAGCCCGGAGCCAGTTTCGCGGCATTTTCGAATTCAGCAGCTGCCTCTGCCCTGTCACCTTTAGCGGCCAATAGCAGTCCCAATTGAAGGTATGCCAAGGCATGGTTCCTCCGCGAAGGACAACGAAGTATTGCGTTGGTGGAAGCGATCTACCGCGCAGCACACCATGGCGGCGCAGCACCGGTGTCGCTGGACAAACACTGAAACTACCCACAACCCAACCGGCTCGCACAGTCCCTCAATATTTCAGCTTCCCAGACAGGACGTCTCGGATTCTTGGGATGCACCCGGTCGGTTGGAATTCGTCCCGTCATATGCAGGAACACCGCCGCAGAGTGCTTGTAAGCCGGAACCGGGGCACGAAAGGCAACGTTGCCCAAATACTGCAGTGCGTCTGAAAGCGCGTAGTACGCCAAGTCGCCTGCCTCCCACAACCGGTCGCGCTCAGCGAAGTTTTCCGGCGCAACGCCGGCGAGGCCGAGCAGATAGTCCGAGCCGTACTCGATCATGTTGATGCCCAGATCGTTTCCTGTGTAGATGCGAAACTCGGGCCGCTGTCGGTCACGCAAAGCCAGCCGCTTGAGTTCGACGAGGCGATCGAGGGACGAATGCTTCATCCCCTTGATCTCAGGAATATCCATCAGGCGACGGATCGTGTTCTCATCAAAGATTTCTCCATTGGGCGCGAACATGGTGCCCAACTCAAAAGCCAGCACATGCGGATATCCGTGGCACGCTGCTTGATAGACCGCTGCCTTTTCTTTGGACGACAGACCATGCAGCCGTGCAGTCTGAAAAAGTATTGGAATGCCGCCGGCCTGAACGATCGCATCCATCTGCTGGCGGTAAAGAGCAACAATGTCGCCGGTCTGAGTTTCGATATAAGCTCCGGCCACAAACGGCACATTTTTGCCCAGCGCTTCAACTGTCCAGCGCAGCACATCGCGCTTTTCTGGCTCGCTCAAATAGTTGACATAGCCCGTGTCCATGTTGACTGCGTTCATCAGTCCGGCGCGATGAGTCGCGATCAAGTGCTGTTGGAATGCCTCTATCGCCACGCGTCCGTTCGACTCGTAAGGCAACAAAGCCGCGGCGATTCCCTGTACTTTCCGGCAAAGCTGGCGCCGTTCGATGAGAGCTGCTATCTTCATCCCGTTGCCCCTAGATTCAGATCTCCAGATTGCGAGTAGCCTCAGTGTTTCTTCGCGAGGGTTAGTTCGGTCATTAGTTCAGAATCTTTGTAGAAACTGTCCAGCGGATAGCATCCCGAAGGCAATCCTTTTCGCGGAGCAGTGGTGCAATCGCTAAAAGTTCTGCAAATCCGTTTGCGTTGCAATCGCGCGTCCTTCGGATGCGTCCCATAGCAACTCGGGATAGGTCAGCACCATTCGTCCCAATCCCACCAGGTCGACCCAGCCTTCGCGCAGGGCAGCCTGGGCTACGTGCGGCAGGAAATCCTGCAGGTAGCTGTAACCGGTCCCGACGAATATCAGGTTGGGAAATTGCTGCTTCAGGCGCTGCGTCGCTTCCATCTGGCGCGCCACGCTGACGAGCGGGTCTTCGGGAGGCAAATATCCATCCGAAGGCGGATACAGCGCGGGCCGCTGAAGGTGCGGGTTGTAGTAAGGACTGCCGGCGGTGATATTGACCAGCCGGATTCCAAGCTGTTCGAGCAGAGCCAGAAAGCGAACCGGCTCAGTCAAGTCGGACTGGGTCGGCTCAAGCGGGTTCACGCCGAACCCCCAGCGATACGGGATTTCGTTTTCGTACGGCTCGGGAATTCCCTCGCCCGGCTTTCCGTTCGATGATTTCGCCGGATCGGGATGAAACGGAACGCTGTCGATGGCCGAAAGGCGGACGGCAATCTTCAGTCCCGGAGCGATCGAACGAATACCCTGCACCACCTCGCGCAGGAATCGAGTTCGATTCTCGAAACTTCCGCCATAACGGCCGGGGCGGGTGTGGGCGCTGAGAAATTCGTGGCCGAGGTAGCCGTGGCAATGTTTGATGTCCACGAAGTCGAAACCCAGATTCCAGGCCATCAGCGCGGCACGATGGAAGTTGTCAATGATGGCTTCTATCTCTGCGTCCGTCAGGACGGGAAAGTCAGCCGGCAGCCCCAGCCGCCGGTCCAGGAACGGATGGTGATAGAGAATACGCGGCTCAGGCCGGCCGTGCGCATTGGGACGGCTGTAGCGACCGGAATCCGTCAGCTGCAAACCGATCAACAAGCCGTCGTCGGAGCCGGTTGTGAGGCGATGCTCTTCGATCAACGTGGCGCGCAGCCTGGACAGGCCTTCTTGCGTATGCGCCGCCGCCACGAGTTGATTGGGATTAGCCCGCCCCTCATGCGAGACTGCAACCGCTTCCCCTCCCCAGATCAATTTCGCGCCGCTGTGGCCGAAGCGCCGCCAGCGCCGAATCGTGTTTTCGGACGGGTTGCCGTCAGGAGAGCCGTCCCAGCCTTCCATCGGATGCACGACGATCCGGTTGCCGATTTTGATATCACCACTGACGAGGGGTTGGCGCAAGCGGAGACGCGGGACCTTTCACGAGTTCGTGATCACACGGGATCGTCAAGACCAAGCGAATGCAGGTGCTCCTTAAAACTTGCCACGTTCTTCACGGTTCCAAGGCGCAGAATGGCTTTTCGAGTCATGCGGTCTTCCGTCCGCTGCGGGCAGTCCCAGCACGACCGCAGCCCCGAGCAACGCGACGCCTACCAGAACAAAACAGCCTTCGGAATAATTTCCGGTCGCGTCACGCAAACGCCCGGTCAGCCAGGGCGACACGGCTTCCGCGATGCCGCCGGCGGTCAGGATTACTCCCAGCAATCTTCCCAAAACCTGCATGCCGAAGATTTCAGCGGTCATCAGAGGGAATGATCATGTAGTCGCCACCGAGTCCGACCCCGAACACCGCGGCCGACGCATACAGTACTGCTCTGCGAATGGGACAGGAACAGAAACGGAATGCCGGCTGCGACCAGCAGGTAAGTCAGCAGCATTACATACTTTTTCGAAAAGCGATCGGCCAGCCATCCCATGAGCAGGCGCCCCACGATGCTGAACGACAGCACCAGCGACAGAACTCGTGCGGCGTCGCCTTGGCTGAAGTGACGGTCGAGACTCAGGAAGAGTTTGAGATTCTGCTGCGTCCCGCTTACCGCCGCAATCGAACACATACTGCCGAACGTGAGCAGGTAGAACGGAAGGGTCTTGAACGCTCCCATGACTTCCGCGGATCCGCTCACTTTGCGATCCGATGGTGAGTCGCGGGAGGCGCCTCTTTTACAAAGAAAGCCAACGGAAACGAGACCACAATGATCAACACACCCAGCAATCGCAAAGCCGATTGCCAGCCGAAATGCTGTATCAGTGCATGCGAGATCCAGGGTACGGTTGCGCCTCCGATCCCGATTCCCAGGTACGCGAAGCCCATGGCCTTGCCGCGAGACTTATCGAACCAGCGCGACAACAGAACCTGGTTGGGCAGCGGTCCTCCGCACACGTAGCCGAGAGCGTTGAAGAAGTAAAAGAAATAGAACATTCCGAGGGTCGAGACCCAGCCCAGTCCCACCAGCGCTCCACCAGCCATCAGGATGCCGGCCATCATGACGCGGCGCGGGCCAAAGCGATCGATGATCCAGCCGGCGATAAATCCGAAGACCGGTCCCACCACCAACTTGCTCAGGGCATTTCCGGAAGTGACCTGGGCGCGCGTCCATCCGAACTGCTGCACCATGAAGTCGTAGTAGAAAGGCAGTCCCCACAGGGCAAGACCCACGATGCAGAACAGGACGACAAAGGCGGTGCTGGCAACTTGCAGCGCCCCTGGCTGAAGTTCCGCTTTGCTGGTTCGCACCGCTCGGATCACGATCCGGCTGAATGCGCTCCCACTCTTCCAGCAACTGTCCGGTTCGTTCACTCTGCTCCTCGAGCGATTGCCAGTCTAACCTACACAATATTTCCAGCGAGAAAATCCTCTGATATGATGCCGAGCGGATTTCACAATATCATTCACGAGAGGCTGCATATGACGATTACCCGACGTGAAATGTGCATTCTGCTTCCCGGACTTCTCTCCGCCGCGACCGCGCTTGACGCATTCGCCGAAGCCGGCAATTCCCTGCCCTCGGCGGATTATCCGTTTGACAAGTTGGCCGTGCAAATTCTCGACCACGCCGAAATGCGCCGCGTCCTCAAGGGCAAGCTGGCCACCGGTGAGGCGCTCGAGGTGCACGAAACCACGCTGCCGGCCGGCGTCGCGCCTCATGCTCCGCACCATCATGTGCACTCCGAGATGTGGCTCATTCGTGAAGGCACGGTCGAGCTCACGGTCAACGGCGCCAGCTATCGTCTGGGTCCGGGCGGCGTGGGTTTTGTTCGTTCGAACGATGAGCATGGAATCAAGAATGTCGGCTCGACGGCCGCCAGCTATTTCGTCGTGGCGGTTGGGCCGGGCGCGGACGCCTGATCGCAGCATTCGCCATTTCGTTCAGCCGACGAATGAAGTATAGGCTGAGACGAAACCAGATTTTGTTTAGTTCGACTCAAAGTCAGAATCAGTTTTTACGAATTGACAGGGCGGAAGTGCGATTCTTATAGTTTGCGGGGCATCGCGAGAGTGAGACGGCATCGCAACAATCGTCGAGGGTGGAAGTAGATGAAAGTATTTGGGCTGCTGGGTTTGATCGCGATCACTCTGCTGATGGTCAGCGCGGAGGAGAAGGTGCCGGACGGATTCCAGCAGTGGACAGGCGCGTCGCTCAAGGAACTCGAGCAGACGCTGAAAACCGAGGCCGACGCGAGCTCTCATCATATGTCGGTGCGCCGCCTGGCGGATTTTCCCCAGGATACGTTCATGCTTTCCCGGCGCCAGGCGGATGGCATCGTGGAATGGCATGAGAATCAGGCCGATGTGTTCTTCGTGCAATCCGGCTCGGCAACGCTTCTGGTGGGTGGCACCATGGTAGGCGGTGAAATCACCGAGCCGCATGAAAAGCGCAACGGAACCATTCAGGGCGGCGTCAAGCGCAAGATTGTCGGCCGGCGATGTGGTTCGCATTCCTCCGCAGGTGCCGCATCAACCTTTTAGGGTGGACGATCAGAAGTAATCACTTTTACTGCTCGATTGGCAGCGGAGCTGCTCTGCCGGTGTAACAACTGAAGCTGGTTCGAATCGCAATCTCACAGGTATCCAGCCATAGTTGCGAGTAAGAACGCGCTCTACTCGCCGTATTTTGTTCAAGGGAGTTTCTAATGGACACGCAGGTCGAAGACGGGAGGGATCAAATAATCTTTCGCAAGACGCACGCGCATACCGGACGCTACGTCTCAATCACTCCTGGAAATAGTTCCATGAAACATCTGGCCTACGGACGTATTATCCTGAATGCCGCGAAGCCTGAAGAATCCTTTTCGACCGGAGAACGCGAGACCGGATTGATTGTCCTGTCGGGCAATGCCACCGTGACGACGGAGGCCAAAGAAGTATCGCTGGGACAGTACGACGCAATCTATATTCCGCGCGATTCTTCAGTAAAGATTTCTACCTCGTCCAGTGTGGATATCGCCGAGTTTTCGGCTGAGGTTTCCAGGCATTACCCGTTTCAGGTTGTACGTTTCTCCCAGGTCGAAAGCGATCCTGGGTTAAGATTCACCACCGGCGGATCAGGATCGTCCCGGAAGCTGCACATGCTGCTGGCAAAAAACATCGAAGCGGGAAGACTGGTCGCCGGTTTCACCATCTCCGAACCCGGCAACTGGACCAGCTGGCCTCCGCACGAGCACGCCAAGATGCTGGAAGAAATGTACGTGTATTTCGACATGCCCGATCCGGCATTCGGCATTCAACTTGTGTATAACCATACTGACTATCCGGAGATAGTCACCGTCGTACGCGATGGCGACGCCGTGCTGATGCCCAGCGGGTATCATCCAAACGTCTCGGTTCCGGGTCATCGCATTTGCTTTCTCTGGGCGATGGCGGCGCACCGCGAAGGCGAAGACCGGCAGTTTGGCGTGGTCAACGTGCAGCGCGGATTCGATCAGGGATCTTCCGGATTGGAAGCCGGACGTAAAAAATAAACGCTACAATCCCAATCATGGACCGAGCCGCTAGCTCCGCGAACCGGGCGTCTGCAGCGGATTCCGAAGCGGTGAAGTCCGGAGCCATCTTCACCGAGCCGGCTACTTCCGTTGGGTCATCTGTGCTCTCCTGCTCTTCGGAACCACAAAAAACTATATGGACCGCCAGGTCCTGGGAATCCTCAAAGGCCCACTGCAACACGATCTGGGATGGAACGACATCGACTTCGGCAATCTGGTGCTTGCCTTCCAGGGGGCCTATGCGGTCGGCATGGTGGTGGTCGGCCGGGTCGATGGATCGGCTCGGTACACGGCTGGGATATGCGCTGTCCATGGTCTTCTGGAGCCTGGCTTCGATGGGGCACGCCCTGGGCAGCTCCTTCACCAGCTTTCTTGTCGCGCGGTCGGCATTGGGTTTCGGGGAGTCCGGTGTTTTTCCCGCCAGCATCAAGACGGTCGCGGAATGGTTTCCCAAAGAAAGAGCGGGCGCTGGCGACAGGAATTTTTAATGCCGGAGTCGAACCTCGGAGCCATCGTCACTCCCCTTGTAGTGCCCGTGGATCGCGATTCACTGGGGATGGCGCTGGGCGTTTCTGATTACCGGCGCTTCGGGTTTCGTCTGGCTCGCATTTTGGCTGCTGCTTTATCGCCGGCCCGAGGAGCATCCACGCGTCTCCAAGGCGGAACTGGACTACATCCGCAGCGATCCGCAACCGCCGATGGCCGAAAATCAAATGGGCCCGACTCATACCCCATCGCCAGACCTGGGCGTTCGTGGTGGGCAAATTCATGACCGACCCAATCTGGTGGTTCTATCTGTTTTGGATACCGGATTTTCTGCAACGCAAACATGGACTGGCGCTGATGAATATTCGCCTGCCCATCGTGGTGATCTATGTGATCGCCGATGTCGGCAGCGTCGCTGGAGGCTGGTTCTCATCCTGGCTGATCCATCGCGGCAAGAGCGTAAACCTTGCGCGAAAGAGCGCGCTGCTGATTTGCGCGGTGTGCGTCGTCCCCATTGTGTTCGCCTACAACATGGAGAGCTTGTGGGGAGCGGTTCTGTTGATCGGCCTTGCGGCGGCGGGCCACCAGGGATTCTCCGCCAATCTGTTTACCCTGACCTCCGACACTTTTCCCGCCCAGGCCGTGGGCTCGGTCGTTGGAATGGGCGGAATGGCAGGCGCCATCGGAGGCATGCTGATCGCGACCATCGTCGGCCACACCTGCAGTGGACGGGCAGTTACATGATCCCATTCCTGATGGCCGGTTTCGCTTACTTGCTGGCGCTTGGCCGCGATTCAGTTATTGGTACCCAAGCTGGAACCCGCCGACATCCACTGAGAGAAGCAATGATTCTTGAAGCTTTCGAACTCAAAGGCAAAAACGCGCTGGTGACCGGTTCGAGCCGCGGTCTGGGCGCGGCGATCGCCATCGCGCTGGCGCAAGCCGGAGCCAACGTCGGCTGTCATGGGCGAAGCGCCGATGGCAAGGCCACGAGCGAAACCATCCGGCAGATGGGAAGGAATTCTTTCTATCTGGCCGGAGATATGTCCGATCCGAAGCTATATCCGGCTTTGATCGGAAAGACAGTCGAGGAATTTGGCTCGATCGACATCCTGGTCAACAACGCCGGCATGATACGGAGAGCGCCGGCGGCTGAATATCCGCAAAATGATTGGGACGAATTGATTGCGGTAAACCTGACGTCGGTATTCCGGCTTTCGCAACTTGCCGGCCAGGACATGCTGAAGCGAGGCGCCAAGGGCAAGATCCTCAACATCGCTTCCCTGCTTTCATTTCAGGGAGGGATTCTGGTTCCGGCCTATGCCGCGGCCAAGGGCGGCGTAGCGCAACTTACCAAGGCACTTGCCAACGAGTGGGCATCGAAGGGCATCAACGTAAATGCGATTGCACCCGGCTACATGGCGACTGACAACACCACCGCGCTGCGGCAAGACCCTCAGCGCAGTCGGCAAATCCTGGAGCGAATTCCCGCCGGCCGCTGGGGAGAACCGAGCGACGTTGCCGGTGCCGCTGTATTCCTTTGCTCCTCCGCGAGCGATTACATTCACGGGCACGTCATGGCCGTGGATGGCGGCTGGCTGGGTCGCTGACAGCCGTGAACACTCAGATCGTCAACATCGTCCGCAAGGATTCCGCAATCGATACCGTGAGTTTACGTGGATAGTCGGTCTGCACCATTGCCAGCGCCAGACTCCGCGTGATGGGATGTCCATCAACCCGGAAGGTTTGGAAGAATCCCGTTCGTCGTCGCAGCGCGTGTTCGGGAAGAATCGAATAACCAAAACCGGATTCCACCAGACGCTTGATGGCCTCGGTATCTTCCGCCTCCATGACGACCTTCGGACTTACGCCGATATCTTTGAAGAAGCGATCGATGAGCACTCGCAACACCGTTCCCCGGGGATAGAACAGGAAGGGGACCCGAGCCAGCTCAGCAATCCGCACCGATCCCGTCTGATGACCTCGGACCTTCTTGCTCGACGGCCGCACAATCATAAGTTCTTCGTCAAAGAGCGGAATGATCATGAGATTCTCTTCAGGAACCGGAAGGGAAATGAGGCCGAGGTCGAAGCGGCGATCATGCAGCCCGGCAACGGTTTCCTCGGTCACATTGACAGAGATGCGAATCTCCGCCTTCGGATACTGCTTCCGCAACTGTCGCAGTGGTTTTCCGAGCTGATAGATCAGCGTGGTTACACCGGTGGCAAAGTGAAAGGGCCGGATATCCGTCGCCAGATCATTTTCAAATTCCTGCTTGATCTGGCCCATTCGTTTGATCAGATCTTTCGCATGTTCCGCCAGGCGTACGGCGGCTGGAGTGGGAATCAGCCGCTTTCCGCTGCGCACGAACAGTTCGGTATGAAGTTCGTCAGCGAGATTGTGGAGTTGAAGGCTGACCGCTCCCGGAGACAGGAAGACCTTCTCCGCGGCGCGAGTCATACTCGGAGACTCCATCACGGCCAGAAACAATTCGAGCTGATGAATATCCATATCCCTATTCCAGTTCGTGGCCGAACCGTCGGAACGGACGCTTCCCCGCACCCCAAGGCGACGGCCTGAAGAAGTGGCAGTCTCTCTAGTCGTGCTGAAATTCTTCTTTAACTTTTCCAATTTGACAGCGCTGGCACCCCTGCCAATCGTTTCAATGCTGGCAGGGTTACTTTAGCAAATCTAAAGGATGGAGGGGTCAACCGGGGATTTTTTGAGGCTTTCGCTCCTCGTTTGGGGCACTCGATGGAGGCCGAACGGCACTCCGGAATGCTCACGACCCTGGGGGCCGGACGGTCGGAGACCACGACGATCAATCCACGACCAATCAACGACCCAGAGCAGGATTGCGTTTTTTTTCTCGAACCACAGGGCTACTTTCAACGAACAAGGCTTGCCAGACTGCATTCGTCTGCTCACGTTTCGGCAAACTCCAATAGAATTCGGGAGAAATGTTTGACGAGCGGAAAAGTTCTGCCTCCAGATAGTAGTAGGTCAGCAGCTCGTCAATACCCCATAGACCCAGGCCGCCAAACGAGGGGGGGAAAGAGATGGGTGTGCACGTCGATAAACGGCTTGGCGAGTACTTCTGCGACGGTCGATCGGAGCTGATCTGCCGCCAAGGTATGGTCTCCAACTTGTTGCCTGACTGGTATGGTCTCCATTTGTTCCTGCGCTTCCGTTCGGGCCCCGCCGTCCATTCGAGAAAGCAACTAAGGGCCGATCCGTCCCACGGCGATTGCCTATACTCGTTGGACATATGGTGTGACGGCCATATTTGAGAGGTTTTTTGTACGTGTCCGGCTGTACCGTGTCAAATCAAGAGTGTTAAACGAGTCATTTAGAAACACTCAATGTGACGTCCAATGCTTTTTTTGGCTTCGGGATGGCACGCCTTCAATATTTAATGTGTCCACCAGGCCGAACGAGACAAGCATGAAGCTAGCTGAATTGAGTCGTTAAAATTTCTCGTTTGACAATATCTCTCGATTCCTTCAGTCTCCTCTGCGCCGCCTCGAACATAGTGGTGACCAACATCAACAACCAACGGAGAGATCATGTTCGTTAAGCCCACTGAGAGAAGAGACTTTCTTAAGTTGACAGGAGCAGGGATTGCCACCACTGCGCTGGGTAGCGCCGCAGCGGCTCAGGCAGCCCCTAAAAAGACAAGGTCAAGCAACGGCAATACGTTCGACGTAAAAACCTTTGGAGCTACCGGCGATGGCAAGGGCCTCGACACGCCGGCCATCAACAAGACCATCGATGCTGCCGCGGGCGCTGGCGGAGGTATCGTTCGATTTCCGGCCGGAAGCTATCTCTGTTATTCGATCCGCCTGAAGAGCCATATCACCTTGTTTCTCGACCCGGGCGCAACCATCGTGGCCGCGGACACGCCGGCCGCGGGAGTAGCTCGTGGCTATGATCCGCCCGAGCCTAATGCGTGGGACAAGTTTCAGGATTTTGGGCACAGTCACTGGCATAACAGCCTGATCTGGGGCGAGGATCTCGAAAACATTTCCATCGAAGGTCAGGGCTTAATTTGGGGCAAAGGCCTGAGCCGCGGCGACAGAGATCTCGCCCTCGCTGCGGGCATCGGTAACAAATCCATCAGCCTCAAGAATTGCCGCAACGTGACTCTGCGCGACGTTTCGATCCTGCACGGCGGACATTTCGCGATCCTGGCGACCGGAGTGGACAACCTCACGATTGACAATCTGAAAATCGACACCAATCGGGACGCGATCGATGTCGATTGCTGCCGCAACGTGCGCATCTCGAATTGCAGCGTCAACTCGCCTTGGGATGACGGGATTTGTCTGAAGGATTCCTACGGCCTGGGATTCGCGCGATCCACCGACCACGTCACCATCACCAACTGCTACTGCACCGGCGGCTACGAGGAAGGCACGATGCTCAATGGCACCTACAAGCCATTCGCCCCTGACGCCAAGGTCCCACGGAATGGGCGCATCAAATTCGGCACAGAGAGCAACGGCGGCTTTCGCAACATCACCGTCTCCAACTGCGTGATCGAGAATTGCCGGGGAATTGCCCTCGAGTCCGTAGACGGCGCGATACTGGAGGACGTCGCCATCACCAACATCACCATGCGAGACCTCGTGGATGTTCCTTTTTTTCTGCGCCTGGGAAGCCGAATGCGAGGTCCAGAGGGAACGCCAGTGGGAGAGTTGCGCCGTGTACTGATTAGTAACGTCATCGTGTCCAACTGTGCTTCCCGCCAGGCGACGATCATCACCGGAATTCCGGGTCACTACATCGAAGACGTCAAGTTCAGCAACATTATGGTGCTGCACCAGGGCAGGGGCACGAAGGAAGGCGCAGCCATTCAACCGCCGGAACTGGAGAACGTCTATCCCGATCCGAACCGTTTTGGACCCATGCCGGCCCACGGTTTCTACATTCGCCATGCGAAAAGAGTCGAGATGAGGGATGTCGAGGTCAGGCCCATGCAGCCAGACATGCGGCCCGGCTTTGTCCTCGACGATGTGAGCGGCGTGGAACTGGTCCGCGTAAAGCTGCCCCAGGTTACCGCGGTTCCATCGTTGATGTTAAAGAATGTCAAAGACTTCAGCATCATGCAGAGCACGCCGGTGATGGATACGCAAGTGGAAAGCACGGAGCAGAAAACGCTATGATATCAGATCGGGTTTCTGGCGACCGGTTCACCGTCGAAGTTTGGACCTGAATCGCTTCTCGATCCGCGCTGAATGGCACAAGTCATGCAAGGTTTGCGCATGAAACTGGCTCGTCTTTCCGTTGGTCGCGCATCGGCATCCATTGCATGAGCGCGGTCCATGATCAAAGTATTATCAGGATGACGCAAACGTCCGATGGATTCCAGTTTTCGCTCCGGACCCATTGTTGGGCCTCATGGATCCTGTGCTCAATAACATTCACATGTTATTGACATGCCGAAGGACCTCACGACGCCATCCGGCTTTTGGCAGCCGACATGCATTTTTGATGAGATGCGAATGGACATGCGGAATGCAAACCCAAATCACCAAGAACCCAAAATGGATCGATGTCGTGCAACTGAGGTCACGGCGAGGCGACGATTGTTATTTGTCAATGGCGGCGACGCACAATGAGCAGAGTCATGTCGTCGCTTGGCGAACCAGTCTGGCGGAAACGGGCGACATCCTGCAAAACACCGTCAGCCGTGGCTTCCGTCGTGTGGTCACGATGATCCCGAAGTGCGCGAATTAAGCGGTCTTCTTCGTATTGATTGCCCTCCGGATCTTGCGACTCGGTGATACCGTCGGTATATAAAACGAGGCTATCGCCGGGATCGAGGCTAACGTGCTGTACCGGGTACTGACTAGAGGAGAACAGGCCCAATGGCAAACCTGTGGAATCAAGCCGCTGCGTCACGTCCTGTTTCAGTAGTAGCGGCATACAGTGTCCCGCGTTGCAGATTTCCACTCCGCTTGCCGTTGCGCGACCACACACCAGAGTTGCATAGTGGGCCGGTGCGGTGCTCTCACAGAACAGGCGATTGGCGCGCGAAATCACATCCGTGAGCGATAAATCAAGGGACAGTAAACTTCGGAGGATTGCACTGAGGTGCGTCATCAGCAACGAGGCAGCCACTCCTTTGCCGGCAACGTCACCGACAGCAAAGAAGAGCGATTCGCCATTGCCCAGAACAATGAGTTCGCAATAATCGCCACCTACAGCACCGACGGGCTGGTACCGATACTGCGTGTCCCAGTTTTCCAGGGTAGTGTCACGCAGTGGCAGGAGTTTCGACTGGATTTGCGCAGCCAACTCAAGATCCTGCTGATGAGCCTCTAGCTCTGCCTGACTGAGGTGGTCGAGGCAAAATCGAACCAACGGATTCTGCGCGAGCCTGTCCGCTTCAATCGGATCGTGGCAAGTCTCGCACAGGCCATACGAGCCGTTGTCGATTCTCCCCAAGGCGGCATCGATTTCAGCGATAAGCTCGTTGAAGTAGGCAGCCGGAACCGCATCGGAGGCCGCAAGCAATCGAACGCGCCGATCGAGAAGCTGGGGCCGAAATGTGTCAACCGCAGAAGCTGAAGCAGTATCCATTTCGAAAACCTCCCAGTGCTCCATATTGTCTCGCTTTGGACACTCAACGTCCACGATGGTATCAGTCTTGAGCGTAAATCAGTCGCCGTCGCCGAGTGAGTCGGCATTCTTGTTGCAACATCAATTAAGCCATCTCTGACAGTGTCGGCGGCGTCACGCGGACCCTGGAGAAGAGTGCCATTTCGTTCTAGCTGAAAAAGCGTCAATTCCATAACCAAGGCTTGCTCGTAATCCTTCGGGCGGACTTTCGGTCCGACCGATCCATCTCTTCGATCGCGACCTCGACCATGATTACTACTTCGAACTCCCTGTTGGAAGGGAGCGGGATGCCCAGTCAACTACGCGGTGATCTACTGCACACCATGTTGTAAGTCGGGCTGTTCCACGTGCGAACCGAATTTCACAACTTGCTGGTCTTAGACCAGACCCAAAACTGCACGCGGGCTTTCTTTGCCGCGGACAAACAGGTACAGGATCTGGCACAGCGGCGATTGAGGCGAACAAGGCGAAGTGAGACTCGTTGGCGGCGGCGAATGAGGGATCGAGGTTTAGCTCCCGACCTTTCTCCTGTAGGCGTCGAACGTTCTCTTCGTTTCGGCTTCTCTGACGTCTTGCGATTCTCTGAGTAGCGTCTTGATTGGCTTGCTTCTCTATGCGCTTCACGAGTGTCTGAACCTCACGTTCTTCGTGCGACTGAGTACAGTCTAGTCCGTGTTTCATTGGCAATTCTCCCGGCAGGCCAAGGAGTTATTAAGAAAGGGTTCAAGGTGTGTGTTTTTTTCGGGGTTAGCCCGTGGACCATTTCTCGGATGGCCTAATTTCTTAGCAGCCATGATGCTCCGTAGCGGAATAGAAATCTGGCCTATTTTGATCACTTCGACAGGCGTTGCGAGGGGTACGTTATTGAGGATTCGGAAACCACGATAACGCCTGAGACTCGGTAAGGAGTTGGTAGGCGCGATGGAATAACCAGAATGACGCAGGCTGTGATGCCAATCACTAATATCCAACTCAGAACAAGGATAGCGCCTTTGGCGACGCCATGCCTCGGAATAGCGGTTATTCGTGGTTATCGAGCATAGGCCCACTGTTAAATCGTCTTCGGATCATTGCAGAGGTGTTGGCGCGATTTTTCTAGGCGTTCACTGTCTAAAGCTTGGCAAAGTTTGGAAACGAGTGTCATCAGTTTCGTTAAGTCCATTTCCTCGCTGGCTTGTTCGGCAATGTGTAGCCAATTGCTCTGTGGTGTCATAACGCGATTCCCTTATCCATTGTGCAACACAGTACTCTGAAGTCAGAACCACTGTCTGAGCAAATACGCACACTGAAGGTCAAAATGGCATTGCCAGAGCGATTTCTTTCGAATCGCAATCAGTTCCTTAACGTGTATTCGAGACTCTCTTCGGCGATTCTTAAAGCAACTTTCTTCTTCACGTTCCCGGCACGCTGCAGAAAAGTGGATGCGACAGTATGGGATCTGTACGACACCGTACATTTAGATGTACACTCATCCGATAACGGCGGCTAGACCAGAACGGAACCCGTCCGGGGAGGCAAGCCATCGTGCCCGTCCTGAAAAAGCGCGACTTCGACCCAAAGCAATTTCTAGCTACGATTGGCAAGGGTCGGAGGGCCGTGGTGTTTTCCAAAAAGCAAACAGTTTTTGCGCAGGGAGATCCGGCTGATGCCGTCTTCTACATCCAGCAAGGCAAGGTCAGACTCACTGTCTTGTCCCAGATTGGCAAGGAAGCGACGTTAGGCATTTTGGACAGGGGAGATTTCTTCGGAGAGGGCGCCCTAGCAGGACAATCCTTACGCATGGGATCAGCCACCGCCATGACGGATTGCGATCTTCTGAAAATTGACAAGAAGGCAATGATCGAGGCACTCCACCGGGAACACACGTTCTCTGATCTGTTCGTGTCATACCTGCTGGCAAGGAACATTCGGTACGAAGAAGACCTAGTTGACCAACTCTTCAATTCCAGCGAAAAAAGATTAGCTCGTATTCTTCTGTTGCTGGCTCACTTTGGCAAAGAAGGCGTGCCAGAGACGGTGATTCCCAAGATCAGTCAGGAGACTCTCGCTGAGATGATAGGCACGACTCGATCACGAGTCAGTTTTTTTATGAACAGGTTCAGAAAGTTGGGCTTTCTTTACTATGACGCCGCAGGGATGCAAGTTCATAGTTCACTTCTAAACGTAGTTCTCCACGACTAGCCGTGATCCGAATTGTTAAGCCAGCAACACTTGCGAAGTAACATGGAGTCGATTGAACGGTAATCGAAAAACCTAGCGGCTGGACCCAATAATTCTAAGGATAGAAGAGCCAAAAACAGAGGTGTCTAGTTTGAGAGACATCTGCATGATCGTTCCCCTATTATTTATTGCTGACTTTGTCGGCGACCGATATTGATTAGACGGATCGGCTTGCATCGTCGCGGCCTACACCTTCTTGAGCCAGCGTTGTTCCAGTCTCACGCGACCGCCGCGGTCCCACTTGATCAGGGCATCATCATCGTTAACTTGCTCCACGGTGCCGAGTTCTCCCGTTGGCTTTCCGAAGTTCCCCAAACCCTCAACGCGATCTCCAGGATTCAATTCCTGTTCTGGAGTAGAAGGGTCTGAGAGCGATGGTTTCTTGGCACGCTGCAAATCAGGGGTCCCTCCGGGACGTGACAGCGGCGGTTGGGGAGCTTTATGCAATTTGGGTATGGGGCTGTTGGTGATACTGGTCATCTTCCACTGTTTCTTTCTAAGAGAGCGGCGCTTCGCTCACCGTTCGTTTTCTCAACAGCATAGGCGAGGAGGAGTGATTCGGCTGGTCCAAACTGCAGCGCTTTGAACTAAATTCGCCTAGATCGTCGGTCCAACCTATCAATCCATTGTTTGTTATTTTTATGGTATTTTTCGCTCAGTGGTCGGGGGCTTGGGAATACTTCACTGGCGTGAGCTTGCTCTATCGAATGTGAGCGGTTGTGATCAGACAGACATACCCATTAGCAGATAAGGTTTGTTCTGTTCCACTCCGGATGCTCCAGGTTCCCAGGCCGGAACTCAACCGGTGCTCAACGCGCAAGCGTTCTGCGTAAGGACCAACAGCAAAATCAAATCCCAAGTGAAACCTCAGGCCGCCGTAAGGCGGAAATCTTAGGAGGATTCCATGAAACGAGCATTGTTGCTGATGGTTGTATCGGCCCTGCTGGTGACGTTGGGGTTGGCACAGACTCCCGCAGCTGGTGGCAACACGGACCCCGCCAACGTTAAAGGCTGCCTTGATGGATCGGAAGGCAACTACACTGTCAAAGAAGACGGCACTTTCCAGATTTATAAGATCACCACCAGCGGTATTGATCTCAAGTCGCATGTGGGCCACGAGGTAAAACTCACAGGGCAAAAAGTAAGTGGAGCTGTGAGTTCCGGCTCGGCCGTTAACAGCTTTGCCGTCACCGAATTGAGCATGATCTCTGAACAATGCGCCGCGGCCGCCGCTGCTACCGTTGGGGCAGTCGTTCCCTATTCTCAAACTGTCATCGAACCTACAACTGCTACCCCTTCATCGAGCGCGCCGGCCAGCACACCCGCTGCAGAAGCTGCGGCGCCAGCTGCGACGGTAAGCCCGTCTGTACCGGCTGTCAGCACCCCGGCTGTGGCAGTAAGCCCGAATGCAGCGGTTGTCAGCACGCCGCCTGTAGAAGCTACGGCGCCGGTTGCGCCGGTGAGTCCGTCTACCGCAGCTGTCAGCGCAGCCGCTGAGAAACCTGCTCACTCACCTCGACCGTCCACCCATCCTCGCAAACTCTCGGCATCCCAGGCTGAAGCTGCACCGGCGACGACGGTCAGTCCGTCACCCGACCCGGCCAGCCCGGCCGCTGCGGATGCCCCGACGGCTAGAAAGTCTCCGGAGGTCAGCCCGGCGGGAGCGGACGCTGCAGCTGCCAGCCCTGCCCCAGCGCCTGTCAGCACAACCGATGCAGCGGCCACTACGCCTCCAGTGACTCATAAGACCGGATCCCTGGCGCTGTTGATCTCGTTTGTCGTTCTGGTGGTTGTCTTGGGGACGGTGGCTCCTCTCGTTGGCAGGTGGAGAAAGCGGAAGATGCTAGAACGGACGGGGACGCCAAATCTTTCTTTTACGAATGATGCGAGCCCGAATGAACTAAGTACAAACGAAGCGAATTCCGACCAGGACAAGCCGGAAACGCTCAAAGTTGCCTAGGGGCTGGGAGTCAATGCGGCGGGCAAATGCGCTCAGCAAGAACGGCCCCTTCAGCACCGAAAAGCCGGGAAGGCGGAATCGGCTCCGCCTTCTCGTGCAAAAAGGCTTACCGCTCTCACGCTGTTCCACGGCGACCTTATGGAAGGTCGAGTTCACAACCTCGCTGGTCTGGACCTTGGGAGTTCCCTCGATAAACCTTGCCATGGTCTTCAACACTTCTGGGTACATGCTGGTGTTGTAATTCTCAGCGCTGGCTTTGTTGTCCCACAGGCTGATGGCCGTCACGTCGATTCCGCCGGGACCGGAGAACGTAATTTCGTCCTTGAAGCCGTTCTGCTTGCGGAGCAAAGGAAGAATATCCTTGTCAAAGCTTCGGCTGTAGTCGGAAAGCATATTGGACTTCAGATGAAAAGACACATTGCGTGCAAACATTATCAACCTCCTGCGGTTGTCATTCGCTAAGTTGGGGAGATAACTTCAGATGAACTGACTTAGTTCAGGGAACCTGAAAGAGGAGCAAGGATGCTCGCTCCACCTGACTGTTGCACTTGGGTGGCCCTCTCTGCATGAACCTCGCAACTCGTTGTTTCGATAGGTCACCGCGCCGATCCGGCCTCGAAGAGTCCAGGTTCCGTCGTGTAGCTTTGGCGCGCAGCACGCACAAACGACACCGCTAACCGATTGCTGTCGAGCTCCTGCAACGCGGCTTAACTACCCTCGCCCGAACGGATTAAATGTGCTCTCGGTAAAAACCGCTGCGACAATCCCCGGCACGGTCAATTGCGTTAGCAGTCACTCTTCACTCGGAATCCGAATACCTTCAGAACTTGCGTTGGGACATATTTATCGCCCTTGTTTCGACGCACCCAACTCCTTCGTTTCAAGCGAACTCCGATACTCTCCGGGTGTAATGTCTAACTCTTTCACAATCTGCTCAAACGACCTCGGGGACAAGACGTCGCATTGCTCCAGGCTTCGTAAAATGGCGATTCTACCGAACGACGCGGCATACGCACTTCAACATCTATTTCTCCGAAAACATTTTTAGCCCGATCAGTGATGGCAGCCCGGCAGCAAACGAAAGAGAAACTGTTCTTCGGCCAGTTTTCTCCTCGCCGGTGGTTCGGCACTTGGTCGTTGGTTCCAACGAACAATTCTCGCAAGCCGTTCGTTGGAAGTCCAACTCACGCTGCGGCATTCAGATTGTTGATCTGAGTACGCGCGGGGTCGGACGATTGCGGAGTTCGGTGGTTTCTTAGTTCGCCAAGCAGAAAATTAATTTCGCCGCCCGACCAGGACGGCAAAACCGGAAAGGTAAAACCACACGTATAAGCCGATAGCGGCACCGAGCGGTCCATAAGTCTTATCAAGACTATCGAAGTGGCGAAAGTAGAGACCCAGCAGGTATGACAAACCAATCCAGGTCATGACTGCAACGATGGCACCGGCCAAGCTGTCCCGGAAGCGATGCTTTACATCCGGACCGAAATGGTAGAGCAGTTCTACTGCGAGCACGGCAAAGCCCGTGGCTATGCCCCCTCGGAGGTAACGCCAGGCGGCAAAAATGGCTGGATTGAGGTCAAATCTGCCCGTAAACCAGAGTCCCAAGGTACGTCCCCTCAACCATCAATCCTACAGCCACGAGTAACAAGAGATCCCGCGAGCAATGTCAGTCCCAGCGCAATGGGTCGAGTCTTCCAGACCGGGCGAGTTTCGCGGACTCGATAAACGACATCAAGGCCGTCGATTATCGCCGCAAATCCGCTGGAAGCTGTCCAAATCGTGAAGACTAACCCGAGCGTAAGGAAGTGCGGGTGTTTGTGATTGATCGACGTCAGACACGATGTTGCGTACCAAACTCATTCCATCCCCTGGGACGAGCCTGGCCATTAAACTCAAGAAGGCCCTCAAACAGGTGAGGGATGGGTACATACGCGAGTAGCGACGCCATCGAAACCAGCAGCGGAAATAGTGAGAGCACGAAATAGTACGACAGTCCGGCGGCAAACACGAAGAGATGTTCGTCATAAACATCGTTGTAGATGGTGATGAGCGACCGCTTAATCGTGAGCCACGCTGCCTCTCCACCTAACGTAATCACCGCACCACCTCAGAACTTCCCGGCCCATTTTACTTCGGGCACATCTTTTTGCGAGCGGCTTCAGTCCCTTTGCATGACGCGCTACGGAATTCTCGCGCGGCAATCTGATTGCACTGCAGCACACCGTCAAGCAGATTTACAGAGAGGACGTTTCGCGCTTTTACTCTCCGTGAGTTTTCGGTCGCGCTCGGCGGCTTTTTTCCGACGTTCTCGCGGACTTTGTCGCTGAAGTCGGTAACCTTGTCGGCGGTGCCGGCTCGTGTTTATTCACCGCTGACCGGTGTGATCAGCAGGCCGACTCCCACCCCAATTCCCACTCCGATAGCCAGAGCAACGGCTTTGCCGACTATTTGCGAATCTTCGTCGCCGCGAAGCGCATTGGTGGCGAGGCCGCAGTCGGCGAGAGGCGGTGTCATATGTGTCTCGCACTCTTCCTGTGATGTCGTCCACATTGTCCGGCAGACGCTCGCGCAGGGAAGCAAGCAGCTCAAGCCCGGTATCGAGCAGAATGCTAAAGAGTAGTTCTCGCTTTCGGAATCTCATGCGTACGTCTCCCGACAATAGCT
>CAVPME010000010.1:0-335007 GCA_963706335.1 Terriglobia bacterium
GAAAACCCCGCTGTGGTGCAAGCAATCATGCGGCATGCAAAGCTTGACTTGACGCTCTACTACAGCTACTGACTTCGTAAACAAAAACTGGCAGCACAAGAGACGGTGCTGCGGCGTTTGCTGCCCCAACGGGAGCAATGTAATCAGGAATCTTCACGGAGCGACTGGCATCCACTCGGGCTCCGACTGTTGCAATGGAATCGCGTCAGGCTCAGATTCGCCTGTCGTCTGTTTCAACGGATGCTCAAGTGGTTCCACAACGACGGTTCGTAGCGGCTTACCGATTTGCATATCGTGCTCCCTTCGTTTCCTCTCGGAACCCGGCCGGAGATTGGACTTGCAGCCGGTCCGGAGGATTCAATTTGATCGCCATTCGGGAAGGTTACAGATTGGTATCCTTTTTAAACTACGGCGCAAATGGGTGACTCAGCTAGGAGTGAACAGATTCGGGCTAAGCAGCACGCGGAACCAGAGTTGCGGGCGCGAATTCACCACCCGGCTGACGGGAGTGTGGATGAAGAGCTCAGTCGCACACGCGTGCGTGGTGGTTACAAGATCCTGACGCGTTTAGCACTGATTCGCTCAACTGTTAGACCGCTGCCGTGACAGGGCAACAATGAGATGTAACTGATTGATATTAAACGGTGTCGGCGGACATCGTTTGGTACAGAGTGGTACCGGACGACACTTCTTATCGTCCCCTTAACGTCCCCAGACCGCTTGAGCACGTCCTTCATTTCCCGTTGATAGCAAGCATTGAGGTCAAGCGGATGCCCAGCTGAATTAGCGAAAATCGGGCCCCCATTGGATTGCCACATAGTTGGCGATGTATTTTGAGCCTATGGGCAAGTTGTGGAATCACCGGAACGGGGGCCTGGGATTTCGCCGTTTTAGGATCTCGCCTCAGGTTTCTCAAGTGGATGTTACCGATCCACGTGGATACACCATCATCGCTCCAAGTGGACACTATCCGTTGTGTCCACATCGCGAGCATGACGCCAATCACAACTCGTCCAGACGGCCCTCGCCGGACGCTTACCTTAAGGCGATGCTCCCGTCGACTCAGTTTCCTCCCGCCGAGACGGCATCAGCTTCCAAGTTGTCAAAGCGCAGCCGGGCATTCTCGTAGTCGAGGATGGTGTCGATGTTTGTGAGCAAGGCGTCCGCGTGAGCGTAGATCTTGCTTACGGCCTCACCATATTCCCCCCAGTAGACACTGTTGCGGTCTTCTTGCACCAAGTTGATCGCCTGTGTAAGGTTCTGCGCGACTGAAACCAGGTGAGGGCGGGAGCGTTCAATCGCGATTTTCTGACCCTCTCTTGCCGACGGCTTCAAGGCCTCCAGTTCCTCCAGAGTCTTACCCATCTCGTTAACGTGACTCTTGAGGACGTCCAGCATGTAAGTGTGGCTCTGCCAGTGCAGACGCTTGCTTGGCGTGAATGATTTAAGTGTGTCGGCTTCGCGGCGCATGTCGAATGCCGTACGCTTGAAGTCTGCAAGCTGATCCGCCAACCGGAGATGCTCAGCGTTGGTTGTTGAAATTTCCGCAAACGCCGGGGCTGCCAGAAGGGCCACCAGCAACACCGTCAATGCGGAAGGTACAGTGCGTAGTTTGGCTGAAAGCATTATCGTTTCCTCCTCTGTTGTCCTTGCATAAAAGGTTTCGAGCCCGGCGATCATCTCTTATCGGCTCAACATCGCAGTAACGGCCGATTGTCGGGCGCAATAATTGGTCTGATGCGTCCAAGAATGCTTAAGCAAACTACAAAATATGGATGTAATGATTAGCTTTTGCTTAACTGGCCGCCCGGCCTCGCTTGATTCAACAAGGCAAATTGATGTTTAAGAAAGGATATAATTTTGCAAAGAGATTGTTAGGTTTTCATTTAAAGCGGGATAGCAATGGAATGGCTGAACTATCATCATCTGTTTTATTTCTGCGCCGTGGCGCGCACCGGCAGCATTACCAAGGCCAGCGCGGAACTCCATGTTTCACCTCCTGCAATTAGCGCACAGCTGCATAACCTTGAAGAGAATCTTGGGGAAAAGCTGCTCGCTCGCTCGGGGCGCAATCTGGTGTTGACGGAAATGGGGCGCGTCGTTTTTACCTTTGGGGAAGAGATTTTTGGTCTCGGCAGAGAATTGGTGAATACGGTCAAAGACCGTCCTAGCGGTAGGCCACTGAGGCTCACAATTGGAATCGTTGACGTCGTGCCGAAAATGATTGCACAGTGGCTTATACAGCCAGCACTTCGGTTACGCGAACGGGTGCGAATTGTTTGTCGTGAAGGAAGTTCTGATCAACTGTTGTCGCAACTTGCAATCCACGAATTAGACGTCGTGTTGTCCGACACGCCGATTCATCCAAATATCAGAGTCAAGGCTTACAACCACCTTTTAGGCGAGTGCGGCACGACTTTCGTAGCTACGCCGACATTAGCGAAGAACCTTAACAACGATTTTCCTCAATCACTTCATCGTGCCCCAATGTTGCTGCCTGGTGAGAACACGGCAATCCGCAGAAATCTCGATTCATGGTTTGACTCAAAGGAGGTTCGCCCGGCAATTGTAGGGGAGTTTCAGGACTATGCCTTACTGAGGGCCTTTGGACAGGCTGGCACGGGAGTTTTCCCAATACCTTCGGTGTTCGAGAAGCAACTAAGGAAGGACAGCCTTCAACAGATTGGACGCACGGAGGACGTTCGCAGTCGTTTCTACGCCATTTCAATCGAAAGAAGACTTAAGCATCCGGCGGTGGTTGCAATCTGCGACACAGCTCGCCGACAGTTGTTCAACTAAGTAGCCGGGCGACTTCCGGAGGAAGTCATTGCAGGCAAGGAACGGGTGGAAGTACGATGCGGCTGTCGTTGACGACGGCAGCTAAGACCGACCGAGCAATGGAGCTTCCAAGCCCGGTAGCTAGCCTGGTTCCAAGTCTCGTGCTCAATGCAGTGGTGACGTTGGGGACTGGCAGTGTCAGTCAGCAGCGATCCCGATTAAGAGAGTACCCGTTTGCGCGACTTGGGCCGTCGTCCTCGACTACGAGGAGGAGATCGATGGCAAGAAAGCACAAGAAAGGGAGCCAGGGCAAGCAAGCGGTTTTGCCGATGCTGCGAGCGGATGCGGCCGGGATCGATATCGGAGCGACGGAGATCTTCGTGGCGGTTCCTCCGGATCGAGCCCCAGAGAATGTGCGCTCATTTCCGACCTTCACGCAGGATCTGTACGCCCTGGCGGAATGGTTGAAGCAGTGTGGAGTGAAGACAGTGGCGATGGAATCAACGGGGGTTTACTGGATTCCTCTGTTCCAGATCTTGGAGGAGCGTGGTTTTGAGGTGTGTCTGGTGAATGCGCGGCATGTGAAGAATGTGCCCGGGCGGCGGACCGACGTATCCGACTGCCAGTGGCTGCAGTTTCTGCATTCGGTAGGATTGTTGCGAGCTTCCTATCGACCCGAGCAGGAAGTGTGCGCGGTACGTTCTCTGCTGCGGCATCGGGAAAGCTTGGTGCAGATGGCGGCCACGCACGTAAACCATATGCAAAAGGCGCTGGACCAGATGAACCTGCAACTGCATCATGTCATCAGTGACATCACCGGTCAGACCGGGCTGGCCATCGTCGATGCCATTCTGGGCGGAGAGCGGAATCCCCAAGTTTTGGCCAAACTGCGGCACGAGCGCATCAAGGCCAGCGAAGAGGTCATCGCCAAGTCGCTGGTCGGCGACTACCGACCCGAGCACTTGTTCACCTTGCGACAGTCACTGACGGCTTATCGCAGCTATCAGCATCTGATCGAAGACTGTGACCGTGAGATTCGCCGTGCCTTGGAACAGTTCCAACCCCCAAGCTCACCTCCGGCGTCGAGCAGCGACCTGGGCGGCGCGGCACCGCCGACCAAGACCCGCCCCGGCGACAGCATCTTGCGTGCGGAATTGCAGCGCGTCTTTGGTGTCGATCTTACCCAGATCCCGGGAATCCGCACTGGCATCGCACAAACCCTTTTCGGAGAGATCGGCCCGGATTTCAGCAAGTTCCGCAGTGCTTCCGCGTTTGCGTCCTGGATGGGCCTATGCCCGGACAACGAGATCAGCGGAGGCAGGGTTTTGTGGGTGGGGACACGCAAGGTAAACTGCCGCGCCGCTACCGCCTTGCGCATGGCGGCACAGTCTCTGCACCACAGCAAATCCGCGCTCGGCGACTTCTACCGCCGCATGCGAGCCAAGCTGGGCGCGCCGAAAGCCATCACTGCGGCGGCCCACAAACTGGCCCGCATCATCTTCCACTTGCTGACTACTCACCAGGAATTCGACAACAGTCACTTTGCCGCCGATCAACTCCGTTATCACAAACGCCAGGAAGCCAAGCTCCGTGCCAAAGCCCGAGCTCTCGGATTCCAACTTACTCCCTTGGAACGGGCGGCATGATGGTTCCTTAAGAGTTTCAATGAAGGCGCGAGCGTCTTAGTCGTGCCCGCCTTTGCGCGAACGTGGACGCTGAGCGTCCACAATTACGTTCCCGTCTTGCCCTTGCCTGGCAGGCCTGCGGGATTCTCATGAGTGCGTTCGCGGAAGCTTCCTCTAAGCCCGCTGGCCAGTGAAACGCTAGACTCGCCAAATTTGTCGCGCAGACGATCAGCTGCCGACAAAGCCTGTTGCCAGCGTTGGCGACGCCCATCTTCGAGAAGGTCTCCCTGCTCCGCCTGATTCTCAAAAGACGATGCCTGAACACCGAGTAGCCGAACATAAGCGCCTTTACGCCAATTTTTTCGAAACAATTGCCGAATCTGCTCGAAGATTTCATTGTCGAGGTGCGTGGGCGACGGCATTGAGTGGGCGCGAGTCAGCGTGGTGAAATCCTTGTAGCGTAACTTAAGTTGAAGGGTGCGAGCGTACAGGCCAGCTTCGCGCAGTCGTCGCCCGACCATCTCGGACAAACGCATCAGCGTGGACTCCAACTGCTCCGGGTCGGCGGTGTCTTGGTTATAAGTGTGCTCGTGGCTGATGGATTTCGGGTCGGTGTCGGCCCCGACTTCACTATCAAACCAGCCGCCGGCATCTTCGCCGCGCGCTTTGCCCGCGAGGGCCAGTCCCCATTTTCCGAAGCGTTCCTCGAGAAACGCCTCTTCGAACCGAGCGAGGTCTCCGACTTTGCGAATACCGAGGCCGTGCAAATTCTGCTCAGTGACTTTGCCTACGCCTGGAATTTCGCGTACGTCCAAGGGAGCGAGGAATTTCGCCTCTTGTCCGGGAACAATCCAAAGAACACCGTTGGGCTTCGCCCTGGCCGACGAGACTTTGGCGATGAGCCTGGACGTTCCGATCCCAATTGAACAGTTGAGGTCGGTATCCGTTTTCATCTTTCGATGAAGCATGTGGGCAGCACGAAGCGGAGGACCGTGCAGGCGCTCAGTTCCGGTCATATCGAGATATGCTTCGTCTATGGAGGCCATTTCGACCTGAGGGGAAAATGACGCCAATACGCGATGAACTTTTTCTGAGCATTCGCGATAACGAGTGGGATGGCCGCTCACGAAAATAGCATGCGGGCAAAGTTTGGCCGCGGTGCGTAGCGGCATCGCGGAGTGAACGCCAAATTTGCGCGCTTCGTATGACGCAGCGGACACTACTCCCCGTTCGTCACGCTGACCTCCCACAACCACGGCCTTCCCTTTGAGTTCAGGATTGAACAGTTCTTCCACGGAGACGAAGAAAGCGTCCATATCGACGTGAAAGATCATCCTGAGGAAGGAGGTCATAAGTCATTAAGCTGCCAGCGGGTTGATTTTATCAAGCAGGAAGGGTTGCGATTAAGGTTTGCAATTGAAGACAGACTCAAAGCCCCGAAACTCCATTTTTGGACATTCTCGGCATTTTGTTTATAGTCTCCTGATCCTCTTCACCCAGCCGGGGAATTCGATGACCTTTTTCCGTTGTTTCTTTTTCTCATGTTTCTTATTCGCGTGTTGCATTGTTTATGCCGCGGAGACATTCGCTCAGGAAGGCACGGCCCCAATACCCGATACGCAGGTATGGCACGACAGCTCAGGAGCAAACCAAAACGAACCGGTTTCAGGTGCCAATCGCCCCAGGCTGGATGGGCGAAAAGCTCGTTTCTCCTTGCTCTCGCAAATCAGTTCGAAATCTCCGAGTGGCTTTCCATTCCTGGCCAAACTGGAGGATCCAGTTGAGCTTGATGGCAAGCCCGTCCTGCCCAAAGGTACTTTGGTTGAAGGACATCTGGAAACAATTCCAGCGCGCCGAATGATGCGCCGCGGCGCGTTGCGAATGGTATTTGACCGCATCAGGCTGCCTGATGGGAAGATTCAACCGGCGAGATTTGAACTGTCCGCAACCGAAAGCGATTCGGCGAAGACTGACAATGAAGGAACGGTGCATCCCACCGTAAGCAAGAAGCGCTTGGCGATTCAGCTCGGCGGAACGGCCCTGGTAGCAAAACTTGCGGACGATCTCTCAGAAGAAGCCCTGGCAACGAGCGCAGGAAGCGCGCGCTGGTACGGTCTAGCTGCAAGCACAACGTTCCTTCTGCTCCAAAAAGGCCGCGAGGTAAGGCTTAAGCCCGGCGAGATAATTGAGGTCGATTTCCTGCGAGACGGCTCTGCCATGCCGGTTGGGACAATCCGCTGACTTGTTGCCGCCCTAGGAACAGCGGCTCATGCTAGCGGCCAATTGGTTCCAAGTCAATCGTTTCGGACCGGTTCGGAGTAACTGGGGTTCCCGTCCGCAACTGACGTGCGCGTTCGTAAACTCGGACATATTCTTTAGCAGAGGCGCCCCAGGAGAAGTCCTTGGACATACCATTCCGCATCAGTTGTTGCCATGAAGATTGATCGTGGAAGGTTCGCAACGCTTCTTTTATCGTTAGCAGCAGAGCTTCGCCGTTGTAGTCGGTAAACTTGAATCCCGTACCTTTGCCAGTCCGGGAATTCCAATGCTCGACGGTGTCGTCGAGCCCGCCCGTCGCTCGCACGATGGGCACGGTTCCGTATTTCAAACTGTAGATCTGGTTCAAGCCGCAGGGTTCGTATCTTGAAGGCATCAGGAACATGTCGCTTCCGCCTTCAATCTTGTGCGCAATCTCATTGTCGTACGCGACTCTGACCGCAATTTTCTGCGGAAACTGCTTTGCAAGCCGCTGGAACATTTCCTCATAGGCCTGGTCTCCGCTGCCTAAAGCAACGATGATCAAATCTTCACGCGCCAGACGCTCCATGATTTGCGAAATCAAGTCGAAGCCCTTTTGGGCTGCAAATCGTGAAACGATGCCAATCACAGGCGGGCCGCTTTCGGCTTTGACTCTGGTAGTTTCGATACCGAAGCTTGCCAGCAGGTCTTGCTTGCATTTGGCTTTACCAGATAAATCCTTCGGCGAATACGGGGCGACGATGAAACGGTCCGTTTCAGGGCTCCACTCGTTGTAGTCGACACCATTCAAAATTCCGGCGACCGAGGAAGACCTTGTGCGCAGCACTCCTTCCAAGCCGAAACCAAACTCAGTTGTCTGAATCTCCTGGCTGTACCTCTTGCTGACGGTGGTGACGAAATCGGAAAATACCAGTGCGCCTTTCAGGAAATTTACGCTGCCGAAGAATTCCATCCTTGAAATGGTGAACAGGTCCCACGGGAGCGTAAGCAACGGCAAAGTATCCGGCGGAAAAAGGCCCTGATACCCCATGTTGTGGATAGTGAAGACTGAGGCCACGTCGCGGAAGGCTGGGTCTTCGGCGTATTGTGTGTGCAGCAAGACTGGTAGCAGTGCTGTCTGCCAGTCGTGGCAATGGAATATCTGGGGCACACCGAGAATTTTCGAGGCTTCCAGCACCGCGCGTGAAAAGAGCGCGAAGCGCTCGGCATTGTCGGGGTAATCACCGGCGGACGTACCATAAAGGGCTTCGCGGTCGAAGAAGGGCGGATAGTCGACAAAATAGAAATTTACTCCCGAGATGTTGCCGCCGTTGATTATCGAGCAAAACCGATAGCGATCGTCAAAAGGAATAGTGACGCTGGGTACGACGGTCTGGGCGCCTTTCAGTACAGTTTGACGATAGCGGGGAACATATACGCCTACCTCATGGCCCATGGCTGCCAGGGCCCGCGGCAGGGCACCAATGACGTCGGCGAGGCCTCCGGTCTTCGAGAAAGGCACGCATTCCGAAGCAGCGAATACGATGTGCATAAAGGCAACTCCTGATAAAGACCCCACCCGGTGGGCCGGCGACACACGCTATCATAGTCGGGAGGCTTGCTACTTACAGCATACTCCGCCGTGCTGAAGCGCCCGGCAGAACAATCCGTCAGTTTAGAAACGCCGGCTAGCCGGCTAGAAAGAGGCCGATGTGGCAAAAATAGCCGTGCCAGAGGGGCGTCGAGTCAAGCCCAAGCTGGGTCAGCATTTTCTAGTCGACACTGCGGCGCCGATGCACATTGTCGAAGCGTTGGGTGATATTTCAGATAGCACGGTTTTGGAGATCGGTCCCGGACGTGGTGCTCTTACCACTTTGCTGGCGAGAAGGGCGCGACGTTTGATTGCAATCGAGATCGACCGGGTACTGGCGGCACAGTTGCGCATGCATTTTTCCCAAGAACCGAATGTTGAGATCATTGAAGGAGATGTGCTGGCGATCGATTTTCATACTCTCTTTGGGCCAAAGCCTGGAAGTACTCGACCGGGGATGAGTTCGCAGCCTGAAGCAGTTCGAGTGGTTGGCAATCTTCCCTATTTCATAACTTCCGACATTCTTCTGCGGTTGTTTGAATTTCGGCAGTATTTTGAAACCATCGTGCTACTGGTACAGAAAGAAGTGGCAGATCGATTGTCGGCTGCCCCAGGCCGAAGCGAGTATGGCCTACTCTCGGCAACTGCGCAGCTTTTCGCGCGAGTCGAGAAAATGTTCACGCTCCCGCCCGGCGCGTTCTCGCCTCCACCTAGAGTTGAGTCATCGGTGGTGCGACTGCGGATGGCTCCAAAAATCGACAGTTTGCATGTGGACGAAGCGGGATTTATCAACTTTTTGAAGCTTTCTTTCGGACAAAAGCGAAAAACACTTTGGAACAACTTGAAGTCGCAATATCAGCCTGCGGTGTTGCGAGCAGCTTTAGAAAAAGCAGGCGTGAAGGCAACGGTGCGGGCTGAGGCGTTGAGTCTGGAGAAAAGTGCGGCGCTTTATCGGGCCCTATCGAGCCGGGCTGCGGGATAAAAGAAGAGCCGAGGGCAAGACGTCTCGTGATAGCCGGCAGGATGCCGGCGCTACAACGTCGGATGAAGGCTTTACTTTGAGGGCTCTATGGCCTCGATGATTCGTCGACCCGCGGTTGCTGGACGCTTCTATCCACAGGACCGCGATGAACTGCGGGCGCAGGTCAGATCGTTTTTCCCCGAAGGAAAACAGGCACAGAGAGCTGTCGGCTGCATCGTGCCGCACGCGGGATATGTGTATTCGGGCCACGTGGCCGGAGCAGTGTATGCAGGGTTGGAGTTGCCGTCACGATGCATTTTGCTGTGTCCGAATCATACCGGCTTCGGACATCCGCTCGCGATTACGAGCGAAGGAGCGTGGGAAACGCCACTGGGACTTCTGCCGATTGATTCCCTGCTTGCGAACGCTTTGAAAGAAAGTTTCCCACTTCTTGCCAGCGACTTGGACGCACATCGAGCCGAGCATTCCGCTGAAGTGCAACTACCGTTTTTGCAAATCCTACGACCTGATTGCAGTTTTGTACCCATTGCTTTGGGTACGCGCCGTTATGAAATCCTCGAAAGTTTGGGGCATGCGATTGCTGAAGTGGTGCAAGCGATCGATCCTGGCATATTACTGATCGCCTCCAGCGACATGAACCACTATGAGAACGATGCCATTACCAGACAGAAAGACTACAAGGCAATCGAGCGAATTCTGGTGATGGACGCTAGAGGGCTTTATGACGTAGTAACCACTGAAAACATCACTATGTGTGGTTATGGTCCAACGGTGGCAATGCTCGCCGCGGCCCGCCGACTGGGCGCTGCCCGCCCCGAACTGGTTAAATACGCCACGTCGGGAGATATCTCGGGCGATCGGGAACGCGTCGTGGGATATGCCGGAATCGCGGTGCGCTAGCCATGCATTATTGAAAGATTAGAGAGCTGGCGCGAGCTTATTCGATCTCCAGTTCGGTCTCCCCTTTTTTCTTCTCTATCGCCTTGGATACAGGCTTTTCCGCGATACCTGGTGGAAGTTCCAATCCCAAATCAGCCAAGAGCAGACGTAAGTTCCCCGGATTGGTCGCATAGGCCATCGTGGTTTCGTAATCGATGATTTCGGCTCGAATCAGCTTTTCAATCTCTCCGTCAAAATGCTGCATTCCTTCCGTGTCGCCGTCCCGCATGGCGTCGAGCAGGCTCTTGCCTTCTACTTCACCCTTATCCAGATATTCTCGGGTGCGAACGGTCGACTTAAGGATTTCGATGGCAGCTACGCGCCCGATGCCACCTTTGCGTGGAAGGAGGCGTTGCGAAACGATGTAACGAAAACTTTTTGCAAAGCGGCTACGGATAGTATGCTGCTCGGACAGAGGAAAAACGCCGATGATGCGTTCAACTGTTTTTGAGGCGTCTGTGGTATGGAGAGTAGAAAGCACGAGGTGACCGGTTTCGGCGGCTTCCAGCGCGATTTCGATAGTCTCCTTATCACGCATTTCGCCCACCAGAATGACTTTAGGCGCCTGCCTGAGGGCGGCACGCAGAGCCAGCGCAAAACTGGGAGTGTCACTATGCAGCTCGCGCTGGTGAATAATCGAACGCTTGTGCCGGTGCATGAACTCAACCGGATCTTCGATCGTCAAGATGTGATATGCCTTGGTTTCGTTGATGCGATCGAGGATTGCCGCTAGAGTCGATGACTTCCCCGAACCGGTGGGGCCGGTGACCAATACGATGCCGTTCTTCAGGTCGGCAACGCGGCCGAGTTCTGGTGGAAGTTTCAGTTCGTCAAAGCTGGGGATGGTTCTGGGAATCACCCGCATCACGATCGCGTGGCTGCCGCGCTGTACGAATACATTTACGCGAAAACGCGCCGTGCCAGGCAAGCTGTAAGAAATGTCACAGGAACCCTGCTGTTGCAGCATGGTAATCGCCTGTTTGTTGTCTCCAATCAATTCTTGAGCAATTCGCTGCGTATCGTCCGCGCTCAGAACCGTGAGTGCCGGGGCTTTTACCGGAACCAGCTGTCCGCTTACTTCGACGTGGGGATAGCTGCCGGGAGAAAAAATCAGATCACTGACGTGGGTAGAGACCTGTAGCATAGCCAACAGCAGCGCCGGCGTCGGCGTCACAGCTGGACGAGCATTATTGGGGATGGGCGCTCTGCCCGGTGTGCCCATGAGACCTCCATTAGAACTGCCAATACCAGCCTACGTGTCAGGGGTTGGGCCCTCAAGTGACGCTGGTAATTTGACCGCAGTCCGGAGGCGTGTTCGCCCCAGAATCCGCAATCCTAGCCGAGGAGGAAGGCTGCGACAAAAAAAGAGGCGACCAGATAAGATGGTCGCCACGGTTGATTCATTCTAAAATGTGGCTTCATTCACCGAATGACCTGGAAGTCGGCCCGGCAGCCTCGATCGACCCAAATTCCCCGCCGATCGTAGCCCCAGCTGTAACCTTGGCGGCAAGAGGAGTCGCTACGCTGTTTTAATAGCCGGACGCCACCCCGAGTGTCGGCGGGGCAGTAATGTCGGTGCATATCGTCGGAGGAACAGGAAATTACTGAGTCCGCCCCGCCACCCCGATTCCAGTCGTTTCGGTCCCGGTCTCGGTCTCGGTCCCATCCCCCGCCTCGGCCACCTTCCACCACGAAATCGGCCCGGCATCCATGATCGACCCAGATTCCCCGACCATCCGATCCCCAGCTATAACCTTCGCGGCACGGGGAGTCGCTGCGCTGCCTGTCGAGCCGAACCCGTCCCCCGACTCCCGAATCACAGTAATGCCGCCGGCCATCGTCGGAAGAGCACGAGATTGTTCCGACGCTACCCGGGGCAGGACCTCGGTATTGATACGCGTTAATCGTAAAATCGGCCCGGCATCCCCGGTCGACCCAAACTCCACCACGGTCAAAACCCCAACTGTAACCTTGCTGGCAGGCGGATTGGCTTCGTTGCCTCAAAAGTTGCACTCCGCCGCGCGTATCTGCGGGACAGTAGTGCCGACGTCCATCGTCGGATGAACAGGAAATGCTCTGCGCCGAGCTGCGCGGAGCAAAAATAACCAGCACAGCCACAACCAAGCCGAGCTGCACCCAAGCCCTTGTACTAAGCATTCCAGCCTCCTGAAAGAAACGGTAAATTTGCCTGTGAGCTTACCAAGCTTCCCAGGATTTTGGAACTTCCAGGACATCTCCAAGTCGTCTCACTCAAAAGTTTACCGGTGTGGCGAACCTTGCGAGATCGGCGCCGACGATCGAGGCGATGGTGCACTTCCTCGAGATCCACCACCCGTCGAGGGTCCGCTGCTGCGTGAGACGGGGGCACCACGAGAGACCGACATTCGGGACGAAGATGGCAGACGTGCGGCGGACGCAGCTGATGGAGTTTGTGGGACGCCGCGAACCATGGAGGAGCGTTCGAGTTGCCGTGACATTTTGCCCAAATCGCGCACACTGCCTCGAGCAATTCCCAAACCCGCAGAACCGTCGCGGAGTTGCACCCGGTTCTGCACCCCGGCAACCGGAGTAGCTAGCGTGCCGCGATTCACGACCAAAGTCTGACCTACGACCGACGGCGGTCTGGGTGAAGTGAATCCGTGAGGTGCGTTGCTGATTCGAGGAACCGTATTCCATCCTGCCCAAGAGGTTCCGGGCCGCCAAAACCATCCATAGCTCTGGAGATAGGTCCAGGAACCGTAACGATAAGGCGTCCACCCCCATGGGTAAGAAGAAATCCACGCATATCCAGCCCCGGGATACCACGTCCAAGCACCATTCATGAACGGGTCCCATCCCGCACCCACGAGGTAAGGCTGCCACATCATGCCGTAGCCCGGGATGCTGTAAAAGCTTCCGTAGTAGTTCAAATCGCTACCACCATAGGCGTAAGGAGAGTAGCTGCTTGATGCCGACAAATTGTACTGCTGGTGATATTTTTCCTGCTGCTTGTCCCAGTCGTCGTAAGGGTCGGGCTCGAGATTGTTAGCGACGGTATATTGACTCGCTCCAGCGAGGTCGAATGTCGCACCGTGCTTTTTCTCGACTTCCACCTTGCCGGATGTTCCTTCCACCTCAACGTCTCCCTTAAAGACCGCGAGGGTAGCGTTGGCATCCTTCATCTCCAAACGCAAGTGGGAAGCTTTGGCGAGTCGCAACTTTTCCGGACCGAAAACTAACGAAAACTCCTGCACAGGCTTGTCGCCCTTGTAATTCAGGTAGGCAGTCCCAGTTTGAAGAATGAGCTTCGAGGCTCTTGCGCCCGAGTCGCGCAAAGCCAACTCAGAAAACTCGATCGTCGTCCCGGGAGTGATCCGCAAAGTAGTTCCGTCTTCGAATTCGACCTCTGCTCGTCCATCGCTTCCGGATCGGACTTTAAAGCCCTGGGTGAGAGGTAAATTGATGAAGGCTTTTTCGTAGCCCTTCCCGACATTGCGGTCGACCTGTACGTCACCATCCACTTGACTCAGGCGGACGATGCGAGCTTGAGAATCAGCTAAGGATGGAACAGAAACTGAGAGGAATAGAACGGTCAGCGCGAACAAAACGCCCAATTTGCGCGTAGACATTTGGTACCTCCGGCACGGCCCTTACTGCATTAGAACACTTTTTGGACCCGTGGGTTGTCAACAAATCGTCCGCCAGAAAGAGTTGAGCAGAGCTGGAAATCATGGCTTTGCAGACTCAGCCCGACCGATCATCCGTTGGGCACGCGCCCGGACCGGGTTTATGACCGAATTGTCGCTGACAATTTGTTGCAGAATGGGCACCACGGCGGGCAGTTCCTGCAGACTGTTCTCGCCCGCCATCTGCTCCATACGCTTCAATTCCTCATCGAGGGCCAGCTTCTGGTATCGATGGAAATACTGCAGCCGACGCCCGAATTCGAGGGTTGTCGACAGGTTCTGAAACAGCTGCGTAATCTGCTGAACGGCTGCGATAGGCGAGTAATTGTACGTCGCGCTGGTGCTCTGTTGCGAGTCCTTATAGGTCAGAGTCTTGGAGCCCATCGAGGCCAAATTATGCTTTTTCGAATCGACCTGTCCCTGAAAATAGTGGGCGCGCTTGGCCAGGTCGAAGACCGTCTTACTGGTGGCCGGGGAGACGAAAAAGTCCAGGCGGAAAGAATCTGCCGAGGAGTCGGGACTGAGCTTTCCATCCGATTCGTAGCTGGAATGGCCGTCGGAGGAGATTGAAATAACGTAGTGGGAGGGCTCAGAACCTGGGAAATCGAGGGTAAAGGTCACAACTGCCGGTTCCTGCGCCCGGGCAGGAATGCTCCGTCCGAGAAGTACCGAAAGACAAATTGGCAACAAAAACCAAAGGGATCGTGAACAACGCACGCGCAAGGCGCTTGCGCATATTTCGAACTGAGATTTGAACGAGACCATGCAGAAGAGATTATGCCAAAAAAATCGGTGGGATGCGCCAGGCGCGTCCTATCCGCCCACTGCTTTCTGGCGAACCAGGGTGGTTGACGTATGAAGATGGCAGATAGCGATGGCCAGCGCGTCGGCGGCATCCGGCGGTTTCGGTATTTCGCTAAGGTTTAACAATCGCGTAACCATGTGCTGAACCTGCGTTTTCTCCGCCCTGCCATAACCCACAACCGCAGACTTGATAGAGAGAGGTGAATACTCCGAGACCTCTAGTCCGGCGGAAGATGCCGCCAGCATCGCCACTCCTCGAACCTGTCCCAGTTTCAGGGCAGACTTCACGTTAAGCGCGTAGAACACATCCTCGATCGCGACGTTGTCGGGATGGTGTTCCTCAATGATGATCCCCAAGCGATCAAAAATAGTCGCCAATCGTTGCGGAAGGGGCACTCGCGGGGAAAGCTTGATCGCACCGCAAGTCAGACAAACCAGCGTGTCGTCATGACAGAGTTCGACTACGCCGAAACCTGTGTATTCCGTGCCACAATCGACGCCCAGGACGCGCATGCAGGGAGTCTATACGAGTTCAGTGGTGGTAGTCAGTGGGCAGTTGTCGATGGACCGTGTCGGAAATGGAACCGGGCCAAGAGACCCCTGAGAAATGTTGCTTAACAACAGCGCGGCCGCCGGGCCTTGGAGACCTCGTATTCTTTGCGGAACGCAGCATAGGCACCTCTCGAGGGCGCCAATTGGCTGCGATGCAGAAAGCGGTCATACGCGGACTCGTCGAAGATCTCGCGTAACGTCGATACCATTAGCGCGAGTGTGTGCCTGAATTTGCCCAACTTTTGTTCGCAGCTCTGCGCATCGATTTTGCGCAATGACTTCATGCTTGTTCCTCAGTCGCGAAACGGGTGGCTACGAAGGGAGATTCTTTAAGCTTTGGTTGAGTACTGCCGGATAACACTCGCACCCATACCCACGCCGATTCGATCAGGGTTAACGAAATCATCACGATCAAGGTTCCGGTAACCACTGCATCAAGACGATCGTTGAAAATCAGGCGAACATTTGCTGCTGGACCTGAAGCCAGTTGCGCGGCATGGGATAAGAACCCGATGCGTGGATCCGGGTCGAAGATTTTGTGCCACGAAGCCGTGAAAGTGATTGCGACCAGCCAAAGCAATGGCAGCAGAGTCACGGCCGAGTAACGCACTTTGCCCATTTTGATAATGATTGTGGTCGCCACGCACATCGCGACAGTAGCCAGCAGTTGATTAGAGATTCCGAACAACGGCCACAGTGAGTTGATTCCACCTAGCGGATCTTTGACTCCCTGCCAGAGAAAATATCCCCAGGCACCCACGATTAATGCGCTGGTCGTGAGAATCGATGGATACCAACTGGTACGGCCCAAGGGCTTCCAGACGTGGCCTAGAGCGTCCTGAAGCATGAACCGACCCACGCGGGTTCCGGCGTCTAGCACCGTAAGAATGAATAGCGCTTCAAACATAATGGCGAAGTGATACCAGATTGCCATCAATGCCTGGCCACCCAGACTATGAGAAAAAATGTGGGCCATGCCCACCGCGAACGCGGGCGCTCCTCCGGTGCGGTTATAAAGTGTTTGCTCACCAATAGACTGGGCCAGAGCATGCATTTCAGCGGCAGAAATGGGAAATCCCCAATTCGTAATGGTAGCGGCGGCCACTTCCGGCACTTGGCCAACGATGCCTGCTGGGCTATTGATGGCGAAATAGATTCCTGGTTGAAGGACGCAAGCGGCAATCATCGCCATGATTGCCACTAGCGATTCAGCCATCATCGCTCCGTAGCCCACCATTCGAGCCTGGGTTTCGCGGCGGATTAATTTGGGAGTCGTGCCGCTCGAAATCAACGCGTGAAAGCCACTGATGGCACCGCACGCGATGGTGATGAACGCGAAGGGGAAAACATTTCCCGCGAACACCGGGCCCGTGCCGTCGATGAAACGGGTAAGTGGCGGCATGTGCAAGCTTGGCCGCAATATGATGATCCCAAGCGATAGCAGACCGATCGTCCCCAGTTTGACAAAGGTACTCAGGTAATCCCGTGGAGCGAGCAAAAGCCAGACGGGCAGTGCGGAGGCGGCGAAACCATAAATGATAATCAAGATCGCGAGCGAGGTTGCCGAAAGCGTGAACCACCCAGCCAGGGACGGAGTCTGCGAAACCCATTGGCCACCCCAGATTGCCAGCATGACCAGTACGAACCCCAGCGCAGAGGTTTCTAACACTTTGCCGGGACGCAGCGTCCGCAAGTAAAAACCCATCAGAAGCGCGATGGGAATCGTCATGGCGATTGTGAAGGTGCCCCAAGGACTGGCCTTAAGCGCATTTACGACCACCAACGCACATACTCCAAGCAGAATCACGATGATGCTGATGACCGCGACATAAGCCACCAATCCTCCAACACGGCCAACTTCGTCTCGGGCCATCTCCGTCAGGGATTTGCCATCGCGCCGGATGGAGAACAGAAGAATCACGAAATCCTGAACACAGCCGCCGAAGACAGCACCGGTCAAGATCCATAAGGTTCCGGGCAGATAGCCAAACTGCGCCGCTAGCACCGGTCCCACCAACGGCCCGGGTCCGGCGATGGCTGCGAAATGATGCCCGAACACAACCCATTTGTTGGTCGGAACAAAGTCGCGTCCATTTTCCAAACGTTCGGCGGGAGTGGCGCGCTGCGAATCGAGCGCAAGAATTTTGGCGGCAATGAACTTGCTATAGAACCGGTATCCCAGCGCATAGGTGCAAACGGCAGCGACCACCAGCCACATGGCGTTGATCTGCTCGCCTCTATGCAAAGCCACTGTCGCCAGCGCAAGAGCCCCCAGAACCGCAACCGCAATCCAGATCACAACATGGAATGTTTTAGACATGAATTTTTTGAATGGCAGAAAATATTGTGGCCAAACCGCAGCGTCAGCGCAATCGGCAAGAGAGGATCACGTGCCTGCGGCGAGCGGTAAAAGGCTCCGTTTAATGATAACCTTAAGCATCCGTCGCAAGTAAATACAGCTGAAGTGTATCTGGTGTCGACTTGAATTCACTCTGGGTAGACTTGAGCCGAAAAATCCATACCCGTTGAGGAGCAGGCAATGAAAGTTGGGGTTTTGACCGGCGGGGGCGATTGCCCCGGGTTGAATGCAGTGATCCGCGCTGTGGTACGCAAGGGATGTTTCCATTACGAAGATGAATTCGTCGGCTTTCTTGAAGGCTGGCGGGGTGTTTTGGAAGACAAGACCATGCCGCTAGACCTTGCCGGCGTCGGCGGAATTCTACCTCGTGGCGGCACCATTCTTCGCACGTCGCGTACGAACCCGGCGAAAAAGGCCGGCGGACTGGATAAATGCATCGAAACCTTGAAGAAACATAACGTGGAAGCTCTGATCGCCATCGGCGGTGATGACACGCTTTCAGTAGCACAGAAACTTTATGAAAAGGGCGTGAATGTCGTTGGTGTTCCGAAGACCATCGACAATGATCTCGCCGGCACGGATTTCACTTTTGGATTCGATACCACGGTCAATATCGCCACCGAGGCCATTGACCGGGTCCACACCACGGCGGAGGCGCACAACCGCGTGATGGTGGTCGAAGTGATGGGACGGGATGCGGGCTGGATAGCAATGTATAGCGGCATCGCCGGCGGTGCGGACGTGATTTTAATCCCGGAAAAACCTTTCGATGTCGACCAGGTGGCTGAGACGATTCGTTTACGCCACGCACGAGGACGCTATTTCAGTATTGTGGTTGTGGCCGAGGGAGCAAAGTTTTCAACCGATATCGGCCCCAAGGAAGGATCACTCGCCGTGGTCGACGCGAGCAAAGACGAATTCGGACACGCCCGACTGGGCGGGATCGCCAATATCCTGGCGCGGGAAATCGAGGGCCGCACCGGCTTCGAAACCCGCACCGTGGTCTTGGGACATGTACAGCGCGGGGGTTCTCCGAGCGCCTTTGATCGCATGCTTGCCACGCGGTATGGATTGGGCGCAATCGACATGATCCATCGCAAGGAGTTCGGTTGCATGGCAGCCTTGCGCGGTAACAAAATCGTTTCGGTGCCGCTAGCAGACGCCATCGCAAAGAACCGAACCGTGGATCAGGAAACAATCGACGTGGCGGCCGGCATTCTCGACAAGTTGACGGCGGATAAAGTGGCCGTTGAGAGATGAAGCTTCGAGCCCTGAACCTCGGGCGTCAGACTTAGAGTCAGCTCTTCACTTGGGAGAACTGTAGATCGCCCTTTGAGGGATTTCGGTGTCTATTCCTCGAAATGCAGGCCTGCGATGTGAATCGCAGTGAGTCTGACGTCTAAGGTCCACCGCCCGTGGTCCCACTCCCGATGACGATGGCCGGACTCTACGCGCGCCTCGCTCCTGCCCTCCTCGAGATTATTGAACTTGTCCTGGTGCTGGCCGCCCTGGGACTCATTCTATTTCGCTCCCGAACATTTCCAAAGCAAGCGCAATCGTTCCAGGTGGTGGAGCGATGGTTTTCGCAGCTCGCGAGAAGAAAGTCAGTCAGTGTGCTGGTTGTGGGCGTGCTGGTTCTCGTCTCTCGCGCAGCTCTGATTCCAGTTCTCGGTATCCCTGAACCTAGCTGGCACGACGAGTTCAGTTATCTTCTGGCCGCCGACACGTTCGCGCATGGCCGCCTAACCAATCCACCCCATCCGATGGCTGTACACTTCGAAAGTTTTCACATCATTGAGCAGCCAACATATATGTCGATGTATCCGCCGGCTCAGGGTCTGGTGCTGGCGCTGGGCGAGAGTCTGGGAAATCCCTGGATCGGACAGTTGATCGTCACGGCGCTCATGTGCTCCGTATTGTGCTGGATGCTCCAAGGGTGGGTACCTCCGGGATGGGCGTTGTTCGGCGGGTTGCTGGCAGCGCTCCGTCTGGGCGTTTTGGGATACTGGATGAATGGATACTGGAGCGCGTCGATCGTGGCTCTTGCGGGTGCTCTGGTATTGGGCGCCCTCCCGCGTTTGCAGCGACGTGTGAGGGTTCAAAATGCGCTGTGGCTCGGATTGGGGCTTGCAATTCTTGCAGACAGCCGGCCCTATGAAGGCTTTGTTCTCGGCGTGGCGATCGCAGCGGCCTTGATTATTTGGCTGACGGGCCCACGCCGTCCCCATTTTGCTGTTGTGTTGCGGCGCGTAGCTTTACCCTTGATTGCCATCCTAGGTGTTACCGCGGTAGCCACCGGTTACTACTACTATCGTGTCACCGGCGACGCCTTTCGCATGACTTATCAGGTCAATCGCGCGCAATATTCGCGGGCGCCATATTTTCTGTGGCAGAAGCCTCGGCCCGAGCCTCTTTATCGCCACCCCGTAATGCGTGCATTTTATGAACGTGAGTTTCGCGTCTTTCAGAAGAGTCGGACACCCGCCGGCTTTTTGCGCGAATTAGGCGAGAAAATCTGGTTCTCGTGGATGTTTTATGTGGGGACGGTTTTTACCCTCCCTTTGCTGTTTTTGCCTTGGATGTTTCGCGACCGCCGCATGCGATTTCCGCTACTTGCTGGTATTTTCTTCTTGCTTGGAACTACAGTCGAAACCTGGACCTCGCCACACTATCTGGCTGCGGCTACCGGGTTGTTCTACCTCGTGCTGATGCAGTGCATGCGGCATTTGCAGCTATGGTACTGGCGCGGGCAACCCTATGGAGCGGCTTTGGTACGGGCTGTACCGTTGATTTGCTGTGCGCTGATCGTTCTACGGGTAGGTGCCATTGTTTCGGGAACGCAAATCGAACCGCGATGGCCTCGCGGAAACCTCGAGCGCGCAGCGATTCTCAAGCAATTGCAAAATTCGCCCGGCCAGCATCTCGTCCTGGTCAGTTATGGACCCAACCATGATCTCGATCACGATTGGATCTATAACTCCGGGGACATTGACGGATCGAAAGTCGTTTGGGCGCGCGCGATGGGGGAGAGGGACAACGCGGAACTATTGCAGTATTTCCACGACCGCCAGGTGTGGCGATTGAATGCGGATCAAGAGCCTCCAAGGTTGAACCAGTGAATTGGGCAATGTGGCTGACCGAAAAGCGAATTCGCATCCACGCTCTTCTGTTAGCGGTGTGCCTATGGACCGTCTACGCCGTGGATATGTCCGCACCTGGTTTGCTCGACCGCAACGGCCTGATCAAAGGCACAGATTTTCTGCACTTCTATACGCTGGGCACTTTGGCGTTGCAAGGTCGCGGTGATCTCCTGTATGACATACGCGCGCAAGCTGAGTTGGTTCATCAAATCTTGCCGCAGGCTCCAGAGGGGTTGTATGTTCCGCTTTACGGTCCGCAGGTTTCTTTGTTCTTCGCACCGCTTGCGTTGTTACCGTATGGATGGGCTCTGACGACGTGGCTTTTGGCAAACATGTTGATTTTTGGATTGTGTTGCCATGCCCTGTGGCGCACGTGCCCTGCGCTTCAAGGCCATCGCTGGACGGTTCTCATCCTCGCCATCGCGTTTCCGGGATTTTTCCACTTGATCGCCTGGGGTCAGAGCTCCGGTCTCGCACTGCTGTGCTTCACTTTGGCATATCTTGCATTGCGGAATCATCAGAACCTTCTGGCAGGATTGGCCATAGGTTCTCTGATCTACAAACCTCAGGTCGGCATTGCAGCGGCGGCTACATTTTTGGTGGCGCGACAGTGGAAGGTTGTCCTGGGAGCGTCAGGGGCTGTGTCCCTACAACTGATCGTGGCGTGGGTGCATTACGGAACTGCCGTGATGCGCGCCTACTGGCACGCGCTGACGCACATGAAGGACGTATTGCCGTTACTTGAGCCGAGGTTGTACCAGATGCATTCGCTTCGCGCCTTTTGGTCATTGCTGCTCCCTTGGCCCGCATTGGCGTTCGCGTTCTATATTGTGAGTGCGATTGCTGTTCTCACGATTGCCATCCGTTGTTGGCAAACTGAAACATCGCTGGAAGTTCGTTATGCGGTATTGTTGTTGGCGACCGTTCTAGTGTGCCCGCATTTGACCGTGTATGACCTTATTGTCCTCGCGCCTGGGTTTCTCCTGTTGAGTGATTGGGCTCTGGCACATCATGAGGGTCGCACCTGTCTACCCCTACTTCTCTACATCTGCTACCCGCTTTTTCTATTAGGACCGCTGGCGCGAATCACGCATCTGCAGTTGTCGGTGATAACCCTGATGGCTCTTCTGTGGCTTGGTCGGAAGATTGGACGTCGTTCTACTATGTCCCTCGCTTAAACGCAAGGTTGTGTTCGTCCTCTGCAGTACCAGTAGTGCCGATACGGCCAACGGCACGACCAGGCTGGTGTAGAACGGCAAAGACCATCGCTCCACGGGCACAAACACGGACCACAACAAGAGTCCGACGGCTGCGATCCACGGCCAGAGGATCGCAGCTGCAGCCAACAGCGCGACTCCGCCGACAATTTTTTCTGAGCTCCACAAATTCAACCTATTTCGGAGAAGAATCAAGACGCCTGGCAGCAATAGAAGATGATTGTACGGAGCGGCGGGCGGCAAGATCACTGTCGAAATCGCCAAAACTAATACGATGTTTTGCGAGAAGCTTGCCGACTCGGCGGGCTCGTGTCGCGATCTGAGCGTCGTAATCGTCAGTCCCAACAAAATCGCTGAGGTTATGAAAAGACTTCCGACGTGACCGGCAAACATTTCGACGATCGATTGTGCGCTGCCCCCGGCGTAGTGCCGATAGGCTGTCGCGGCGGATGCAAACTCGCCTACCCAGCCGGGGGACATCCATTCCCCAATTCCAATCAGCATAGCTAGCGTAGCAAGGAAGGAAAAAAGCAGACTTTTTCTCCCGCGCCATTCCCCCGCTATCCAAAGCACCAGACAGAAACATAGCAATAGCATCATCTGCGGTTTGATCGTCGCGAGAGCGAAAAATACTCCCGCTGAACCATAGGCCCGTCGCCTCAAAAGATAAGCTGCGAAAGCTAAGAACGCACATACCACGGTACTGAGTTGTTGCATCTCCAGCGCCTGCACCGCCGGAGAACAACTCAATACCAGCAGAGTCAGGATGAGCGCTTTGCACCAGGAGACTTGCCATCCGATGAACCCAAGCCACAGTGGGACACTAAGAGCGACGGCGCCTGCCATCACGACTGACGCAATTATCTGGACCTTTCTGAAAGGCAACCTGACGGTCGGGTACAACAACAGCGAGACGTAGATGGGATAGGCGAAACGCTGTTCGTCCCGACTACCGTCGGAAACAATGTCCCCGTAGTACGCCAGTTGCAAATCTTGGCTTACGCTTTGGCCATAAGGATTTTGGCGGTTCAGCACCAGCTGTCGGGTGCCGTACCAACGAGGATAGAGGTCACCCAAAACGCCAGCGCGATTCCCAGTGCGTGCCGCCTGAAGACGGATACGAGGATTGGCGATGCGGACAACGTAAGCCCACATGCCGGCGCACATCGCGAGCGCGATTGCGGTATTGAAGAGCCGATTAGACATCCACCTCGAGAGCGGCACGATGGCTAGACTTTAGCGCTCGACCCTGGGCGTGCCAAACAAAAACGCCAGCGCCTCTGGAAATCTTCGCGCCCAATCGCCTTCGCCGTGAGTCGCGCCATCGTCGATCTTTACCCGCAAGCGATCATCTCCCAATCCAGCTTGCTGCAGGATGGCCTTTAACTTACGAACATCTTCGACGACCTGGCGATCACGGCTTTCATTTCCGGCTTCCCTGGTACCCATCGCCATAAAGACTCTTGCCGGCCATTGCCGGAAAGGACGGCTCAGCCTGATAAGCCTGTGGTTTGAAATAAAAAGAGATGGACTTTCCAACAGCAACCGGCCAAAGACTCCTGGCCGCACGATTGCGGCATAGAGAGAAATAATCGCGCCCAGCGATGAACCTCCGAGTCCCAGGTTTTCTGGCCCTTTGGCGATACGGTATCGCTGAAAAAGAAACGGCATGACTTCATCCATCAGGAAAGCAGGGTAGAGCTTGCCTTGTGGCCGCATTACCGGCGGATGGATGGTGCGGTAAGGAAGATATTCTCTGGCACGATCTTTCTGAGCATTATCAATTCCCACAATGATGAGGGGTGGAATTCTCCCCAGCCCAATTAGGCGAGCGGCCGTGACCCCCACCTGCCAGTCGACCCCGATGTAGGCTGTGGCTCGATCGAAAAGATTCTGTCCGTCGTTGAGATAAAAGACGGGGTAGTTCCGATTCTCATTTTCAGGCTGGCTATATCCTGGCGGGAGCCAAACGCGAAGCATTCGGTTGTTGCGGAAGATTAGACTTTGAAATTCGTGCAGCCGTAGCTCGCCGGAAGGCTTGCTGCCGGTCAACATTGTTTCCGATGAAGCGCTATCTTCCATATCCTCCAGCAGGGCTTTGTAGCGATACTATGTACGGCGGGGGCTGCCAGCCCACGACAGCGATGAGAGAACAGTAATGCAAAAAATCAATGCCAATGACGAAAGACACAATATGCACCAAGTGGCTAACACAAATTTTTCGATGTAGGTAAGATACAAGGCGAATATAAATCCAACTAGTGATGCCACCATCAGCATCTTTGGCGTCTCCCGGTTGTCACGATAGAAAGTCGAAAGAATCAGTAGTCCCACATATCCCATCACCCCAATTAAAGCCACCGGAACACCGGAAATTGTCGAGTAGGTACTCCGGTTTACGATGTCGCAGTTAAATGCCTCCCCGAAGTCGCAGTAGGAAGTTGGCGACGTACTGTAGTGATGGTAAAGGGATACAGAGGATACAATCACCCCGCCAGCCGAAAGAATAGCGATCAGAAGGCGTACTCGCAGTGTCTCAAGAAGCCCTTTGCCAGATGCGATCATGGCAGAGAGCATCCGGTTTTGGTGCCGAGTGCCTGCAGAGGTTGCGTTCCTTCGCGGCGTTCCCCATCAGCGAATTGCCAGGTGGGGAAATGTTTGACCCCTGCGTCTTTGCAGACCTGCGCCTCGTCTCGCGAGCCTTGCACTCCGCATTCTACATAGGGCACGTACTGGAAAGACGACTCGAACATTTCTTTCTGGTCGGCACAGTGCGGGCACCAGTAGGCTCCATACATTTTCGCCTGCTTCGAAGCAACACACTTGGCGAACGAATCAAGACGGCTTCCTCGTTTACGAAGACCCAAATAAACTACGACAGCAAAGGCAGCCACTATCAATACCGCGGTGACGATCTTGCGGCCTGCGGACCATTTGGTCTGTGCCAGCGCCTCACGTTTTTCTCTTTCTTTCGACATCGAATCTTTTTATACCACGACGTTCAGCGCCGACGGCAGCACATCAAGACTCTGGCAGCGCAAGGTGAGAACTTCGCCGTCCACCATCACGTCGACAGGGGTGTCGAGTTCAAAATCAATGCGCTGAGCCGGGCGCCGCTCCGCCAAAGGATGATTTATGTGGGTGCCGTCATAAAGCGTTGGCAGATTGCGAATCAGCCCAACCCGGCCAATCGGCCCCCAGCGCACGTATTCGATGAGGCCGTCATCCACTTCCGCTTTAGGAGCGATCATCATGGTACCGCCGGTGAACTTGCTGTTACTGAAAGTAAGAAACAGGCAAGGACGGCGGTCCAATTCGAGAGCCCCATCTACACGCACGGGGAAAGGTCGACGACGGAAACGGGCCAGGCTGATGAATATGGACGATTGATAGCCAATCTCTCCCCAGCCACTGAAGCGTCGCGCGCGCAGGGTAGCCACGTCTGCGGAGAATCCCATGCTTAGAAGATTGATGTAATGCAGCACTCCACTTTCATGCGTCAATCGCAGCACGTCACAAGGGCGGGAGCGTTGCGCCAGCAGAGCCTCGATTGCAAACTCTACGCCGCGGTCACTGAAGTCGCGCAGGAACGAGTTCCCCGTTCCTAGCGGTAGAAATGCCAGCGTGACCCGCTCATCGGTTTCTTTGGGAAAAAGACCGTTGACGATCTCGTACGAGGTTCCATCTCCTCCAACAGCAACAAATTTACGATAGCCTTCCGCGTAGGCGTTACGAACCAATTGCGTGGCTTGCACTGGGGCGTTGCTCTCCACTACTTCCAGGCTAACCCCACCTGCGCGCAGACGATCGAGTGCAGGACCAACCAACTTGCGACATCGACCCCCACCCGCCGCCGGATTGACCACCGCAAGGTAAGCATTGGGATCGATCACGCTGGGTAGCTCATACGTTTCATATTTCGACTACCGCGGCCCGGCTCAGGACTTTGCGCATTTCTTCCGAAAGTCCAATGCGTTTGATTTTCATGGCCGCAGTGCGCGGAAAATCTTTTTCCCAGATTACAACGCCACCCACACGTTTGAAATCGGGCAATTTTCGGTTACGCGCAATGACTTCTTGTTTCAGCGCTTCGTTAAGTTCCTGTCCTTGCTCCAGGCGTAGAACCAGCACCAGCATTTCCTGGCTGAGGCTTTTTGCCGGCCAGATATAGTTTGCGGCAAAGACGCTGTATTCCTTTACTGGCAATCCGTCGAATGTGGCTTCAATATCCTCCGGGTAAATATTTTTCCCACCTTCGGTAACGATCATGTTCTTTTTACGGCCAAAAAGCTGGAGATGCCCACTGGCATCGAAACGGCCCAGATCGCCCGTCAGCAGCCAGCCATCGACAATGGTTTCCGCAGTGAGCTCGGGGTCATCGAGGTAATGCGACATTACGGTTTTGCCCTTTGCCGCAATTTCACCAATGCCTTCGGAATCGGGATTCAGTACGCGCAAATCCACACCGGGAAGCGGCTTGCCCACGGTGTCGGCACGAAACGGCTTCAGGTCGTTGAGGGTAAGCGCGGTGCCGGCTTCGGTGAGGCCGTATCCATTGACCACGGGAATACCGAGATCATAGAAGAACTGCAGAGTTGATGGTTCCATGAAGGCGCCGCCCGTCACCATCAAGCGCAGATTTCCGCCAAATGCCTTATGAACCTGGCGCATCAGTACGCGACTCAACCGGACATCGGGGCGCCAGTTAGTAAAGAACTTGTTCAATGCAATCGAGCGATCCAGAATAAAACGTTTGGCGGGAGACAAAGCGTCAAATTTGGCTTTCAGTCCCCGCTCCAGGTTCTTGAGCACCATTGGAACGAGGCTGACATGGGTGATCCTGTAGCGCACGAAGGCGTCGCGAACGAATTCCGGACGCAGTGTTCGCAGATGCACAACGCACGCGCCACACACAAAGGGCCCGACAAAACCGACCATAAAATCGATGGCGTGATTGGTGGGGAGAATGCTGAGATAGCGCACTCCCGGCCAGAAGGGATACCAGGCGATCAACGCTTTAGATTGCTCCAAGTAATTGTCATGAGTAAGCACACACCCCTTGGGCCGTCCACCTGTGCCCGAGGAATAGACAATACAAGCCACGTCTTGACGTTGCCGGGGAACGAAGACCGCATCACCTTTGCGACGAAAATCCTCCCAGCGATGCGCCCCCGCCAAATCCGCGCCTGGCGGCGCCTCGGTAACGAGAACGGTCTGTACTTTGTGACTCTTAAACTCCGGGGCTTGCATGATGGCTCGCCAAAGGTAATATTCGACGACCAGGAATTTCGCTTTGCAATGATCCAATAATTGCAAATGCTCGAACACCGTCAGCTTGTAATCTAACGGGACCAGGATGCCTCCGCTATGAAAAATCGCGTAAGCGGAAATCAGCCATTTCGACTGATTAGTCATGATGATCGCAGCACGGTCGCCGGCGTGGAATTCACTGTCCTCGAAGGCGCGTGCCAAAGGCATCGCCATTTCCTTGAAGTCCGAGTATGTCAGACGGGTTTTTTCTTTGTCGCGGTCTGATTCGATCAGGCAAGTTTCGTTGGGCCACCGATCGATGGCCTCGCGTAAGGCTGCGCCCAAACATGTGTATTGATCGAGGTTAAGCATCAAAACTTATTTCATCACAGCCACGCAAAATGCGGTGAAAAGTCCATCTATTATTCATTATCTGCCGGGTTGTCCGGCGACAACGTCAATTGCGGTTGTCCTGGCAGTTATCTCTAATTCTGCGGAGCTCTGTAGTAAGGAGGCACCTGACGAATATTTGCTATAGCCGCGCCTGTATCCTGCTGGCTAGAGTTCTGAAGTCAGACACGCCCTGCAATTCGTAGTCTGGAAGTTCGACGTTGAAGTGATGTTCAAGTCGGGTTAACAAGTCCAACGCCTGCAAACTGTCGATACCGAGAGTCTTGAAGAAGTCATCATCGGGAGCAAGTTTTTCGCGCGGAACTTTGAACTGTGCCGCAGCGAGATTAAGTATTTCGTCTAACGTCTTCTGCGTGTCTGGCATGGCTAAAGGGTCATTCTATTAGAAAAGCGCTCATGGCAAATAGGGCTGCGGGTCTTTGCTTTCCACGAATTTCTTCAGCCCGGCCTCAACCGCTGGTTGCGCGAAGAGATCGCAAAAAATATCGATTTCCTCGCGTAGCTCTCCATAAGGAATTGGCTTGATGAATTTCTTGGCAGCGCTGGCAGTACGGCGATCGAATTTGGCAAGCTGAGCGGCAGTGCCGCGGGCGGCGCGCAATGATTCTCCTTCTCCCACAACCTGGCTTACCAGGCCCGCCTGTTGAGCTTTGACGGCATTGAAACTGCGGCCCGTGAGCAGAAGGTCCCGCACAATCGAATTGCCCAGATCGCGCTTCAGCCTTGGGATTCCGCCAAATCCTGGGATAAGCCCCAAGCGCAGTTCAGGGAAACAAAACCGCGCCATTTTGTCAGCGATAATTAGGTCGCAAACTAGGGCCAGCTCGAGTCCCCCACCAAACGACACACCGTTCACAGCGGCGATTGTGGTCAATGGCGATGAATCGACGGCATTCATTACTTGGTGAATGCGTTCCAGAAAATCTCGCACGCCGCGGGATGCCGATTGCTTGTCCATTCCCTGCGCGCCGTGATACAGCTCGCGAAGATCGGCGCCTGCGCAAAACCCCGTCTTCAAGGTGCTATGCAAAATTAATGCGTGGGCCTGACTTTCCAGTTTAACCAGAGCTGAAGCAAATTTCTCAAGTTCAATGAGCGTGGCGGAACCAATCTCATTGCACGGCGCACGGTGGAGCGCCAGCTCAACCACGCCGTTCTGAAGCTTCCACGAGAGTGTTTGGCCTTGGAATTCGTTCATTTTTTCACGACGGAATGCCCGGGACTGGCTCGCTATGACGCTTGCTTCACACTGTACATCTCTTCGATTTCAGATTTGAAACGGGCTGCGATCAAGTCCCGCTTTAATTTACCGTTGGCCGTCAGCAATCCGTTTTCGACGGAAAACGGTTCGGCGACAATATGAAATGCCCGCACTTGTTTGTAATGAGGTAAATCTTGATTCACTGAGTCGATTGCCGTCTGCACTTGCTCCCTGGTTACGCCCCCGGTCACGATTGCCGACAAATATCCGCGCCCGTTTCCCATTAGCACGATTTGTTGTCCTCCCGGTAAATTTCCCAGGAGTTCATCTTCAATCGGTTCGGGTGCGATGTTGTGGCCCGACCCTAAAATAAGCAGATTCTTAATGCGCCCGACGATACGCCAGTTCCCTGTTGCATCTACTTCTCCCTGGTCGCCGGTATGAAACCAGCCGTCACGTAAAGCTTTGGCGGTCTCCTCAGGACGGTTCCAGTAGCCGGGGAAAATATTAGGTCCACGCACGATCACCTCTTCGTTTTCGCCGAGCTTCATCCCGATACCGCTGATAGCAGGTCCGACGCGACCTGGCTCAACCTGGCGCGGATCGTCCATGGTGCAAATCGCGGTCGTTTCAGTCAAGCCGTAAACCTGAAGCACCGGTATGCCGAGCATGTTGAAGTAAAGTTGGGTTTCGACGCTCAGAGGCGCCGACCCGCAGATCAACGCTTTCAGGTTCGTGCCAATCATTTTTTTGCGGATGGTTGGGAACACTACCGCATTGGCCACCGCCAGCCAGGAACTATCGGAGAAGCTGGACACGGCTTCCTGCTTACGGATCCACGCTGCTTTGGCACGAGTGTAAATCATGCGAACAACTCCGCCGGTTTTCCAGAGCTGCTCGTCGACCGCCTTGCGCATGCGTTCCAGAAGAGCCGGCACATTAAGGAAGTAATCGGGTGCAACCAACCGCATCTCGGCGGCCAGCTTGCCCAGATCGGTATTGAGAGTCAGCAGGCTGCCCCGCAGCAGGCAGGTCAGCAGCATGATCCACGAGCCGGCAAAACAAAACGGCAGATAGTGAAATACGCGATCTTGTCCAGGCGCATTCTTCATTAAGAAATTCAGACGATCTGAAGTACAACCCAGCATATGACTGACGTTACCCGCGGTGAGGATCACACCCTTCGCCTCACCCGAGGTTCCAGATGTGTAGATGATAGTTACCGGATCAAGATCAGCCAGTGGTCCCCCGAGCAATTCGGGTCCATCATGCTGCGCAAAAACATCCTTGAACAAAAACTGTGGAGGGGCATCCGTCCAGTTTTCCCTGATGCCATGGCGCAGGGCTTCGTCTCCACAGCAGACCAGCGCAGGAGAGCAATCCTTCATCATCGCAACCAACTCTGCAGGCGCTTGCCGCGCATATAGCGGGACAACGATCAAGCCCTCAGCCATGGCCGCCAAATCGAGGGCAACCCAGTCGAGGCCGTTGTGTGCCAGCAGTCCGCAGCGATCACCTTTCTTTAGACGCTGGTCCGATAGAAACCTTCGAGCTTGGCCAATGCGACGCAGCAACTCGCGCCCGCTGATCGTGTGGACTTCGCCATCTCGAAGCTCCCGGAGCACGGGCGTTTCGCCAGAGGCGTCAAGCTTCGTGAAAATATTTTCAAGAAAACTCATGGCGTTTCAACGAAACTGCGTGAGGCCCAGATGTCTCCATCTGCCCGGCGGAACGAACCTCCTCGGTTTCAACGCAGACAAAAAAGCTCCGTCTCCGCCCTCTCAGACAAGGACCCGGTCTGGGTGGTCTGTATCAGGCGAAGGCTTCGGCCAGTTGTTTCAATCCACTACTCATCGGCGGCAGATAATCTTCCCATCCCCATTCGCCTTTGCGCGTTGGAAAATCCGGATAGCGCCGTTGCACTTCTTCTTCGAAGTAGACCCCCATGCGTGCCATGACTTTCAAATTCTTCACCACGGTTTGTCCGATTCCGACCGAGATCGCTTCACCCTGGGTGGCCAGTTTGTCCAGCACCGTGATCAGTTTCGACTCAAGATCGGGATCGTCAACGTTCATCAGCAGATCTTGCTGACCGCGCTCACTCATGAGGTTGCGGATGCGCTCGTCCATGGTGATTCCAGCCGACGGCACCAGGCCTGGCATTGAGGTCACAATACCGTGGTAGCGGGACGAAACCATCATGTGGCAGGCACGAAGAATGCTGACTAGTTCGTGCATTTTGTAGTTGTCAGAACTCAGAACCGGCACGCCGCCGAGCTTTTCCGAAATGCGGCCAGCAGGACGCGCATCCAGACGCTCGGTGGCCGCCAGCACAACGAACACCTTGCGCTGTTTACGAAATGCGGCAACGGCGTTGGAAATCGAAGTCAAGTAGTGTTCCAGAGCGCGATCTGCCGCGGGACCTGAATTATGGAAGTAGACCGATCGATAATGGCTGTCTTTGTATGCGCCGGTCAAACTCCGTGCTGCGAATTTCGCCACAGATGCCTTGACCGGCCATTCGAAGGGATTGATGGGACACACCACCAGAACCGGCGTGCTGCCGTCCCAGCCCGCACTGGCTAACACTGACCTTCCGTATTCGGGAGGTGCCGGCTCAAACGTCCAAGCGGTATCCGTACCCAGTTCGGTGGGCACGCCCAGTTCACGCAAAACAGTACGCGATTCCTCGTTGCGCGTGATGACAAAAGAATCCTGGCAGTAGCGCGCACACATTTTCGCGATGAGCGGGTCCATGTGCCCAGCTTCCGCCCCATAGCCTACCGAAAGCTTGTTCTGCGCGGCTGCGATCCCAAGCGACCCGATCATCATGGTCGTCAGAGCGTTGGCAAACTTGCTCTTGAACATCGAACCTTCGCAGGCCACTACGCCGTGATGCCGCGGCACTTCGTCGGAAAGAAAGGGCGGGAAAATATCAGGCAGACGTACCTGACGCGTCCCTTCGAAGTAGCCTTCGGTGAGTTTGAAGTTTTGCGTCATAACGCTGAAGGCGGTCTTGTCAGATCCCAGAATATGTCGGATCTGCCGTAGCATTTCCGACACTCGCACGTCCGACCCCATGTTGCGAGTCCCGTTGTAGCCGGCAAATAAAAGCTTCAACTTTTCGCCCGGCTGCCACGGCTTACCTTTGCCCATCATCCAACCGAGCTTGGCGGCTTCGATACTGCTGCTGACCCAGGCTTCGAGGACCAGATCCATCATGCTGCAGATCCTCCCGCTTTGGTGGCAGGCCAATCCTGATAAGGAAATGTGAAGTTGGTTTCACGACTGAACTTCAGCAGCGGATAACTGTATTGCGAGAATGGCACCGGTTGGCGTCCCAGTTCCTGCGTGACGCGAGTGTTGTCGAAGACCGTATTCCAGACGAGGTATGGCATGAACACTTTCATCAACGAAGCTCCGTGAGAGAGAGAGCTTTGTCTTCCTGCAAGAAAATCCACCACTGCACTGAATGGCCGCTCAAGAAAAGGCAGGAATATCGGACCACGCTTGTTCTGCGCGGCTGCCAATGCGGTGGTTAATTGACGAAAAGTCTGCGAATCAACACCGGACGAGAGGTGATAGGTATCGAACAGTGGATTTTCCTTCTGGTGCAAGGTCGCAATCGCATCAGCCACAAAATCGACGTTGACGATGTCAATCTTGTCTCTTGGAGGGAAAGGCAGCACCGGCAAGTCTGCGAGAAATACGAAAGCCCTCACCATATCGAACTGCGTAGTTTCAGGATGCCGACTGTCGCCAAGAACGATGCTGGGCCTGAAAATTGTGATCGGCACCTCGGGCAGAAGCTGCCGCATCATATGCTCATTAAACTTCTTGGTGCGGGCGTAGGGATCGTAATCTGACCGACTCCAATCGATCGAATTGTCTTCGGTAACGACTTCGTCTTGACGCTTCCCCGCCACCGCCACGGTGCTCACCTGGCTGAAACGGCGCAGACCGTGGTAATAGTTCGATTTTTGCGCCAGCAGCAGCACTTCCAGAGTGCCCCGCAAGTTCACGTTCAGACAACTCTTTTCCGATTTTCTGTTCAATGAAGCAGCACAATGAATCACCGAATCCGTCGTGTGGATCAGGCGGTCGTAATCGTCCTCTCCGAGACCGAAGTGCGGCGCAGTGAGATCGCCACAGAAGATCCGCATCCGCGTCTGAAAATACTCGTAGAATCGCGGGAAATCCAAGTGGAGCTGCAGGGCTTGCCATAGGCGCGTGGCCGCTTCCTGCGGATCGCGAGCGCGTACCAGCAGATTAAGCGAGGCTCCGTGCTGCTCAAGGAGATTAGCGGCGACATGTGCGCCGATGTATCCGGTAGAACCGGTCAGGAATATCGCCACGTTGCTCCGTTAGTACCAGTTTTGACCACAACGTCTGCATTTTCCTGAACCACCTCATCTTGCAGACGGCGGACGGGACGCGCCTCCAGCGGACGCCCTTCGATCAGCGGATAGGTCCACTTCCGCAAGGCGGGAATGTGGATATTGATCCAGTAGTCCCACCAGTCAATCGATCGGGTGTCGTAACCGAAAGCGAACTTCTCTTCTTCGGGCAGCGCGTGCGAAAGCCGTTCCACGTTGTCCGCAGCAAAATCGTGTTCGTTGTGAAGAATGAACGGCTCAAACAATTTGATCAGTTTCTCCACCCTTTCGAGATTACGTTCTGCGCGCACCAGCGGAGTCTTTTTCAGCGGCAATGGTGACATCACGCGTTGGATCGATTTTATGATTGCCTTCTGCGCTGGTGCTGACATTCGATTGTAGCGTTCCTTTGATACCGGAATCGCGTCGAGACGCAGCCGCAGCCAGTATTCCAAACCTTCCTGAGCGCGGTAATGCTTACGGTGAGCCAGGGATGTTAATTCGATCGAGCGCCGCATGTCGCAGGGATTGGTTACAGAAGTAGCCAGTTGATAGAGTGGTTCATGCCGTCTTCTGACGATGGCGGCCCCGATCAAGGTCATCCCCCGACAGACGGAATCCACAGGAATGATATCCAGCCGCTTCTTCTCATTGGTGGGCAGCTGCCGGAAGGACGTTCCCAGAAGATAGGAGAGAGAAGCCGAGGTATTGATACCCTCATTCCAGCCTACAAATGGCTCCGCCACCGAAGTCTCGACGATTGCTGGCCGAACCACCGCAATCGGAAGTCCGGCGCCGTTCTTGGCAATCAGCGATTCTGCGAGACTCTTGGTCAAGGTATACGTGTTGGGCCAGCCCAGTTCGGCGGCGCGTTTCATCCCCATCTCAGTCAGATATTCCCGCAACCAGCGGAAACGATTCTTCCGGATTTGATTGTCCAGGACCATTCCGCCCAGATCTTTGGCTGCATGCTCCTTGCTCAAAGCCTGCTGTCGAAGCTGGTCGGTCACTTCCGCACCCTGTGCCATCTGCTCCGCTTGCTTGACGAAATCGTGCAGCGCGCGCCATTCGGTCTCAGCGTCGAATCCTGCTACTCCTGCCGGAGTGTAATCGGGACGCAACCCCTCTCCCACACGGCCGTCGCGCGCGCCCGCCACATAGCAAGTGGAGAGATGTAAAAGTCCGGCGTGATTCGACTTGCGCACGAAGTCGACAACATTCACAGCCGCATCCACATTGGTCGCCAAAGCATCCCGTAGATCGGGATTGAAATCGGTCAACCCGGAGCTGTTGATGATGAGGTCAAGATTTTTCAGCAACGACTCGCCCGCTTCAGGGGTAAGACCCAAGCCCGGCTGGCACACGTCGCCTTCAATCACTTCTACCCGTTTCGCCAGAAAGCGGCGAAGATCCGCACCATAGCGGGCGTATAACGGATCGAAGACTGGGGATTCTTCCACCATCCTTTCAAAACGACGTTGGGCAGGATTGGATTTTTGCCGCCGAATGAGCAAATAAATTCGCCCAATCTCAGGTAATTCCATCAGGGTGTTCACCAGCCAAACCTTTCCGATGAAGCCGGTTACGCCGATCAGCATGACCTGCTTTCCAGAGAGGGCTTCGCGAATGGAAAACGGAGAAGAATGGCGAACACCATCGAAGTAAACAATCGGGCGTTTTGCGACCGGCAGGTTACGAGCAGCAGGAACCACCGCGGACTCCAAAACTTTCACTCCAGCGAGACCAAGATCGCGGACCAATCTTTCCGGCGCGCGTCTCCCATCCGCGCCTGAGCCGCTGATTCCGGCAAACAAGCCTCGCGGCCGCAACACCGGTTCGAGCAAGCGCCCGGTAGCGATTCCGTCTCTGAACTCCAAGCGATTGGCGATGATCCATTTCACCCTCAGATGCCGAGCCAGAGGGCGCATGACGTGCTCCAAGCCCTGACTTACCAGCACGATCTCCTCCCCAGCCTCAAGCCGGTCAGTAAGTTGCTTGATTCCATCGGTTTTAAGATATGGTTGAAGTTTGTACTTGAAGTATTCCTCGCCCAGTAAATCCAGCCTGTCGCGACTGATCCCACGCAAAACTGTGTGCACCACTCTGGTGGCAAAAGTGCGGTGGACGGCATACAGGAGTGGCCGCAATAACGCCATTGCCAGGACCAAACCGCGCCGCACCCATCGCTCTAGGAAGGTCTGAGCATTCCAGGTGAAAAACGCAATCGGGCGAACCGTCGTAAGGTCGGCGAGGCTGCCCTCCACTCGCCAATATACTCGGGCGGCGGAGCCTGGATTGTGGTTTGGCTGTTCCAAATCGTTTTTGTCCCGGGAGTTAGGGGCCATATCTCCGGTCGGCGGAGGTCGAAACCTATTGTAAACAATCGCGTCAAAAGGGCGAAGGGAAAGGACATAAAGGCACAACCCTTCGAGCTTGTGGACTGTAACACGCCTCGACCGAAAGTCTAGGCCGCGGCCGGAATCTTATGCAGACTCCTTGAATAGACTAGAAGCGAAAGACCACCACTCAGCGCTAACACCACTGCAACCGTGAGTAAGCCGCCCCGGAAGCCGCCCGTCCAGGTTCTAATCAGTCCGATGGTGTAGGGTCCAAGGAACCCTCCGAGATTTCCGAATGAATTGATCAAAGCAATACCGGCCACAGCAGAAGAATCGCTGAGCACTTCGGTACAAGTCGCCCAGAACGGTCCCAGCATTGAATACGCGGCCATCAGGGTAAGACTGAGGCAAATAATAGTCGTTGTGGTCGAGGTAGCGTAAGCGGCCGCCGCCATACTCATCGAAGCTACAAATGCCGGACCGGCCAGGTGCCACCGTCTTTCGCGCGTGTTGTCTGAATGGACTCCGATGACAACCATAGCGATCGCGGTCGCGATATAAGGAATCGCCGAGAGAAATCCAATGATGAGGTTGCTGACCCCCGAAACATTTCGGATGAGACTCGGCAGCCAAAGACCGACGCCATAGGTGCAAGTAATTTCGCCCAGATAGACCAACACAAGCAGCCAGACCTGGCTTTTGCCGAGCGCTGCGAACACATGGCTCCCGGCCGCCTCAGGATGGGCGTTGCGCTCGGTGAGCAATTGCCCGGTCAGCCAGGAACGTTGTTCTGTCGAAAGCCACGGTGCTACCTCAGGACGGTCGGCGAGGTATGCAAGTACGACTCCGCCCAAAACAACAGCCGGCAACCCTTCTAGCAGGAACAACCATTGCCATCCCGCAAGGTGGGCCCATTGCACCCCCAACAGGACACCCGAAATCGGGCCACCCACAACCCCGGCAAGAGGTCCGGCAGTCATGAACAAGGCCACGGCACGACCTCGCGCTGCGGAAGGAAACCAGTTCTTCAGGTAAAGGATCATGCCGGGAAAAAATCCGGATTCCGCGGCGCCTAATAGAAATCGCAGCAAGTAAAAGCCTTTCGGGGTACTCACAAACACCATCGCGGCCGAAACGATTCCCCACACCACCATGATCGCCGCAATCCATTTTCGCGCTCCGACCCTCGCCAGCATCAGATTGCTTGGAATTTGCAGAAAGAAATATCCGACGAAGAAAATCCCCGCCCCCAACCCGTAGACCTTATCGCTGAATCCGAGTTGGTCGCGCATCTGAAGCGCGGCGAATCCGACATTGATTCGATCGAGATAGTTGACGATGTAGAGCAGAAACAGAAAAGGCAACAAACGCCGGATGAGTTTGGAAATAACACTCGCACCGATGTCAGGTCCGCTCAGGGTTTGCATAGGCATGGCTTACCAAGCTTGCCGGATTCATCACTTTTTATGGCTGTTACCGAGTTACGGATTTTGGAGCCGTATGATCGTGGTCCACGCCGAGTTTGCGCTGGATTTCCGCGACAATCGCTTCTGGTGATTGGTCAATCTCTACTGTAATGGCATCATCCGGCTCTTCCAGATCGGCGAATTGACCGGCCAGGATTGTGTCAGTGGCGAAGTGGCCATGCCGCAGCCGGAGCCGCTGGTCGATCAAATCGTAACTTCCCTTCAAATAGACAAACTTTACCTCGCTGCTAACCATTAGCTGATTGCGATAATCCTTCTTCAGAGCCGAGCATGCGAGCACCACATCCTTCCCCAGCGCGATCCACTGCTGGATCGCTTCACGCAGTGAGGCGAGCCACGGCGCCCGGTCCGCATCTTTCAGCGGAATTCCGTGCTTCATCTTTTCGACATTGGCGGGCGAATGGAAATTGTCGGCGTCTGCGAACTCCCATCCTAGCGGCTTGGCCAATAGACTGCCGACAGTCGTCTTTCCCGAGCCGGTAACTCCCATGACTACCACGATCATGCGGACTCGCCGGAGACACGGAAATGATCCGAGTTTGGACTTTCGCTCATTGATAGACCTATGCGGTTGTTCCGCCGGTTCGCATGAACGATTAAACCGCGGAGTTTCGCAGAGAATATCGTGTTAAGGAGTTTGGCGATCTCTACGCAACAGCGTTACGGCATTTTTATGTGACCCTGCGAAGCTTGGTTACCCTACCGGACTCGACCCACTCCACCACGAAGATGTTGCCTTCATGATCGAAGCAGGCGCCGTGAGGGCAAACGAATCTCCCCGGAACAAATGTGCCGGGAGCCTGATTTCGAACCGTACTCCAATCCTGCTTCGAATATTCGCCCTCCCCTAAGCTGGCAACCACTTTATTTTGTCGATCGAGGATTGTCACCTTGCTCAACAGGTCTGCGATGACGACATCACCATTGCGTTCATGCAGGAAACATGGCATCTTCGACGTTCCCAGAATCGAATCGATGTGTTTGCCGTCCAGCGTGAATCGCTGTAAACGGCCATTGCCACGGTCGGTTACCACCAGCATCAGCGTTTCCGAGCGCGTATCCACCCAGAGTCCGTGCGGACAATCTATCTGGTCGTCACCTTTGCCCAACCCACCAAAAGTGCGAATGAACCGGCCGTTCTGGTTGTACTGATTAATAAAACTCGATCCGTAGCCGTCGCCCACATAAATGTCACCGTTCGGAGCTATCGCCACGTTGGTGGGTCGATAGACCACTGCTGACGTCTGGTCCTTCGGTTTGTAAGCTTCTGATTCCGCCGGATAGCCCAAGGTGAATACTTCTTCGCCCTTCAAGGTTCGCTTGGTTACGATGCCGTGCGCAAAATCACAAAGGTAAAGAAACTCGTCGCTGCCCTCTTTGCGAATGGTCAGGCCGTGAGCTCCACCTTTAAACTGACGGCCCCACGATCGGATGAATTCGCCCCTCTGATCGAAGACCACCATTGTATCCAGGCTGTCGCTGGTAGCATTGACGGTGTGATGAATGTAAATGTTGCCCTGCGAGTCCTCGCAGACACCATGGGTGTTGCCGTACCTGATGCTTCGCGGCAACTCACCCCAATCGTGAATAGCCTCGTAACGATATTCGCCTTGCCCAATGATGGGTGTCTTGTTGCCGGCCTTGTCGGTAGCACCCAAGAAAAGCGGGGCGGCCGTAGCCGCGGCGGCAGAAATCAGAAAATCGCGTCGAGTGACTTGCACGATGAGACGCTCCTAATCGAACACTACGAATCGCTTGCTACTTCATTCTGAGAGCGGTCTAAGCCTCAGAAATCCCGCGTGCAGAAGTCAGAATGTCCAGCTGTTGGAATCTTGCACGCCAGACACTTCGCAACGCAGGATGACGCCCGCGGATCGAGACGGGTTCAACTAAGCCGAACTCTGACTCTTCACTTGTGGGCGACCGCAGACTTTTCGTCCACAAGTTTGGGATCGGCAAATTGCAACCAGAAACCCATCATCTCTTCATCACTGGGCTCGCCCCAGCGAATAGCTTTCGAAGGATCTGGATTTTGCGGATTATTGATCGAGTTGTCGAAATATGCCGTGGTCACCAGCTTTGTGCCCTTCGGCAAGAGGAATTGATGTTTCAGGAAATAGATTTCCTGCCATCGGAAATCGTAGTGCGGCACATTCAGAATCACTTCGTGACGGCCGTCGGGATAGATAGCTTCCGTGGTCATGCTCTTTCCACGAAAATGCATGTGAGCGGTATAAGCCACGGCGGTCACATCTTTAGGCAGTGTGTAACAGGAAGTGACACGGTGACTGTCGTCGTTCGGCGGTATCAGGAAAAGATTGTTCCAGATTTCGTATTGTGCAATCTCATGCTTCACCTGCTCTTTGGCAAAAACCAATCCGATGCTGGTACGATCCTTCACGTCCTCACCGGTATGGTTGCTGTAATGAACCTGAAACTGCAAATAGGAGCCCGCCGGGATGCGAAGTGCATAGCCCGGCGGCCGAGTTTCAGCCAGATGTCCCGGGAGATAAATTCCTGGCACGATATTTAGATATCCGGAAGGCTTGCCCGGAATACCGCCGCCATCAGGAGATGAACAGCCATCATCTACAACTGGGGCATCCTTTCTGAGGTGTAGCACACGGCCGGTCCGGTAGTGGTATTGGTCGACCCCGGCGTCGGATTTCGTAGTTTCTTCTTCTTTTTCCGCAACCTTGTCAGCCTCAATGACTGAAACGGTAGCGTGATGGACGACCCGCCGGTCGCCAGGCATGACTTCCGCCGCCTGTACCCACCTGTCCTCCACGAAGTTGGTGGGGACGTAGATGTATTCATAGTCGTCCATACTGCCGCCCCTCACCGTGAATTCGGGAATGGTCAGCACTACGTCGGGCTTGATGTGCCAGCCTTGTGCGAACACGGGCACCGGGGGCAGATCTTTCGGATCGCCCTCCCTGGCGCCGCTCCTCACCCAGGCATCAATGGTTGCAATATCCTGATCGGACAGTCTTGGATCGTTGCTGAAATCGCCGACCTTCGGATCGGCATGCCAGGGCGGCATTTTGCGTTGAACGACTGCATCGCGGATCGGGCGAGCCCACATTTTGGCGTCCGGGTAATCCATCAGCGACATCGGCGCCATGTCGTTCGGACGGTGACAAACCACGCAGTTCTTGAACAATATGGGAGCTACGTCGCGGTTGAATGTGACTTCTTTGGCAGGACTCGGGTTATCCTCGGCAGCTCCAACTCGCAATCCAGCAAAGGCTACTGCCAACAAGATGAACGTGATTCTTCGCGGACCCATGCGCCCTCCAGCGTTTAGACGCCTATTGTAAGGCTGGAAGAGGGCTAACTCCAGCACCGAAACGTGGCGCTTCCATCTCTACGCCCGGTGCTGGTAAACGGGGAAATCAAGACCAATTTCCTCGAAGTCAGTACCTTCAAAACCACAAGAAGCATGACTTCGGGTTGGCAAGAACGAGGCGAGTTGGTGATTGTAGAAGGAAAAATATGTGGTGCTGAAACCATTGTCCGCCGATTTTGACTTGATCCGTTCTAGTAATTAGAAATCCTGACGGGGTCATTCAGTCCAAGTCAAATCGGCAAATCAAGGTTATCCGCATTACAAAACTTACATTAACTCTTTACGTCGCTTGAGGGATCGTTCAGGGCAATAAGTTTGCCCGGAGGGTAATCTGCCGCGGTGAGCGGATTTTCCGGATCCGCATTCTTTATCGTAAGGACCTCTCCGCTGCGGACCCCCCGGAGAATGAGATTCTGCTCGTCAATGGCGATAACCCTATACCTTTCATCGAATATCGCATTGTTGTCCATAGAGGTTTTAGATGCTTGAACTACGAAATAGGGAGCACGGAAACAGACCGACAGATCGATTATCGGCCCACCCATCGTACTCAATTATTAAGGTCCACTGATGGCTTAAGTTACCCGGGAAGCTTTGCCGCCAACACATCAATTTTCTCGATTGATGGCGGTTTTGACAGCAAGTCCGAAGCTTTTGCCATCAGCGCAGCGGCCACCCGTCCCGTAAGATGCGCCTGGCGGCCTGCGTCATTGGGGAAGACATCGAAGATGCCAAAAGTAGAGGGGGACATCTGGATCGCAAACCACGCCGTTGTGGCGGGTTCCTGCTGGACGATTGCTAATCCGCTGTGGAGGAAGTCGGCAACTTCCTTCTCCTTGCCAGGCTTGGCATCCAGGCGAACCCACAAGGCAACTTTAACGTCGGTCATCGTTGGCTCCTAAGAAAGTACTAAGCTTAGGACAGCGGCGGTTTGGACCGACGCTTCCTATTTGCGGAATTTGAGCGGAAAATTCTGCTGTCGTTATTGTACTCGCGTGTAAAAAAAAGCACCCGAAAGGTTTCCGGGTGCCCTCACAATTTATTTTCTTCCAAAAGCGATCTGGCCTTATTGGCTCGTTGCCGTCTTTTCGTCCTTCTTTTTCGAGGTCACAGGCTGGGATTTAGGTTTCCAGAAATTCGGGTCGGCCTTAATCCACTCATCCGAAACATAGCTCATCGACGGAGTGAATGCGAACAGATTGTGTTGGCTGAATTCAATCGCTCCCGCCAGCAGTTCACTGAACTTTTTCAAGCCTTCTTCGCCCATGTTGGCTTGAAATTGCTTGTCCTGGGCAAAGCCTTTGTCTATTTCCGCCGCAGTCTTCATGGGCGTGAAGACGACGTACGTGTTTCCTTCCTGTCCATACGCCGCATGGAAAGTAGCAAAGTGGACGTCGGGAATCTTGTCGTACGCGGCCTTCACCATCTTGACGATTGTGTTCCAATCGCCGTCGTGTCCCGGGCGCACCCGATAGAGAGAAATCTCGAAATAGCGCATGTGCGGGATATCGACGTTGGCGCGAAGGCTGTATTCCTCGCTGAAAACGAGTGCGCTGGAATCCATGTCGCTCAGTAATTCTCCGTCAGCCACCGCCGCCTTATCGGTTGCGGCGGAAAGAGCGGAGTTGGCTTGCTCCGCCAAAACATCCTTTTCCCAAGCTTCAAAGGAATCGTAGCCGGTCAGGAATAAGACTCGCGGCCTACCAGTAATCGAGCTCACCGCAAGATAGTGGGTCGGCCATTTCGCATGCATCATGGCCTGCACGAAAGCGCTCTCTGCTTTTTCATGTAGTGCGCCGCTCTTACCAGGCTTGACGAACTCCCGGGTGACGGCAAGCACTTTGGGCGGCGGTGGCGGCTCCTGCGCCACAGTAACGCCGATTCCCCCCAGCAAAAGATACGACCCCAACAGCAAACCCGTGATCTTTTTCATGGATGCTGACCTCCTCGGTCGCGAAGTGATTTGATTTGGAATTTAAACTTGAAAGGCCCTCGCTCCAGGAGTCCCAACACGCGCACCCTGGAGTCGGGCGGAGATTATCCGAGAGCTGGCTGGTAAGTCAAGGCGGGTAACTGACGAAGACAAAAAGCTAGCTGGGAGGCAAATAGTCAGTGCCATCGCCATAAGACGACAAAAAAACTTCGACATCGCGCCCGGTTCTTAATCGTACAACCGGAACCTCCCGCGCAAATGTGAGTCGGGTGGCCTCAATACGCGGCCAGTTAATCCGGTTGAATTTCCAAATGAATCGCAGGACGACAAAAAGTTTCCCCACTCGATGGGATTCCCCGCGTTTGAAAACACGCGCGATTGCCCGCCAAGCGCACAACAGGCGCGACCGCTCTAACCAGATCACCATGGTGGCGCGAGGTAATCGAATATCGAATGTGGCAAGCGCAAAATTACCGTCACTGATCCACGCCTCACCCGCGTGAGCCTTTTGAATCATTTCTCTAAAGACGGGAACATCTTTCTCTTCCCAATCCGAATGCCAAAGGTCATCCAGGGAGATGAGAGGTGAGCCGCTGCGTTCGGCAATCTTTCGCGCCAAAGTAGTCTTGCCAGTTCCGGCGCAGCCCAGGATGACAATTCTTGGCATAGCTGTTGACCAATGTTCCAAACAAAAAGGCCGCCAGATTGGCGACCTTTTCAAATAAAGAAACCAGAAACTGCTCTGCCTAGTCTCCCAGCACCGGTTCCGCTTCCGACTTCGCCGGAGCGTGCCCGTTGCCATTGCCTTTCACCGCCGTAAGGGCGCCCAGCGGAATGAATCCATTCTCGGCCACCACCGGCTTCTCCTTCAGGACGACCTCGCGATACAGCGCCGCCATGCGGGCGTTGTAGGCGGGATCTTCCTTCTGCTTGGCGTCGCGCGCGCGCATCTTCTCTTCGCGCGCGGTCTTGGCGATGCCCAGCTTGTCGAGATCGTGCTGCTCTTCGTTGGTGACCAGTTCTTCGTTCAGTACCAGGGCGTGGTCGTACCGCTTCCATCTTCACGCTCTTGCCGCCGGCGAAGATCTCGTGCCGTCCGTGCTCCTCGTACCACTTGGTGAGCGTGGCCGTCATGTGCATCTTCTCGATGATGTTGCGCCAGCCCACGCCGGTGTTGTAGGCGCAGAAGGAGATTTCGCCTTCCTGCGTGGCGTAAGGAATGATGCACTGCTCGGTGCGGCGGAAGTCGTAGTTGAACAGATCCTGGAACCACATTCCCGCGATGAACAGGAAGTTCCAGCGATCCTGGCGGCGCTTCATCGACGTCGTCCATGGTGCGGTCTGGACCAACCTTGCCGTAGTTCTTGCCGGTGGCGCCGAAGTTCTTGTCGAACTTCTTCAGCATGTCCATCAGCTTGAAGTGCGTCGGCGACTGGAACGGATCGTAGTTCTTCATCAGGCACAGCGCCATGCCGACGACCGTACAGCAACTTGCCGCGAGCCGCATCGTTGACCTTGGCAATGTCCTTGGCCAGCTGATCGCCCTTCAGGAACGCGGTCACCGGGACCGCTTCCTTGGTTTCCTTGTCGATCATGACGGCCATGCCGGTACCGCAATTCGGATGGCAGCCGCAGCTCAATTGGCCCCAATCGTTGTTGGCGTCGTTGACGTGCATCAGGTCGGCCCAATCGGAGAACGTTCCCATGAACGAAATCGGGAACCAGTCGCGAGCGGGCTCGCCCAGGCCAGTCTGATTCTTCACGTCGTGCGCCAGGTGCGACAGCGTGTAGCGCTGCGCTTCGCGGCGATCGTCGGTGACGGCTTCGTCGCGGCCGGTGAAAGACACCGGCTGGAACGAGAGGAACGGGATGCGTCTTCGGATTGTCCAGCGCGAACTTGATGATGCGTCCGACCTGCTCGTTGTTGATGCCGTTGACGATGGTGACGACCGGAACGATCTCGACGCCGGCCTTGTGCATGTTCTCGATGGCCTTCAGCTTCACGTCGAACAGGTTGCCGACCTTGCGATGCGCGTTGGCCGCGTTGCCGATTCCGTCGAACTGCAGATAGGCGTAGCGCAGGCCCGCTTCGGCCGCCTGTTGGGCGAACTCGAGACTCTTGGCGAATTCGATTCCGTTGGTCGCCGCCTGCACCGAGTTGTAGCCAACCTCGCGGGCGTAGCGGACGGCATCCAGGAAGTAGGGCGAAAGCGTCGGCTCGCCACCGGAGAACTGCACCGACATCTGGCGGCGCGGCTTGATGGTGATGGCGTTGTCCAGCATCGTCTTGATGTCTTCCCAGCTCAACTCGTGGACGAAGCCGACCTGGTTGGCGTCCATGAAGCAGGGATCGCACATCATGTTGCAGCGATTGGTCAGGTCGATGGTCAGCACCGAGCCGCGTCCGTACTTCACGGTGCGAAGAACCGTGATGGTGCAGCTTCTCGTCGTTGTGGGCGCGAATGTCGCGGCCGGGGAAGACTTCTTCCAGATGGCGTGAGAAGTCGGTGTCGATCGACATCACGTCTTCGAAGTGGCCGTGGATGGCGCAGTCTTTCACCATCAGGATCTTGCCGTCGCGCTCGACGATTTCGGCCTTGATCTCGCCGACCTTTTCGTTCATCAGCACTTCGTAGGGCAGTCTTGCCGTCGAGGATCTGCTGGCGAATTTCAGGAATGCACTTGGGGCAAAGCGAGTCGGTGGTGCGCGGCCAGCCCAGCGGTGGCTTGGTCTTTTCGTAGGACTTGAGCAGCGGCTTCTCTGACCATTTTGGCGTTGGCGAGGGGTTTTGCTTGATCTTATTCAAGCTATTGAAAACTACCCACGCGCCTTTAGCGGCGATGGTGACTGCTTTCTCTACGTATTTCACTGGCTTATGCATGCGTTCTCACTTTCATCTGCTTGAAATGCCACGACAAATTAAGCTCTTGCTTCAAACTTCCGGAAGTTACACCGGAAAATTAGACATTTGTCCTACCTTCATAGGACGTTCATCTGAATATGCCGGTATGACACGCATTCCTGATGGGTTCGACCTGACCTTATGTTATTGAAGGCATGAGGCAAGCACACGTTTATGTCAACGAAAGGGGAAAAATCGGGGTTTAGCGGAGCGAGGGAGCATTAGATGGTGTGTAAAGTATTGAAAAGGAAGAGCATCAACCCGGAATCAGCCGGGGAATAAAGCCGGAACGGCGGCACCGTTTATGATTTTATGATTCACTCTTCTTCCTGCATCTTGTACTTTTCGAGCACGTCTTCGCGGGAGATTACGCCCTCCAGTCTTCGGAAATCGGCACGGTGGACAACTGGTACAACAGGCACCTGGTAGACATGGCGGAGAGCTGCTTCGAGATTCTGATCGGGGTGAAGATAAGGCAGGTTTCTGATGGACAGGGTGGAGCCCACTGTCATTTCCCCCTTGCCCTCGCCCACCAGACGTTTGAGAGTGTCTGACGTGATTGCGGCCCACCCACTGGGAGTCATGCGAACCAGGAAATTCCCTGAGAGATCGTGGAGGCGGCGCATGGCCTGGTCCACCGAATCTTCGGAGCTTAACACTGGCGAAGGGGCAGGCTTCATGGCATCTTCCACGCGCAACACGGTCTGCTCCCTTTGTTCCTCCAGTGATGGCAGTTCGAGACCATCCTGACGAGTCAGCAGATCGAATATGGGCGTGGGCTGTAGTCCGCGCGAAACAACGTACGCTAAAGTGTTGGCCACAATGACAGGCACAATGATGGAATAGTTTCCACTGACTTCAAGCACCATGAAGACCGAAGTCATCGGTACGCGAAGAAAAGCCGCGAATAAAACTCCCATGCCAACCAGGGCGTATGTGCCAGTCGATCCGGTAAGGCCAGGGTAGAAATGACGTTCGAAGCCTCCAATAGCGCCTCCCAGCATCGCACCTACAAATAGCGTGGGAGCGAACATCCCGCCCGGAGTGCCGCTTACGAATGACAATGTGGTAGCCACGATCTTGAGCACCGCCAGTATGGCCAGCATCTCCCAGGTGAACTGGTCGTGCATGGCCTGGTCCATGTACTCGTAACCAGCTCCCATTACCTGGGGAAAGCCGAGGAAGCCGATGAGACCGATAACAATCGCGGCGGCTACAGGCTGGAAGTATTGTGTCCATCGCGGCCAGGCGCGCAGACGTGGACGGAAATATCCGATGCCTCGCGCAAAAATGACAGCCGCCATGCCACCGACGATTCCCAAGACTGCGTAGGCTAACAACTCTGTGGGCCGCATCAAACCGACTGCCGGGATGCGGAACAAAGGCTCGGAACCGAGGAACCAGCGCACGACCACCACGCTCGATACCGCTGACAGAACTACCGAACCCAGAATTCCAGCGCTCCAACGTCCTATTACTTCTTCGATCACAAACAGCACCGCCGAAATCGGTGCGTTGAAAGCGGCTGCCAGTCCGGCTGCGGCACCGACGGGAGCCAGCAAACGCAGACGTTCGCGGGACAGATCGAGGCGGCGACCGAGGGCCGATGCCAAACTTGCTCCGATCTGTAGCGAGGGATCCTCAGGGCCCAGCGACTGGCCTGAGCCGATAGCGAGTGCGGCAGTAATGAATTTTCCAACGGCAGTACGAAACGGAATGTACCCGTTGTAGATGTAAAGTGCAGCTTTGGTTTGATTCACGCCACTTCCGCGAACCAGAGGGAACACATGAATCACCAAAATGGCAACCACAAGACTAGTGAGCGCCGGCGCAACAATGAGGCGCAAACTATGTGGTTCGGGCACGGGTCCAAGGAGCCAGATTTTGGTCCAGTCGATGGCAAGGCGGAAACAAACAACGGCCAGCCCGGAGAATAGCCCGATAAAAACAGCCAGTAAGAGAAAGAAGCGCTCTTCACGGGTAGTGCTGAGAGTGAACCACGATCGGCGTATGAATCTGCGCTCCGGATCAACTTTTACCGACGGGGTTTGACCCGCCGCCTGATGCGTCTCGCCGTCCGTCATTGCTCAACCCCGGCACGATCCTGCGAAATCAGCAGCAAGGCCTGATCCGCGCCTTGGGGCGCACCGCAGATACTTTGGGTTTGGCGTTCGATTTCGAAAACCAGATCCATAACTTGATCCAATACTCCATCGCTTGAAGAGAGTTTTGCCAGTCGAGACTTGATCTGCACCCATTGTCCCTGGAGCGCCGGCAAGCCATTCGAGGGCGACTGCGGACTGAGATCAATATTTTGACTCTTGGCGCACCCATCGAGACGGTCGCCTGCGCGGAGAAATGCGGAGCGCAAGCGCTGGTTTCTTTCTTTGTCAGAAATGCGCGCCACAAAAGGATCCACCTGCGATACCAGGATTGCAGTTTCTAGCAAATGCCGGGCCTGCTTGTTCTCAGGATTCTCCCGGACAGCCATCTGCAGGTAAGCTTGCGCCGTCCGATAACGTCCGAGCGCGAATGCTGCCTGTCCGGCTCCATAGAGGGCGGCAGCGTTACCAGGATCAATTTGCAGAATTAGTTGGTACTGAGAAAACGCATGTTCATTGTCCTGGGCCCGGACCAAAAGCTCTGCCACCTGGAGTCGCAAGCTGGGATCTCGCGGCAAAGCGGAAGCCATGCTGGTCAGTTCCGCTTGTGCCTGCGGATAAGCTTTGTGTTGTAGCAGAAACTCAATTAATTCCAATTGAGTGGTTCGCCGTTTTACCTCCGGATCGCTGGCCCACAATCCGTAAATTGCGTTGTGGTAGTACTGGACGGCTTTATCGAATTGCTGTTCGCGGGCAAACAGCCTCCCCAAGGCCAAATTCACGGGGCCTTCTTGGGGACTACGTTCCCACAAGCCGATGAGATAGGTTTCGGCTTCGGCGGTTCGCCCCGTGTCGCGCAGAGCGCGTGCCAGGCTAATCTCATATTGAAAATTGTCGTGGCTGTAACTAAGGGCTGCACGAAAATCCCCTAAAGCCGCCTCGGGGTTGCCGGCGTCTTGGGCACGTTGGCCCCGTTCGTAAAGATGACGTGCCAATGCCTTCTCTTGCTCGTGAAAACGGTTCACCAGACGATTCACGCCAAACCATGAAAGAACCGCAACGGTCAGGAGAGCTGAGATGATTACTGCAGGACGGCGGGTGATTGGCTTCAAACGAGCAATGTTCATGACTGAATGTAACTTTTGATTCTAATTCAGTAGAAACTGAGTAGCGAACGCCGGAAAGAACCTCAATCAGTCAATAATTCTGCAGTTGCGAGATCTTCCATCGCATAACCGACGCTTTTGAAAAGAGTGACCCCGGTCGGGTCGGTTCTTCCTGCAATTTTTCCGCTTACGAGGTGGTGAAGATCTCCGGCCACATCCTCGCGAGCGATGACACGTTCCTGGATCGGAATCAGCAGATCCCCAGCCTCAGCAAACACGGCCGGATAGGTTTCTACGAAAACACGAGACCTCTGGACGGTGGCGGAATCTACTTCACGCGTGTGCGGCCGAAATGCGCCGACCAGGTTTAGATGTGCTCCCGAACGGAGCAAGCGTCCGTCAAATAGAGGATTCGGCGACGTTGTGCAGGTGCAAAGGACCTCGGAATTCGCGGCGCAGGTTGGCGAATCGACCACCCTGACTGGAAGGCCGATTTCCATAGACATTTCCTCAGCGAAAGTGTGGGTCGTGACCGCATTACGCCCGCTTACCAGCACTTCCTCAAATCTGCGAACCAGCGGCAACACTTTGATATGAGCGCGAGCCTGCCGGCCGGTGCCAACAATTCCAAGGACGCGAGCGTCTTCCTTTGCCAAGAATTTTGTGGCCACCGCCGATGTTGCAGCCGTTCGCAAGTCGGTCAGGTAGTTTGCCGGCACGACCAATGTCGGCCTGGCGGTTTTCGGATCAAGCAGCATGTAGGTGGCTTGAACACGGTCCATCGCGGTCTCAGGTTCGTTCTGAACCATGGCAAGTTTCATCCCCAAAACCTGGCCGCCAAAGTCGTAACACGGCATGATGAGAAACACGCCAGAGGCTAGCTCCATCTTCGAGCGAAGCGGGACCACAGTCGATTGATAACGATCACGAAATGCAGCCTCGATAGCCGCAATGACCTTGAGGGGTTCAAGGCGATTACGAACTTCGTCCTCAGTCAGCGATTGCATGGCGAGCAAGCATATCAAGCTATAAAAACTGGGGTGAGTCTTGTCCGAGCCTGCGCGAGCCGGGACGCTGACGGCACATTGTCGCCCCTGCATTCTGATGGGTTAAGATACTTCGCGCATTGGTTTCTGCCAGCACCTTCAACCTCAATGAATCGCGAATATTTCAAGGAATACAGCTCCGAGCTACAACGCGACATGGAGGTCCTGATTTTTGGACATAGCGGCACGCCCCTGCTGGTGTTTCCGACGTCCATGGGCAGATTTTTTGAATATGAGGATCGCGGTATGACTAGCGTGCTATCGCGCGCTGTCGACGCCGGGGAGCTGCAGATCTTTTGCCCGGATTCAGTCGATACCGAAAGTTGGTACAACAAGGGCATTCATCCGCGGGTTCGAGTGATGCGCCACTTGCAGTACGAGCGCTACATCCTACACGAAATGCTTCCGTTCTTGCGTTGGAAGAACAATGCAGCGCGGCTGGCGGTCACCGGTTGCAGTTTCGGAGGGTACCATGCGGTAAATTTTGCGCTTAAGCATCCCGATGTAGTTACGTATTGCGTGAGCATGAGTGGAGCTTTCGATATCCATCAGTTTCTGGATGGCTATTATGACGACGATTGCTATTTCAATTGTCCACCCGATTTTTTGCCGCACACGAACGACGACTGGTTTCTGAGCCGTTACCGGAAAATGAATATCGTGTTGGGTTCCGCCGATTGGGATATTTGCCTGGATCAGAACATTAAATTTTCGACAGTCCTGAATGCCAAGGGAATTCCTCACTGGCTCGATATCTGGGGGGGCAACTCAAAGCATGACTGGCCGTTATGGCTGAGGATGGCGGTAAAATATTTTTCCTAGGTTTGTCGAAGCGTAGGAGTTTTGGAGTTCTTCGGCGTGATGGTTTTTTGACTCTGTCATCCTGAGCGGAGCAAACCGGTCGCTTGCGAATCGGTTCGCGGAATCGAAGGACTTAACGTCATCGACGGAGATTGCGAACATCCTCTCTGTACGTTTCGGAAGCGCAGCGGGCACGGGCAGAGAGCCTTCGACGGCGCTCAGGACGACAGATAGCGGAAGATCGGCTCAGCACGAAGAGAGCGAGGCAACCATGAACAAGATCGGCATCATGTTTGGGATGGAGAACACGTTCCCGCAGGCCCTCACAGATCGCATTAACGAAATGAAGGTCGAAGGCGTTACGGCTGAATTCGTCAAGCTTGGCGGTGTGAAAATGGCGGAACCCAGCGGGTATCGCGTCATTATCGACCGCATTTCACAAGACATACCGTTTTACCGCGCCTATCTGAAAAATGCCGCTCTGAGTGGAACGATTGTTATCAACAATCCCTTCTGGTGGACGGCGGACGACAAGTTCTTCAACTATGCCCTGGCTTCGAAGTTGGGTGTAGCCATTCCACCCACGGTGATCTTGCCTCATCAGAAGCATCCCGAAGGAACTACTGACCAGTCGATGCGCAATTTGATCTATCCATTGAATTGGGAAGAGATTTTTGAATACGTGGGCTTCCCGGCTTTTCTTAAGCCATATTCCGGTGGGGGGTGGAAGCACGTCTACAAAGTGCACTCGCCTGAGGAGTTTTTCCATCATTACAACCAGACAGGCGATCTATGTATGACTTTGCAGCATGGAGTTGAGTTCAAAGAGTACTTTCGCTGTTACGTGGTGGGACAGGAGAATGTCCACGTCATGCACTACGATCCAAGAGCGCCGCATCACGAACGCTACGTGAAAAACCCTGCCCCAGTCGATCCGAAGCTGTTAAGCCGCGTGGTAAAGGACTCGCAGACGTTGTGCCGAGCACTGGGATACGACCTGAATACGGTTGAGTTCGCGGTGGAAGATGGCATCCCTTACGCCATCGATTTTCTTAACCCTGCGCCCGATGCGGACATGCATTCCGTGGGACAGGAAAACTTTGAGTGGATCGTAAATGCGGTTGCAGAACTGGCTGTAAAGAAAGCTCTTAGCGATGAAACCCCGACCCGGCTACTGCATTGGGCAGCCTTTCTGGCGGGGGAAAATAAGGCCGCACCATCAAAGAAAAAGACCATCAGAAAAAAGAAGGCGGATGCCTGAAGTCGCTGTATGAGCATCCGGCCGGAGCGATCGCCACATTCAGTCAGGCCGTGGAGTGCAAACATCTCAGATGCACCCGACTGATTCACTTCGGCTTTGAGGCTCTGATTGCTATACTGGTGCCCGCTTTTGGCTAGGCTGCCCGGATTGCGGACAGCAAGCCTCCCTCAGAAGGACCGCCGTATCCATGCTTCCGACTTTCACTATCGGTATTGAAGAGGAATACCAAACAGTAGATCCGGTCACTCGCGACCTGCGCTCGCACATCCACGCCGAAATTATCGAGAAGGGCAAACTACTTCTGCAGGAGCGGGTCAAAGCTGAGATGCACCAGTCGGTGGTCGAAGTTGGGACCTCGGTTTGCAGCAACATTAAGGACGCCAAAGAAGAAGTCAAAAAGCTTCGCAGGGACATGATTGCGTTGGCGAAGGAAAATGGTCTGCGGCTGGCCTCGGCTGCCACTCATCCCTTTGCCGATTGGCGAGTGCAGGAAATTACAGAGGATGTCCGCTACAAGAATATCGTCGAGGATTTGCAACTGGTGGCGCGGGCGAATCTGATTTTTGGATTGCATGTACACATCGGGGTGGAAGACCGCGAGACTGCGATTCAGTTAATGAACCACGCACGCTATTTTCTGCCCCACATTTTGGCGCTGTCGACCAATTCCCCGTTCTGGCTGGGGATGGATACTGGGCTGAAATCTTATCGATGCAAGGTATTCGATAAATTCCCCCGCACCAATATTCCAGATTACTTCCCCAGCTGGGGCGAATACGAAAATTTCATCAAGCTGCTGATAAAGACCAATTGCATCGACAATGCCAAGAAAATCTGGTGGGACATTCGACCTCACCCATTCTTCAATACTCTCGAATTTCGCGTATGCGATATTCCGATGCGAGTGGACGAAACGATTGCCCTGGCGGCGCTGATCCAGGCCACAATCGCCAAGCTATACAAGCTGTACACCGCGAACCAGGGATTTCGTCTCTACCGCCGTGCTCTGATTATGGAGAACAAGTGGCGTGCTTCACGCTACGGTCTGGATGGCAAGCTCATCGATTTCGGCAAGCAGACCGAGGTTCCGGCCCGCGAACTCGTTTTAGAATATCTTGAGTTTATTGATGATGTGGTGGACGAGCTTGGATCTCGTGAAGAGATTAACTACATCCACGAAATTCTGGAAACGGGAACGGGAGCCGATCGACAGCTGCGCGTGTTTCGCGAGACTGGGGACCTGAAAAAAGTCGTAGACTACATTATTGAAGAGACGGAAGCGGGCTTAGCCGAGACCGAAGCCCAAGCTCCCGCAAGAAAAGCAGGGTAATGAACGTTCCCGTCGGCCAAGCCAACCGCCAGCTCAGCACGCTTCCTTTTGATCCTGAACTTACTCCCGGTGCCCGCAATGCCGTGAATGTCTGCCTCCGCATTCAACCCTTGGAAAAAGTTACCGTCATCACCGACGAGGCTACGCGAGAAATCGCGGCGAGCATCGTCCGCGAATTAGAGGATCTGGGCGCACCTTACCGGGCTTGGGTGCTCGAAGATCTTTCGCCCAGACCGCTGATCGATCTGCCGCAGGAGATTGCTGATGATCTTGAGACCAGCCAGGTCAGCATTTTTGCGGTGCAGGCACAGGCAAATGAACTCAAATCGCGGATGCAGATGACGGATGTCGTCAATCGGCAAAAGATTCGTCACGCGCATATGGTCAACATCAACCATCAGATCATGCTGGAAGGAATGCGTGCGGACTTCCTGAAAGTCGATCGCATCAGCACGAAAGTGGTGGACATCGTGCGTCGAGCGAAGCAGGTGCGAGCCAAGACTGCTGCAGGAACTGATCTGACGGCGGATCTGAATCCCGAGTATCGATGGCTTAAGACCAGCGGCATTATCAGCCGTGATAAGTGGGGGAACTTGCCTGGCGGCGAGGTGTTCACCTCCCCCGGGGAAGTCAACGGCACATTTGTAGTCGACGGCGTGGTGGGCGACTGGCTGTGCGCTAAATTCGGCAGTCTGAAGCAGGACCCACTCACGATTCAAGTGAAAAGCAATCGTCTAACCGAGGCTCATTCGTCGAATCGCGAACTGGAAGACGACTTCTGGCGTTACACGCATACCGACGAGAATAGTGATCGCGTTGGTGAATTCGCCATCGGCACGAACATCGAACTAAAGGACGTCATCGGGCAAATTCTGCAGGATGAAAAATACCCGGGCGTGCATATTGCGTTTGGTAATCCCTATGGCGCACATACTGGCGCGCAGTGGTACTCTTCCACGCACATTGATGTCGTCGGTAGAAATTTCGACATTTGGGTGGACGGCGACCAAATCATGCGGAGTGGACAGTTCCTGCTTGAGGCGTAGGGCGGGGACAGGTTCCCGTTAGGGAGATCCTTGATTTCACATGATCCCTCGCGCGCGAGGAATCAGGTTCCGGTCGAGATGACAACCTCTGCGCAGGACTACAAGCTGTAGAAGCTTATGATTCCCGCCCTTCGACAACAATTCAATGCGAACTTCACTCCGGAAAAATATCAGCGGCTGCTCAAGTTGATGGCAGAGCGCTGCGGAACCCAGGTGCAATTCCGCGTTTGCGAAACCCCCATCTTCCTTCCCAAGCCACTTCTAAATCAGATGTGTGACTACGGGAAGGAACTCATCCATCAGCTAAACAACATCGAATATCGAAAGGCCTCCTCGCAGGCCATTCCAGAGCAGTTTCGAGTACCGCGGGAGGCTACGCACCCTCTTTTCATCCAGGTGGATTTTGGTCTGGTCAGAGACCAGTCGGGTTCGTTGCAGCCCAAACTGGTCGAGCTGCAAGGTTTTCCCTCGCTGTACGCCTACCAGGCGATGCTGTCGCAAACCTATGGTGAAGTTTTCGATCTGGACCCTGGTTTGCAATATTTGCTGGGTGGGCTTGACTGGGATGGTTACAAAAAGCTTCTAAGGCGCGCCATAGTGGGCGATCATGATCCGAAACATGTGATTCTGATGGAAATTGATCCATTGCATCAGAAAACCTTGCCCGACTTCTTGCTGACTGAGAGACTTCTTGGCGTAAAGACAATCGCGATCACCGCTGTGAAAAAGGTGGGCAAGTTTCTTTTCTACGAAGACAAAGGCAAGCGAGTCCCAGTTCTTCGCATTTACAACCGAGCCATCGTGGACGAGATGGTGCGCAAAAATCTCAAAATGTCTTTTCAACTTAACGAAGAGATCGAAGTGGAATGGGCGGGACATCCCAACTGGTTTTTCCGCATGAGCAAGTTTTCGCTGCCATATCTGCGCCACCAATGCATGCCCAAGACATGGTTTCTGGATCAGGTGGCCCAGATTCCGAAGGATCTAGAAAACTATGTTCTCAAGCCGCTATTTTCTTTTGCCGGCCTTGGGGTCGTCATCAATCTCACCCCGCAGGATCTGGCGGCGATTCCCAAAGAAAAAGGGTCGCAGTACATCCTGCAGGAACGCATGCAGTTTGAACCTGTCATCGAGACGCCTTTTGGACGCAACAAGGCGGAAATGCGCGTCATGTATATCTGGTTGGACGAGCTCCAGCCCGTAATGACCATCGTTCGTATGGGACGGGGGTTGATGATGGGAGTCGACCACAACAAGAACATGGAGTGGGTCGGTTCGTCAGCAGGCTTCTACATGTAAAATATTACTCTTCAACTGACTGGTCGCCGCGCGCAGCCCCAGGCAAGCTCCCGAATCTTACCTCAGTCCCTGCACTACGTACGACTGCGACAATAGCTGCGAGTAGATATAGGCGTAGGAGTTTCCGTCGCTGGAAAAGCGAGGTCCGCTTACGTTCGCGACCCCAGCGGGAAGGTCCCCGCCAAAGGTCTTCCAAAACTCCATTTTGCCGGTCGCGACATTCACTCGATAGACCTTCGCGACGCCTTCGCGGTTCTGGCTGGAGAGCACATACAACGATGCTCCATCGGGCGACCAGTCGGCCACGTAGTACTTCGAGTCGAGTTCTGGAACTAGACGCAAGCCACTGCCGTCGAGCGGCCAAATACCCCATTTCCCGTCAGGGCCAATCACGGCGACGCTCCGGCCGTCCGGAGAAAGACGCACGCCGGAGGTCCCCTCAGGCGTGATGGGCTTCGCATCGCCGTTGCTCACGATCGATCAGATAGTCGCGAACCCCATGCCCAGCCTCGATTCCGGAAGCCAGCAACTGTTTGCCGTCCGGTAAGTAACGCACAGATGCCATAGCTGACGGCGTCGTGGGTCAACTGCCTGCGCTTCACCGGCACCGGTCGGAACCAAGCTCAGCGCCCCTCCCTTTGCCGGTTTGGTGATCACCCACTTATTGTCCGGCGAAATTGCCTCACCGGTGCCCTCACCGATTCGCACCGGCGGCGAACCATCCGTATCGCGTAGAAACACGGTATAGTTCGGGCCGCCGCCTTCAGCCTCTTCCTCAAACAAAACTTTCTTGCCGTCACGGCTTATGTCTCGCAATAGCGACCACCCGAACCATCCCAGTTCGCGCTTCCTCTTTTCCTCCCGGCGGCATGGCCTCGAATTCCGAGACGGTTCTGGTTTGTCGTCATCAGGGTCATCCCCAGTGCGTGCGTCCTGCAGCCACATGCCGCCCGGCACATTGGTGATCGTCCGCACTTTGCCGCCCAGAGTCACTCCGCGCAGATTAGCCGCGCTGCCGCTATCGGAGGCGGTGAACCAGATCTCATCGCCCGCGGATGACCACAGGATTCCCTGTACCGACGACCAGCCGCGTCGAAAGCTTCCTCTCTTGCCCATCCGGTTCGATCACCGCCACCGAACCTCGATCGTCGCCACTCGGATTTTCGTGGTCCGCGAACGCCACCCTTCTGCCGTCTGGCGAAATTTTCGGATGGCTGATCCAGTTAATGCTGTCGAGCAACACCTTGCCCACGGGATATTCCAGCCGCCAGTGGCCGTTCTCCGGAACGAAGCGGACCACCGCCATGCTCTCGCCGTCGGCTGCCCAGTCGGCATCTTGGACATTGTCCAGCACTTCGCGCGGTGTTCCCCCGCTCAAGGGAACCTTGGCCAGCGTCCCGGCCCGCGCGTAGCCACCGTAATAAACCGTGTTGAGCCGGATCGCCAGTTCTCCGCTCTTCGAAATCGAAAGCAGCGCTACATTCTTCAGACCCAGTTCACGCGAGCCGTTGTCGTCGGTGCGAGCCAGATATAACTGGCGCACACCACCTTCCCAGGAGGCGTCGTAGACAATGCTGCCATCGGGAGTGAAGCGGGCATTGCCGATGGAACCGGTGCGGAATGTGATCTGCTGATACTGAGCGGGAGGCGCCAACCCCACCGCCTCGGCCTACCCACCATCCCAGACCGATTAGGGCACCCGACGAGCACGATCGCGCCGGCGACGCTCGCCAGTCGTCGACGTGACTTCGCGCCCTCGGCCTCCTGCACCGCAGCCTGCGCGCCCGATTTGTTGCTGGTGGCAGAAATCTCAGTCAATGATTCCAGGTCGAACGCCAGGTCGCCCGCGGAATGGAAGCGCTGCGAAGGATTCTTCTCCAGGCAATGCCGAACGATTCGTTCCAGACCCGGCCGGAACGTTGCGCGCGGTTTCTGAAAGTTCGGGCGTCTCTTCTTTCAGGATGGCGCTCATGGTGTCGGCTGAGGTCTCGCCGTGGAACGCCCGCTTGCCGGAGATCATTTCGTACAGAATTGCGCCGAACGAAAAAATGTCAGACCGCGCGTCTGCTGCTTGTCCTCGCACCTGTTCGGGCGACATGTAACCGGCCGTACCCATGATCAGCCCCGGCTCAGTCACAGCATGAACTGTCGGCGCATCGTCTCCGCTCCCGCGTTTCCGGCCGGGTCAGTTTCGCCAGGCCGAAATCCAGAATCTTTACTCGGCCGTCGCCGGTAACGAACAGGTTTTCCGGCTTCAGGTCGCGGTGAACGATCCCCTTCTCGTGCGCGGCAGCCAGTCCTCGCGCCACCTGCAATCCGTAGTCGATTGCTTTGCGGCTGGAAAGCGCGTCCATTCCGCAACCGCTCGCGCAGCGTTTCGCCTTCCAGCAACTCGGAAACCACGTAGGGCGAGCCATGCTCGTCGCCGATGTCGAAGATCGAAAGAATGTTGGGATGATTGAGCGCCGCGGCAGCGCGCGCTTCCTGCGCGAAGCGTTGCATGCGGTCACGGTCGGCCGAGAAGGACGCAGGCAGGACCTTGATGGCGACGATTCGATCCAGCCGGCGCATCGCGGGCGCGATACACTTCGCCCATTCCGCCCGCACCCAGCAGCGACTGGATCTCGTAAGGTCCCAACTTCGTTCCTGAAGAAAGTGCCATGAGTGGGCAGAATTATAGCGTCATTTGGGCTGCAAGGTCTGATTCGTGGCATGTGCCTGCTAAATAGCTGATGGTCAGGCGGCCACCGCTTGCGAGCCGTGCTCTCAGCACGGCCATCCGATCCACCTGAGTGCCACCCCGTTTCCAGTTATTGGCTCCAAAGGGTTGACCAGATACGACCCACGGCCTAACATTACCGCCTACAGGGGCTTAGCTTCGCTATGAACAGCGAAACGTCTGGCCAAAGTTCGAGCGGCACTACCATGATCGGCCAGACGATCTCCCATTATCGAATTCTGGGGAAACTGGGCGGCGGCGGTATGGGCGTGGTCTATGAGGCCGAGGACACTCGGCTCGGCCGCCACGTAGCCATAAAATTTCTTCCCGACAATCTCACCGGCGACAGCAAAGCCATGGAACGGTTTGAGCGTGAGGCTCGAGCCGCGTCGTTGTTGAACCATCCCTCCATCTGCACCATCTTCGAAGTCGAGGACTCATAACGGTCATCCCTTCATCGTCATGGAAAAGCTGGAGGGGGAGAGCCTGAAACAGCGGATTCGCGGCAAAGCGATGGACCTCGACGATCTGCTCGAGGTCGCGGTACAGGTCGCTGACGCGTTGTCAGCTTCCCATGCCAAGGGAATCATTCATCGCGACATCAAGCCGGCCAATATCTTTCTTACCACCAGCGGGCAGACGAAAGTCCTCGACTTCGGCCTGGCGAAACTGTTGCGCGACGAAAAGCTGGGAACCAGCGATGAAACTCCCGTAGAAGACTCGCTGACTGCCGTGGGCGTGATTCCCGGAACCGCGGTTTACATGTCGCCAGAACAGGCTCGCAGCGAGGAACTCGATGCACGCACCGATCTTTTTTCCTTTGGCGTCGTGCTGTACGAGATGGCCACGGGAAAGAAGCCGTTCAGCGGCAACAACGTCGTCACCACTCTCGATGCGGTTCTTGCACACCAAGCCGCCTTCGCCGCTGACGCTTGAACCCCACGCTTCCCCGCGAATTGGAAGGAATTATCGGGAAGGCGATGGAGAAGGATCGCAGCAAACGCTATGCCAGCGCGGCCGAGATGAAGGCCGACCTGCAGCACCTGAAGAAAGAAACCGAATCGGGATTGACCCGGACCGGAGTTCGCGAGAGCTCGCGATTGCGGGTAGTGACACCAAGACTTTCGAGAGCTCCAGCAAGTCTCAGACTTACATCTTGTTGGGAGTCAGCGCCTTGCTGCTGACGGTGCTCATTGCGGTGGGAATATGGTGGCTCAAGCATCGGTCCGGAAACTATAGGGGCGGCCAATAACGCAATCGCAGTGTTGCCCCTGACAAATCTGAACGGCGATTTCAGCGTTGACTATCTCCGCTTCGCGCTGGCCGATGAAATCGCCAACGTGCTTACCTATTCGCGCACTCTGGATGTTCGCCCCTCGAACATGACCGCGAAGTACGTGGGCGCCGATCTCGACCCGCAAAAAGTCGGCCAAGAGCTTCACGTCGGCAACGTGTTGACCGGACATTTCATCAAACAAGGCACGCATCTTTTGGTCACCCTGGAAGCGATCGAGACCAACAGTAACCGGATGCTGTGGCAGACCAGTCTCAATGGCTCCACGCAGGATTTGATTGCCCTGCAGCAAGCACTGGCCAAGCAGGTCCGCACCGGCTTGCTGCCGATCCTGGGTGCGGCAGGCGGCTTTTTGGAGACCAGCACGCGGCCCAGCAATCAGGAAGCTTACGATCTTTATTTGCGTAGCGTAGCCGCATCCCACGATCCTGCTCCCAACCGGGAAGCCATCCGATCACTTGAGAGCGCGGTGGAGCTCGATCCGAAGTATGCCCCAGCCTGGGCCGAAGTGGGCCAGCGTTATTACTTTGACGCCACCTACTCGAGCGGTGGCGAGCAGATGTTCCAGCACTCGAACACCGCTCTGGAACGCGCGTTGGCTCTCGATCCCAACCTGATGGCGGCGGCTTCTCAACTGATCGTCAACCGGGTGGACCGGGGTGAAGTTGGGAAAGGCTTATGAGGCTGCCGGAGCCCTGGTGAAACGCCGTCCGGAAAATGCGCAGGCTCATTTCACTCTGGGCTATGTCCAACGCTACGCCGGCATGCTCGAGGAATCGGCACGCCAATGCGACACTGCGCTCACTCTGGCTCCGGGCAATTATCAGTTCCGCTCGTGCGCCTGGGCTTTCATGGAGCTGGGAAGAGTTCGACAGGGCATACGATTTCATTCAGCTCGACGCCGGCTCTGAATGGGCCAACTACATTACGCCTTCTCTTCTGCTGCGAGAAGGCAGAGTGTCGCAAGTTGCGCGATGCAGTGAAGCGCATGTCGAACAGCCCGCACTATCACCGCGATCTTATGGAAGCTTGCGTCGGACTGCGGCCTCCATCCGAACTCGATCGCCTGGCTCACGATGCGGAAACCAGCGGTCCCTCCGACCCCGATCCGGAGCTTTCTTATTATCAGGGAGCGATTTTCGCCTACTGCGGGAAGAAAGACGCCGCCTTCCACATGCTCAAGACCGCCATCGAACAGAATTATTGCGCTTACTCCAACCTGCTTTCCGATCCGTTACTACGAGGTCTGCACAATGACCGGCAGTTTGACGAGTTGCTGACCGCAGCGCACGCCTGCCAGCAGGCGGTTCAGTCCAGCGGCACGCCACAGAGCCACTGACTCAGGTAGGATGGAGCGCCAAGGCGGCTAACTCTTCGCCTCTCTCACAGTCAATATTAAAGAGGGAATACGATCATCAGCGGAACATCAGGAAAAATCTTGTCTCCCATCTTCGAGAATTGCAATCCCATACGTATGAAACTTGTTCGCCACGAAACTCCAGTCCCATCGGACTGGTCGCGTTCCTTCCCAACCGGCATTGATTTGGGATTCTCGGCACTGTTCTTGGCCCTGCTCTTTTGTTGGGCGCCGGCCGCAACCCGATCTGGCCCAGGCTCCGGGAGTCGGAGCAAGCCCCGTCGATCCTCTGCCCCCGGATACAGGCGTTGCCGGTTTGAAGCAAATGCTCATCCGTCTGCAAACCACCGCTCGTCTGATGCAAACCACGGCTCATCCTGATGACGAAGACGGCGGCATGTTGACACTGGAGTCTCGCGGCCATGGCGTAACCACCCTGCTGATGACGCTCACCCGCGGCGAAGGCGGCCAGAATAAGGTCGGAAGTAACCTGTTCGACGTGTTGGGAGTGCTGCGTTCTCTGGAGTTGACAGCTTCCGATCGCTACTACGGTGTGGAGCAACGATTCAGCCGCGTGGCGGATTTCGGATATTCGAAGAATCCCGGACGAAACGTTTCAGAAGTGGGGCGGTCATGACATCGCGCTGGGCGACATGGTCCGGGTGATTCGAACCTTTCGTCCGGATGTGCTGGTTGCGCGCTTTTCCGGAACGGATCGTGACGGACACGGTCATCACCAAGCTTCGGCCATCCTCACCAAGGAAGCTTTTCGCGCAGCTGCGGACCCCAACCGGTTTCCCGAGCAGATCAAGGAAGGCTTGCAACCCTGGCAAGCAAAGAAGCTATACATCGGAAATGTCTGCGGGTTCGGAGCGACATCTTGCCCGGCGGAAAATTACACGGTCAGGCTGAATACCGGCCAGGTCAATCCGCAATTGCAGATGTCGTATATCAGTTCGCAATGGAAGGATTGCGGCATCAGCTTTCGCAAGGAGCAGGAGGCTGGTCGGTCGAAGCCGGAGATCGTTACACCTACTACAAGCTGATCGATTCGGTTCTGCCATCAGTCGCAGATAAAGATGGTCACGAAAAGGATTTCTTTGACGGGATTGATACCAGATGGGAGGGTTTGGCGCCGAACATTGACTGCGGCCGGCTCGCGTGACCTGGCAAATATCGCCAGCAAGGTTACGGAAGCACCGAGCGCAGCCGAAAAAGATCCAGCCAACGCGGCTAGCACCGCTGCTGTCGGTGATCGACTCGATTTCGCGTCTGGAAGATGAAGTTGGCAACGGAATGAAAAGGCAGGAAGTGCTGGCGCGTCTCCGGGAGAAGGAACAACAGGCCAAAGATCGCACTTAATCTGGCCCTGAATGTTTCTCTGCAGGCAGTTCTGACTTCTCCCCAGCGTCCGTCGACCAAAAGCCCGGACAGATCCGCTGGCGTCGATTTCGCCCGGCCAGAAGTTCACCGTCCAGGTAAGACTTCACAACGGTTCAACACATCCGCTGCAACTTCGCACTCTGGCTCTTGACAGGTGAGGTCAAGGAAGAACTTCCTTCGTCGTCACCTGGGCAGGACTACAAACTGAATTTTCAAACGCAATTACCGGCGACTGCACCGCCTACCCGTCCAGCTTTGCACCGCAACGATCCTGAACGGGACGCCATATACGTTGTTGACGAGCCACGGTACGAGACGCTGCCGTTTGCTCCGCCGCCGCTGCGTGTCACCGCCCAATACGATGTGCCCGATCTCGATTCGAGCGCTCATCATGCCGATGCCAGCGGCTGGCATCGGCACATGAGCCCTACCTGAAGTCTCTGCGCCGGTTTTAGCTCGTTCCGGTCGAGATGAGAAGGGTACGTGAACAAAACCGCGTGCTGGCGATCACGCCGGCTTTCTCGGTCGAACTGGAGCCGGGGGAGCAGGTGATACCGATCGCGAATGGTTCCGAACGAACCGTGAAGGTGGGCGTGACTTCGAACCTGTACCGGAGCGGCCAAGGGCAGCCTTACCTTGAGGCTCCGTCGGGCTGGCAGATTGAGCCGAAAGAAATCCCGGTTGAATTGCAACAGCGCGGCGACAAGACAGCACTTTGAATTCAAAGTCGTCCCCGGAAGCTTGAAAGAAGGACACGCCCAGATTCGCGCTGTGCTGACCGCCGGCGGCAAGACCTACAGCGAAGGCTACACGCTGGTGACACGGGAAGATCTCGCCAGCGCGTATTATTACCAGCCCGCGGTGCAGCGCGTCAGCATTGTGGACGTGAAGATCCCCAAAGACTTGAAGGTCGCCTACATCCCGGGCGCGGGAGATGAAATTCCGACCGTGTTGCAGCAGATTGGAATCAATACAACGGTGATTCCAGCGGAGAAACTTGCGAGCGAAAATCTCTCTGACTACGGGACTATCGTTCTCGGCATCCGCGCTTACGACACGCAGAAGGATGTCGCGGCCAACAACAAGAAGCTTTTGGATTATGTTTCGGCCGGGGGCACGTTGATCGTGCAGTACAACGCCAGCGTCGGCGACTTCAACAGCGGTCACTTCACGCCGTTTCTCGCTGCAGCTCAGCCGCAGCAGAGTTTCCGTGGAAGAAGCTCCGGTGGAAATTCTCGCACCGGACGACGGCGTGTTTCACTATCCCAACCAGATCACGCAGCGAGACTTCGACGGATGGGTGCAGGAGCGAGGTTTGTATTTCGCAGATCAGTGGGACGGTCAATTTCAAGCCTCTGCTGTCATCTCATGATCCGGGAGAACCTACCGCTTAAGGGCGGACTGCTGCGCGCGCAGATACGGCAAGGGCACATACATTTACACCGGTTACGCTTTTTTCCGTCAGCTGCCGGCTGGCGTGCCCGGGAGCGATTCGGTTGTACGTGAACTTGCTGAGCGCGGGACACGAGTAATTGTCGTTGGCCCCTGACGCTCGGTCATTGGTCGTCGGCCCTTAGCAAAGCGCTCGAGGTTTGGCAATATCCGAAATTTATTTTCATCGGGCAGCCTATGCCTGCGGCCTACGACCAAATGACCAAAGCCGGACAACGCTCGCTTCAGACGAAAGCTATCTCTGCCCACCGATAACCTCATGCCAACCCCCGACTCCCAGCAACGAAGCCACACGACCACAGTCCGCTCGATTCGCGGAATCGGCGTCGGCAGCGCGACTGCTCTGAACATGATCGACATGATCGGAGTGGGGCCGTTCATCACCATGCCGCTGATCGTGAGCGCCATGGGAGGGCCACAGGCCATGCTTGGGTTGGATTCTGGGCGCGGTCTTTGCCATGTGCGATGGCCTGGTGTGGGCGGAACTCGGAGCGGCCATGCCCGGGTCCGGCGGATCGTATCGCTACTCTGCGCGAGATTTACGGTTCGCGAAGCTTTGGCCGGCTGATTTCTTTTCTTTTTATCTGGCAACTTTCTTTCAGCGCTCCTCTATCGGTGGCCTCGGGTGCGATCGGACTGGCAGGCTACGCATCTTATTTCTGGCCCGGACTTGAACATCAATACGCTGGACCACTTCTGGTCGCTTCGCATTGCCCGTGCTCGGCACGTTACAGATGCGCTGGCTGATGTCTAGGCGCAACTTTCGTCGCGATCGGGATTGTGATGCTCGCCGTGGGGCTGCTCTATCGCAAGATCACCAGCATCGGATGGATGTCGAAGCTGCTTCTCGGCAGGCGTGCTGGTCACCACGGGCTGGATTATCGTTGCCGGATTCGGTCACTTCGATGCGAGCCGCGCTTTCAGTTTTCCGCCGGGCGCTTTTACTTTGTCACACAACTTTTTTCTCGGCCTCGGCTCGGCCATGCTGATCGCCACCTACGACTACTGGGGCTATTACAACGTCAGCTTTCTTGGCGATGAAGTCAAGGATCCCAGCAAGACCATCCCGCGTGCGCTGCTGCTATCCATTCTGCTGGTAGGTTGTCTATACGTGTTGATGAACATCAGTATTCTGGGCGTGGTTCCCTGGCAGGAAATGACGCACAACGGACAATCCAATCGCGGCCTTTATGTAGTCTCGATTTTCATGCAGAGGATTTACGGCGCGTGGGCCGCGAATCTGGTTACGGCCTTGGTGATGTGGACAGCGTTTGCATCGGTTTTCTCACTGCTGCTGGGATATTCGCCGCGTTCCTTACGCGGCGGCGCTTGACGGCAACTACTTTCAGGCATTCGCGCGAGTCCATCCGCAACATCGTTTCCCTTATGTTTCATTGCTCGCACTAGGTGGAGTGGCAATGTTGTTTTGCTTTCTGGCACTGGCCGATGTCATTGCCGCGCTGGTAGTGATTCGCATCACCTTGCAGTTTCTGGTGCAGGCAATCGGATTGATAGTGCTGCGCATTCGAAGGCCGGAATTGCCGCGCCCATTTCGCATGTGGTTATATCCGGTGCCGGCTCTGCTGGCCTCGATCGGGTTCACCTTCGTGCTGGTTTCGCGCACCAACTCGCTGCAACAGGTCCGTTACGCGCTGGTCATTCTTACGACTGGCACAGCTATCTATATGGTACGAGCGTGGCGTAACAAGGAATGGCCGTTTGGCGGATCGATTGCCAGCGAGAAAATCCCGACTCCCTGACTCATGGCAACCACGATGGAGAACCTGACGAAGCCAGCATGAGCGAAGCAGCCAAACTTTCGCCGCCAAGCCTGTCGCCGCATCCGGCGAGTTCAGCATTGGCTCCTTTGCGGGAACCTCTATTCCGCTCGCTCTGGATCGCCGCGGTAATCTCCTACACCGGCACGTGGATGCAAAATGTGGGTGCAGGCTGGTTAATGACCCAGCTCACAATGTCTCCGCTGATGGTCAGCCTGGTCACCGCGGCAACGACACTGCCCGTGTTTCTCGTGATCTTGCCAGCCGGAGCTTTGGCCGACCTAGTCGACCGCCGGCGTTTTCTTCTCATCACACAAAGTTGGATGGTAGTTGCCGCCGCCCTGCTGGGGATTCTTACCCTCGAGCATTTTGTAACTCCGTGGATGATCCTGGTGTTCACTTTCATCCTGGGATTGGGCGCGGTTATGAACGATCCCGCCTGGCAGGCGATTACTCCTGAAGTTGTCCTTCCGGAAAATCACGCTCCAGCCGTGGCCTTGAATTCCGTCGGATTCAATGTTGCTCGCGCTATCGGTCCGGCATTGGGCGGTCTCGTGATCGCAGCCGCCGGATCGGGGGTTGCTTTCCTGCTCAATGCAGTCTCGTTTTTTGGTGTGATCTTTTTTCTATATCGCTGGAAGCGGCCGCATGTTGAACAGGTTGCCACCGGTCGGATTCGCGACGCGATGTTGACCGGCTTGCGCTACGTTCGCAGAGCCCCGCTGGTACGATCAATCCTGATTCGCACGGGGGCGTTTAGCCTGGCGGCGAGTTCACTGCCCGCTCTCCTTCCCATATTGGCACGCCCCCATGGGGCAACAGGCTATGGGCTTCTGTTGGGGTTCTTTGGCTGCGGCGCTCTCGCCGGCGCGGCTGTTCTGCCTCGTATCCGCAGTCGCGCCTCTGTCGACGGAGTGGTGGCATTTGATATCGTGCTGTTCGCCGCCATGACTTTTGCGGCCGGACGTGTCCATGCATTTTCCTGGCTGTGTCTGGTATTGTTTGCCAGCGGGACGGCATGGATTGGAATCTTGGCCTGTCTGAACGTTGCGGCCCAAACCATGTGCCCGTCGTTCTTACGGGCACGGGCGCTGTCGGTGTATCTGCTCGTATTGCAAGGAGGGATGGCACTGGGCAGCACTGCTTGGGGAGCCTTGGCCAACAGCGTCGGAGTGCCTGCGACGCTGTTATGCTCTGCGATCGCGCTGGTGGGAGGGCTTTTCATTGTCCGCAGGCACAGGCTTACGTCGGACCAGCTTGAGCTTACGCCGTCGGTAGTCCGCGACTAGTTCGGGCACGATCACACTTTTTCTTTTCAAACTGACAACACCAAGGAGAATGTTGATGAAGAATGTAGCCACTGCGTTTATGTGTTTGCTCTTACTCAGCGGTATCGGATTGGCGCAAACGGAGAAAGCCACCGAGCCCCGCACGGTGAGTCAAGTTCTGAATGCGTCCATCACCAACATAGAAAACGAATTTGTGTCCGCCGCCGAAGCTATGCCTGAGGACAAATATTCCTTCGCGCCTACAAATGGCGAGTTTAAAGGTGTCCGTACATTTGCCGGTCAAGTCAAGCATGTGGCGGCGGTAAATTACATCATTGGCGCAGCAATCTTGGGAGAAAAGCCGCCCGTAGATACTGGAGAAGAGAGCGGACCAGCTTCCATGACGACCAAGGCGGACATCGTCAAATTTCTAAAAGACTCTTTCGCGTATGCCCACAAGGCAGCAGGCACTATCAACGAAAATAACCTGGTTGCGCCGGTAAAAAGTCCGTTTGGGAACGGTCCCGCAACTCGGCTGGCACTAGCCATCGGCGTCTCCGGCCACTGTTCGGACCACTACGGCCAACTGGTGGAATACCTACGCATGAATGGCATTATTCCGCCCGCCAGCAGGCAGTAGAATCATCTGTTTGTCGATGAAGAAGCGCTACCCGGGGCTTACCGAGCCCCGGGGCCTCTTTTCTTTTCGAAGTGGCACGACGGTGCCATTTACAGCCTCTTCATATCCGCGTATTCATTCCTCTCCCCTAATTCACTGCCCGGATCTGATGCACAGGTTCGGCGAGGGCAATTAACTTAGGAGAAGCATGAAGACCAGCAAACGTCGCCCGAGCGCCTCGGGCTGGAGTCGCGCGGCTCGGGAACGCGACGTGCAGCACGAAATAAGAAATTTTCTGAGTGCTTTGGTTTCTTATCCAGACCGATTTGCTACTGATCCCGATCTCAGCTTCGAGCAACATCTTTTTCAGTTGGTAGCGGCGAATCAGATGCGAAGCCGTGAGGGAAGCGGGCGGGCCTAGGATCGTCTTTTGAGCCAGCCTTTGCTTTCGCGCGCGCCTTGACCGGTGATTGAAGTGGGCATGAGTTCCGCGACAAGCCCATGATTACGCAGATGGACCCGCGCCTTTGACGCTGCTCGCTCGACGCTAATTTTCCCATCTAGAAAAATCAGCACAGAAGGTCCAGCCCCACTCAACACGGCTCCCAGAATTCCAGAAGTTTCCCCGGCAAACGCGGCCAGCGCCGGCAGCAGCGGGCAGAGAGCGGCTCGGTACGGCTGATGCATGCGATCTTCGAGAGCGGCTGCAAGCAGCTCGCGGCGACCTTGCACGAATGCCGCCAGCAATAACATCGAGTTCTGCACGTTGGTCACTGCGTCTGCGCGTGAATACTCGGAAGGCAGCACCCGCCGCGCTTCTTCTGTCGCAAGCGACTCCTCTGGAACCGCCAACAACAACGGCCAGTTCCCTTTCGGCATCACCGACGCGACCTGAGCATCGCCTTCACCTGAGATGCGAGCCACCGCCAATCCCCCCATCCAGCAGGCCGCGGCATTGTCGGGATGATGTTCCCGGTGTGAAGCCTCGCCCACAATCCGGCTGTCCGTCCAACGCAATTTTCCGAAGTGTACTGCCAGAGCAATTCCCGCCAGTCGCGCCGCAGCCGACGAACCACATCCCTTGCCGATAGGAATCTGGTTATCAATGCTCAGAGCGAGCGGCTGAACTGGTTTAGTTTCCGTCTGTAGGACTTCTTGATAAGTTTTCAGGATCAAGTGGTTTTGCATCTGCCCACAGATTGCTTCGTCTCGACCTTTCGCCGTGATCGAGAATTCGTCGGCGATTCGAGCCTTGATCTTCAGGAATAGACTGAAAGCGAGTGCCGCAGCGTCGAATGCCGGTCCAAGATTTGCGGACGTGGCCGGTAACGCGATCTGCAATGCCGGAATTACAACCGCGCGTTTTCTTTTTGAAGGCATTGATTGATTTGAAAACGTTATGACTCGTTTCTTTCGGCGTGCTCCAGCACCTTTACTACTGTATTCGCATTTGCATCGAGCACGATGGGAGCATGCTGACGAGGGGTGAGAACACTGGCAGCTTCTTCTTCGTGCTCCGTTCCCATAAACAGATCGCCGCGATGAAACTTAAGCGTGAAATCCGGATCCTTCAGAAGGTTGCCGGTCAAAATCAGCACGACCGATTCGTTTTTCTTGACGAAACCCTGCTTCACCAGTTTTTTCAGTCCCGCCAGAGTGACCGCCGATGCCGGCTCGCAGCCGATGCCATCCGCGCCAATCTCCGCCTTCGCCAGCGCCATTTCGACTTCGCTCACCTCCTCCACCGCGCCGCCGGTCGCTTCCAACACGCGCACCGCCTTTTTCCACGAAGCTGGGCTCCCGATGCGGATGGCTGTCGCCATGGTTTCAGCGCGAACTGAAATCAATGTTTTCCCGCCATTCTCCCGCATGGTACGTACCAAGGCGTTGGCGCCTTCCGCCTGAATGACCGAAAGCTTCGGGAGACAGGAAATCAGACCGAGTTCCTTCATTTCCACGAACGCTTTCCCGAGCGCGGAAGAATTTCCCAGATTCCCGCCCGGCACGATGACGTGATCTGGAACCTGCCAGTCAAAACGCTCGAGCAACTCAATGGCAGCAGTTTTTTGACCTTCGAGCCGGTAAGGATTTATCGAGTTCAAGAGGTACACAGGCATTCGCTGCACAACTTCGTCGAGAACCCGCATGCAGCCGTCAAAATCAGTTTTCAGCTGGCACGTAACCGCGCCATAATCCAGAGCCTGTGACAGCTTGCCCCACGTAATCTGGCCTTGCGGAATCAGAACCAGGCTGCGCATTCCGGCCCGCGCCGCATAGGCTGCCATGGAAGCTGAGGTGTTGCCGGTTGATGCGCACGCTACCCAACGAAAGCCTCCCTGACGCGCAAAAGACGCTGCGACGGTCATGCCCGTGTCTTTGAAAGATCCCGTAGGATTCATTCCCTGATGTTTCGCGTAAAGCAACGACACTCCAGCAACGCGGCCACAACCCGGCAATTCGTATACCGGGGTGTTACCTTCACGTAAAGTAATGACGTGATTCCAGTCGCGCAACTCGGGAAGAACTTCGCGAAAGCGCCAAACTCCACTCGCATCAAGCGGTTCGAAGGAAGTTCGACGGTCCTTCCAAAGACTTCGAAGACCTGTGGCGTCTAGCCCCGACGCGCGCATCCCTCTGCTAGTTTTCCAGCCCGGATAGGCGACTTCCAAAAGGTCGCCACACTGCGGGCAACGCACGGTCTTGGCCCCGTCTTCGCCCGCGGCACCGCATGCAATGCAGCGCAGCTGCGAGATGACACTTTCTATTTGTGACGTGGAGGTGTCCTGGTCAGTCATGCGTCATTAGCATACGGGATGGGTGGTTCATTTGCCGCCACGAAGGTATTGATCAGTCTTGTTAATCCAGTCAGCCCGCGGCGGGTTGAATATGTCCAAGTCCACCGTGTCCATCACGGCTTGCGCCTGATGCGGCATGTGTGGCGGGATGGTCAAGACCTCGCCCGCATTCACTACTATCTCTTTGCCATCGATCCAGAACTTGAGTGCGCCCTCAAGGATGTATGTGATCTGCTCGTTGTGATGACTGTGCAGAGGGACAATACACCCCTTTTTCAGCAAAACGCGAGCCACCATGACCTCTTGACCAACCACAAATTGCCGCTGCAGCAAGGGATTCAGATCTTCTAGTTCAACCGAAGACCAGGGAATGTATCGCAATTCCATTTTGCTCGCGGGCGCCTTTGTCGCCGCCGTACGCTTTGCTGACCTAGACTTTTTGGCTTTACCCTTTGCAGATTTTCGGTTGGTGATTTTCGTGTTCTTCAGCTTTTTAGCGGTGCGTTTCGTTTTTGCCATGTCAGTGTACCCGGCCCTCGTAGATTCCCACTGCGTTGTCGTGCAGATAGCCATGCGCTAACTGGAGCGCCTGAGGCTCGCTGACTTCACCTTCAGAAATCATTTCGGCAAGGGCAGCGGCCAGCGCGCTGCGCGCCGACTGCACTCCCAGCCAGTAACTTTCTTCCGCCCCCAATATCTCGTTATAGGGGAACGAGTCCGTGCCAAAGGTTATTTTATCTGGGAAGGTCTCTAACCAGGTCTTGAGCACATGCCTGAACTCCGACGGATACATGTCCAGCTCCATCAGAGATGTATCCAGGTAGACATTTTTGACCGCCGCCAGCCATATCGCCTGGTGCTCGTAAGGATAACCCCCGTGGATCATCACGAACACGGTGCTGGAATAACGCGGATCGCGCAGGATGTTTTCCAGATTCAGGATGTTGCCCTCAGACAAACTAAAATAGTCGCCGATACCCACGGCCGAATGAACGTGGACGGGCAAATGGAGCCTGCCTCCCTCGCGCACCAGGAACCGGAAAATGTAATCCTGAAAGGTTCGATATTCCTGTTCGCTCGGAATGCCACCACTCACAAATCGCTGGTAAACGTCCTCGGCTTCCTCTCGCGCTGGATCACCGAATTTGGTCGAGCGAAAATAGGCCACCTCAAACTTCATGGCAATTCCGCCTCTTTTCTGATTGTCTTCCAGCGTGCGACTGATAAGAGACAGATATCCAGCGAAGTCCAGCGGTAATTTATCTACATTTTCCTGCCCCATCCACCGGTGAAGCATTTTCTCCTGCAATGGGATGTACACTTCCTGGTCCCGATTGCGTGAACGCTCGCGCTGGTTGTTGAATGGCCACATGAACGAGTCGGCGAAAAACACCCATGGAAAGCGTTTAGGATCTAGGTAGTCCGCCATCATGGCCCGGTTCGCGACCCCCTGCTCAATGTTCAGCTTGTCGAGTAGGTTGGAGAAATATGCATTGCCCTGGTTTCTTTTGAGTTCAGCCTTCTTTTCGATCAGCCACTTGGCATGTTCGGGAGACAAGTCACCATAAGGATAGCCAAACAGTGCTTTGGACGCCGCAATCAGTTCCGGATTCGTATCTCGCGTACGGAGAGCTGCGCTGCCGGGGGGCGAAGCCATAGCGTCGACATCAGGATCGTCTGCAAAGCCTGGATGCGCGTGATGATCAAAGATGGGAATCTTCTCGATCTGCGGCAGCAGGCGCTGATAGATCTGCGGCACGTCTGGCCCAGGCAGAGGACGAGCCTGGCCAAGAGCGATCGCGGTGGCTGTACCAACCGCAAGAACAAGCAAGATCCTGTTCCTCATGACTCTCCTGTTCAAGAATCGCATGGGACTGAAACCTAGTGCGGGATGTCGACGGCTGTCGCGAGTATGTTCAGCGACGGCGTTTCCAGCAATCTCGCTAGCGTGACAATCCCGCCGGCTTCGCTTCCCATGCGGAAGAAACACGCAAGATTCTTTCCACTGCTTCCTTTAGAACAGCATTTGACGACGCGAAGGAAAAACGCACGTAATCCGACCCTGCCGGTCCGAACGCCGCGCCAGGGATGGCCGCGACGCCAGCTTCTTCCAGCATGATGCGACAGATTTCTTCCGCACTCAGTCCAGCTTCGGAAACGTCCACCCATGCGTAGAAAGCACCTTCAGGAGGGACGCAACGGAAACCCGGTACGAGGTTAAGATCCCGCACAAACTGTTCCCGGCGTTTGGCAAATTCTCCAACCATCCGCGAAGTAGAGCCTTCCCGATCTTTTAGCGCTTCAATCGCCCCATACTGACTGAACTCGGCAACACATGTGTACGTGTTCACCGCAAGGAGATCGAGCGCCGGCACAATGCGGGCCGGAGCCGTAGCGTATCCCAACCGCCATCCCGTCATGGCAAAGCTTTTGGAAAAGCCATCGATGATTAGAGTCCGTTCTTCCATCCCTGGATAGCTCATCATCGATACATAAGTTCCGCCATAAATAATGCGAGCGTAAATTTCATCGGAAAGAACCAGTAAATCGTGCTTCACCGCAAGTTCAGCCAACTGTCGTTGGACCTCATCGGTGTAAACAGTTCCCGTCGGATTGCCTGGAGAATTCGTAATCAATATCTTGGTTCGCTGCGTAATCTTGCGCGCGATCTCGTCGGGATCAGGTTGCAAGCGGTTCTTCCGCGATAGCACGAAAGGCACCGGAATTCCGCCCAAACCCAAAGTTATCGACTGGTAGCCAGGAAATCCCGGGTCGGGATACAGGACTTCGTCGCCAGGATCGATCAGAGCCATCATCGCCATGAAAAGCACAATTTTGCAGCCAGGGGCAATAATGATGTTCTGCGGCGGAATCTCGAGGTTGCGCGTCTCCTGCAGATAGACAGCAATTGCGTCACGCAGGGCTGGAAGACCCATAACGGGGCAGTAGCGATCTCTACCGTCATCAATCGCACGCTTCAGCGCTTGGTTTACGGTTTTTGTCGGATGAAAGTCCGGCTCACCAAGCTCCAGATGAATGATAGAGCGTCCTGAACGCTCCAATTCCTTGGCGCGGGCAAAAATAGTAAGCGCGCCTTCGCCGCTCATCACTGACATGCGCGAGGCAAGTGGTCGCATCTGTTAGACCTGCCCTGCTGAATTATTTTTTGGCGCCGGGGTCACTGGAATACGCAGCGCGTCTACAAAGCGAGGAAAAAACTCGAAGACCGACGCGGTTGCGATTAACTCGACGATCTGCGCATCCGAGTAAATGCTCTTCAGATTGGCATAGAAAGCATCGTCAATTTGACTGGCAGAGCGGTGCAGCCGGTCGCCGCAACGAAGACCTAGCTTCTCAGCGTCGGTGAAAGGCCCCCTCTCAAAATCGGCCTTGACGGCTACGATTTGTTCTTCGGTTGCACCCTTCTGTTTTGCCGAAAGCGAGTGCGCTGTCACAGCATAGTTCGAACCTTGCAAAACCGACATTCTTGTGGCCACCAGCTCTTTATACCAGCCTGGCAAAGCGCCGTCACTCAGGAGGGGCTTGAGCAAAGCGGCAAAGCCCAGCGCGAGGGCTGGAGTATTAGCAACCGTTTTGAACATATTGGGTACAACGCCCCGCTGCTGCAGCAAGATGTCATACAAGCCAGCTAGCTCAGATGGAACCTGATCGCGTTCCAGCAGGGGAATTCGACTTTTCGGTTCTTCTTCCGACATGCTAAAACGCCCAGCGCAACGAAAACTGGATCAGACGCGGAGTCCCCACGGTAGAAACAATCTTTCCAAACGCCGTTGGATCGCCTTCAACGTCGAGCGAAGATGGGTTCCCAAAGTTCGCATGGTTCCAGATGTTGAAAAAGTCGGCAGTGAAGCGGAGCGTCTGTCTTTCCGTGAGCTGGAAATTCTTCAGCAACGAGAAGTCCCAATTCTGCTGGAAGGGTCCACGGTAAATATTGCGCCCTAGAGTGCCAAAAGCCGTGGTGCAAGCATTGGGATCCAAGGTGCAGCCCGTCGGATCGGCCAGTGCGGCGAAGGTGAAGTTGCTGCGGTTTACATAGCCGTCGATCCGCTGATGGATATCACCCGATGTCATACCCGCCTTGATTGAACCCCCGGGAGCAAGACTCGCGCCAAGCGACGAGGGGGCCAGACTTGGAGACAAAAACGCGCTGCCCGCACCCGAATCCAAAATCGAAAACGGGGTGCCTGATTGCAGGATGGTAATTCCACTGATCGCCCAGCCACCCAAGGCGGCGCGTCTGAAACCTGTCGCGGCGGCGAAAAATGGAAGATCGTAGCGATAGCTGACGGTTACCCGATGTGTGCGGTCAAAATCTGAAAGGCCTCGCGAAAAACGCAGATCACTTTCATCGTTGAAAGCCGTATTCAGAGCCGTGTTTCCGCTGGAGGTGGCATCGGTAGACCGCGAAAACGTGTACGCCCCCTGGAAATAACCAGCTCCCCAGCGACGCGACAAAGTCGTTTGCAGCGAATGGTAGTGCGAGTAAGCATCGTTGGCGAAAATCTGAAATCCACCGTAGCCGTTCACTCCGTTCAGGTTGGAGCGCGCGGGGGCATTGGCCGCCGTACTCTCGGTAATCGTGAACGGCGTGCCGTCTTCCGCCGTCACCGTAACCGGGTGGGCCGCGGTGGCCAGCTTCGCTTGAATGTTGGTCCGCGTTTCCCGAAGATGAATCGCATGCGTCCCGATGTAACCGATTTCGAGTACCCAGTTTTTTGCAAGCTCGCGCTGGATCGTAAAATTCCACTGTTGCGTGCTCGGCACGACGAACTTGCGAGGAACAGTCAGCACAAAGAGCAGATTCGAGGGAACCAAACCCGCGCTACCAGAGGCACAGGCGTAATTAGGAAATTGACTGGTATCGCCTCCTGGAAAGCCTTGCAGAGCACCCAGACACGGGACGAACCCTGGATCAAGTACCCCACCCGCGGGTAATGCATTTGGATTGGCACCGTTGGTCAAGCAACCGGCGGGCGCATTCGGAGAAAAGAATGCAGAGAGGCAGCCGGGAGCATTCCCCAACCCTGCGATCGGCAGGTACGGTGCTTGGAACGACAGCTGATCCACAGTGCCCACGTCCTCCCGGACATAATAGATTCCATAACCACCGCGGACCGTGGTGTTGTGGTGCCCGAGGACGTCCCACGCAAAACCGACACGCGGGCCTACGCCGGTGGAAAAATTATTTCTTAAAGTTGAGTCGTTTCCCGACCCGGAAAGACCGGTCACATTGAGTTTGTTGGCGCAGTCACCATAAACGAAAGGATACTGCCCGCTATTCGCCGCCTGCGGATCGAAGTTTCCGATGTGGCAGAGATTGTCAGAGAACGCACCCAGAATTTCTGTGCGCAATCCCAAATTCAAAGTCAGGTTGGGCCGAGCCTTCCAATCGTCCTGCACATAGAAGCCGAAATTGTTGTCGCGATACTCATGGTTGAACACGCCGCCACCACCAAAGCTGGCGTCTGCAGCACCTTCCAGGAATTTCTGGTAGTCCGTCAACCCTCCGCTGCCCAAACTGTTGAAAAAGAATATTTGGCCGTTAAACACCTGCGGGAATTGCTTGTCTAGATTTACCCGCGTGTATTCGCCGCCGAAACGTAGAATGTGCGCACCTCTCACCCAACTGACGGAATCGACAAAATTGTAATTGTCCTGGGTTTGAAACTGGTCCGCCGGGGGTGTAGGTCCGATCTGAAAACTGGACAACGAAAACTTGTAGATCGATTTGGTTATGTTGTTCGTCGGGCGATCAATCCCCAGTTCGTCAACCGTTACGGGAGGCACGTTGATCAGGCTGTTGTTGATCCTCACAAAGCCGAAGCGAAAATCGTTCACCACGGCAGAAGAAAACAGGTGAGTCTCGTCAAGGCTGAAAAACCGGTCATTTACCGGCAAGTCATAAGGAAAGTCGAGATCATTGGCACTGATGCTGCTTGCCAGAGTTCCGCCTAGCGAGGCTTGGAGCCCGCCTGCGCCAAAAGGCAAAAACGACTCCGCGTTGGAGAAAAAGAAGCGCGCCGACAGCTTATCCTTCCCGCCGCGGAATTCTCTGTCCCAATTGGCGGTGAACTGATCATCCGTATAGCGTCCGGGCTTGCTCACGATGTACTGGCCAGTATTCACTGCGCCAGTGAGAGGATCCAGGCCCGGCGTACAATCTTGCGCGCAATTCGCCGCCACAGTTCCAGAGGGAATCAGAAAACCTTGAGCGTTGGGAAACTGACTGTTCTTTAGCTGCAGCAATCCAGTTCCACCAGCGTTCGCAATTATCGGATCGACGCTCGGTATATTGAACAGCGTGCTTAAATTTGCGGGCGACCGATCTGCCGGAAGCAAAGGAATTTGTGAACTGATAAACGTTCCCGGCGACAATCCGCTACGCTGGCGCGTCCCCTGATAATTAAGGAAGAAATATCCGCCCTTCGCGGTTTTTCCAATCGGACCACCAAAGCTGCCGCCGAAAATATTTTGTTTCACCGACGGCCTCGGTTGATCGGCACGATTAAGGAAATATTCGTTGGCATTCAGAACGTCATTCCGAAAGAATTCATAAACGTCGCCGTGAAAATTCTTAGTTCCTGATTTCAGGATGGCGTTGACGTTGCCACCGCCATTGCGACCCTGGCTGGCGTCATAAAGTGAAGTCTGTACCTTGAATTCCTGGATCACGTCGGGATTGGGCAAGGGGACATTGGTGGCTTGAGCTACGTTATAGTCAGTCGCACTGATGCCTTCAATCAGCAGGTTGTTATTGTCCTCGCGTTGGCCGTTCACGATGACCCGCACGTTGCCGCGGCCCAGTTGTGCCGAGGCATTCAATTCGCTCTGCGCACCCGAGGAGAGAGTTAACAACTGCTGGAAATTCTGAGTAGCCAGCGGCAAGTCGCGGATGGTCTTCGATTCCACGGCCTCTCCGGTTGTCGCGGTAGTAGTCTCGACGGTTTGTACTTGGGCTTGTACTTCGATCTTTTCCTGCACGGCGAGGGTGCGCAGTCTGGCTTCCATGCGGGTGGTTTCGGTAATCCGCACGTCGACATTGATGAATTTCGCTTCCTGGAACCCGGAACTTGTCACACTCACGGCGTAGTTGCCCACCGGGAGCAAGGTCGCGGTAAACGATCCATTAGCGTCTGTTGTGGTCGTACGAGTCAAAGCGCCGGTATCCTGGTTAACGATCCGCACTTCGGCACCCGAAACGACTGCGCCGCTGGGATCGAGAATCGTTCCACTGATTGCGCCCGTGGCACCGCCCTGTGCCATCGCTTGGCCTGCCCAAAGCAGTCCCACCAAGCTGATCCAAATCAGTCTGCTTATTGATCTCGGCATAGACTGCCCCCTATTCTGGTTCCTTATCTTTTTTGACGCTGCGAAGGTGGTCAATCAGAGTCTTAAAGACAATCAACTGCCGCTGCGGTCCGGAGCGGGCGACAATAGCCGGCCCGGTAAAAACTATAATCCGTTGTGTATTCCGGTCCCATGAGAAGGGCGAGATTTCCCCAGAGATGAATTCCAGCCTGGAGTCCAGAGAATATGCGCCAGATTACTAGAAAGTGACATGGTTGGCAATCAAAGCGAACCGAGGTCTGAAACGTTTGTTACAAGCCTTTGTAGACTCCACCATCGACGAGCACGGTCTGTCCGGTAACGTACGATGCGCGGTCTGAGGCCAGCCACACAATCGTATCTGCGACTTCTTTGGGCTCCCCTAAACGTCGCAGCGACGCATCGGCTGCCCAACGGTCGAAGACTTCTCTCTCCGTTGTACCCAAACCAGCCGAGCGGCTTTTGGCCAATTCCTTAAGTCGATCGGTTGCGGTAAACCCTGGGCCCACATTGTTTACTAGAATTCCGTCCTTGCCGAATTCGTTGGCCAAGCTTTTAACCAATCCGACCACTGCTGCCCGGACTGCATTGGACAGCACCAGATCAGCCACTGGCTGTTTGGTCGTGATCGACGTGATCGTAACGATCCGGCCCCACCGCTTGCGTTGCATGTGAGGAATAACTTCTCGAGCAAAATAGACTGTGCTCATGAAATTGGCGTCTACGGCCTTTCGCCAGTCCTCACTGCTGGTAGCCAAAAAGCCTTTTGCGGGTGGCCCCCCGGCGTTGGTCACGCAAATGTCGGCGGCAGCGAATCTGGCCACGACTGCATTTACAAAACCGTGCACCGCTTCCGCATCGGTTACATCCAGCGCCTGGTGAAACACTTCGACACTGTATTGTCTACGAATCTCCTCCGCGGCGGCTGCCAGAGTCTGTTCGTTCCGGGCGCACATTGCCACTTTGCAACCTTCGGCTGCAAATGCCTCAGCCGTCGCCCTGCCAATGCCCTGGCTGGACGCAGCCACCACTGCAACTTTACCCTTCAATCCCATATCCATAGGAATCGAATTATAGATGGATCAAATCGTACGCGTGGATAATCTGCCCAAATTTTTGGTGCTCCGCATTCTCGGTGTTTTTACCGCGGCCTTTAGGATCAAAATCTTCGGACATAAATTCCCGCAACCCGAGCCAGACTGCTTCACGTAATCCTTGCCCACTTTGCTCTTGACCATTAAGCTTGAATCGCCGAGTTAATAGAACGCTTTTCGTTCACCTAGTCGAGGACGCAATGGCTAACCCCGCGAAGTACGTTTGGCTGGATGATGGACTGAAAGAGGCTGCGCAGACCGGCGCCCCGCTGGTCAACGCCGGCCTGCATTACGGATTCAGCGTATTTGAAGGCATCCGCTGTTACGACACGATAGATGGGGCTGCCGTTTTCCGTCTGGAAGAGCACGTCGACCGCCTGCTTGATTCCGCACTGATCGTCGGATTCCGCGATTTGCCATGGACCCGCAATTCCCTCATCGACGCCATTCACAAAACCATTGGAGCCAATAAATTTTCATCGTGTTACATCCGTCCCCTTATCTTTCTCGACGGCGCCATGGACCTGGTCGTCGACAGCGGAAAGCCGAGGTTACTCATTGCCGTGTGGGAATGGACCGCTTTTCTTGGGGCGGAAGCCAAGGAGCGCGGAATTCGCGCGAACATCGCGTCTTTCACCCGGCTGCACCCCAATATCATGATGACCAAGGCTAAGGTCTCAGGAAATTACGTCGGCTCGATTCTGGCGAAAACCGAATCTCAACGGGCCGGTTTCGACGAAGCCATCATGCTCGATCCGCAAGGCTATGTTGCGGAGTGTACGGGTGAGAATATCTTTGTGGTGCGCAACCGCACGATCTACACACCTTCGCGCGCCGCAATTCTTGAGGGCATAACCCGTGACAGTCTCCTCTCCTTAGCGCGTGATCTGGGCTACACCGTGGTCGAAGAACCAATTTCACGGGACCAACTCTACATTGGGGATGAGGTTTTCGTATGCGGTACTGCGGCCGAGGTGGTCGGCCTCCGCGAGATTGACTTCAGGACGATCGGCAACGGAAAAACCGGTCCCGTGACTCGCGCGTTACAAGCCGAATTCGACAAACTGACCAGTGGACGCCATCCGCGCTCAACCGGATGGCTGTCTCGCGTTCCAGCCTATGACACAGCCCTGGCAGGCGTTTAACCAGCAATGGCGATGAACAGGAGAGAAGGATGAAGCAACATAAGCATCACCCGGAAACCGAAGCGGTTCGTGGCGGCACCCATCTGCACAAGAAAAATGGACCGCTTACTACTCCGATTTACCAGACTTCTACTTTCGAAGTAACGGACAGCGATCAGCAAGTGCGGGCTACCTCCACTGATATGTTCTATACGCGCTACGGCAACCCCACGCACACGGTGGCCGAAAAGGCTATTGCGGAACTTGAAGGCGCCGATGCTTCTCTGCTCTTCGCCTCCGGCATGGGAGCGATCACGACATCATTGCTGGCGTTGCTGAAAAGCGGCGACCACGTGGTTGCCCAGCGCGACATTTATGGAGGCGCCACCAAATTCCTCAGCCAGTGGCTGCCGAAACTTGGGGTCGAGACGACATTTGTCGATACCACGGAATACGATCAGCATGCCGCCGCCATCCGGCCCAACACGAAACTGATCTATCTGGAATCGCCGACCAATCCTATTCTGCGTGTGGTTGACCTGAAGACGGTCACAAGTCTGGCCCAACGGCACAACCTGATCACCTTTATCGACAGTACTTTTGCTACACCTATCAACCAGCGCCCAGCGGACTTCGGCATCGATTTGATCATGCATTCGGGTACAAAATATTTTGCCGGACATTCAGACTTGATTTGCGGCATGGTTTCCGGGCGCCAGGATCTTATCGAAACCATCCACTCCACCCGCACGACGCTGGGCGGAACCATGGATCCTCACGCAGCCTGGCTCTTACTACGTGGCATCAAGACGTTGGCTGTGCGTGTACAGCGGCAGAACGACAACGCCCTTCGCGTAGCTGAATTCCTGTCCCACCATCCCAAAGTACATCGCGTACATTACCCGTTCGCCAAGGGTCATCCCCAGCGCGCCCTGGCAATGGAGCAAATGCATGGAGGCGGCGGAGTCCTGAGCTTTGAGGTTGACGGCAGCCGAGAAGATGCCAGACTCTTTGCAGAGTCACTGAACCTTTTCTCACTCGCCCCGAGCCTGGGTGGAGTGGATTCCCTGGTCACAATCCCGGTACTGACGTCGCACGGCATGATCTCAGCCGAACAGCGCGCCAGGATGGGCGTGACCGATCAGTTGGTCCGTTTGTCAGTGGGGATCGAAAACGCCGATGACCTGATCACCGATCTGGAGCAGGCACTCACGGTTGTCAGTGCAAGCCGTGAGCACGCTAAAGTTGGATAATCACCCATCGCGCCGTGGCTCGCGGAGTTGATCAGGCTTCACTCAATCGTCGCCAGCAGCAAACATATTATTCCGTAAAAAATCCTGGCCCAGTTTTTGGGCCAGGATTATTGTCACTCCTGCGTCATACCTAGAAAACAAATTTCAACGCTAACTGCAGGATGCGCGCGTTATGCGCCGTACCGGTAAAGAGAAAATTATTGGACGGAAACTTGTTGCTATCAGAGTTGACAGAATTAGCTCCCGAACCAGAATCGCCCGCGATCGCTCCAAATTGTGTGTGATTGAAGATGTTGTAGGCTTCAGCTCGGAACTCGAACGCCATACCCTCTCGAATGACAAAGCGCTTGAATAACGACATGTCGAAGTTTATCCGGTGTGGATTGCTGAGAATGTTACGTCCTGCATCCCCAAAGGTTAGGCCGCGGGGAAGCGCAAAGGCGGCGGGATTGAAGAGCAAAGGCCCCAGTCCCTCTTGTGGTGGCGGCTGAACGACGCCCGACCTCGGATCGCCAATGATATCGGGCCTCGATCCAGAAGTAGCCAGCCCATTGCCCACGCCTGCGTTGTCAGTAAAGCTGCCACCTGAGCCGCTGAGGATTGGGCTGAACGGCGTTCCACTTTGTAAGCTCGCAAGACCAGAGAACTCCCAACCGCCGAGGAGTTTGTTTGTCATTCCTGGGTTTTTGAAGAACGGCAGATCCCAAATGTAACTGCCGCTGAAAATATGTCTCTCGTCGAAGTTGGAACTGGCACGATTTGCGGCAGGATTGATCGAATTCACAAAACTGGCGTCAAAGCGGTCTGATGCGTCGTCAATTGAGTGGCTGTACGTGTAAGCACCGCTTATTTGCAGACTGCCAACGGTACGTCGCAACGACATTTGCAGAGCGTTGTAATTGGAGGACGCAGCGTCCTGCAGGCTGGCGATATCGGAATATCCCAGATAGTGACGAAACGGATCAGCGCTCGCCCCGCAGGCCACGGAGAGGTTAATAGCGGCCTGACCGGTAATCGGAACGCCGCTCGCGGTAGTCAATGTGCCGCAATCATCGTGCCCGCCAGCGTTGATAGGCTCGCCAACCTTGTAAGGATTCTGGCTGAGTGCAAGCGGTGTCAACTGATTCAGATCAGTTAAGCGAGCCAGCTTGGTTCCCTTACTTCCTACATAGGAAACTGTGGCTACCGTACTCGGCAGTACTTCCTGCTGCACGTCGAGGTGCCACTGTTGCACGTACGGCCAAATCGCCTTCGTCGGAATCGCGGTCACGCTGATCGGGAAAGGCGGCGCGGTTGCTCCACTGCCTCCACCGATCGAGGAATAGTTGAAAATGTTGTTTTGCTCGGATGCAAATGCCAGCGGCGGCGAGTTCTCAAGCGATTCGGTACTCGACTCGTTGCCGTTGCCGTGCTCGAAGAAAATTCCATATCCGCCGCGAATCGCAGTCTTTCCGTTGCCCTTGGGATCCCAGGCGAATCCGATGCGAGGAGCGGGATTGAATAAATGTCCCTTCATACATCCTGCGGGAATGCTACCCACTCCGCATTGAACGATTCCGTTGAATAGATTGCCCGAAACTATCCCCGTAGCCGGATCTACAGTGGCTGGCTCCTGGAACATAGGCTGCCGGATCGAAGTTGAAAGCCTGTTGCTGTTTTTCTCGATAAGTACCGAACAAACTGATCCGTAGGCCAAGATTAAGCGTTAAGTGGCTGGTAACACGCCAGTCGTCCTGGAAGTACGGTTCAAGGATCTTGTATCGGTTGTAGTACTTCAGACGTGTATTTTGCTGTCCGAAACTGGAAATGTTTCCCAGCAAGAGGTCGGCAAACGGGTTTCCGCTCGAAATGCCAGTGTTGGACGAATCGAACGTCAAATATCCCGGAACTGAACCGGCAGCAAGTTCGCCGCCTAATTCGTTCTTCTGGGCAGCCACAAAGTAAGCGCCGAATTGCAGATTGTGCTTGCCGATGATCTTACTGACATTGTCCCGATACGAGTAGGTCGGATTGGAATTGTAGGGACCGTTGGGGATGTAACCCGCATCCTCGCCGAAACCGCCTCCGTATGCGTTGCCGCCCGCGATGTTAATGCCCGGCAAGATTCCGTCGCCATTGCCTGGAAACAGATCGCCCATGGGAAAGACCGAAGGTCGCTGCCAGTTACCGACATTGACCAGGACGATGTGGTCTGTCGTATAGCTGGCGACAAATTCGTTCAACAGCGTTGGAGAAAAAGTTGAACTAAGACGCGCAACCAGGCTCACGCCAGGTCCGCTGAAGTCGGTCTGAATGGTGGGGAAGCTCCCCTGGTTCGTCCACAACGGAACGGGCGTCACCGTCGCCCATGAATCGTGGATGTAGCGAAACGTCAGCCTTTGTTTGTCGGTCAGATTGTGATCGATGCGAACCAGTTCCTCGCGCCAATTCGTCGGTTGCACCGGAGAGTCATTGAAAAGCTCGGCTCCGGGTGAACCACCGTTGGGAGCAGGGATCATGCCGAGCAACGCCTGAGCCACTGTGGCGTTTGCCTGAAACGCAGGCACGATAGTTAGGTCCGGAGTGTGCCCGGTGGCATCGAGGAAGCCTGGCACCACAGGGCAGTCAGAAAAATCGCCGCCGTTCGGACATAAATCGCTGAAGTTGCCGGCGCGTTCCGCAGCGGAAGGAACGAATTGGCTGAACACCTGCCCTGGCACGCGATCCCGGCGCCACTCTTGCGACCAGAAAAAGAACGTCTTGTTTTTCCATATCGGACCGCCGATGGTGTAGCCAAAGTCGTTTTTCTTGTAGCCTGGCTTCGGTGCCGTTGGATCGTCGAAGTAGTTGAGGGCGTTGAACGCGTCGTTACGCAAAAATTCGTAAGCATTGCCGTGGAAACGGTTGGTGCCGGATTTGGTTTCCACTTCCACCGTTCCTGAACCGTTGCGGCCATACTGTGCTCCGTAGTTTGACGTCAGATACTTTGAATTCGGCAATGGCTTCAAGGCTGGGATAGACGTTCAGCGTTCCATTGCTGCCATTGTCCATGTTGTCGCCGCCATCGAGTTCCCAGTTGTTGTACTCGGTGCGGCCACCGTTGACGCTAAACGCGACGCTGCCGTTGATTCCGACGGTCCCTTCATCCTGGCCGGTCTGGTTGCTGACGCCGGGAACCAGCGTGATGAGCTGGGTAAAGTTTCGTCCGTTGAGCTGCAGCTGTGTGATTTGTCTGCCGCTGACGGTACCGGCAAGGTCAGACGACTGAGTTTCAACTTGCGCTACGTTACTGCCTTCGACGGTGACTTCTTCTTTTTGAGTGCCTACATCCATGGCGACGTCGGCGCGGGCCTTCTGTCCGACTTGCAGCACCACGCCTTTGGCCTCATACCGTTTGAATCCCGTGACGCACCACGGCGACGTCGACCGGCCCCGATGGCAAGCCGGCCACCAGATAATCGCCACTCGCATTGGTCGTGGTGGGGCGATTGATTCCGCGATCCATGCTGCTGACTGTCACTTGCGCGTTCGCGATGGCGGCCCCGCTCTGATCAGTCACTGTGCCGGTAATGGAAGCCGAATCCTGGCCAAAAGCGGCCATCGAAAGCAAAAGAAAAATACCCAACCACATTGCGCGGGATTTCATTGCCACCCTCCCGAAAAATTGTTGTGCTGCACCGCAAGCGTTAACTTCGCGCTCTGAAATTCGCTGGCCCAGTCCATTTGCCGAAAATACTTGACTGCATCGTAGTGCTTCTTATGCTCTGTACCCGGCTGGTTTTCGCGACTGTATCCAGCCGGTAAACCTATAAGCGCTCTATCCACCTTTGAATACTCCCAGCATTTTTCTGTTTTTCGCCTGGAACATGGGACCACGACTATTTATCATAGAAAGGGTTTATTAAAACGTATCAATAGCGTGAATAGTGCGGTAGGTCGACAGCGGGTGTCAAGAAAAAAAACAGGAATTTCGCTGGACATCTTCTGTCGATCGAACTACCGGCGGCGATCTGGAGACAAGCCTAGCTCAGGTTTCGCGTGGATTCGCGAACCGCCAACTCCGGCGCCATCTTGCGGTGTACGGCCGAGACTGCCCGTTTCTCCACCACGGCATTAATCCCCTCTACCACCAGGTTCGCCGCCATGGCGCCCATCGCTTCCATCGGCTGGCGCACCGTGGTCAGGGGTGGGTTGTACAAACTGCAAGCGGCTACATCGTCGAATCCGACCACCGAGCAGTTTTCCGGAACGTTGAAACCAGCCTTCGCTAGTGCACGTATCGCGCCAAACGCCGTCATGTCGTCAAAGGCCATTAATGCAGTGAAAGGACGCTTACTCTTGATCAGATCCTCCGTTAATTTGTATCCGGCTTCAAAACTTGAAATCGGATCTCGTGACTCTGGCAAATCCAGGATCAATCGCGGATCCAGCTCAAAACCACTGGCTTTCGCAAACGATCGCACTCCGCGCCAGCGTGGCGCACTGTCCGCCAGGGTTTTCGGCCCTCGAATGAAAGCGATTTTCCGATGTCCCAGCAAGTACAAGTGCTCGATCGCCGAGTGCGCTCCAAGTTCGTTATCCACGATCACCGAACTGACGGTATCGGTCTGTAACTCGCGTCCAATCATCACCGTGGGAATGCTGCTTTTCTCGAGGTCTGCCAAAACGTCGATATCGACGAACAGCCAGTTCGCCAGAACGATTAGAGCTTCGACGCGCCGGTCCAGCAGCATTTCCAGATAGCGTTCAAAGCGGCTGCGTTCGTTGTGTACATCGGTCAGGATGGGGAGATATGAAGATTGGTAGAGGGTGTTTTCTATGCCACGCAGAACCAGTGTGCAATACGGATCTGTCATGTCAAAGACCATCACACCGACAGTATGACTGCGCCTACTGCGCAATGAGCGTGCAAACAGATTGGGACGATACCCTAGTTTCTTGGCTGCTTTCTCGATCCGTTTCTTGGTGGCAGCCGGGATATAACGAGCCAGCGGAGCGTTGTTCAGGACGATAGATACGGTAGTCGAAGAAAATCCGCTTTCCTTCGCCACATCCCGGATCGTAATCACCGAAGTCTTTGCCATGTTACGAACTAGACCTTAACGACTTCTTCGCGAACGTTGTATGCGCTTGCGCTCCAAATCGTGAATGATCGGACCGCTTGAATTTCACGCCATCGATGGCGGACACTACAGCAGAGTGAAATCACTGTCAAGGCTCCTCGTCATCGTCGCGTTAACTTTATGTTTCCGCGCGCTGTCACAAAGCCCGCCGCCATCGCGCTCATCCGATCGCGCTTCGGACCCTCAACAATTGTTTCGCGAAGGTGAAGATGCACTGAAGAAGAACAAGCTTGACGATGCTGAGCAGGCCTTCCGAGCTGTCCTGACACTGGATCCGCAAGCGGGCGCGGCTTATGCGAACCTGGGAGTCATCTCGATGCGCCGCAAGCAATGGCCGCAGGCTTTGGAGATGTTGCGCAAGGCCGAAAGCTTGATGCCGCAAGTACCGGGCATTCGTCTCAACGTGGGCCTCGCCTACTACCGGCAAAACCAGTTTCGCGCGGCGATCCCACCCTTCGAATCGGTCGTGCACGACCTCCCGAATTCATACCAGGCGCGTTACCTTCTCGGCCTCTGCTACTTCTTCACTGAGCGCTACCAAGACACGACCACCATGCTGGAACCCCTGTGGCCGCAGGCGTCCAGTCAATTGAATTACCTCTACGTGCTCGGAATAGCCGCCGGAAAAGCTTCGCGTCCCGAGCTTGAGCAGCGGGCAATTGGCCGCCTGATCGAAAGTGGACAGGGATCGCCCGAACTGCATCTACTCCTGGGCAAAGCCCACATCAACCGTGAAGAATATAACGAAGCCATCAAAGAACTTGATCTCGCAGTCAAAGGGGATCCTAAACTTCCCTTTGTGCACTTTAATCTTGGCACCGCTTACTTCAAGAAACAGGACTTGCAGCGAGCCAAAGAAGAATTTCTCAAGGATGCCGCTCTCGAACCCGACGTGGCTTATAACTATGACCAACTGGGGCTGGTGGAGTCGCTGCAAGGAAATAATCAGGCCGCGGAAAGAAATCTGCGGAAAGCATTGCGTCTTGATCCCCACCTAGGCAGTTCCCGTTACCAACTGGCCCGCGTTTATCAGAACCAAGGCAAATACCAGCAAGCTCTGATAGAGATCGATGCGGCCGCAAAGATTGATCCGGACAACTCCAGCGTTCATTACCTGCGCGGTCAACTGCTGCAGCGTCTGGGCCGCATCAAGGAAGCTCGGGTGGAGATGGAAGCAACCACACGGGTAATGAACCAACAACGCGATAAGCGGCAGAGGGAGCTTTATGGCGGCCCAGCCCCCAACCCGGAATTGACCGTAGAACCACAGTAGTTTTTTGATGCGTCCCCGCATCCCGCCGGAGCCGCGGAACACAAAAGGCTTCGTGGCAGATGGTCATACAGCGTGGCCGCCCGCAGAAAGCCCGACGGGAAAAGTCGACCCGAGCGCATAGCCAATGCTTGGGTCAGGCCTGGCGCAGGCGGGCGCTCGCGCCCACACAGAATTTCTTTTTGGTAGACTGGTGGCCGTCAGCAACTTACTCCGCAACGCTGTCGGCCCTTCGAGAATCAAAGCCTCACAAAGGAGTTCCCCTATGAAAGCGCTGAAAATTATCGGGATCGTAATACTCGTCATTTTGGTAGCGTTGATCGCTTTGCCGTTTCTCATTAACGTCAACAGCTTCCGCCCCAAGCTGGAGTCTGAGCTCTCGACGGCCCTCGGGCGCGACGTGAAGGTGGGCAACCTGAGTCTCTCTATCCTCTCGGGCAGCGTTTCTGCTGAGGATCTTTCCATCGCCGACGATCCTGCCTATAGCAAAGAGCCCTTCATCCGCGCTAAGTCATTGAAGGTGGGTGTAGAAGTGATGCCGCTGATTTTCTCGAAGACTCTGCACGTGACCGACATCACTCTCGACAAGCCGGAAATCGCTTTATTGCGCGACGCCTCTGGAAAATGGAATTTTTCGAGTTTGGGCGGCAAGTCCGAAGCCTCGGCCAAACCCTCTTCCGCGAACACTGGATCTCCTTCGACCGCGAACCTTTCGGTCAGCAAGATGGATGTGAACAATGGACGCTTGTCGGTAAATCGTGCCAACTCATCGATCAAGCCCCACGTGTATGACGACGTGAATATCAGTGTGCGGGACTTTTCCCTGACTTCGCAGTTCCCTTTCACGATCACGGCAAACCTTCCCGCCGGTGGTACGGCAAAACTTGACGGCAAAGCAGGTCCCATCAATTCGAACGACGTTTCGGCGAGTCCGTTGGAGGCGCAAATCCATATCAAGGGCCTGGACCTGACCGCATCGGGTTTCGTAGACCCATCTACGGGAATCGCAGGCGTGGCCGATTTCGATGGCGCACTCAACTCCGACGGCAAGATGGCAAAGACCGGCGGCACGCTCAAGGCTGAAAAATTGAAACTCGCAGTCAAAGGCACACCCGCGACACGGCCGGTAGAAGTCAAATATGCGACCGACTATGACCTCGTAAAACAATCTGGAACGCTCACACAGGGCGACGTCACTTTGGGGAAAGCCTTGGCTAAGCTCACTGGGACTTACGCGTCGCAGGGCGAGTCGACCATCCTCAATATGAAGTTGAATGCCGATGGTATGCCGGTTGACGATCTTCAAACTATGTTGCCCGCCCTCGGCGTTATTCTCCCTTCGGGATCCTCGCTACAAGGTGGGACTCTGTCCGTGAACGTAGGGATCGTTGGACCAGTGGACAAACTGGTTATCACTGGCCCCATTCGGCTGGCTCAGACTAAGCTTGCCGGCTTTAATCTGGGCTCAAAAATGTCGGCAATTTCCGCGCTCTCAGGTGCACAGACCGGCTCTGATACTTCAATTCAAAACCTGAGTACCGACGCGCGGGTTGCTCCCGATGGGGTTCGGACCCAGAACATCAACCTCACCATTCCCGCTCTCGGCGCAGTTACCGGAGACGGAACCATCAGCCCTGGCGGAGCGTTGAATTACAAGATGAACGCCAGCATGTCTGGTAGTGTGGTCTCCGGACTGACTCAGCTCGCTGGGATTGGAGGCAAAGGCGGCAGCATTCCCTTCTTCATTCAAGGGACGACCTCGGATCCGAAATTCATGCCTGATGTGAAAGGAATGGTCGGCAGCCAGCTCAAAGGCGGATTGGGCGGGATTCTCGGGGGGGCCACTGGCGCGGGAAAGTCCCCATCAGGAACATCTCCAGTGGACGCCTTGGGCGGGTTATTCGGCAAGAAGAAAAAGCAGTAATGTCAGATTTCTTTGCAACGTAGCGCCGGCAACTTGCCGGCTGTTCTGAGAGGCGTCGTGTGATAGCTGACGAAACGGCGCTACGCGTTTCCTCGAAATAAAGTCTTTAAAGACCTCCCAAGACGTCAGTCGTGTGTACCCACTTTCCAGGAGAAGCGCATGGCCGAGAAAGTTCCTCAGAATTTCGCCAATCACACCCGTAGGGATCCGCAGTTTCACTTTTTCGTCTTGCCAGTATTTGCGATCAGCGTCATCGTCGCCATCGTACATCTGGTGATGCATCCCGGACTGCACTCAGCCTGGATGGTAGTTTTCATGATCGCCGCAGCTACGGCCGTCAATAGGTTTCGGACCTACTCGCTGCGTGTCCAGGACCGGGTGATCCGTCTCGAGGAGCGCCTGCGGATGGCTATTCTTTTGGACAAGCCTTTGCGCGCCCGCATCGGAGATCTTTCGGAATCGCAGCTGGTGGCACTGAGATTTGCTTCCGACGGTGAGCTACCGGCACTGGTAGAAAAAGCGCTGGCACAAAAGCTGTCCAACAAAGACATCAAGCAGGCCATCACGCAGTGGAGGCCGGACTATTGGAGAGTGTGATCTGCGTGGGGCGGACATGCGGTCCGCCCCACGTGTTCAATCGGCAGCTACGTTCTGGTTCGGTACTACCGGCTCCTGACGGCGCCGAGCGGATCGGTTAGGCGGCAAGCCGGCGTCGCGAATCTTGTAGAGCAGGGCACGGTAGCTGATGCTCAATGCTCGAGCGGCCTGTTTGCGGTTCCAGTGGTGCGCTTGCAAAACCTTCAAAATAACTTTCCGTTCCAGTTCCCGCGTTGCCTGCCGCGTGATTGTTTTCAGCGCGATCGGGCCATCGTAGTTGATGTCCGGAATCGAATACTCCTGCTGATGTGAAACCAGGTCGCTGCTGATAACTTCTTCGTTGCCCAGGATCACATATCGCTTGATCAGGTTTTCCAACTCGCGAATGTTGCCCGGCCAATGATACTTCTGCAGCGAGACCATCAACTCGCCGGACAAAGTTCGTGCGCGGCAGTTGTATTTCCGATTGTAGTATTCGAGGAAATAAGCGACGAGGTCCGGGATATCACCACGCCTCTCTCGTAGCGGAGGCATCTGCAAATTCACCACGTTGATGCGATAGAACAAATCCTGCCGGAAGGTTCCATTCTCGATTTCCGTCTCGAGTACACGATTGGTAGCGCAAACCACGCGGACTTCGACTTTCTTGTCTTCCTGGGCGCCAATGCGGCAGAACTGTCCGTCCTGGAGCAGTTGCAGCAGTTTGGATTGCAGACCCAAGTCAAGCTCGGAGATCTCGTCGAGAAAGAGGGTTCCGCGGTGGGCCAGTTCGACGCGGCCCGGCTTTGATCCATAAGCGCCGGTAAACGCGCCCTTTTCGTATCCGAAGAGTTCGCTTTCCAGCAAAGTTCCAGGGATGGCCGGGCAATTAACCTTGACGAACGGACCATTCTTCCACGGTGAAAGCCCATGAATCATGCGGGCAATGATGTCTTTGCCAGTTCCGCTTTCACCCTGGATGAGAACAGGTACGTTGGCACTCGCAACTTTGTCCATGCGGGTGCGCAGCGACTGCATCACTTCAGAGTGGCCGAAAATCACGGTCTCAGGAGGAAACTCTCCTAGAGAAGTTGCCAGCGATGAAACCGAAGGTGTCGTTGTCATGGGTATATTTGGCCCGGGGCCCGTTGTTACGGAACCATACAGTGCACCCCGAGAGCCAAACTGGGCACAGTCGCGAAACTGACCTTTGATTACCGGCTAATCACCGTGTAATCAATCAGATGATGGCATTTCTTTTGGTCTCAGAGCGGTTCAACCCGTTCGAGGCTTAGAACCTCGCGACCGGCTTACTGATGGGAAAAACTTTTCACAGGACAGAAGTAACTTTCCTTGGCCTGGAACGACTTCCCGCCGTCTGAGCAACCAGTGGATGAGAGAATTTCAGACCGATAAGGTGGTATCCGTCCGCGTGCGTTACCCATAGGGCACGGGCGCGGAGGTTCCGTGCTGCCTTGGGCAGGCTGTTCGCTGCCACCAGGGGCGCGCTGGGAATTTCCAGCAAAACCTGCGCGGAGAGCGGCAAAGAGCGGCGGACGGCCACGAGCGCACCGCCCGCTGATACATTCAGGGCGGTGGCAAACTCCAATAAGTCCTTGCCTTTTTCGTCTCGGCTGCGAACAAACACGGGGATTGCGATTGGGAGACGCGGCCATTGGCGGCGCTGTGCTTCGGGGGTCACTGAACGCTTCAAACGGACCTCGTTAGACGCGAGATAACCGGTGTCCCGCATCTTGGGGGCCAAACAAGTGCCTCAGCGATGCATTCGCGGTCAAACACCGGCAAATCCGGGATGATCCACTGCAAATCGCCGCCCTTGAACCACGATACCCCTCCAGTATTCTCTTTATATTCGCCCACCAATTTCAACTTAGCCTAAACCTTTGAAGCGGTTAGAACCGCAAGTTTTTTCCCTTTCGTTACTAGCCAGTTGCATTTTCCGTTGACAGTGCATATTGGGTGTCATACGATTTCAGGGTATCAAGTTCAAGGTTTTTGGCTACTTTTGTCCCCTCCCCAGTAAGCTAACCTGTGAGTTTTCATCTATGGGCGTCGTACCAGAAAATGCGTGTCTGGCCCAGGAAATTGAGGCCTCGGAAGCAGATTTTCAGAAAACTGGGGGGAGCAAGATCGATTCAGCCTCGGGAACTCGCAAAGCCAACACACCATTGAGTTACGAGGAGTTACTCAAAGAGTACAACCAGCTGCGGGAACGTTCGTCGAAAACCACCAACGCCCTGGGCTCGGCAGCGCACGATCTCAAAACTCCGCTTTCGATTCTGAATGGTTATATCGAACTCCTGCAGAACGAGAAGCTCGGCACTCTTAACGATCGTCAGCGGGAAATTCTTGGCGACATGCATGCCAGCGGTCAGCGTTTGCAACACTTTATACAGGATTTTCTAAGCTATACCGTCCTCGAAACAGGCGAGATGAAGATGCGCTACGAGGCCGGCAATGTGAATCCTTGCCTGTCTGAAGTTTGCCGACTTTGGGCAAACCGCTTCCAGGAACGTGGCTTGGCGCTCTACTTCCTGGCTAACGAGAAACTGCCAGAATTTAGCTTTGATTCGGCCAAGCTACAGCGAGTGATTTCGAACTTACTAGAGAATGCGTCGAAGTTCACGCCGACCGGAGGTACGGTTTGGCTACATGCCGAGCCTTACATGTGGGAACGACGCAATCCAAACAGCCTGGGGATGCCAGACGAACGGCGACGGCAGAATGAAGCTCTGCCAAATTCAGTAAAAGTGAGCGTTTCTGACACGGGTCCCGGCATTCCGGCGGAATATCACATCGAGGTTTTCGACGACTTCTTTCGCCTGCCGGGTAGTGAAGCAAAGACCGAAGGCATGGGTCTTGGATTGGCGATCGCGCGCCGCCTGGTGAGCGCCATGGGCGGCAAAATCTGGGTGGAAAGTGAATTGGGATCGGGAGCAAAGTTTTCGTTTATCGTTCCCCTGAAGCCGCCCGCAACCACAACAGTAAAAGGGAAAAAATAGATGACCGAAGCGGTCAAGATCCTGTTAGTCGATGACGAGCCTGGGATGTTGCGGTATATCCGCACGCTTCTCGAAGTTGATGACTACAAAGTCGAAACCGCTTCAACCGGCGAAGACGCGTTGCAGCAGGTCGAGAAGGGTTTGCGGCCGGACCTGGTATTACTGGATCTGCTCATGCCGGGCATTGATGGTCTTCAGACGCTCGAACAGCTGCGTCAACTGGTCCCGGGCATGAAAGTGGTTATGCTTTCCTGCGTCAGCGACACCCGTAAGGTGGTGCAAGCCATCCGGTTAGGCGCCCACGACTATCTGACGAAACCTTTTCAGAAGGCTGAGCTGGACACTGTGATTGATCAGTGTTTGGGAAAGAACAAGGAAAACTATTCCGGTGACGTCGAAGAACTCACCGATGAGGTATTTTTCGTAGCCGCCAGCCCAGCGATGCGCAAGATTCGGTCGCAAGCGGCGCTGGTGGCCGGCGTAGACATTCCCGTCTAATGCTAGGGGAGAGTGGCACCGGCAAGGAAGTTGTCGCGCGACTGATTCACAAACTCTCGCCCCGCGCCCATCGCACCTTTTTGAAGGTGAATTGTGCGGCCGTTCCGGCCGATCTGCTGGAAAGTGAACTGTTCGGATACGAAGCTGGCGCGTTCACCGGCGCCAATCATGCCAAACCGGGCAAATTCGAGTTGTGTAACAAGGGCACGATTCTGCTCGACGAAATTGGCGAAATGCCTCCCCTTCTGCAGGCCAAACTTTTGCACGTATTGCAGGACCAGCAATTTTCAAGCGCTGGGCAGCCGCTCGGTCATAAAGGTCGATGTCCGAATCCTGGCGGCGACGAATATCAACATTCCCGAAGCCTTGGCCACGAAGCGCCTGCGCGAAGATCTGTACTACCGCCTGAACGCATTCACCTTGCAATTACCTCCGTTGCGCGAGAGAAAAGAAGAAATTCCTATTCTTCTGAAGCATTTTATGTCGCGAATGTCGGAGGAGTACGCACGTCCCCCACTGCCGCTGTCCCCCAATATGCTGCAGGCATGCCAGGATTACGGTTGGCCGGGCAATCTTCGCGAGCTGAATAACTTCATTAAGCGATATCTGGTGTTAGGTGATGAGAGTCTGGCCATTCAGGAACTGAAACCTCGCGACAATGTCCACGGCAAGGCAGAGGTATCGAATAATCCTAGTGAGGCGTCTGGTGGTTTGAAATCGGTTGCCCGCGGCGCGAAGGACGAAGCCGAAGCCGAAGCCATCAAAGTAGCCCTCGACCAGACCAATTGGAACCGCAAGCAGGCAGCGGCATTGTTGCAGATCAGCTACAAAGCGCTGCTCTACAAAATCCGCCAGTACGGCATCGCTCAAACCAAGAGCCACAAGCTTACCGCGGGAGCCTGACAAGCTGATGTTCGGATTTCTCCGCTAGCGACTATCGAGTCATGGCTAACGTTGGGACCGATCCTGCAAAACTAGCCGCCGCTCTTCGCGCTCTTTCCCTCCCAAAGCGCGTAAATCGCGGGATTGGTACAAACCTCGTAGTAAAGCTGTTCGGTCCAGTGCTGCAGAGAAAATCTCTGAGGATCGATTTGGGGAATGCGGCTGGAGCGAACCAGGATCTTTTTGAAAATATCGTTGCCTACGGGAACCATGCCACGTTGCAGTTGGAAGGTTTCGCTTCCCCACAATGCCGGTAAATCGAGCTGGCAAAACTCGAGAGAGATTTCCTGTTGCAGGCGCACAAACGCCGCGTGACTGATCCGGATTCCGTTCAAATTGTACTTCAAAATAAAATCATCCGGACTGCCGGCCTCTTCGGCATCATTAAGCACCTGAAAGGCGTAAACGTTAAACGGGCTCTCTACCCCAGCAATCGCTTTGCGCACGCGTTTGCTGCAGGAGGACAGGCGGTCGCTCTCGTTTAAGGCGTCGGAAATCATGATCTGTTGTTCGCCATCCATGAGGTACATCGGGGCGGAGTCTTGGAAGGAGATTCCTATTCCTAGCTCCAGTACCGGTAGTCCGGCTCGTTCGAGCAACTGGTTATATCCTCGAACGATTTCGATAATCTCCCTCGCCAACACGCAAGCCCGGCTCACGGCCATGGGTGGGTCGCCCTCATGTTCCAGGAGCGCGACAATCATCGCGTCGCCCTCCACAAAAACTTTCCTGGCGCCATACTTCGCAAGCAATTTGTTAACGGGACCATAAAAATTCAAGCTGAAATATGACGCCGGATTCATGCCTTTTTCCAACAGCGATCGCGTGAGTCGGGACGAGTCCCGGATGTCCGCTTTCAAAATCACATGACAAAGAATTTTGTCTTCGATCGGTTTTTGCTCTTCCGGCAAGAGGAACTCGTAGAGCGTGCTGTTCATGGCCGAGAGCTCTCGCATCTTCGAGTTACCAATCAGATTGCCGCTGTCCAGGGCGGAATTCAAAGCTTCGAGGCGTCGCAGGTCGCGGTGATAACGTAGAAAGTCGCGTAAAAATCGAGCCGCAATTTTTTCTCGTTCAGCCCCGCGGCATGAGGCGAATCGAGCCATCGCCGCGTACAAACTATCGGCGGAAAGCTTGCCATGTTCCTTGATAAGTTTGTCGACCCGCTCGCGCTCTTCTCGAGACAGCAGACTATGCTTCAATTGTTGCGCGTTGATGCGCGGAGAATACTCGGTCAATAGTGGAACAACTTCATAGGAGGCGATGACAAATTCCAGCAGTTTTTCCTGTTCGAGGAGCTGCACCCACGATTCCAACCGACTCTTCTGGGCTCGCTCCAAAGGCGTAGTTTCACCGCCTTGACCGGAACCAACCAATTCTTGCGCATTCTCTGGAACATTTAACCAGCCATCAATCACGCGGTCATCCGACGCGACCGGTCCGAGACTGAGCGATAGCAGGAAGTCGCGGACAACTCTTCTCACATTGGAAAAACGGTCCGGATCGCGATCGAAATTGCCCAGCATCACATAGTGCTCGGCGTTCAAATAAGTATCCGATCCGTCTTCGGTGAAAAGAAGCGGATTCAGAAAGAGCTTGTAATCCTCTTCGCTCTTGTTACCGAACAGCGAACGGCGGGTGCGCGCCAGCGTTTCCTTCTCAATCTCCCGGAGCATGCGAAAGAGCTCCTGACCGGTCTTACGCAGGATGATTCGTTTCGCAACCTGGAAGGATGCGATACGCTCGCGATATTCCACCGCTTTCTGTTGCCGCATGCCCTCATAGCTCTTAAGCATCATGCGGCCCCGTTCCAGTAATTGAGCAAATTGAGCGTTCAGCTCGACACGAAGGAACTTGATAATGGCCACGCGCGCGAGCAGATCGATCGAGATATTCTCAGCCGCCTTCGCACGATTCAAAGCTGAAACATGAAGATCGGTCAGAAGCGACTTGAGGTCCGAAGGACTGACCTTGGCCGGATTTGATTTGGTTGAAGCGAGCGATCCAATGAAGTGACTTGCGCCAGCAGGCTCCGCTGTCTCGGCTGCCAGCAGGCCGTCCATGTCGCCATGGCGAACAATCAGGCGCGCGACTCGTTGCCGCGCCAGTCCCACAAACCGTGAACTAAGGTGCACATCGTGACGCAGGTTATCGACGCCCAGTTGAAGGTCTTCCAAAATCAGCTTGGGCACGTAGCTGCTCAGCTGAGGAGGTGGCGACTGCTCTGGAGCACGTCCGAGTTTAAAAATCGGGATGCGGGGCATGGTTGACGATCTCGCTCACACACGAGTACGGCGTGGCAGATCGCGGAAATTCCGCTTTCAGCTGTTTAGCTCGAGGACGAGCGGGTATTTCGTGACCGCGGTTCAGCTTCCCCTTGCAAACAGCTGATATTCCTGCCTATACGGGAGCGTAGCATCTGCAGAAAACAAGGCCAACGTTACCCAAGTTACCTATTTGAGGGGCATTAGGGATTGTTTGGCAGGGCAGAGGTGCAGGCAATTCTTGCACTAAACTGACGCCCTCAGCGGTTATTACTCTCCGGAAAAGGAACTCGAACCATGGAACAACGCCCATCGTGGTCTCAGGGGTGAGTGTCGAGTGGGTGCTTGGCTTTCTCGTAAAATTCGTTCTGCAGTTTGAGGCTTTCTTCGTCTGCTTTCACCGCTCGGATAGCATTAACGATGGCATCGATCCACGCGTTCATTTTGTATTGGCCCATTTCGACGGTGGCCGCGGAGGCGTCACCCGAATAATGGTTCGGAAAACGGGCGTACCACCAGATGCCGGTGTAGACGGTATCGGGAAGGTTCAGACGGCCAAGATCAGCGCCAGACTGGCTCTTTGCACGGTCGAGATGCACTAAGTCCGGATGCGAAACCATCGTCGTCGAGGTTTCTACTTCACCCGCGTGCATGTCCGGTCCTGTGCTCTTCCGAGCTGGCCCTCCGGCAGGTGGCTGTATCAATCCGACGACGTAAACGACGTAGTCATGAGGTTTTTCCAACTGTGTCTGAGCAAAAAAAGGCAGCAGGCTCTCGTTTCCACCATGACCATTCAGAATGATGACTTTCTTGCAGCCGTTCCGAGCCATCTCGTCGGTGGTCTCCTGAAGCAAGTCGAGCTGTATTTGTCGGCTATAGGCGATGGTGCCAGGTTGGTGACGAGCTTCGAATATCTGGCCAAAATAATAGTCGGGAAAAACGACAGCATATTCCTGGTCCGCGGCATGCAAAGCCGCGTATCGAACATTGAGAAGATCAGTTCCAAGCGGAAGATGTGGTCCATGCTTTTCCAAAATGCCAAAGGGGAGCAGACAAGTCTCCCGCGACTGCTGAATAGCCGTACGAAAGTCTCCAGCAGTCAGCTCTTCCCAGTGAGTTGAAAGTTTCGTTTGAGACCAGACAGGCGAGATGCAGCAAAACATCAATCCGATGGCGAATATAGTTTTCCGCATGGCGTTTTCCTCGACGATCGAAATTCTAGCACCGGCTCGCGAACTTCTTGCGTTGCAGTATGTTGGTACAAAGATACAGCTCCACGTTGGTGAGAATTACCTGATTACTTCCGTCACCGTGTCTCCAAGCGACTGCCAAGGTATGATTTTGTCACCGTGACATCCATGAAGAAGCTGAAGTTTCTGGTTTCCCTGACCACGAACGACAACGACTATCAAATCGAGCAAGCCGCAGACGCCGAAGCAGCAGCCAAGCGCCTGGGCGCCGACGTCCGGATTATTTACGCTGGCAACGACTCCATCACGCAAAGCCAGCAGATTCTGAACGTGATTCAGTCACGATCAGAAGCCTTGCCTGACGGAATTGTTTTCGAACCCGTAGGTGGAACCGCTTTGCCGCAGGTGGCACGTGCAGCCGTAACTGCAGGAATCGGTTGGGTCGTGTTGAATCGCAATGTCGAATACATTTCGGAGATTCGCAAGAGCTGTCGAGTTCCAGTTTTTGGGGTCAGTTCCGATCACGAGGAAATCGGACGGATACAGGGACAACAGTTCGCCGCACTCTTACCTAAGGGCGGATCGGTCCTTTACGTTCAAGGTCCTTCCGAGAGCCTGGCGGCAAAACAACGCACCAGCGGAATGTACGAGACCAAGCCAGCCGATGTGCAAGTGAAAGTGATGCGAGCACAATGGACCGAGGCCAGTTCCTACCGCGCTGTAAGTTCGTGGCTGCGGTTGTCCACGTCTCACCAGAACCGGATTGATCTGGTAGCGGCACAGGACGATGGTATGGCCCTGGGCGCGAGAAAAGCTTTTCAGGAGTTGCCCGAGTCCGCGGCTCGCCAACGCTGGCTCAGCTTGCCGTTCATTGGATGCGATGGCCTGCCAAAAACCGGCCAGGTGTGGGTCAAGCGTGGCTTGCTGACGGCAACGATCTTCGCGGGGCCAAATACCGGTCAGGCATTGGAAATGCTGGTCAAGGCTTTTCAGACCGGCGTCACCCTTCCGGAAAGAACTCTCACCGCTCCGGCTTCTATCCCGGCACTCGATGTGCTGGCATCGTCGCAGGCGGAAAAAGCACGTTTACTATCGGTTTAGAAATCCAACCGTCCCACATTCTGAATTCTTTTCAGCGCATTGAATCTGGGAGGCTTTCACGCCTCTCTGTCCCTTGATAAAGTGGTTTACATTGGTCGACTGGTTTGCTTCAGACTTGCACATCAGGGGAGAAATCATGCCCACATTGGTTTCCGAGCCTACCCGTATTCGCGCCGCCGGCACAAAGCCGAAGCTGATCGACGAGTTCATCGGCCGCGTAAATACTGAGACGTCGGGAGTAAGCGTGGCCCACATGCGCAGTCCGCAAGGTTGGGAAGAACCGGGGCAGACTCCTGAATTTGATGAATTCACGCTGGTGCTCAAGGGAGTTCTGCTCGTTAAACACAAAGGTGGCGAAATGAAAGTTGCTGCCGGACAGGCTGTAATCGCTCATCGCGGCGAGTGGGTACAGTATTCCACGCCTGAGGAAGGGGGAACGGAATACATCGCCATCTGTTTGCCGGCCTTTTCCATGGAAACCGTTCACAGGGATGAATGACGGCTGACGCCGGATGAACCCGAGATTGTGTGTCCCATTTATGGTTGCGAGCGTGAAAAATTAGAAAACTTGGCTTCACGCCCTTGCAATTGGGACGGGTTACTGTCGAGGCTGCGCGAACTGGGCTTGAATACCTTCAAGTGCGCTCGATAGGCGATCGAGTTGCTGCGCCGTCGCCTGGGCGGACAGGCTGTTTTTTTGAGCCATCAGAATCAACTTCACCGAGACCAAAAAGACACCGGCTTCGAGCAGGAGTTCGTGGGTGAATCCTTTGACGAATATCGATACCAGAAATAGAACCAGAGTCAAAGTAATCACCACTGCTGACCAGGGATCGAAACTTCTTGACTCTTCGCTGGACATATTGCTTTTCCTCATGCGTGAGTTACGGTTTGAATCCAGAACTGCGCCCATCCGGTATTAGACCTTGAAGGGCGCGGGAAATGGTGCGCGCGATGCACCAAATCCGCTATGGCGCTTCTATGAGTTCCATCTTGCCATCGCGAGTACGATGCAGGACCATTACTTTGCCCTGGTGATCGCGGAAGACGAAGACGTCGCGATCTCTAAAATGAGCTTCTTTTATGGCCTCCTCGAGAGTCATGGGACGGCGTGCGACCGCGTCGTCAGAATGCACCAGATGAACCTCGGTGGACTTCGCCAACGCAGGAAACTTGTGTACCACGAGTGAAACTTCGGTCGTCTCTTCCAGGCCAATTGCGGTGGGTAGACTGTCCTGCGAGCCTTTTCCATTCCACTTTTTTTGCTGATTTTTCTGCTCGTGGCGCTTCTTGCTACGCCACCGGGTTTTGTATTTGACTGCCTGCTTTTCCAGGTGTTCCATAGCTTGAGTGATGGCGGACTTCATGTCGCCGGCCTGGGCGATGCCAACTAGCGGTCCATTGCGCGGGTTGATCGTGATTTCCGCCTTGTGGCGGTGCTTTTCGATGGCGAGGACAACCTTGCTATCGAATTTGTCGCCTAGAATTTTGCGCAGTTTGGCCAGGCCGATATCGACTGATTTGCGGTGGGCCGGAGTGATTTCGCACTTTCTAGCGGTGAACTCTACGTTCATGAGCTCCCTTTCTTTGCAGGCGTAGGATTCGGAATGCGTCACCTTCGGACAAGATGCTGTCCGGACAACCGGCGGGGACGCCGGCGCTACTTTTTCACTCTACGTTGATGGGTGCTGGGGATACGCATGTCTTCCCGGTACTTCGCTACGGTCCGACGGGTTACCTGAATACCCTGGGACTGCAAAATACGGGTAATTTGCTCATCAGTCAGCGGACGATTCGGATCTTCCTCTTCGATCAGCTTTTTCACACGACGTTTGAGGATAAGCAATGACGTGTTTCCGCCTTGCGGACCGTTCACGCTCTCACTGAAAAAATAACGCAACTCGAAGACACCCTGGGGAGTATGAGCGTATTTATTGGCGACGGCACGGCTTACCGTCGAAGGATGTACGCCGATTTCTTCGGCTACCTCTTTGATCATCATCGGCTTGAGCTGGTCGATTCCCTTTTCCAGAAAATCCTGCTGGCGGGTAACGATCGAGTAACAGACCTTAGTGATGGTCTGCTTTCGCTGTTCAATATTCTTGATCAGCTGAATGGCGCTTTTGTAGCGCTCCTTGACGTAGTTGCGCGTGTCCTTGTCGTTGGTGTCGCGGGTAAGAAGACGCTTGTAAGCTGGGTTGAGACGTAAAACCGGGACGTCATCCTCATTCATCATCACCAGCCACTCGTCACCGTGCTTGATAAAAGCAACGTCAGGCTCGATAAGCCGCGGCTGACTTTTGTTGTAACGAAGGCCGGGGCGTGGGTCGAGGGTGCGGATGTACTCCAAAGCTTCCTGTACAGCCTCAGGCGGCCGGTTAATAGCGCGGGCAATCTCTTTGTACTGCTTGTTCTGAAGCGCACGCAGGTGCTGATCGACGATCGCGACCGCGGTTGTGAGCACCTGGGCGGCTGCCTCGCCGTTGCCGTTCTTGTGCGCAGTTAGCTGTTGCTGGTGATAGCGCAACTGGTATAGCAGACAATCGCGCAAATCGCGGCACGCAACTCCAGGAGGATCCATCTGGCGTACCAGATCCAGAGCCTCCTGCAAATGCTTAGCGCTGAAACTTGGATGATAAGCGGGCTGGGTGGATTTCCTCTGGGGAACCGACTCGATCTCCGGAGTTACGGGTGATATCGGAGTCGATGCTGCAGGGATTGCCGGAATTGGGGGTGCAATTGCCTCCGGAGCAACCGCGGCAGCTGTTCCGGCCGGCCCTAGATATGCGCCTGACTCCGCGACCTCGGCCGAAGGCCATATGGACTGCTCTGCGCCATGATCGTCCGGAGACGCACCCACCTTGTCTTCAGTAGTGATGTCTTCATTATTGGCTTCGTCGGTTTCGTCAGTCGCCAAACCGAGGGCAGCGGCTTCTTTGACCAGGTTGGCGGCAACAGTGGCATCCACTTCGGGCGGAGCGGGCGGAGCGATTCCCAGCAACTCCTCGTCGCTGGCAATCAAGTATCCATCTTCACTCAGGTTTCCAATGATAATCTCGGCGGCTTCCCGGACTTCCGGGGCTACTGACAGGGCGCCAAGTTGCCAAATCAGATGATCGGAGAGGGTCGTGGGCTTGGAGAGAAAATTCTCAAATGACGGCCGTTCGATCTCTTCCATCTCGCTGCGGCTGCGATAGCCGGGATCGAGATACTCCTGGAAGAATGATCCGAAGTCGATTTCCTCGAACGGGTCCTTATTCTCAACAGCAGCGACGGTATTTTCTTCCGGAGCGACACGTTCCCGCTCTTCCTCGCGGCGCGCCGCGTCATCGAGCAAGGGAACGGAATCTTCCAACTCCTCGAGAACGGGATTCTCCACCATCTCTGCCGTGATCATGTCCCGAAGCTCAAGCTTGTTGAGCGCCAGCACACTGACCATCTGCACGAGGCCAGGAGTCAGAATCTGCCTCTGCGAGACCTTCAAATGCAGCTTGGGTTGGAGAAGAACCATACTTTAGTCTTCAGTTTTCAGGCGGCAGTCTCCAAGCGTCAACAAACAGTTGTCGTTGCTCACCCTTGAAAACTGACGACTGCATAGTCATACCAGCGAGAAGCTTTCTCCCAGATAGACCTTTCGCACCTGGGGATCGCTCGCCAATTGCTCGGGCATGCCCGAGGCTAAAATCCTACCGCCATCAATTATGTAGGCACGATCCGTCACAGCCAGTGTCTCGCGAACGTTATGGTCTGTGATCAGGACGCCGATCCCGCTTGCCTTCAGATCGCTGATGATCTTTTGCAGATCAAGTACGGCGATTGGGTCGATCCCTGAAAACGGCTCGTCCAACAAAATGAAGGTCGGGTTAATACAAAGGGCGCGGGCAATCTCCACGCGCCGACGTTCCCCTCCGGACAGAGCGTACCCACGATTTTGCCGGATATGCTCCAATCCCAGCTGGTCAATCAGCTCTTCCATTTTTTCCCGGCGTTCATGCCAGGAGATCGGCTGGGCTTCCAACACCGCAAGGATGTTTTCCTCAACCGTCAACTTGCGGAAAACTGAAGCTTCCTGAGGGAGGTAACTGATGCCGTACTGCCGCGCCCGCAAATACATGGGCACATCCGTGATCTCTTCGTCGTTGATCAGTACGCGGCCGGTATCCGGTGGGATTAGCCCCACGATAGTATAAAAAGTGGTTGTCTTACCGGCACCATTAGGTCCAAGCAAACCAACAACTTCACCTTGTCCGACTCGAATACTGACCCCATTTACAACCCGGCGGCCACGGTAAGATTTGCCGATTTCGTCGGTAGCCAGGGTACGCATTTAACGTGCCACTCTGGTTTGAGTGACTGTAGGAGACAAATTGTTGCCTTCAACGACGACCCTATCATCGTGTCTAAATAAAGTCAACGAAACCCCGGTAATCTTGCCATGTTCGGCATCAAAAATGCTAGGCGGTCCGCCGGTCAAGACGAACTTGTCTTCTGACGCCGTGTAAACCAATTTATCGCCGGTGGCTTTCCGTCCCGGTTGGGTGACAACTACGTGGTCGCTCGCGATGATGTGGTCTATCTTTCCGGTCCCCGCTCCAATACCCGTTCCAGCGCCTGCGCCAATTCCTGAAATCGTCGGATTCGGCGAACTTTGATCTCGCGCCTGAAGGAAGACGTCCATCTCGCGCGCAACCATGATCATGTCCGCGCCCCTGGCCTGAACTCCCTCTGCAAAGTGAGCTTTGCGATCACCGTCAGCGTAGACGAGTTGAGCGGATGTGATCTTGATCGGAGTTACCTTTCCACTCTTCTCGGTCTGGACCAAGACGGTGGAAACCGACTGGCCAGGGGTTCCCTGCGCGAACAGCGAACGGTTGTTACGATCGAATTTGATCGACGGAGCCTCAATCACGTTCGCATCCTGCCAGAGACGGGCGTCTCCCGTATACAACGCAATTGCAGGGCTACTATGGGCTGTCATCGACCGGGCCGTAACGTGTATAGGGTCGGACGACGCTAGAAGAGCACCATTAGGTTGGGCTTTCAGATCGCTGTAGGTGCTCTTGACGTCGCCGTCGGCGAAGCCATCCCCCGTGGCGCGATTCATTCGAATGGTTTTAGCCGTAGTGGTCATACCGCCATCGACGATTCTGGGAGTACCGGTGAGAATGAGCATTTGATCGCCGGGCGTATATGCTGCGCGCCCGCCCCACGCTTTACGCTCAACATCTCTGTATGTCACGTCGCCCTGCTGAACGATCGAATCGATACCGCTGCCTGGCCGGAACGATGCGTCAAGCGTGGTGCTTGTGCTGACTCGATCGGGCTGTCCTGCGGCTTGGGACGTAATGTGGGCATCCGGCGCGCCGTGAACCGCGGCCAACTGACCCAAATCGTCAAAGCGAGCTCGGAATTTGCCAGCGGTGATTACCGTTTGGCCAGAAGACGGCGACGGTTGACGAAGAACAATTTGCGCGGCTCCGGTAGTATCGGCACGCTGCAATCGTCGTCCATCCGCAAGGAAGAAGTCGATCACCGCGGCAGTGACTTCGACCTCCTGTGCCTGGAGATCGGAGGTACCAAGGGTGTTGTGACCGCTCACAGCTGCTTTTGCAGACTGTTGATGTTGTACCAATTTCACGTTTTCCTGCGTATGAACCGTAGAAAGAACATTGTTCCCCGTGAAATTGAGCACAGCCCTACCCGCGCTTCCCTGCATGGGCTGGCTGCCGGAGTTTTCGAAGTGCACATCACCCGAGAAGGTGGCCGTGCGCAAGGTACCCTGCGAACCGGTGATGAGCAGTTCGAGTTCCCGCGAGTCGACGCTGGCGGAACCGGCGCCTTGTGATTCAACATGAACATTCCCGACGGCAAGAATGCGTTCCAAGGTGTTATCGGGTCGCAGAAAGAGCGTGCCCTTATCGGCGGAAGCGTGGTGGGAAGCGTCGTGTACTCGCGGAAGGTCGAGCAGCACCACGCGAGGATTCTTGCTGATCGTCCCACTCGCTGCTGTCAGTGTCGCTGGCGTTGCGCCATGAAAGTCAACCGCAACCTGAGACAGGAGAGTCAAGATGGCAGTGTTCGCAACGTAATTAAGGCCTACTGCCGATCCGCTGGCTTGGGGAACGCTGAACTCCACTTTCTCGCCAGTAGCGGCATTTCCGGTTTTTTGGTTGAAAAGCAGATTGGTGGTCGTGAGATGGATCGGGTTCTTCAATTCCTTGGGAGGCGCCTGGTCCGGGTGTGTGAGCCCTTCCGGGTTGGCCTCCAAGTCCATCTGCACCTGGCCTTTTCCGATGACGTCACCGGATTGAGGGTCATATTCGAAGTCCGAACCGTAAATCTGGTCAAATCGACTGGAGTCGCGACCGTATAGGGTGATCGTGACATCGTGCAGTTCGGCACGTCCTCCCTGCTTGAACTGAACTGCCTTATTGGCCTGAATTTTGAACAGCGTGTGTCCCTGTTCCGATCGGGAAACTGTAAATCCTTGCGCACTCTGCTGAACTTCAATGCCAATTTTGGCGGGAACTTCCTTGAGCGCATTCTGCACCTTGTGCCGGGCGTAGAAATATACGGCCGTGACAATCAGCACCAGGCCGATTGCACCTGCCGCAAACCACCGACGCAGACCTGAAATGGAAAGAGACATCCAGTGACAGTGTAATTCAGGCTTGTTGTGCGGGTGCGTCTGCTTTGCGCATCGAAGACCGAGTTAGTTTGCAGCAGCAATTCCTGACCGCAGTTATTTGTGTTCGAGCTGCTTCCGCTACAGGTTTTGGTCCAGCGTAATTTCCTGCAGCATGCGATCGAGTTTCTCCTGTTCCACGGCACGTTTCGCCCGCAGATCGGACATCTCTTTGTTCAAGGTATTGAGCCGATCCTCCTGGGAGTCGAGTTGGCGCGTATATCTCTGCAGTAACGCTTTTTCTTCCGAGCTTCCTTTGAGCGCTTTCATATTTTCGCGCAGGCGCGCCTGATCTTTCGTGATTGTGTCGACTTCCTGTTGACGCGACCTTAGCTGGGTCTCCAGGGATCCCACCTGATTCTTTTGAGCGAGGACGCGCCGGAAAACCTCTTGCACCTCCGGTGTGATTGGCGCCTGCTGGGTCAGGATCGCTATGCGATTGTCATCAAGCTCATCCAGTTCGTATTCACTCTGTTCAGGATGATATTCCTCGACTTGCAGATTTTCCGTCTGCCCCGGACCTACCGCCACGCGGAAGCGTAGAAACGACGCGGATGTTTCTTCCGGTTTGGCTCCTTCTGCCAGTTTCCAACCGTCCCGCGTGGGATGTTCGATGACGACCTGGCGGGTCGACGTGTCTGAGTTGTGCAGCGTGTACTTCCTATTGTCGCGCTGTTCACGGGTTAGAAACATGCTTCCCTTGGCTATACGGATATGGGTAACAGGCTTCTCGGTCGACTCCTGGTCCATGGTGATCCGAAGAGCAGGGTCGGCGGCGTAGGAAATGAGGCGCCGCTCAGTGGGATGAACGGTTTCAATCAAACCCTCTCCGGCAAACGCATCGCCATCGAGAATGTTGAAGGTTCCTGAGTCCAACGTAAGACCACTGGAGTTCGTAATCCAAAGCGCCCTACGAATTTCTTTCGAGTTTTCATTCCACAGCGAGACCTTCTCTGCATCGATCCGGGCCTGCAGAATAGGCACTAAAGCCGACTGATTCTTATCAATGGTGATCTTCTGCTTTACGTTGTACTCGAAGAAGTCCCCCATATCTCTGCCTTCTGCTTCTATATGCTGTTTGGCCGCGACCTGGGACAACTCTGCAGTTTCTGCTTCGACAACCGTTGGTGCCGCAGTTACTTCTACCGTCTCCAAAGCTGTTCCGGCTTCCAGCCTGCCATCAATGTCATTCATTCGGCCAACGCCGAGGAAGAAATTAGAGAGCTCAAACCTTTTAAAACCAGCCTTGTCGACAAAGAGAGCAGAGTTGCCGGCCGGTACGTTATAGAACTTGTACACGCCTCGTGCATCGGTAGTGGTGGCTTGCGCGGCTCCGGTTTCTTCGTTCCGAACCGTGACACGAGCACCAGAGACGACTGCTCCGCTCATGTCGGTGACAAGGCCTTGCAGTCCACCCATTCCTGGCGGGAATTCGAGCTTCGCGAATTGCTCCAAGCGGTCCTCGTTGGCGCCGCCGATGCCAGCTCCCCTGCCAACTCCTACTCCCCCACCCTTTCCGGTGCCTGTGCCTGTCATGGTGCCTTCGTGGGACTGGGGAGTAAGCATTACCGACGGCGGAAGTCCGATGACTGGGCGGCGAACATAATAGGGCTGTGAAATTTGTTGAATGAAAGATTGCGGAGCCCCAGCCACCAAAGAGAGCTGAACGTCTTTCCAATCTTCTCCCACCGTATTGTCGACGATGGCCCAGCCTTGCAATAGCGGCTTCTCTGCCGTCTTTTCGGAAAGGATAACGCGATAAGTGCTTTTCCAAATTGGTACTTCGCTTATGTAGCTGACGAAAACCATGCGATCGCCCGTTCCCATGGCGGAGATCGTCATGCGGCGAAGATCGCGGGCACGCGAGGATCCAACTAGATTCATATAGCGACCGACTTCGTCGTTCAGGTCGCGATCGGCGAGGCGGACAGAAACTGAGGGTCCAAGTTCAAAATTTCGCATCTCGCCAGAATCTGATACCACCGAGAACTCGGTTACGTCGTAAAACTCAGCCTTCTCCGTTGGTCTTCTTTCTTTCTCGACGCTCAATAAACGGCCGCTGAAGGTCGATGAACCACTTCGCACCTCCACTCGCGCTCCGCGCATAGCGGTGAGAAAGTCGGCTTTTGTAACTCGTTCTCCAAATGGTAAGCGCAGAGCTTTCAGGCGCTCTTCGAGCGGAGCAGTGGAGTTGTAACGTACCCCGGAAATTCTGCCCTCGCCCAAATCGACCGCGGTCAGCGATTTCAGCACGTCGTTAAGTTGATCAGTTGTGAAATCGATCGTCAGATCTTGATCACCGTGTACCTTGGCAGAGTGCTCAAAATATCCGACGCCGTTTTTGTACAGAACCACGCGCTTTACCGGAATGCGACCGGTTGATTCGCCGACCCCAGTTAGTGGCTGCTTTGCGGTTTTCAACGGCGCAGTCTTAGTCTGGGCAGCAGCGACTGTCAGAAGCGAGAGGGTCACTGCAATAAGAAGAATGGGCCGACGCACCGATGCACCTCCATCGTTTGCAGCGGGGAGTGTAGCACCAAGGCGGACCGAGGAAGAGAGCTTTTTCCTCTATGTTTGGCTTCTAGAACGCTGAAAAACGCGATAGGACAACAAGATTGGTGCATCGTCTAAACTTAACACGATGAAGACTGACGGACCTGCCTTACTGGATTTGCGGAACATTTCTGTTATGCGAGGACCGAATGTCGTTCTGGAGAATTTCAGCCTTGTCATCCACCCCGAAGAGCACGTCGCGATTTTGGGGCCGAACGGCTGCGGCAAATCGACTTTAATCAAGACTATTACGCGCGAATGTTATCCCCTCGCTCAGGAGGGCTCTTCCATGATGCTCATGGGACAGGATCGTTGGGATGTTTTCGAACTGCGATCGATGCTAGGCATCGTGTCGAATGATTTGATGTCGATGTGTACCGGAAACGCGTGCGGACGCGACATAGTGTTATCGGGGTTTTTCAGTAGTACCCGCGTATTTCCACACCACAGGGTTGACGCCCACCACCGCCAAATGGCCGAGACAGCGCTGGCGGAATTGCAGATCGCTCACTTGGCAGACCGGCCGGTTGCGGAAATGTCTTCGGGGGAAGCCCGCCGAGTGCTAATCGCCCGAGCTCTGGTTCATAGACCGCGCGCCTTGTTGTTCGACGAGCCGAGTAACTCACTGGACGTTTTTGCCCGACAAAGCTTGCGAGAGACCATGAGCTCACTGGCAAGAGCAGGGATCGGCATCATTTTGGTCACGCATGACCTATCCGACGTGATTCCGGAGATCGATCGAGTACTGCTGATGTCGAACGGAAAGATTGTCGCCGAGGGAGCGAAGGAGCAAATGCTGCAGCGAGAGCCTTTGGAAAAACTATTCGGAATCCGGGTCGAAGTGGCACGTCACAATGGCTACTACCACTTATGGTAAGGCGGCAGAAAGTGGCTTTGCTTTCTGCCGACGACTGGCGTCTTTCTCCTCGTTGGCACGAATCATTTGACTTTGAAAATCCCGGAGCGAGAGCTCGAGCCCGCCATATTCCGGATGATCGTTGTTATCAATCGTGAATGCTATATCTACAACGTCGCCAGGCAACAAGGCCGCCTGCTGGCAACGTTCGGCCATGTGCCAACCCAGGGCAGTGAAGGTGATAGCGTTTCGCCAGCCAGGAATTGGCCTCCTGTTGCCAATCAGTTTACTTTCATCCAGCCGCGGCGAACTCGATGAATCGGGATCACACCCAGGAGTTGTGTGAACCGCGGTTTCTGCTTCGTCATTCCTGAATGAAGATGCAACCCCGGGCGCGAACCTCAGCTTCACGTGCTTTTCTTTGAGCACTCGGGGAGGAGCGGTCAGACGGACACCGCGAGCGGCAAAGACAGGTTGAGGGTTCCCCACGCCGAATGGTTGCAGTCGCTGAATCGCCTGGAAAAGCTCCGGGGTCACCTGTTGGAGCGCAATTTCGGCGTCAAAATTGAGGTTTGGCTCAAAATCTCCCAAAGTCAGGCAGTCTCGTGCATAGTCATCTAAATGGGCGCGCAACTCCGGCAGATTTGAAACCGGGAGCGAAAACCCGACGGCGTGGGCGTGTCCGCCAAAACGCGTGAACAGGTTGGCGCACGATTCGAGAGCATTCAGGAGATGAAATGCCGGGATTGAACGACCCGATCCGTGGGCCTGCTCGCCCTCACGTGAGATCACCAGCGCTGGCCGTCCATAACGCTCTACCACTCGGGTGGCGGTGATTCCGATAACACCCCGATGCCAGTTCTCTCCGTCGATCACAACACAGAAAGCGTCGCGTAAGGCCGGTTCGTCCTCGAAGCGAGTCGCGATGGACTTCAGAATCAAGCGCTCTTCTTCCTGACGGTCGCCGTTGAGTTGATCGAGCCGATTGGCAATTTCGCGAGCCCGCCCCGCATCCTTCGCGCTGAACAGTTCGATGACGTCGCGGGCAACGTCCATACGGCCTGCAGCGTTGATGCGTGGGGCGATCCGAAAAGCCACTTCACCGGAGGTTACGGGCCTGCCACCAAGCTTCGCGACTTCCAGGAGGGCCTTGAGTCCGGGATTGACGGGTTTACGGAGACCTTCTAGTCCCAGTTTGGCAAACACGCGATTCTCGTCGACGAGCGGTACCGCATCAGCGATCGTCGCGATCGCCACGACCTTCATGAACGAGCGCAGCAGGCGCTCGCGATCTTTTTCCGGGATCCGGCGCTCAATCAACCCTTGTGCCACCTTAAAAGCCACTCCGGCGCCGCACAACGCCTTACATGGATATCCGCAGTCTTCTCGATTAGGGTTCACAACCGCTAGCGCTGCGGGTATGCCTTGCGGTCCGGGGAGATGGTGATCGGTAACGATCAAGTTAACGCCTAACCTTCGAGCAGTCTCGGCAGGGGCGAAGGCGCGGATACCCATGTCCACGCTAATGATCAGCCTTATCCCCGCGGTTGCGGCTTTTTCAATCACGTCGTCTCGCATGTCATAGCCGTCGCGGATGCGATGAGGAACGTGGAACTCGGTGCTACCTCCGCACAACTCGATCGCGGTTTTGAGAATGACGATGGCTGTCGTTCCGTCTACGTCGTAGTCGCCGTAAATGAGGATTGGTTCCCGGTTCGTGATCGCGGTCTCAATCCGATCGACGGTCTCTTTCATGCCCAGCATTAAGTAAGGAGAATGCAAATGGGTAAGAGAGGGCGCAAGAAAACGTTGCGCCGCGTCGCAGGTGCTGATGCCGCGCATCAACAATAACCGCGCAACTGTCGTAGCGAGTTGGGAATTTTTGAGGTCCAAAGATGGCTGCGTAGCCAATTCTGCGGCGAAAGCGTCGACCGCCGCTGCATCGGCATTTTTTAATACCCAGCGCATATGTAAGGAGGGCTTGTCGTCTGGAGATTGATTATAGCGATGCTGTACCTGTGACAATTAACCAGGGCCGGCTCAAGGAGTCGTTAGGTCGGAGCTGGGCGTTGCTGATGTCTTTCGCGTTCAAAAAATCCACAGCTTCTAACCGCAAAGGACGCGTTTTCGTTTTTGGTGGTTAGATTTCTTCGTCAGGGCCAGCACCATCGATAGGAATACCGCCGAAGTCTTCAGACATTTCCAACAGGCGCTGGTAGTGGTCATACCAGTCGGTGGAGGCTTCATAGACCATCATAATTCCCTGGTGCGCGAAACCGAGTTGCACGAATCCGGTTTTGCCGATATAGGTCCGCAGCCACCGCGCTTCTTCTACATCTTCGTCGCTGGCAAATTCAAGATTGCCAAGGCGCTCAACCATCAGGTCCAGCTCTTCGCGGCGCAGCGTCCACGCATCCATCGTAAGGAACGGTGCCGCCGCGGCCTTGGCCAACTCCACGAAATCTTTCCAACTGTCGGGATTGTCCTCAATTTTCCAGATCACGCTTGGGACTTCTTCGTAGTCCACATAACCGTGAAAACGGCGCATGCCATGGCCTTCGACGAAGGCGATCATGTCATCTTTAAGGTTTGCGAGATTGTCCGGTGAAGAAGGCATTAGAGCTTATCAATTGCATTGTATGCCTGAATTTCGAGGGCATCCACTAGCTCATCGGCGTTAGTTTTTAACTTCCCCCTCCCCAGAATTTGCAACTTCATCTCCCGCAGAGAAGATCTTTTGCGTTGCAATTCGCTCACCATTGTGACGGATATGGCTGGCTACCGACGGCTGTAAAACAGACGCGGCGAGCGTTCCATCTGCCTGTGCTACACTACCTGTTTCACAAACCACTTCGATCCACGCTATGCTTCTGTCCAAAGAATATGTGGGCTACTTAGCCCGCGAAGTCACCAAAAAGCTGATTGCGGGCGGGCACATCGAGACCAAGAGCGTGCCTGCTGTCGCCGAGAAAGTACACGCCTCGATGCTGGAAGAGCTGTCTCTGGAAGACCGCATCAACGATGAAGTGCGGGTCATTCTGGAAGCGTATTCCGAGGAAATGCGCCGAACCGGCGCCAATTATCAGGAAATGTTTCGCAAGGTGAAGAGCGAATTGGTGCGCAAGTATAAGGCGGTGCTGTGAGAGTCAGCCGGGACAAAGTGAACAAAGTTGCGCACGTGGTGACCGATGCTTTGGCCGAGATTGATGCGGTGGATTTCATCGAAGACCGGAACACCATCCGTCTGGAAATACGCAAGATTCTCGAAGATCTACTCAACCACGAAGAACGAATCGACCAGGCCGCGCGCCAGAAGATTGAAAGTCAGAAGCGTACAATCCTCGAAGGCAGCCAGGAATGGGACATTCTGTACCGCAAGTATTACAACGAAGAGGTAAAGAAGCTGGGCCTCTAGTTTTTGCTCATCCATCGACCGGTCCGGCCGATGAAATGTTCCCCTGCTGATGTACTCACGCCCGAGACTCCGCCTTGAATGATAGTTCCCGCATCGCCGGTCTGGTCAAGGAGTCCGCCCGCGAAGCTGGTTTCGATTTGGCCGGCATTGCACCCGTCTACGAGTTCGATGAATTGGAGCGCTTTCGAGAGTGGATCGCGGCCGGGCACGCTGCTGAAATGAAATACCTGGAAGCTCGCAACCACCTGGGCGCTCTGAAGCGCGCTTCGCTGCGTTCGACCTTGCCTTGGGTACGCAGTGTGATCGTATGCGCGCTCAACTACAACACGGCGCATCCTTACTCAACCCAGGTCGACCACCCTGAACGGGGATGGATTGCCCGTTACGCTTGGGGGCAGGAGGACTATCACAGCACGGTGATGGGAAGGCTTCGTTTGGTCGAAAATCGCCTGCGAGGTGCGGTCACCGCAGAATCAGATTCCGCCTCCCTGCAAACCTGTTGCTATGTCGATACCGGGCCAATTGTGGAGCGGGTTTATGCCAAATACGCGGGAGTGGGCTGGATCGGAAAGAATACCTGCATCCTGAATCAGAAACTGGGATCGTGGTTGTTTTTGGGCGTAATTCTGACATCCCTTGAACTCGAACCTGACGTGCCTGCGCCTGATCGTTGTGGCAGCTGCACGCGCTGCATCGATGCCTGCCCTACTGACGCGTTAATCGCACCCCATGAACTGGATTCGAATCTCTGCATTTCTTATCTGACCATCGAAAAGCGTGGCGCCATTCCGGAAGCTATGCGTGATGGTTTGGGACAGCACGTCTTCGGCTGCGATATCTGCCAGGATGTTTGTCCTTGGAATCGCAAAGCTCCGGTTACGAACATAGCGGAATTCCAACCGCGGGAAGGGCTGGTGAACCCCGCCCTGGAATGGCTAGCGGAGATGACTGCGGAAGAGTTTCGCGAAACCTTCCGTGGATCAGCGGTGCGGCGGGCCAAACGTAGCGGTCTAAGAAGAAACGCTGTGATCGCCATGGGCAACAGCGGCGACGAGCGTTTTGTGTCATTGCTAAAGAAACTTGTAAAGGACGAAGACGAGTGGGTGGCTGAAGGCGCAGATTGGGCCGCCAGAAAGCTCTTGCGATCGCAGTCGGCTAACGAAAACGGCCCAGATATTTAAAGATCGAAACCTTCACGGTGTCTTAGTAACCACGACTCGCGCCGCATGGTAGCATCTCTTCCATCCAGGTTTCGTGGCCAGTCAGCCCATGCTTTCTACCGGTTTTGCTTCCCGACTGTTTCTCTTTGGCCTGCTTTGCGCGACCAGTCTTTCTGCTTCAACATCCACCCGCACCAAGCCGCCGAAGTGGCTGCGGATTAACTCCGCCCACTTTTCTGTGCTCACCGATAGCGGTGCCGACAAGGGGAAAGAATCGGTTACGCGTCTTGAGCAAATGCGGGATGTCTTCGCGCAACTTTTCAGGAAGACTCAGCTGCGTCTGCCAGAGCCGTTGGAGGTTATCGCTCTCGCAACAGACGAGGAATACATTCGCGTCGCGCCCATGTTACAGGGCCAACCCATTTCCTCCCCCGGATTTTTTATAGCCGGCGACGATCGCAATTTCATTGTGCTCGATCTTGCCGCGGAGGATGCCTGGCGCGCCGTAGCCCTCGAGTTTTCCCGCGTGCTTCTGAATTTTAACTATCCCCAGACGCAGGATTGGTTTGACGAGGGTTTCGCACAATATTTTTCCAGCCTCCGATTGTCGGATAGTCACGCTGAAGTTGGCGGCGACCCCATCCAGAGTCACCCATGGGAACACCTTCTGCCGGGGCATGCGGCAGCAGGTAGTTCGGCGAGATCATTCGTTGAGTTGCTGAACCAGCCCTGGCTGCCGATGCCAGACTTGTTCACGATGCGTCAGACCGCACAGGGCTATCCGTCGATGTTCTATGCGCAGTCCTGGATTGTGATGCACTATCTCCTCAGCCAAAACAAACTTTCCGATGCCGGAACTTACTTCGGGATGGTGGAGATCCAAAAGGCTTCGGTTGAACAGGCGATCCAGCAGGCTTTCGGCGTCTCCGCCGCACAATTCGAGCAGAACGTAAAAGATTACTTTCGCGCCCAGGCGTGGTCGCAAAACACAGCGGTTGCAAAGCCAGCAGGTGCGCCAAACAGCGCCAGCCCGATTTATCAATTCCCTTCCATCCTGGAAGCCGCACAGGTTGGAAGCAGTGTCCTAGACGTGACTGATGCGCAAGCGCGAGCTTCAGTGGCGGAAATGTCAGTGCGTTTGCCCGAACATCGCGACCAAGCAGAGAAAGATTTGCAGACTGTTATTAGCGATCCCAAGACGGAAAATGCGATCGCCCACCGGGCACTTGCCTGGGCCCTGATGGAGAGAAGGCAATACGATCAGGCGAACGAGGAACTGGGTCGCGCCAGAGAATTGGACAGTCGGGATCCGTGGGTGCACTACTACCTTGCGCTGGTGAAGTTCCGAGCGTCCGACTCGGGAAGAAATAAGATCGAGGGCGTTTCCAATATGATTCAGGATCTGGTGGCGGTGGTCGATTGGAATCCCGACTTCGCCGAGGCTCACAACATCCTTGCGATGGGCCGCCTCGAAGGCGGTGGCGTGCATGCAGCAACGGATTCGATCAAAGTAGCGATCCAACTGAGCCCCCGCAACCAGCAGTATCTGCTGAATCTTGCAAAGATTGACCTCGCAGGCAAGAAGTGGGACGACGCTACGACGCTGCTGACGCGACTGCGGGACAGTTCGAATCCTCAAATCGCTCAGACGGCACGAAAGAGTCTCGCAGATCTGCCTACCCTGAAAAAATACGGCGTACTGCCGCAAGAATCCGCTTCGACCCAAGCCCCGGCAGCGAATATGAAAACGCCGCCCCCGACATCTACCGAAAAAGCAGATGACAATTCCGGTAGTGACCAGACTGCGCCAGTCGCAACGGAGCCACCGCTAGACAGACGCAAAGTTCTATTTCTTAAGGGGAAGTTGGCCAGCGTAAATTGCAGCCAAAGCCCGGCGGCGATTCTGACGGTGAGATCGGCCACTCGCACCCTCAAGCTCCGCACCGATAACTACAAAACATTGCTGCTGGTGGGCGCCGACGAATTCTCCTGCGATTGGATGGACCGTGTCGTCGTCGTGAATTACAAAGCCGGCGGAAAAGCCGATGGGGATTTGGTTTCCGTCGAGGTTCAATAACCCGGCGGCGGCGGACTATGGATCGGTAAATTAAAAAGAAGCAAGCCGCCAGAAAATGAAAGACCCTCCCAGGCAGCTGAGAGGGTATACAGTGGATGAACTGGGCCGTTATTGTACTCGCACTACATTACCTGCCTGAAAGCCTTTTGGGCCCTTCAGCAGATCGAACTCTACCGTCTCGCCTTCGTTCAAAGTGCGGTAGCCGTTTTCTTGAATGGCGGAGAAATGAACGAAAACGTCCTCCCCGGTTGAGCGTTGGATAAACCCATATCCTTTAGCCCCGTTGAACCACTTTACTGTACCCTTCTCTCTCACAAAAAACTCCTTTCAACTCTACTGGTTATTTAACTTCCGCATTCTCCGTGGAGCTCATGCTCCGTACTACCCCCTCAGAGAAAACGAAAGCACAGCTGCGCCTTCGAGAATTCGCACCAAAGAAAAAAGCTCCTTCGTTTGAGCCGGGCAAAGGCACGGTGCAAACTGCGGGAGCAATCGTGGTTGGCGAGACTTCTGACTGCGGGACACAAACTATCTACCCCCAACATCCTCACCGCCCGCCAAAGCACGGGCGATGCGCACCAGATAATATTCAGGAACGTCAATTCTGGCAAGAAAAGAAATTCTGCTTAAAACGATTCAATCGCAGTGATTTGCCCGGGATCTGCTGATAGGCCAGAGAGGGGGTCGCACACGGTCACAATTCTGTAAGGTGCAGTTATCCCGCAACCCTCTGATACGATTGAAGAAAATGTCTAATGACCGAGAGTCAAACGTAGCGCGGCGCCCCAACAAAGAAGGGATTGCGAACCTCAATCCCGAGCCCGAGGACCGCTATCCCGGGGTGATCGGCTCCACGGTGAAATATTTGTTACGCACAGAGGTACATACGTTTGCGTTTTCTGTGGCCGCCAATGCGCTGCTTTCATTCTTTCCGTTTGTACTGCTACTCATGACTGTGATCCGGCGAGTGTTTCACTCCCCAGTGATGTACCAGGTAGTCGTACAACTGTTGCGCGATTTTCTTCCGGCTGGACAGGATTTTGTGATTCGCAATTTGAATGCCCTGGTCGAGGCCCGTCATCGCGCCCAGGTGGTTTCGCTGATGATTTTGCTGGTGACTGCGACGGGAATTTTTCTGCCACTGGAAGTGGCTTTAAACCGTATTTGGCGGTTTCCCAACAACCGGTCCTATCTTGGCAATCAACTCATCGCTCTGGGCCTGTCTTTCAGTTGCGGGGTTCTGGCTCTTCTGTCGATCGCCCTGACCGCTGGAAACATCGGCTTCCTGGAAGCTTCGCTACGTGGGCATGGACCGTTTGTTGTGCGGCTGGGAGGATTTCTGATGATGAAAATGTTTGCCATCTTTGCCAGCATCGCAATTTTCTTCCTTATCTACTGGCTCTTACCCAACGGAAAAATACCGATTCGGGCCGTGTTGCCGACAGCCGTGATCATGGGCCTCATGTCAGAAACTCTGAAATATGCGTACGTATTGGCGCTGCCTCGGCTCAACTTTCAGGAAGTGTATGGACCGTTCGCATTATCGGCGAGCCTTATGTTTTGGGCGTTTCTCACCGGATTGTTGCTTCTGACTGGGGCGCACTTGTCGGCCCGAGGGCACAATCGGCGGCGACGGACTTTGCCGCATTAGTTCGGACGGCTCGTTAGAAGTATTCTCGGAAACCGTGTGCCCCGGCTTTCTAGCTTTTACAGAACAGGGGACGCTAGCGCCTACCCGTGGATGTTCGCTCGTCACACGACGGTGTGACCATTGGCATCCTATTTTTCTCCCTGACCTCTACCATAGGGCGTTCCCATCCAACCTGGTCTCGCTAAAAACGAGGTGCGTCATGGTGTTTTTGTTTCGGCGTATCGTGTCATCGGCACAGATTTTCGTACCTTCGGATACGTCAGGTTTCGCTACGTTTCAGCCGGCGACTGGAGAATCACCGGGACCCCAGCTAATTCAGGGCATATCCACTGCAGGTTCCAGCGCCGTTCCCTTCCGCCAGCAATCACTCCTGCCGGTCTCGCAAACAGTGCCTGATGCATCAATTCCCCGACCGGTGAACCAATTTCAGCAACTCCAAACCCCAAAGCCTCGACCCCAAAAGGCTGGCTGTTTCCAGAGAGTAATCGGGCTAATCGCTGTATCTCGGCAACTCTCAGCTTTTCCAGGCATCTAACTGGGGGAAGAAAACTGCTGCCCTCCTGTGTTCGGCCCTCTGAGCGGAGGGGGCAGGGCACAGGGGAGGCTGCGGTGTCCGAGCAGCATTCCCCGCCCGGTTTCGATAGACTAGTCTTATGAAAGCAACGTTACGGGTTGCAGTAGCTCTGGTCGCTTTGGCGGCCGCGTCCGGATTGTTCTCCCAACTAGTTCTGGCGGACGAAGGGACTCTGGATCCCACCCCACCGAAGGGCATTTCAACGGACGAAATCATTAAGCGTTTTGCAGCAAAAGAAACAGAATTCCAACTGGCGAGGGATCAATATACCTATCGACAGGATGTGATCGTTAAAACTCCCGAAGATGACGGCGAATATCATGAAATCTTCGATGTGCTATTTAATGACCAAGGGAAGCGTCTCGAAAACGTAGTATTCGCACCTCAATCTTCTTTGGTAAGGATTCAGATGTCGCCTGAAGATCTTGACGATATCAGGCACCGACTTCCTTTTGTACTTACTGCCGACGAACTTCCCGAGTATCAAATTCTTTACGTTGGCCAGCAGCAGGAGGACGAACTTCATTGTTACGTCTTCGATATTGCTCCCAAAGAAATCGTAGGCAAGAAGCGTTATTTTCAGGGCCGTATCTGGGTGGATGATCGCGATTTTCAGATTGTGAAGACTTTCGGCAAGACTGTCCCCGACATTCGCAAGAAGAAAGGACAAGAAAATCTTTTTCCGAAATTTACCACCTGGCGCGAACAAATCGATGGCAAGTATTGGTTTCCGACCTACACCAAGGCCGATGATACTTTGCATTTTTCGGGTGGCGACGTCCAAATCCGGGAAATCGTGAAGTACAGTGATTACAAACGGTTTGGATCGAATGTGAAAATTACCTACGACGGACAGGAAGTACAGAAATCACCCGGCGAAAAGAGCAAGAACCAGACACCGGATAAACCTCAGGAATAGGTTCCGGTTTCCCGAAACCGGAAGCTAATAGAAAAGATATTTGCGCCACTTGTCGTCCGAGCGGCCCATCAAACGCATGATGTGACGACTGGTATGTAAATTGAAGGCGCGGGGTTCCCGCATCAGTTTCATGCCAGCCTCGTTGGGAAACTGATTGCCCTTTCGCCGATTGCAAAGGTGGCAGCACGCCACCAAATTCTCCCAGCTCGACGCGCCGCCGCGAGAACGCGGCACGACGTGGTCCAAGGTCAACTCACTCGAAGCTAAAACTTCACCACAATACTGGCAGGTATTCCGGTCACGCAGCAGGATGTTCTTGCGCGAGAGGGCGCGAGTCTGGTGCGGAATTCGTCGGTACTCCAGAAGCCGAATCACCGATGGCACACGAATCGCCAGCCGGGCGGCGTGAAGAAAGTGCCCGTTCTCTTCCTCGGTCATTGCTACGCCTTTGAGGACAAGCACGATGGCGCGGCGCGCGGCGCAAACATTAATTGGCTCATACGACGCATTCAACACGAGGACTGGCGCATGCAAGGCATGACCATTGCCTTCGCGATGCACTCCAAAAACGACCGGGGGCAGCATATGTCCCCTTGCCGAACCGCCCATCGAATTGTTCCACTTGCCCGACATAGGGTTAGCCCGCTGCCTTTAAAGCCTTCGCACTCGGCTCAATCATGCGGACCCGATTCTCGTTGGTTGCATCAGCCTTCAGTGTCCTGGCGACCGTTGCCACATATATCTTGCATGCGCCTGCACGTAGGAGCATGCGTGCGCACTCTGAAACCGTGGTGCCAGTGGTAAACACGTCATCCACCAAAACCACGGCCCGGCCAGCAATCCGCTCGGGTCTCAGCAACGCAAAGGCTCCACGAATATTTTCCCGGCGCTGATGCCGTGTGAGCCCGGTTTGAGAAACGGTTTCGCGCCGCCTTCGCAAGATACCTGCCTCTAGCTTAATCCTATCGTTCCCAGGCGTAACTTTCACCGCCTCCTGAACCATCAGTTCTGATTGGTTGAAACCGCGCTGGCGGAGCTTTCTGGAATGTAGTGGAACGGGCACGATAGTGAACCCAGATCCGCTTCCATAAACTTCTAGCCGGGTAATCGCATGCGCCAACATCTTCCCGAGCACTACCGCGGCCGGTCGTACCTGCTCGTACTTCAGCAAATGGATCAAGTCACGCAGGCCACCATCGTAACCGCCGTAAGCTACAGCTTTGGAGAAAGGGGGTGCCATGCGTTGGCATGAGCCGCAATGGGGGTCGTCAGGTCCTGACCAAAGCGCGTACGGACTGAGCAGGCGCTCCCCGCATATCGAGCACAAGCCGCCAGAGATCGGGCGCATGTTAGTAAGACATGGCTGGCACACGGGAAGACGGGATAGGTTATTCAAAGAAGTGCGACAGAGACGACAACTGGAAGGAAAGACGGTTGCGAAGAGGCTTTTCGCAACTATGCTCAAAGAAGAAAACAAAGTGGAAACCAGCGAACCGCGCTGTGGCAGAACCTCGGTCCCGGTAGCCCGGATTGGGTCTCCGCTACTGCTGAAGACGAACCTCCCGCGTCCGCCACGGCACCCACAGGTTGCAACCGGACGAATCTAGCTCAGTATAGCGGGCTGGAAACTTCCAGGCAACGATTCAGGGTCAAGCCGTAAGACCATGTGCCGATTTGGAAGCTCGTCGCTCCTGCACCGCCTCGTTACTCAAAAAGCCAACCGACCTCAACGGATACTTGTAAAATAACGTGCACGCGTGTTAAGGTGCGCCGTTCGCATGCATCTCTTCGTCTACGGCCTCACCTGCTGTGCTAAGGATTCCACCCTATGAGCCTTTCCGGCCCCGTGAAAACGGACGACGCCCCTAAGAAATTCAAGCCTTACGTCCCAGAAACCATGGAGATGCGGGAGTTCACCCTGCGGGCGGTCCTGCTTGGTTTATTGATGACGGTGGTTCTGGGCGCGGCTAATGCCTACCTCGGTCTACGAGCGGGAATCACCATAGCAGCCACGTACCCGGCGGCTGTTATTGCAATGGCCGCCATGAGAGCCTGGAAGGGATCGCTGCTCGAGGAGAACATCGCTCGCACCGCGGGGTCGATCGGTGAAGGCATCGCGGCCGGAGCGATTTTTACCATCCCCGCATTTCTAATCGCCAAGGCGTGGCCTTCGTTCCGGCCCGGCGACGCCTATTGGAAATCAACCGCCCTGATCATGGTGGGCAGCGTCCTGGGAGTGCTTTTCATTTCACTGGTTCGACGCGTCATGGTGGAAGATCCGGAACTTCCCTTCCCTGAGTCAGTCGCCGCATCAGAAATTCACAAGGCTGGGCAGCGGGGGGCCGAGGCTGCGAAATATCTTTTCTGGAACATCGGCGTGGGTGGCGTGGTCTACATGCTGGGACGTTTTGGATTGTTCGCCGCGGATAAAGATTTGCACTTCGCCATCGGCCAGTTGGGGCGCAGTCAGGTGCGGTTGGGCGCAGCAGGTAACACAAACGTACTCGCGGCAGGAGGAGCAAGCACGTTCGCGGCTCCGAGCGTGAGTCCAGCATATTTGGGCGTGGGATACATCATTGGCTTGCGGCTGGCTTCAATTCAATTTGCTGGAGGCGTGCTGGCGTGGGGGCTTATGGTCCCATTGCTCATCTTCTTCCTTGGGCCGCAGCTCAAGCAATACCTTCCTTCTGACACTCCGGATAACTGGGCCGTTATCTCCGTGGCCGTCTGGCGTTTCATTGTTCGTCCGATCGCCGTTGGTGGAATGCTGGTAGGAGCGGCTTACACACTGTACGGAATGCGGAAAAGCTTGACCGCAGGATTAGGAAAAGCGTTCTCCGATCTTCGACAAACCGCCGAGCAACAAGCCAAGCTCACCCGCACTGAACGCTACATGAGTTCGAAGACAGTTTTTGGCCTGATCGCTTTGATGTTCCTACTCATGTGTATCCTTTACATTCGCATCACGGGATTGGTTTGGCCAGCTGTGTTCGCGGCAATCGTGATGCTCATCGTTGGTTTCTTCTTTGCCACGGTTTCTGGCAGCCTGGTTGGAATGATCGGCTCTTCGAACAATCCCGTCTCCGGTTTAACCCTTTCGACACTGATTATCGCGGCCCTTTTGATGGTTTCCCTCGGTGTTTCGGGGACGCCGGGAGTGGCCGCGGTCCTGGGCGTTGCGGCTGTGGTTTGCGTTTCCGCGTCCGTTGCGGGCGAGCTCTTACAGGACTTCAAAGTTGGTTACATTCTTGGCGGCACGCCTCGGACGATTCAGATCGCGGAACTGATCGCGGTGGTAGTGGCCAGTCTAGTGATGTATTTTCCGTTGATGTTGCTCCACGAAGCAAACATCAAAGCTGGCGGAATCGGCTTTGGCGACCGTCAACTTTCGGCGCCTCAAGCTGGACTTATGGCCACACTAGCTATCGGCATCGTGGGGGGCGACATGCCGTGGCCGTTGGTGGTTGTGGGTATTCTCTTCGGAATTGCGATGATCATGATGCAGGTCCGCAGTCCCATGCTGGTGGCGGTCGGCATGTATCTCCCGTTTGAAACGACATTCGCGATCTTTCTTGGAGGAGTTTTTCGCTCCGTCGGCGATTGGGTGGCAAAGCGTCGCGGTTTCAACGAAGCGCAGAAAGCGCGGGTGGAAAATGCGGGTGTGCTCACGGCATCGGGTTTGATCGCCGGTGAAGCGGTGCTGGGACTGGTTTGGGCGGGGCTGCAGGTTGCCCCCGCTTGGGCCCGGCCTCAGATTTTTGCACACCCGGCCTATCTTGCAGGAATGGTTGTAATGACGGGTCTGGCTATCTTGATGATCTGGCTGCCGCTATCAAGTGCCGGTGATCCGAGCGAACCAGCCCCACCCACCGCGATGATGTAATCTCGCCGAGATATGGCAGGGCAGCTCCGCGATGTTTGACAAAAACATGTAGCCGCGAGTTTTCCTTTGTGATCCTTAGCACCCTTCGTGGTTTACTGTCTTGAATGTCAACAGCCCAAAATGTGGATGAGGTACAGGAGCGGATCGCAGCCGCGGCGCGGCGTGTCCGCCGAGATCCTCACGAGATCAAGCTAATGGCCGTGAGCAAGACCTTCGCACCCGAACTCATCCGGGAGACGTACGCAGCCGGTATTCATGTGTTTGGCGAAAATCGGGTTCAGGAATTTTCCGGCAAAGCTCCCCTTCTCACCGATTTGAAAGGCACCGAGTGGCACATGATTGGCCACTTGCAAACAAACAAAGCCGCCAAAGCAGTAGAGCTGTTCAACGCGATCGATTCAGTCGATTCCCTTCGTCTGGCCGAAAAACTGAATAGTTCAGCGAAGCTGATAAATAAGCAACTCCAAATATTGATCGAGGTCAATGTCGGTGGAGAAGAGGCAAAAAGCGGTATTCTTCCCGACTCTCACCAGCTCGAAGATTTGCTGCAAGCGGCACCCGACCTGGATCATCTTCACTATGTCGGACTGATGACGATTCCACCCTTTTACGACGATCCCGAGAATGCGCGTCCCCATTTCCGGAAACTGCGCGAGCTGCGGGATCACATCGTAGCCAGGAAACTATCGGACCTGAGAATGGACGTTCTTTCCATGGGCATGTCTCACGATTTCGAGATCGCAATCGAAGAGGGTGCAACCTGCGTGCGGATAGGCACGGCGATTTTTGGCGTAAGAGCCCAAGGATGATCGAAGTGGTTGAAACCAACCGGCAGAAATACGGTTTTACTTTGAAGCAATTTTGAAGCAATTTATGTGTCACTTGCTGATCGGATCTGAATGATTTCTTTCCACGAAACACCATCGGGCACAACCTTCGCAGTGAAGGTTCACCCTCGCGCCAAAAAAGATGCGGTCACAGGCGAGTTGGGAAATGGGCTGAAGTTGTCGCTGACCGCTCCGCCTGCAGAAGGCCGAGCGAATGAAGCCTGCCTTAAATTCGTGGCAAACCTTTTGAAGGTCCCGCGATCCTCCGTTACCATAGCATCCGGCAAGGCGAGTCGCGAGAAGGTGATACGCGTGACCGGTTTGTCAGCTAAAGAATTGGAAAGGCGTTTATACACGTGAACTCTTTCAGTCAGGCTCGGTTCAGGAGTGCTGCTTGACCTTTTCTGAACGCCTGCTTGAGATTCGCACCGGGTTCGAGCGCCCGTTTTGGGTCGCAAACATCAGCGAATTATTTGAACGGCTTTCCTACTACGCCGCGTTCGCGTCGCTGGCGCGCTATCTTCACGAGACCTTAGGCTTCCGCGTCAAGCAGGCCAGCAGTCTTACAGGTCTCTTCGGCGGGCTGGTCTGGTTTCTGGCGGTTTTCGGCGGCACGATTGCCGACCGCCTCGGCTTCCGCCGATCGCTTTCCCTTGCGTATCTGATTCTCAGCTGTTCATACTTTTTGCTGGGATCGATCGGATCTCCCTGGTTGGCTCCCGTTCGAAACGCCATGCCCCTCGGAGTGCTGGTGACACTAGTGCTGATGCTGCCAGCATTAGGAGTGTCGCTGGTGAAGCCCTGTGTTGTAGGAACCACAGCACGCGCTTCCAAAGAAAACGTTCGCTCCATTGGATACTCGATCTACTACACGCTGGTGAATATCGGCGGGGCTGCGGGACCTTACATTGCCTCCTGGGTGCATGAGCACATGCGCGTAGAGAATGTTTTTCGCGTCGCGGCCTTGAGTGTGTTCGCCATGTTCTTCGCGGTGCTGCTGCTTTTCAAAGAACCGCGCCGATCTGGCGATACTCCCACCGTAAGCCTGGCTCAATCGGCAAAGAACTTCGGGGCTGTCGTCTCCAACCCGCGTTTCATGCTTTTTCTGGTGATCTTCTCCGGATACTGGGTGGTCTATTGGCAGGAATTCATCATTCTGCCGCTGTACATTCACGACTACATCGATCCCAAGGCAAATACCGAACTGCTTTTGGTAACCGGGCCGCTCACCGTGATCGGGCTGCAATTGGTTGTCAGTTTTCTCACGCAACGAATGCCCGCTTTTCGTGCCATCACTCTGGGGACACTGATCTCGGGACTGGCGTGGGTAATCTTGATTGTGCATCCTACCGTAGTAATGGCTGTGGCGACGTTGTTTACGGTCTCGCTCGGTGAGATCACACAGTCTCCGCGTTATTACGAATATATTTCACGGCTCGCGCCGCCAGGTCAGCAAGGCACATACATGGGCTTTGCATTTCTTCCAATCGGAATCGGTTCGCTGGTTGGAGGATGGTTTGGGGGAAATCTGATTCGCCATTTTGGCGAGGTCACGCACCGGCCTGAGCGAATCTGGTGGGCAGTGACGGCTGTAGGAGTTGCAACCGCCGCATGCCTATGGATTTACAACAAAACCCTTACGCCCGCAGTCGTTTCTTCCGGGCAATCCGGAACCCGCTAACAAAAAGTCGTTTCCGAAAGCGCATTCGAATTGCAAGGAACGCGGAGCGCTTCTGCCAGTTCGTCGAGAAAAGCCGATTCGCTCAAAGTCTTCCGGTTGTTTAGAATAGAAGTTTGTCTATGGACCTTTCAGCCATACAGGCCGCGTTGCGCGAACGAAACATTGACGCCTGGCTGTTTTACGATCACCATCACCGTGATCCCATCGCCTACCGCGTACTCGGATTGCCTCCCGCTCAAATGGTCACCCGGCGCTGGTTCTACTTGGTTCCGGCTGAGGGTGAGCCGCTCAAACTGGTTCACAAAATCGAGCCAGGACATCTCGACACTCTGCCTGGCAGCAAACGCCAGTACTCAGGCTGGCAGGAACTGTTTGAACAGCTGAAGGTGATTCTCGAGCCCTATGGTGACATTGCGATGCAATATTCACCAAATAACCTGGTGTTCACGATTTCGCTGGTGGATGGTGGAACCATCGATCTGGTGCGTGGCTTCGGCAAGAATGTGGTCAGCTCCTGCGATCTGGTGGCCTTATTCGAAGCGACACTCACCGATGATCAGATCAAGTCACACTTCGCGGCTCGGGACGCAATTGACCCCATCACGACCGCTGCCTTCCGCGAGATCGGGCAACGCGCACGAAACGGTGGAACCAGCGAGCACGAAATACAACAGTGGATTTTGGAAGCATTTCGGCGCGAAAGCCTTGTCGCGGATGACCTTCCGGTGGTGGCGGTGAATGCGAACAGCGGCAATCCGCATTATTCTCCGGAAGCCGGCCACTCGAAACCGATTCGCCAGGGTGATTTTGTTTTGCTCGATATCTGGGCCAAGAAAAATACACCGGGAGCCGTATACTACGACATCACGTGGACCGGTTTCGTAGGTAGGGCGCCGTCGGATCGAATGCTGGAAGTCTTTAAGACCGTTCGTGAGGCCCGCGATGTGGGCGTAAATACTGTAAAGGCGGGAGTGAGTAGCGGCAAACCGATAGCCGGTTGGGAAGTCGACCGGGCGGTTCGCGATTACATAAGAAATGCTGGCTTTGAGCAGCACTTTATTCATCGGACCGGACACTCCATCGCCACCGATGTTCACGCCAACGGCGCCAACATGGACGACCTCGAAATACACGATGAACGGCGCATCTTGCCGAACTCGTTGTTTTCCGTCGAACCAGGGATTTATCTGCCGGAATTTGGGGTGCGCAGTGAAGTGAATATGCTCGTCCGGCCACAGGGCGCAGAAGTAACAGGTACAATCCAAAGTGAAATCGTAATGATCTGAATGGCAAACTCAGCTAAATCCGCGACGGCAGAACCACCAAAAACAATGGCGTCACCGAGCATGTCCATTATCGCGCCCGCTGTAGGATGGCTCATTCCAGGAGCAGGGCATCTTATTCAAAAACGTTGGATTCGAGGCCTGCTGCTCATGGCTTCGATCAGCACCATGTTCGTGCTCGGGTTGTTGATGCAAGGCCGCGTCTACCATCCGAATGGTGGCGACATTTTGGATATTCTTGGATTTGTAGGTGATGTCGGTGCCGGCGGACTCTACATCGTCACCCGAGTACAGGATTGGGGACACGGCGCGATTGCCCACGCTACCGCTGACTACGGCACCAAATTCCTCATCGTAGCAGGCTTGCTTAATTTCATCAGCGCGGCCGATGCCTACCATATCGCAATCGGAAAGAAGCCGTGATCGGAATCGTCGAATGACCCTGGAACTCTCCCACTTCACCGCTGCGCTGTTGTTCTCCGTATTTGCCTCAGTTGTTTTTGGAATCACTCAGCGCAGTGACACTCGCGAACAGATTCGTTACGGACTCTATTGCTTTGCTCTTTTTGCCGGCGGGGTTTTTATGGCAGGGTGGGCGATGTGGTTGCTAAGACGCTGAAAAAGTAGCGCCCAGGCCACAAGATTTCTGCTGCTCAGAAACTTCGGCTAGTAGTTTCATCCCTCCCAGACGAAAGCATCAAATACCCGCTTTGTATCAAATCCCAGACGCTGATAAAGCGCCACTGCACGCGCATTCGCTTCCGTCACGGTGAGAGAAAGCAGCGAAAACTTTCGGTTACGCAGATTTTCTGCCGACGCTGCGATCAATAACTCTCCCAGCCCGCGTGAGCGGTATTCAGGCAAGACACAGATCTGGGTCACGTGGCCAACATCGTGGCGGACACGGGAACACAAAATCAATCCAACCAGGCTTCGCGCTCGCTTATGTACTGCGACAAACGAACCCTCTGGATCAAATGTGCCGCATCCTGGGAAACGTACGATATTGTTCAAAAACCTGAGAGAGCCGCTGAGAGTGCGGTACTGATCGTTGATGTCAGAATCCACGTGTCCGCGATAAGCGGTGGTGATCAAAGCGGCGGCGGGCTGGTAATCCTGTTCCGTCCAACGGCGGATTTCGATTTCGGGTTCCACCGGACGAGTGGCTTTTAAGCCATGGCTCAACGGAAGCACCATAAAGAGCCGCGGATGCCGCTGAAAACCCTGCTCCACAAATGGCCGGGCCACCACTCCAGCCTCATGGACCAGGAGCTGCGCCTCAACCCGATGGATGCCGGGCGACTGCTGCAGAGTCTCAATCACATGCAAAAGCAGTCGAGACTCCACTTCATGCGGATCTTGCGCGCGTCCACCATTGGCCACGAATAGATCTCCGATGACGCCCTTACTGCCTTCGTAAACAAAGAATGCGTACCCCACGATTCGTCCCCGGTCGACGGCAGCATAACCCGGCAAAATCTTTGCATCGACGTAGCGCAGAATCATCTCCGCGGAGCCGCTGTAGTCCCATGACAACATACGCGCCCACGCCTGCACTTCGTCCTCAAGCAAGGGACGCAGATCGGCGGACGGGAAGTGTCTAAGGTCGAGAATCTCCACCTGGAGGCTCCTGCAGGGTTCCGGCTTGCTAAGCGCGCTCATGGCGGGCTGCGAACAGCGAGTGTAGTGCTTCCTCACCGCGGGAGGCAAACGGGAGGGTACGAAATGGTAAACGGTGCTTTGGAGGGCCGTCCAGCTTGCGGTGTGCAGCAATCAGCAGGGGGTCAGAGGCATCCGCCTTAAACCAACAGTAAACTTCGCGGGGCTTCGGCCGCTTGAAAGTGAACACCGACTCCGGGAGTCGAGGGCCCATTGCCGGATGTCGGAGGCTAACTCCCGCTCTTCCCCGCCACCCAGTAATAATCCAGTCCCTGTGGCGCGAAACTTCCCAGATAGGTCACTCGCCTGCCGGTCGTCCACTTCGCAATGTTCTTCTGCCATCCTTCGCGCGCTACCAGAAGATGCTCGCCGTTGGGAATTTGTCCTAATTCATAACGGGCGATCGTTTGATTGCGATAGAACTGCAAGCCGTATTCGGTCTCGCGCGGCAAACGAAGAATCGCCGTCGGAAGTGTTTGGTTATCTACGCGGTTAATTTCCTGAGACAGAGGGCGCGTGGACAACGTGACATCGAGTAACGGACTGCGCAGACGCAGCATGACCGCAACCGCCAGCACCACGGGGACTAATGTAACGAAACGTAGTACGCGAAGCCCAAACCTTCCACGTAGTGTGAGTGCAACGCCGGCCGCAAGCGCTGCCGCTAAGCCAAAAGAGATCGCCGCGGCTTGCCCCCATCGCAGACGATGTTGGAGAACGATAGATTGCAGCATGAGGGCGGCGATCACCGGTGAGGCCGCAACCGCGGAATGTAAAACAATCAGCAGCAGACTTGGAGGATCATCGTCGGCTACATGCCGCCTCACATACTCTGAAAGTAATAGGCTAGCGGCGGGGAGCGCTGGCAAGATGTATCCTGGCAGCTTCGACGATGAGAACGAAAAAAACAGTACTGGAACAGCGAACCATATCAACAGGAACATCGATAGGTCATCCAACGGCCAGGAGGATACTCTCTTCTTTTTCCACCAGTCGCGAATGCTCTCGAAAAGGGCCGCAGACGTAAACATTGTCCACGGCACAAGTCCGAGCAAAGCCACTGGCAGGTAATACCAGACCGGCTCAGTGTGGTGATAAAGATCCTTAGAAAATCGTGTGAGGTTGTGTTCGAGAATGAAAACCCGAAAAAACTCTGGATTTCTTAACTGAACCGCAATAAACCACGGCAGGGTGACCAGACAAAATAGGCCTATGCCGGGGAGCCACAAAGTGCGAGTAATGGCTCGGTAGCCACTTTTTCCCGCCACAAAAATTACCACCACAACCAGTGCAAGGAACGGCGCAACCGGACCTTTGGCCAGAGTAGCAAATCCCAAAAAGATGTACGACAACGCCAGGTATCGCTTGTTCTCACTTGCGTGCCATGCAAACCACGCCAGCATTGCGATAGTGAACATGGCGGCGAGCGGCATGTCGGTCGAGGCCGCACGCGCAAAGCCGATCACTCCGCTCGCGGACGCGGTCATCAGTGCTCCGTCCAGGGAAAAGCCCGCAAACTGAAAACCGGGGGGCTTGGATATAGACCGAAATCGTCGCAGGAAAATGTAAACCGCGACCACCATGAGAGTTGCGTCAACTGCCGAACCCAGTCGCGCAGCCCAGTCGCTAACGCCAAAGATCTTGTACGCAATCATGGTCTGCCAATAGTAGAAAACCGGCTTCTCAAGCCAGGGTTTGCCGCCGAGTGTTGGAGTGATCCAGTCATGCCGGGCAAGCATTTCACGTGCTACCTGCGCGTAGCGAGGCTCATCGGCTCCAAGCAAGCCGAAATATGAGAGGCCAAAGAAAAAAAGAAACCCGCAGAAACCAGCAAGAAGGAGCGCATCGGAAGAAAGATTGGCGCCAATAGAGTTCGACGAAGCAGGCTTCGATGTCGGATTGAGTGGGGAAGGCACGTGAGAATTCTGACGTGATTATTGTACGGAGGGACTAAGCCGCAATTCCTTGATTATCTTTGCCGCCGCTATCGGCAAAGGACCATCCAGAGCACAACCGCTCGCGCAGTGGTGCCCGCCACCGCCAAAGTGTTCCGCTACAGCTGCCACATCCACTTTCCCCTTGCTGCGAAGGCTCACCCGCAGACGCAAGTCGGGAAGTTCGCGAAAGAACAGCGCCACTTCCACCCCCTGCATGGAAAGCGCATAATTTACCAAACCTTCGCAATCTTCCTCTTTCGCATGGCAACGGCGCATCTGCTCCTGGGTCACTGAAATCCAGGCAAGCGATCCTTCCCGGTGCAGGTTGGAAAGCGCCGCCCCCAGCAGCCGCATCTTGGCAGTGGAATGTCCAAAGTAAACATTGCGGGCACAGTGTGCGGGATCCGCGCCGGCCAATACCAGTTCTCTCGCCAGCTCAAACGTGTGTTCGTTAGTGCCTTCAAACATGAACGAACCAGTATCAGTGAGAACCGCGGTATAAAGACAAGTCGCAATCTCGGGAGATATCTTCACGCCAGCTTCGCGCGCCAGCCGGTATACCATTTCGGCCGTAGCTACGGCCTTGGGATCGATCCAGTTCACGTGCGCAAAGGAGCGACCGCTTTGATGATGATCAATGTTGATGAGAAAGCTGCTCTCCAATCCAAGTAGACGGGTGCGCTGAAGACTATCGCACTCCAGGATAATGGCAGCTTCGTACCCTGGTTTCACGTTTTCGGATTGAACAACCTGGTCGGCAAAAGGAAGTGGCTGGTAAATACGTGGCACCCCATCGCGCAAAACAACTTCTGCTTCCTTACCCATCGACCGCAGGATCTGGCAGCAGCCTAGAGCCGAGCCGATCGCGTCGCCGTCGGGCCGGGCATGCGAAGTCAGCACAAACTTGTTGCGCTGCTCGATTTCCTTTAAGACTTCTTTCAACATGCGTGCCGAACCTCAACAGTCCGGATCGGGCCGGTGAAGCCAGTTGTCGCGATGCCGCAAAACGCCAACCGAAAAATGATAACTGGTAACTATTTTTTCCTTTTCGTCCTGGTCCGGCCTAGCAACTCGTCTATTCTGGCTCCGTATCGATCGGAGCGGTCTAGATGAAAATACAATTCCGGCGGACGCCGCAGCCGCAAGTTTTCCGCAACCTCGCGACGAATATAGCCAACTGCCGCGGTTAAACCTTCCAGTGAACGGTCCGCTTCCTCATCACTTCCATCCAAGCTAACGAACACCTGTGCGGAGCGCGAATCCTCCGCCAGCACGACACTGGTTACACTGACCAGACCGATACGCGGATCGCCTAACTCTCCCTCCACAATGGTTTCTATCTCTTCCCGCAGAGCCTCTCCAAGGCGCTCCCGATGGTATTTCGCGCCACGCTTCTCCACCTACTCACCTCTTGGTAAAACGAATGAGAATATCAGAAAAATGGCCTCTGCGTGACGAGCCGCGCCGACCGCCGGTTTAGAGCAATCTTGCTTTGGCCGCGGCGTCAGAAAACTCAGAATTTCTCGTCCTTTTTCGTACCGGGCACGGCGGCGGCAGCGTTCCTACACCTAGATAAATTCCACGAACGAGTCCTCGACATCTGCTCCGCCATTATTAGCAATACGCGTAGCCTGGCGCTCTACGTTCTTCATCAGACCGTCGAGATAGTCTCGCGAGTGTGAAACTCCAACGATGCCTAACGTCGCCCGATTCCAAAGGCCACTGGGATCCAGTTCAGCCACCGCCACGTTGAAGTGCGCACGCAGCCGATCTTTCAAGCTTCGCACCACCTGTCGCTTGTCTTTGAGGGACTGTGCCGCTTCGATGTGAATCTCGAGGGTGAGAAAAGCGATCATGCCGTCGTCAGTCAGCCGTTTTCAGTCGTCAGCCGAAATTGCTATTCCTGAAGACGAACGACCGGCGACTGACGACCGCCCTAAGCTATGGCTTCGGCCGCGACTTTCTCGGTCATAAACGCTTCGATTATGTCGCCGGCCTTAATGTCGCCGTAGTTGGAGATTGATATGCCACACTCCATGCCGTTGCGTACTTCGCTGGCGTCGTCTTTGAAGCGCCGAAGCGATCCGACTTTGCCGGTGAATACGACAGTGTTGTCGCGCAGCAAACGAACCTCGGAATCGCGCTTGATGATGCCATCGATCACAGAGCATCCCGCGATCGTGCCTACCTTCGGGATCCGGAACGTCTCCTTCACCTGGGCACGGCCCTGGTAGGTTTCCTTGATCGTAGGCTCCAGCAGACCGGTCATGGCGCGTTTGATCTCGTCCTGCAACTCGTAAATGATCGAGTGCAAGCGGATATCGACCTTTTCCTGCTCCGCTAGTTCCTGCGCTTTCCTTTCGGGACGGACATTGAACCCGATAATGATGGCATTCGATGCCGACGCCAGCAGCACATCAGATTCGGTGATTGCGCCAACGCCTGAACGCAAAACTTTCAGTCGCACCTTGTCATTCGAAAGTTTGGAGAGAAGATCGGTCAAAACTTCCACCGATCCGCCTACATCGGCTTTCAAAATGATGTTTAGTTCCTTCATGCCGGCAGTCTTTAGTTGTTCTGCCAGGCCTTCCAGCGAGACCCGTGAACTCTTGGCCAAGGTGGCTTCCCGAGCCTTCTGTTCGCGGTATTCCGAAACCCCGCGAGCTTTATCACGGTCGGCTACTACGACAAACTGGTCGCCAGCTTGCGGCAATCCTTCCATTCCAAGAATTTCGACAGGAGTAGAAGGCGGAGCAGTTTCAAGCTGTGCGCCGCGATCGTCAAACATGGCGCGAACTTTCCCGTAAACGTTGCCGACAACAAAATTGTCGCCGTTACGCAATGTGCCATTCTGCACCAGCAGGGTGGCTACCGGACCGCGACCTCGATCGAGCTTGGCCTCAAGAACCACGCCCGTAGCTGGACGTTCAGGCGTAGCCTTCAACTCTTGCAGGTCGGCTACCAGGCAGATCATTTCCATCAACAGGTTCAGGTTGGTTTTCTGTTTGGCTGACACATCTACGAATACCGTGGTGCCGCCCCAGTCTTCCGGCATCAGTCCACGATCCGCTAACTGTTTCTTTACCCGGTCCGGCAAAGCATCGGGTTTGTCGATCTTGTTGACCGCCACAATAATCGGCACTTCCGCAGCATGGGCATGGTCGATCGCTTCCAGAGTCTGCGGCATGACGCCGTCATCCGCGGCAACGACCAGCACGACAATATCTGTCGCTTTGGCACCACGAGCCCGCATACGTGTAAACGCTTCGTGGCCCGGCGTGTCGAGGAACACGATCTGGCGGCCGTAAGCCGGAGATGCTTTATCCTGGATCGTTACCTTGTAAGCGCCAATGTGCTGCGTGATGCCGCCAGCTTCTCCGCCAGCCACGTTGGTCAGGCGAATAGAATCCAACAACGTGGTCTTGCCGTGATCCACGTGACCCATGATGGTGACGACGGGCGGCCGCGAAACACCTTCCGTGGGGACGCCTTCTTCACCAGCCGCGGCTTCTGAAACCTCTTTGGCCGCTTGCTCTTCGAACGTGATTACGTTTGTATCTGCTCCAAAGAAGCGTGCCATTTCGCTGGCCAGCTCCGTGTCCAGCGTCTGGTTAATAGTGGCGAACACGCCGCGCAACAACAGGCGGGCAATGAGATCCTTGGCGCGAAGTCCAAGCTTCTCGGCCAGATCTTTGACGCTAATGCCTTCCGTGATCGTAATGCTGCGCGTTATCGGCTGGGGTTCGTTGGAGAGCGACAGCCGCGGCGGCGGCGTGTAGCCCTTCATCGGTCCTTCCTTCACCCCGCGCGGTACGTAGCGCTGACCGGGACGGCGCGAAGGCGCCCCAGGTCGACTGCCAGGCCGGGCCGCTGGTCCGGGAGGCAATGCTCCTGGTCCCACTCCCAACGGCCGGGTACCCGTCGGCGACTGGCGCGTCGGATGCATCGGCCTGCGCTCGCCTGGGCGCAATGCGGGGCGATTGGTCGGAGCGCCCGGTCTCGGGCGCTGGAAAATTGGCTGCCCTGGCACCGGACGCCCTGGAACCGGGCGGGTTGTGCCGGCGGCGGGCGATCCCGCAAGCACTGGGGGCTGCGCTGGCCTCAGCGGCGCCTTGTATACCGGGCGTGGTCCGGTCTGCGGCACAATCATTCGCGGCGGAGGCGCTTGGGCCGCTACGGGAGCGGTCGGTCTCGTCGTCATCGCCGGCGGTTGCGCCTGCGGTGCAGGCGGGCGCGGAGGCGTAACGGGTGGCGCCGCCGTAGTTGCAGGCCCAGATGACACGGTTACCGGTGGAACTGGCGGCTTTGGGCTCACTGGAGCCGAGGGCGCTACCGATGCGGTGGCTTGCGGAGGTGCTGGAGGTGCCGGAACCGTAAAAATCGGCCGCGGAGTCGTCGTCGGAACGACAAATCTTGGCTGAACCGGAGGCGCCGGCGGCTTAGGAGGTGGAACACTGGCGGCGGCAGGCATGGGCGCCGTTGGCGCCTTAACTTCAACTGGAGCCGCTGGAACTGGCGGAGGCGTTGATGCTGTAGGCGCTTGCTGCTTGCTGATGATCGCTTTCAGTGCGTCGCCCGGCTTGGAGATCTGGGAAAGATCGATCTTGGTCTTGATTTCGTCGGTTTCCACGCGACCAGGCCGTGTTGAGCGGCTCGAAGCCGGCGCTGCACTGGCGCTACGGAGACGGGCACGCACCTTGTCCGCTTCGTGGTCTTCGAGAGAACTGGAATGGCTCTTCTTCTCTGTGACCCCGATTTCCGGTAGTACATCGAGAATAGATTTGCTCTTAACTTCCAACTCCCTTGCCAGATCGTTGATTCGAATCTTGCTCATCCGCCCTTTCGCTCTCCAGACTGGGTCCGCTAAGTCTTCATAGCAACCTCACGGTTTCAGCCTTGGGTTCTCTGCGACCGCCAATTTGGGGCGCGCGAGTTTCACTTATTTCTTTTCCTCTTGCTGATCTACTTGCTCATGTGCGGACGCACCGGGCTCGTCTGAGGATTCGGCCGATTCGGCTTGCCCTTCGTGACCAACCGGCGCCCCCGCTTCCACGTGCACCGACTCATCGGCCGACGCGTCCTCGCTTGCAACTTCCGTTGGCTTCCGCGGTCTCCACGACGAGTTCCGGCGCGGCTTCGTCTCCCGCAAGCTGCTCGTCGGCGAACGTTTCCGCAGGCATCTCTTCACCTTCCGGAACGGTCAGCGGCTCACCCGCCTCGCCCGATTCCAGAGCAGCAAAATAATTGTTAACGGCTAAACTGATTTTTTCCACCGTCTTCGGGCCAATACCTTCGATCGCTTCCAACTGCTCCGGAGTCATATCAGCCAGCGACTCGACCGTGCTGACTCCCGCCGCGCTCAGCTTCTCGATCAGACCTTCGCCCAAGCCTGGAACGCTTTCCAACGGGGTTGAGGCCGCACCCACCAGGGCAGACATTTGAAGCTCCACTTCCTGGCGCTTCTCTTCCTCGCTCTTGATATCGATCTTCCAACCGAGCAGCTTCGCTGCCAGGCGGACGTTTTGGCCCTTCTTGCCAATGGCGAGTGAAAGCTGGCTGTCATCCACCACTACTTCGAGATGCTTGTCGCCAGCGTCAACCACGGTCACACGGCTCACTTTCGCCGGCTGCAGCGCTTTTTCCGCGAAGGTGACGGCATCTTCGTGATACTCGATGATGTCGATCTTCTCGCCGCGCAATTCACGGATGATGGACTGCACCCGCATCCCTTTCATTCCGACACAAGCACCAACCGCATCCACATCCTTGTCTTTCGACATGACGGCGATCTTGGTGCGCTCTCCGGCTTCGCGCGCGATAGCACGAATCACTACGGTGCCGTCGTAAATCTCAGGGACCTCAGTCTGGAACAGATGCTGCACCAATTCGGGTGCAGCCCGCGAAACCACAACTGCTGGCCCTTTCGAGGCACGTTCCACTCTCGCGATCACCGCCCGCACTCTTTCGCCCATGGCAAACGATTCCAGGCGCGACTGCTCTTTGCGCGGCATGCGTGCTTCAGCTTTGCCGATGTCGAAGATCACATCCGGACCTTCGATGCGCTTCACGGTGGCGTTGACGATTTCGCCGACCCGCCCGATGTACTCGTTGTAGACCGTGTCGCGTTCGGCCTCGCGCACCTTCTGAAAGATCACCTGCTTCGCCAGCTGCGCTGCAATGCGTCCGAGGATGCCTTCGGTCTGCTTGGTAATCTGCAGTTCGCCGCCCAACTCAACACTGGGATCGATCTTGCGGGCATCATCCAAAGTCACTTGCAGAATCGGATCTTCCACCTGCTCGGGATTTTCCACGATCGTCTTGACTGCAAAGGCGCGGATCTTGCCGGTCTCCTTGTCGAGCTCGGCACGCAGGTTTTCCTGCGTCTTGTAATACTTGCGCGTAGCGACCACGATGGCATCTTCCACCGCGCTCACCACAATTTGCGGATCGATGCCTTTTTCCCGGCTCAACGCGTCAATCGTGTTATAGAGCTCACTTGCCATATAAAATTTCCGACCTCGGACATCAGCCCGCAGACTTCAGCCATTGAACTTTGGAAGTTTTCGAGGTCTGAGGTCCGAAGCCCGCAGTCCGTCTCAGATCTCCGGTACCAGATTCGCCTTCTCCACGTTGGCCAGATCTATTTCCACTTTTTCCGGGGCGGCTTCACCCGGTCGGCGCTTTTTTCTGGCGGCACCCAGATCCAACGTCAGACGTCCCTGCTGAAAACTCTCCAGCCTGCCTTCAAAGTGACGATTTCCGTTCACCGGTTGCTGTGTGGTCAATTTCACCAGGCTTCCGGTAAAGCGTTCATAGTCCGCGAGGCCGGAATAACTTTCGATCCAGACCCTGGAGAAGAAACCTCCAGCGTGTACGACGCGCCCGGAATCACATCCTCGACATCGAGGATCGGTCCCAACTTCCCGGCTCAAATTCGCGCAGTCTTCGTGAGTCACCCCGGCGGGCTTGTCGATCACGATCCGGAGCATGCGGGCCTTGCCTCCGCCGCGCAACTCCACTTCCACCATCTCCAGCCCACTGGAAGCTGCTACCCGCTCCGCAATTTCGCGTACTTTATCGATCTCAAACGCCATGAAATCAATACTTTGCGGCTATCCGACCTGCACTCGAAAACCAGCTGAAACTAAAAAGTGGGCTTGCGCCCACTGGTGTGTCTCGCCACGTGCTGGTAACTACACAACAGTTCCAGTTATCAATATACGCCGCAAGCAGCCAAAAAACAAACCGCCGGGAGCGGGCAATTTTCCGAAGCCCGGGAATTCAGTCGCCATTTCGGGCCGATTTATCGGCCGATGAATCTGCCTGAGCTGGAATCTAGATCGGAGCGCTTAACGTCCCGGTGTTCCCCGTACGGTTATCCCGCACCGCCATCCGGAGCTCATTTTTCCCCGACGGGGACGTTCAGATCCATGTGCAGCAGCATGCCTTTTTGCACGATTTGCTTGTAGGTCGCCGCGTCGAAAGCCTGATCGACTTTCAGGCTCTGATTTCCCAACATTCTCCCATCCGGAGCGAAAATCGCAGCATAGAGCACAACATTGAATTTCTTGTTTCCGCCCGACACATCCTCCGCGGACAAGGTGCGGGCATCCACCAGGAAATCCAGCCCAGCCTTTCCGCGGCCGCGGGTTTCACCTGCGCGCTGAACGTCACCAAGCGTGTCCGGCGCGCGGTCCTGCAATGCTTCCACCGCTCCCTGTTCCGCGATTGCGGTCCTTCAAAGAGCTTGGATCGATGGCAAAATATCCGCGACGATAGCGTGAATTCAAGACCATCCCGGTTCAGCTTCACTTTGATGGCACGATACTTGCCGTCCCACTTCTTGTCCTCCGGATAGTAGCCAAGCGTGTAGGACGCTGAGGAGTCGGCCATGGCAACTGACTACACCTTCCCTGATTTCGTTCTGATTAACGTAGGCAATCCCGCCCGTCTCGCGCGCGATCTCACGCATGATTTCCTGACTGGCGGTGGCATCGGACATACGAACGAACGCCGTGTCCGACATGGAATCGAGTTGCCGGCCGGGAAGATCGTCGATGGTGGCTTCCATCCCGCTCATAAGCCGCGAGCATCAATCGGATAAATCGCAATCTGCGCGCTGGCCAGTTGCGCGGAAGCTTCCCGTATTTCCTGGGCATGGCTTTGCCGCTCGAGTGGCCGCCATCGACCCTCCGGCTCGCGTGCTCAAACCCAAGCTGATTGATGGTGGGAAGAGACTCCTCCGAGCTCGCACGCGCTGACGTCGCGGTTTTCGGGAATGAGACTGAAAGGAAATGCTGCCGTCACCCAGATCACACTCTTGCGTCCGGGAATGCCGCCCAGAATTCTCGCCAGGCCGCGCATGGCTCCGACCGTGGTCTCGACGCGCCGGTCCAGCACGTAAGCCAGTTGGATGCTCTGGAAAGCTTCGCATCTGACGCAACCATGCCTTGCGCTGCAACCTGCGATCCGGCTCCTCCGTCCGAGCTTGTGGAAGGAGCGCGTGGTGCCGCGGCGTTCGCCATTTCCTGGGCAGTCGGCTGATACTTCTGCAATGCATTCAACAGCACACTTTGGATCGCTGGTGAAGTCCTGCAGAACGCTCAAGCGAGTTGGTAAGCGTGAATATCGCCGTGCGCTGGCCGGGTTTGTATTCCTCCCTAACGAACTTGAGCATCTGTTGACGCGCATAGGCCTGGTCTTTGAACGGTGTATTCGCAGCATCCAGCAGCAGTACCACGACGAGAGCTCCGCCGGGCGATCGATATTCCGGCTTATTGGAATAAATGCCGGGAGGTAGTTGAGGCAGCGGGCTGCCTTGAGCAATTCGCGGGCTGACTGAAAAAAATGCGACTCTTCTGAGTTCTTACCTTTCTCCTGGAATACAAAATCTTCGGCATGCAGTCCGGTGACCGGCTTACCTTGCTTGTCAGTCACGACCACGTCGACCAGCACCAGGTGAGTGCTCACGCGAATCGTCGGGAACCGGAACCTCGCCAGGGGCAGACGACGGCGCCTGAAACCATCCTCCGGTCAGGATGCATGACGAGGATCAGCAAAGACAACCACGCCAACGGTGAGCGACGATGCGTGTTCATTCGAAGGTCTCCTCAGAATTCCCTGGAATTCCCCGGACACGTCCCAAGTGCGGACAAAAGTTAGTATGTTTCTTCAACCCGACGCAAGTGATTTGCCTCATTCCTCACCCCTCTCTAGAATAGAAAGCTTATCCTGCACGTCCGAGAACCTTATGATCCATTTCCCCGTTCCCGAAGCGCTTACTTTCGACGACGTGTTGCTCTTGCCCGCACGCTCCGACGTTGTTCCCGCTCTGGCCAATACCCAAACCCAGTTGACGCGCAATATCCGCCTCAACATTCCCATCATCAGCGCTGCCATGGACACGGTCACCGAATCACATATGGCGATCGCGCTGGCGCAGCAGGGCGGCATCGGAATCATTCATCGCAATCTGACGCCGGAACAGCAGGCCAACGAAGTGGATAAGGTGAAACGATCGGAAAGCGGAATGATCGTCGATCCGGTGACCATGTCTCCCGACGCCAGAGTCTCGGACGCGCTTGAAGTCATGCGCCAATACAAAATTTCAGGCGTGCCCATTACCAAGAACGGAAAGCTGGTGGGCATTCTCACGAATCGTGATCTGCGTTTCGAAAGCCGCTTCGACATTCCCATCAGCAAAGTAATGACCAAGGACAATTTGATCACCGTCCCGGTGGGGACCACGCTCGAGGAGGCGGAGAACATCCTGCACGAGCACCGCGTGGAAAAGTTGCTGGTGGTTGACGACTCAGTACAACCTCAAAGGCCTGATCACGGTCAAAGACATTCAGAAGAAATTGAAGTATCCCAATGCGGCGAAGGATTCGCAGGGACGGCTTGCGGGTGGGCGCGGCCATTGGTGCGACTGGCGATTTTCTCGAGCGCGCACAGGAAATGGTGAAGTGCAAGGTGGATCTGCTGGCCATTGACAGCGCTCACGGCCACTCCACGCGGGTCCTCGAGGCCATCAAGCTGGTGAAATCGAAACTGCCGGAAGTGGACCTGATCGCCGGCAACGTCGGAACGTTTGATGGCGCCTGCGAGCTGGCTCGCGCCGGAGCCGACGCCATCAAGGTGGGAATCGGACCGGGTTCCATCTGCACCACGCGCGTCGTCACAGGCGCGGGAATGCCGCAGATGACCGCCATCGCGGAAGCCTACCGCGCTACCAAGGATCTCAATGTTCCAATCGTCGCCGATGGCGGCATCAAGTATTCCGGCGACATTACCAAGGCTTTGGCAGCAGGCGCGTCCGGAGTGATGATCGGTTCGCTCTTCGCCGGCACCGATGAAAGTCCAGGCGAGTTGATTCTTTATCAGGGCCGTTCTTTCAAGTCGTATCGCGGCATGGGTTCGCTCGGCGCGATGGCTTCCGGTTCGAGCGAACGGTATTTTCAAAGTCTCGAGGGAGACGCCTCTACCGCCCGGATGGTGAGGATTCCAATCGACTCGGAAAACTGGTACCCGAAGGCATCGAAGGACGCGTTCCCTATCGCGGTTCCGTCGCCATGATTGTCCATCAGATGGTTGGTGGCTTGAAGTCAGGGCATGGGCTACTGCGGTTGCGCGACGATTCCCGACCTGGTGCAAAAGACTCGTTTCGTTCGCATCAGCGGCGCAGGTCTGCGCGAAAGCCATGTTCACGATGTGATGATTACCCGTGAGGCGCCGAATTATGCCGTGGAGTAGCGGGCGGAAATCGGCGCTTGAATCCTGCTCAAAAGCATCTGCTGAAAACCTGGATTGCTGCCTGTCTGTGGCTCGTGCATCATCGCGAGCGAGTCCAGCAATTTTGGATCGGCCGAGCACACCGGCCAGTTGCTCTATCCACTGCTGCACTTCCTCTTTGGATTAGGAGCCCGCCCACTTTCCCACGTGGCACGCCATCATAAGAAAGACCGGCCACTTCATTGGCTACTTCACCCTGAGCTGGCTGCTCTTCCGCGCCTGGCGCGACACATTGCCATACTCGGGCAAAAGCTGGGCGATCTCAATGGGCAAGAATTGCCTTCTTCATGACCGCGCTCGTCGCCTGCCTCGACGAGTGGCACCAAACCTATCTTCCCAGCCGCACGGGAACCTGGCACGACGTTCTGCTCGACAGCACAGCGGCTCTGGTGGCGCAAATAATCCTCTTCCTCATTCTGCGGTCGCAAAGCCGCAACCAGGCAGGCAGAAAGTTCCTTTACAGAATTGTGAATAGCTCTGGAACGCGATGGAACAGACAGAATGGAGGACGATGACGCCGGAGAACTTGGGTCTGAAGTCCGACACCCGAGACGCGTCCCTCAGTACATTGCGTCGTACTTGGTCACCACCCACTCTGCGCCTTTTTTCTCCAGGGTCACGGAAAACAGTTCTTTGTAGGTGCCCTTTTGGTCTGGAGCGTTACGGCGTTTGCCAAGGTAATGCAGGATTCGCAATGGCGGCGTGTCTTCCCAGTCCGCGATCTCCCACGAGACCAAGAGGATGCTGGGCCTCCGAGTCGCAGATGAAGGCTGCATACTTCTTGCGATAGTCTTTTTCCCAGGCTCGCCAGCGCGCCTTTGCACTGCCCATCACGCATGCTGCGGACAAATTTGCAGGCTTCACGTTCGGACGAGCGGTCGCGAAGCGGGTTTAGCGAGATGGAATTCGGTATGCCGGATAGCGGGTCGCGTTCCTCGGAGCGGCTCAAAACCGGGCCCTGGCCGTTCAGGTGAATGAGATACCCAAAGAAAATGATCAACAGGAGAGCGCCTGCTCCCGCGGCGATACCAATCTGATTACGTGAAGATTCCATCGGCCTCACATCAGTCTAACGTGAGGCTCGGTCAAGGCAAGATTACGGCAGATTGACTCGGCAGGACATGTACGGTGGGGTGAAGTGAAAAGGGACGGACAGGCGCCCGTCCCGTGAGTTGTTACTGATCGGTTACTCTTTGTCTTCTTTGGTCTTGTCCGCGCCTTCGACGTGGTCGGCGGGATGCTCAACACCCTGTTGCGCTTCGGCTTCGTCCATCGCGCGTTTCGCTTCTTCGGCGCGTTTGGAGCGGACCGCCGCTCGCTTCTCGCGTTTTTCTTCCTGCAACTTTTCGCTGCCCAGCAACTCGACAAATGCAGTGTCGGCGCCGTCGCCTTTTCGCCAGCCGGCGCGAATGATGCGAAGGTATCCGCCTTCACGATCGCCGAAGCGCGGAGCTACGGTATCGAAAAGGCGGGTGACCGCTTCTTTGGTCATCAGAGTAGGCACCAGCCTGACGACGTGCGGAAAGATCTCCACGCTTGCCCAGCGTGATCATCTTCTCGACCAGTGGCCGGAGGGCTTTCGCTTTCGGCACTGTGGTTTCGATGCGTTCTTCGACGATGAGCGAAGTGACCAGGTTCCGCAGCAGTGAGCGGCGGTGGCTGGTGTTACGTCCAAGTTTCCATCCTGCTACTTTGTGACGCATTGAAGACCTCAGTTGTCAGTGGCTGGTGATTAGTGGTCGGTAACCCCAGCCCGTCAGTTGAAATTCTTTCGTAGCTTCAATTCAACGTAGCCAGTGGCAAGCGAGGTGACGGATCACCGGTCACCAGCCACTGGCCACTGGTTTACAGGTCGTTGTCCGGACCGTACGCCGACGCCGGCAGCACCTGGTTGGAAGTCGGACCAGGCACGGCATTGCCGTGCTCGTCGATCTTCATCCCCAGACTCAATCCCATCGACGACAGAATTTCCTTGATCTCGTTCAGCGACTTGCGGCCGAAGTTCTTGGTCTTCAGCATTTCGGCTTCGGTCTTTTGCACCAGTTCGCCGATCGTCTGAATGTTTGCGTTCTTCAGGCAGTTGTAGCTGCGAACCGACAAGTTCGAGCTCTTCGACCGAACGGTTCAGATTCTCGTTCTTGATTTCCGGTTTGCGATCGTCGACGGAAGTGGAGGTTTCGACGTCTTCTTCGAAGTTGATGAAGATATTCATGTGGTCCTTCACCAGCTTCGCTGCCAGACCGATCGAGTCGGCTGGAGTGATCGAGCCGTTGGTCCATACTTCGATAGTCAACTTGTCGTAGTCGGTGATCTGTCCCAGACGGGCCGCTTCCACGGTGTAATTGCACTTGCGCACCGGAGAGTGGACCGAATCGATCGGGATGAAACCGATACCGAGATCTTCGTCGAAGTTCTTGTCCGCTGAGACATAGCCGCGGCCGCGCTTGAGGCGCATTTCCATGTCCAGCTTGCCGCCTTCGCTGACGGTCGCGATGTAGACGTCTTTGTCGAGTACTTCGACATCGGCGTCGGCTTCGATCATGCCGGAGGTGACCACGCCGGGCTGATCAGCGCGCAGATAGATTGCTTTCGGTGCATCCCCTGCCAATTTGAACGGAATCTGCTTCAGGTTGAGAATGATGTCGGTCGCATCCTCGACTACGCCGGGAATCGACTGAAATTCGTGCAGCACGCCTTCGATCTTTACAGCCGTAATCGCTGCTCCTTCGATCGAAGACAGCATCACACGACGCAGCGCATTGCCAATGGTGGTACCGAATCCGCGCTCAAAAGGCTGGGCCCAGAAGATACCGTACTTGTCAGTTAGGGTTGAAGTATCGACGGCGAGACGTTTGGGCTTTTGAAATCCCTTCCAAAGCATTACGTTGTTCTCCTTCGGCCATGTGGCTCAGTCCTGACATCCCTGAATAGGTCCAAGTGCATTTCAGGTCAAGCGTCAGAGAAAGGCTGATCTGGCTCGAATTAATGGACCCCTGGTCGTCAATCAGCCGTCGCCAGCAAAATTTGCTGACGACCAAAGACCAACGGCTAATGACTATTTGCTGTACAACTCAACAATCAACTGCTCGTTCACCGGCAAATTGATGTCTTCGCGCTTGGGCAAAGCCAAGACCTTGCCTTTGTAATTGTCGCGATCGATCTCCAGCCAGTTCGGCGCATTCTGGTGGCTGGCAAATTCCTTTGCTGGCTCCAGAATGGGCAGCTTGTTGCTGCCTTCGCGAATCGCAATCTCCTCGCCCACACTCACCTGGTAGGAGGGGATGTTGACCTTGCGACCGTTCACCTGGATGTGTCCGTGGCGCACAAGTTGACGCGCTTGGCGGCGCGACACACCGAAACCAAGCCGGTAGACGACATTGTCCAGACGACGCTCCAACTGTTGTAGGAGCATTTCGCCAGTAACACCGCGAGTCCGCGCCGCTTTCTCGAAATAGTTGCGGAACTGGCCTTCCTGGGTGAAATACATGCGCTTGGCCTTCTGCTTTTCTCGCAGTTGCAGACCGTAGCCAACAATCTTGGCTTTGCGGTCCTTACCATGCTGACCCGGAGCGAAGTTACGCTTCTCGATGGGACACTTATCGCTGAAGCACTTGGTGCCTTTGAGGAACAGCTTCATGCCCTCGCGGCGGCAGAGACGACAGACAGGATCGGTATATCGGGCCAAGTTGTTTCTCCTTATTAGATGACCGGTTTACAGGTTTGGCTTCACCCTTCATCCCGGACGAAAATCAGCATTCAGCTTCTAGCCGTTGCCTTTCGCTAAAGGCGAAAAGCTAGACGCCAAAAGCTCCTTTTAGACTCTTCTCCGCTTCGGCGGACGGCAACCGTTATGCGGAATTGGCGTTGAATCCTTAATGTTTCGGACTTCGATGCCGGCCGCAGCCAGAGCGCGGATCGCCGATTCGCGTCCGGAACCAGGACCGCTTACTCGCACCTCAACGCTCCGGACACCGTGGTCGCGCGCCATGTTCGCGGCATTCTGCGCAGCCTGCTGGGCCGCAAAAGGAGTCCCTTTTCGCGAGCCGCGAAAGCCTAACGAACCCGAACTCTTCCAGGACAGAACATTTCCTGCCTGATCGGCAATCGTCACAATCGTGTTGTTGAACGAAGCCTGGATGTGGGCAATGCCGTGAGGAACGTGTTTCCGCTCTTTCTTCTTGAACGTTTTCTTCTTGCCTTTTTTTTCCGGCGCTGCTGCTCCGGTTCCCGCTGCCCCTGCCGCTGCTGGTTTTGCCATAGTTAGCCTTTAGCTCTCAGCTCTTTGCCTTCAACCCAATCGCCGTATCTTAGCTAACGGCTCAGAGCTAAAAGCTGATCGTTGCGTTTAAGTTTTTGCCGTCGCCTTCTTCTTCTGTGCCACCGTGCCCTTACGTGGACCTTTTCGGGTCCGCGCGTTGGTATGCGTCCGCTGTCCTCGAACCGGCAGGTTGCGGCGATGACGGTAGCCGCGATAGGAACCGATTTCGATGAGACGCTTGATGTTCATCGAAACTTCCTTACGCAGGTCGCCTTCCACCAAACCTTCATTTTCGATGACTTGGCGAATGCGGTTCACTTCGTCCTCGCCCAAATCCTGGACCTTTTTGGTAGCGTCCACGTTGGCGGCGTCGAGAATGCGCCCAGCGCGTGAGTTGCCGATCCCGTAGATGTAGGTCAGCGCGATGTTTGCGCGTTTACCGCGCGGAAGATCGACGCCTGCGATGCGTGCCATATTGCTCCTCTGTTATCCCTGACGCTGCTTGTGCTTGGAATTGACGCAAATCACCCGCACCACACCTTTGCGGTGGATGACTTTGCACTTGTCGCAAATTTTCTTTACCGATGCTCGTACTTTCATAAACCCAGTCCTTCAGCCGTCGGCGCTCAGCCTTCAAGCAAAACCTTGAAGTCCACCGAGGCGGCGCTCACTTATAGCGGTAGACGATGCGGCCGCGGTTCAGATCGTAGGGCGAAAGCTCAACTGCGACCTTGTCTCCCGGCAGGATACGGATGAAATTCTTGCGCATTTTTCCCGAAACGTGCGCCAGTACCTGATGCTTGTTTTCCAGTTCTACCCGGAACATGGCATTGGGCAACGGTTCAACGACCGTCGCCATCACTTCAATCGCGTCCTCTTTGCTCATCGACTCCTTAAGATCAGCTCTACTGCGTCAAGATCACTGGTCCATCTTTTGTCACTGCTACGCAATGTTCGAAATGGGCGCTGTAGCTGCCATCGGCTGTGACCGCGGTCCACTTGTCATCTAGAACCCGAGTCCCGGGATCGCCCGAATTCACCATCGGTTCGATGGCCAAAACCATGCCTTCACGCAACCGTGCGCCGTGCCCGCGAGTTCCATAATTTGGCACCTGGGGTTCTTCATGCAATCGCGTCCCTATGCCGTGTCCCACAAACTCACGAACCACGCTGAAACCATTGGCTTCAACAAATTCCTGAACTGAAGCCCCAACGTCTCCGACCGCGTTCCCGATGCGCGCTGCCTCAATGCCGCGGTACAACGACGCTTCCGTAACTTCCAGCAACTTGCTCAACTCCGCCGTGATCGAACCATCGACCGGCACCGTGATAGCCGCATCGCCGTAATACCCATCCACCACGACACCGCAATCGATTGAAACAATATCGCCGGCCTTCAACACCCTCTTTTCCGAAGGGATGCCATGCACAATCTCTTCATTAATCGAGGTGCAAAGCACGCACGGATAGTCGTAATAACCTTTGAAAGCAGGTGTTACTCCTAAATCTTTGATCTGCCGCTCCGCCGCCCGCTCCAGATCCATCGTGGTCGTGCCCGGCGCCACCAGGCTGCGCACGTGATTGAGTACCTGGCGAACGATGCTGCCACTCCGCCGCATCTTCTCAATCTCAGCCGCCGATTTGCAAACTATCGCCATATCTCCGTTTGTCGCGGGCTTTGTTATGCCGTCCCCGCGGTTTGCGGCTCCGCTTCAGTCATGAACCGCCGCGCGGTAGCTCTCAATCACCTTGAAAATCTGCTCTGTAACTTGTTCTACCGGCAAGTCTCCGTCGACGGAAACCAACCGTCCTTTGTCCGCGTAGTATTCGGCTACGGGCTTGGTCTGCAGTTCGTAGGCCGCCAGTCGATCCCGGATGACTTCTTCACGGTCATCTTCGCGGGTCACCAGCGTGGAACCATCAACATCGCATCGATCAGCGACACGGGGTGGCTGGGAGTAGACGTTGTAAATCCGTCCACAGACGGGACAAGAACGGCGCCCAGTAATCCGGCGCAATAACTTATTATAATCTACGTTAATTCTGATCACAATGGGCAGACACTTGTCGCGCTGCGCGTTGTCAAAGAACTCGTTCTCGAGAAACGCATCCAGCCATCCGGCCTGGGCCGGATTTCGTGGAAACCCATCCAAAATGAACCCGCGCTCACAGTCCGCCTGCCTCAGTCGCTGCGCCACCATGTCATACATCAGGTCGTCAGGGACAAACTCACCCCGCGCCATGACATCTTTGACCAGCACTCCCAGCGGAGTACCACGCTGCACATGTTCTCGCAGCAGGTCGCCGGTAGAAATCTGGGGAATACGGTAACGCTGGACGATCAGCTTGGCCTGCGTACCCTTGCCCGCTCCCGGTGGACCGAGCAGAATCACAGGTCCGATGTTGCGTGAGGTCGCCTCCGCCATCGAACTGGTCCAGCCTCCCAATTCCCGATTTCATTCCACAGCGCGACCAACTGCCCCACTTCAATTCCAACGTTCTTACTAAAAACCCTGCACGAGCGAAAGGCTCGCGCCTGCATTTCCTACGACCAGGTACGGCGCCCACGAATCCGTCCGCTGCGCGGCGTAAAGCCGTCGTAGTGGCGCATAACCAGTTGCGCTTCAATCTGCGTAACTGTGTCCATCGCGACACCCACAACAATCAAGAGGGACGTTCCACCAAAATAGAAATTAACGTTCAATCCGTTCGTGATCCATGTCGGCAGCCGCTCAAAGAACGCTCCAATCGGGCCGTACAGGTGATTCAAATGAATACCGGTAATCATCCACTCCGGAATGAACGAAATAATAATCAGGTAGAGCGCCCCGACTAGCGTAATGCGGGTAAGGATTTCGTTAATGTGGTCCGCGGTCCGTTTGCCCGGACGAATGCCCGGAATGAAGCCGCCATACTTCCGCATGTTGTCGGCAACTTCATTGGGGTTGAAAACAATCGACACATAGAAATAGGCGAAAAAGATAATCCCGACCGCGTATAAAACCGTATACAGCGGCTCACCCCATCCCAGGTTGCGGATCAATTCCCCAAAATAACGGTTATTGCGCAAACTGTAACCAACCGTTTGGGGAAGGGTAAGAATCGACGAGGCAAAAATTACCGGCATCACGCCGCCGGAATTTACGCGCAGCGGCAGGTGAGTCGATTGTCCGCCCATCACCTTCCGGCCCACAACCCGTTTGGCATACTGCACCGGAATGCGTCGCTCACAGCGCTCCACATACACAATAAAACCGACCACCAGCACCATGACCCCAACCAGCATGATCATCGCCGGAGCGGTGAATGCCCCCCATGCGTCAGTGCGAACCTTGTCGAAAAGATCGATAATGCCGCGCGGCAATCCCACCACGATGCCGGCGAAAATCAGCAGGGACATCCCATTTCCGACACCGCGTTCAGTAATTTGTTCGCCCAGCCACATAATGAAAACGCTGCCCGTGGTCAACGTAAGCATCGTCATCAGGATGAATGATGGCCCGGGATGGATGACAAAATCCCCGCCTCTCTGCAACTGCCATGCGATACCGAATGACTGCACCGCGCTCAAGCCAAAGGTCAGGTAGCGCGTCCACTGGGTAATCTTTTTCCGCCCGAGCTCGCCCTCTTTCTGCAACTTCGCTAACGGCTCATAAACAACAGTCAGCAATTGCAAAATGATGGACGCCGTGATGTACGGCATGATCCCTAAAGCAAAAATCGTCAAACGCCGTAACTGGCCACCGGAAAATAGGTCGACGAAGCCCAGCAGGCTGCCTTTGTTCTGCTCGAAGAATTGCTGCAACTTGTCCGCATTCACCCCCGGCGTGGGAATGTGTCCGCCCAGGCGATAGACCGCCAACAGACCCAGCGTGAACAAAATACGCTTGCGTAAGTCCGGTATGCGAAATACGTTAGCCAGTTTCTCCAGCATGGCCTACAACACCTCGAATTTGCCGCCGGCTTTGGTGATCTTTTCCTGCGCCGACTTGGAAAACTTGTGAGCATGCACAGTAAGTGCAACCGTCAAGTCGCCGTCTCCGAGCACTTTCAACGGATGTTTGCTTTTGATCACTCCCGCTTTGCGCAACACATCCGGCGTGATCGTAGTTTCGCCAAGCAGCGCCAGCTTCTCCAGGTTCACGATGTTGAATTCTTGTCGGAAAATGTTGGTAAAGCCACGCTTCGGCATGCGGCGATGCAACGGCATCTGGCCGCCTTCAAAGCCGCGCATCATTCGCGAACCGCTGCGCGAACGCTGTCCTTTATGTCCGCGGGTCGAGGTCTTACCCATACCCGAACCCATGCCGCGGCCGACGCGTTTCTTGTTTTCCGAAGCCTTCTTTGGTGCGCGAATGTTCGAAAGATTCATAAGTCAACTTTCAGCCATCAGCCCTCAGCTATCAGTACCCGGGTTACCCGCAGCCTGATAGCGGTTGGCAGATAGCTAGTTCACAATCTCCACCAGGTGCGGCACCTTCGCCACCATCCCGCGAATGGCTGGGTTATCTGGACGCTCAATGACCTGGTTCAACCGGGTAAAGCCCAAACCCTTGACCACCAGTTTCTGTTTCACCGGCGCGCAAATGGCGGACCGCACCCACTTCAATTGGATCTTCCCGCCATTTCCGCTGTACGGTTTCTTGGCCAATTTATTAGGCATGTTTACAGCTCCTCTACCAACTTACCGCGCATGGCAGCGACATCACTTCGGTTTTTCAAATGCTTCAGCGCATCAAAAGTCGCCTTGATCACGTTGTGGGGATTCGTGGTACCAATCGATTTGGTCAGCACGTTCTGGACCCCCGCCGAAGTCATCACCGCGCGTACCGCTCCGCCGGCAATCACGCCGGTGCCCTCGGGAGCCGGTTTCAGCAACACCCGGCCGGATCCGAAACGTCCCAGCACCAGGTGCGGAATGCTGGTTTGCGTTAGGTTCACGCGCATCAGGTTTTTTTTCGCCGACTCAATTCCCTTGCGGATCGCCTGGGGAACTTCCTTGGCCTTCCCCGAACCATAGCCTACGACGGCTGCGCTGGGATCTCCCACCACCACCAGGGCCGCGAAGGACAGGTTCTTGCCACCCTTGACCACTTTGGTCACGCGATTGATCGCGACTACCTGGTCTTTCAGCTGGTACGAATTCGCATCGAGCTTCTTAATCACAGTTGGCATTGATTCTCATTTCACAAATTTGTAATCTCTAATTACCCAATTTTTCGATTTTCAGAACTGTAATCCGGCTTCGCGGGCGGAATCGGCGAGGGCCTTCACCCGTCCGTGATAAATGTAACCGCCGCGATCGAATACAACTTTGGTGATTCCTTTAGCCTTCGCGCGTTCGGCGATGCTTTTGCCGACGGTCTTCGCCGCTGCCAGGTTTCCTCCGGTCCGTCGTTGCCCCTTCTCGCCTTCGGCTGAATTCGCCGAAACCAGGGTGGCGCCATCGCGGTCGTCGATCAACTGCACGTAGATGTGATTAAGTGAACGATACACGTTCAAGCGCGGCCGCTCGGCAGTGCCGAGAACCTTCTTCCGGATACGTTTGTGAACATGCCGGCGGTTCTGGTTCTTCGATGTCTGGGTAAGCATTTTTTCTAATCCTCGATCCACAGTCGCCGGTTTCCCTGCGACTGTTCTTGCTTCAATCATCAGTGGGATCATCCTCCAGCCCTTGATTGACGGGCGGAGACCAGTCACTGACGACTATTTCGCTCCGGTCTTCCCAACCTTCTTCTTTAAGCGCTCGCCTGCGTAGCGCACACCCTTGTTTTTATAAGGGTCCGGCGGACGCAGGCTGCGCATTTCCGCTGCGACCTGTCCCACCTTCTGGCGGTCGATCCCGGTGACACTCAGCTTGGTTTGCTTTGGATCCACCGTGGCCTCAACGCCACCAGGCAATGGATATTCGATGGGATGCGAATATCCCAGGCTGAACACAACCGTGTTCTTGCCCTTCAATTCGGCGCGATATCCAATGCCGACGATCTCCAACTCGCGGGTCCAGCCCTTGGTCACTCCCTCCACGGCGTTGTTGACCAGAGCGCGCGCCAATCCGTGAACCGCGGCTTGCGAATCGTTCTCACGAATCGCTACCAGGGTCCCGTCCTGTTGCTCAATACGGATGCCGTGCGGAAGCTGGGTATCCAGCTTGCCCTTGGGACCTTGCACGGCGATACTGTCGCCTTCGATTTTCACCACAACTCCCTTGGGGAGCGGGATCGGCTTTCTTCCAATTCTTGACATAAGCTTTCAGCTCTCAGCTTTCAGCCCTCAGCTTAAAATCGCCGTCACGCATAGCTGACGGCTGACAGCTGACAGCTGTTTCTCTACCAAATCTCGCAAAGCACTTCGCCGCCAACGCCTTGCTTGCGCGCCTGGCGCCCGGTCATAACTCCCCGAGGGGTGGTCAAAATATTTATGCCCATGCCACCAAGCACTCTGGGAATCTCGCTGCGGCGCACATAAACGCGGCAACCCGGCCGCGAAACACGTTCCACGTTCGAGATCGCGGCTTCATTGTTGTTGCCGTATTTCAGGTAGATGCGCAAGACCTTGTGGCCTTCTTCTTCCGCTGGCTTGAAATTGGATATATAGCCTTCCTCTTTGAGGATGCGGGCAATCTCCAGCTTCAGCTTGGAGGCGGGAACATCTACCTTCTGATGGCGAGCGCTTATCGCATTGCGAATGCGCGTCAGCATGTCTGCGACCGGATCGGTCAACCTCATCGTTTGCTTCTCCTCCGTCGTCCGTTTGCTTCGGCTTGCTCACTCACTGCCGAAGAACCTGCGACGACGTACTGTCCACCCGAACTTTTGAGTCCGCTCTCGCGTGTCTGTTCGCAAGGCCGGAACTTTTACGGCCGGTTCCTACCAGGACGACTTTGAAACCCCGGGAATTTCTCCCCGCAGAGCCAGCCCTCGGAAACACAAGCGGCAGATTCCAAACTTGCGCAAATACGCGCGCGGACGTCCACACAGCTTGCAGCGGTTATGTCTGCGCGAAGAAAATTTTGGCTTTGGCAGACGTTTGCTGCGCGCATTATCAAACGTCTCCTGAATCTTTGCGTCCTTGACTCGTTTTGCAGTAGTCAATTTACTTTCTGCTCCTTGCTTCTGACTTTTAGCTTCACACCTCAGTCATCAGCTCTCAATTAAGACTTGGTCTACTGTTGCGTCCGAAACGGCATGCCCAAATGTTTCAACAAAACTCGCGCCTGATCATCGGACTGGGCCGTCGTCACAATGGTGACGTTCATGCCCTTGGCTTTATCCACCCGCGAATAATCGATCTCGGGAAAAATCAACTGGTCGTGCAAACCCAGCGTGTAATTTCCGCGCCCGTCAAACGACTTGGTGGAAACGCCCTTGAAATCGCGTACACGCGGCAACACCACATTCACCAGCCTGTCCAAAAATTCGTACATGCGATCGCCACGCAGTGTAACCATGGCGCCAATCGCCTGGCCTTCGCGTACCTTGAATGCCGCAATCGACTTCTTGGCCTTGGTGGTTACCGGCTTCTGCCCGGTAATCTGTCCCAGCTCGTTGACCGCAGGATCAAGAATCTTCGCATTCTGTGTGGCTTCCCCAATCCCCATATTCACCACAATCTTGTGAATATGCGGTACAGCCATGGGGTTCTTTAACTCGAATTCCTTCATCAGTGCGGGCGCGACTTCGCTCTTGAACCGGCTCTTCAGCCGCGGCATTTCTTTGGCGCTGTGATGCGCCTGCGCGGGCTTCGCCTCCGGCTGCTGCTTTTCGCCTTGTCGTTCTCTTTTTTCTTTCGCCATTTCCTTCAATTACCCTCTCTCACGGTTTCGGATTGTTGGGTACAGCTTTTGGCTCTTAGCTCCTAGCCTCTAGCTTTCAAACTCCAACGTCTACCGCTGCGTGAGCTTTTCCAAGATTGCGAATACTGTGAGCCTTGGCCAAAAGCTAACCACTACTTATCCAGCGTTGCCCCGCACTTGCGACAAACCCGGACTTTGCGCTCTCCCTGAAACTCGTGCCCGATGCGTACCGGACGTTTGCAACTGGGACACATCAAACCTACATTCGAGAGTGCGATCCGGCTCTCCTGCTCGGCGATTCCGCCCTTGACATTGCGTTGCGGATTGGGCCGGACGTGCTTTTTGACCACCATCACGTGCTCAACCAGCACTTTGGCATCGTTCGGAAAAACCCGCAGCACTCGTCCTTCTTTTCCTTTGTCGCGTCCGGAAATGACCCGCACCGTGTCGTTGCGGCGAAGGTCGACTCGTTTGTGTTCTCTCGCTACTGTCTTCATGATCTTCCAGTTCTCTCTCTCAAAAGCCCCGACCTACAGTACTTCCGGAGCCAACGAGACAATCTTCAAAAACTTCTTCTCGCGCAGTTCTCGGGCAACCGGGCCAAACACGCGCGTTCCCACCGGCTCGCCGGCTTCATTGATCAGCACTGCGGCATTCTGATCGAAGCGGATGTAGGTGCCGTCGCGCCGGCGATGTTCTTTCCGGGTGCGAACGATCACCGCCTTAACCACGGTACCTTTTTTTGTTTGGCCATCGGGCGCCGCTTCTTTTACGCTCGCGGTGATGACATCGCCCAGCCCCGCGCTCAAGCCAGTCGAACCGCCGAGCGGCAGAATCATCTGCAGCTTGCGGGCGCCGGAATTGTCGGCGACCTCGAGCATCGATCTCATCATCACGGCCATAACTTGATCTCCCTCAGCGCGTCACGGTTGGCGCGCATTCACATCAACCTCGATTAGCTCGCTTCAGCGACGTTCACTTCCGGCACCAGCGCCGTACGCCGCACAATCTCTTTCAAACGCCATCGCTTCAATTTGGACAGAGGACGCGTCTCCTCCAGGCGAACCACATCGCCCACGTGAGCTTCGTTCTTTTCGTCATGCGCGTAAAACTTTTTAGCTTTCGCAACCACGCGGCCATAGAAAGGATGCGCCTTCTTGCGCACCACCTGCACTACGATGGTCTTGTGCATACGGCTGGAAACCACCTCGCCGACGACTTCCTTGCGACGTCCCGCCGCCGGCTTCACTGCCGCTCCGGATTGTACGTTGGTCTCGGGCATGCTACTTCTTCTCCGTTCCGCCAACTGAGGCCAGTTCGCGTTCGCGAGCGATGGTCTTCACTCGCGCAATGTCCTTGCGCAAGCCACGAATCTTCTTCAGACTCTCGGTCTGTCCCATATTGAGCTGGAACTTCAGCTTGAACAACTGGTCGCTGAGATCGTGTTCCTGTTGACGAAGTTCCTCAGCTGTAAGATTCCGTACTTTTTCGGATTTCATAATCAACTCTCAGTTCCCCATCGCGATGGTGCTCCGCACTTTGAGGCCTAGTGCGCGCCTTCACGTTTTACAAAGACGGTTCGCAGCGGCAACTTGTGCGACGCCAGACGCATGGCCTCGGTCGCATCCGTCTGCGAGACCCCTTCCATCTCGAACAAGATCTTGCCCGGCCGCACCACGGCCACCCAGTGGTCCGGCGCTCCCTTACCCTTACCCATACGGGTTTCGGCAGGCTTCTTGGTTACCGGCTTGTCCGGAAACAGCCGGATCTGAATCTTCCCGCCGCGCTTCACAAAGCGAGTCATGGCCACGCGTGCCGCCTCGATCTGACGATCGGTGATCCAGCCCGGCTCGAGCACCTTCAGACCGAAATCGCCGAATGCCAACTGGCTTCCGCGCCACGCCTTACCGGTCATGCGCCCGCGCTGCTGCTTGCGGTACTTCACTTTCTTGGGCATCAACATAGAAGTCAGCTCTCAGCTCTCAGCCAAAACCTCTTAGAACGCGCCTGCCTGCTGCGGTTCGCGTTTTTTGGCCGGCAAAATTTCGCCTTTGTAAATCCAGCACTTCACCCCGATCACTCCGTAGGTGGTGCGGGCTTCCGTAAACCCGTATTCAATATCGGCACGCAAAGTATGCAGTGGAAGACGTCCCTGCAGATACCATTCGGAACGCGCGATTTCATTGCCGTTCAGACGCCCACTCACGCGAACCTTGATTCCCTTGCAACCAAAACGCAACGCCGAGTCCACCGCCTTGCGCATGGCGCGACGAAACCCCACCCGCTTTTCCAATTGCAACGCGATCGCTTCGGACACCAGTTGCGCATCCAGTTCCGGCTTGTGCACTTCCTGAATATCTATGTGCACTTCGCGCGCGGTACGCTTCTGCACATCCTGTTTCAACTTGTCGATTTCCGCGCCCTTACGCCCGATGATGATGCCGGGCCGGGCCGTCTTGATGATCACCCGCAGCTTGTTGCCGGGACGCTCGATCTCAATCGAACTGACGCCCGCCGACTTGAGCTTATCCTTCAGCTCGTTGCGCAACTTGACGTCTTCCAGTAACAGCTTGTCGTAGTCTCGCTCCACAAACCAGCGCGACTTCCAGGGCTTGGTGTAGCCCAGCCGGAAACCATAGGGATGAACTTTTTGTCCCATTATCTCGCTCCTGCTTTCTTCTTCGCTGTCGGCGCTTTGCGTACCCTGGCCTTGGCCGGTGTTTTCTTGGCCTTGCCAGTCGCAGCTTCTTCGCCGACCACGGTCGCCAATTCTTCGCCGCTCCGTCCGCGCTCCGCGAGAACAATTTCGATGTGAGCAATCCGCCGGACGTAGCGGAACGCTCGGCCCATGGGTGCCGGACGGATTCGCTTCATCCGCGGTCCGTCATTTGCCACCGCGTTCTTTACGTAAAGCTTGTCAACATCGACGTCGATGCCCTTCTCGCTGCTCAAATAGTTGGCATTCTCCAGCGCCGACCGCAACAACTTTTCGACCGTCGCCGCCACCCGCTTTTTGGTGAATACCAGAATATTGAGCGCGTCTTCTACTTTGCGGCCTTTAATCAAATCCAGCACCAGCCGCGCCTTTTGCGGCGACACTCGGGTGAAGCGGACTTGAGCTCGGAATTCCATATTTATCTCCTGTTACGCCGCTTCTCCTACGCCTTCGGCGCAGGTGCCGACGGTGCCGACGGCGTAATCGCTCCTGGACCGCCGGGCGCGCTCGCTGGCCGCGCCGCCGTTTCCGTGGCCGCCCGCATCGAGTGCCCTTTGAACTGGCGCGTGAAACTGAATTCACCCAGCTTGTGCCCCACCATGTTTTCCGTGATGTACACCGGAATGAATTTCTTTCCGTTGTGCACCGCGATCGTGTGACCCACCATTTCCGGAATGATGGTTGAGCGCCGCGACCATGTCCGCAGCACCTTTTTTTCGTTGCGCGAGTTCATCCCGTCTACCCGCGACTGCAGGTAGGCATCGATGAACGGGCCCTTCTTGGTTGAACGTGCCATAAAGTCAGCTTCTAGCTGTTAGCTCCTAGCTTTTAGCTAAATCCAAAACCTCTAACGATTCCCTTGTCACTACGAACCGCTTCAAGCGCTCCTACTTCTTGCCTCTGCGATTCACAATGAACGCATCCGTTCGCTTGTTGTTTCGGGTCTTGTATCCGCGCGTCGGTTGACCCCATGGCGTAACCGGATGCCGGCCGCCAGAAGTCTTACCCTCGCCACCTCCGTGGGGATGGTCCACAGGATTCATAGTGACGCCGCGATTTACCGGACGCCATCCCATCCAGCGCATGCGTCCCGCTTTACCGATCGTGACGTTTTCGTGATCCAGGTTCCCAACCTGCCCAATGGTCGCCATGCAATCCTGCGACACTTTGCGGGTTTCGCCAGAAGGCAATTTGACCAGTGCGTACTCGCCTTCCTTGGCAACTAGCTGCGCCGATCCGCCAGCCGAGCGCACCATCTGGGCACCCTTGCCGGGCTTCAACTCGATGTTGTGAACGGTCGTTCCAGGCGGAATATTCTTCAGCGGTAGTGCGTTACCCACCAGAATATCCGCTTCCGGACCGCTAACCACCTTCTGCCCGACCTTCAGCCCATCCGGTTGCAGAATGTAACGCTTCTCTCCATCGGCGTAGGCCAGCAACGCGATCCGCGCTGAACGGTTGGGATCGTATTCGATCGAAGCCACCGTGGCCGGAATGCCATTCTTGTCGCGCTTGAAGTCAATCAGGCGCAGTTTCTTCTTATGGCCGCCGCCCCGATGCCACATCGTGGTATCGCCGCTGTTACGGCGTCCGCCGGTGCGCTGCTTGGTTTCAAGCAACGGCTTGTGCGGATGCCGGGTCGTAATATCGTCGTTGACCAGCGTGGTCCGGTAGCGCAACGTCTGCGTAGTCGGTCGGTATGTCTTGATGGGCATAATTGCTCTCAGCTCTCAGTGTTCAGCTCTCCGTAACTTCCAGCGGCCGCCGCTTTTCGCTGAAAGCTGACGACTGAGAGCCGATAACTGCCTTACAGGTTCTGCGCGTACTCTGGCATTTTCTCGCCAGACTTCAACCGCACGAATGCCTTCTTCCAGTCCGGACGGTAGCCAGCGAACTTTCCCCGGCGACGCTCCTTGCCCGGATACAACGCGGTGCGCACCGAGTGCACCTTCACTTTAAAAATCGACTGCACGGCTTCCCGGATTTCGGTCTTGGTGGCTTCCTTGGCTACCTGGAAGACCAGCGTGTTCTGGTTTTCCTTGATCGCCAAACCTTTTTCCGTAATCACCGGACGGCGAATGATCTGATATGCCGATTTCATCAGGCTACCTCCGCCGCTTTTTCATGACGCGTCCGTCGCCTCGGAGAACCTGCTGCCTTCTTCCCCTTGGTTTTTGCGCCGTCTTTGTCAGTCGTCTTGTGTTGCCGTTTCGAAGCCGCATTCTTCAATGAAAGCTGTAGTGCCTCGATGGCGGGCTGCGAAAAGATTGCCCGGTCGTAGCGCAACAGATGATACGGATGAACTTCGTTGCCGTGCACCAGCTCCACTCCCTCAAGATTGCGCGATCCCAGCGTCAGGTTCACGTTGCCGTGACGAGGCACTTCTACCAACAGCGCCGTAGTCTCCACCTTCAACGCATCCAGAGCCTGACGGAATTGCTTGGTCTTGGGCTCCTTCACATCAAACGCATTCACCACAATCAGTTTGCCCTCGGCAAATTTCGAGGCCAGCGCAGAGCGCAATGCACCCATCACTTTCTTGCGTGGAAAAATGTAGTCGTACGAGCGCGGTTGCGGTCCATGCACCGTGCCACCATGCCGCCACAGTGGCGAACGGATGGAGCCAACGCGTGCGCGGCCTGTACCCTTCTGCTTCCACAATTTTTTGCCAGCGCCGGAAACCAGTTTCTTGTTCTTGGTAGCGTGGGTGCCAGCGCGTTGCGCGGCGCGGTAATGTTTTACCGCTTCCCACAGCAGGGCTTCGTTGACCGCGCCGAACACCTCGTCAGCGAGATCGAGCGTCCCCACCTTATCCCCGCTCAAATTATGAATATCGATAGTTGCCATATGTCTTTTCCGTACATCCCAGCCAACCGATGACTGACATTCGCAGTCCGGCGACCACTACTAAGCCTTCTTTGCCGCCCTCTTGGCCGCCTTCAACGGATCCACCGTAGCCGCGCCACCAAATCCACGCCGTTCGCGGGGTGGCTTCTTGGCCTTGGTAATCACCAGATAGCCGCCGTTGGGGCCGGGCACACTGCCCTCCACCACCAGCAAATTCTCATCCTTGTCGACGCCCAGCACGCGCAAGTTACGTTGCGTTACCCGGTCCACCCCCATGTGTCCCGACATCCGCATGCCTTTGAAAACGCGCGAGGGGAACGCAGACGATCCGATGGAACCTGGAATCTGAAACATCGAACCATGTGATTTCGCGCCGCCAGCAAAGTGATGTCTACGCACCACACCCGCAAAGCCACGTCCTTTGCTGACTCCCACTATGTCCACGAACCGCTCACCCTCAAAAATATCCACCAGTACCCGGTCGCCGGGCTTGAGCGCCGGATTCACTTCTTCCGATTTCTCCGCAATCTCGATCGGCACTTCGCGCAAGAACTTCACCGGCGGAAGATTGTGTTTGCCGAGATGCCCTTTCATCGGCTGGGTCAGGCGCGACTCCTTCATGAACTCGACCAGGCCGATCTGCGCCGCATCGTATCCGTCGCGGGTCTGAGTCTTGTGCTGCGTAACGACACACGGACCAGCTTGCAGAACCGTCGCGGGATGCACGTCGCCCTTATCGTCGAAGAGCTGTGTCATTCCGACTTTCTTGCCTAAGATTCCAGTGACTTTCGCCATTTCTTTCGCTCACCTTGCCCAGGGCCATGCCATGGGTCAAATTCTTCAAACTGCCGTTCAGCTCGAGACTGATAGCTGAATGCTTACGGCTATTTATGCTCTTTGCCGAAAGCCTTGATCTCGACATCCACGCCCGCCGGCAAGTCGAGCTTCATCAAAGCGTCGACGGTTTGCTGCGTGGGCTCAAGAATGTCGAGCAATCGTTTGTGAGTACGAATCTCGAATTGCTCACGCGACTTTTTGTCCACGTGCGGAGAACGCAGCACGCAGTACTTGTTTTTCATCGTGGGCAAAGGTATCGGCCCCGCGATTTGCGCGCCGGTGCGCCTGGCAGTGTCCACAATCTCACCCGTGGACTGGTCCAGGATGCGGTAGTCATACGCCTTAAGCCGGATGCGAATTCTTTCTTTTCCAACCATGTTTCACTCTTTCGCTCTCCCGGCTCACCGGGAGAAAAGAACTGGCGGCATGCTGCAAACCGCTGACTAGCTCAAACCCAAACTCTGAAACCCAACCACCGTCATCTGTCATCCTGGGCGACATGCTTTTCGTCGCCGAAGGATCCATGCGCGCCGCGCCAACATACTCGCGCGTCTGGCGCGCTTCCCGATGGGAGCTACTGAATAATCTCGCTGATCGTGCCCGCCCCTACCGTGTGCCCGCCTTCGCGGATGGCAAACCGTAAGCCCTTCTCCATCGCCACGGGCGTGATCAACTCAATCACCAACTGCACATTGTCCCCCGGCATCACCATCTCGGTGGCCGCCGGCAACTCCGCCACTCCCGTCACATCCGTCGTCCGCAAGTAGAACTGCGGCCGATAGCCTTTGAAAAACGGCGTATGCCGTCCGCCTTCTTCCTTGGTCAGAATGTAAACCTCGGCCTTGAACTTGGTGTGCGGGGTAATCGATCCTCCCTTGGCCAGCACCATGCCACGCTCGACATCTTCTTTCGCGATGCCGCGCAGCAGCAGCCCGGCATTGTCGCCCGCCAATCCTTCGTCCAGCTGCTTCTTGAACATTTCAACGCCCGTCACTACCGTCTTGCGGGTGTCGCGAAAGCCTACGATTTCCACTTCCTCCCCCACCTTCACCTTGCCGCGCTCGATTCGTCCCGTCACCACCGTGCCCCGGCCCGAGATCGAAAAAATATCTTCAATCGGCATCAGGAACGGCTTATCCAACTCCCGCGCCGGCTGCGGAATGTACTTGTCGACCGCAGCCATCAACTCGTCAACCTGCTTCTCCCACTTGGCTTCCCCGTTCAACGCCCCCAGCGCCGACAGTCGCACCACCGGAAGATCGTCCCCCGGAAACTGGTAGCTCTTCAGCAACTCGCGCACTTCGAGTTCCACCAGGTCCAGCAGTTCGGCATCATCCACCGCATCGCACTTGTTGAGCGCCACTACGATATACGGCACTCCTACCTGGCGCGCCAGCAGCACGTGTTCCCGGGTCTGCGGCATCGGTCCGTCGGTGGCGGCTACTACCAGGATCGCGCCATCCATCTGCGCCGCACCCGTAATCATGTTCTTGATGTAGTCGGCGTGACCCGGGCAATCCACGTGCGCGTAATGACGGTTCGCCGTCTCATACTCCACGTGCGCCGTCGCAATGGTTATGCCGCGCGCCTTCTCTTCCGGCGCGTTATCGATCGAATCAAACGACCGAAACTGAATCTTCGGGTTGTGCTTCGACAATACTTTCGTGATCGCCGCCGTCAACGTGGTCTTGCCATGGTCAATGTGACCAATCGTCCCTACGTTGCAGTGCGGCTTGGTGCGGTCAAATTTCTCTTTCGCCATGTTTGCCTCTAGCTGTCAGCTCCTAGCATTTCCCGCGCTGCGGGCTCGCCATGCATAGCACTAGCGTTTCGGTCCCTGCGCCTTACCGATAATCTCTTCCGCCGCGCTGCGCGGTACTTCTTCGTAGCGCGCAAAGTGCATCGAGTACTCGGCGCGACCCTGCGTGCTCGAACGCATGTGCGTGGCATAACCGAACATCTCTGCCAGCGGCACGATAGCCTTGATCACCTGCGAACCGGCGCGATGCTCCATGCCTTCGATTCGTCCGCGGCGCGAGCTCAAGTCGCCCATGATGGTTCCGGCGTAATCCTCCGGAGTAACCACCTCCACCGCCATCACCGGCTCCAGCAGCACCGGAGACGCTTTGCGGGCCGCCTCTTTGAACGCCATCGAACCGGCGATCTTGAACGCCATTTCGTTCGAGTCCACGTCGTGATAGCTACCGTCGTAAAGCGTAGCCTTCACATCCACCATGGGATAACCAGCGAGAATTCCACCCTCCAGCGCTTCCTGAATCCCCTGGTCGATGGGCTTGATGTATTCCTTGGGCACCGAGCCGCCGACGATGTCGTTGACGAATTCGTAGCCCGTCCCAGCAGGTTGCGGGTCGAGCTTGATCTTGGCATGACCGTACTGGCCGCGGCCGCCTGTCTGGCGGATGTACTTGCCCTCGGCTTCGGCGTGCTTGCGGATAGTTTCGCGATAGGCCACTTGCGGCTTGCCGACGTTCGCTTCGACTTTGTACTCGCGCATCATGCGGTCGACGATGATTTCGAGATGCAACTCGCCCATGCCGCTAATGATGGTCTGTCCGCTATCGGGGTCGGTGTGAACCTTGAAGGTGGGATCCTCTTGGGCTAGCTTGGAAAGGGCCATACCCATTTTTTCCTGGTCGGCCTTGGTCTTGGGCTCAACCGCGACCGAAATCACGGGAACCGCGAAGGTAATCGACTCGAGAGCTATGGGATGTTTCTCGTCGCAGATTGTGTCGCCGGTCGAAACGTTCTTCAAACCAACGGCCGCACAAATATCGCCTGCCAGAATTTCGTTGATGTCTTCGCGCTTGTTGGCATGCATCTTGAGCAGTCGCCCAATACGCTCGCTACGCCCGCGGCCGGCGTTCAGAACCGAATCGCCCGACTTGAGTTGACCGGAGTAGACCCGAATAAAAGTAAGCTGACCGACGAACGGGTCAGCCATGATCTTGAAAGCAAGAGCCGAGAAAGGCTCGCTGTCGGCAGGCTTACGGGTAATTGTCTCTCCGTTATCGGGATTCGTGCCCTTCACTTCGCCGGCATCGAGTGGCGAAGGCAGATAATCCACCACCGCATCCAGGAGAGGTTGAATGCCTTTGTTCTTAAATGCGGTTCCTACAACCACCGGAAACACTTTCAATGCGATGGTCGACTTGCGCAGGGAAGCGCGAAGTTCCGCGGGAGAAATCGCTTCTCCTTCCAGGAACTTGTGCAGCATGTCGTCATCGTTTTCGGCAACAGTTTCGACCAGCGCAGTGTGGAATGCTTCGGCTTTCTTCTGCAATTCGGGAGGAATTTCGCCTGTAGTGTACTCGGCGCCTATGGTGTCGTCCTGCCAGACGATCGATTTCATCTCGATGAGATCGACCACCCCTCTGAACTTGTCTTCTTGTCCGATGGGGATTTGAATGGCGACGGGCTTGGCATTGAGGCGCTTGCGGAGAGTGTCAACGGCGTGCTCGAAATCAGCACCCATCTTGTCAATCTTGTTAATGAAACAGATGCGTGGGACGCCGTATTTATCGGCTTGACGCCAGACTTTTTCCGACTGCGGCTGCACTCCGTGAACGGCATCAAACACAGCTACGGCGCCATCCAGCACGCGCAAAGAACGTTCCACTTCAGCGGTGAAGTCCACGTGGCCGGGGGTATCGATGATGTTGATACGAATGTCGCGCCAGGTGCAGGTCGTAGCCGCGGAAGTGATGGTAATGCCGCGCTCCTGCTCCTGCTCCATCCAGTCCATGGTGGCAGTGCCTTCGTGGACCTCTCCGATGCGATGCGTCTTTCCGGTGTAGAAAAGAATGCGTTCGGTCGTAGTGGTCTTGCCGGCATCGATGTGGGCCATAATGCCGATATTTCTGCACCGTTCTAATGGGACTGTTCTGGACACAGCTTTTTTCTTCTCTTCCTTGCGAACTTCCTGTCCGCCGATCGCGTTGGCCGGAGTACTCATAAAATTCAGCTTCTAGCTTTTGACTTCTAGCTCTTGACTTCTAGCTCTTGGCTCGAGCCCTTCGAATGCTTTTGCCTCAGCCAAAAGCCAAGGGCTGCCCTTCTACCACCGATAATGCGCAAACGCCTTGTTCGCTTCCGCCATGCGGTGCACGTCTTCCTTCTTCTTGATGGCCGCACCGCGATTGTTGCTGGCATCGAGCAATTCGTTGCTGAGCTTGTCGACCATGCCCTTTTCTGCTCGTCCGCGGGAGTATGTAATCAACCAACGGATGGCGAGCGAAGTTCGCCGGTCGGCATTCACTTCCACGGGAACCTGATAGTTCGCACCACCAACGCGGCGGCTCTTCACTTCAAGCAAGGGCTTGGCGTTCTCAACTGCTTTCTTGAACAGCTTTAGGGCCTCGTCGCCGCCTTTTTGCTGGAGCTTGGTCAAGGCTTCATAAAAGATGCCTTCGGCCGTGCTCTTCTTGCCTTGCCACATCATGGAGTTGACGAACTTCGTCACCAGATCTGATCCGTAAACGGGATCATTTTCCACTCTCCGCTTCGCGATATAACCTTTTCGAGGCATATAACCCTTCCAGCTCCTGGCTTCTTGCTGTCAGCTCTCAGCCGTCAGCTTTCAGTCCAACCCTCTAGATCTTTTCGAATCCTCAACCCCTTGACATCCCGAATCGCTACACCCGACGACGGCTACGCCTTCGGCCGTTTGGCTCCATACTTCGAGCGGCTCTGCTTGCGGCCAGCTACGCCCACAGCGTCCAGCGTGCCCCGAATTACGTGATAGCGGACGCCCGGCAGATCCTTCACTCTGCCCCCGCGAATCAGAACGATCGAGTGCTCTTGCAGGTTGTGGCCGACGCCGGGAATATAAGTCGTAACCTCAATCCCATTGGTCAGGCGCACACGTGCCACTTTGCGCAAGGCCGAGTTCGGCTTCTTGGGGGTTTGGGTATAAACGCGAGTGCAAACCCCGCGTTTTTGCGGACATCCCTGCAACGCGGGACTTGCCGTCTTGTACCGGGGACGCTTGCGGCCACTGCGCACCAATTGACTGAACGTAGGCATACTTGATTCCTATCCACTTCCGGCCTTCTGCCGTTTGCGCTACAAAACGCACCGGCGCGAAGATTTGCCGTTTCTACTGTTCCTGCATTCTCAAGGGCTGGAAGGCGGGTACGCCAACCATGTTTCTCGCGGCATCAGGCTGCGAGAGATTTCGGTATCCCGTTCTGACTAAACGCCGCCGACGGTGGCATCAGGCCCAAACCAGGTTCGGGAGTTGCTCCGTTTCGTCAGCTTTGCCCCACATACCTTTTCAACGGGTGAAAAGTAAGCGCGAGGCATTTCAGCGAGGGCGACTCCGATCACACTTCTTGCTGGGGTCGTTTGATGCTAAAGCTCAACTGCTCTCTTGGGGGTCTCGTCACACAAGAACAACCCTGCGGATGAGAAACCACCGCGTACAGGTAAGCCAGACTTAGCTCGCGGAACCTTTCAAATATAGCAATTCATTCGACACATCGTCAATGGCGGTTCGTGGCATCAGACGAAAATGGAGATTGGCAGTCGAAGAACCAACGAATTTGCAGAGGATTGACTGGCACGAGGAAGTAGCAACCGCAACACCGGGACCCCTCGCTGCGCGAGGGATTTCGCCTGCGCGCTCGAACGCCGGCAAAACGGCTCAACTTGCTGAAAAAAATTCTAGCCTCTACACTTGGGGCTTTCCAGAAATGAGAGACAGCTCGCCCCGTGAATGCACTGGGCGGGGAGGGTACATGGGTAGGTCGTTCGGACTTGTCGGGCTCTTTGTATATCTTCATAATAGCCGTATCGCTCGCAGCGTTGACCAGCTGCAGCAGCAGCGGCCCCACGACCAACACCGTTTTCCCGGCCCCCGCAAAAATTAATCTATCACCCGCGACCGACATCTCGTTGGATGTGGGCAGCACCACCCAGAGCTTTACGGCTACGCCTCAGAACAACAAGGGCGCAACGATTACGACCCCGGTGACGTTTCTTTCCAGCAATACTTCAGTCTTAACCATCGCTAGCAATGGCAACGCATGCGCCGGTACGTGGGACTCGCTGACCGCACCGCAAGTCTGCACTCCTGGGCCCGTGGGCGTCGCCCAGGTTACCGCGACCTCCCACGGCATAAGCAGTCCACCCACAACGGTTTACGTCCATCAGCACATCGATCATATTTCGATCAGCTTGGTGCCTGGTCAGAATCTTCCGGCTAATCCCTGCTTCTCCAAAGGCCAGAGCGTACTTTACCAAGCCACGGCTTTGAGCCAGGGTCTCGACATCACTGCCGGCGTCGGACCATTCAACTGGCAATCGACCAACATCGGCGTCGCTCTGCTCGCCCCTTCGACCCCCAACGCCCGCCGGTAGCTGGGGCTCTACCGGGACAGCTCAAAGTGACGGCTGACACTCCCGGTGTAACGTCTTTGTTTGCCACATCCGGCTCCGTCAACAGCCAGCCCCTAGATTTCAACACTTGCGCGGTCGAATCCATTGTTCTTGCCGTGACCAACAACAGCACCAACTCGATCAATGTGACCCAAGGCGGCAACGCGGTAGTCACCGCAACCGTGACAGATATTCTGGGCAACATAATCACCGGAGTTCCTTTGACCTGGAGCTCGTCCCAGACTTCCAGCGTCGGGGCGGCGAGCACCGGAAGTGTGACTACCCCCAAGGCCGGTGGCGCGAGCGTGATCGCCTCCTGCACACCGCCGACCTGCAACATCGGAATTCAACCTCTATTGCCCATCTACCCTGACAAGGCGATCGATGTCGTAGTGGCACCAACCACCACAACTACGACGACCGCGGCAACGGAAACGATCTACGTGACGAGCACCGGCGTTATGCCGTCCGGTGACTGCGCCACCACCGCAGGTTGCATCAGTACGCTGATTCCGATAACTTCTCCGGCCAACACGCTGGGCGCGACTCTCACCTTGCCAGCCACACCGAACTCGTTGGTCTTCGATCGTCAAAGCGCCAAAGCCTACCTGGGCACCGATTTCAGTTTTCTGGGAACTCGCGGATTGATGGTGGTGACTCCCGCCTCTCCGCCCACGGTTTCGGAGTTCAAGGGCGTTACCGGCAAAGTCCTGGCTATTTCGTCCGATGGGAAGCGGTGATTGTTTCCGATACCAAGTCTACTCCGAATGCGGTTTTTGTTTTCAACACCACCAACAACACTTCGACTACGTTGTCGATCGTAGGAGCCACCGCGGCCGATTTCTCTCCTGACAACTTGAAGGCATACATCGCGGCTGGAAGTACACTTTACGTCTTTTCCACGCTCACACCGTTGAAGACGATTCCGCTCGGCGGCCCCGGCCACACAAGTGTCATTTCTGCCGGAGGGTGGATTCGCATTTTTTGCGGGCGGCGCAGCCTCGTCGATCACGGCGCGAAAGACTTGCACCGACGACGAAGAAACCGGGCAAACCGTTGCCACCCCCTCCGTGCCAACCTTTCTCAAGACGCTATCGAAGAACCTGACACGTGGGCGGCGTGACTTTTGACGAAATCGTGCTAGCTGTCGATTCCCCGGGCATTGACTCTATTCGGTGCGAACGTCAGTATTCCTCCGCCTCCTCCGACGACTTGTCCCCTCGACCTTACCAACAGCACGCTGAGCGTCACTACCAACGGTCCGTCCTTTTTCAACCTCGGGCAGGGGAATTTCACGCCGACCCAATTGATCATTTCGCAGGACGGCACCCGAGCCTACGTTCTTGCCAGCAACCTGGGCAGCGTGATGGTATTTAATATCGGCAACCAGACTTCTTCAGCGATTCCACTTGCGGGCGATGCCATTCCGATTCAGGGTTCGCTCAATTCCAGTGGTAGTCTGCTCTACATCGCGGCAGCCGACGGTCAAGTGCACGTCCTGAACACGCAGACCGGCGGCGACACTCAGCAGATTTCCTTCCCCACGGATGTGACTACCCTGCAATCTGGTCTTTGCCTGGGAACTACGTTTACGTGCAATCCGGATTTGATCGCGGTAAAGCCTTAAGGGCGGGGGTTGGGTTTCCCCATCGCTAGGGGCGGTGGTTGGTGGAGGTCAGAACGTTCCTGCGAAGGGTCCTCAGGATCTCACACCTTTCGCTTCAAACTTTTTCTTTGTTTAATCCCTTACCTACGCTGTCCAGAACACCGTTGATAAATTGCACGGATTCGGGGCTCGAGAACTTGCGCGCAATTTCCAATGCTTCATTGATGACTACGGCGCGTGGAGTTGTGGGAAAGCCGAGTAGCTCGGCCACGGCTCCGCGCAACAGATTGCGATCGACTGCAGCCATGCGCTCCATGCGCCAGTGCTCCGCGTGACCTTCAATCAATCCGTCGATTTCCGCTGAGCGTGTAGTTGCGACGCGAAACAAATCTTCGGCGAAGTCGCGCACGTCGTCACCCACGTCGTCGCGTTCACGACGAAACGATTCACGCACCTGCTCTGCATCCTGCTTTCCCATGTCAGCCTGGAAAAGCATCTGCAATGCAAGCTCACGAGATTTGCGGCGAGTACCCATGGTGAAGCGATTCGCTATCAGCCCTCAGCTCTCAGTGTACAACCGATGAAGTCAACGCTTGGTTTTGCGTTTCGCGCGATTACGAGTCGTGGTTTGGTTTTTCCGGACAGCTGAAGGCTGAGAGCTGACAGCGTTGCCGACTCCCGATGACGGAAGACTGACGAGAGGCTTCAAATTCGCCATCTCTACCGCTGCCAGCGCAGCCTCGAAACCCTTGTTTCCCATTTTCAAGCCGGCGCGATCGATGGCTTGCTCCAGATTTTCGCAAGTCAGAACACCGAATGCATGCGGCACACCGGTCTCTTGAGCGGATTGTCCGATGCCGCGCGCGACCTCGTTCACAATGACGTCGTAGTGCGCTGTATCGCCCCGCAGCAGACATCCAAGGCAGATGATGGCGTCATATTTTTTGGTCTCAGCCAGGGTGCGGGCGGCAGACGGAATTTCGAAAGCGCCGGGTACGCGGACGATTTTGATGTCTTCCCCCTTAGCGGCGCATTGCACTAGCCCGTCGTAGGCGCTTTGCAACAAGCGCTCAGTAATGAAGGCGTTGAAGCGCGAAACAACAATCGCGAAGCGCCTACCCGCAGCGTTCAGATTGCCCTCGAGCACCTTAAGCTGGGACTTGGGTCGAATTCTAGATGAAAGTTTCAAGTTGTGATTACCGTTCTCATTCTGAGCAAAGCGAAGAGCCTGTGCGTTTGCTCGTGCAATGCAGATGCATAGAGCACCAGTTTAATGACGCCACAAGCCGATGCCTTCGCTGCGCTCAGGATGACAAGTATATGGAAAATATTTCAGCTCACAATTTGTTTGGTTTCGGATTAGCCGGATCCGAATAATCGTAAAATCCTTTGCCCGTCTTCCGTCCGTACCAGCCCGCCATGACCAGCCTCTTCAACAGCGGTGGTGAAGCAAAGCGGCGCTCTTTGAACTCTTCGTACATCACGTGGGTTATGTAATAAGTCGTATCCAGGCCGACGAAGTCCAAAAGCGTGAATGGCCCCATCGGGTAGCCGCAACCCAGTTTCATGGCATTGTCGATGTCGTCAATCGAGCCTACGCCCTCTTCGTAGGCGCGGACGGCATCGAGCAGATACGGCACCAGTAACCGGTTAACGATAAATCCAGTCTTGTCGCTGGTGCGTACCGGAACCTTGCCCAGCTTTTTCCCGAACTCAACGGCCGTGTCGTAAACCTCGCTGGCCGTGGCGATTGTGCGCACCACTTCGACCAACCTCATGAGCGGCACAGGATTGAAGAAATGCAACCCGATGAAACGCTCCGGGCGTTTCGAGGAAGTTAAAAGCTCGGTGATCGAAATCGAAGAAGTATTGGAAGCGAAAATAGCGTCTTTTTTCACGATGCCGTCGAGGGCGGCATACATTTTTTTCTTTTCTTCGAGATTCTCGATCACCGCTTCGATGACGATGTCGCAATCGGCGAGATCCTGATGATCGGTGGTGCCCTTCAGCCGGGCGCGAACGACTTGTGGCGTTTCTTTGATTGCGCCCTTTTCGGCAAACTTCGCCAGCGATTTCTCGATTCCGGCAAAGCCCTTGTCGAGATATTTCTGATCAACTTCAAGCACCGTCACGTCGAAACCAGCCGTGGCCGCAACCTGCGCTATACCGGACCCCATCAGCCCACAGCCCAGCACGCCAACTTTCTTGATTTCCATAAGACTTGTGAGTTTATCAGCGGGCACGGAATCTCTGCCAGATTTGAGTCGTGGTTTTCTTTGACGGCAAAGGGAGTATCAGAAAATACGCACTACGCTACGGCTGCGGCGGCAACGGAAGGTGGAAGGCTTACGATCCGACCCATGCCCTGGGTTACGGCCTTATCCAGCGCCACGTCGGCACGGTTGATCACTTCGGTGACGATATCGACCGGGTCGAATTGCTGACGCACTACAGCCTCCGCCAGGCCGGCACTGAACGGAAGGATCTCGTCGGATAGTTTTACGTCAGCCAGCAGCTTGCGCAGTTTCTCTGCCGCCATCAGCGCTTCTTTTTCCGTGGTTTCGCCGAGCACCAGTGCGATCGTCGTCATTTCGTAACGGAACGCCAGATCGTTTTGCCGGATGTTCGCCGCAAAAATCTGGCCAATTTTCTGCATGGCGGCTTCCACGGCTTTTTCCCCGTGCTCTTTCACCATGGCTGAGCTCTTTCCGAACTGCATCAGCGCCACCGTCACGGGGGTGCTTTGCTGCACCGCTCGTCGCGTTTCCGCCATCAACAGATCGAGATAAGAAGCGCGCTTGAGCAGTCCTGATTCCTCATCTGTAACCGACAGACTTTTTACCAGGCGACGCAACCCGGCATTGTTAAGCGCGATCACAATCTGTTCGCTGATGGTCTTCAGCACGACAATGTCGCCAGAGTGCCAACCATGCACGGTGCTGTACACCAGAAGCAGCACACCCATTTCGTCGTCTCCGTCGCTGAGCGGCAAGGGCCAACAGCGATCCAATGCCCAAGTTGGCTGACCACTTCGCGAATCTCTTCCAGTTCAGGAGCGTCAGCTGCATGGCTGATCGAAAGCGTGCCAAGGCTTAGCACGATGTCCTGAACGAACGTGACGAGCTGATTCAGCGCCTTCGCTTCTCCGTGGCTTGTGTTCTCGGCGACATATTCCTTGACCGCGCTGGGCGTCATGCCGGGCTTTCGCATGGCGACGATGCAGCGGCTCAACTTCCATTGCGCTCCGATTTCGTTGACCGCGGTCGACATCACAGCGTCGGAGTTGGTCTGGCGGTAAAGCTTTCGCGTAATCTCCGCGACTTTGGTGAAACTGTTGACGTCGCTCGATTCAGTGGGAGCCGGAGCCGCAACCGGAGGCGGAGACGCAGGCGATGGCTCAGGTGCCTTGGCCGTGGGCTTGGGCGCAGACGGCGCATGGGCAGTATCCGCGCGACGCGGATTCATGCCCGCCGCCAGATATAGTTGCTGCAAATCCTGGTTGCGTTCTTCTTCTCCTGGAAACAGTTCCTGAATGCGCTGCAACCGCTCAATCGCTTTGGAACGCATTCCGTACTGCACCAGGATTTCGGCCTGCAGCATGAGGTCCTGCAAGGCTGCAGCACCTAAGGTCGGGCCTTCGGTCTTGACCGGCTCGGCTGGCTTGGCCATGCTGGTGAAACGCGAGGCAATCACCTTGAAACGGTTCTCGTCGATTTTTCCTCGCAGCATTTCCAGACGCTTCTGATGACCCGGCTCGTAGGCATCAACGTCGGCGGCGCGGTCGAGACACTCCGCGGCCTTAGCGTAATTTCCCATGCCGCAGTGCAAATCGAAGAGTTTGAGCAGAGTCTGCGAATAATCGCCTTCCCGGTTGGAAGCGTTGAACAACTCGCTCATGAACTCCAGGAATTCGGGAGAGCTTCGATGTTGGGCCGCAACTTCCTGCATCATGGCGACAAAGGCGCGGCGTTCTCCACGGCTGCGCTGAAATTGTTCCAGCTTGCGGGCAAGAGCAACCGCCTCAGCATCCTGCTGCGCTTCCACCAGCAAGCCAATCAGGTTTGCGACTTCCTGCAGACGTGAGGGGTTTTTCAGAAAGAGTTGCCAGACCAGGGGCTCGGCATCGCTCAGCCGATTGGCGGAGAGCAAGGCCTTGGCATAGCTATCAAGAACCTCCGGAGAGGCGCCCTTCGCCTTGGCGAGCGGTTCGAGCACAAAGATGGCGGCGCCGATCTGTCCTTGCGTAATCAGGCTCTTTCCGTATCCCAGAGCGATCCGGGTGTCGGATGCGTCTTCCGTGTACGCGCGTTCGTACCACTTGCGCAGCGTCGGCCCCGGAGGTTTCCGTGATCTCCGCCAGCCTGAGAAACGCGATAGCTGCTCCCTGTTTGTCTCCGGCCTGGGAACAAAGTTCTCCAAGACGTAGGAAAGTTTTGCTCCGATGGATCGAGGCCGACCAAGCGTTGCAGCACCATGACGCAATCCTGCGGGCGGCCGTCTCGGGTCAGGTCTTCCAGGGCGCTCTCGTAGGTTTCAAGCGCCAGTTTACGATTGGAATTCTCAAGAATTTGTCCGAAACGAAGCCGCTGGGAAGCGTAGTCGGCGTCGCATAGCGCGCCAGCTTTTTGTAGGTGAGGCTGGCGCGGGTGTTTTCACCCGCCTCAAGTTGCCGTTCGAACAATTCCCCCAGCAGGGCGATCGCGTCCGCAGTGCGCTGCAGCGAGAGGCACAGGTCCGCCGCCATCTGCCGAACGTTGTCGTTTTGCGGATCGTCTGAGAGGACCTGAAGATATTCATCCAAAGCATCGCCCGTCTTGCCTTTTTGCAAGAGCTTCTCGGCGCGTTCCACGCGCCGGGCGATCTCAGCTCGGTCCATTCGCTTGGTCGGATCTGCCATGGAGAAAGAGGGTAATGTGCGGAGTAACCCACAGCGATTTTAGAGGCCGTAGTTCGCGACCGGCAACGGACTAGGCGTGAGCCAGGATTACGAAAGTCACAAAAGGAATTTGTCTTTGGCAGCAAATGAGCTTTCTGGTATACGTGCCGCATGCCTGCGACACGCCAAGGCGGAACAGGAAAAGGGCCTTCGCCATGAGTTCGGCGCCGGCCAGATGGCGATGGTCGCTGTCGGAGGGTCGATCGGAACGGGGCTGATGCTGGGGTCGGCTGCCGCCCTCGAAATCGCGGGACCGGGGGTGATCCTGAGTTTCGCCCTGGCCGCGTTGATCACTTTGACCGTAACCCTGGCGCTCGGTGAACTTTCGAGCATGCATCCCGGAGCCGGGTCTTTCGGATTGTACGGCGACCTGTACGTGAATGAATGGGCAGGATTCATCGCTCGCGCAGGTTATTGGGCGGCGCTTTCCATTTCCATCGGAGCAGAACTCGTGGCGTCGGCTACTTATCTCGCTTATTGGTTTCCGTCGGTCCCCGCGCTGGTCTGGGCAGCAATTTTTTCCGTTCTTCTTCTACTGATCAACCTCCGCACGGTGGGAAACTATCGCACGCTTCGAATATTGGTTCGCACTCATCAAGGTTGCGACGATTTCCGCTTTTGTTTTGCTGGGAGCATTGCTGTTGCTGACTGGACGCGTGGCACCGCAATACACGACACATGGCGGCTTTCTTCCCAAGGGCCCATTGGCGCCACTGCTGGCGATAGGTTTCGCTCTTTATACATTCGCGGGCCTTGAATTCGTGGCTGTTACCACGGGAGAATCTCGCTCGCTTGATCAGATTCCACGTGCCATCAAGTTGACTTTCGCGATTTTGGCTTCGGTTTATCTGGGAGCCATAGTCATTCTGGTCGGGGTCATGCCCTGGAATCGCGCCGGAGTTACGGAGAGCCCGTTTGTCACTGTGTTTCGCGATGCTCACATACCGGCTGCGCCCCACATCATGACATTCGTGATTTTGACAGCCGCGCTGTCTGGCGCGAATGCAGCGTTATACGCCGCGTCACGCGTACTGTTTTCGCTGGCGCGGTCGGGATGGGCACCAGCAGCGTTGGGACGTCTCAATTCCTCTGGATCACCTCGCCTGGCCTTGCTGGCTTCTTCGTATGGTGTTGTGGTGGCACTGGTTCTGGAAAAATGGGCGCCGAAAGATGCATTCGTCTCAATTTTGGGGGCCTCGCTGATGGGAGTGCTTCTGTCCTGGCTCGTCTCCTTGGCGGCTCACGTCAGATTTCGCCAGAAGCTGACCGCAGACCAAATCATCGCGCTGCCGATGCGCTCGCGACTGGGCGCCTGGGGTTCTGCCGCCGGCTTCATACTGATTGTCGCTGGCCATCGTTGAGACAGGTTGGCAGTCGCATCTGACGCTGATCAGCGGAGTGCTTTATATCGTGGTGTTGACAGCGGCGTACTTTCTGTTGAGGAAAAGAGTACAGAGAGATCGCGTAGAGACCGATGCGAGGCGCTCACCTCTCGTGTCGCCCTTTAACTCGGGCTATAACAAGTCAATCTCCCAGAGACAACAATACTCAAGAGCGGACGTGGCATGAAAACTCTCCGCCTCGAATGGCGTCGAACTTACATGTTGCTGATTCTGATGTAGCGGCGCACGTCTTTCATGCTCACGATGAGGACATATCCTGCATAAAGTAGACCCGCGGTTCCGATAATATTCCTGAGAACTTTCATGGCTGCCATTATCTCCTCTTTACCACAACGAACTGCTACAAATCTAAGAAGCGGCAATGTGATGCGTCAAATTCATCTAGAGTTGTCGGTAGGTTTGAACAACCCTGCCCGCAGTATACAGGCAGCTGTCGGGCGGTACAATACGTCGCATGGATGATGAGCTTCTCCGCTATCGTTCGCAGTTCCCCATTCTGGAGCGGACCACATATCTCATCAGCAATTCCCTAGGCGCAATGCCCCAAGGTGTGTACGACGCCATGAAGGGCTACGCCGACATATGGGCGACGCGCGGCGTGCGCGCATGGGAAGAGCGATGGTGGATGCTGGCAGCGCAGGTCGGCGACGAGATTGGCACGCTGATGAATGCCGCGCCGGGCTCGGTTTCTACTCACCAGAATGTCACTACGTGCCAGGCAGTGGTGGCTTCCTGCTTCGATTTTTCCGGCAAGCGCAACAAGGTCGTTTACAGCGACATGAATTTTCCTTCTGTAATGTATTTCTGGGAGGCGCAACGGGCATACGGCGCGCACGTGAATATGGTGAAGACAGACGACGGAATTACGGTGCCGCTCGAGCGATTGCTCGACGCCATTGATGAACAGACCTTGCTGGTCCCGATTTCACACGTGATCTTCCGCAGCGCCTACATTCAGGACGCGAAAGCAATCATCGAAAAAGCCCACAAAGTGGGAGCACTTGTGGTGCTGGATACATTTCAGTCGCTCGGTACGGTGCCAGTGGATGTGCAGACCCTGAATGTGGACTTTCGCCTGCGGGGGAGTTTTGAAATGGCTGTGCGGAGGACCGGGAGTCTCCTATTTGTATGTTCGGCCGGATTTGGGCAAAAGGCTGCAACCGAAATTCACCGGCTGGTTCGCCCATCAGAATCCGTTCGGCTTCGAGATTGGTCCCACCCGTTACGCCGAACCACCGTTTCGCTTCATGAATGGCACGTCACACATACCTTCACTGGAAGCCGCAGGTCCCGGATTGAAAGTCATCACCGAAGTGGGCATCGGTCGGATCCGAGAGAAATCGCAGCGACAAACTTCACACTTGATAACGTTGGCCGAACAACGTGGATGGCAAATCAATTCGCCTCGCGATGCAGCGAATCGCGGCGGAACGGTTTCGATCGACATGCCCGATGCCGAACAGGTTTGCCGCGAATTGCTCAAGCGCGACATTCTGGTTGACTATCGACCCAAGGCGGGAGTGCGCATGGCACCTCACTTTTACAATAAAGACGAAGAACTGGAAACGGCAATTGCGGCAGTCGACGAAATACTGAAACAACGTGCCGTCGCTACAAGATAATCAAGAGAAGACCGGCGAGCATGTTTGCGCGACTGATGACTTCCGCCGAATTTTTCCCACGCTTGCCAATTTTCTCACCGCAATAGTCCGCGGGTCTGAACTTCTCTGTTAAAATGACTCGGTGAGTGATCCCGTCCGTATCGGAATTCTCGGCGATTACGATCCCAGGTCTCCGACTCTTCCCTGCAGTCGAGAAATCATTGCAGCACGCCGCCGCCACAGCTGAATTTACCAGTCGAAGCGGAATGGATTCGCGACCCCGAGCCTGCACGGCGGTCGATGGCCAGAAGAAGCTAGAGACGTTTCGACGGACTATGGGCCGCTCCTGGAAGTCCTTATAAGAGCTTCGACGGGATGCTCAAGGGAATTGAATTCGCACGCCGTCGCGATTGGCCATTCCTCGGAACCTGCGGCGGCTTTCAGTACACGCTGATCGAATGCGCGCGCAATGTGCTGGGCATCAAAGACGCCGACAGCGCTGAAAATAACTCCGGGATCGAAAAATATTGTGATCTATCCAGTTGCCTGTGCGATTCCAAATCGCGCCAAGGATGCTCCAAAGCTGTCAGGTCCAATTCCCGGAGATACGCCTGCGTCCCGGGTCTTACCTGCAGTCGTTCTATTCGCAGGATACGGTGATTGAGGAATTTTTCTGCAACTTCGAGGTCAATCCTGACTTCGAGTGGGCCGCGATGGAAGCAGGATTCCCCGTGGTGGCGCGTGGTCCGCAAGGCGAGATCCGCGCCATCGAATCGCCAACTCACCGCTTCTACGTTGCGACATTATTCCAGCCCCAGCTCTCGTCGAAGCCGGGCAAACCGCATCCACTGGTGATCGCTTTCGTCCAGGCCGCGGGCGATTGGGGAAAGAAAAAACTGGATGATCAAGTTCTGGAATAGAGCGGCAGGCGTCTGCGGGTGGGACTTCCGGCCGTCAATAAAAACTCCTACACCGAAATCAATTCAAACGCCGGGTAGTTGTCCGCCAGGTCCCTGAACGCTTCGACCGGGTGAGCCAGCGGGCACTGGAAAGTATTTCTGAACTTCGCGCTTGAACTGATCCAGGTAAGCTTTCAATATCTCGGGCTTCTCTGGACCGGATAACTCTCGAAGTCTGAATCTCTCCCGCTGTTTTCCGCGCTTGAGTGCAACTTCTCCTGCGGCTTCGGCATTGCGCACCCATTGCGTCCGGCCGCGGGGCGCGACCAGAAAGCGCTTGCCGCCTCTTGCTAGAAGATCAATTGGTGTGGAGAAGATTTTCCCGCTCTTGCGTCCGCGGACTTGCAGCAGGTAGTTGTAAGAGAAACCCCAGCCCATGCCCACTACGAAGCCAAAAATCCGGTTGAATACGCGTTCGATTGCGGTAGGGGCGCGAAACGAGGGAAGAGCGGCATCCATAGGCTTTGCCCGCAAGCATATCGGAAGCTAGGTCTGCTTCACAAACTTCAACGAAGCCGAATTCATGCAATACCGCAGCCCGGTCGGTTGCGGCCCATCGTCAAAAACGTGCCCCAGGTGGGCGTCGCATTCCGTACAGGCGACCGCTTCACGAACCATGCCATAGCTGGAATCACTGATCGTGCGTACGTTCTCTGCCGCGATCGGTTCCCAGAAGCTGGGCCAGCCGGTGCCCGACTCAAATTTGGTATCGGAACTGAACAGAGCGTTGTCACAACAAACGCATCGGTAAAGGCCCTTGTCATGCAGGTTCCAATATCTGCCACTGAAGCTAATTTCGGTATCCGCACGCCGCGTAATATCGAATTCTCCCGGAGATAACTGCTTGCGCCATTCTTCGTCGGTCTTCACAACTTTGGCTATGCGACCTTCTGCAGTCGCTGCCCGGAATCAGCGAATTGCACGATTGTGACTTCCTCCGGATCGCCCTTCGGCATCGCTGCTTGAATGACGCGAGGTTTGCGCAACGACCACAAAGCCGCCCCAGCGATTGCGGAAATTGAAACCCCCAGAAAAGCACGCCGCCTCACGTTCACCGACGAGTCGTTTCCCGATCAAGCTCTGAGTCGAACATGATCGAACTCCTGAAACGGTTGTGTCATGGTGCGGCTTCCCCCAGGAAATCTGCACTCTTACCTACTTCCCGGCGTAAAAATCCGGAAACTCCTGTCGGAGGTGCGCCACTTTCGGCGCGTCGTTGAAGACGATATAAGGCTGGTTCGGGTGCAGCGTTGCATAATTCTGATGATAGGCTTCCGCCGGAAAAAACGCCTTCAACGGCACAACCTGCGTGACGATCGGGCGCGAAAATATTTTCGCCTTATCGAGCTGCGCGATGTAAGCCTCGGCAATCTTCTTTTGCTCGTCACTGCCGTAGAAAGATAACCGAGCGGTACTGGGTACCATCGTCCGGACCCTGGCGGTTTAGCTCAGTGGGATCGTGCGCGACCGAAAAGAAGATTCGCAACAGCTGGCCATAAGTGATTTGCGAGGGATCGTAGGTAATCTTCACCGATTCCGCATGACCGGTTTCGCCGGTGCTGACCGTCTCGTAGTCCGCAGTCTTGGCTTCCCCGCCCGAATATCCCGAGGTCGCGTTAATCACCCCTTTTACGTGCTGGAAAACCGCCTGGATTCCCCAGAAACATCCTCCCGCCATTACCGCAGTTTGCTGGCCAGGTGCCCCAGCCCTGGAAACGTCCGCCAGCGGAGCCGGAACCGTTAGAGTCGAAGCATTCCCAGCTGTGCAGCCTACCGTGCCGAAGAAGTACGATCAGGAATAACGCGAAATGGAGAGAAGATTTAGACATAAATGAACTCCAATGACGCGGGCACTGTGCCCGGCAGTTATATAGAGTGCCGGGCCGGACAAAAGTTTCAAAGGCAGCCGTCAGTCTTAAGTCGTTTTAGCCCCTCGATTTAAGCCCGGTGGTTCGCGGATGTCCTGGCGGAATTAACGACAACAGTCGACCGGCGTTCTAACCACCCGTCTTTTGCTGTATCCCGAACAAGAAAGCACCGGTAGACGCGGATATTTCTGGAAGCGACTGTCCGTCAGGGCCAAGTTGGCAGAGAATAAAAACGGAGCCGCGGTCGGACTCGACCAGCCTGCAGTGGATGCAATCTTCACAAAGCCCAGGGCTAGGTAGTGGACGCGCGCTGCTAGAGTCGGCCATTGCTAGATTAAGAATATCAGCCAGGATCATCACGGCTTGCGGTCCGGGCGATGCTGCTGCTAGATTTGGATGCCCGAGAACAGCGCCGTCTTCAGGAGACCACGGTTGAAACCTTGTGCATGGTTGATAGTTTTGCCCACCCTTCTTTTCACCTTACTCTTTGATTCAACGTCACAAGCGCAACTCGACGACACCACCAAACAACTCTCCCACGACATTTTCAAGCAACTGATCGAGATCAACACCACAGACTCGGTCGGCAACGTCACTACGGCGGCCGAAGCGATGGCACAGCGCTTCCGCGATGCCGGATTTCCGGACAGCGACTTGCACATCCTCGGGCCCAATGACCGCAAGAAGAACCTGGTCGTCCGGCTATCACGGCAGCGGCAAGCACAAGCCGGTGTTGCTGATCGGCCATCTCGATGTTGTCGAAGCGCGGCGTGACGACTGGACCACCGATCCGTTTCAGTTCGTCGAGAAAGACGGCTACTTCTACGGCCGCGGCACGCAGGACATGAAAGATGGCGACGCGATCATGGTGACGACCTTGCTGCGCATTCAAGAAGGAAGGTTACGTGCCAGATCGCGACATCATTCTCGCGCTCACCGCTGATGAAGAAGGGGGCACATCGAACGGCGTCGATTGGCTGCATCAAGAATGACCGCGACCTGATCGACGCGGAGTTCGTGCTCAATCACGACGGCGGCGGAATCTTGGCCGAACACGGCAAGCCACAGATGATGGTGGTGGATGCTTCGGAAAAGCTCTATTCGGATTACCAGCTAACGGTGACCAATCCCGGCGGACACAGTTCCCTGCCAAAACCCGACAATGCCATCTACCACCTTGCCGATGGGTTGGCGCGACTCGAGCACTACCAGTTTCCCTTCGAGTTGACCAACATCACGCGCGCCTACTACGAACGCATGTCGAAGGTAGCAACCGGACAGCGGGCAGCAGACATGAAAGCGATTCTGAAAACTCCGCCAGACATGCAGGCCGTAGCGCGTTTGTCGCAAGATCCGATCGATAATTCGACCATGCATACCACCTGCGTCGCAACCCGCCTGAATGCCGGGCACGCCAACAACGCTCTACCGCAAACTGCGCAAGCGAACGTGAATTGCCGCATCGTGCCTGGGCATTCAACCGAAGAGATCAGGCTGGAATTGGAGAAGGTAGTCGCGGATCCCAAAATTTCGGTGCGGGAGATAGGCGGAATCGGCGGCGTGACTAACCGCAAAGCCTTCGCGCCGCCGCCGTTGCGTCCCGACGTTTTTCAACCGCTCGAGAAAGTCGTTGCCAGAATGTGGCCAGGATTGCCAGTCATTCCCGACATGTCCACCGGCGCTTCAGACGGCGTTTATACCAACGCTGCCGGCATGCCGACCTATTGTGTTTCCGGCGAAGCCATCGATCGCGACGACATTCGCGCTCACGGCAAAGATGAACGCATCCGTGCCGATTCATTCTATCGAGCCGTAGATTTTTACTACCAGTTCCTGAAGGCGCTGACTTCGGATTAGGGCGTGGATCTCTTTGCTTCCTTGGCTGGTTTTTCCCCGTGCCCGCTTAAATGAATACTCCCCTCTTGACTTCGCCTAATCTTCGCCTACAATTATCGCCATGGCAATCACCAGACGGCAACGGCAGGTGTACGATTTCATCTCGGAGTTCGTTCAAAAGAACGGCTACTCTCCTTCGTTCGAGGAAATTGGCGAGGGCCTGGAGCTCAGTTCGCTGGCCACGGTCCACAAGCATATTTCGAACCTGGAAAAAAAAGGACTGCTCACCCGCGATTACAACCGCAGCCGTTCCATCGACTTGTTGCCGCCCAAAGGGAAGGCTTAAGCAAGCCATGGCGGTGAACACCACGATGGTGCTGCCGCTGGTGGGCCGTATCGCAGCCGGTCAACCGATCGAGGCGGTGCAAAGCAACGAAACCATATCCCTTGCCGATTTTGTCCGCTCGAAAGAAGTGTTTGTGCTCGAAGTGCGTGGCGACTCGATGCAGGACGAGGCCATCCTGAATGGTGACTATGTGATGGTGGAGAAAAGCAAAACAGCGCACAACGGAGATATCGTCGTTGCCCTGGTAGGGGGCACGGATGCCACGCTAAAGCGTTTCTATCGCGAAGGCGAAAACATCCGGCTGCAACCTTCCAATGTGAACATGCAGCCCATCATCGTTCCAGCCGCGGTCGGTGGAAGTGCAGGGAAAGGTGATTGGAGTGTTGCGGAAGTATTGAAATGCCGCCTCAGCTGTCAGCTCTCGGCAAAAACCTTTGAGAAGGGAAAGCGCCCGGTGATCCCGGGCGCTTCAATTTTGCCGACGCCGAAGACTAACGCTTATCACGTGCTTGTCGATCGCCTTCTGAATCGTCTCTTTCGGCACGTAGCCGACGATCTGTTCCTTCACCTGCCCGCCCTTGAACACCAGTAAGGTTGGAATGCCGCGAACGCCGTAACGCATGGGCGTTGCACTATTGCTATCGACATCCATTTTTCCGACTTTGATTTTGCCGGTGTAGTCTTTGGCCAGTTCATCGACGATCGGCGCGAGGGCACGGCATGGACCACACCAGGCCGCCCAGAAATCCACCAATACCGGCTGATCTGACTTCAGAACATCCTGGTCAAAATTCGCATCTGTTACTTCCAAAATTCCATTACCCGCCATTTTTCCTCCGGTGCGTCACCGGCTGCAGTGCAACCTGGGACGCGCGATCAGCCAATCTGGCTGCGTGTATCGTAACACTACCTTAGATGCATCGCAGCAGTAGAAGTCGCAATCGGCTCTGGGGAACCTTCGAACAGGGGTAGGCTGCTTCGAGTTCGCCTGTTATTTCCCGAACCCGCGGCCGAAAAAATAAAAAGCGTCCTGAACTTTTCAGCTCAGGACGCCTCGGCAGCCCTCCCCCAGAACTGCCAAACCACGAGATGGATACTAGGGCCGACCTGCGCAGGTGTAAACGTCACTTTGGTAACTCGATAACCTCCGCAAGTCATTTAGGGATCAGGCAGAAGTAGGACGGCCTCAATAAAAGGACAGGCTTTCCAAATGAAAAAATAATATTGGGAGTCACGAAGTCATTGGCGTTGCCAGGTTACGCCGGCATCGCCAGTCGACCAGGTCTCGTGGCTGCTCGTAGTCACGCTGCCGTGCTGGGCGTCGGTGAAATCGATGTGGGTGATGTCAGCTGTCAACGCCCTACCGTTTGTGGTTGGACTGACCTGAGTCCAGTGCTCTCCAGCGTCGGAGGAGTGATAAAGAGCTCCTGCCGCACCACCGACCCAAATATCCGAATCATTTGCAGAAAGTGCGCGCACGTGGCCGCCAGCCACCAAAACCGGCTGCCAAGTTTTGCCGGAATCGAACGAACGCTGAACGCGTTCCATCGGCAGACAGGGTCCAAATCAACTGAACACTGCGCGCGGCCTTCGGTAATGGTTGCAGCGCCTCAGGGTTCGTCTTCTGACTCTTCTTGTCCGCTCTGTCCTTGACCCGGCTTTCACCGACTTTCTCGGTTTCAGCCTGGATGGATTGCGCGTTCAGGTTGAGTGCTTCGTTTTTCGCGCTGTCATACGAACTCTCATTCGGACTTACGTTTCGCGCTAGCGTGCCTGCGGGCTTCGATTGGGGAGCCATCGGGACGGCAGGAACTGGAGCTGCGACTTGCGCCGCAACTGACGATTCAGGCTCGTCGAGGGATTTAAGTTTATCGGCCTTGGCGATCCGATTGTCTGACAGTCCCGCGCTGGCTCCCGCTGTGATCTGCGAACCGCTCTGACGCCGGCTTGCGGCAAAGCCTCCGATTACGGGTTCGTTGGGCATCAGACTCTTAAGCTTGTCGTCGCGCTGCTTTGCCACTTTGTCGGTTGCGTTAGAATCACGCTCTTTGTTCGCCGGCAGCGGCGCGGCCTTCGCCACTTCCTCCCGCGCTTGCGTTGAAGTTGACGTTGGAGCGGCAGGACTTCCCGTTTGAGCCTCCAACGCCTTATCGGGGACGCTAATTTCCGAATTTTCTCGTCGTTCATAGTGCAGGGTCACCGCTGCCGTAACCACAACGGCACATGCGGCCGCAGCACCCCAACGAAGCACCGTCCAAGACAGCCTGGAGGTTTTGGCTGGCGGAATGGAAGGAATGGATATTTCGGGCAATGCCAGAGATACAACTTCACGGCAATCGGCGCACTGTCCAAGGTGCAGCAGAATCTGTGCGCGTTCGCGCTCGTTCAACGATTTTTCAGCAAATGCGGTGAGCAGGTCAGGATCTGGATGTGCCCCGACAGCAACCGCTTCCAATCGTTGCTGCGCGATCTTGGGAAATTTTTCCATTCTCTACTTTTCTGTTCCTTCTCGAACGTCTAAAACTAAAAGCGAAGCCCTCACTGATCAGGCTCGACGCCTGACGCCTGCGGTTGGCTGGGCGATTCAGGGTTTCCTTCCTTCCCATGGAACGTTCTAGAGCCGGATTCTTGCACACGCCAATCCTGAAAATTCAGGCGCAGATCACGAACATCCACATCTAAGGCATCCTCAGCTTGTCGGCGGCTCAAGCCTTTTCGAACCAAAGCGGACAGAATCTGTTTTCGCACCGACTTAGCCAACTTATCGACTCTGCGGCTAATTGTGGATTCGTGGACGCCCAGCGTACGCGCAATCTCAGCCAGCGTTCGTCCGTCCAGGTAATAAGATGCCAGCACGAATCGATCTTCTGGCCGCAACTGGGACAGGATCTCATCGGTCGCGGCTTCAACCCGAGCATCCACGGCAATCATGGGCTCAGCTTCCTTCGCGGCAAATTCCTTGCCGTCTTCCGTCTCTTCCTCCAGGCTGACCAGCCGTCGCTGACGCCGATACCGGTTCACAAATTCCTGCGCCATTACCGTTCGTAGCCATCCCTCGAGCGAACCACGACCGGTGTACGACGCCAACTTTGACACCCGCTCGCCCTCTCGCGTTTTCGTGCCGTAGAGTTCGGCGTAAAGTGAGTCGGCAAGTTCGCGCGCTGCGGATGTCTCTTTGGCAATGTACGCCCCGATGTCATAGAGCTTCTCGCGGTAGCGCGCCATAAAAATTTCCCATGCCGGCTCATGACCGGCGGCGCAGGCGCGGGCCAGCGCCAGGTCTTCAATTCGCAAGCTGGAGAAGAGATCGATAGCGTCGTGAAAAGAAGCGCCGCTTGGCAAATACTTAGCGCCGATTTCGGTGAGGATAGCGCCGAAGCACTCGCGGGTTAGCCCGAAGGTCGGACCCTTCTTGTAAAGCCCTGTAATGAACGATTCCAACTCTGAAGAAACCCCGTTACCGAGTTGGACACCGTCCGTGGTCATGGCGGATAGAACCATCCGGATGCTACCAACATTTGTGATGCAAGAAGCTGAAAATCTAGCGTTCTCCCTGTAAGCGTGAGAAGTCCTTGCCATCGCCTGGCGATTACCGCGCCACGGTGACCGGCACGGCAGCGCTGGAACAGGAGAAATACCTTGAATTCTAAGCTCTGGTTAGTCTCAGCAATAGCTCTGCTCGTCGGTATCACCCTTGTAACTCTAGCCCCTGCCGGAAGGATGCCCCCGACAAGCGGCTACACTGTTCTGGGAGCCATCCGTCATGGGAAGTTGACGATATTTCCAGTGGTAGCTACGAGGTCGTTTGACACCAGTGAATTCATCACTTTGGACGAAGGATTGCGATCGGGCGAGGTCACTGTGTCCGAAGCCGGCAGCGTGCTGCCGTTAATGCGCGGGCGAAGGATTGTTCCGCGCGACGGCGCCCAAGTAAATCAGCTCACGCTGGTCAACAATTCCAGACGACCGTTGATTCTGCTCGCTGGCGAGATTGTGACCGGCGGCAAACAGGACCGGGTGATTGGTAAAGACCGTATTATTCCCGCTGAGAGCGATCCCGTAGATTTAGGTGTCTTTTGCGTGGAACCGGGACGATGGGTCGGAAGCAGCGACAAGTTTGGCGTGCTTGGGGTAGGCAATCAGAATCCCACGGCAACCATGGCCGCTCCGGAAGTTCGAGCCAAGGCGATGGCCGCCAAGGATCAGCAACAGGTATGGGATGAAGTGGCGAAAACCAGGTCCGCGATGGCTGGAATCGTCGTGCCTGGGCCAGCAGCTCAAGCGATCAACGGCACCACGTCCTACGCGCGTGTAATGGACAACCAGGAAGTAAAACAGCACGTCGATTCGGTTGCCGATCCCATCCGGCACGATTACCAAAGCCTCATTCAGCAGTTGCGCGACCAGAAAGCAGTGGGCGTGGTTGTCGCAGTGAACGGCGAGATCGTTTGGGCTGATGTTTTTGCCAGCGCTAGCCTGCTGGAAAAATACTGGCCAAAGCTGGTCCGCTCCTATGCCGCGGAAGCGGTGGTTAGCCGTGCTAGAAGTGGCGATGCAGACGTCGCGCGGGCACAGGAATTCATCAACCAACTGGATGGACGTCACGAAACCGTGGACAGCGAACCCGGCCTCTACCGTCATACAGAAATTTCAGGAAACGGATTCAGAGCGTTCGAACTGACATCGCTGCTTCCGAAAACCGGATTCGATTTGCATGTGGCAAAGATGACCGAGTAGGGGAAGCCGTGGGGAGTGCGTTGCGGTGTCCCAGGTGGGTCCGTCGTAAGTGTCGTAATTAACAAACCAGGGAACGCCCGCTGATTAATGGGCACTGATCACTAGTCACGAATCACTGGCCACTGTCTCTAGCGACGTACCAGCTTCTCCACGGACCGGACTCGTTTGGCAGATTTTTGCCCGTAATGTCTCGGAGGGCCTGGAATACCCATCCGTGGGTCTGAGAATCTAGCGATGCGTCGTCGGCATAATCAAGAAGGTGCGGAATGATGCTGCGTCGTTGCTCCTGAGTAAGCATGCCCGACTGCGCCAAGCTGCAGCCTGCCCGCTCGCGTACCATAGGCGACGGATCGTCATGAAACTCTTGCAGCAGGGACGCAATCGTTTCGTTCGTTCCGAGATATGCCAGACCCTCGACTGCCCAACGGCGAACCTCGGGATCAGAGTCCTGCAACTGGCTGACAAGTATTTCGTTAACTCGATCCGGCACTACGCCACGATTGCCCAGGAGACCCAATTCCCAAAGCGCCCACACCCGCTGCGATCGTGGGCCGTCTTCAACCCGCTGCGCCAACCGCTCGACCGTGGCGGGTGCTTTGACCGCTCCCATCGCCACCAGGTCCAATTCAATACCTGCCGCTCGCACGCGAAGGTCGTTCGAGTTGAGCGCGGTGGTAATCAAGGTATTGAAGCGGGGCGTGATGGTCAATTTTCCCCACCAGCCCTCCACCCGGGTGGCAATCTGGTCGTTGGCACCTTCGTAGTGGTTCACCGATCGTTCCAGCAACAACTCCGCCTGCTCCTGCGGACTTTTGTGGTCGAGGCTCGCTATCTCATGCTCCGACAGAACCGTGGGCGAAGCCAGTTGCGGCTTGCCTTGCAGCGTCAGAAAATTGCCTACCTGCTCAAACGTGGCTCGCGCAGAGCCAGTGACGAAAAATAACGCGAGAACGATTCCCGCAGCTACGGCGAACAAAATACGCCAACTGCCAGCCCGCGGATCGATCGATTGATCCAGCGTCAGCTTCGACTTCGGACGGATGGTGCCATATTCCTGCACCACCTCTGGCCGGGGATCTCCTTCCCAGGAATGCATGGCAAGAGTCTAGGAGTGTTTCAACGTACGGTAAAGTTACGGCCGGGTACTTTGGTTATTACTTCCTCCGCCGGGGCCAAAGGAAGGAAAGAACTTAAGACCGCCGGCGACCCGATTACACCCGGTTCCACGTTGGTGACTGTCGCTGATTACGAATAGCTCCCGACCTGGTTCGAGTAAAAAAACGCGTTACCTACTACATTACGGCGGGAACCGTAATTCCCATTACTGCCAGCACCCTGGTCAATTCCCGGCGAACTACGGCCACGGTTGCGAGCAGAAACCGTTGGCGGCCTTCATCGGACTCACTCAGGATGGGATGGCGGTGATAGAAAGCATTAAAGGACTGAGCCAGCTGAAACGCGTGTTTAGCCAAGTAAGCTGGTTCGGTCGTGGCGATGCACTGGTCGATGATGTAGGACGTTTTGGACGCCGCCAGCCACAACTCCCAGATTTCATTCCCGTCATCGCCAGCAAGATATTTCCCTAGTTCCTCGGGAGAAAGTCGGCTTCGTGAGTGGCCGCCGAAGTCGTCGGGATCGAGGCCGCCCTTCCGAAAAATATTCGCAGCACGCACTGCCGCATATTGCACATAAGGGCCGGTCTCGCCCTCAAAACTAAGCGCATCTTTGAAGTCGAAAGCGATGACCGACGACTTGGTAAATTTCAACATGAAGTAGCGCAGCGCGCCAACGGCGATCTGAGTTGAAATTGTCGCGCGCTCGTCATCCGTCAATTCCGGATGGCGCGAATTCACTTCATTTTTTGCCGACTCGATTAGACGGTCTAGCAGGTCGTCCGCCTTAACCCCGAAACCCTTGCGACCGGAGACTTCGATATAAGCACGGCTCTTGTCCTCGTCCGAGAGTTGATAACCGAGTTCCGCGGCGCAGCGCGGGGTGAGAGCAACCATTTCATATGAGAAGTGGGTGTAGTGGTCAGCTTTATCGTCGTAACCCAGGCCTCGCAGGGCTTCGATAACGGTATTCTGCGCTTCCGACTGGCGGGCATCGATTACATTGTAGATTTCCGCCACGTTACCGAAATGTGGATGATCCAACGCGCCGACGGTAGTCGAAATCCAGCAATCGCGCCGGTTGGGATAGCGATAAAATTTGCGATAGCCGAAGTCGCGACCGAGCAAGCCGAACTTCCATAGATGGTAGGCAATGTCCTTACCAACGTAGCCAACGGTGCCGTTGGAACGAACAATCACCTTCTGGTCTTCCTCGGCTACCTGATCTTCAGTTGAGCTGTCCCCATCTTCGGAACCCCCAGCGTTCTCACTATCCTCTGACCTTGTCCCCGCGCGACGCATTACCCAGCACCCCTGATGTTTACCTTCGCTTTCGAAAAAAATCACGCCCTTTTCTTTTAGTTTGACAAAAGCCGCATCCCAAAAATGCAGGTGCAGAATCTCGCTTTCCCGCGGGAGAAGTCGTACTCGATATCGAGACGATCCATCGTTTGCAGATGCCGGCGCAGGACAGAGACAGAAATCAGGTCAGCGATTGCGGCGGTTTCATTGCCGCCTTCCTCGATCGCATGCAGGGCCTTCTGCCGCACTTGCAAATTCTGTTTGTCCTGCGCGTACCACTGGGAAACTCGAGCATAGAGATCCCAGCAGTAATAATCGAAACGTGATTGAGTCGTGAGCAGCTCGATTTCCGCGCGCGATTTCTTTTCAATGTGCAGAAAACCGACGACAACGTCAGCCACCTGCGCGCCGGTATTGTCGATGTAGTTCTGAACATCCACTTCCCTGCCAGCAAACTTCAGTAAGCGGACAAAAGTGTCGCCGAGGATGGCATTGCGCAAGTGTCCTACATGGGCTGCTTTGTTGGGATTGATGCTGGAGTGCTCAACCAGAATTTTGCCGGGAGGAACGTCGGTGCGAGGGATGGCATCGGCGGCGAGAGAGGCTGACAGTTCTTCACGGTTAAGTCGGGCGTTGATGTAGCCTGCGCCCGCGACCTCCACGCGATCGAATCCCGGAATCGGCCCAATTCCGTTGACCATCTCCTCCGCAATTTTCCTGGGAGCCTTTCGCAGTTTTTTAGCTAACTCGAAGGCGAGCGGCAGCGCATACTCACCCATCTCAACTTTGGGCGGCTGCTCGATTACGATTTTGGGCAGAATCGACCGAGTAAGTACGGGCGACAAAAGCGCGCACGTGCTGGGCCAGACGGCGTTCCAAATTGCGATACAAGAATTCCCCTAAACTATTGAAGAAAATAGTGATTGTAGCAAACTGTTCACGGAACCGAGGTTTGACGAGGAATCACGCCTTCCCTATGATGAAAAATGTTGCTTGGGTCACGTAGCTGATGCTTGACCGTAAGCGCTGGCAGTCGTTGGTTGGCGTTACGATACACCTTTGAGTATTGCGACCGCGCCTGACGTACCTTTGCCCTCCCTATGCGCATAGCCTACCTTGACTGCTTTTCCGGCGTTAGCGGCGACATGTTTTTAGGCGCCCTGGTGGACGCCGGTGTACCCGCGAAACTGTTCGAGGACACGGTCGCGGCGTTGAAAATCGGAGCGCACCTGCAAATATCGAGGGTGAGTCGCAGCGGCATCACGGCCACCAAGGTGGACGTCTACGTTCACGGTGAGAAAGGACTTGCCGCGTGAAATTTTCCTGGCGCGACAGAAAACCAGGGCAGGAAGTCGAACCTGATCACGGACATCGCCACCAGCACCAACACGAGCACGATCATGGACCCGTGGAGCTGCGGGAACACAATTATGGCCAGCCCAGAAGTGAAGGGGCAAGGGCGCGTACAGAGACTTCCAACGAACATGTCCATGGCCGCGGGCTGAAGGAAATTCGGGAAATAATCGAGAGCGCCGCAATCAGTAATCATGCCAAGACGACTGCGATTGCCATCTTTGAGGCCTTGGGGACGGCCGAGGCCAAGATACACAACACCGTCATGGAAAAGATTCACTTCCACGAAGTGGGGGCCGTCGATGCCATGGTCGATATCGTCTGTGCCGCGGTGGGAGCTGAGGCACTGGGAGTCGATGAAATTATTTGTTCTCCCGTGAATGTGGGCGGCGGGACGGTAAAGTGCGCTCACGGAGTGCTTCCAGTACCGGCACCGGCGACTGTTGAACTGTTGACAGGGTGCGCCCGTTTATTCGTCCGGCATTCAGGCAGAACTGGTCACTCCTACGGGCGCGGCGATCGTAAAGACTTTGGCGAAACGATTTTCGTCGTTTCCCTCGATGACTTTGGAGAAGTCAGGCTACGGCGCCGGGACGCGTGACTTTTCAGAACACGCCAATGTTCTTCGGTTGACCGTGGGTGTGTCTGAGGCAAGCGCTCGCAAAGAATCTTTCCGACGAAACGATCTCGGTGCTTGAAGCCAATCTCGACGACCTGAACCCGCAGATTCTTGGTTACGTTGTTGACCGCTTGTTGCAGGAGGGAGCGCTCGACGCGTTCACCCTGCCGGTACAGATGAAGAAGAACCGTCCGGGAATGCTGCTGACAGTGTTATCGAAAGCTGAGGACGCAGCGCGACTGACCGGAATCATTTTCGCTGAAACCACAACGCTCGGCGTGCGCCGCCGCCAGGAGCACCGTCAAGTGCTGGCGCGGAAGTGGGTCACCGTGGGAACGCGTTGGGGCGACGTGCGTTTGAAAATCGGCAGTATGAACGGTACCGTTACCAACTATGCGCCCGAATATGAAGACTGCCGCAAACTCGCAGCCGAGCACCATGTGCCCCTGAAAAGCGTTATGCAGGAAGCGCTACAGGGATATCTGAAACGGAGCAAAGAATAAAGTTCCGTTTGGAAATCGAAACCAGAATGAGCAAGAAGTTTTACATCACGACTCCGATCTACTACGTGAACGCGCGGCCGCACATTGGCCATGCGTATACCACGATTGCGTGCGACACCATCGCCCGTCGCCAACGCATGATGGGCTTCGACACTTATTTTCTAACCGGCACCGACGAGCATGGTCAGAAGATCGAACGCGCAGCGCAGGCTGCGGGAAAGTCTCCCCAGCAGCTTACCGATGAAGTTTCGGCCGAGTTCCGAGCCCTGTGGGACAAGATGGGACTCACCTACGACGACTTCATTCGCACCACGTCGGCCAAACACAAACAAGGCGTACAGGCCCTGTGGCGGCTTATTCGCGACAACGGTTACATCTACAAAGGGCACTACACGGGCCAGTACTGCGTCTTCGACGAACTTTACGTCGACTCGGCTGGCCCCGGCGCGCCCTGCCCCGAATGCGGACGTCCCACAGAGACCGTGCGTGAAGAGAATTATTTCTTCAAGCTGTCAGCCTTCCAGGACAAGCTCCTGGACTTGTACGAGGGACAGCCGGATTTCATTCGCCCTGAATCACGTCGCAATGAAGTGATGTCATTTGTGCGTTCTGGTCTGCGCGATTTATCGGTGAGCCGCAGTACATTTTCGTGGGGCATTCCCGTGCCCGACGATCCCAAGCACGTGATTTACGTCTGGCTCGATGCGCTCGCTAACTACATCACAGCCCTGGGATACGGATCGGACGATTCGACCGCGTACGAGAAGTATTGGCCTGCCGACCTGCAGATGATTGGGAAGGAGATCGTTCGTTTCCACTGCGTCTACTGGCCGGCACTCCTCATGGCGGCTGGACTGCCGTTGCCGCAGAAGATCATGGCGCACGGATGGCTCCTGTTCGAAGAAAGCAAGATGTCGAAGTCGCGCGGCAACGTTGTGCGAACGGAGACAATTCTGGATGTACTGGGTTCAGACGCCTTGCGCTACTTTCTGTTGCGCGAAATTGTCTTCGGGCAGGATGGGTCGTTCTCCTTTGACGCGCTGGTTCAACGCTATAACGCCGATCTGGCGAACGGCCTGGGCAACCTCGCGAGCCGCACCTTGACCATGATCGCGCGCTATTTCAAGGGCGAGGTTCCCTATCCTTCGCGGGCTGGATTACGAGCCGAGGAAACGGCTATCGCAGACACCGCGCGCCAGACGATCGATGAGTTTAATTCGTTGTTCGAGCAACGCCAGTTCTCCCGGGCTCTGGAAGTTGCCTGGGGCCTTGTCGCTGCGGTAGACAAATATATTGTCGAGAATCAACCTTGGGCATTGGGCGAAAAGCAGGATGATGAAAGCCGGTCACGCCTGGCAACAACGCTGTACACCAGCGCTGAAGCTTTGCGAATCGTCACCGCACTGACACATCCGATTATTCCGGAGGCGACGGCGAAAATTTGGACTCAGCTCGGATTGGGCGATATTCGACAATTCAGCCTTGCAGACTTGAAGTGGGGACAACTCCGTCTCGGTACCAAGCTCGGCGATGTCCAGCCGGTATTTCCGCGCGCCGACAAGAGTGCGATCGAAAGGATGCAACAGATGGAAGAAGAGGGACGCGAGGCTTCGGCGGTAGTGGTCGCAGACGGAAAGAGAAAGCAACCACCGTGGCGGTGCCTGAGCCGCGCGGCCCTAAGCCCGCCGGCGCGACACCTGGCTGATGGAAAAATCACGATTGACGATTTCGCCAAGGTCGAACTGCGCGTTGGTCAGGTTAAGGTTGCGGAAAAGGTGAAAGGCGCCGACAAGCTTCTTCGTTTGGAAGTGGATCTCGGAACCGAAGTGCGGCAAGTCGTGGCCGGAATTGCCGAGGCTTATGCCCCTGAGACGCTGATTGGCCGCAAAGTTGTGATCGTTGCCAACCTGGCGCCGCGGAAGCTGCGCGGACTCGAATCAAACGGAATGATCGTCGCCGCATCACCCGAAGGGGGAAAACCAATGCTGGCCTCTTTTCTGGAGGATGTACCTGTGGGCACCAGATTGAAGTAGAGAGGATGAGGACGATGAGCAAGGAAAATTCTGACAATTCTCCGTTCTATTGGCTGAATCTGTGCGAGGGCGTGTCGGAACGAATTACCGATCTGCTTGACGCCGATGTGCACCGACCGGGCGAAGGCGGCCGACATATTTCGGAAACAAAGCAGCAAGCAGCCAGACCCTGAGTTGGCGGACGCACTTCGAAACGTGCACTCGAAACTACAGGAAGCGTTTGAACTCTTGACGGCCGCCCTGTCCATCCGAAAATCCTAGCAACTCCGCATGTTCATCGACTCTCACGCTCATCTCGAGATGGAGCAGTTCGATTCCGACCGCGAGGAGATGATTGCCCGGGCACGTGAGCATGGCATTGAGAAGATTCTCGCCATCGGCAGTGGTACCGGTCCAGGTTCGTCTCGACTGCGCCATTCGATTGGCCGAGCAATATGAATTTATCTACGCCACCATAGGCATTCACCCTCACGAAGCGAACCTGGCCACCGACGCCGATTTTAGCGAGCTGGAGCTACTGGCGAAGCGGCCCAAAGTAATTGCTTGGGGTGAGATTGGTCTCGACTACTTCTACGATCATTCTCCGCGCGATTTACAGCGGCAAGTATTTCTTGAAACAAATGGAGATTGGCGCGAGCAGCCAAGCTGCCAATCGTGATCCATTGCCGGCCATCCAGAGAAGAGTGAGAACGCATGGGACGACTGCCTGCAGCTAATGGAGCAGCATTGGCGCGGCAGTGGTTTTGGCGGAATTCTGCACTGCTTCACCGGAAGCTGGTCGCACGCGCACCGTGCACTGGATTTAGGATTCATGATTTCCTTTGCCGGCAATATCACCTTTCCCTAAAGCACAATCAATCCGCGACGCCGCGAAACAAGTCCCGGTCGAGCGGATATTGATCGAAACAGACTCTCCTTTTCTAGCTCCCGTCCCCAATCGCGGCAAGCGCAACGAGCCGGCATTTGTAAAGGAAGTCGCACGCCAGCTGGGGGAGCTGCGTGGGCTCTCAACCGCAGGCGCCGGCCAACAGACCACAGCTAACTTCTACAACTTTTTCAAAATGGCGGAATCTAAGGAAAGCGAAGAACTGCGGCGCTAAAACCGCTTCTTCTGATACCCTCAGGTTGCATTCCATTTCGTTTCAGAGAGCTACGGCCATGCCGGAAAACACTTTCGACATTGTGAGCAAAATCGATCTTCAGGAAGTCTCCAACGCAATTCAACACGCGCTGAAGGAAGTTCATACGCGGTTTGATTTGAAAGACTCGAAATCGAATATCGAACTCGAAGGCAAGGATGCGATCGTGCTGCACTCGATCGACGAATATAAGCTGAAGGCCGTGAGTGACATCCTTCAGCAAAAGCTTGCCAAGCGCGGTGTCCCATTGAAAGGCCTGACGCATGGCCCAGTGGAGTCGTCGCTCGGAGGTACCGCGAAACAGAAGATCACGATGCAGCAGGGTGTCCCCATCGAAAAAGCTAAAGACATCGTAAAGTTGATCAAGAACTCCAAGAACAAGGTGCAAGCTTCGATTCAGGGAGATCTGGTACGAGTCAGCGGCAAAGACCGCGATTCTCTGCAGGCCGTAATCGCCCTGCTGAAGCAGCACGATTTCGGAATCGATATGCAGTTCACGAATTACCGGACGAACTAGGGTTCAAGATTCACAACGGAACCTCCGTGTTTGTTGTAAAAGACGCCCTGCATCTGGAACTGAACATTGAGCACACCTGCCGCCATCAACGGGAAAGAGATCTTCGAACTTTTACGCGAAGACCTTGCGGCCATGGAACGTGAGTTCGGGCGCGATACCGTTTCTGATGTCGAAGCCATTACCGAAATCGGGGAATATTTGCGTAGCGGCGGCGGTAAGCGCATTCGTCCCATGCTACTGCTGCTTTCGGCGAAGCTCCTTGACTACCAGGGTCGCGGCGCCATTCGTCTCGGCGCGGTGGTGGAGATTATTCACACTGCCACGTTAGTTCACGACGACATCATTGACGAGGCTCAGACCCGGCGAGGCCGTCCCGCGGCTAACACTCAGTGGGGAAATTCAAAGTGCGTGCTGGCGGGTGATTGGCTGTACATGCAAGCTTTTAAGGTCGCGGTCCAGGAGCGCAACTTCCGTATTCTCGACACTCTTATCGAATTGACCCAGCAGATGGTCGAAGGCGAACTGTTGCAGATGGAAAAGCTCGGAAAACTTATTTCGCTGGACGAGCATTTCAATCTGATATTCCGCAAAACCGCTTGTCTGTTTTCGGTGTGCATGCGGATGGGCGGAATTCTTGGCGGAGCTAGCCCCGAACAGGAAGAAAGCTTGGCGCAGTACGGCCGCGATCTGGGAATGGCATTTCAGATTGTGGACGACGTGCTCGATCTAACCGCTTCCGAAGACGTCCTGGGTAAGCCTGTGGCGAGTGATTTGCGCGAAGGCAAAGTCACTATGGCTGTAATCCATGCCCTGGAACGCTGCACACCGTCCGAACGTGAGGCAATTGAAACTGTGCTAACCGAGCGCGCTTTCGACGGGGTCACTCACCGCGAGATTATCGCCATCCTCGAACGCTATGGCTCCCTCGAAGCTGCCAACGCCCGTGCAATGCAATATGCGACCCTGGCAAGGAACGCCATCTGCAGTTTCCCCGACGGCGAAATCAAGCGCGCGCTATTGTGGGCGCCGGAGTTTGTGGTGGCTAGAGAAAAGTAGTGGGCGACGGCCATTTGCGTTTGGCCGTCATTTTTCTTCAAGAGTTCCCCGTCTCCACTGACTTTGGCCAATGCGCAAGTGCCAGAGACGGCCCCCCTCTCTCACCTTTTAACCGCAACTCCCATCATCTCAAACCGTCCACCTTTCAACAGCGGCCCTGATCCGATGAACCCTCTTGCGGGCAGGTCCCTGGTAAACCGGCGGACGTAAGCCGCGTTGAATTGTTCCCACAATGATACGTCTGGCGCGAAAATCTGCACTGAAACCAAATCATCCATAGTCATGCCGGCCTGCGCGAGCACCGCATCAAACTCATCGAAGAGAAATCGCATCTCATCCTCGATGCTGGAGGGAGCAACACCCGTGGCCGGATCGATTCCGATGCGGCCCGAAAGGTAAAGGATGTTGCCGACCAACACGGCATCGCTGAACGGCAATACCGCTTTGCGAGGGAGATTGATACAATTGCGAACGGGCGGGTTTCCCTCTGATGACATAGGACTAACCTCGTCGTTAGGGTTTCCGACCAATCACCTTTGGTCCAGAGATGAATCCGTTTCTCCTCCTGGATCGTATTCTCATAGGCAGTTGAGTCGAATACCCAAGCCTACCCTACAAAGGAGAACACTTATGAAAAAGATGTTGATTCTCACCCTGGCTCTTACAATTATGTGTACCATTTCCGGTTTCGCCCAGGACATGTCGAAGGACAACGGCATGGCCAAGGCTGCACCGGCTCCCCTCAAAAACCTCAAAGGCACCGTAAAGGCCGACGGCGACAAGCTGACCTTTGTTTCCGACAAAGACAAAAAGTCGTGGGACATCGCCAATCCTGAAGCGCTAAAAGGACATGAAGGGCATCACGTCGAAGTCAGCGCACACGTTTATGCCGACAAAGACCAGATTCACATCATGAGCGTGAAGATGCTCAAGGCCGACAAAATGGACAAGATGGATAACATGTCAAAGTAGTGGAATTTACAATCAGGCTCCGCGGGCGGCGCGAGCCGCCCTTTTTATTTATACTTACGCAGCCTCAGGCGGAACATGGAAGGTCTAGTCTCAGCGATCGGTCGTCACGGGTACATCTTGGTTTTTTTCGTTGTACTCGCGGAAGCTCTGGGAATGCCCGTTCCCGCGGCGTTGGCTTTGGTAGCCGGCGGTGCCGCAGCGGCGGCTGGCGTGCTCCACCTCAGCACTCTCATCCTGCTGGCCGTCTTTGCCATGTTGATAGGAGATTCACTTCTCTTTGTCTTAGGCCGCTATATGGGATGGGCGCTTCTTGGGTTTCTATGCAAGCTGTCGGTGAATCCGGAGACCTGCATCCTGCGCTCGGCTGAATCTTTCTACAAGCGTGGCAAAGCCACCCTGCTGTTCGCTAAATTCATTCCCGGCATCAATACCATGGCCCCGCCTCTGGCCGGAAGCATGAAGATGCGCCCCGACATTTTCTTGCGGCTTGACGTGGTGGGGGCTTCTCTCTACGCGATCGTCTATATCGCCGTCGGTTATCTTTTCCGCGATGTTCTGGCTTCCCTGGCTCACGGATTTCAAACTGCGGGACGAGCCGTGGAGTCAGTAACCGTAATTGCGCTCATCGGTTACGCCGGCTATCGAGTCTGGCTCTACCGTAAACATGTTATTTACCGGGTCGTGCCGCGAGTGCAAGTCGAAGAACTGGCTCGTCGTCTCGCATCTGAAGATAAGGACAAAATTCTCTTGATGGATGTCAGAAGCCACGGCTATTACGATGCGGGCGCGGCACGAATCAAGGGATCGATGCGATTGGAACCGAACAATATCGCAGAAGAAGTGAAAATCCTGCCCAAGGACAAAGACATCTATGTCTACTGTACTTGAGCGCGCGAAGCGACTAGCGCCCGGGTGGCGCATATGCTGCGGGAGCAAGGATTCAACGCGTTCGTAATCGTTGGCGGCCTGACCGCCTGGAGAAAAGCTGGTAACCCGATAGAGCCAGTCCCCAGAGACGATTTGGTGAAGCTCCCCACATTCTCATAAGAGGCGTCAGACTCGGAGTGAGATTCGACGCCAACGGTCCAGCTTTCCTATGCCAACCAGCAACGAAGTCGAAATCAAATTCCGGATTGACCAACCCAGCCTTCTCGCCCGCCGATTGAGAGACGCGGGATTTCAGAAGGTAACTCCGAGGACCTTCGAACGGAACACGTTGTACGACCTACCCGGTAGAGTTCTGCAGAAACGCGGCGAAGTATTGCGCCTGCGAAGATACGGCGACGAGTGGCTTCTCACCCATAAAGCAAAGGGCAAGGTCGGTCGCCATAAGACTCGCGTTGAAACAGAAACTAAAGTTTCCGACGGCGCCAAGCTCGATAAGATTTTCCAGTTTTTAGGGTATGGCCCTGCCTTCCGTTATGAAAAATTTCGCGCTGAGTGGAGCGATGGCAAGGGTCACGTCGTCGTCGACGAAACCCCTATCGGATTTTTCGGTGAGATTGAAGGGCCCGCACGCTGGATCGACCGCACCGCGAGCATTCTCGGCATCGATCGCAACTCGTATATCACTCAGAGTTATATAGAACTTTTCTTTAACTGGAAGCGGCAGACCGGAAGCCGTGCCAATGAAATGACATTCCGCGCCATCCCAAAGGGCAAACACGCATAGGGGGCCAACCTGCCCATCGGAGGAAGCTCCGCAGCTACGACGCAAATGTTGGCGAACCTGAATTACGTAATTGCAGAGACCGGCTTGGCGCAGAATTTGTCAAAAACACTCTGCAATTCCCGCGCAATGTCTGCGGCCTCGCGATGTTCGATGTCGCTGCGATGCATCATGTGAACCACTTTGCCATCCTGCAGCAACGCAATCGACGGGGACGAAGGCGGATACCCGGTGAAATACGAACGCGCGCGGTCCGTGGCCTCTTTGTCCTGGCCGGCAAAAACGGAAAACATCTTTTCCGGACGAGCCGAATGTTGCAACGCTGCCCGGACCGCGGGACGCATGCGGCCTGCCGCGCATCCACAAATCGAATTCACAACTACCATTGTTGTGCCGGACTGATTCGGTATGGACTGATCCACTTCGGCTACGGTGCGAAGCTCCTTAATCCCAAGGCGGGTTAACTCTTCACGCATCGGGATTACCATGATTTCTGGATACATTTTTTCTCCTCGCCGCTATTGTAATACGTTCTCGAGATCCCGTTTTAGAGCAGTGCAAGTCACACCAGGTTATGTCCCGACGTACTCTGCAGCGGCACCCAGCCAGCCGCCAGCGTTCGTATATATTGAAAGAAATCATACCATCATGAATGTTCTGGAAAATGTGCCACTGACTCCACTGACGACCTTAAAAGTGGGCGGCCCGGCACGTTACTTCGCCGAACCAAAGACCACCAGCGAGGTAGTGGAAGCCATCCAGTTTGCGCGCTTGCGGGATCTTCCCATGTTTGTTCTTGGCGGTGGAAGCAATCTGGTGATTTCTGATGCGGGCTGGCCTGGCTTGGTGCTGAGGATCGCAATTCCAGGAATTGACGAGCGCAGCGAAAACGGCAAAACGCTATTCGAGGTGGGCGCGGGCGAGGAATGGGACAGGTTTGTAACCCGTGCCGTCGCCCGCAACTGTGCTGGGGTGGAGTGTCTGAGCGGTATTCCGGGAAACGTGGGCGGGACGCCCGTTCAAAACGTGGGAGCTTATGGCCAGGAAGTCGCAGAAACCATCGCGTCTGTGCTCACCCTCGATCTCAAAGACGGACAAATCCGCGAACTCTGCGCCGAGGCATGCGGGTTCGAATATCGCACCAGCATCTTCAATACCAGTGAGCGAGGGCGTTTCATCATCCTGCGCGTTACCTATTCCCTCGAGCCCGGCGGCAAGCCTCGCATTGAATATGCGGATTTGAAAAAGCACTTCGCCGGCTTTCAACAGACTCCTTCCCTGACCAGCACTCGGGAAGCGGTCCGCCGCATACGAGCCAGCAAAGCCATGTTGATTACCCCGGGAGACGAAGACGGCCGGAGCGCTGGCTCTTTCTTCAAAAATCCTATACTCAGCTCCCAACAATATGACGACCTGGCCGCCCGGGCGAAAGCAAAGGGATTGCAGATCCCCAGCTATCCGGCACTCGACGCTCAGAGGAAGGTATCAGCCGCATGGCTGGTAGAGTATTCGGGTTTCAGCAAAGGGTACCGCAGCGGACGAGTCGGAATCTCCCGCAAACACGCCCTGGCAATCGTCAACCGGGGAGAAGCAACCGCGGCCGACATCCTGGCCTTGAAAGACCATATTCAACAGCGCGTGGAAGAACTCTGGGGTATCCATCTGGAGCCTGAACCAGTATTCGTGGGATTCTAGAAGTCACTCCTCGGCTCCTGAATATTACTTCGGGGGCAATCTGCGGAATGGATGTTCAAAGCTCAGGTAAAGAAGGATGGCCTTTTCGCCCTCACTCGGCCCAACCCCAATTGGAATGCCGATTCCAGGAACAATCTGCAAGCCATTGCGGAAGTTATGAGCCCAGCGGATGCCTGGACTAAGAAAGAGGGAATTCGACCACTGCGTACGATCACGGCCAAGTACTGTCTGCGAACTGGCAAACACCGTCTCCAGCAAGACGTTGAATCGCGTATGGGTGAGCCAGATAAGACTCTGGCCAAAGTTGTAGCCGGCGACAACGGCGCGATCACCCGAGGCGTCCTGCGCTCTGGGGAAGACGGTAGCTCCGGCATTCCAGTGGCTGACGATTTTCCTGCCCAGAACAACGCTTAGGGGGAGACTGGTCTGCAGACCGAAACTTCCCTGACCGCGACCCAGGGTTGAATCGCCTGCCGGAAAGATAAGACTGAGCCGGGGTGCGAAGGCAACTCTTGTGTCGCCGCTTCCCACAAGCTGGTATCGGTAATTCAGGAAGACATCGCCGATACCTGCGCCGGAACCGGGAAATGCGCCAGCGTGTAAAACGGCAAGGCTGTAGCTGAGCTGTTGGCGCGCGTCACCGGGGACGGGCCACTCCTGCGTGAAGGTGTAATTCCAGTCCTGGCTGTTCCAAAAGCGCGTGAAACTCGAGATGTGCTGCACTACGCCAAAATTCTGGTTGTAAGCCTCCTCCACCAGGAAACTATTGTCCTGAATATTCGGCGAAGGGGAAGGACTCTGCTGGGCGGAACAATCAACCGCGAACAAGGTAATCGTCAAGAGAAACAGGCAGACAGGTCGAATCGCGGCGCCGAGCCTCGTTCCTGAATTAACCATGGTTAAGTAAACCACATAATGATAGTTAACTCACAATCTTGGCACCGCTCGCGGAGAACGGACCGATTCGTCACACCTTCTGCTCTCGATCTCTTGCCAATCGGGCCGCTTCCTTAAAAATAGCCGTAAACATTTGCCGTGTAAGTTTTCCGGTCTGCGTGTTCTGATTGGAAGGATGATAAGAGGCCAGCAGAATTTTGCCGTCTGGCATTGTGAAACTGGCCCCATGTCCGAACGGGTAAGGATTTTTGCTCTGCAGCAGGCCTCGGCGCTTCAGGTAATTGAGATAGGCTTCGAATCCGATCCTGCCCAGTGCCACAACCACTCTCAGATTCTTCAGCCCATCCATTTCGCGATCGAGAAAGGGAGCACAGTTGGCCAACTCCTGTGGCGAAGGTTTATTGTCGGGCGGAGCACAGCGTGCGGCGGCGGTGATGTAGAGATTCTTCAAAACGAGCCCGTCTCCGCACTCGGTCGCAGTGGGCTGGTTGGAGAATCCGGTCTCGTACAGGACCGGATACATAAATTTGCCGGAAGCATCGCCGGTGAATGGGCGTCCGGTGCGGTTTGAGCCATGGGCTCCTGGCGCCAGCCCGAGCACCAATACTTTCGCGTCGGGGTCCCCGAAACCAGGGACAGGTTTGCCCCAGTAATCGCAACTGAGATAGGCACGCCGTTTTTCGCGCGCGATTCTTTCCCGGTATTCAACCAGCCGGGGGCATCGGGTACACGAGACCACTTCGGCATTCAGTTCAAGTAGCCATGGAGGCATTCGACTTAATTGTAAGGGGTAACAGACTCTGGGGCGGGTGCGCTCACTTCTGCTCGCCGCCTGCTGGCCTTGGATTTATGGTTGACGAACCCGGCCAGTTCACCTTCGAGCGGGTGGGATCACTTGGGTGCGCCGCCTGGGACGTTACTTGGTTACGATTGTCACGCCATTTGGGTCCTCTCGAGTTTGACGGTGCTCTCCACAAGTCTTTACACTCAAAGTTGCAGCGATGCTGCTCAGCTCATCGTCTAGTTCCAACGAAGGGAACGGATTGAGGGGCTGAAGTTCGAAAGGTACATGTGAGCCCCACAGAAACCACCAGCAGTACCAAACGGGAAATCCAGGTTGAGATTCCCGTCGAAGAAGTAACTCGCGAGACTGATTCGATCATCCAGAAGTATCAAAAACTAGCGCGCATCCCCGGCTTCCGACGCGGGCATGTTCCTGCTTCGGTCATCCGCCAACGGTTTTCTGAGGACTTGAAAAGCGACGTTGTCGAAGCGCTGGTCCCGCGCTATTTCCGCAAAGAGGCTGATAAGCAAGGTCTGATCCCGGTGTCCCAGCCGCAAGTTACTGACCTACACCTGAAGGACAACGAGCCGCTGCGGTTCAAAGCCACCTTCGATGTCATGCCTGAAGTAAAGGTCGAGGGCTACAAGGAATTGCGCGCGGAAAAGCCCGAAATCACGGTCACCGATGACGAGGTTCAGCAGTCGCTGGCCAGCATCCGCGAGCAGCACGCTACATATACGCCGATAGAAGGCCGTCCTCTGGCGGATGGCGACTACGCTCAAGTTTCTCTGGATGGCCGGCCAAAAGACGGCGACGGTAAACCCGTGCACATGGACGAAATCATGGTAGAAATCGCGGGCAAAGACACTATGCCCGAATTCACCGAGAATTTGCGCGGGGCTTCCGCCGGTGAAGAGCGTGTATTTGACGTTGTCTATGCGCAAGACGCAGCCGAACAACGGCTTGCGGGAAAAACCTTCACCTACACAGTCAAGGTGCAATCCATCAAGCAAAAAGCTCTGCCTGAACTGGATGACCAGTTTGCTACGCAGCTGGGAGAGTTCAAGAGTCTAGACGAAGTACGCCAACGCATTCGTGAGGGCATGGAATCAGAACGCAAACATTCTGCCGAGCACGAGGCCAAGGACAAACTGGTCGCAGAACTCGTAAAGCGCAGCGAATTCGAGGTGCCGGAGGCACTGGTAGAGCGCCAGGTGGATGTTCGTCTGGAGCGTGGACTGCGGGCATTAGCGGCGCAGGGCATGAAAGCGGAAGAGATCAAGAAAATGGACCTGAATCGCCTGCGGGTTGGACAGCGTGAGCAGGCTCTACAGGAAGTGAAGGCTTCCCTGCTTCTGGACAAGATTGCGGAGGAGGAAAAGATCGAAGTCAGCGACGAGGAAGTCAATGCGGAGATCGAGGCGCTTGCGACACAGTCGAAACAGACTGCGGAGGCAATCCGGGCTCGTTTGACACGTGATGGAGCGCTGGATAGAATTCGAAATAGAATCCGCAGCGAAAAGACCCTCGATTTTCTATATCGCCAGTCCGCTTGACGCGGACATTTTCGATCCTCCCAGAAGAACTAGTAGGTAAGGAACAGGAGTGTGGCAGGTGAATGTGAACGATCCCAAAATGATGCTGGTCCCCATGGTCATCGAGCAGACGGGCCGAGGGGAACGCGCCTACGACATTTATTCCCGGCTGCTGCGGGACAACATCATTTTCATCGGCACCCCGATTGACGACAACATTGCTAATCTGGTGATTGCGCAAATGCTATTTCTAGCCCAGGAAGATCCGGAGAAAGACATTCAGCTTTACATTAACTCTCCGGGTGGATCAATCACTGCCGGAATGGCAATCTACGACACCATGCAATATGTAAAAAACGACGTGACCACGATTTGCATCGGTCAGGCGGCGAGCATGGCAGCGCTGCTGTTGGCGGCGGGTCAGGCAAAGAAAAGACTGGCTTTGCCGAATTCGCGCATCCTGATTCACCAGCCATCGATGGGCGGACTGTCTGGGCAAGCGACCGACATCGATATTCACGCTCGCGAGATTCTCCGCATGCGAGAGATTACTAACCAGTTAATGGCAAAGCACACGGGGCAGAAGCTGGAAAAGGTAGAGAAAGACGTGGAGCGGGACTTCATTATGAACGCGCAGCAGGCTAAGGAATACGGAATCATAGACGATATCATCTACAAGACGAGATAAGGGTATGATCGGGTTTTCGCCCGATCAGGTCCAAGCAGTCTCGGCGTGAAACCATCTGTCCTGCCGAATGGGCAAAAGGGCGATAACGCAGGAGAGAGCGGGTAACGAAGGAGTAAAGCCGAGTGAAAAACAGGACTGGCACCGAGGAAATGTTGCGCTGTTCGTTCTGCCATAAATCGCAGGACGCAGTCGCCAAACTCATTTCATCCCCCAGCGATTATCCCAGGGCGTACATCTGCGACGAATGCGTAGCGGTGTGCAACTCCATCCTCGAAGATGACCGAACCGCAACTCCACCCACCACGACCCCGAACCAACTGCCCAAGCCTCAGGAAGTAAAGGTCTTCCTCGACGAGTACGTGATCGGCCAGGAGCAAACGAAGAAGAAACTTGCGGTGGCGGTGTACAACCACTACAAACGGATTTACATGAACCGCCAGCGCGCCGGGGACGGTGTGGAGCTCGCCAAGTCCAACATCATGCTTATCGGTCCCACCGGGACAGGCAAGACTCTGATGGCTCAGACGTTGGCCCGTATGCTCGACGTTCCTTTCGCGATTGTCGATGCCACTACCCTTACCGAAGCGGGATACGTTGGCGAAGATGTAGAGAACATCATTCTCAAGTTGTTACAGGCAGCTGATGGAGACGTAGGCCGGGCGCAAACCGGAATTATCTACATCGACGAAGTAGACAAGATCGGCCGGAAAGACGAGAACCCTTCAATCACACGCGATGTTTCCGGTGAAGGCGTGCAACAGGCATTGCTGAAGATTCTCGAAGGGACGGTAGCCAACGTTCCGCCGCAGGGTGGACGCAAACATCCGCATCAGGAATTCACTCCGGTTGATACCACCAATATTTTGTTTATTTGCGGCGGCGCCTTCGTCGGTCTGGAGAAGATTATCGGCCGGCGCATTGGAAAAAAATCTTTGGGCTTCAAGATGGGCGCAGAAGAAGGCGAGCCCGAGGAAACTCCAGCCGCGAACCGCAAGCGGAATTTTGAGTTGTTAAGCGACATTCAGCCGGAAGATTTGATCAGGTTTGGCTTGATTCCTGAATTCGTTGGACGCTTGCCGGTTGTGGGTGTGCTGGAAGATCTCGACGAATTCGCCTTGATCGAGATTCTGACTCGTCCGAAGAACGCCATCATCAAGCAATATCAGCGCTTGTTTGAATTCGAAAATGTACGTCTTAAGTTCAGCGACGATGCTTTAAAGGCAATCTCGCGACAAGCTATGGCCCGTAAGGTCGGCGCTCGCGGTTTGCGTATGATTCTGGAAGAGTTAATGCTCGACCTGATGTACCACCTGCCCAGCCAGAAGAAGGTCAAGGAGTTTGAGGTAAGCCGGGAAATGGTGGAAAAACGAAGCGTTACTCTCGCTATGATGGACAAGGCGGGGTAAACTGTAGCGCTGTCAGGCCCGGGGTGGGCCAATCATATTTTGGGAGAAATAGTGACCACAGCCAAGGAAAAATTCGAAACCAAAAAGCTTCCAATGATGCCCATCCGGGACGTGGTCATCTTCCCCTACATGATGACGCCGTTTGTCGTCGGCCGGGAATCGAGCGTGCGTGCCCTGGAAGAAGCACTAGCCGCCGACAAGAAGATCTTTCTCGCTACCCAGCATGACGCCAGCATAGACGAGCCCAAACCTAACGAGATCTATCAGGTGGGCACGATCGTAAATATCGTTCAGAGCCTCAAGCTGCCCGATGGCAACATCAAAGTTCTGGTCGAAGGCATTGAGCGCGGCAAGGTGTTGCAGATCAGTGAGACTGAAGGATACATGCAAGTTTCACTGCGGGTGGCACGCTATGCGACCGAGACCAATCCCCAGATGGAAACGGGGATGCAGCGGGTCACAGCGTTATTCGAGCAGTATGTGAAGCTGTGCCAGTCTCTGAATTACGAAACCATGATCGCGGCCGTACGCATGGAAGATCCGGCCAAGCTGACCGACACCATCGCCGCCAACCTGCAACTGTCTATCGAAGAAAAACAGGAATTGTTGGAAATTTTCGATCCCGCCGAGCGCCTTACCAGAATCGGCGATGTCCTTGATATCGAAATCGAAAAGCTGAACATGGATCGCACCATCCAGTCGCGCGTGAAGCGGCAGATGGAGCGCGCGCAGAAAGAGTATTACCTCAACGAGAAGATCAAGGCCATTCAAAAAGAACTTGGCCGGGGCGAGAAGAGTGAATTCGACGAGCTGAAAAAGAAGATCGAAGCGGCCGGAATGCCCAAGGAAGTTCGCGATAAAGCGGTCCAGGAACTCAAAAAGCTCGAAGCCATGCCGCCGATGTCGGCCGAATCCACCGTTTCCCGCAATTATCTGGATTGGCTGCTGGCAGTGCCTTGGAAGAAGCGGTCTAAAGAAATCCGTAACATCAGTCGCGCCGAAAAGGTCCTGAACGAAGATCACTACGGGCTGGAAAAGATCAAAGACCGCATCTTGGAATTCCTGGCCGTACGGCAATTGGTGAAGAACCCCAAGGGATCCATCCTTTGTTTCGTCGGACCTCCTGGAGTCGGCAAGACTTCTCTGGGAATGTCGATCGCCAAAGCCACTGGCCGGAAGTTCGTCCGCATGTCGCTTGGCGGCGTGCGCGACGAAGCCGAAGTTCGCGGCCATCGCCGCACCTACATCGGCGCCCTGCCCGGACAGATTATCCAGATGATGAAGAAAGCCGGCACCAAGAATCCGGTTTTCATGTTGGACGAAGTCGATAAGATGTCGATGGATTTCCGCGGCGATCCGTCAGCGGCATTGCTCGAAGTTCTCGATCCCGAACAGAATTTTATGTTTGTGGATCACTACCTCGACGTTGAGTACGATCTTTCGCAAGTCTTCTTCATTGCCACAGCCAACGTGATGCACACCATCCCGCCTGCTCTGCAGGACAGGATGGAGGTGCTGAGACTCCATGGCTACACGGAAAACGAAAAGGTCGAAATCGCCAAACAATTCCTGGTCAGGAAGCAGCTGGAACAAGCGGGACTGACTGACAAGAACCTGAAGTTTACCGACGACGCTATCACCTCCTTGATTCGCTCCTACACTCGCGAAGCCGGCGTGCGTAACCTTGAGCGCGAAATCGGCAACGTGTGCCGCAAGGTCGCCCGCAAAGTTGTAAAGGAAGGCGAGACGTACAACGTTTCCATTGCGCAGGGGAATGTGAACGACTTCCTGGGCGTAGTTAAGTTCCGCGATACGCTAGCACACGAAAAGAGCGAAGTCGGACTGGTTACCGGCTTGGCCTGGACGGAAGTGGGCGGTTCGATCCTGAGCACCGAAGCTACCGTTGTCGATGGCAAAGGCAAGCTCACACTGACGGGCAAATTAGGCGATGTCATGCAGGAATCTGCGCAGGCGGCCATGTCGTATGTGCGGTCACGCGCTCATCGTCTGGGGCTCCAGCGTGATTTCTACCGCACGCTCGACATCCACGTACACGTGCCGGAAGGCGCCATCCCCAAAGATGGCCCGTCGGCGGGAATCACGATCGCTACGGCAATCTCCAGCGCTCTTAGCAAGATTCCAGTGCGCCGCGATATCGCCATGACCGGTGAGATCACGCTGCGCGGCAAAGTGTTGCCGATCGGTGGATTGAAAGAGAAATTGCTGGCAGCACATCGAGCAGGATTGTTTGAGGTAATCCTGCCTCAAGATAACGAGAAAGACCTTGCTGAAGTTCCTGAAAACCTTCGCAACGCGATGAAATTGCATTTCGTCGAAACGATGGACCAGGTCCTGGCCGTTGCGTTGGAACAGCCGCTACCTCAGAGTCTTGAGGCAACGGCGCAGCCGATCGCGCCTATCGCAACTCCAGTTGAGAGTCCAGCAGCGCACCAGTAACTTCACTTCGCAATTCACGACAGGCCCGCACCGTGCGGGCCTGTTTTATTGTCGCGCAGTAGAGACTGGCTTCACCTCGATTTGCGTTCGCGGTTTTGGTTAATATAAGCACATGGCGCACGGGCCAAATACTCAGCCAGAAGGGCCTCGCAAGTATCTTAGAGGTGCTGTAAGTCTGGTTGTAACCGCTGGTCTGGTGCTAGTACTTTTCGTTTGGCTGCCCGCCTACCGCTGGTTTTTTCTTGGCAGCTTAGGAATTGGCGTCATCGTGGCGGCTATTCTCTTCTTTTGGAATCACTACAGGCCGCTCAAAGAAGAAGACGTCGAAAACAAGCGCCCGCTTGGACTCGGATGACCGTGGCCCAACCTTGAATCTGGTCGACTTTTTCATCGAGCTGCCCCTTGCAAGTTCCCAAGTGAACCGTCAAACTGACTTATGCGCGTCTTGGCACGATTCATGATGTCGGCAAGCGATGCGGCCCACTTCCCTCCTCCTTCGCTGCCCGAAATCGCTTTTCTAGGACGGTCGAATGTAGGCAAGTCGAGTGTTATCAATTCCCTTCTAGGTGCCAAGCTCGCCAAGACAAGTTCAACCCCCGGGCGCACGCGATCGATCAATTTTTTCGAGGTTCGGTGGCCGGGAAAGCCACAGCCAGAGCTTGTCTTCACTGATCTGCCGGGATACGGTTATGCTAAAGTCTCGCGTGAAATCTCACAGCAGTGGCCCGCTTTCATAGACCCCTATCTGAAAGAACGCCCCTGTCTCACCCTGTGTGTGGCTCTCGTAGACGTTAATGTTCCTCCCCAGGCTGCCGACAAGGAACTGTTGGATTTTCTCAGCAGCATTGGACGCCCCATTCTAATAATTGCAACCAAAAGCGATCGTCTTTCGAGCAACCAGTTGCGCAATTCTCTTCAAGTCATGGCGCACGACTATCCGGGGGCGCGCATTGTGCCTTACTCAGCGAAAACCGGACATGGACGGCAGGAGTTGTGGCAAGAAATTCGACTAGCGGTCGAAAACTACAACGCCGAGTTCAGCCGTCAAACTTCAGTTGTCAGCCATCAGCCTTAGCATCGCAATTTTTTCAAGCCTCCAAATTTTCGCAGCGCCCAATCAGATTGTGAGCAAGAATTGAAGCCTCGAGTCGAGGCTGACGGCTAATGACCTGCGACCGACGACTCTCTCCGTTACCTTGGTTATCTAGGGACTGATTACCGGCCCAGCTAAAGTTGCTTTATGACACTTTCATCCATGGTGGTTTCGCGCGATTTGCAGGAAGTCAGCGTGCTCGAATGTATTCTTGGCGGTCTGCACATTGGCGTCGAAGTTGAGTCGGAACTGGAACGCGCCCAGGCTAAATTAGCAAAATCGAAAATCGACGCACTTATCATTGATTTTGATTTGGCGGGAGCTGCCGGATTTCTCTCCGGATTGCAGGATGGATCGCTCCGCAACGCGGTACCGCTCATCATCGTCAGCGGTTCCGGTGGACGCAAAAACCTTGAGTCCAAGGGCGCGTCGTTCGTCTTCGAAAAACCGATTTCCGTGGAGCAAGCGGTTCACACATTGTCCGCGGCGCGCAACATGATTCTCGACGAACGGTTGCGCTACCATCGCGAAACTCTGGACGTTCCAGTTTCGCTAGTCTACGCGTCAAAAGATCGTCAGCGTGCTCATCTGATGAATCTCAGTCAGGGCGGGATCGGTGTTCGCATGCAGCGGCCACATGGAAGCTGCGGACCGGTGAAAGTAAGTTTCACTTTGCCTGGCACGAAAACAACCATCAAACTGCCCGGCGAACTGGCCTGGAAAGATAAACAAGGCAACGCCGGCATTCAGTTTACGGAGGAAAATCCAATGGCAAAACGCGAACTGCGCCTCTGGCTGGAACGGCAGTATTTTGCGCGCTAAAACCCGATTGTCCGGCGTCAGCCGTCGGGTGCCAGGCATCTGCCGATCTTTTCACCTGCAGGACCTAGAACCATTGTCGAGGCGAAACGCAAGCGCAAGAAACTGACACCGAGCTACCCGCTGGGCAACCGCTTCATCTGAACCGTGGCCTATCGTCTGCTTCCAGATTCATTCCATTCATTGCGTTGTTGGTGAGGCCAGCCACATAGGCGCCGGGTGTGCCACCAATCCAGAATAAAAACAGGAACCGGTAGAGGATGGCAAATACCGCGCTCACTCCGATCCCCACCAAAATCGCGATCGGCCAGACGGGGACGGCTCCGATCATGGCAATGCAAATGACCGCGAAAAGCAAGACGGCAGAGAGCAAAATGAGGCCGTCCACCAGGTTCGAAAGAGCTTGCGGGGAAATCTCAAATGGAATCCAGGGCAATCGCAAAGGGCGAAGACGTTGATGTTTATCAATCGCCAATGAGGTGGACTTGGACGAACTATTTACCCGAATGGCTGGTCGGGCAATTGGAGAGAACAGCAACGCGTCAGCTTCGCCGGTATAAAGAAAATTCAGATCGGCGGTCGCCTGGGCTGTGGACAAAAGTTGAAGGAAAATCCACTCTTTCAATCCTCGCCGGCTCCGCGGCGAAAGGGCGAGAAACTCAATCCCAGCTTGTCCGACGGGGTCGGCCCACGCAACTCGTCCGGTACCCTCCACTCGGACGCGTGGGCTGGCAAGATCGAAGCGCAAGAAAACTTTCTGATTGAGGCTTAACGGCGCGACTGCCTGAACAGCTATCCCCGAATCGCCAAGGTTGCGGATGATGCCGCCATTGGATTGATCGAGATTGAGGTACGCCAGGGTCTGAATCTGATGACGGTAATGATGGCGTTGCCGTCGAAGAGCGGGTCCACTTGCGGAAGCGGGTGAAATCGGGGCCGGATTCCACAAGTGCATGGCCAAATATTAGCCAACGACCCAGGGTCGACTCAGTACCGACACTGGTTCCAGGCTTTTTGCCACCGTTCCAGTAGCTAAGATTCTTAAGACGCTGGACGCTCTTCCTGTGGATAAAAATCGTGCTGGTGATCGCGATCCCAGGCGATCAAACTGTTGATATCGTAGCGATACGGCCCGTATGCACGGAACTCCTTCTCATCGAACAGGCGTTTGATCCCGCATCCTGTGCAAACCTGGTAAGCGCACCCTTGCGCACGAACCGGCCAGCTCATTTTGTTATGCCAGCAGCCTCGTAGAAGGATAACTGCCGCCCCAGTGAGACCAGTTGCCGTCACACCCAGGGGCCAAAGCCAACGTCGTTTCTTCTTCTTAGACTCTTCGACCACAGCTTATAAACTCCTCTATTTCAAAACGATACGCTCGAATCAATGCGGAATGCAATGTTGATTCCCAAATGGCATGCCGGATGCAGACAATTCTAGATTGTGTAGGTTGTTACATTCCCAAAACGGATAACGGTCCGTATTGCGATCAGGTCAGTTCCACTGTAACTTAATGGCTGCCAGTTCGGCGAACCCCCAAAGCCGTACCAGGTATCTTGGTGAGTAAGTCTTGATTGGAGAGACGTTTCCCTCATAGCTGAACGGCCATCCAAGGGGAAGCAATCCACAGAGATTTCCACCGCTAGATCGAAGCATGAGCGCCAACCCGCAGAACGCGCACCAGGAGTTATCGAATTCGAAGTTAACTGACCCCGGCGAATCGGTTGATGACCGCCCCGGGGAAAACACTAGTTCGCCGTTTTCGCTTCCCCGCCTTTCCACTCCGTCGATAACACATGCGCCCGGCCACGAAGCGCTGCAGGCTCTCCTCGCTTTTTCCAGTCTGCATGAGCAAATACGCCAACGGCGTGCCAGTGAACGCCTCGGAGCAAAATCCAACAGAACCGACGTTGACGATCTGGAACAGTTTGTTCTGGATGAAGTGTTGCAACTGGTATCCGAACGAGCCCTGAGCATCACAGGCGCGCACGGGATTGCGATCGCGCTCGCGGATGGTGATGCATTTGTGTGTCGAGCTTCGGCTGGAGGCATCGCGCCTGAGGCTGGGGCGCGGCTTGATCCGAATTCGGGATTTTCTGGGACTTGCCTGCGGACTGGCGGAATTGTGCGTTGTGATGACTCGGAAATCGATCCGCGAGTGGACGTGCAAGTGTGCCGCGGTCTCGGAACCCGTTCTATTGTTGCGGTGCCGATCACTTCATCGAAAGGCACGATTGGACTCCTGGAGGCCTTTTCGACCCAGCCTTACAGTTTTAACGATAGCGATGTTCGCAGCCTGAATCTTCTCGCCGAGCTGATCCTGGCAGCCATGAAGCCGGAAGAGGAAGAGAGACTGGCTGAGATTTCGACGCGTTTGGTTACGGGCGGAGTACCGCCTCATGTTCCTGCGGAAACAGAAAACATCCACTCCGTAGTTTTCGACGAAAAGCATTTGCCCGCGGTCAACGAACCTTCAGGGGAGACGCCGGCAACAGAGGCTTCTGCCGTCGATAGCGCCGAAGTTTCGCAAGAAGAGTTTTCTACGACGATCTTCCAGGAATACGGGCAAACGAAAAAATCGAAGTCGCATCGTGGCCTGGTCATCGTAATTCTCCTGGCTTTGGTTGTGGCCATCGTGGCGGCGGGATTTTGGTGGATCAGCAAGCATCGCGCTAGCGTGAGCGAGACTCCTCTGATATCAGCTCCCAAGGAAGAGCAGCCCCAGTCCGGAATTTCTGCAGAAGATTCTGGTGTGAGTTCGACACCGAATGCCGAGCCCAAAGCTCCGTTGAAGCCGTTGGTGACAGGAATCTGGCATGTTTCCTCAGCGGACTCAAATACAGTGGTGATCGACTTACAAGGAGAAGTCCAATACGAGGCCCACCGCCTCAGTGACCCGGAGAGGATCTACTTCGATCTTCATGGTACGGCCCTGGCCCACGGTCTGTTCGGCAAAACCATCGAGGTCGGCGATTCTCTCCTGGACCGAGTCCGGATAGCGGAGCCAAGAAAGGGTGTCACCCGGGTTGTGCTCGAAACCAACGGGCCTTCTGATTTTTCTGTGAGCCTGCAGTCCAATCCGTATCGGCTGGTGGTAGTGATCCGAAAGGCGCACGCTGCGAGCGAGACGGCGGTTCCCGATGTGCAGAGCGGGGTGCGTGACCCGCATGCACCCGTCTTACCGCAAAGCGCACTCAAGAGTATGAACCTGCCGCCGAGAGATTTACAAAAAACGGAACTTGCCGATTCGAACACGCCCCGAGCGGCATCACTTCCTGCGACCGCGGGTCGAGCCGGAAACAAGGCCGACGCGCAACTGCCAGCCCAAGTCGCTAAGTTCCGCCTGGTGCTCGATGCCGGGCACGGGGGCTGGGATTTGGGGACGATAGGGCGAAAAGGTCTGATGGAAAAAGATTTGGTCTTGGATATCGTGGAGCGCTTGGGAAAGCTTCTGCAAAGCCGGTTGGGCGCGGAAGTCATTTACACCCGCGCTGATGATAGCTACCTGCCACTGGAGAAGCGGACGGAAATCGCCAACCTCGCGCAGGCCGATATGTTTGTTTCCGTCCACGCAAACTACAGCACCGATTCCACAGCGCGGGGGGCGGAGACCTACTACACTAATACGTATTCGTCGGTACGAGCTCGCACATCGGAAGCCGGTTCCGACCCCGGCAAAGCCGAGAATATCAATTGGAATAATGTCGATATCCGTGAAAAGGTACAGCAGTCACACCGTTTCGCCGTCTCGGTGCAACAGGCGCTGCATAAGGCCTTGGCAGCTCAAATCACGGGTATGCGAAACCGGGGAGTGAAAAAAGCTTCATACGTCGTGCTCACGGGAACATCGATGCCGGCAATTCTGGCCGAAGTGTCGTTCGTCAGCAGCCCTGCTGATGAGGAAATATTGAAGAGTTCAAGCTATCGCCAAAGCATCGCCGAGGGATTGTACAAAGGCATAGCGCAATATGCTGCTACCAGTCACCACGTGAATCTCGCCAGCGCTTCCAGCAAACCAACCGGCCTATAGCGGACGCCAGACAGATATCAGGGAGCGGTTGCCGGAACCGGAATCCCGCCGTATTTCTGCAACCACTTCAATTCTTCTCGCACTTTGATCTTCCCGTGCCACGGATTCTCGTCCAGCGAATGTCCCTCGCCGGGAAAAGTGAGCAGTGTACTCGGCACCTCGAGGGAATGCAGGGCGCGATCAAGCAAGTAGCTCTCGAGAACCGGAACCCGGATGTCGGCTGATCCCGCAACCATGTGCGTCGGCGTTTTAACTTTATTGATCTGAAATATCGCCGCCTCGCTGTTGTAGCGCTGCGGGACTTCCCATGGCCGGCCCCCGAGATCATTGGCATCATCCTGCGTCAAATCGTCGTTTCCCCAATTGGCGACATTTTCCACGGCACCGGCGCCGGTCACCGCAGCCTTGAAGCGCGTGGTTTGCGTGATTAGCCAATTCGTCATGTAACCTCCATAGCTGTAACCACCGACCGCAAGATGCTGGGGATCGGCGACGCCATCTTTCACCAACGCGTCCACACCTTCGAGAATGTCTTTGCCGGGACGCGAAACAATTTCCGGAACCAACCTCATCAGGAACTTATCGCCATACCCGGTTGAACCGCGGTAATTGGGTTCGAAAACCAGCCAGCCTTGGGTGGCAGCCAAACGGTCCCAGACATACCAATCAGCTTCGAAATGATTTCCGTCGGCGTCCTGAGGTCCGCCGTGTATGAAGACGAACAGGGGGAGATTCTTAGCTTCAAACTTTCCCGGCGGAAACATCAACATTCCTTCGACAGTGACACCATCCTCGGCCTTCCAGCGATAAGGTTTACCCTGCGGCAAATCGCGTTCATTAAACAGCCTGTTGAAAGCAGTAATAGACCGAGCAGATTGCAACTTGCTGGTATCGTCAGCTAAATAAACTTCCGCGGGCTCCCCTAACGCCGAGTGTACGAATGCAGTTCGCGGAGACTTTTCGGCTACATCCACCAATTCGTATGTACCTGCCAGTCCCGGGTCGGGTGAAAATTTTGCGCCGGGATGAGACTGTGAATAGACCTGAACCTCGGTTCCTAATCGTCCAGTGGCGACAACGCCCTTGGCGGACGAAACGGAATAGTGAACTACTGGCCCCAAGAAATCGGCCGCCCATCGCTCAGTCTCGCCGCTATTCGCGTCCACCCAGTAGAGACGGGTTTGCGTGTCCTGATATTTTCCTTCCACCGAACCTGTGTCTACCTGGAAGAAAAGATGCCGGCTGTCCGGACTCCAATGGATTTCCTGCTCGATAGCTTCGTTGTGAGTCAGTTGATGGGGTGATTGTTCAGGCGAGCCTATGCCGAGGTCGACGGAATAGATTTCAAAATCTACAACTTTCTCAGATCGTTGGGAAATTGATTCGGTGACGAAGGCGAGAAGGCGACCATCGGGAGACGCAGCCATTTCCTTTACCCGCCAAGGCGTGCCCCCGAGAAGCTGGGCTCCGGGCGTGGCATCGGAGGCCTTTTCAGGTTCAACCGCTATCGTGCCGATGGTTGCCTGGCGCGTCACCGCATCTCCTATTTTCAGGCGGAATAACTGGTCTCCGCGTTCCGCGGCGCGATATTGGAATACATCTTTCCATTCCTTTTCGTAGGCGTCTTTTTGGGCCTTGTTCCAGGGAGTGCGGACAGCGAAATAAATTGCGCTGGAGTCCGACGACCAGGCAAACGCGTGTACCTCTTCATCGCCTTCGGTCACGGGGAAGCTCTCGCCGCCAGTGGACGCAATCAAATACAGGTGGGCAATCCGGCCGTCTTTGCCTTTGTCCTGGTTGCGTCCAGTGCCTCTGTCCTCCGTGTCCTTTCCGTTCGTGTTCGGTCGTTCAGATAAGAAGGCTATCCAACGTCCATCCGGAGACCACTGCGGCTTGCTGTCATGACCCGAGTGTGTGAACTGTGTGAGACTGCCGAAACCGTTGCCATCTTCGCGATAAAGCCATAGATCGTCACGAAAAATATTTTGGTTCCAGTCAGCGCGATCAGTCGCAATTACTACCGAGTGCCCGTCGGGAGAGACCTTCACCTCGTTAAATGTCACGTAATTGAAAAACTCGTCAAGGGAAAGCTTTGGTTTGTCGGATGCTCGGGCAGAAGAAAAGCAAAAAAGCAGAACTACGACCAGCGAAAAAAATCCCGTCCGTGGATTCATCATAAGGGCCTTGGGTGAACCAAGGAGACTACACGGCCGCAGCAGGCGGTTGCAACTTGATTGGGTTACTGCGCCGGGAACGCATTTTTCAATGCTTCTGTAAGTGACTGATCGTTTTTCGGAGAACTTCCTTCAATCACGCGCCAGCCGTCATCGTAATGGACGAATCCAACAGTGGAGTTGTACTCAGTATTTTTCGCGTATAGAGCTGCGCCGACTTCGTTCACGGCAGTCCATCGCCACTGAAAATCAACGTCAGCCACGCTTCCATTCTTGTGAATGCCGGTTACTGCCAGCAATTCCCTCTGAGCCACCGGCACGCTGATGTATTGAGAGCTAGCCGCGGTTGCGGAGACCCAGTCGCGGAGAACGTCCACTCCCAACGGTGTAATCACCATATCCCAGCACGGGGAAGCCGGGATTTCAGGCGGACAGGAAGCGTTATTGCCAGTAATCCACCCTCGACGCCGCAAGGTCACGTATTCAAGCGAAGAGTAGTCTTTGTTGGAAATGATGCCGGTTCGCAGCCAGAATTGCTGCGTCGTTTTGAAGCTGTCGGAGCCGGCGATCAAATCAGTCGCCAACCGCCGCGTAAGCAAGTCGCGCGGCGAGCAGGCAACCGCAAAGCACAGCACTAACAAAGTGATGGCAATTTGCGGACGTAGCATCTAAGTGGAGATTGTAACCAAACCCGGACTTCGGCGCGGCAAGAAAGGACGACCGGTCACCTGATGTTCAAACTTGGCCGCCCACCTTCCCGGAATGGCAGTTTTGCACGACGGACATCGACCGTCATGCGTGAGACGGTAGTCCTGCACAAAATAACCATGCCTCCGAATGAGTGTTTCCTGGCACTGGGGACAGCGAGTGTTTTCAAGCCCGTGTACATTCCCGGGCAAGTTACCTGCATAGACGTACCGCAGACCGGCTTCCCTGCCGATATCTGCTGCTCTCAAGAGATCCTCGGGGCGGGTGTTCTCGGGATCACTCATTTTGTAGTCTTTGTGAAACGCCGTTACATGCCACGGAATGTCAGGAGAGACGCGGGCAAGAAAATCAGTCAAACCCTTCAGTTCGTCTTTTGAGTCATTGAATCCGGGAATGAGCAGCGTCACTATTTCCAGCCAAACATCCATCTGATGCAATCGCCGGATGGTTTCGAGAATCGGTCCGATGCGCCCGCCGAGCTGGTGATAATGACGATCGTCGAAGCTCTTCAGGTCAACTTTATAAAGATCAACCCATGGCCGTATATATTCCAGCACTTGGGGCGTACCGTTGCCGTTCGAAACGAAACCAGTGACGAGACCCGCGGCACGGGCTTCCTTGAACAAGGCAACTGCCCATTCGCTGGTAATGAGAGGCTCGTTGTAGGTACTGACCAGAACTTTTGCGTTTTGGCGAAGGGCATCTTCGACCAAAGCTTCCGGCGAGGCCTGCAACGGCGGTGAGACGGCGTCGGGATCGCGTAAAGCCTGCGAGGTAACCCAGTTTTGGCAATAGCCGCAATGAAGATCGCAGCCGAGCATGCCAAAGCTGTAGGCTAGAGCGCCGGGGAAGGCATGAAAAAAAGGCTTTTTCTCGATCGGATCACATTGCACTCCGCCCACATAGCCCCAGGGAACGTAAAGTGTGCCGCCTTGGTTGTAGCGGACCTTGCAAACTCCGGGTTGGCCCTCCGGAATGGGGCAGCAATGTCCGCAGGCGAAGCAGCGAACGCGATGGTTCTCGAGTTTTTCGTATAGGTCGCCTTCGCGGACGTTCCGGTAGACAATGTCGCGGAGGGTGGTCACGGAAAACCTCTGTAATTCTCTAAACAGCTGACTGGAGTTCGTAGAGACGAAAATTCGCCGAGAAAACTACCGTGAAGCCTTTCCAGCCATGCGATGGTTCCGAAGCCAATCATTGGCTTGCTGTTGCGCGGCAAGAATTTCCGCGCGGCCCATTCGGGAAGTTAAAACCGCTACTCGATATTTGCTGGCTTGATCCCCGCCCGCCTGGGCCAAAGCAGACCAGAAATATGCCTTGGTTAGATCTGGTGCTACGCCGCGGCCCGCCCAGTAATATGCGCCCAAAGTGGCCTGGGCCAAGACATGTCCCTGATCCGCGGCAAGAGCAAACCAGCGAACCGCTTCGGTGTAATCCTGCTTGACCTCTTCTCCCGTGGCGTAGCGCGCTCCGAGTGCGAATTGAGCCGCGGGATCTCCCTGTTCCGCCAACTTGCGTAAACCTGACAGATCGTTAACTTCAGCAGGAACACTTAATGGCCGGGAATTTCCAGTTTGCGTTTCCTTGTTTTGAGAATTCGAGGCTGACTGGTTGAGTTTCCTCGTGAAGGACGGTGCGATTAACCAGACCAGGACGAATATGAAAGTGATAGCAGCAGCAGCCAACAGAACTTTGTGAAAGTTCTGCCGAGACTGCGTTGCAGCCATGGTTCCCGTCATAACATCGGGAGATGGCTCCGCTTGGAGTCGTGCCGCCGGCATCTCGGGGCGAACAACCCGCACCGTTGGTGGTTCAACCGGAGCTGCCACCGTGTGCCCGGCAGCCGAAAGAATGGTTGCACTCAGTCGCTGCAGAACACTAATGTCCTCCGGATTAAATGCGTATGGCTGGGATGAGAAGATTTCAGTCAGACCCGTGACGTGGCCATCTGCGCGGATCGGCACCGCCACGATTGAGCGGACACCGAGTGCACGGCAACTTTCCCGGTCCACACGATCGTCGGTCTCCGAATCATCGCAGCGCAGCGAGCGGCCAGTGCGCACACATTCCCCAGAGAAACCTGAAGTCGCCTGTAGCCGGCTGCCGACGGGCGGTGCGTCAGAACCGGCGCTGGCCCGGCAAATCATTACTTCGCCTTCCGACAACGCGATCGCCGCTCCCGTGGCTCGAGTCAGTGTCAGCACCCGTTCCGCAATCAACTGCAGGGCGCCTTCGCGACTGTAACTGCCAGCATCCAATTCGGCCTGTATAGCATTCGCCGGGCTTTTAGGTTCTTCGGTCACAAGTCGGAGTGACGAGCCATTCTGCGGCAACTCGTCGCCCATTTCCTTCGACATATTTCCCGGTGCACTCGATAGACCGAGAGGCCCACTTGAAACGATGGTGTGAGCGTCAGCGTCCGATGCCGTCCCAATTCGGGCATGATCGAACGCCGTGAGCACGTTTACAAAGAGCCACTCCTTGAGCTGACGCAACGTCGGTCCAGATAGCTTCGAGAAACGGATTCCTGCCCGGCCAGCGCTGTTGGACCAGATAACCCGACCAACTGCATTAATGCGAGTCTTTGTTTCCGAAAGGTCGAGACTGAGATTCAAATTGCGATCCACTTCGAGCGGAGACGACGTCTGAATGGAAGCCCCATCTTCAGTGATGTCGAGAATCTCATTGAGATCGTGCGGCTTAGCCGACTGCGATCCGTTCAGGCTGGCATAGGCAGGACTGTGCACGACGAGACGGGTGCTGCGTCGACGCTCCGTTATTGGTTTGGATTGCCGGGAAGTGCCGCTCGGCTTGGGCCCGGTGAATTCCATACGAAGGTTCTAACATATTAACCCAGACCCGTACCCGCGACGACAGCACTTTAGGGCTGTCTAAGTCGGACGGTAAAGCCATAGTCCCCAGTGTGTTAGGCGCTTTGACGAAGTTGCCGCGGAGGACTAGAGAGACGCGAGATAGCCGCCACCATGACACTGGAAAGGAGTTGCATTGTAGCGACGTCGCGGGCGGCGAAGGCATAGGGGGTTGCGGAAAAGACCTCGAATACTCCAAGGGTTCGGCGGAAATGGCGGAGCGGAGCCGCGAGAATCGATCGAACTCCCAGCCGTTGGCAGGCGGCCAGATCAACTTGAGGATTCTCTTCTGCATCGTGGCAAAGCACAACTTCCCCAGTGCGCACACAATCTGCCGAGATCCCGGAATTGGACTGAAGCCGAACTCCGAGATCTGGAGCGGTGCGGCCGGCACGGGCACGACAAACCATCTCGTCACCTCGACGCAATGCGATGGCCGCGCCGCTGGCGCCCGTCAAGGTTTGCGCGCGCTCAGCCATCATGCTGATGGCAGGTTCCAAATCTATTTCGGTAGCCGGGGGAACAACGCTCGCGGGTGAGGACGACGCGCATCGAACGTGGCTTCGTCCAGGAGCCAAGGAAGCGAACGACACCGGTAAGTGATCCGATATCTCGGTAACTGATGAGGCCGGCACGGTGCGAAGAAGTTCGCGGACTAAGCGGTCGAGTTCGGCATCGGCAATTAGATGCGCAGTCTGCTGGCCGCGCATGGACCCACCCAGCACACGCGACAGACCGATCAAGGCGCTACTTCCACATGCCAGACAATGTGGAGTGTTGTTTTCGCTGATCAACTCGCATGCCACACAAAGCACTGCGGTTTGCAAACCAAGGAAATGCGCGTTCCGTGACTTGCCAAAATCCATATTTCTGAGGATCTCCGCGTTCGAGTGAAGTAAGAAAAGTAGAAGGTGGTAACGCTTTCTAGAAGTGCCATGATTGGTTCCGGCTGTGGATAAGTGCGATTCTGCCCCCAGAGCTGGATATGTCACTTGATTATTTCGACTAATCACGGGTGGTCAACAACTCAAAGGAAGATGTGCGTTCGCCGCGGACAGAATTCTCCGACGCAACTACAGACCAGTTGTTTGGTCGAACTGCTTGACCTCGACAGAGACCAGTCCCCGTGGCCCTTTGAACTTCCCGCGGGTCACGAGGTCGTACAAGTTCATGTCGTGCAAGTACAGCAAATTGGGGTGCTTCCTTTCTAAGGCCGAGAGGAATTCGTCGAGGAGGCACAATGCTGGACCGCGAAAATCTTTGAGCGAAGAATGAAAGTTGATGGAATGCATGGAAACAACAGCCGGGATCCCGCGCGCAAAGCATTGGTCAGCGAGCTGCATGTATTTTTCTACGGTGAAATCGCGCTCAAAGGGCTCAAAATCAATGGTCCGATGCAGATTGAGAATATTCCATTCATCCATATGCGGCGGCGAAGCCACCCCGCTGCCGTTCTGAGCAACTCGTACCCCAAGGTCTGACCATGCCCGGTGGGTATCCTGATTCGCCCAATGGCCGGGGGCGCAGGCTGATCGTGGGGTCGTGTGAAAGACCTTCTTAAATTCGCGCCCCGCAGACGCGACCAGACGCGCTTGCGCTTCGGCATCCAGGAAGCCCGCTTGCGGTTTTTCGGGATTGTAATATTCGTAGCCGATCCACGGCATTCGCCAACGAATATACGGCGTCTCCGCTTTCCAAAGAGTGTGCAGAAGGTTGTTACGATCCCCCGGTATGGTCAAAGCCCTCTCCGCTGACAGTCGACAGAATTGGGTCAGGCCGTACAATCCCGGAATAAAAACGCCGTCAAGAATGCCATGCCGATATGCCTCAAAGAGCCCCGGTCGTTTCCAACGGCCGGGCAAACCGTGGCTTAGAGGCATCAAATAAATTTCGCGAAATCCGGCGTCGGCGGTCTTCTGGAAATCCAAATTGGCGTTCAGAAAGTTCATTGCCAGGCAGGCCGCGCGACCGGTCGAATCTCGGTGTTTCTTCAGCAGGTCCCGCAATGCGATAACGTCGTCGGAAGTTTCCAGTGAGTAATAATCGAAGGGATTTTGACCCAGGGCAATGCCGGTAGTTCGGAGTTGCTCATAACCCTCGCGATCTCGTACCCCAACGCGTCCCCAGCCATCGCTGTGCAACAGGAGCACAGGCCTGGAAAAGGAAAAGCCTTGGGAAGGTGGTTGCTTGCCGCGACGCCATCGGGTTTTAACGAAGTCGAACATGCTGATCTGGGTTTTCAACATCCGAACTGAAAACAAAGGCAACCCACCAGGGTAACAACTACTGGTCGGACCGCCTGCCCACCGTTCACAAGTCTCAACCCTCAATAGTAGGTGATCCGAGCGGTACTTTGATCGACCAACCCCGGGAGTGAGGCTGGCGCCTATTAATCATCGGATTCTCTGCCATGTTAGTGCGCCGCGGAATACCCAAAAAGAACAAAACGCGACGAGCGCAGAAGTAGATAGCCGAACCGATGCCCGGACCGCGCCTAAATTTCGCCAGATCTCAGATCAATTGTGGGGCATCGCGACAGCTACGGCGAGACTGCAGCGTGGAATCGCAGCCAAGCTCTTGATCGCGAGTCCGAGCTGATTCGCTTGACTATAAGTTAAGTATTATATAAGGTATTGCCTATGGATGTGCTGAACGCTGCTTTCGCCGCCTTAGCTGATCCGACGAGACGCTCGATTCTCGCTCGTCTTTCACAAGGAGAGGCGACTGTCATGGAACTGGCGGAGCCGTTCGAAATGACGCAACCCGCAATCTCCCAGCACCTGAAGGTGCTCGAAGATGCGGGCCTGATCATTCGCCGAGTCGAGGGTACGAAGCGTCCTCGCCGTCTCGCGGAAGGGAGCATTGAAGCGATGGACCAATGGCTTGCCATGCTGCGAAAAGCCCTGGAGAAAAACTACCACCGGCTGGACGGAGTTCTAGCCGGAATGGAAAAGCACGCGAAGGGAAAAAAACGATGAGCAAGATGACGCTGAAGACCGAAGGAGATACCCACATAGTTGTGACGAGGCGTTTCGCCGCGCCTCCGGAAGCCGTGTACCGCGCCCATACCGATCCGAAACTAATCCAGAAATGGTTGCTTGGTCCGGAAGGATGGACCATGCCGGTATGCATCAATGAGGCCAAGCCGGGCGGCAAATTCCGTTACGAGTGGGCAAATAGCAAAGGCCATGGATTCTATGTGACCGGCGAGTTTCTGGAACTTAGGCCTTATAAGAAGATCGTACATGTCGAGCGAATGTATCTTCCCGATCCTACGCCGGACAACCACGTCGAAACGCGTTTCGATGCCGACGGTGCTGGCACGTTAATGACGATGCGAATGACTTTGCCCGATTCCGAGACACGCGCGGCCATGCTGGCCACAGGTATGGAAAGCGGAATGGAAGCCAGCTACGTGCGGCTGGAAGGGATGATCTAGGTTGCCCTTGTCGGCTGAGCTCCACTTTAAGGAAAAACTTCGCTGGAGGACGAGTGAATTTCTCGAAAGCTCACTCCTGGCCTGATACGAAGATGACTGAAGATCACGTAGAGCAGCTTACGTCGAGCAATTCGGAGAAATGCACTCAACCGACGCCATTAGGCGCATTTGACCGGCCTGGCGTTGAAAAAATGGGATGGCGATATTTATCGTGTAAGCTCACATATCCAGTTCACTTCCCATGTCTTTCCGCCGTCTGATGAAAAAGACTGTTCCATTCGCGATGATTTTGCTGAAATGTTGAGCCAGACATAGCGCACAAGGACGGTGCGGCCTTCCCAAGTTTGCTGGTTGTAGAATTCAGCTCGCTTTCCGTTAAACTGGCCCACAACAGGCGGAAGATCAAGAGTACCCTTGTCGAGATCCACCTGGTAAATACTCCACTCGTGCGATTGGGGGTTATAGAGTCGGAGCGTTTGCGCCTTTATACGGAGCTTGTTATCGGGAGTGGAAACATCGAACTCTTCAAAATTAGCGTTGCTGTCGAGAAGCTTTTTATGATTCGAGATGCCATCGTATTCGACCCAGACATTCGAACCCTTTAAGCGTTCGGGGAGTCGACGAACATGTGCTTTCCAATCACCGATGAGAAAATCGAAATCGTGAGATCCGTCTCTCTGCGTAGCCGCTGATCTGTTGGTCGAGACCTGCAAATTCGGGGATCCCGAAAGTGCATGAACTTCACCGATAAACAGTGCCGCACTCATGACCGCCGGCAGGACAAATCCAAGTCGAATCGATTTCACGCCTGCCATGCTCTCATCCGTTCGAGAACAAGTGCAACATAGCAAGATCATAGGAAACCAGTGGTTCTCGGTTGAAAGGGCGCTTCGGGCTGGGTTGGCGGCAAACGGGGAAACTGGAGTCTAGCCGATGATCGAGCACCAAGTCCCTTGGGTTCCGGTGGACACCGACCTCGGACAAAACGCGCTGGAACTCGGGCCTGGTCGCGGGCTGACGACAGACCTCCTACGGTCGAGGGCGCAGCGCCTCACGGCAATCGAGATAGATGCCCGTCTCGGGAAAGGCCGAGGGAACGACTCCCTGGCACAAATGTCCAGGTGTTCAACGGCGATGCGACGGCGATGCCGTTTGCCGATGAACAGCTCCGCTGCCCGTAGTGCACCTAAAATTTAGCCAGACCAGATCAATTGTGGGGGCATTGCGACAGCTACGGCGAGCATTGTGGAATCGCAGCACGGCTCTTGATCGCATACGCCTGCGACCGCCCGAGTAACATGGGCAAATGGGTCGGCGTTAACCTGCTAGCGTGCAGACGTCCTCAAACTTGTTATTTTTCTTGCACACACACTTCTTGTTGCCGGAAGAGCTCAGGCATTGCTGTTTACCTTTTTCTGCAATCAGGAGACCAGCTATCGTGCCACCAGCCGCTCCGCCGATGATGGCGAGGGTCTTCCCAGAAATACCATGGCCGCTTGCCGCGGGAATAGCGCCTCCGTCCTTTTTCTTTTTCTTGCGCTTGGTCTCTTGGCCTTCTGGAACCGTCGAGCTTTGCTGCCCATCGCTGACGGCGACATTCCCTTGTCGGGCCGCAATCACGACGTTGTCGTCGTCCTCGGCAATTTCGAACTTCGAGAACTTCTGGGCCGCAGGCGTGATGGTCAGGCCATCCACTGTGGCGCTCATCGCTTCCGAGGTGGCGATTGCCATTCCTCCCTGCGTAAGCTCGACCCCATTGCCCAGAAACTTCATGGCGGTGCCAGACATGATCAGAACTGATGATCCGCCGGCAATGATATTGGCCGCCGAGCCTTCGTCGGTCTCTACGACATCACCAGAGAAGAGGGTGGTGGTTCGGCGACTGGCATTGCCGTTTACTTGCACCTTCCCACTGGGCTGCAACACCGCTCTGGTACCGGCACCCTCGACCCCAAAACCAGTACATGCAAAAAGTACCAAAACGAGACTCAACAACTGCCACAACCAACCGGTTTTCATTTTCGGATTTCTCCTACCTAGCTTCCCTCATCATAGAAGCACAGTTTTCCGTCGCTAATAGCGTCTTGGGTACTGGGCAACCGTCGAAAGGTGGCTGGAAATCCTCGACGACCACGTTGGCCTCGGGGTCATATTTCCCCAAATCTAGTACACAGCGGATAAAAGGTATGTTTGTGCCGCTTATTCTACCCCAAACCGCTTCCCTTCACCGGCTGGGCCTGTGGAAATCAAATTAGAAGGCAGGGAGAAAAATTCTGCCAGGACTGGGAACGTGCGTGTTATGGACGAATTGCACCAGCCATTGCACCCTAAAAACTTGGACGTCCAGATGGACGGAGAGGGGGAACCGCTGTGCAACTTATGAATAGCCTGTGCCATGGATAAATTGTATTTGTGGAAATAGAGCGGGAAGATCAGCTCTGCCGGATGCTCGCCCGGACGGAACTTCGGGGGTTGTGCGGGAGCGGACGCTCGAACTACTGACCTCTCCGATACGCTGGCCTCTGTTTCTAGATCGGTCCAAGAAATACGAGATCTGTCCCATCATCTATCAGGATCTTGAGACTCCTGGTTTTCCCAGTGTCCCCGACCCCATCCGCGCCGAGCTGGCGAAGATATTCGGCCTTAATGCGATGCGAACCGAGGCATTTGGTAAGGAGACGGCCAAGATCCTCCGCTTACTCGGTGACGCCGGAATTCCGGCGATGCCTCTGAAGGGAATGGCTCTGGTAGCGTCCTTCTACCACGACCCCGGCTCTCCGCATTTGTGCCGACATCGACATTCTGGTGCCCTCAAAACACGTCGCCGACGACTATCACCTCATCGGCGCCGCTGGGTACGAGTCCGAATTCGGCCAGCGTCCGTTACTTGATCTCTTTTGCTCGCTACGACCAGGATTGCTTGTTGATGCGGCGAGACCATCTTTGCGCGTATCCTCTCGAACTCCATTGCGGTCTGCTATGGGGAGGCGCACTGGAAGAAGCCCTCGTGAGCGAAATTTGGGCGTCCGTCGACCGCAAGACCTTCGACGGAGTCGAAGGCTTCGCATTGAGCGAAGAGTGGGAATTTCTGTACCTTACATTGCATGCGGCCAGGCACGGCCGCGCATCTCTCAAATGGCTCGTGGATCTCGACCGCATATGTTCGCGCGGGTCGCTTGACTGGGAAAGAATTATGAACACAGTAAAGGTCTGGCGGTGGGAAGACGCCGTGCGATCTACCCTCGCGGAGTGTGTCTCTCATTTTGACACTCCGGTCAGCCCAGCCTTTCGTCTGAAGACATCTTCGAGCGGCGAGCACCTGCCGCGGCCTTCTGATCTGCGTGTGCTGACTCAAACCTTCTTATCCCTGCAGCTACTCAAGACAGCAACCAGGAAAGCTCGTTTTCTTGCCACTCGTCTGTTAATTCCCACCCCGGCGGACTGCGAATTTCGTCCCCTCCCCTCCCAGCTCTTTTTCCTCTATTACCGTTGCGCCTTTCTCGTGTGAGCTGCAAGCTAATGTGGTGGGCGGGCAAAGCGGGCTTCAATAGATTGAAGCCCCGTGCTTCGTGAAACTGACTGAATTCGCCAAAACAATCAAGCCGCGCTAAAAGGAGAGGATCGCGATCGTCGGCCTATTCCCGCGTGAAATCCCGCGCGTCCGTTTTCAAGTTGGGTTGGTTATAGACTTCAAATCGCACACCGCGGTGACTCAGTTCATTCACAGCTTTTCTACCCAAACCGAAGTTTGCGTTGGTTCTCATTTTTGATGCATCGCTCCGTCAGGTTCGGTGATCGGCCCAGTGTGGTGCGTAGCTTGCACAAATAACCAGCCCAGGATGAGCGCTAGAAGACCGAGCACGGCGTATAACATCGACGCGCTGCCGTGTTTGCGACTCTTATTCTGCACGCCTGTTCCGGTCAATTTTTGAACAGTATGGCTAAGCGTTAAAAGCTGTTGGTCATGGGCAGATCGGGGAGACTAAGTCAACAAATCGGCATTCGACGCGATTTGAGAAAAGCATCGCTCCGCCAGAACCAACCTTAATAAAATGGTGCAGCCTTGGTGTGAGTTCAGACCTACGACCACTGTTCCCGGCTCACACCCAAGGTCGCGGATGTTTAGAATGGCGTTCTTTCTTTTCTGGTTGCCTCAGACACATCAGCCCTGTAGTACATACGGGGGTAATAGTTTTTAGGGCGCGGGCGGACGAGAATATCGAATGACCCTGGGGAAGACAATCCTGCTTTCTTGATGAGCAGAAAGAAGGGCATATGAGTTCGCGATGCCTGCTTTGCTTCATGGTGCTTGGTCTCCTCGTTGGATTGCCAGGTTGCGGCGGTAATGGGGTATCGTCATCCAGTCCACCACCGGCAGCTTCACCTCCCGTTGTTTCTTCCATATCCCCTACGAGTGCAACCGCAGACGGCCCAGCGTTCACCCTCACCGTGAACGGCAGTAACTTCAACTCCGGCGCAGACGTTGTTTGGAGCAACCCCGGCAATCCCGGATTTGGCGACGGTCCTACGTCGTTTGTGAGCGCATCGCAGTTAACGTTCCAGGTCTCAGCCGCCGACATCGCCATCCCGGGCGCGGTGCAGGTGAAAGTTCTTACTCCAAGTGGCAGTTTGAATCCGATGCCGCCACGTTTGTCATCAACCCCGGCCCAGCCGGCGGTGCGCAAGTAATTTCTTCCGGCGCGAATGGGACGATCCCCAACGGCGCAAGCCACGACCCCGTGTTGAGCTTTAACGGACGTTTTGTCGCCTTCTCGTCGGAAGCCACCAATCTGATTTCGCCAAACGCGAGGTTTCCCCAGGGATATATGCGCGATACATGCATCGGCGCCGGCAATTGCACGCCCGCGACCCTGCTACTTTCGGCTGTCACGGGTGGTACTCCCGCCAGTCCCGCGGAAGGCAATGCTCTGGGAGGAGCGACACCCTCGATCGGTAGTCAGTTCTTCTCACCTTCGTCCGGCGCCGGGCTCCCGCCCGCAGGCCGATTCATCGGTTTCCTCTCTGCCGCGACCAATCTCGTTACGCCGAATACCACTTTTCAGCAGGCTTACGTACGAGACACTTGCTTCGGCCCCATTTCTCTCGCTCCCTGTACTCCTACCACCTTTCTCGTCTCTGCAACGCAGAGTGGCGGCGAACCCAACGGTGCCGCATCTGGATTCACGTTCGCCCCCAACACTTGCAACGCTGCGTTTGTTTCGGCCGGGACGAATGTAGTCAACGGTGTGACCACGCCCAACCAGATCTATCTGACCTCGTGTTCGGCGAATGGTCCCTCCGGCGGCCTGGGCAGCTTCACGACTTCCCCCACCCTCGTTTCCGCCAGCAACTCGGGCGCTCCGGGGGACCAGGGAGCGCAACAACCCGCCATCAGTTCTGACGGCCGCTGGATTGCCTTTGCATCGACGTCGACGAATCTGACGAGCACACCCAATGGGGGCGCGCAGCAAATTTATCTGCGCGACACCTGCCTCCTGGTGTCGGCCGGCTGCGCACCTTCGACCACGTTCGTTTCGTTCGACGCCTCCGGCAGTCCATTCACCGGTAGCAGTCAACTTCCCGCCATCAGCGATGACGGCCGCTTCGTGGTTTTCACCTCGCAAGTGCCTGCATCGGGGGGCGGCGTCACCATCAATGTCTCAATCCGTGACACCTGCAATTCGTCGAATGGACTCGTGACGAATTGCACTCCCTCGACTACCACCGTGTCCGCGGCCGCTGGTGGCGGTTCTGGCAACGGTCCCAGCACTTCCTCACCTCACGCAGTCAGCGGTGATGGCCGTTTCGTTGCCTTTTCTTCAAGCGCCACGAATCTCGTAGCCCCGGCAACGGCGGGTAATCAAGTGTTTGTTCGTGATACTTGCAAGTCGTCCAGCGGGAGCGTGTCCGGCTGCACGCCAATCACGGTGCTGGTTTCAGTCAATGGCACGGGTCCTACCGGGGGCGTCAATGCGGCGATCAGCGATGACGGACATTCTCGTTGCCTACGAGACCACTCTGGCAGGCATATCGCAAATCCTGTTCGCCGCCACCGGCTTCTAGCGGACTTAGGGGTGAGCTGCTCTCCAGCACGGAACACGGCGTTAGGCTGGTTTGGCTTGCTCGCCGTCGCAGCCTGTAATCCTGACTGGCCCTGGTGCCGAAGCAATGTGCTCATGGCCCGCCGATGAAGTTACCAAGTATCGGCTCAGACCTTAATCCCGCCTGTCCTGGCTATCTGGCCGTCCATCCGCCGTCGATAAGAATCGTTTCGCCTGTGATGAGAGATGCTGCACTCGAGGCCAGGAATACGACTACTCCCGCCACATCCATCGGCTCGCCGATTCGGTGCAACCCTGCAATGCGTTCTATGACGTCCGCACGGGACTCCGGGTTTCCAAGATAACTTTCTGTGCCTGGAGTTCGGATAAATGTCGGTGCGACTGCATTCACAGTGATGTTGTACTTCCCCCATTCAACCGCAAGGCATTTGGTCAAATGCGCAATGGCCGCCTTGGTCATGCAGTACACCGACTCGGTCGGCAATGCAACGAACCCTGCCTGAGAACTCAAATTGATGATGCGGCCGCTCTTCTGCGGGATCATGATTCGTCCCACTGCCTGACTAGCGAAAAAGGTTCCCTTCAGATTGACTGCGACCGTCAGATCAAAATCTTCTTCGCGAACGTGCTCCGCAAGGTTGTCTGGGGCTAGGCCCGCATTGTTGACGAGGATGTCGATCCGTCCGAAATGCCGCACCGTGTCATCAACAGCGCGAAAGATCTGGTCAAGGTGTTGCATGTCCATCTGTAACGGCAACGCTCTTCGGCCCATCGCTTCGATCTGAGCCCCCAGGTCTCGTATGCGTTTTTGCATCACGCAGACCAAGCGCCACGTCTGCGCCAGCGTAAGCCAAGGCCAGCGAAATCGCATTACCTAAACCACGCGCAGCACCGGTTACAAGTGCGATTTGGCCTGTCAGGTCAAAGGTTGGATAGCCGTTCAAATATGCCTCCCACTGGTTCAGATGACTTGTATTTGCTCGAATAACGCTCGGAGAGACAGAGCGCCCAGTGTCCACAATAATCCGCTCGATAATACGCCGACAGGATTCGATGCCGCTACAATTCGCCGACTTTCGAGAATCGACGGTTGCAGAACTCGCGCTGATGGCTAGTTGCCGCTGACAGCGCAAGTAAGAGAGCCGCTCAGTGACCGTCCGGTGATCGGAGGCTCACTGAATTGCCGATCGAACAGGAGGCTGCTCAATAAATCTCAGGGCTCGGGGTGTGACAGGCTAAGTGGATAAGCACCAATGAAATATTTAGCTTGGTCGCTGTCCATCGCATCGATATCAAAGAGCTTTTGGTATTTCTCCGACGAATTTCGAGTGCGGAAGTAATAAACCTTCTACGCTGAGGATGAGTCCCGCAACTCGATCCAGTTGGCGTAAACACGGTTACACCAACTATCCGGCCAGCATTGAGCGAGGGGTGGTCGATATTACGCAACGACAACGATTCTAATCGTAAACTCTGCCGACGAGTGGTGTAGAATGCGCCCCGGAGTTAGAAGGTGGAACGAAAATATGCGGAGGCAGAGAATGAAAAAATCATTGCTAGCTGTCGGAGTAGCGACGACGTTGATGATTGCGTGGTCCATTGGACGTGTGCAGGGACAGCAAGATCAGTCGAAGGGAAAACTGATCTTCGTGTCCGCTGATCAGGCGACTTTCCATGAGACGAGCAAGGGGGTCTCCACGGCTGCAATCTGGGGCGATGCGGACAAAGGAGCTCACGCCACGTTCACCAGGTTCGCCCCGGGATTCGATGCCGGGATGCACACTCACACTAACGATACTTGGATAGTTGTTCTGAAGGGCGCCTATCTGTACAAGGATGAAGCCGGTGAAAAGCGGGTGGGGCCAGGCAGTTTCTTGCGAGTTCCCGGTGGGAAGAAGCATTGGAGCGGGGGCGATTCCACAGAGGGAGCGCTTTTTTATGAAGAAGCGTCCGGTAAGTTTGACTTGATCCCTGCAAAGTAAGATGCAATTTCATTCCCCATAAGCCGCAATCGGCGGGAGGTGGAGGATTCGGCCTCGATAGTCGTTGAAAGAGGAAGCACGTCCGCTCGGCGTAAAGAGTTGGCTATACCGGTGATCCGATGATTGCTGTAATTGACGCCGCCGACATTACGCCGACAGCTCTTTTTAGATACCGGCTTTTATTGACTTACCTAGGCTCCCACCATAGCATTCTGCTGCATGATCGGCCACACCATCTCGCACTATCGCATCGTCGAGAAACTGGGCGGCGGCGGGATGGGCGTGGTCTACAAGGCCGAGGATACCGAACTCGGTCGCTTTGTCGCCCTGAAATTCCTGCCTGACGATGTTGAAAAAGATCCGCAAGCACTGGAACGCTTCCGCAGAGAAGCGCGGGCGGCGTCAGCTCTGAACCATCCCAACATTTGCACCATCCACGAAATCGCAAAACACGAAGGCCAGTCGTTCATCGTGATGGAGTTTCTGGAAGGAACGACACTGCAACATCGCATCGCAGGAAAGCCACTGGAGATCGGCAGTATGCTAGCGCTCGGCATCGACATTGCGGATGGCCTCGAGGCCGCCCATGCCAAGGGAATTGTCCACCGCGACATCAAGCCTGCGAACATCTTCGTGACCCAGCGCGGACACGCCAAGATTCTGGACTTCGGACTGGCCAAGATCACTCCGTCGGCCAGTTCGGCCAACCAGGAAGCATCGCCTGATACGCAGACGTTGACGGCGGATGTGCAGCACCTGACCAGTCCGGGGGCAACGCTGGGCACGGTTGCGTATATGTCGCCGGAGCAAGTGCGAGCCAGGGAATTGGACGCTCGCACCGACTTGTTCTCCTTCGGCGCGGTGCTCTATGAGATGGCGACCGGGACGCTGCCGTTCCGCGGCGAAAGTTCAGGGGTAGTCTTCAAAGCGATTCTGGACGGGACTCCAACATCTGCGGTGAGATTGAATCCCGATGTGCCTGCCAAGCTGGAAGAGATCATCAACAAGGCTCTGGAGAAGGACTGCAATTTGCGTTACCAGCACGCAGCCGACATGCGCACGGATTTGCAGCGGCTGAAGCGAGATTCGGAAAGCGGATCATCTTTCTGCCGCAACCTCGGCGCCTGGGCCTGTGGCGCTGGCTCCTATGACTCGGGTCGGGAAGCTTTGGAAGGTTGGGGTTCCTGTCGTTGCGGTCGCCCTGATAGTTGCGGGAAGCCTCTACTATCGTTCGCAGCAAAACAGTCGCCTGACCGACAAGGACAGCATTGTTCTGGCCGATTTCGACAACAAAACCTCCGATAGCGTATTCGACGACACGCTGAAGCAAGGACTTTCGGTACAGCTTGAACAATCACCTTTTCTCGACTCTGGTTTCGGAGAACAAGATCAATGAGACATTGAAGCTGATGGGACGTCCGGCCGGGGAGCGGTTGACACCGGAAGTTATGCGCGAGGTGTGCCAGCGTACGGGCAGCAAGGCGATGCTGACTGGCTCGATTGCTGGGCTGGGCACTCAGTACGTCCTTGGCCTCAAGGCAGTGAACTGCAGCTCGGGAGACGTGCTGGCGGAGGTGCAAGAGCAGGCGGCAAACAAGGAAGGGGTTCTGAAGGCGCTGGACAGTGCGGCGGTCAGCTTGCGCGGCAAATTGGGCGAATCGCTCAGTTCGGTCCAGAAATACGCCACGCCGCTGGAAGAAGCGACCACGCCTTCGCTCGAGGCGCTGCAAGCTTACAGCTTGGGAGCGAAGGCCATCGCGGAAAGAGACGATAATCCCGGCGCCGTCCCCTTGCTTCAGCGGGCCATCCGCCTCGACCCGAATTTCGCCACAGCCTATGGTTTGCTTGCGGTGAGCTACAACAATCTCGGGGAAACCACCCTGGCGGCGGAGAACACGCGGAAGGCTTACGAACTGCGCGAGAGGGTGAGCGAGCGGGAGAAGCTGACGATCGAGTCTTTCTACTACCATTTCGTCCTGGGCGACCTGGAAAAGGCGCGCCAGTCTTATGAACTCTGGGCCCAGACCTATCCGCGTGACTATGTGCCGCCGACCAACCTGAGTTTCTTGTACAGCGTTCTCGGACAGTATGACAAAGCACTGGTGGAAGCCCGTGAAGCCGTCCGCCTCGACTCGGCGAACGGTATTAATTATGAGAACCTCGCTCTCTCCTATTTCTTTCTGAATCGCCCAGGAGAGGCCCGAGCCACGGTCGAAGAGGCGCAGAAGAAAAAACTCGACTCCTACTACCTGCACTGGATTGTGTACCTGCTTGCCTTCCTGAAGAACGATGCCGCGAGCATGGCGCAAGAGGTAACCTGGGCGACGGGAAAGCCGGGAGTGGAAGACATACTGCTGGCCGCAGAAGCCGACACGGCCGCTTATTCCGGGCAGCTGGCGAAGGCCCGGGAGCTTTCCCGCCGTGCAGTGGCCTCGGCCCAACATGCGCAGGAGAAGGAGACGGCAGCCAGGTACGAAACCTCAGCAGCTCTGCTGGAAGCTCTCGTCGGAAATCCAGCCGAGGCACGGCAGCGGGCAGCTGCGGCGCTCGAGCTTTCCACCGGTCGGGACGTGCAGTACAAAGCGGCATTGGCGTTGGCGTTGATCGGAGATGCAGGGCGAGCGCAGGCGTTAGCGAATGATTTGAACAAGCGGTATCCGGAAGACACTATCGTCCAGCTGGAATTAGTGCCAACTCTGCACGCGCAACTCGCCCTGAGCCGCAAGGACGCCTCGAAGGCCATCGAGACGCTTCAGGCCGCAGCTCCCTACGAACTGGGAATGACGGTCGGCCTGCATCCCATCTATGTGCGTGGCGAAGCGTATCTGGCTGCGCATGAAGGCAGCAAGGCCGCAGGAGAGTTTCAGAAGATTATCGACCATCGCGTTCTGGTGTTGAATCCCGTTGGAGCTCTCGCCCATCTTGACCTTGCCCGCGCCTATGCTCTACAAGGCGACACAGTCAAAGCCAAAGCGGCATATCAAGATTTCCTCGCGCTCTGGAAAGATGCCGACCCCGATATGCAAATCCTGAAGCAAGCCAAGACAGAGTACTCGAAGTTGCAATAGCAGGGTCGCTATTCATCGAATTGCCCCGGTTCGCTTGCACTTCGACGGATATCCAGGAATACGAGGGAATACTGGAGACCGTACTGCAGTTGTGACGCCCTCCCCGAATTCCTAGGCAGCCGATTCTTCATCCTTATCGCCGAACTCTTTTTCGAGTTCCTCTGCTTCTTCTTTCGTCGGCGTATCTTGATCAACCCCTTTGTGAATTTCCATTAGCTCTTCGGGCGTGCTCTGACCATCTCTCACCTTCGGATCGTCGGTCATAGGTTTTCCTCCGACCGTCTTGGATGTCAGTGCCGGCCCGACCGTTTGCTTGACTGCTTTGAGTATGCCGCGAAATGAATTCCGCGAGTCGTCGCCCCGGTTTACGACCGGTGAAACGGAGATGATTGTCCGGCGGAGACTCGTTAGAGCTCGACTTTGCGATGGATTAACGATTGTCGGGTCAGGGTTACAGACCTCTGCTGGGCAATGCGCCAAATCAACACCTCCGCCTCCAGCACAGTGCGATCAGCTAAGTCCAGTCCGATGCACAGTCTCCAGAGATGCTGATCTTCCAATTCTGGCACCAGGAAATCAGTCGAGGTACGTGGAGGAGTCATATCCGTTCACCGCGAAGATGATGCCGAGCGCGTTTTATTGTACAGGTGATGTGCGGTTTCTATAAGAATAGGGTGGCGGATCGTTCTGAAACGCTCTGTAGCCGCGCGGCGTAAGCCGGATCGTACCTCGCACTTCTTCCTCAACGTGACCCTCATTTCTCAACTCCGCAACGATCTCGCGGCCAAAAGCGGAATCAATTGCTTGCTTTGACAGGCTCAAAAAGGCCGTTGGATTTTCGCGGTATTGTTCGGCGAGTTTGAACCGAAGTCCATCGAGAAATAGGTCTCGTTGCATCGCAGCACCTCGTAAGGCTGAGCTTATGCCGATCGACGACTCGCAGAAATGGCCCTTTCGTGCCACTTAAGGCCAGGGGCCAGGCAAGCGGCTAATGGGGAGAACGGCATGCGCGAAATGGGTAGTCGTGTTCATGCTCCCCGATGATCATCTCGGCGCGAAAAAGTCTAAACCACCGTCGTTGCGATCTCGATTGCGCGGTTGGACGTGCGATCATGTACTTCAAACGGCGATGCTACCGTTTTTCGGACTGCCGTCGGCAGTTTTTTAGACTAGTTTACCCACGGTAGAGGACGTTACATCCGTGAAAAGAAGGGCATGATCTAAACTGTGTCGTAATGTGATTGATCCGGGCCGCAACACCCGATATCTATCTGTCGACAGTGATCGACGAGACTCAGTGCGACATTGCCTGCGCGTTCGGCTGGCCACTGGCTGTGGCCAAGAGGGGGTAATTGTAGTGGAACCATTTCGGATTCATGTCGCGGATGAGGTGCTCGATGATCTGCGGGCACGGTTGCGCCATACAAGATGGCCCGACCAGATACCCGGCATAGGCTGGAAACAGGGCACCGAGTTGGACTGGTTACGACGCCTCGTGTCCTACTGGGCCGATGAGTTCGACTGGCGTGCCTGGGAGCGAAGGCTCAACGCGTTCAATCACTTCACCTGGGAGGGCATCCACTTTGTGTACCAGCGTGCGGCATCAGGTCAGGGTGTGCCGCTCATTCTCACGCACGGCTGGCCCAGCAGTTTCCTCGATTACGTGGACATGCTGCCGATGCTCGAGCACTTCGACGTGGTCGTACCCTCCCTGCCCGGGTATGGATTCTCGCCGCGTCCACCCAAGGTCGGCATCAACTACCGATACGTCTCGGAGCGCTGGCACCGGCTCATGTCTGAGCTTGGGTATTCCCGCTACGGTGCGAGCGGCTATGACTTTGGGGCCGGGGTGACGACGATCCTTGCGCTGGACCATCCCGAGTCGGTGATCGGGATCCATCTCACCACACTGGAGTCGGACCTCGCCCCAGTGGTGGACGACGCGGAGCTGTCCGATGCCGAGCGTTCGTACCTCGCGGTGAACCGGGGCTGGGATACGACGGAGCGGGGCTACAGCGCGATCCAGTCCACCAAGCCGCAGACTGTCGGCTATGGACTCAACGACTCCCCGGCAGGGCTCGCCGCATACCTGGGTGAGAAGTGGCACTCGTGGAGCGACGTTACGCCGACCGACGACTTCCTCTGCGCCACGCTCACGCTGTACTGGGTCACGCAGACCATCACCTCGTCGATGCGCGACTATTGGGACAATCGCTGGCACCCGGTCGATCCCACCTACGTCAGCACGCCCACGGCGTTTGGTGTTTTCGCGCACCAGACCGTTCCCGAGGGCGAGCCGCCGCGCTCGTATTTGGAGCGCGTGTACAACATCCAGCGCTGGACAGTCTTTCCGCGCGGCGGGCACTTCGCCCCGGCTGAGGAACCAGCGGCGGTCGCAGGGGACCTGACCGCCTTCTTCCGTGACCTAGGCTGAGGCCATGCACACGATCCGCACTTCCAAATGCTTCCTTAACCGAGGAGGCGGATTGTATACGCGGAGTCGCACCGGCGCTGATGGTCTTCGCGTGCGCGCCTGTTAGCGCTGTTGGGGAAAGCCAGTTTGCGGCACCAGATCGAACCTGGCAGTTCACAACTAAAGAGTTTCGGAGTCAAGGTGGCCAGGATTCTGAAGAAACCTGATCACTCTGTGTGAGGGGTGCCATTCGATGCTGCATCGCTGCGAATGGCACCTTGGAGCACCACTACTAGAGTTGCCATCCGAAGTGCAGAGCTATCGCTCTGCCCGCTCCAAACAAACCGCGCGTTCAGGCGAATCAACCTAGCGTGAGCTAATCTTGCAGGGAGACATTCGGCAGCTCTTCTCGAAGTTGGAAACCGCTCTTCTGAGTTCTCAACATCGAGGCTGCTAAGTCTAGAATGCGTTGGGCCGCCCGCTCTGGGCTCACACCGCGGGCGTGGATGTTCGAAATGAGGTTGCGATTGGCGTCGGTGTCGATCGCGTTCGGTCGATATGCCATGTAGGAAGACAGGCTTTCGGCAGTTGCCAACCCCGGCCGTTCGCCGATCAGGAGAATGGCAACCTTGGGATCAAGGAGATCGCCAATCTCGTTGATAATTCCCACCCGGCAGTGACGAATCACAAATACCTGACCGAAGCTCCAGCCTCGAGCCTTTGCTCCTTCCGAGAGGAGCGGCAGTAGCTGAGGAATTTGTTTGGTCACAGCGGTAACCGACAGCCCGTCGCCAATCACTAGTTGTAAATCGTGACGCTTGGCGCAACGCCTGATCACCTCACTGCGAGACGCGGCATTCAGAAGGCGACCCAAGTCAGGTCGCAAAAGATATTCATCCTTACTCGCGGCTCGGGAACAGACCTCAAACAGATTCCAGTTGCGAATGAAGTCCTCACCGAGGTCTTCGAGGAGATTCAACTCAGCGCGCACGGCATCACGGGCATCCGCATGCGCCTCGCGCAGCTCCATTTGAGTACTTGTTCGATACGCTACTCCGGTCCGGCCTACCAGCAGACGCGCCGGGGTCCGCGCACGTACCTTGTTCAGGACCTCGGACAAGTCATATGACTGGCCGAGTTTGTCCTCCTGTGCAGCCATTCAGACCGCCTTGTCCAAAGATGATTCAAGCCCTTGCATCAACTGCCGCCGCGCGGAAGAGTCGAGGGACGCTGGTTCGGTACCAACGTAAATTTCCATTCTCTGCAGCCAGTTCAGGAACTCCGGTGCGGGATGAAGCTGGAACAAGCGTCGCGCTGCCAAGGCGTCGTGATAGCTGGTGGATTGGTAGTTCAGCATCACGTCGTCGGAACACGGGACGCCCATGAAGTAGTTGCAGCCCGCGGCCGCCAAGAGTAGCAGCAGATTGTCGGCCGAGTTTTGATCGGCGGCGGCGTGATTTGTGTAGCAGACGTCGCAACCCATCGGCAGACCCAGCAGCTTACCCATGAAATGATCCTCTAGCCCGGCGCGGATGATCTGCCGCTCGTCGTACAGATACTCCGGCCCAATGAAGCCGACGACGCTGTTCACGAGGAAAGGACGGAAAGCTCGTGCGACTCCGTACGCTCGTGCTTCGAGCGTGAGTTGATCGACTCCGTGATGCGCCTCAGCGGACAGGGCGCTGCCCTGACCGGTCTCGAAGTACATCACGTCGTCCCCAACCCAGGCGGTATCCCGCTGCCGATGGTGCTCACGAACACGTTCGCCGCCGTCCCTCAACATGTTCAAAGTAATGCCGAAGCTACGATTGGCGGCCTCTGTACCCGCGACAGATTGAAAAAGAAGATCTACCGGCGCCCCGCGATCGAGGGCGGCCAGTTGAGTAGTGATGTGCGCCAGGCAACAGGTCTGGGTGGGGATTTCGTAGGCGTTCACCAGACGATTCAAAGCCACAAGAATCGAACTGACTGTCTCCACGGAGTCGGTGGCGGGATTCACCCCAATGACTGCGTCTCCGCACCCGTAGAGTAGTCCCTCGAATGCGGCCAGAAGGATTCCGCCAATGTCGTCGGCCGGATGATTGGGCTGGACGCGGATGCCCAATACTCCGCGCTCTCCCATCGTATTGCGGCAACGAGTGACATTGCGAATTTTTGCAGCGGCGAGTACCAGATCCTTGTTACTCATCAATTTGGCTACAGCGGCGGCAATTTCAGGGATGATGGCCCGATGCAGTTGCTGTAGTTCAGGGCCCGTGGTGGCGTCGTTGAGAACGAACTCGCGAAACTCCCCAACTGTCATAGTTTCGATCGGGAGGAAAGCTTGCTGATCGAATGTCTCCAAGATGAGGCGGGTGACGTCATCCGCCGAAGGGTCGATCAGCGGCTGTCGGACTATTTCCCGTAGGGTCAAATCCGCAAGCCTGCGTTTCGCCGCGACGCGCTCTCTCTCGGATCGCGCGGCAATGCCGGCCAATTGGTCGCCAGACTTTTCCTCATTGGCTTTGGCAAACAGTTCGCGGAGGTCGGAGAACTCGAAATGCTCGATCATGGGAGATTGTCCGGCTGGGAAAACACCATGTTACCGGAAAAACCGGCCATCGCCGTGAACTAGAACTTCGCGTGGTGGCCAGCTGCAGGGTCTCAGACTGATTGAGAAAGGACAGTCGAGGAGTGCCTCATCCTGCTTACCCTCGCGGAGAAAGATTTCTACCTCACCCGCCTTACATTATGACCAAATCCATCCCTGAGCACCCGGTTCCCATATGATTCTTTTGTGTTTCATTTTATCGCCGGAAAGACGGCGAGACCTGAACTGTGGCAAGAACTGCATCTTCTACGGTTGAGGGTTCTTTTCGCCCGCTCCGCAAGAAGTTTTGCCACATTATTTTTCCAGGCAGAGAGGAAAACAACTGACCGCTATTCGAAGCTGAGACACGGATATGGGGGGCGACCGATATGAAACAAACGATCAGGATGAGGCTTAGGGTGCTGGTGACCAACCAGGATAAGCCGTCAACACCTGAACCTAACTTTCCTTGTCGCCTTGATCGCACTTGTGATTCCCTCACGCACGTTCAGTATGTGCTTAAGGCCGGGGGTGCACAACGGTCCGGACGTGGTGTTACGGGTGGTAACCGGGGTAATGAAGACACCTGGGAGTTCGACAACATTCGTTTGCCCTTCGTATGCTTCGGATCAACTTTGGTGACTGCCCGCGGATGCCCCGAGTAACTTTTTGTTCAGAGCTTGCACGCGGATAATAGTGGCAATGCTGCACAAAAGAAAATCGCTTCGCAGAAAAATGGTGCTGCCGGTGAAGGTCTCGGTCGGCACCGTCACTCGCTTGGCGCATACAGTTGACATCACGTCGACGGGGGCACGGCTCGTAGCGTACCAAACACCGTTGCAATCTGGAATGATCATAATTTTGCAACGCGGCGCGAAGAAAAAGGAGTTTCGGGTGGAATGGATTAGGCAGCTCTCCCCGAATGAAGTCCAGGCCGGCATCGAACTGCTGGAGCCCGAGAACAACTTTTGGGGAGTGAACTTGTCTGAGGAAATCGACGCAAGAAAAGATGCGAAGACCGTTATGCGTCTACTTTCCCGTTCTGCAAAATCCGGGGTGTGACCGCGGCTTGCTCGGTAACGGCCAGGGCAAGTTCCTGTGGTCGGAGTCTGTAGATGCATCCCTAAGTTTCAAAGCTTCAATGGAAGCTCTCCGCTTCAGCCTCGCGTGATCCGAACCAGCGGAGAAACTGTTGCGTTGCAGGGCTGCCGATACTGAGTGGAATTTAAACAGACAGAGTCTGGCTTAAATTCATTTTTCAGGCAGGGCTTCGTGGAAGCAGAGCACAGAGCTCCTGCCTGATCTGCTGTAAAGATCTAGCCGAGCAGCTGACATTTCCATTGATCACCGTGGAGGTGGAAGACTATCGCGCCACACGCTTAGCGCTCGCGACGATCGCGTGGTGTGCAGCGCTAATCATGGCTTCACAACGACAGCCAATTGGTGAGGAGGAATGGAGAGGCGGATAGGCAGATCGTCGTTGCGATCCGGGTTGAAGGGAGTCGCAATGACGACGCTACCGCTCGCGCCCTCGAAATTGATTTCTGCCGATTCCGCGACATCGCCGAAATTTACGACCACGCATGCCTGGCTTGGACCGTTGGGTTGGGCTGACTTGAAAACGGAGTAGCGGATGTCCGCGTCTCCTCTGACAGTGGCGCCCAGCATGTCATTGAATCGCCCATAAAAGAGGAGATCTTCGTATTTCTTGCGAATTCGGATCAACTCGCTGACATAGCGGGCCAGCGGGCGGGTGAGAATCTCATCCACGGAATCGTTGTAGTGCCGAGGCGCGAGAGCCCAGACCATCCCATACCTCATCCCATTATTCATCGGGTTGAAGTCCCCAGGGCTTTCGCCAAAGATCGTGGCTGTCCACTCCGGAAAGGTGTAGCGGAGAGCAGCATCCATGTCGACGTCGCCCATGCGGAGATATGAGACATCTACGTAGGGTAGCGCACGATCGAACGAGATTTCTGAGGCAAGGGCAAAATCAGGATTGATAGCGCGAGCCTTGGGAAGCAATTCCTGAAAGGTTTCAAGCACTCCCAGGGGTAGGGACTTATCGGGAGAGACAGGCAGTTGCGGGTTGAAGTCGAGCGGCCACAAAATGCCCGCCTTGTCCAGCTGGAGACCGTCCGCTCCATCACGAACCAGTTGCAAATATTGGTCCATAAGGAGCTTGCGGAATGCTGGATGTGCCGGACTCATCACGGCCATATTCGACCTCGCAAGTCCGAGGCGAGCACCGATCGTTCCTTCTCCCCAGCCCCAGAGCTGCCAGTCCGGCGCCCAACGGCCGTCGACGGTATACCGCTGCAGCTTGCTACGGAAAAGCGGCGTAGCCGTATCCGCAACCTGGATGTTGGAAAAAATTAGCGGATGAACACCGAGCTTCCGAAGGTCGGCGAGCGCTTTACGGAAGTCCGCCGCGGTACCAAGTCGCGGGTCAGGCTGGTATTGAGGATATCCTCGATCAATTCCACCGATATTCCAGCCGTCAATCTCGAATGTCGTGATCCCGTATTTTTTTGCGTCGGCGGCGAGCGCGGGTAGCTCATCAAAGCGATGAATGATCGCGTCCTCGCCGTTCGACAGAATCGTGGACTGCCACGCATCCTCCTGACGCAGCCAACTGCGGCGACGCGCCATTTTAAAGTGCTGATCGAACCATGCGCGATAGATTCCACTGGCGGTATGCCAATCTCCAGTGTGCACCTGCAGCGCCACGGGGCCGGCTGTAAATGTGCCTTTGCCCGCATATGGAAAATTGACCCAACCCATGGTCAAACCGAGGGGCTCTGCCGCCGGCAGCTCTCGGCGTAAAGGCCAGTTGTCTATGATGCTGGCACTTTTCGTGAACGGACGAAGCTCAAAGTAGAGAGCTGACAAGCGAATTTCCTGATCCTGGTTCGCGTAATAGTACCCGACGCCGGCTTTGGGGTTGAACACATCCATCCACCCCATGGTCATGTTTCCCGGATACAGGAAACCGTTGGCGTCGTAGCGTATGCCTAAGTTTCCACCGCCGTAACCGCCTGCTTGGAACTGGGAAAAAGACTTCGGAGCCAAATTCTTGTTTTCGCCCGGAACAATCGATTCAGTATCAAAGCGGTTGTCAATCCCTTGCTGCCCTCCAATGATCCCGTACATCACCTCCGCGACCTTTCTATCCGTGGGATTGTCAACCTCGATAGAAAACAAGATCTGTTGATTCAGAACCCGGATCTGATAGCGCACTTTAACCGGGATTGTCTCCTGTGCATTGCGGAGCGAATCGTAAGTGCAGACCACCCCATCCGGGGAGGCTTGGATACGGCTCACATGCTGATCCCGGCTATTGAAATAGGCAGCCTCATGACCAACCTGCGGCACCAACAAGCGAAAGTTCTCACCAAGACGCGGATCGCCGATCACTTCAAGATTTGGATCCTTCCAGTGCAAGCCGACTAGATCTCCCGTGCCCTCGGACAACTGCAGAGTTACATTGGGGGTTTCGATTGACCGGTTTTGTGCTGACGCGAGGAGAGGAATACCGAGTGTGGCCGCTATGAGAGATAAAAACCCAATCAGAAACCTTAGGACTCGAAGTCTGCTGTTGCTCGTCAAAGGAGGCTTCTCCAAATTTCTGAATTTTCTTATGCCATTGGGGCGGGGTAAGGACCAGGTTACATCGTGATATGTATCATCAATGAAGTTCGCGTGTAATCTTTATTGTGGTAAAAGCAGTGGGGCAGTGATCTCACGCGGCCTCGGCTTCGCGGACAACCAGACGCAGTATCGCGCCAGCACCTTAGTCAACGTGCTCTTCTTCAGCGAAACCGATTTCGAGGGGAGGGATCCGGGTGGTTGGTGGACCGCACGCAAGAACCACCGTTGTCGGCACCAAAGCAATTCCGAGCAGATTGTCGGCGACTCATCACCAGCCCAGACAAGTAATTGGTTCAGATTCGCTCGTAATAAGTCGGCTGGCCCCCACGAATCGCATTTCTCACATACGTGCTGTGGGTCGTGATCTTAGGTTGGCAAGCGACTCACTGCAGCAGTAGAGCCTCTACAAAAATACCGGCAGAAGGGTAAAGCCACCATGGGCAAAGCGAGTTTTACAAACGTGGATGAATACATTTCCGCGCAACCCGAGACCGCGCAGGTCGTACTACGACTTGTGCGAAGCACGCTCCGCAAAGCCCTGCCCGGAGCGGAAGAGGTGATCTCGTACAAGATCCCTGCTTACAGACTGCGTGGTGGGATAGTGCTGTACTTCGCTGGTTGGAAGCAGCACTACTCGTTGTACCCCGCGGGCGAGCGCATGGTCGCGGCGTTCGAGGACCAACTCGCAGCCTACAAAGTCAGTAAGGGAACAATCCGTTTTCCACTCTCCGAGCCGGTCCCTGTGAAGTTGATCGAACGCATCGCAAAGTTCCGCGCGAAGGAAGCCCGTCCGGCGCGAGCAGCCTTGAGGAAGCGCTAAGTCGGTGCTGACCCTGCCCTCCTGCCGCTAGGCAGTCACAAGGCCAGCGAGATGTGGGCAACGGTAGACGGGAGTGCCCTTCGAGTGCCTGCACCCTCGTATCGGTAATTCTTCTCGCCTCCGTGGATAATCAACAAGCCGGACATAATCGTACGAATCGTGTCTCTTGGAATTACTCCTGCCATGCCCCTTATCCAGGCTCAATCTGCTTTCACGAAGCTCATTGCTCCCGTGGTCTCGTCAGGTGCTAGTCTGGCGTAATGAACAACCGGGAAATCCAGGCGGCTTGGAAATATCACGATGGTACGAAACACTCCCACTGGAGTATTCGTAACAATCCTCATTTCCTGGACTGGGCGAATCGCCCGTTGCCTTTCAAAATCTACCCGAAGCTACAGTCTCTTCCCCTCCCGCGCGACGTGCCGCAAACAGGGGTGGCCGCGCTGTCTGCGATCTCGGAACCAGTGCCTTGGTCGCGGCCTGATTCGGTCCCCGGCGGTCAGGATCTGGCACGCCTCCTCCATTTCTCGGCAGGGATTACCAAACAGCGTTCACATCCAGGTGGAGAAATCTACTTTCGCGCCGCAGCTTGCACCGGAGCTCTCTACGAGATCGAACTGTACGTCGTGAGTAGCGATCTTCCGGATTTGAACGCCGGCGTGTATCACTTCAATCCAGCGGATTTATCGTTACGGCTTCTGCGAGAAGGTAATTTTCGTGGAAACCTGGCTCGGGCGACAGCGATGGAACCCGCCGTGGTTCACGCGCCCGCCACGATCATCTGCACCGGAACCTACTGGCGAAACGCTTGGAAGTACCAGTCGCGTACCTATCGCCATTTCGGCTGGGACAACGGTACTCTGCTGGCAAATATGCTGGCCATGTGTGCAGCTTCGGGGCTGCCGGCCGAGATCGTGCTCGGGTTCGTGGACGCGGAGGTGAACCACTTGCTCGATCTGGATACGCGGCGTGAAGTTTCCTTATGCCTGGTGCCGATCGGGCGTACATCTGAGAGTTCGCTGCCGGCACCAAGAGAGGCTCCCTCGCTCGGCTTGGAGACAATCCCGCTTTCACAGCACGAGATCGAATACCCCGCTATGCTTGAGATGCACGACGCGTCTTCGCTGGAGTCGGTTGAGGAAGTGAATCAGTGGCGCGCCAAGCCAGCAGTCCTTCCGTCTTCCGCTCCGGCGGGCGAGGCTGTTCGCCTCCCTCGCTCGCCGGAAGAGGAACAACCGAAAGACACGATTGAGCAGGTGATCCTGCGTCGCGGCTCGACCCGAATATTCGATAAGGCGGCATCCATTACACTGGCACAACTTTCTACCATTCTGGACTGCGCCACGCGAGGTCTTCCGGCTGACTTCCTTGAGCCTCCCGGCGCGCAGCTTAACGATCTTTACCTGATCGTGCATTCAGTGCAGGGGCTCAAGCCGGGCGCCTACTTCTTCGGGCGTGAACAAAGCACTCTGGAGCTTTTGAAGGAGGGGGGATTCCGTGCCGAGGCCCATCATCTTGGTCTGGAGCAGGAGCTGCCGGCGGACGCCTGCGTGGACATCTTCTTTCTAGCCGATCTGAACCGAATCCTGGAACGATACGGAAACCGCGGATACAGGGCAGTCCAGCTGGAGGCAGGTGCCATCGGCGGCAGGATCTACCTGGCTGCGTATGCCCAGCACCTGGGTGCGACCGGGTTGACCTTCTTTGACGATGATGTAATTAACTTCTTTTCACCGCACGCAAAAGACAAGAGCGCCATCTTCCTGCTCGCGATTGGCAAGCCGCTGAAACGTAAACCAGATTAGGGCCTTTAGAGAAGTTCGGAATCAGAGAAGGGGCAGTCGTTGGAAGTCTTTGGAGAAGACGGCTTCGCACAAGCACGCAGGGGAGTAGCCGAACGTGAGCGCCTACCAGTGTGCTGTACAGCCTTCTCTGTAGTGCAAATTTTCTTGCCTCCCGGCCGCAACTACACGCTCTGTCATCGGCTAGTGATCTAACTGCCACAAACTACCGCAAGCTCACTTGGCACGATTCGTGCTCATCAAAAAGAAGAGGAAAGCATCATGTTGAAGATAAGTGTCGACAACATCGGGGATCTCGCTATCGTTGAGTGTGAAGGCAGAATCATTCGGAGCGAAGCCGCTTTCAAGTTACGCGATGCCGTCACCGCCCAAGTAGGGGCGCGCACCGTGGTGGTTGAACTGACGGAAGTGAAAGCCATTGAAGATGGAGGGCTTGGAGTACTTGTGTTCCTTCAAAGATGGGCTCACGATCACAACATCCGATTGAAGCTGTTCAACCCATCCAAATTTGTCCGTCGAAGGCTGGAGTTAATCAGATCCTTATCGGATTTCGATATTCCCACGCTAGACGAGATGATGACTCTACTGGACTATGCTGGCCTTCCCTATGCTCAGGTTAGCTGAGGCGGTGTAACCGGCGCATTTTCGCCACAGCGAGCAGACTCATCGACCCGGATCGCAACGAGAATCACGCCCTTAAGAGCAAGGTTTTCCGCCGGCTGCACCTTCGATCGGGCATCGTTCAATTGTAAGCGTTAGAGCAAACACACGGTTGACAGGCTAAATCCCCAGCCAGCGTCACTAAAAGGAGGCATCAGTTCGGACCCAAGAGGTAACGAACGATCCAATCGCATTGCCTTTTTGAAGCATTGTCCTGTCTCCTCTCCTGGACTTTCGCACAAGCTCAACTCTAGTTTTCTGGTGTTAAAGTTTTGGGCTTTTAGGGTCACCGTAATCTGCTGTATTCGATTTTCGCTTGGATCAATAGTGGGATGTTCGGGTCAGCCTCTGACAAATCGGCAAAAAAGCCCCGTAGACGTTACGAGCGTTCTCTCTGTCGCCTTGCAATGTGAGCGCTCTCGCTAGGCCCAAACGTGCTAGCGGATGGCGTTGAGACGTAGGGTCGATTCCCGGATGATCGATGATTTTTGTAAATTCGGCTGCCGCTTCGCGGCCTGCGTGCATGTGGAGGTATGCCAGACCCCGGACGTAGATGCCGGCAAGACTGGCGAACTCACAGAAGTCGAAAGGAATCGCCTGCCGAAGTTCATCGACCGCTTTGTCCGGATCACCATGTTCCAGTTCAACTTCCGCTAAAATCGTCGGTATTGACACCACGTTGAGTAGCGTATGTCGAGGAAAGCGTGATTGTAAATCTGCAGCCAGTCGTTGAGCTTGAGCTGCGTCCCCGGAAAGCGCCAAAACCTCTACCGCCAGTTCTTCTGGATCGATTTCACGACTTAAACTCAGACCTTTTTGGGCAGGGGCATTTCTGGAGCGGGGCATAGCGGGCAGCCATGGTAAGCGAGCTTGGTCACGATTGGATTCCTTACCGACGGCACACATTTGCTGAAAATTAGATCGCGGCCGCCTTCTGCTGTGTCCCAGCCGCAAACTATTCCATTCTTAGCTACAGATTTTTTTTCACCCTCCGCGTCGCGGTGATCCCATCGCCTCGAGCACGATCCCCAGTTAGAGGCTCGAAATTCAGGCCAAGTCCTCTACTGGATCGCGGGGCAACTCGACAGCGCCTCCTAATTCGAAAGATGGCGAAGGTGGAACATTTTTGCTTTGTGGTGGGAACGCTCTTTCCTCGGGGGGGTTGGGTTCCGAGTTACTGAAGTAACGCTTAAGGGTAACGTGTGGACTAACAAAACAATCGCAGGGCTGAAGGTTGCGGCTCAGCTCTTCCCTAAGTCTCCTCGCACTCGACACTTTCAGGACGGTTAAGACAGAACGCGCCGGCTTCACGATTGACCGTAAGTCCATATCGAGTTGGCCTCTTGATTGCACCATTCATGGTGAAACGCAGACGTTATTACGAGGCGGCTGACGATTAAAGATCATTTACAGATTCTCATTCGACAAAGGACAAAAATGAAGAACATACTTTCGATGGCTTTGGTTGTTTTAATTTCACTCACCGCCTTCGCGGCGATTGACGATACGCCCGACAAGTTGAATGGGACCGAACTTGCTGCGTCCTGCCAGCAATCAGCCCAGGGATTCGATGCGGGCTATTGTTTAGGCGTCGTAGAAGGAGTTATCGGTACCTCAAAAAAGGTTTGCAATCACTCTCCTATTACTTTGGCTGACGCGGTGATGATTGTAGACAAATACCTGAGAAACAATCCCGACAAGTTAAACAAACGGGATACCATTCTTGTCCGTGAAGCATTGTCCCAAGCGTATCCGTGCAGCTTTTTTAAATAAGATACTTTCCTCCCCCTTTACTTTGTTTGCCCCGGCTCGTGCCGGAAAGGGTCGGCTTAACCAAAACATCTTCGGCCCGGCGATTCCTGGTGTCTCCATTGTTATTGAAATCGCAGCCCGCTTGGATGAGGAACCGAGTGAAGCTCGTACTCATAATTTTGTTGTCTCTTTTGTTTCTCAGTTGCGGCGGGGGAGTGAATTCTCTACCCCCAACACCCAACGCGTCGGCGATACAATCAGCCCCGATCCTCACAATCATTACGCTCACTCCTGCGACCGCTTCCATCCATGTCGGGGAAGAGCAAACTTTTGTCGCGCAGGGACTGGATCAGTACCATCATCCAATGGCTGGGATGACGTTCACTTGGACTTCGTCCGATGACGCTGGAAATGGTGGCGCCATCGCGTTGTTTCATGGTGGGGAAGCAACAGGGGTATCGGCTGGCGTGATGCACGTCACGGCATCAGCATCAGGGATAAACAGCGCGCCGGCTATGCTGACCGTGTTCCAACTTAAACCTTAAGACCGAACTGCCACCGTCAGCACATTTTAATCCCGCATTTACCAAAGATCAGGCTCCAAACGGCCTGAATCCATATCTGATGCAGAAACCGTTTTGACCCTGTTCAAGCAATGCGCTCTCCCTTTCTCGTCGCGTATTTCAACATCAGAAATCTCCGCCGCCGCTTAAGGACGATCAAGGGCGAACTTGGGATCGCGATCGGCTGAAGCTCGAGTACATTGCCTCTACCGGCTGCTGAAGGAAAAGGGTGTGCAGATCCACGTGGCGAGTGGGGCTCGTTCAACAAAACGCCTCACGTTGTTACGCTGGCGTGGATGGAAGACTGCCTGTCACTGTGGAAAGAGGCGGGTTGGGGAAATTCCATGTGGAATTTACGCGGCACGTTCGGCGCCCTCGACAGTGAACGCGCGGACGTTCATTATGAAGACTTCAAGGGACACAGGCTTGACCGGCAAATCGAACCGTTGGTTTATCACAACGCGGCTATTACCTTGAACAGCCATTCGGTTCAGCTTACTTTCGATCAACAGAAACAAACCTGTCTCGACGCGCTGCGATTCAAAGACGGATCCACAATCAAAGAGATACCTCACGGCAAGGGACGCATTTTCTGGACAGCATATCCCGTCGAACTCGCGGAGGGGACGCAACCCGCTGCCGACTTGTACGCATACGTCGCCGGCAGGCTCGGAATCACACCTGGTTTTGAATTTCAGTCACCAGTGGCCCGCGGCGTTCTGGTTTATCCGATTGAGCTTCAGGATTCCGTCCTCTACGTGATGGTCTCCGACAGCTCCGAAGACGTTAAAGTGGACCTCCGCGACACCCTCACCGGAGCGCGGCTGACTATTCCGCTCGCCAGCCAACATGCCGCCCTCGCCGTGGTCGGGAAACAGGAGAAAAAAGTGGTCGCCGGATACGGTTTTTAGAAAAATATTAAGATGGCGCCGCACCCGAGGGCCACACTTGCCTTCAGGAAATCGCGAGTGCGAAGCACACAGGGGATCCGTGACAGCGCTCGTGAGACGTAGGCGTTGTGTTCGTGCGGCCGCTGCTCCCAGAAATGACTGCCGGCGCCGAATCGAGGTGGTCCCTACGACGGTGTTCGCCTACACCAAACACATCCAGATCAACCTGATCGGGAATTCGCTACAACGCGATCGCTCGGAAGACTTCCTTGACAAACCAAGTCTTAACCGATTAAGAATTAGAGAGGGGCACGACAAAACCAATGCAACAGCGGAAAGATTGGAGAAGTGGGGCGCCATGCCGAACCTGGAAAAGACGCAGTCCGAATCACAGACCGTCTGTGAACAGTGCCAATTGAGTCCTGCCTTGTTCAGCTACGAACTGTTTTCTGCTAAGCGACTCATTAAAGGCAGTTGCTGTGCTGGCTGCTTTCTGGATCTGCTACGAGGGCTACGGTGTATCAGCGTGGATGCCTAGAACAGGTAGGCCATAGAGTCAAGTCGGAGAAGCCGAACGGATGGCGCCCGGTGGGCTGCCCCCCACGCCCAACCTAATTTGGTATTTCGATGGAGATCGACTTCAGATTCCGATCCGAGAGCTCGGCGTTGTTCTGCGCGATTTAGCATAAAACCCGTGGGCTGATACTGATGAGGGTGGCGAGGATGATATGAGAACTCAGCTGACCACTTTGTCCATCGCTCTGATACTTTTGCACGGACTCCATCTCGAGACGGGGTTCGGACAATCCCAATCGGCCAAAGAACCGTCCAAGGCTGTGCTAATGACGGGCTGCCTAGTTAAGGGCGATGAGCCTGGCGAAGTCTGGCTCGCGCAAAAAAATGGGAGAATCTACGGGCTCGAGGGTGGGAAAACTGACCTGAACGTACACCTTGGCCAGAAAGTCATGGTGAAGGGGTACATCCTGCCGGAGGGTAAGGAAAAACCCGCGGAGGAAGCGAAAAACGAGAACAAAGCCGGCAAACACGAAACCGCCGACTTTCGTGTGCGCATGCTGAAGATAATTAGCAAAAGCTGCACACCGTGAACAAAATTGTGGTCTCAATCGGAACCTCAGGGTCGAGTGGAGATTCGCAAAAACGCTGATCCTTTCACGAGTGTTTGTTCGGGAGAGACTCAACAGGCCGGAACAAAGACTTGAAAGCTCGCTACCGGGCAACCCTATTCATATCGAAGGCCTTGAATCGGATCCAGTTTCGAAGCCCTCCGCGCAGGGTAATACCCAAAGATAATCCCAATGAGGGCGGCAAACAGGCCGCCAATCGCGATTACTTCGGGCGTTAGTTTGGTTGGAAATTCGAAGAACTGCTCGACAACGGCTGATGAAAGAACTCCCGCCAGCATTCCTAGTGCGCCTCCCAGCATGCTGAGGGCAACCGCCTCGCTGAGAAATTGGAGCTGAACGTCCCATTCAGTAGCTCCCACCGCCAAGCGGACTCCAATTTCCCGCGTCCGCTGGGTGACCGTCACCAGCATGATGTTCATGATGCCAATCCCGCCAACCAGCAATGAGAGAGACGCCACGCTTGCCAATAGGATCGTCATGATTCGGCTCGTGGCGAGTTGCGCTTGAATAAGGTCTTCCGGTCTGCGGACGTTGAAATCGTCGTCCTCGGCAGCGGTCAGGTGGTGACGTTCGCGAAGTAAACCTGTGATTTGATCCACAGCCTCTGTCGTTGCTTCGCGAGACACAGCCGAGCAAAAAATGTCATCCAGCCAGAATGTGCCTGTGATCCTCTTCTGAACCGTTGTAGCAGGCATGATGATGACATCGTCTTGATCCTGACCCGTAGCAGAAAATCCCTTTGCACGAAGAACGCCAGTGACCTTGCAAGGGAGACCTTGAGCACGGATCGTTTTTCCCGTGGGGTCTTCCATTCCGAAGAGATTGTCCACTACAGTTTGACCTAGCACACAAACTGGAGCGGCCCCATCCACGTCCGCCTCGGTAAAAAAAGTGCCGAGCCGCATTGGCCATCGGCGAATCTCGGTGAATTCCGGCGACACCCCTCTAAATTGAGTAAGCCAGTTTTCTCCGCCGTAGACAACTTGGATATGGCCGTCCACATTAGGAGACATGCTCTTGATCAGCGGCACCTGCTCAACAATGGCTTGCGCGTCACTGAGCACCAAGGATCGGGTGCCGCGAGCGCCCGCTCGCATGCCATTCCGGGAGCGGCTACCGGCTTCGATCCATACAAAGTTGTCGCCCAAACCTTGCAGTTGGTCCTCGATTTTGCTGCTGCCCGCATTGCCGATGGCGACGACACAGATAAACGCTCCAACCCCCACCGATATGCCGAGAATGGTGAGAACACTACGGAGCCCATTCCGCATGAGGGATGAGAACGCCTGGCGAAACAGAGGCCTGAGATTCATGGGGAGATAGCAGAGAATGCTTGAATTCGGATAGCACGGTTAGCGACTTCGCTTGCGTGGTCCGTCTATATCATCTGGATCAATTTGCCCCGTAGCCATGCCTACAGCCCCGGTGATGGCGCCAATCGCAAGAGTGCGCCATTTCGGGGGACTCGCGAGTGGCATGGGAGTTTCGTCCCACACAGGGTGTCGGCTTTGCAATCCGGTACTCTCATTGACAGCTCGTGGACCTTGTTGCTGCGGTATCCTCGCCTGCGGTCGAGGATTTCAGCAACGGCAAGGCCGCCGGTGGAATATCTAAAAGCGATTTGATCGATCCCTCTGCCCCAGATTGCGGACGTAATTTGGAGGTGTTTCCATTGTTAATGTCTTGGGCGTGGAAGAATGCGCAGCTTTGGCCTCTGCCCTTTTCTTTCGAACGGAGGATGAAGGGGCATTGCCAGGTCGCGCCAAAAAGCTGGTCAGACGAATCGGTGAATACAGAGATAGTCCCAGGCCTGGCAGCAATAACAACGCAACACTTGCGACAATGAAGACAAGTCCGGCCCGGGCAGCTTCGCGAGAAGGAGAGTAGATCGAGGGTTCGCTCAGAACGGCCCGAACTCTGACTTTGAGCAAGGATTCGGACGAAAAAAAAGTTATTCCCGGCGAAGACGTTCTTCTCGCCATGAACCAACGGGCGAGGTTGGTAAGACACTCGTGCATACCGCAGGCGCGCTTCGCTGGATTCCCTCACGACCGCATAGTCGCAGGCCAACTCTCGCTCCCATCGCAGATGCCGATAGGCTAACCACACCAAGGGATGAAAGAAAACCACGCGGCAACCCAAGGCTGCGAGCCGATCCCACAAATAATCATGTTGTCTGACGTGGAAAAGTTCGTGCCGTAGAACATCTTCGAGCTGATCGCTATCGAGGTGAGGGACCAGTTCCAGGGGCAGCAAAACGTGACTGCGCCACCAGTAACAGGTAGCCGGGGAGCGTAGGTCGGCAGCCAAGTCGTAATCGACATCGTCCGACATGCAATTCGCTGGCAGAGCCGTTCAAAGCAAATCTGCAACTGGGGCGATGGCGGGTGAGTTCGTCGCAGAGCAGATTTGAGTCGCCTTGACTCGAAAAATAAATACAGCACTGAGAGTCAGTAAAAAGCAGAAATAAAGGAAGGCCGACGGCGGGAGCGACTCTGGCGAAGTACGACGCCCACGGCTCCGCCACTGGCATGGCTATATGCAGTCGAGCCATTGGGCGGCAATGGCACGGAACGAAATACGGCATGAACCGGTCGGATTTCTTGGGCCGGTATCCACAACAAGACCCAGGCCGCAATCGCCCAAACGAGAAAACCGCCCCAGATTCGGACACGGAGACGAGCATTGCGAATGAAAGCGCAGATCGACAGAGTCGTCAGGTAGGCGAGGGCAACTTGAACAAAATATGTGATCCCAAGGCCCAGGCTCGCAATGGATCGGTCGAACTGCATCATAGTGCCGTTCTTCTAACGATTATTCTTGCGCTCAGCAACGCTTGCCTTGCGATAGCTTCGGATCAAGCCTTCCAGTTCTTGCAACTCGCTGTTCCCGATCCGCTCGTCCTCCAGCAGATTGACCAGGAGTTCAGTACGCGAACCGCGAAAATATCGTTGGAGCAAAGACCGCAAGGAAACCCGACTAACCTCGTGCCGCTTCACCCGTGGTCGATACACAAAGGCGCGACCGCGAATCGAGTGGCTGACAAGTTTCTTATTTTCCATGATGCGCAAGACGGTTTGGACTGTCTTGTAATTTAGCCGGCTATCCTCGGAGGCCCGCAAGAGATCCTCGATCGTGCCTTCCTCGAGGACCCAGAGAATCTCAAGCAGACGAAATTCCGCGGTGGTGGGTATCACAATTGGTCGGGACAATTGACCCCCGTTAAAACCTGAACCAACTTCCTGCATCAGCCCCCAATCGAGGGAGCACAAATTTCATTCAGAAGCTTAGCAGTTCACCAAAGGGCTATCAATACCAGCCGTCATCGTGGTGTCGGTACATTGCACTGTGTCCTCATCCGCCTTTAAACAGCAGAGTGTTGGCGACGAATGTGTACCGAGAGAGCTCGCTCCATCGCATAAACCGACTATACCGTTGTTTCGGTTTCGATCGCGTTCGCCTATGACTTCATGACAGGCGGAGCATTTGCCGGACGATCTGCGAAGGCATGAATTTCGATTGCAATCGCCAGGCCTCCTTCTCGTCTTAGTCTAATGCGAGCAACCACAACAGTCAGTATCCGCGTCTCAGAAGCAAGCCTTTGCGGGTAGCCGTGCAGCGTTTGAGGGGATATACAAATGAACGAATCTTTTCGCAACCTTTGGAGCCATCAACAGGGTCAGGATATCTTTAGTTCTGATGCTGGCGGTCATCTTGGTGTTTGTGGTCGGTACGAATCGAGTGGTCGGCTGCAACGCCAACAATGCATTCTGTTGCGTGACAAGCTCAGTTCAATTGGGCGCCTCGTTCCGGCGCAGTCCCGAAATAGGTGTGCGGGATGGACGGAAGAAATCGAGGCAAATACAGGTGTGCCGCATTGTTGATCATCATGTTTGCCATTTTGGTGACCTTGCTATCTTATGCATTCGTGCAGGGATTCCACCGCGCCGGCCCTAATGCACCTCCTCATGCGCCGCTGCATGATCCGAGATGACTCTCGTAGTTTCCCAGACCCTTTCGTTAGACCGTGCCGGCTCAACATTTACGTCGCAGCAGGTCCTCAAAAACTGAAACGAGTCGCGAACTGAAAGCTCCTCGCCCCGAAGCGGGCAAGCAACGGCTAAGAGGAGCACCGAAATCAGAGGTCGGCAAAACGGACCAAGTGCGATTCCGATACTCCGACACATTGCACTTGATTTCATATGCTTATCGACTTGCATGCTTTTTTTCTATAGTCTAGTCTTATATAATTAAGACTTATCAGTTTTCGTGAAACGATCCTGGACTTTTGTCTACAGGTAATTCTGTGGTCAAGTTGTCGACATCCCACGCTCTGTGGATGAGATCGTCTGCCGTTGCCGTGCGGACAGCCATCCAGTAGCGAGGACAGAATAAGGTATTTGCATCTTGGAGCAGTTGATGTCGGTTCGAGGGATTCTCTGTGTCATTGTCTTCACGGTTGGATGCTTGAGCTCGATTGAAGCTCAACAGGGGTCTTTGCCGCACCTCTCCCCGGGCTCTTCGCGCATGCCGGCGCAAGAGTCCAGCCTCCCGGCGAAGCCGTCTTCGCCACAATCAATTGCGCTAGCGTTGCCTGAGGGTACACCTCTGCAGGTGGTGTTGAATCAGGAGATCCAAGTTAAGCGAGTGGGTCAACCGATTCATGCATTCACCACCGAACCGATTTACGCTTTTGACCACATCGTAATTCCGGTGGGGTCGCAAGTAACGGGTCGAATAACCAGGGTTGGGAGGGTTTCCAGCAGCAAACGCACGATGGCTGCGTTGAATGCTGACTTCACCCCAGCGCGGGAAGTTGAAGTGAATTTCGACGAATTAACGCTTCCAGATGGTAAGCGCATTCATCTGCAGACCAAGGTGACTCCAGGCTCAGGGCAGGTGATCCAATTCATTGGGGCGGCGGAGAGCCAAGAGACAAAAAACTTCAAAAGCATGATGTCGCAAAAAACCAAAGAGGCAAAAGAACTCGCCAGGCAGGAGTGGGACACTGCCATGGGGCAGATTAAGACGTCGGGCCGCCTGCGTCGGTTGAAGCGCTATGTCGAGGAGCAGTTGCCGGTCCACGCGCAATATATTCCGGCGGGAACCGTCTACTTCGCTGAGCTCAAGGCGCCGTTGGATTTCGGCACCGAAGTGATGACGACAGGGATGGCTTCATCAATCGGCGGTCCGTTGCCGCCGGGCAGCGTGGTACATGCGCGGCTGGTTTCGGCTCTCACATCCGCGACATCGTCGAAAGGCGAAGAGGTTGAAGCAGTCATAACTCAGCCATTGCTGGATGGCGATCACCGTCTGATACTTCCTCAAGGCAGCCGGCTAACCGGCACGGTTACCCAGGCGCAACCCGCTCGCCATTTGAAGAAAAACGGACAGCTGCGCATTCGCTTTCAGGAACTGATTCATTCAGATGGTCTTCGGGAAAAGATAGAGGCAACTCTCTATGCCGTTGAGTCCAGCAAAACCGCGAATGTGAAGCTCGACTCCGAAGGCGGCGCCGAGGCTACGACACCGAAGACCAGATATCTCGCGACAGCCTTGTCGTTAACTTTGGCAGCTGCCTCCGCGAGAACTGACAGCGACGTGGATCACGGTGTTGCTCAGTCAGGAGGCGGCACCGGTGCCCGAGTTGTGGGCGGTGCGAACGGCTTCAAGCTGGTCGGAATTGTGCTCGGACTAGCAGTGAAGTCGCGCGCTTTAGGCTACGGAATGGGCGCATACGGTGCGGGAATGTCGGTGTACTCGAACTTCATCGCCAGAGGACAAGAAGTGGTTTTTCCGAAGAATACAGCGATGCAGATCGGCATTGGCCGGCGATAGATCCACCGCGCCGGCCGCCCGGAGAGGCAGGTGTTTTGGTTCGAAGCTCGAGTCGGGTCATTCCTCGTGATCGAGAGCTCCTCCATCGGGGCCCACCTGAACCTCTGATTTCTTACCGTTGGTCAGAACTTCAGCTTCATACGCCACAAGCTTGCTCTCTTTGGTTAAGCTCTCAACTTTGACGAGCTTGCCCCTTCCGGCTTTGCCGTGCAGTCCGGCCTGCATGGAGGGAGAGAGCGACCCCAGAGGAATTTCTTCTTCCACCTCGACGATGGCTCCATTCCTGTCCACGAGGACGTCTTTGCGGTGACCGTCGACTGTTAGCTCGACCTCATAGAAGATCTGCCCATTCTCTTTTTCTTGGAAAAAGCCTCGAACGGTCGCGCCCTGGCTCTGTCCAGCGACTGCTTTCTCAACTGCGGGCGGTAAGTCGGGCGAGTAATTTTCTTCTCCTGGCCCTGCATCAACGCCAAAGCCGAGATAAAAATAAGGCTTACACCGGCGATTCTGTAAGCTCGTGCAATTGTCATGTTCGAAGAGTCGATTGCGAAAGTGCACCGTCTCACATGAGCAAACCTGAAGAGCCGAGGTTTTTTTCGGCCTCAAAGTTTAATGTGATAACGATTGACCTGACTGATTTCTACAAAAGCGAAATGCATACATCGTTTTATAGACGATCGCCGTCTAAATCTTAAGCTTATAAGAACTGAAAGCTGGAGGCTACATGAATCTTTGGCTCTGCCGTACACCTGCGGGTGAAGCATTCCTCATTCTGTCCTTTGCGGTTCTCAGCTTTGCGCAGAACAATCCCGCGCCAGCCGGGATGTCACGCCCTCCAAAACACTTTGATCACGTGCTCGTTATCGTACTAGAGAATCAAGACTTTGACTCCGCCATGACCAACGATCTCTTGAAAAGCCTCGCCCAAAAAGGGGCAGTCTTCACCAATTTCCACAATCTTTACCACTACTCGTATCCAAATTATCTGGCAATGATAGCGGGCAGCGATTTTGGCATTCACAGGCCACAAGTTTTAAGCGACAGACAGAGGACGTTCCCGGACGATGCCGAGCACAGAACGATCGCTGATCTGCTCAGCTGGAAGAATTACGCAGAAGACTACCCAGTTTCATGGACTGCTCAGGAACCGTTTCTCGGCGATCGGAGGGGACGATACACCCGCAAACACGTGCCATTCCTGAGCTTCCGAGCGGTTCAGAAGAAAAGTTTTCACAATGTGATTGCAGTGGACACTCACGCCCAGAACAACGCTTTCGTAACCGATATTGGCAGCTTTATAAATGATCCCCAAGCGCATCCATTACCCGAATACATGTTCTACAGTCCAAATCTCGACGACGACGGCCATGATCCGACATCCAATCCCCAAGTCGGGCTCAAAAACTCCGCGGACTGGCTTCGAGTGTTTCTCACTACCTGGCTTCGCTTCGACGATAAAACGTGGCTCCCGAAAGACGAGCAATTGAAACGCACTCTCGTAGTCATTACTTTTGACGAGTCAGAGGGAAACGAGAAGCCGGAACGAATTTTCACTGTATTTCTGGGGTCTGTGGTGAAGCCAAAAGAGGTCACAGATGTTTATGACCATTTCAGTGTTCTGCGAACAATCGAAGATAATTTTTGGCTTGACCCTATTCACAAAGAATCAGGAGACGGAACCGCCGCCGTTATCACGGGTATTTGGAAGGAATAACTTGTTGCTTTGTGCACGCCAAAGGCGAGGAGTACCACAGTGTCAATCGGGATGCTGATAGACAGTCTCTTCATTTACGATGATTCCACGTGAAGACGTAACCTACACTTCGCGCTGTGTGGATGAATTTTTGCTGTCTACTGTCTTTGACCATGTCACTAGCCATTTGGAGTTGCCGGTTTCTCGCAGGAGAAGGAGAACGGGCAGACCTTTTACGACGCTGAGTTGATGGTCAACGGGCACACCAAAGACGTCTTCGTGGATGGGAACGGTTCAGTGGTCGAAATGGAAGAACAGGTTTCCACTGAATCACTTCCTGCTGCGGTGCGCCAGGGTCTGCAAGGCAAAGCCGGGAAGGGCAAGCTCGTCAAAGTTGAGACGCTCACCAAGAAGGAGCAAGCTGGTGGCCTACGAGGCCAAAGTCCTGACCAATGGAAAGACGTCAGATGTTCAGGTCGGCCCGGACGGGAAAGCTTTAGACCACGAGGAATAATGCGCGATGGAAGTTGATTCCGCACGTCTAACTGGAGGATCTCATGTACTCTCGGAATGTACTTGCTGGCTTTCTGATCGCAGCGGTCTTTTGCGCGCTTAGCGGCCGCGTCGCCGCGCAAGGCACCTGGGCAGTCGAAAAGACATTTCACATTGGAGGTGACGGCGGCTTGGGACTACGTCACCGTGGATGCAAAGAATCACCGTCTGTACGTTCCCAGAAGCACTCACACCATGGTGATCGATGCCGATTCGGGAAAGACACTCGCGGACATTCCCGGCCAGAAGCACAACCATGGGGTTGCACTGGTTCCCGACGTCGGACGAGGATTCATTAGCGACGGGAGCGGCGCAATCGTGATTTTCGATCTTAAGACGAATGCTGTCCTGGGAACGATCACAGCGCAACCCGATGCCGACGGCATCATTTTCGACAAAGCCAGCGGACTTGTACTTGTCGTTTCAGGCGACAACGGAGTCCTGATGACGCTCAAGCCTGACACCGATCCCAATACAGGATCCATCGACCCGCCCATTGACTTAGGCGGCAAACCCGAGTTTCTTGTCTCCGACGGAGCCGGCAAGGTCTATGTGAATTTGGAGGATAAGAACCAAGTCGCAGTCGTCGACATCAAAACTAGGAAAGTATTAGCGCACTGGCCCGTCACTCCCGGCGGTGCACCCGTAGGGTTATCGATTGACACAGAGAAGCGGCGACTGTTCGTCGGGTGTCGCAATCCGCAGAAGCTGATTGTGATGAGCACTGACGACGGCAAGGTGCTCGCGGATCTGCCGATCGGCGCCGGCGTGGATGCTACGCGGTTCGACGGTCACCAGGCGTTCGCCAGCTGCCGCGACGGCAAGCTTGAGGTTGCGGGCGAGAGTGCATCCGGCAAGTTCGAGATCCTGCAAACAGTGACTACTCCAGTCGGGGCCAGAACAATGGATGTGGACCAAGAGACGCATAAAGTGTACTTGGCTACAGCCGAATTTGAGGAACAGAAACCGGAGCAACGGGTCGTCCGACAGCCAAGCCTGGAACCTTCATGATCGTCGTCGTCGCGCGACATTAAGAGCTGCAACCGGTTTTCTGGATCACCGCGCTCATCCGCCACGTCCCGGCTGGCATTTACATTCACTACCGCAAGTGGCGCGGCTGAAGCGGGTGAAAATCGGTTTGACGTGAGTCCGGTGGTCTTTCGTCGGTTTTTTTAACGCTTTTTCCGCCAGGATTTTCTCCTGGGTTGTAGCGGTTGTGCGCTCGAAGATGCCTTGAACGAAGTATGGGTTTATCATCCTCGGTAAGTCCCCTTCGTCAAGAAAGCGTGAACAAATTCAAGCGGTAGAAATAAATACTGGGTAGCGTTCAGTGTTTTTGAAAGGTTAATGTGACATCCGAATCAAATCATGGATCCGACTCTGCACCCCTTAAGCAAGCCGTAGTGGAGCTTAAGCAGCTTCATGAAGTCTTGCTTGCTGGCGATTGGAGCCTCGCGTTCTGGCCGACTTCCGGGACGCTTTAAGTCGAGTCAGGACCGTCGCATGGGCTGCGCAACAATATTTGGCATGCAAGGAAACTGAACAGGATCCGACTAGCGTGTTGTCGCTGTTAGGCGCCGAAAGAATTCGAATCGCCTACCAGCTTTGCCAAGCGATTAGTGAAGACCTAAACCGGACTGACATCGACTTTCAAGCGGGTAGCCTCGTTCAACTTCAAGAGGCGGCCAAGGCATTGTCAGAACAATTGGACAACATTATCAACAAACGAAAGTGATCGTCCTGTGGCATACAAAATAGAAAACGACCAGAGACCTCGACCTAAAAACCTTTGAAATAAGATCGCACTCGTGGTCCTCGGAGTGCATTGAGCAGCCATTCTGGGATGTAGTGTTGATTCTTGTTTTGTTCGCACCATTTGCGCAGGCGAGATGAGGCGCCATATTGGTCCGGTGTCAGGTTTAAATTGCTCACCTGCATTTCGAACGCCGTAGCCATAGCCGGAGGGAACCATCCTGAACGCCCCCAGTTCGGGTTTCCGCGTTTGCCAGTCATAGAAATTTGACCCCGCCTCTAAATGCTACTCTTGCGAACTCAAACCCGTGATTGAAATGATGAGAAGGTTAAGGTGGCACGAAAAAAAGTCCCGGATTGCGTCCGGGGCTGCCCTATTGCGGTTGTATATTTGCTTGAATTAGGCGGTGGCAGCACATGCAGACGGCTGACGATCTGTTCGGAGGACTACAAGGAAGCCCACGCACGGATAAGTTGATCGCCGCAAGCATTCAGCGGGCGGAGCGTATTATGACGAGAATTGATGACGTGTTTGGGAAGTGAATCGTGGCCAGAGCCCGAATGCGAGGCGTCTGTGTGCCAAAGGCTAGACGACGAGCAGTTATTCTTTTCAATGTCAAAGACTGGAACGCACATATGAGCATCACGGCGACCGCTGTAGTCAAGAAAGAAACCCAGGTTGACCCCAAAAAGCCACAAGATAAGGTTCACTATGCGTCTCTGTCCGTGCTCAATGAAGACGGCGTAGGGTACGGCCTTCCACGTTATTTGGGTGACTTCCGTGAGGTTGCAGTTCTGCTCACACGTGAAGCGGGTGTTACGCACGAACAATTACATGAGCGTTTTGCCGCGTACGAAAGGGGCGAAGAAATCAGTTTTCCTTTGACCCTAGAAAGCGACGAGGCAATCAAAACTCTTGGGTTTGACCCGACAGGAGCGGCCGATTCGTAAAAGCCGTGTGCTCCTTGGATACGACGCCTACTCCCTCTGTTCCGGCATCCGTCTAGTGAGGGCGGCTTCTTTCTCAATTGCCGCGACACGAGTCGCAACAGCCCCTGGTGAGAATCGCTCATCAAGCGATAACTCGCGAATGGCTTTTTGTTCCTCAGTGGACGGGGCTAAGACTGGCAACGGAACCGCAGGTTCGAACAGCGGCATGGGGCTGGGTGCGGGTTCTGGGTCTTCGACTGCTGCGCCCTGACACAAAAAAAGTATCCGTTTATGACGTGTGCTCTCGCGTGCACTGAAGTTGTTGTGAAACTCAAATCGTACCGACTCTGTTCAAGCAATGCGCTTCCCATTTTTCGCCATGTATTTCAAGATTAGAGTCTCGATCTGCTCCCGAAGAGCTTCCTCCATTTTTGATTTAGCATCCGCAAAGCTAGTTCCGCGAACCGTAATGGACATGTCTTCGCTAAATCCGTTCCATCCGTCATCTTCAGCCCAGAAGCTGCAGTCCTTCGGGACGCTGGCCACTACTTTTAATTTCACTGCACGGGCAGTCATGACCTCTCCTTCTTCTTTGTATGGTGACAAAACCGTTTTCCACTTAGATTATAGCTCCGTCATCGAGGGTGTTATTCGCCGATTGGCCACCACGCAACCGTTAAAAACGACTCAGCTCTTTTCCGAAACGCTTGGGTGATTGACCCTGTCGAGTAGACCCTCGATTCAAAAGCACAGTCATTCCGGTTGTCCGGAATCACGGTGCGGGGCACAATCAGGAACGGGACTTCTTGGGCCGAATCTTCCGAGCTTGCGATAACCCGCGCTTCAAATCCGCCAGCAAATCAGTGGTGGGGGAAGCGATGTGAACGGTTTCCTTCGTGCCAGCCTCCCGTGTTAGCCAGCGCTCCAAGTCAGCAGGCGAAGCGGCGACGTAGCGACCAATACGCGTGACGGGCATGCCTTCGCTCGCCCAACGTTGTGCCGTCGAAACCGGTTGGCTAAGGAACTTGGCAATGGCCGCCCAACCTTTCAACGACTCGTCGGACTCTTTCTGCTTTACCATGCGATCACCAGGCATTGTAAGGTGCGGAGCGCAACGGAGTCATATATTGGGACTGTTCTGAACCGGCTTTCTTAGGCATAAATTCGTGGTGTGGTAGTCGTAGTACGGTTCACATGCCCTAACGTGCAACCATGAAAGGCCGGAACACTAAAGGGTTCCGCCCAGACGCGATATGATTTCGAGAAATGCCCGGGTGACGTGATAGGGAGCCTTCCAGGGACCGACTTTTTCATCGTCGATTTTCCCGTTCTTGTAAATGGCGGTGTAGACCTCACCGTATTGGTGATCGACAAAACGGTCGGTCACAAAGTGGGCTTCAAGATCAAACGCCTGCCAATATTTTGGATCGCCGGTGAACTGGTAGGCATTCAGAAAAGCGACCAACGCCTCCATCTGTTGCCACCACTCCATATCCTTATTTTGAGCCGGACCGACGGCGGGCCCCAGGCGGTAGACGCCGCCATGTTCTTTGTCGAAGCCATCGCGCAAGGCGTGGTCGACCAGCGCAAGGCTGGCACGCCGGATCTTGATATCCCGATTGCGCCCCACACGCTCGGCCGCTTCTGTGAGCAGCCAGCTAGCCTCGAGGTCGAGCCCGTACTCACACTCCCTGGAGTCGCCGTTGTGGTCGGCTACGCTCCAGTCGTCGTTGAAGTAATACCTGCCATAGCCGGCATCGGCGTCGATGATTTTGTTGACGAAAATATCCAGCAGCTCTTCGAGACGGGCGCGTACCCTGGCATCACCGGTCACGTCGTACAGCGTGGCCAGTGCTTCCACCAGGCCGAGGTGCCAGTCGTAGGATTTTCGTCCGAATGAGCCCTCCGCATTGGGACCGTCCTTATATTCCTTTATCCATTGCCAGTCGGCGGTAAAGGCAATGCGGTAGCCGCCATAGCGATCGTCGTGAGCATATTTGTCTATGACCGTGAACAGGTCCAGAGCTTCACGGGCCGCCTCATCGTCGTGGAAGGCCAGAGCGTATTCTGCCAGCCCTTCCATCACGTAGGACATGGGATTCAGTTGCTTGGTGGAGTCGAGGACTTTGCCGTCGCGGCTCACCATGAAGTAGTAGCCGCCATGCTCCCTGTCCAACATCTTCTCGCGCAGAAATTTCAAACAGGCCCCCGCCATGCGCTGGTAGCCGGGATCGGGGTAACGGCGGTAGGCCTCCGAGAAAGACCACAGGGAGCGCGATATGAGCACCACAGACTTGTTGCCCGGAGGAACAGGCTTGCCTGAACGGTTCAATCGGCCGAGCAGCCCGCCATATTCCGCATCGGGTGCGTGATCGACCCAAAACGGGAGAATATTGCGTTGCAGGGTGTCCCGGAAAACCACCGGCCAATTGCGCGCTGCCTCACCATTCATCTGAGCATATAAGGCACTGGGGACGCCGAGGAAAAGCAGCAGGGCAAGAAAATGCCTTGCCCTCTTGAGTGGGATGCGCATGATTGCTCCGGTACAGAAGTTGGCTGAGTAAGGATGTTAAATCCGCGTCTGTGCGCTGGGCCGAGTAGGCCCGGGGAATTTCACCCCGAGCCCCTCACAGAATCCGGACTTGAACCTCTCGATTCATCCGGCTCGTGCCATCCGATGAGAGCTGCCGCCCTCCGTCAAAACCGCGGGCTCCTCCTGTTGCCAGTTGACCCTTTAAGGTTTCAACGTCGATGGCCTGCCCGCTTCGCTCCACGGACATTACTCCGCTTCCTCGCTACTACCAGGCAGTCCGCCCCTCAGCATCGCATCCGTACTCTCGCCCTCGTGGTTCAATCCACTTGTGGCTTCTCCGTTTGCATCGACGCCAAGGTTCTCATGTTCCATACGACCGCCTCTTCTAGGTTCAGGCCACCTGTATGCCGGATGCCGCTCCGTCCGTAAGCAGGTCCCGCCGGAGCTTGTCCCACGATCTTCTAACTACCGTGGTTTCGACATCGTCTGAAGTTCTTTTCGACACGGCAGTGGTTCACTTTCGTTCCTCTCCCTAGAAGTCACCTGACCCGAGTTTCTCTTCCGGGCCTTTTCCTTCTCCGCTCACCACCACTCCCCTTAGGGCGCAGCAGCGGAAGGTGGTTTGAGTCCTGCTCCTGCAAGCCGGTTCGAGGGGCCTTCCCTCATCAGCCGTATAGTTACGCAAAACCGAACAGCCAACTGCGATGCCCCGTTTTGCTCATGACGCAATTAGAACGATAACTTCAGCGCCAGCTGCCCGATTCGGCCGTCGCGAGCTTGAGTCACCTGTCCCAGGTTGCCGTTGATTTCGCCGACGACGGAACCGGGTTGCATGAACTGAGCATGATTGAAGACGTTAAAGAATTCGGCGCGGAACTCCAAATTCACCTTTTCGCCGATCGCAGTGTTCTTGTGCAAGGCTAAGTCCCAATTATTGATTCCTGGGCCATGGAAAAAGCGTCGCTTGGCGTTGCCCACAGTGCCCAGGTCCTCTGGAGAGAACGGTGAGGGATCGAAGAAAAGGTTGCCCGGCTTGCGCGGGTCAAGGAAATGGATCGGTTGGCCATTGTAGTTCGGCACATCACTCCCATCGCACCCGCAGAGTGAGTTGTCATCGTCTTCGGTAAGTGTTACCGGGAAGCCGGTGGTGAAACGGGTGATTCCCGAAATCGTCCATCCCCCTAAAAGTTTGCCAGCGCCACCGTGACCTGATTTGAAGAAGGGCAAGTCGTAGCTGTAGCTGATCACAAAGTTGTGCGCGATATCGAAAATGGAAAGGGCACGGCTCAGGCTCGGATTGAACGGGTTGATGGGGTCGAAGAAGCCCGAAGAATTGTCGATGGACTTAGACCAGGTATAGGCCGCCAACAGGCGCAGGTTGCCCACTTTCTTTTCCAGGCTGGTTTGCAAAGCGTTATAGGTTGAATTTGCCGCGGTTTCCTCCCATGCGTTGTTCTGGAAATCGAGCGTGCCGGTCCCCGTCGCCCGGTCGAGTTCGCGACCCGAAGTAACGGAGAAGGGCCGAGTGCCGAAGGCAAAGCCTCCGCCGCCCAAATCGTAGATAGAATCTTCTCCAAAGGGTCCACAACCATCGGCTGAACCCAGGGCGGCTCGAATTTGCAGGCATTTAGCGGGATCGCCCGGATTCGACTCTACAGTAGAAAGCAGATGGCGGCCGCGTGACGCCACAAAGCCTATCGAGAACACTGCGGTCTTTGCAATTTCACGTTGAATCGTAAGATTGAAATGCTCCGCATAGGGAAGTTTGTTCGTACTCTTGTAAGTGGGCGAGAATGCGATCGGCATGTACTTCGGCCAGATTCCGGTAGCTCCCGCCGGCGGGATGGTGAAAGGGAATCGGTTTCCCTGCGCACTGGGTGGATCATTGCGATTCTTGTAAGGCTCGTCCTGATAAACCGGGACCGGACTAACCCAGAATAATCCAAAGGGAGCATCGCCAACTTCATTGAACAGCGTGACATCCTCAATCGCGGTGTAGTAGAGTCCGCCGCCTACGCGGATGCTGGTCTTGCCCGGACCGCCAAAAATCTTTGCCGCCAGGCCATCAGTTGCTCCCGGCGAATAAGCAATTCCCAAACGGGGAGCAAAACGATCGTATTGCGTAGGCGCCAAGGTGCGTGGAACGCCCGGGTCATGCGGGAAGACGAAGCCTGTGGGTGAATCTGGATAGATCTTCGACTGCACGCCTGGCTGGAAGTTCTGGATCCGGTCCTTGGTATCGTAGAAGGGCTGACTTGTGTCCCAGCGCAGCCCGTAGTTGATGGTGACATCGGATCTGATCTTGTAGGTATCCTGCCCGTATATCCCGAAATACTTGGTGCGGGAATCCAGCAACTGGAGACTGGTCTGGTTGAAGAGGTCGGGCGCACCCAACAGGTAATCGGCGAAGTCATTGCCGGTCTCACCGCCGACAAAATCAAACCATCCGTTGGGGGTGTAGGTGTTGCGTTCGTTCACCTGGATGTAGCGGATATCCCCACCGAATTTAAGCGTGTGCTTGCCCAGCACTTTCGAGAAATTATCCGTGATCTGATACGTATTGTTGTACTGGCCGGTGATGCCGTCAGGCAGCCCGAAGCGGACTCCGGTGCTGGAGAGCGTGGTGGTCGCGACGCCCTCGTATTTCGGGTTGGTGGGAATCACACCCAGTCCGCCCTCGACGTATCCGAAATCTGTGATCTTGCCAAGCCCGCCGACGGGCTTATTCTTCAGGAAAGCGAAGCGCGTGTAATTGAGACGCAGTTCGTTGACAGTGTTCGGGTTGATTACGGCGGTATTGCTCGCCTGGATTTGCTGTGCGCGCGAGAGTGTAGTCGCCGAGAAACCTGGCGAGTTCGAGTAATCAATGGCCGGGAATGGATTCAGGAAGTTGGCGTCGTCGAAGTGGTAGTAACCCGACCAGTTGCCGAAATGTTTCGTACTCAGGTCAACCTTCATAGCAAATTTTTCATCGCGAAGATTGAGTTTCTCGGCCGTAGTGGTAAAGTTCGGCGTGCCTCCGGAGTCTCCTGTCGGAGTGGGAATAAACTTCAGCGTCTTGACCGCTACCGGAGACCAGGCAGCTTGCGGGATAATGGGTCCATCCGCTCCAGGAAATACACATTGGGCATTGCTGGCGCATCCCTCAAACCAGTAGGGCTCTCCCGCCGTGACGGTGTATCCCAGGCGTTGAGTGAGGGTGGCCGCCATGTTTGTGGCACTGTCGTCGCCGCGAACCACAGTGGGGTCTCCGCTGGGAGTACCTGTGTCGGTAAAGGATTGAAACCCGGTGTTCGATAGGTCGGAGAAATCGCCGCTCCGTTCGAGCAGCGAAGGTACGTTGATCAGTCCTGAGGAGACACCCCGGACCTCGCGGGTGCCCTGGTAATCGCCAAAAAAGAAAAGCTTGTCTTTCACGATGGGAGCGCCGATGGTGCCGCCAAACTGATTTCGTTTGAACGCACCCCGGTCCAGATCAAAGAAATTACGGGCGTCGAGCTTTTCGTTGCGGAGGAATTCGTAAACCGAGCCGTGAATCTGGTTGGTGCCGCTCTTGGTCAGGACATTGACGATCGCGCCAGAGAAGCGGCCGTATTCAGCATTGAATGAGTTGGTCAGCAGGCGGAACTCCTCGATGGAGTCCAGCGTGGGGACGATAGAAGCGCCGTTCTCGACGCTCTCCTCGACGTCTCCCCCGTTCACCATGAAGGAATTGGAAGTTTCCCGCTGGCCGTTAACCGAAACCTGACCGGAATCGCCATTGCCGGAAACAGAACGGTCGTGTTGCGAAGCGCCAGATGAAACCGGCGTAACTCCGGCCTGCAATCCGAGCAGGTCAATATAACTGCGACCGTTGAGGGGAAGGCTGGTCATCTTCTTGCTCTCGATGACGTCGCCGACTTGAGTGCTGGTGGTGTCCACCTGCGAGCTGTTGGTAAATACTTCGACGGTCTGGGCCACGGCGCCCACCACAAGTTTGAAGTCCGCGCGGTACGTCTGATTGACCAAGAGCTTGATGCCCGTTTGCACAGACGTACGAAAGCCCTGCGCCTCAACCTGAACGGCGTATCTTTCCCCTACGGGAACGCTGAGGAACTCGTAGCGGCCGGTTGTATCGGTCTGAACCTTTCGATCGAGTCCCGTGTCCGGATTTTTAAGAGTTACACTGGCATTGAGGACGGTGGCGCCGCTGGGGTCAGTGACAGCTCCAAAGATAGAGCCGGTTACATCTGCGTGGAGACTGCTGCCCAAGACCAACAGGCTTACGAAACAGGTTACAGCCTTAAGGAAAAACCGATTCACACAGCACCTCCCCCGAGCAGCTCGAAGTGCTAGCTAAACGATTTAATGCTCACAAAAATACAGATCGCCAGATGCGTAGTCAAGATATAATCCGGGTGAAATCCACAGGGCAACCTGCTCCAAAAGACAGGCTTGTGATTTCGGGGACCCGTTTCCAACCGATTGCAAGACCACGCGACGTTGCAGGACGCGGTAGGGCTTTCCTGATGGCGACAAGGTTCTTCCTACTCGTAATTCTGGCCGCCACTCCCTCCCCTGTGAGCGCGCAGCAGCCTCCAGATAAACATTCCCTGGCGAGGTCCCACTTCGCAACCGCTCAAAAAGCTCTTGCCGCGGGAGATTCCATCACAGCCATCGAGAAACTGAACCAAGCCGTCCAGGCCGACGCGAACTACGCGGAAGCGTACCTCCTGTTAGGCCTCACGGAGTTTCAAAGCGGCCAGACTGCCAAATCAATCGGGCACTACCGGCGCGCCCTGCAACTGCAGCCGCAGTCTTACTCTGGCCACTACAATCTGGCGTTGGCCTACCTTCGGGAACACAAAGTGGAAGAGGGACGCGTCCAGCTTGAGGAAGCTGTAAAACTGGATCCCAAGCAAGCCGATGCCGTTTATGACCTTGCTATCGTGCTCCTCGAACAGAACCATCCTGCGCAAGCAGTGGGTTATTTAACGCGAGCGCAGAAGCTTAATCCTCGCCGCCCGGACGTGGCTTTCAACCTCGTCCGGGCGGAACTCGAGGCCGGACGCATTGCAGAGGCGCGGCGCGACGCGGAAACAGTAGCCGGACGCTTGGGTTCAGATTTTCAGTGGAATACCGGCATCGGTCAGCTCTTCCTGAAGAATGCTCAGCCCAAGGATGCGGCGACCTATCTTCGCCAGGCCAGTAACATCCGTCCCGACAACATCGAGATCCGTCACCAACTGGCGATGGCCTATCTGCAATCCGGCCAACCCGGAAAAGTGTTGGATCTCGTCAGGGAACCGAAGACCGATGATGACCACTACTTGCGCGGCAGCGCTTATTACCTGGATCACCGTTTCGAGGAGGCCAACCGGGAATCGGACGCGGCGATCGCGCTGGCCCCTGACAACCCCCGTATCTTAGTTCTTCGCACCCGACTGCTTCAGCGTGCCGGACAACAAGACGCGGCGATCGAAGTCGCCCAAAAGGCAGCTTCCCTGGAACCGGAATGGGATGAACCGTACTACCTGGCCGGCGTCAGCTATTACTTCGTTGGACGTTTCCCTGAAGCGGACAAGAACCTAGCGCGCGCCATCGAACTCAACCCGAAATCAACTCGAGCACTGTTTATGAAAGCCGTAGCTCTGGTGAGCCAGGGCAAGTCCGCCGAAGCTGAACAATGCCTCCGCCTCGCTATTGCACTGCAGCCGGAAAATGCCCGCTTTCATTGCCACCTCGGGATTCTTCTGGCGCGCCAGAATCAAAGTGCCAAGGCCGAGGAGTCGTTCCGCAAAGCGATTATGCTGGCCCCGAATTACGCGTTGACACATTACGAATTGGGAAAACTACTGGTGCAGTCCAATCGACTCAAGGCGGCGGCCGAGGAGTTGAGCCAGACAGTCCAATACGAGCCCAACCTAAGCGCCGCCTATTATCAGCTGTCTCGGGTATACGCCCGGCTGGGCGACACCGAGAAATCCAAAAACCTCCTCGCCGAATTCGAAAGACTCCATCAGCAAGAGATGAGTGATTCCCAGGTGGTCGACGATGACACCAGGAGAGCAACCGAGTAAGGTGCGGGACATTGGCGTCCCGATCTCGGTGGTTTTTTAGTGTGGGGTTCTACGGTTTTTCCCGCCACAGATTTGCCTGACTTCTAAAAAATCCCACATGGTGGTTCCCGGTGATATCACTTCCAGTTTCAGTGGCCCCGGTTTGCCTGTTGCACCTACCCTTGACTCTCTTCCGCATCACCCTCTGATCCCCCGAAGAAAGTCATGGCCTCTTCCTCCTCAATATCTTGAGGACGATTCACTACGGCAACGATTTCGCGCATGGTACAAATCGCCTCGCCGACGCCCATACCCTGAGCAATGTCGTCGAGGTCGCTCTCCGCAGGATTCCAGTCACACCAGACTTCAATCCGAACCTTATAGTATGCCATCGCATACCCCCAGCTATATGAGCTGGAGTGTATCAAGAACATCCTTCGCCGACGGCAGCAAAAAACCCATTTTCCCGTCTGAAGACCAAGATATCCGTCGCGCAAAAGAGTACCTTTTTCCCCAAAGTCATCCGCCGTAGTTTTCCAGTGGCGGTGGATGCCACCCAAATATTTGTTCCCTGGCTGTCCTCCAACGCGGCCACTTACCGTCTCTGGAAATTACCGGATGTAAGCCTTGCCCATTGGGAATGCGACCACCAAATCCGCAGCAAAGCTGACGGTCCGTTCATTTGCGCCGAAAACGCAATGTTTTGCGTAGGCGCTTCTACCTCAGATTGCAAGCCCTGCGTGGCCAATGCCTTATCGGCTATGGCGATGGTCTCCAAACTGCCTTTCGATTGACGGGGCAAGAACAAACGATAACTCGTGTTACCTCTCCCTCCAAGTTTGACTGAGGTGGTTTGTGCGCCGAGAGGATCTATTAAAGGCTGACGTTCTAAGTGAGATCATAGTGCTGGTCGCCGGTACCTTGATAATTGGAATCCTGACGTTAATTCTTGTTATAGCGTGGACCCAGGCGCCGCCGTTGATCTGAAGCGCACTTCTGGTCTCGGAAGCGCTCTTGTCACTGGCGCTGTGTGAATAGCCTTAATCAAGGTGAGGGAAAATGCGCTTACCTCTTAGCTGGCTCGCCTTCTATCTGCTGTTCGGTTTCTGGCTCGTCTCTTATTTCTTGCATCTTCGCGGCGGACTAACGACCTATGCCATGGCTTTGTTAAGCCTCGTCCTCTTGGTCAAGACCGCTAGGGTTAAACGAGACTCAAGGAATGACGGATCGCGTCCGAGCGAGTGATGTGCGTTCCAAAATGCGTGTCACGCGGCCAAAACGAAAGGACCTTCTTATCCCGGTGATTTGTTTAAATTGATGCGGGATGGATGCGGCGCGCGAAGAATGGCGTGGCTTTTCCCCGCCAATATTGGGGGGATTCAGGTGGAAATTTCTGGGAGTCTACTGTCGAGCCAGATTTTATTTCTGCGGTTCCCGATTCGATATCCTCTGATGGGCATCCTCGATCTGGGCGGCTGTCATTCGCGATTCGAGAAGCATCAATCGATCGTCTTTTCCTTGCGATCCGGTTGCAATACTGGCCCAAGTGTAGGCACGTACGACCGCGGCAGCACGAAATAGAATTTGAGACACTGCTTGCCCGCTGTTTTCTTCAACCCTTGGAAGGAATGTGTCATACAATGTTCACGCCCGCGCCAGGATGCAGGAAATCTGATTAAAACCAGTCGGTCATGGAGACATGATGGCAACAATAGCTGCATCTCCCGGCAATCGCGCGAACGTGACGACGGGCTTCCCTGGACGCCGTTTTGACAACCTTTTCTTTTCGGCAATGGCGCTGCTCATACTGGCCACGGTTTTTCTGGGTTTCGCGCGCACTTACTACTTGGCCGGAGTGTTTCACGCTCCCCTGCCGGCCTTCATCATTCACCTGCACGGCGCGGCATTTTCCTGCTGGATCTTCTTGCTAGTCACACAAACCGCTCTGGTTTCGGCCGGTCGCGTGGATATCCATCGCCGCCTGGGGATCCTCGGTTTTCTGCTGGCCTGTTCGATGGTCGTTCTCGGTTTCCTGGCAGGTACCAACGCGCTGGCCAGAGGCTTCGCGCCTCCTGGGTTGGATGCCGCGACTTTTTACGTCGTGCCGATCACGGACATGCTGATCTTTGGGACAGTGATCTTCTTCGCATTTCGCAACCGCTCCGATTCTGCGGCGCACAAGCGGTTCATCCTCATCGCTACGATTGCGCTGCTGACCGCCGCCATCGTGCGCTGGCCCTTCGCGGTTTTCCTGGGAAAACCCCTTACGGCCGGCCTGTTTTCCTACATCTTCCTGCTCTTGCTAGTGGCCTACGACCTGTGGTCAATTCGCAAAGTCCATCGCGCCACGCTCTGGGCAGGCATTTTCCTGATCATCGTGCAACAAATACGAATACCTGTCGGGCAGACCGCCACCTGGCATGCCTTCGCCGGCTGGGCCCAATCTCTAGGAAGTTAGCGCTGCCCCGTCTCGGCAAAACCGTCAGCGGATCACCTGACGATCGGGCAGTCGCGACTCTGGAGAGGCAGCGACCGGACGCTGGTCTTAACCACTTCCCTTCTCCAGGCAAGATTCAATCCACGCTCCGATGCAAATCGCTCGATAGCAAGCGGATGCTTTGCGACTGTTCCACTTCGCTTCTGCGTCCGGAAAGGACAAAAACGGTAGTTTACAGAAGAAAAAGCTGTGTAACTTATTCTAAGCGGTTTGACACTGGTGTCGTAGGGCGGACATAATAGCCGCCGCCTTTAGGGCATGGAGTTCCGAACAAAGAAGTTCGCATTTTGCCGCAGCCGGCCACGATCTACTCCATCCGCGGAACAGCAGGAGCCGATATCGAATGACTCAGTCTCCATTCGATAACCATCGCCTGGATCTCGATAACATTCTGCAGGGGTATCAGATGATGGCGCTGAAGCCAGACGGGTTCATCAAGTCGCTGGTTTCGCCGTAAGCTGACTTGTGAGTCGCTTCACACAGAAGAAGTCCGGTGCGGCGGTACCGCCGGTTCAGTTCCGCGAGAGAGCCTATGTCCACCACATCTGGAATAACGCGGGCGGCCGAAACGAGTGGGCTCGCAAGCTCGGAAGGATCTCAGAAACCTACCGTGGGGCGACTCGTCTCGCTCGATGCTTTTCGCGGCTTCATCATGGCCATCTTGATCTCCAACGGATTCGGCCTGATTTCCCTCGCGGACAATCCCCACTACGCATGGCTGGGAAGGCAGTTCGATCACGTGCCCTGGAAGGGTATGGTGTTCTGGGATCTGATTCAGCCTTCGTTCATGTTCATGGTCGGCCTGGCGATGCCCTTTTCCTTTGCTCACCGGGCGGAAAAAGGAGAAAGCTTCGGCCGTCAGTTCGGCCATGTGCTGTATCGCTTTTTCATGCTCATGTTGATCAGCCAGATCCTGATGTCCATTACGGATGAAGCGTACCCGCGGTATGTCCCACATTTCCAGCTGGACAACGTCCTGGTTCAAATCGCAATCACGTACGTGTTGTGTTTTCTAATCATGCAACTCGAGCTGCGGTGGCAAGTGATTGCCGCTGTACTCGTCCTAGCCTTGCATTGGGGATTGTTCGCAGCCTTCCCGGGAAAAGACGGCGCATTTTCTATGACCGACAATATCGGCCGCCGCCTGGACGCGGTTCTCCTGCGGCAGAATCCGGCCGGATACTACGTCAGCATCAATTGGCTGAGCAGCACATTCACCACGCTGCTGGGGGTCTGGGCGGGACAGTTGCTGCGCAGGAGAAAAGGAGACACCTACAACGTAATGGCTCTCACAGGAGGAAGCGCGGTTTGTCTTGGACTCGGGTTTGCAATCAGTCCGTTCGTTCCCATTATCAAGCGTATCTGGACCAGTTCCTTCGCCCTCGTAAGCGGCGGGTGTGTGCTTCTGATCCTGCTCTTCTTTTACTGCTTCGTGGAAGTAATGGGTTTCCGGCGAATCATGTTTCCGCTAGTTGTTCTGGGAATGAATTCGATTTTCATTTACTGCGTGTACATCGTTTTCGCGGAAACACTCAACGACATTGTAGGTACATTCACACGCGGTTATCCCTTCCTGGGGATACTTGCGCCTGTAGCGCAGGCGTTCTCTGTGTTTCTGGTGATGTGGTATCTGTGCTACTGGCTCTACCAGCGCAAGATCTTTTTCAGAATCTGAGGATCGACGATTCCGATGCGATCGTGGATCTACCTTCTCGCTTGCAATTTCATGTGGGAACTCCAGTTCACCTGCATAAAGCCGGTGCAAGACCAGGTTGGCCCGCTGTTCACCGTGTGGGGACCAATGACCTTGGCCACTGTGATGCTGTATCCCCTGATGCAATCCTGATGACACTCTGGGACAAGGGAGCTGCAGCGGTACGACCTGTATCTTCGGCGGCGTCGGACTCGGATTCGCCTCAAGGTTCTAGGATCCTAGTGGACGGCAGCGGCAGCGTCCACCAATTTGGTTACGCCAGGAACGATGGCGATTAGCAGTTCTGCTCGCGGTTTCGCCGCGTCCTTAAGGAGGGCGCGCTGGCGATCGATCCAGTCTGGAGCAGGCGGTCGTTTGCTTTCCAAGTAGTCCAAAGCTTCCAGTCCGGCATTGGCAACTGCGGATACTTCATCGGCAAGCGGCACGGCTTCTTGCAACAGGACTGAAGAGCGCAGAAGCGGCATCACTCGTGTTCGGTTATCGCGCCATGGTGCTAGTCGGCTGCGGAGGTCGGTGGCATTGGTCTGCCATTTCGCGGCTAATGCCCCAAACTCACGGGCCGGATCACTCTCGGGCGGCGTGGCATCGACCAGCCTGTTCAAGGGAGTCAAGAAGGTGTAATGGCGCACTTGCCGCCGGAGGTCGCAATTGAGCGGCTCAAGGACCTGATCAAGCACGAACAATGGAGCCGGGTCTGCATCTTCTGCCAGACGTTCCAGCATCATTCTGGAGGAAGTCCAGTGCTTCAATCCCAGCCAATCCAGTTGGCGGTTCACGCCCTCAAGACGGTGGTACATGGAATCCACATCCGCGACGTCTGCCGGCGACCATAGCCGCTCGGCCATGGCAGCGGCGCGCGGCCAGATCGCGGAATCCACATTCTGCATGTCTATGTTCTCCGTCCAGAGACATGCCTCGCCCCCCAGGATCTTGCTTTGCTGCTCCTTACTCAGGTTCGCAGTCTCCGCCGACAAAGGGTCAACGACGTAGCTCGCGGAAGCATGCTCCATTAGATCGAGGTAGTAGCCGGAAGAAAGAATTCCCATATACCCGTGCGTCGCGGCATCGGCCAACGAACTTTGTCCCCGCCAGGACTGCACGATGATATCTTTCGGAAGTTGCGGATGAAGAACTTCATCCCAACCGATCATCTTCTTCCCGTGCTTCTGCAGGATTCCCAGCAGTCGCTGGTTGAAGTAAACCTGCAGGTCATGATGATCCTTCATACCGTGAACGCGCATGAATTCCTGGATCTTCGGATTGGCAGCCCACTGCTTTCCATTGACTTCATCTCCGCCGATGTGGAGGTACTCGTCAGGGAACAGTGCTGCCATCTCTCCGATGAACCTATCGAGGAATTCGTACACCTCCTCGCGAGTGGGATCGATGGCGGCATCGCGAATCTCCAGCTCCCGGTCCATCAAGAAAGGTCCGGGCGCACTCGCTAGTTGCGGATATCCCGGGAACCAACTCCCAGTGTGAGCCGGCATATCAAACTCGGGTACGATGCGGATGCCGCGATCGCGAGCATAGGCCACGATTTCGCGTACTTCTTGCTGCGTGTAGTAGTTCCCGTCGGAGCCCATTTCGTGCAACCGGGGAAACGCACGGCTTTCGACACGAAAGCCTTGGTCGTCGGTCAGGTGCCAGTGAAAGACATTCAGCTTCACCGCCGCCATGGCATCGAGGTTGCGTTTGATGATCTCTGCGGGTATCCATCGGCGTGATACATCGATCATCAGGCCGCGCCACGGGAAACGCGGGCGGTCGCGGATGATGACGCCCGGCACCGCGAACCCCTCTATGTCGAACTCAACCAACTGCATCAATGTTGCCAGCCCCCGGACGATCCCCACAGGCGCGTCTGCTTTTATCCTCACCTGCTTCGAGGTGACCTGCAGCTCGTAAGATTCGTCAGCGTGCAACGACTGCACCTGTTCCCCTTGGCCGTCGCATTGTAGAACCAAGGTGGCATCTGGATCACTTGACACTGAATTGACGATCGGGATTCCGGTGCGCAGGCTCAGTTCCCGCAGCGCACGGCTCGCAGCGGCACGCAGCGTAGGGTCGCTGCGCCCCGTGATGCCAACATCGAACGAGGCATCGATCGCCAGTCTTCCCTCACTCCATTCCAGGCTCGCAGGTTGGGGCATCAGATAGCCTACCCGCGCGCTTGCGCCTGTTACCAGCGCCAAGAAGATCGGTACAAACCAGTAGGTCGGAATGCGCAGTGGCTTCTTCATTCCTTTTCCACGCTGACCCGAACATTTTCTATTGAACCGGAGATGGCCTGAACTGCTGCGACGCCCTTACTGGCTGTCGACCGGCTCCCTTTTCGTCTTCGGTAGGCTCACATCCATGATCGAGAAGCGATGTTATTTTCAAGTTGTCAAATCCCTTTGTCAACAATGAGATCGATTCGTTTCTGCGACTAAATCTGTTTTCAACTAAACGCTTAGGTGCTACATTGAACGCGCCCGCACAGGATTAGGATGCCTCAGAGCGGACGCGCCAAGGGCTGGAAGATGTCTTTCAAGAAGAGTACCGGGGCAGTGTTCGCGGCTTGCTTGCTGGCCACTCTGATTCTGGGCTGTTCGTCTCCGCAATTAGCAGAGCTGGAACCGTTACCCGAAACGATCGTGAACGACCTCACCGCCAGGGAGAGGGCCTTGTGGGATGCTTCCCAGCAAAAAGACACGAAGCGTTTGAAGCAACTTCTTGCTAACGAGTACGTTGCGGTCAGCGACCGGGGACCTCTGGATAAAGCGGGAGCGATCGCCTACCTGCGCGAGCGCAATATCACTGAGTACTCCCTGCATGACGTGCGGGCCACACTTCTCGGCACCAATTCCGTGCTTTTGAATTACGTATGCAGTGCGAAGGGTGACTTGCACGGTATTGCCTTTTATCAGAATTACTCGTGCAGCGACATCTGGATAAACCGTGGTGGGACTTGGCAAAGCATCTTCTTCGCCGACAGGCCGATAGGGTAGTGAGCGGTCTGTGATTTGGCTCTGAACCGCCCAGGTTTTCGCAAGCAATTTGTCGCAACATTTCTGGCACGTATTCATTAGACTTTCGGACGTTAGCGCAGCAAAAGCATTTTTGGAAACTCCGCAGTCAACGACGGGAGGATATAACCTACGGGTCTATTTGGTGTAGGCAAGATTGCGGCCATGAGAGCACATGTCGGTAATCGCTTTCCGCATCGGCGCTCCATCATTGGTGTGGATTCGCATCTGCGACGCCGTCTCGACTGCGTGCTTCGAGATCTTTGCTACTCCCAACGAAACATCTTCGCGAGAGCACTGTGCACACGATAGACACCTCGACCAGTGCTGCCACGGCGCGTGCGCCCGCCACCCTGAGCCGCGGCCTTCCAGATATGTGAGATGTTGCCACGATTACCAACCCATTTGGTGCATCCGCTCCAGGATAATCATGCTGTAGTTATTCATGCGCTCGGGTCGTCGTTTCAGGGGAGCCGGCAAAATTGCAGCGAGCCGTGCCGCCTCTGGCAGGCCGATATTCCGGGCTGCGGTTTCGTCATAGTAACGACACGCCGACTCGGCACCATAAATACCAGGGCCCCATTCGACCACGTTGAGGTATATCTCCAGAATGCGACGTTTGCCGAGGACGAATTCGGCCACAGGTACCAGAGGGACTTCTGCGCCCTTGCGGAGGATAGAGCGGCCCGTTCCGAAGAATAGGTTTTTGACGAGTTGCTGTGTAATGGTGGAAGCTCCGCGAGTGCGATCGGCTTCCAAATCGTCTTCGGCAGCGATTTGGATCTCGTGCCAATCAAATCCATGGTGCTGGTAAAAGTGCGCGTCCTCTGCTGCGATTACAGCGTGTTGGAGATCGGGCGAGACCTGGCTGAGCGGAATGAACTTGTAGCGTTCGCGATACGGCCGGTTGTGAATCCAGGCCTGCAAGCGGCGTTGGATGTGCACCGCGGTTGTCGGTGGATCGATCCACCGGGCGGCCACAAGGATTAGCGCGGCAAGCGACCAAATAAGCACCACCCCGATGACAAGCCATCGAATAAAGGATCGAAGAAAACCCGTCCGAAGCCAGGACTTGTTGTGTGTTTTCGGCATTGCAGTCAAATTTCAGAATAATAGCCCGGGCTGGTTTGCCGCTAATGGATGATCTTGCGGGCGCGAACACATTGAACCTACAAATTGAACCCTACAAGACGAAATGGGATCAGTTCCGAGAACTCGGATTTTGGAGCTAACCTCCGAGTTCCCGTCGTCCGCCCGGAATCCAAGACCAGCCGGTCCGGTCCTGCGCGTTATTGCTTCTTACGTCAGGAGCGCATGACTAAGGCCCGCGATAGTGCAACGCTGGCGACATAGCAGGCCAAAGAAATGCTGACTCCTACGAAAGGCACACTGAAGAAATACACCTTGCTGAGCACAACAAAACCACCAAGCATTGCGAGCCCGACAATGAGCAGGAACGCTGACTGAAACAGAAGTTGGCCATGGGCCAATGCCAGAAAACCGAAAACCAGGCCGAACAAAATTAGTCCCATGCTGTGGCTCGCATTGAAGCCCACCCAACACCGCCACATGGTTGTTTCTCTCGTAATGACCGGTGCAATCTGGCTCATGCTGATTTGCAGTGCGGGGTCACGGGGCGTGAGGTTTGGCCCCCAGAACGTATAGGCGAGGTGGACGACTCCGAGCGTGAAGCTAATGCTCGCACTAAGAACCATCAGAATGTTTGCGGCCAAGATGCCCTCCCTATTTTGTGGGCGCATTGCTAATCCCTTTCCGCTTTGCAACGATTCCTCTGCTTGCTCGTGACGCGCTATCTTCCGGATTCTAGCCTCATCAAGTAGCCCTATCCCCAGCCCTGCATCTTGCAGATAGGGGAAATATCTTGGATAAATTGCCGGCCTCGAGGAAATGGAGATCAACCTTGTCGTATTCGGATTGCACTACTTCACCTTCCTCCAGGTGATTGTCCAGCGTTCCACCCCAGGTTCATCTGTAGCTTTGCCCGCAAAAGTCAGTAACTCCCCATCGAATCGGTAGGGTCTCTCTTGCTTGGTTCCCACGAAGTTTGGCATCCACGCAACTTCTGGGTAGTGATAGATCACCTGCTTAGCTTCATCAAGTGCGTAGCGCCCGCAGTAGGCAAAGAACCCTTCAATGGCACGCAACTTTTCTGTATCGGTCGGCTTGTTCCCGTATATATATGCGCTGATCGCTTCCGGAGAGTAGCCCGTTATTTTGGATGCACAAGCGTTCTCAAAATCGGCAAGGCGATGGCACCTCTATCCAACCAATTGTTCAGCGCGCCCGCGACCCAACCCGTACAACTGCCAACGTTGCATCATCGGTTTGGTGTCCTTTGGAGAAGCCATCCACAGTCTTGAAGATTAAATTGACGAGATCTCCGGCGTCTTGAGAGCATTGCGCTCCGCAGGCGGCTGCTTTCAATAAGGCCTGAACTCCCCATTCGTTCCCGTCCTGATTTGTTGCTTCGATGAGTCCGTCGGTGAAGGCGATCAGCAAATCACCAGTTTCGAGCCTTACGACGCCCTCCCCGTACTCGGAATCAGCGAACAGTCCAACCGGTGCGCCACCAGTTTCTAGCCGATGCGTTGAACCATCCCGCCGAATGACGACCGGCGGATTGTGTCCGGCATTTACATACCGCAGAGTGCGGGTCGATCCGTCGAATACTCCGTAGAATAAGGTTGCGTATCGGTCCTCGGACGACGAAGCGTATGCCTGGTGATTCACCACGTTGAGCAGCGCAGCCAAGTCATCTCCCGTGAACAATGCCGCCGTCCGAACAGAGGACTGCACATTGGCGATCATGAGTGCCGCGGCCAGACCTTTGCCCGAGGCATCCCCAACGACCAACGCCAAGCGCTCATTCTTCAGTGGGATGAAATTGTAGCAATCGCCGCCGAGCGCCCGAACCTGACGGCAGCGGGCGCTATAGTCCAAGAAATCTCTAGCCGTGCAAGGCGCCTGCATAAAGCCCTGTTGCACATCGCAGGCCAGTACCCAATCCTGGCTAACGTCCACCACCATTTCGTCGGTCGTCATTTTCCCGCCTCCACTTGTATGTCGGTTCTGGCGCTCCTAAATCGACATCGGCTGGTGACTTTTGGCCCATGAAATATTTCTGAGCAAGATGTAGAGAATGGCGGGACGGCTCCGACTACAGTATGAAAGCGCAGATCGCAGGCGCTATAACGATTAGAACAGCACAGGAGGAAAGGACATGAAATACATTTTGCTGATGTCCGGCACGAAGGCAGGCGTTGACACGTATCACGCCTGGTCGCAAAAGGATATTGAGGCGCATATGGCGGTTCTCCAGCGCATCAATAAGGATCTGACCGAATCCGGAGAGTTTGTGGCCACACAAGGCTTGGCCGAACCGGGTGAAGCCAAGGTTGTGCGCGGCGAGAAAAACGGCATGCCAGTCACAGACGGTATTTTCCCCGAGTCGAAGGAGTTTCTGTTGGGCTACTGGATCGTTGACGTTGCGACCGCCGAACGCGCTTATGCCATAGCGGGACGGATTTCGGCAGCGCCCGGGCCCGGGGGCATACCCACGAACATGCCGATCGAAGTCCGGCAGTTCGCGACCCATGAAGTCCAAATCCCAATGACGGATGTGAGAATGCAGCCGTTCGGTAGGCGAAGGCGCAGAAGCAGCGCCGAACTCAATCAAGGAGAAGAGAAATGAAATACATTTTGATGATGAACGGCAAGAAGGCCGACTTCGAGGGGTATGCCAGTGGCCGAAAGAGGACTTCAGGCGCATATTGCATTTATGACGCTCTTCAGCAAAGAGCTGCGCGATTCGGGTGAATTGGTTTCAGCCGAAGGGCTGGCTTTTCCCAGTCAGGCCAAGCTGGTGCGGGCCGGAAAAGATGGCGAACCGATTACCGATGGCGTATTTCCGGAATCGAAGGAGTTTCTCGCCGGATACTGGATCGTCGATGTCGACAGCCCGGAGCGGGCTTACACGATTGCCGCGCGAGCGTCAGAAGCGCCGGGCCCGGGCGGAACCCCGTTGAACATGCCGATTGAAGTGCGGCCGGTTATGAGTGGCCACGCGACTTGGGCCTCTGAACATGCTGCTGAACGAAGCTGCGATGACAGACCATCCATACGACGCTCCGTCCGAGCATCTGTTGCGCGAACTTGCGCCGCAGGTGCTCGGCGCCGTCGCTCGCCGTTTTCGCGACTTCTCCTCGGCCGAGGATGCGGTGCAGGAGGCCATGATCGCGGCCTTCACGCAATGGCCGCAGGAGGGTATTCCCGACAATCCACGCGGCTGGTTGATTCAGGTTGCGTGTCGCCGCATGACCGACCAGGTGCGCAGCGAAATTGCCCGCCGCGAGAGGGAAACGGCAGTGGCGCGGAAGCGGAAAACTTGGCTCCCGTCGTCGAAATCGAGTCCGACATGGATCCAGACGACACGCTGATTTTGCTGTTCATGTGCTGCCATCCCGCCCTCACTTCGTCCTCGGCCATTGCTCTGACGTTGCGGGCGGTTGGCGGTTTAACCACGGCTGAAATTGCCAATGCATTCCTGGTTCCCGAGGCGACGATGGCGCAACGGATCAGCCGCGCGAAGCAAACCATCAAAGCTTCCGGCGTGCCGTTCCGCCTGCCTTCTCCGCAGGAGCGTGCTGAACGGCTGCCTGCAGTTCTCCATGTGCTGTATCTGATCTTCAACGAGGGATACGCCAGCAGCATCGGAGCGCACCTGCAACGACTCGATTTGGCACGCGAGGCGATCCGGTTGACTCGCAGCGCGAAAACGCTGCTTCGCCGATAATGCAGAAGTCGCAGGACTTCTGGCGCTGATGCTGTTAACCGACGCGCGCCGTGCAGCACGAACCGGACCGGATGAGGAGTTGATCCCCTTAGACAAACAAGATCGAACTCTGTGGGACCGGGCCGAGATCTCCGAAGGCATCGAGCTTCTGACCGCCGCACTGTCGAAAGGATCAGTCGGCCTGTATCAGTTGCAGGCGGCGATCGCCGCAGTTCATGACGAAGCTGCGCGAGTGGAGGACACGGACTGGCCACAGATCCTGGCGTTGTACGAACTGCTGAAACGAGTCTCCCCCAGTCCCATGGTCACTCTCAATCACGCAATTGCAGCCGCCATGGTGCACGGCCCTTCGAAAGGTCTCGAACTGCTTAGGACGCTCGATACCGACCCGCGTCTTGCCGGTCACTATCGTCTCGACGCGGTTCGCGCCCATTTGCTCGAAATGATTGGCGATTATGAAGGCGCCATCAAGCACTACCGAATTGCGGCTAGCCGGACGACGAGCATCCCGGAACAGAATTACCTCATGACACAAGCAGCGCGCTTGGCCGACGATTAACTCCCGAGAGGTCGGCAAACAGGACTTGATCGCCTGAATTTCGAAACGCCACCTTTCTTCTGTTCACCAATCCCCGCCTCGGGGGCTTCTGGTCAGGCACTTTTCCTGGAGGTTATGACCGGAAAAAGCGGACCAGGGCTGCTCGAGATTCCTATCATCGCAGTGCGGGCAGGTGATGCCTTTCCTTGCCATGCTCGGCAATGGTCAAACTCTTCGAAAACGCTGTCTTGCAGTCACGGCAGATGAATTCCGCAGCGGCCGGAACCTGATTCGACCAAGGCAGAATTCAACTTGCGGTTTATAAAGAACCTGGTCTTCGTGCAAAAATATACGCCCTCCGGCTCTGGTACTCTACCTTCGGAGCATACGGCTATCGCTCCGCGATCCGTTCAATCACCAGATCCGCATCCTTTATATGGCCGCGCCGTCCGTTTTTCCTAAGCCCGAAACTCAATTCGAGTGCGAGAGCCGCTTAGAGATTAGAGTGGCGTGGAGTAGGCCGTCTTTGCCGTAGGTGCCCTTGCAGATCACCCGATCATCGTCTTTGACCTGGCTAGCATCAATATCGTTGACCTTCTTGCTGCCGTGCTCTTGACTCACCCATTTCGTCGAGCTGTCGTACTCGACGGTCTTCTCCACGCTCGAACCCACCTTACGAACGGTCAGCGTAGATTTATCGGGATTGCTTCTTATGACGACGCCCTCCCAGCGCGCCTCCTTCGCGGCCTTGTCCTGAGCACCGGCTTCCTGCGCGAATAGCAATATCGACAGTGGGAAGGCAAGCATCGAAATGAATAACAGAGTGAGTAGCTTCTTCACCATTTGACCTTCTCCTTCTCAGACGAGAGATTTGTAATGCGTGGCCCGAAACAATAGCCTCGGAATAGAAAAAGAGCAGCGCTCGTGGTTCCGTCCAGCGTTCTCACCGCATGCTCGCGCCGCTAGCCGAATTAGTACAGTACTTCCTTCTCGCCTTTTTCAGAGATGAGCTTCTGGAACTGCGCCACGATCTTGTCCCGTCGCGCCATCACAGCCTTCACTTCGTCTTTGCTTAGGTAAGGCTTGGTTTTTTCCGCCAGTTCGTTGGCATCCAGGGTCTTGAGCTTCTCGAACAACTGCCGGTCGCAGCTCACCAAGTCTTTGGGGTCTCTCAGATCCTTGGAAAGCCGAAATGCGCGAGTAAAATCAACCCTCCAAATCTTCCAATTCTCGCCAATCAATACGTTGGTCAGGTTGGGATCGTTGTCGTAGACCAACTGGTCGAGGACGCGAACCCTGTACATCTGATTGTTCCACGCGTCCGCATCCGGCGGCGTCAATTTCTGCCTGTGGCGCTCCACCTCATCCATCTTCACCGGCAGCCACCAACTGAGCGAGCCCGTATCGCCCTTCCATTTGCGCTCCACATACACCGGCACCATGTCATCGAGGCCGAGCAGCTCAGCCAACTGATAGGCGGCAATATTGTATTTGTAGGAATCGACGAAGTTTAATTCGGTGGTGCCGCTGGCAAGCTGCATCGTCGGTTTGTGCTCATCGATGGCCTGGAAAGAGGCGTCGTGGGTCAACGTGCCGTCCGTCAGTGTTAGCCGCCAGGGTTCGGTGATGCCTTTCTTGGTATGTTCACTTTTCACCACTTTTGCGGTGAGAAGGAACTGCTTGATCTGTTCCTTGGTCAGGGCTGGCTCGTCTGACGCATATACCGAGAGGGAAAAAGTCAGACACACTATCGCGGCCAGAATCAGCCGCCATCGCAGACTAAGTATGTTCATCGAAGTACCTCCGCTGAACTGTGCGAATCTACCATGTTGAGCATGCTTCGTCCAAGCCCCTCGTAATGCGCAAACCGGCGCTGCGCCTGTTAGCATTCCAAACCACTTGGCGGGGGCTCTCCCGTATGCGCGGCGGTAATGTGCTTAGCCGAGGAAAAGAACAGTTTTTTCCCATCTTTACCGTTCATCACAATCGCTAAAGGCCGCAATGTTGGTGCCCGCAGAAATTATTGCGAGACCAACCCCTACGCAAACGGGGAAGCCAGAAAACTTCGAAAAGGGCGAGGTGGTGCTCGATTTGGAGATGTGGACACACAGCATGACATCTCGCCCGCGTGGCGCGCGCTTTTGATGGCTGCTCGCCAGGTGGTAAGCAGTTCCTGACCTTCTGGCAGTGCCGTACCCGCGATTCCTCTAGTTAGGTTGCCGGCATCCGCAACAACGCGAATATGGTAGGCTTTGTCGTTCAATGAGAAAAGGGCGACCGTGTCGGATGCATTGCGCCCCTCACTCACATGCGATCCTTCATTGTGGGATCTCATCTTATGAGCATGTCATCGCGCACCAATAAAGTGATTCTGGGCTTCTGCCTCTTCGTTATTACCGCGGCACTCCCCGTCTTCGGTCAGGACGTCGCCGGGTCGAAAGATCCCGCGGGCATGAAGCGGTACGAAGGCAGCGAGCTGATTGGGTATCGCGCGCCGAAGTTTGATGAGTATCTCCTGCCGCTGGGGCCGCCGACCGAGATGAGCCCGCCGGCATATAAGAAGAGTAAGCAGATCGAGGGACAGGTGAGCTACTACACCTACCTCGCTCCCGAGGGGCGCACGCCTGCGGAGCTATTTCGCAACTACAAGCAGGAGTTCGCGCGCCTTGGCCTCGAGGTGCAATACGAAAAAGCCGCTGGCCAGCCGGGATGGTTCGGTCCGACGTTCAACCAAGTTGCCGATGCGTGCGAGCTCTCACAGATCCTCGCCTACAACGAGGCCGATGAACGTATGGTGGTCGGTAAGAGCAAGGACGCGCAGCCGAGTTACTACGTGGTGTTCGTGACTGACTACAAAGACGGCGTGATTCCCGAGCGTCTGCAAAAAAAGGTCATCAAGGGCCGGGCGCTGGCGCAGCTGGTGGTGGTGACGCCCGATGTAATGGAAAAGAAGATGACCTTCGTGAACGCCGACGAGATGAAGCAGTCGATTCACGATGCGGGCAAGGTGGCGCTGTACGGTGTGTACTTCGACACCGATATGGATGTGGTGAAGTCGGAGTCGCAGCCGACGCTGCAAGAGATCGCGAAGCTACTGAAAGCGGAGCCGTCGATGAAGCTGCACGTGGTCGGGCACACGGATAATCAGGGCAAGCTCGAGTACAACCTCGACTTGAGCAAACGTCGTGCCGTCAGCGTTGTGAAAGAACTGACGACCAAGTACGGAATCGCGGCCACACGGCTAGATGCGTTCGGTTGCGGATTGTATTCGCCGGTGGCGTCGAATTCCAGCGACGAAGCCCGGGCCAAGAACCGGCGGGTGGAACTCGTGGAATGGTAGGAAGAACCTTGGCGTGAAAGATTTTTGCAGGCATAGAAAAAAATATCCCTGAATCGCCGCCGCCCAGCATTTCAACTTAGTGATGGCCGTGGTCGTCGTCGCCGTGACCATGATCGTCCCCATGGTCATGCCGTGGTCATCCGTCATCGTCATCGCAGTCCTTGTCCTTGCCAGGTTTCTTGGGGCTTATGCTCTTCTTATGACCATTGCCGTTGCCGTGCCCATTGCGGTTTCCTTATCATTTATTCTTGTCGTTGTCCTTATCCTTACCCTGTCAGCAGCCATTCAAGTTCATTCTTCGCAAATTCCCGAGCGATGCGGAGAAGGATCTCCGCCCCAATTTCAACTTCGCCGTGTTCCACCTTGGAGAAAGAGTTCTGACTGATTCCGACTTCCGTTAAACCCTTCCCTGCGGCAATAGTCACGGAGAGCAGCGACCGGAGGCTGGCTTAAACCACTTCCCTTCTCCATGTAAGATTCTTTCCACGCTCCGATGAAATCGCTCGGACAACAGCAAGCGATGCCTCTATGCTCCGGGGGCACTCTTCCCCTCTTTCCATTTTCGAAGACTGCTTCTGCCATCGCTCGGGCATACATCTCGAAGGACCATGGGTTTGTGTTTCATGTGAGTAAACATGACCGGTTCGGGGAGACCCGATCGCGCGATGGCTTCCGGTTTGCGACAATCCGGAATCAAGGTAAGAAGTGGCGTTTTGCAGAAATCATCCGCGTCGTGCCGATGAACACGCAATCTGGGGTGAATTGCGGCGAACCTTGAGCGAACCGTTTTCTCCATTCGAATCGAAACTTGTATAATCCACACATGCAAGGAATACCCTGGAGCACAATTGCGCTCGGCTCGCTGTTGCTCATCTCGGCCTGCTCAAAAGGAGGACAGGAAGTGCAATCTCCGCAACCTGAAAAGTCGAAGCCGCCTGTCAAAATGGAGCAGCGCGGGCGCATCCTTGGAATCGGCGGTGTCTTCTTCAAATCCGCTAATCGTGATCAGATGCGCGAATGGTATTCGAAGCATCTTGGACTCGCTGACAAAGGCGGAGGCGCGATGCTTCCGTGGCGCGAACACGACGACCCGCAAAAGGAACACGTTACAGTTTGGACTGTTTTTCCCGCCTCCACTAACTATTTCGATCCCAGCCACGCACCGTTCATGATCAACTACATCGTGGACGATCTGGATGCTTTGCTCGACCGCTTAAAACAAGAGGGAGTAAAGATTGACGCCAAACGAATGAATGAATCCTACGGTCGCTTTGCCTGGATCTATGACCTGGATGGGAATAAGATTGAGCTCTGGCAGCCGCTGCCCGCAAAGCCCTAAGGGCCTTCCACTGCACTTACTCAATCGGTTTTCTGTAGCTACGGTCCGTAGTCGTAGAATGGCCGGAAATGCTTTGCGCCGATCTGGCATGGCGTTGAAGTCGGCGTTCCTTTGTCCGGCCTGGATCTCCACTTTGTCCTCCGACTTCGGTGAGAGCGGCTTCAACATGACGATCGACGGTCTCGTTGCACGCGGGATCTCCGCCCCAATTTCAACTTTGCCGTGTTCCATCGTGGAGAGATAGTTCCGCCGATTCCTATTTCCACTTACCCCTGTTCCCTGCCGTTAACAGCCAGGGAGAGCAGCGCCCGGACGCTGGTCTTAACCACTTCCATTCTCCAGGCACGATCCAATCCATGCCCCCATTGCTCCCCGTGAATGCTAGCTGTCGTCGTTCCTCGGGATTAAACGCGAACCAATTTACTGGTCGTGGTTTTATTATTGGCCGGCGGCCGAGATGTTAGCTGCTTTTGGCAGGTTTCTTCGGCTGTTTCAGCTCCAGCTGTTTCAACTTCGACATCGTGGCGGCTGTTGTGTCCTTTCGATGACCGGACTTGTGCCGTCGTTTACGCTTGGTAACGGAGTGGCTGTTACCCATTCTGATCTCTCCTTCTCTTGTTTGACCTACACAGTAGTTTACATCGGTCGGCGCTTCTGATGACCTCTAACGTATGTCGGATTTCAAGTCGCCGGGTCCGATGTCGGGCTATTCATCGCGCCTCTCGCGACGTCACAACCCCATCTATCTGCACGGTCCTCACGGATCTAAAGACTAGTTTGAAGGTAAGATATCGCGGGACACGAGAATATGAAGATAAGGATCCTGGTATGAGAATTACACTGAATATTATTGGCAGCCTTTTGATTTTGTCGGGCACTGTTTGGTTCCTGCAAGGAATCAATCTGCTCCCTGGAAGTTTCATGACTGGACAGATTCGGTGGGCGGTCTATGGCGGTATCGCGGTTGCTTCGGGCATCGTTCTATTGTTAGGGGCCAAGCGATTGCGAAAAGACCATCGGTGAGCAGAAAGGAGACTATGAACCTGGTGCTGCAGAGGATCACTCGGTAAATCCTGCCTCTCTCCAGCGGTATTGGCGCGTTGGAGGGATGCTTTGCTACTGTTCCAGTTTGCTTCTGCGTCCGGAAAGATGAATGAAGGCTGGGTCAAATTCTATCTAACGACTTTACAATGAGAGTGCTTACAGAGGAACAGATGTGAGCAACGCACGCAGTGGTCTCGACAAAGTAGCCATGATCACCGGAGCTGGCAGTGGCATTGGGCGAGCAGTCGCGCTAGCGATGCAGTCCGTCGGATACTCGCTGGTACTAGCCGGTCGCCGCATTGCGGATCTCGAACAAACAGCGGCGATGATGGCCGGTGACAACGTCGGTAAGATGCTTCCGGTATCCACCGACGTTAGCCAACCCGATGCTGTACGCGCGCTCTTTACGAAGACTCGCAATGAATTCGGCCGGCTGGATATTCTGTTTAACAACGCTGGCGTGGATGCTCCAGGAATTGCAATGGAAGATTTGAGTTACGACCAATGGTCTAGAGTCGTGAGCGTGAATCTTACGGGAACGTTCCTTTGTGCGCAGGAGGCAATCCGCCTGATGAAGATGCAGCAGCCGCGAGGAGGACGCATTATCAACAATGGCTCGCTTTCGGCTCATGTGCCCCGTCCCCACTCGGCGCCATACACCGCCACTAAACACGCCATTACGGGTCTTACCAAATGCATCTCGCTGGATGGCCGGAAACACGACATCGCCTGCGGCCAGATCGATATTGGAAATGCCGTCACGGAAATGACCGAGAAATGGGCGGTCGGAGCTCTGCAGGCGAACGGCGAGAACATTGTCGAACCACGATTGGATGTAAGGCATGTCGCCGAAGCCGTTCTCTACATGGCCGGCCTGCCGTTGGACGCAAATGTTCAGTTCATGACCGTGATGGCGACGAGAATGCCTTTTATCGGGCGCGGATAACGCGTATCGGTGGCATAGCCGAAAGTTCCAGCTCGGACGCTTCGATTGCGTGGGGGCTAATAGGACGTCCAGTTGCCTGAAATTGCCATTGAGGCAAAGGCCTTCAGATGAGGGATCCCGATCCCGCCGGCGCCGTTCGGCGCGTGTTTACCGCAGCTCCAATGGCAACCCGAGTGCACACTCCCCGTAATGAGTGAGAAGCGAAATTGCTGATCTCCAGAAAGTAACTGCCAGATAGTAACAGAGAGTAAGACGTCTCAAGCGCGACCGCAACCATTCCCCCTGACCAGAAAAGTTTCGGAGCTTTCGCTCCTGTTCTCCCCCTCAGCTGCAAAAAGGTAGTCACAACTGTAAGGGAGGATTTATGTTCCATAGTTCGAAATGCGTGGCAGTGCTGGGAACGCTTCTGCTAGCCGCAGCCGCGTCCGCACAGAACCAGCCCACTACATACATCTACGACGCTTATGTCGATAACCAGGCGACGGTGAATACCTGTTCAGCCGGCGAGAATGTGAATCTGAACGGAACTATCCGCTTCACTTATCACGTCAGTCCTGACTCCAGTGGTGTGAACCAATTCGTTATCAACGCAGCGAGCAACTTGACTGGAGTGGGCCAGAGCACCGGCTCGAACTACACTGCCGCCGAGACCAACGAATACGATGCCAACACATCCGACTCCGCCAAAGAAATGACGGTCGAACTGAGCTCCGATTTTAGCTCACAGGGCGCGACTGCCAGCATGACGCTGGTTCAGGCTCTTCACATAACCGTCGATACCAGCGGCAGCATTGCGGCTCAGGTCATAAGCAACAACACCAGCTGCGGTGGAGCTAATTAAGTTCGTGCGATATCACAGGGAGGAAAGAAAAATGCTGCATCAACTAAGAATTTGGCCCGCGGTGGTGCTTACCGCAGTGCTGGCCTGCATGCCATTGGCGCTCGCGAGTAACGGCGATCCCATGACGGTCACTAAGTATGAACAGGACACGCAGATCACCGATCAAAATGTGACCAACGATTGCAATGGCGAAACTGTGATCCTGAATGGAACCATGCATTTCGACTACTTCTTTGCTACGGACGCTGATGGCGACCGCACCCACTACGATGTCACGTCCACCGAGCGTTTGACCGGCGCGGGACAAACCACAGGCGCTCGTTACGTTTCGAGCGAGACATTCCACGAGAATGATGTAACCGCTTCGGCCAGGCCTCGGACACACGGCAGACTTTCAAGTCGCGACTGGTAGCCCAGGGCCGTACCCCGGACATGATTACCCGCCATGTGGTCCGCGTGATCATCGATCGTAGCGGAACTATCCGCGTCAACATCGATAAGGCCACGGTCAGTTGTAAGTAGGCCGCATGCATAACGCCAGCTCCGGTAAAGGCGTCATCGCATTCATCCCACCACGCCTAGCACATGGAAAAGAGTTTGCTCATATTGGCATCGCCCAGCCAGGCTCCGAGCCCGCGCCGTGGATCGACATAGTCGCAGATTACATAGAGTCCGGTTTTTAGCCGGGCTGCTGCGGGTGCGGAGACTTGGGTAGGCACCTCGAAAGGTCAGCGGCCGTATGTTGAAACCATCGGTTCTGCCAAGCACCCAGCGAAGCCCAAAAGTGGGTTCGTTGTAAGTGTCCGCAAAAGCTCGCTAAAAAATCCAACAATCTCATTGCGCAAGCCTTTGAATGCGCGAGGCTTATCATTCAGACGGAGATCTGGGCGAACGGGTGCGACGACGAAGAGCGTGCCCGGCAGTGCTAGGCTTTACGCCGGCGGAGAAATTACAGTGCAACCTTCGCAACTTCCCAAAAGGGTCCGCTGCGGTGGCTTCGAGCTCAATGCTGAGCTTTACGGCGTGTTCAATCACCCGAATCTTTTTGTGAACGGATCCTGGGCAGATGTTTACGGCAAATCTTTACTGACTGTGATGGCCATACAGGACCGGGTGGGACGCGATTGTTATAAGGTGGACGACAGGTCGTGATGGGCTTTACGCTTAGTTTCTAAGATCTAATTTAGTGACGTTTTCTTGCTACGGCTCGTGCAGGTTCAGAACCGCAAGGTGTGAGGTCCTTAGAGAGGCTAAGGAATCAAGTTTTTCGGCTGGTACTGTACGCAAATGTGCGCAAAGCATTCAACTCGAACCGCCATACACATTCACATTTGCTATAGCATATTGACGCTAGTGCAAATCCTGGCAGTTCCTGTTGTCTTTTACCCAGCTGCCCACTCATCAGAGGGCGCATCAGTGACGGCTGGTCTTTCACTGGCGGAATCCACGATACCGCCCGACATTGACCAAAAAATGCCCCCGGTAAGGACGGACGTTACCTGTCCGGTGGCAGAAATCTTACTCGGTGGCAGCACGCAGGTGCAGCAGCTAATAGTGAATGTGCATCAGTTCTCCGCGCGCGAACGAATTGAGCACACGGAGATAAGCAAGAAGGGTCACCCACACAGAGCGAGAAAGACCAATTTTAATTACGTCGCACAGATCAATCAAACTCCGTCCGGATCGCCGAGTGTGGAGGAGTTTCGCACTAATACATTTCAAAATGAGACCCCCGAGACCGGAGTGGTCGACACTGGTACGGCTGCGTTCGCTTTAATCTTCCACCGCTTTTACATCGAAGATTTCGAAATAAACTGCGAGGGGCTGGGTGAAGTCAAATCTAGGCCTGCTTGGCAGCTGCATTTTGCTCAGCGCCTTGGCCGAAGCAATCTTTTCCACGTCTACCGGGTGGGGAACAACTACTATCCGGTGAAACTTAAGGGTCGCGCCTGGATAGCGGCCGACAATTACGAGGTATTACGACTGCAGACGGATTTGCTCGAAGCGATAGGCCAGATTCGCCTGCAAAGAGAGCACGCAGATATTCAGTACGAGCCCGTAGAGTTTCGTAAACAGAACGTTCGGCTCTGGTTACCCCGGACCGCGGAACTTTATGTGGACTATCTCGGGCACCGTTACCAGCGGCGTCATCTGTTTAGCAATTTCCGTCTTTTCACCGTAGAAACTGGGGAAGAAATCAAAGGACGTAAACGTACCGACAAGAACTGAGACAACTTTAGGCGGGACTCTTCCGCATTCTGTTTGCTACCTCCTGAACCAGACAGCGCTAATTCCACCAGAGGGATCGGGCAGTGCCGCTCTCGACATTAACGAACGTGCGATATCGTAGGACGCTGGACCGAGCCGCCCAAGACTTTGATCACGGTTTTATGTTCGATGTCCAGGAGCAGCGCGAGAGACCTAATCCACATAGACCGCGGTCGTATTGGCTGGCGTTCCTTAATCAAGGCCCATGGCGGTTGCTGAATTCGGGCCAAGAATGGCCGTTCTCAAGCGTATCGTATGTCAAGCATTGAGAGCGAGCATGCCTGCGGGGGGAACGTTGCCACTGTCTTATGCCGTGGCCAGGTGTTAGCCCCGATGTATGCTGGTTGACCGGAATGGGGCCTGGCACGGGAGCCCCGGAAGGAATGCCGATTATGACTGTCCAAGAATTCTTGCAAGGCCGTCGGAAAGCCGAATATCCCGTATTCATCAAGGTTCTGAACGCGCTTCCCAGGGAGCGGTTTGACTATCGTCCCCACGAGCGGTCGCCGTCGGCGGCGCAGATTGTGTGGACGCTTGCCCTGGAGACCAAGGCCTGCTCCGATCTCATTGATACCGGATGCGTGAATTGGAAACCAGACGCTCTGCCGGCCGATCCAGAAACAATCCTTTCCAGCTTCCGACGACACACTGCAGACTTGGATGTTCGCATCGAACGGCTTGATGCCGCTGCCTGGCAGAGCATGGCCCAGCTTCTGGTCAACGACCAACTGTACCGAGAAGCTTCTCTGGGTGAATTTCTTTGGTACATCTTTTTCGATGCTATCCACCACCGCGGCCAGTTGAGCACTTACATCCGTCCGATGGGAGGTCAGGTTCCGTCAATTTATGGTCCCTCGGGAGACGATCCCGGCACTTAGAACAGATCATCCGCTCCGACTATCCCCTCTCGATCTTTCCGAGCATGTGTTTGTTCTCGAGGCTAGCGGTGAGTCGCTTGAATTCGGGCTCCTCACGTAGATTTTCGAGATTGGGATCGATCCTGAAGAATGGCCAGCAGGCGAACCCTGTATGTACGCCGCGCTCCAGCCACTCCATTGCCTTGTGGGTTTCGCCCAATATGGCGTAAACGCACCCAATTTGATAGTAGGTGTGATGGGTGTGCCCGAAGGAACGTGCGGAATCCAGCGCCCGGCGCACACACTCTAAAGCCAAATCGGGTTCACTCCGCCGTGCATGCAACACGCCTTGCAGGCTAATGATCAGGGGCTCATCTGGAAGTTTTTTCAAGGCCGCCGCCAACCGTTGGTCAGCTAGATCCAGATCGCCTGTCATCAGCGGGGGTTGTGGGTGATACCAGAGGGCATATGTGCCATGGCCGCTTTCGTCTTTGATCCAGATTTCCGCTTCCTTTTCCGCGCGCGCGAAATCCCCGCTGTACAGATAAATAAATTGGAGGTTGTTGCTTCGAGTCTTTGGATTCGACCTCCGTGCCTGTTCACAGGCCAACCGCGCTTCCTGAAGCCATCCGATATGCAAACAAATCGCAGCCATCCGGTTGTGCGCCCGCTCATTGTTAGGTTGGGCTGCCAAAACCTGTTCCAGCGCCGCCATAGCTTCAAGATGCTGGAAATTTCTCGCCGGACTCCAAAGGATAAATGCGCGGGCGTAGTGTACTTCGGGAAGCGCCGGGTCCAGCGTGAAGGCCACGCGGCAATGGTGTTCCGCCCTCTCCAGCCAATCGCGCTGCGGGTCAAATTCGTAGTACATATTCAAACAGACACTTGATAAGGTTGCGTGGGCCAGCGCAAATTCGGGGTCAAGATCGATCGCGTTCGACAGATGTTCGATGGCGCTCAAGAGTATTTTTGGCTGGTTGGAGTAACTCTCGCGCATGCCCGAGACGAATTCGTCGAATGCTCTCGGGTCACTGCTGTAGCGGTCGCGGGACTTTGGCACAGCTTGAGAGAACCGGCTTTGCAGTGATTCAACCGCCCAGCGTCCAATTTCATCCTGCACCTCGAAGACGTGTTCCATCTCGAAGTCATGTTTCTCCGAAAACGCAATCTTTTGGGCCTTGCCGTCGAAGAGTTGAATGGAGACACGCCAGCGTGCTCCCAGGTTCTGGACATTGCCTTGCAGAACGTGGCCAACCCCTAGCTCACGGCATATCTGCGCTGGGTCGCTACCCGCAGCGTACTTAAGGATCGCCGATGTCGGAACCGCGCTAATGTCTGGAAGACTCCCCAGCATGGTAATCAAAGCATCGGCAAATCCCAGTGAAAATGCCTTGTATTGTTCGACGTCACTCAAAAAAACAAAGGGTAGTACGGCAATCGAGGTTAGAGGCTTCGAGGTCGTGCCGGTCGCGACAAGTCCGGAAGAAGATCCGCGGCTAGCGAGGGCCTCCAGAGCCGTTTCGGCTGTCGGGTATCGTTCCGCGGGACTTTTGCGGAGAAGCTTGTGCACAATCGCGGCTACGTGCGCACTCATCAGAGACGTGGCGCTCGGCTCGTCGTGGAGAATCGCATGCAGCCTGTCCACGGATGAACTGCGAGGCCACGGATGTTGCTGGGTGAACATTTCGTAGAGGATGATGCCAAATGAGAACAAGTCGCTGCGCTGATCGGTGTCTTGTCCCAGAATCTGCTCCGGCGACATGTAAGCGACCGTGCCGACCACTTGACCCGGCCGGGTCAAAGACGCAGTTCCGGTTGCTTTGGTCTCGAATAGAGGAGATGTCGATATCTGTTTGGCCAGACCGAAATCCAGAACCTTCACATAGCCGTCGAAACGCACCATGATGTTTTCGGGCTTGAGATCACGGTGAATGATACCCGACGCCATGGGCGGCGCGAAGCGCCTCCAACACTTGCCTTGCAATCTCGAAGCTGGCTTCCACGGTAGGTTCCCGCTTTAGCCAGTCGCGCAACGTCTCGCCTTCCACCAGCTCCATTACGAGGTAGTTGGGACCTACGTCGTAGAGGGTGCAGATATGCGGGTGATTCAGGGACGAGATTGCACGAGCCTCACGTTCGAAGCGCGCGCTAAATCGTTCCTGGGAAGTCTTGATAGCGACCTGGCGACCGAGGCGAGGATCGAAAGCGCGGTACACCTCACCCATGCCGCCGACACCTAACTGAGAGACGATTTGATAGGGTCCTAATTGCTGGCCGAGCAAGGAGGTCGCAGCAGTCGACATGAGGATGCTATTCTCGTGGTCGATCGTGGGTACTTCCGGAAAACTTCGGGCTTGTTCTTCTTTCGACAGTAGCAGCTCGACCTGGCTTCTCAGGTCAGTGTCTGCACCACAAATGCCGGCGAGATATGCTTGCCGCCTATCCGGCGCGCGCTGCAGCGCCGCGTGATAAAGCGCTTCGACCTTCCGCTGAAGTTCCTGTTCCATGCCCGAGTCCTGCCGAACGTCCGGCAAGCGCCCATCCCCATTTGACGGGAATTATAGCCTTAACCCTGTCGTCGGTGCCGGCGGATAAAAGCTCCTAACCGTGAGAATGACAGTCGGGCGAGTTGGCTGGGGAACTTCAAAGGAGTTGAATAGTATTGGGCGACTCTTTCTTGGCGTCGAGTTCGATTAACGCGGAAGCGATCATCGCACCACCAGTTGACGAAACGTCCAGCGAGATTGCGCCCGGCGTGTTCAATCGATTAAGGACAGCGTCTTTTCGTGGGAATTGAGGTTCGTGACCTGCCTAAGCGTTCGATACCAGACAATCCGCGTAAGTTTCTCTTACGGTTCGCTCCCGCCTTATTGGGGCAAGGCTGCTCTGGCGTGTGGAGCGATTCTTTGCCGGAAAGGAGGCGGGCTTTTCCAGCTGATTGTTCTGGGCTAGCAGTCGCCAGGGCAAATCCGGAAAACTCAGGAACCGTAGAACGCTGCCCCCGACTCTTATTCTGACTTTGGAACGTAAACATGGTCGGCCGCCACGAGTTCCAAATTCGATACTTCCGTGCGAAGCTTGACTGCTTGCATCCCAGCCTTCTGGACTGGCTTGGCCGAAAATGTCAGAAGATACTGGTTAAGCAATCGGCGTCCCAGATCCTCCAGGTAAGGAGAGAACGACACCAAAGCCTCCGAGCCAAGATAATAAGACTCTCCTCCAGTTTCGTCTGAAAGCTGGGAAAGATAATTCTGGCCCCAGTTGATGCGCCAGAATGTATGGCCGAAGTGGCCCGCCCCCGGCGTGTAGATCGAGAATATGACTATTCCCGCCCGCTGTGCCTGCTCTATGGTTTGATCAACGTACGGATCCGACGCTCCACCAGGCCCATAGCGATCGATTCCATCAGTAACCAACAGTATTTCTCGTCGAACCGGGGTCTCAGGCCAGCGCTTGATTAAATCCATTATGGAGAAATAAGGGCTTGCTTCAATACCGGCAATTCCGATAGGCAGCCTCAAACTCTTCGCAGCTTTGGCGTGATCGTCGGTAAGATTCTGCGCCATTACGACCGTGCCGTCGCGCATGTAGCCTACGCCGATACGTGTTGTGGACGGCTGGGAATCGATGAATCGGCGGATATCTTCGAGCTGAGAATCAAGGCTCGAGCCGGCCGCATCATCGAGCAAAAGGAACAGTTCAAGTCCAGCGTGTTCTCCTTGCAAAGGGAGCCAATCGGTCGTCCTGACGCGATCATGCCCTTGATAGACCATCACATCTTCTCGCTGGACGACAGGGACGGCGTCTTTGCCATGATGAGCTTCTGCCGTTACAACCATGTGTACCTGGGTCCCGGTCATGGGGGGCTGTTGTCCTGCCGCAAGCGCCGCCACCATGAAGGTAAATACGAGCACAGCGCTAAATCTCAAGTACCTTTTGTCCATAGAGTCTCTATTGTTGTCTCTCGGCGCCCGAACTAGGGGTATCAAGGGCAAGTCGGTATAACTCCGCAAGTCAATCCAGTTAGATGCACAAAAGTGTGGAAATGGGACACCAAAGTGGAGTCTCGCCATGTTCACCCGGACGAGCTGCGTAACTGAAATTCCCATAGACGGGATGGATTTGTGGTTCGTCAAGTCGGGTGTCCTCTGCCTTATAGACCACCCATCCCGCCGCCGCCGAGTTTTTCGACAATGCGGTAGTGTGAGATGGTTGGCCAATAGCCCATCCCTGGTGTATTTCTTGTCGGCAACCCTTAAGTGATCGAGGGACTGGCTGGTTACTTCCGAGATGCAGTCATACATGCAAATTGGCAGGCATCAAGCCGATAATGCGCTCTTGCACAAGGCGGCTTCAATGCGTTAGGGATTGTTCGCAGTGTTGAGCCGCGCAGAAAAGCCTAGCCCCGACCGATTGCACATCGCAGAATTTCTTTCAGCCACCACTGACGGCGGGGACGATCGAAATCTCAGTTCCGGCGGAGACTGGACTCGCGAGTCCACCTGTATATCGGATATTTTCGTCACCGATGAAAATATTGATGTGTTCCCGCACTTGTCCTTGCTCGGTTGCGATGCGATCGCGAACGCCCGGATAGAGGGTCCAGAGAGCCGACAACGCGTCGGCCAAAGTTGCGGGCGAGTGTTCGATCTCGACTGTGCTGTGTCCAGCGGTAAATTCGCGCAAGGCACCCGGAATGTGAAAAGTGACCGACATGGATCACCTCTTCGATCGACGCGTCTTGCTCTTCGACAGAGATTTCGTTTGACGTGAAGACGCGGGCGCGGCCTTAGGCAATGTTGGCACTAAACTGCCAGAGCCGTCCTCGACGACTGCACTCCGTACGCAGACCACCGACGGCAGCCCTTCGAGTATCTTTTGCCACGTCTTTCCTTCATCACGCGAGCCAAAGAGCTGCCCGCTCCGTGTGCCAAAGTAAATTCCGACCGGATCGAACGAATCCGCTGTCATGGCATCACGCAGAACAGTTTCATAAGCACGTTTTTGGGGCAAGCCGCGCATGAGAGGCTCCCATGAGGCGCCACCGTTGCGGGTTCGATAGACTCGCAGCCGGCCGTCGCATGCGCAGCGAAACTCGTCGGACTCAACTGGAATGATATACACGCAGTCGGGATTTCTGGGATGCATGATCATGGCAAAACCAAAATCCGACGGCACTCCGTTGGCAATGTCAGTCCAGTTTTCGGCACAGTTGTCGGAGCGATACAGTCCCCAATGATTTTGCAGAAAGAGGCGTTCGGGACGAGCCGGATGCATCGCGATTTTGTGTACGCATTGCCCGAACTCGGGATATTTGTCGGGCATGAACATGGCGCGGATGCCCCGGTTTTGCGCGGTCCAGGTACGTCCGCCATCGTTGGTCCGGTAGACGCCGCCGGCTGAGATGGCCACGTACATGCGCTGCTTGTCGGCGGGGTCGAGCACAATGGTGTGCAAAGCCAGTCCGCCGTTGCCCGGCATCCAGCGGGGACGATGCGGATGATCGAACAGACCACGCACCAGCGACCAGGTTTCGCCGGCATCGCGGGTTTCGAAAAGCGCGGCGGGTTCTACGCCGCAATAGAGCACGTTCGGTTCTTCGGGCCGACCGAGCGCGATCTGCCAGATGTTCTTCAGGGAAACGCCGGTATCGGAGGGAAATCGAATGGGGGCCTGCTGCGGATTGGTCCAGCTCTTGCCGAAATCGTCGCTCGATCGCAGCAGCGTTCCCCAATAACTCTGCGTCGAAGCCCATATGCGGTGTTGGCCTCCGCGGCCGTCGTAGGCCATAGCGTAAACATTGTGCCCGTGGAAATAGGGACCACCGACCTCCCAACGGCTGCGCTGCGCATTCGAGCGAAGGATGAATGCTCCCTTCGTCGTTCCCACCAACAAAAGAAAGTCTCCCTTTCTGACCTGAGCGTGTCGCACACTGTGCAAAACGTAGTCCTGGGTGCGCCTGGCATCGGCGCCGGGATCTGGCGGAAACGATTGCAGCCGACTGAACTGCTTCCAGAGCTGCCTGAACTTCACTCGCGCGCTGATAACGCTGTATCGGTTCCTTGGCCAGGCAGCGTTGAATAATGGCCCATAGGCCGGGAGGTACCGGAGGGCCCAGCGGGTTCGGGATTTCGCGCATGATGGCCGAGCTGATCTCGAAGCCAGTGCGTCCTTCAAAGGGCAGGCGTCCGGAAGCCGACTTCATAGAGCACGACTCCCAGCGCCCACAGATCGCTGCGATAGTCGGCCGCGTCGCCGCGCAGGATTTCGGGCGCCATGTACGGCAAGGTGCCGCTTACGCTGGATGCGTCCTGCAGGGTTGCAAAGGAGCGGGTCGGGCCCTCGAATATGCTGCCACCCACTTGCTTCGCCAGACCGAAGTCGAGGACTTTGACCAGACCGTCAGAAGTGACGACGATATTCGCCGTCTTCAGATCTCGATGAACGATGCCGCGGTCATGAGCGCGGCCTAGTGCGCTGGCAATCTGAACGCCATATCGCAGGACCGACTCCGGCGGCAGTCCCGCGTCTCCGCTCATGTCGCGCAGAGACTTGCCCTCGACCAGTTCCATGACGATGTAGAGCTCGCCGTCAGTCTCGCCGACTTCGTGGATGGTGCAGATGTTGGGATGAGCAAGAGAAGAAGAAGCGCGCGCTTCGTGGAGCAGACTCTGGCTGGCTGATGAATCAAGACGAGCATCCTTGTTGACGACTTTCACCGCCACATCGCGGTGCAAGACTTCGTCATAAGCGCGATAGACAACCCCCATTCCTCCTTCCCCGATCTTCGCCACGACACGGCAATGACCGAGCACCTGACCGATCACGAAGCACTACCTCCCCGACCATGCTAGGCTGCGCCTGAAACTCCGTCAATGAATGTGGGTCTAATGCGAGCGCCGTGAGTACGGACCGCGCTCCCGCAAGCCGATTTTCAATCCGCACTGAGAGCACGGGCAGCGCGTAACTCGCCGACACTAGTGCGCGAATGCTGGTGAAATCCGAGGTGGCTTTCCGGCAAATCGCTGCTGAGGCGGTTGCACGGGGTGGAACTGCTCAAGGAGCGGATCCCACGCAGGCAGGTTCAGGCAATCGTACTGCTGCACCGCCTGTTTCGACTGAAGGTTCGCCGGTTACTCACACGGTGCAGCCCACACGTTTTCACGGTAGTGTCAGCCTATGCTTGGCAAGTGGTCGTTGGATGAATTGCGGGTCATCCTTCTTATAGTCCTCTACTGCCCCTCTTAGAAACAGTTCAGATATTTGTGAATGTTCCTCTGTTCCTCATCAGCAATCTCTTCTACTGCTGCTTCAGGTCGGGATTGATTCGAAATGCCAAAAAATCTTTCTAGCCACGCAGCAAATATAGACGCGCATTTGAGGCAGGCACAACGAGGCCGCAGGACTATTTCCCCAAGGGTCAAGTCTGCAAGCTTGTTCGGTGGAATGGCGATATTTCAATACTTAGCCCTAACACTATTGCCGATGAGTTAGTCGGGATTTCGACTCCGCCAGCTAGCTGGTTTTAGATTTCAAAACGTGCTTACTTTTGTCTTGACATAGAAACAAAGCCGACAGAGAATGTGCACGATTTCGCCTCCCTGAAAAGCAATTCCCACCGGGGCGTTAGGAAGTGCCGCTCCCCGAGGCGATTCAGAGACCGCTCTGCTCGGCCGAACCGAATCCAAGTCACATGTTCGTGCTACAGGAATGTTTGCCCCGAACGGCAGCATCTCAAACATCTTTACCGACGACGAAAAGGTTACGGTCGCGTCCGACGGCAAAACTTGCAAAGGGATGTTCGAATTCAAACTCTGGCCTCCAGGCTACGACGCTGTCGGCGTGGGAGTACCAATATTAGAAGTCAAGGGGACCATGGCCGCTACTCGCAATACCGTCGACTGAGGAGAAAAGGACTCGCCATGACACACACAAGATTCCTGAAAAGCGCGGGGGTTATCACGGCATTGACTGCCATTATTTTCGCGGGAATGATGAGCAGCTCGAAACGCGTCAGAGCAGGTGACGATGAGAACAGTGGCCAGACGGAGGAATCCAGGATTCGACGTGGTTTCGCTATCGCCCCTGTTCCTCTGAACCTGCACGAGAAAAACCGGGCATTGGTGGGATTGGGTAGCTATATCGTTAACGCCGTGGGCGACTGCAACGGCTGCCACTCGGCAGGTCCGCCCAGCGAATTTGCCACTGGCGGCAACCCCTATTTGCTTTCCCCGCCGTTTACCGGGAAGAAACAACTCAATCTGGCGACCTATTTAGGCGGAGGCCGGGATTTTGGCCCAAACGGGTCAGTTCAGCATCTTTATTCCCGCAATTTGACGCCGGATAAGACGGGACTGCCTGCAGGTGGGCACACTTACAAGGAATTCGTCGAGATCATGAGGCGAGGCACTGATTTCGATCACGTACACCCAAATTGCACTGACGGCATCGCTACTGGCAACTGTTACCTGCCACCTGTCAACGGCGATCTTCTTCAGGTCATGCGATGGCCATTCTTCAAGAACATGACCGACCACGACCTCAGAGCGATCTACGAGTACTTGAGTGCCATCCCCTGTAACCCGGGCCAGGTGATCGCAGGTGCGCCTTATTTGCAGAACGCCTGTGAGTAGTAGCAGCGCATTGGCGACCAATTCCGCATGGAATAGGCTACTCGCCTTCCCGAACTGGGGGAGTTCGAACAAGTCATTATGATCGAACGTGACCGCAGAGATGTCTGGTGGGCAACGCCACCAAACTGATGAGGTGAAAACGGGCCAAGCCATTTAGTTGGACACAAATCAGCGACGCAAGATCGTTACTCCCTCGAGGGAACTTGTGCGGGCGGCGCTTTCGGAACGTACCCCCCGCCGATTCCGAAGTTCAGCGAATAGCTCGCTGCCAAAATCAGAAAGAAAGGAGAGGCCGGTGACCCAGAGAGACATTTTCGGGAAATGCTGCGGTGCGATTCACATTCCGCTTATTTTTGGCTCGATTCGCTCCCGCAGCTGCAAGCGTTCTAGCGCAGCTTCCATTGTTCATAAGGAGAAAACATGAAAGCACCATTCAACAAGTTCGCAGTCGCCCTGGGGATCCTTCTCATGGGAACGCTTCTCAGCGGCAAATCGTTCGGCGCATGCGGAGACTACAGCAAATCCAAAGTGGCGCCAAAATCGTCGAATGGGTATTTCGGTTCATTTCTGCCGATTTCGGCCAGAGCATCCGACGACCGTATTGTGGGCATGTGGCACGTCACGTTCACGGCCCAAGGCAACGAAGCCGGTCCTCCGGACGGCACTCCGATCGACAACTCTATCGTCATTTGGCACGGGGATGGAACAGAAATCATGAATTCCGACCGGCCAGCGCAGGATGGAAGTATCTGTCTGGGCATTTGGGAGAGGACCGGGAAATCCAAATACAAACTCAATCACATGCCTTGGGCTGGCAATGACACTGAGAATGCACCCAGCGGCATCGGCAATCCCTTGGGCGGCAGTCAGCTCATTGAAGAGATCACCCTGAGTCATGACGGGAACCACTACAGCGGAACGTTCACGCTCGATGCCTACGATCCCTCTGGAACCCAGGTTGCGCACATTGTCGGAGTGCAATCAGCCACACGCGTCAATATAGACACAAAGGTAAAAGATTTACTCTGAGCAAAATTAGTTCATCGAGCGGCAGGACTCGATTTGGGCCTGCCCCTCGTTGTTGTCTCCGCAGACTCAATAAAGACGACAGTGCATGCCGGGACAAAACCGTCACGATAAACACATCGTAGTCGCCCGGATAAGGGCTTAGCGTAAACTTTCCCGCTGAATCAGTGTTTGTTGTGATGTGCTTCTTCATTCTTCGCTTGTGCGGATACCCGGCCCGACCCCACGTCATTCCACCGCAGCTCGACAATATTGTTCGCGACAGCGATGCCTGAGTGTCAGTGAGTGTACCGGTGAGAGTTCCTACCTGTTGGGCGACTACGGAGATGCTTGGCGACAAGAAGCAAGAGAGCAGAGTTTAGCTGCCAAACAACACTTCTTCGATTCATGTTGTCTTGTTGACAATGCGGATTCGTGAGCAGTCCCTCGCTGCCACGCAAACAGTTCCGCCACCAGCCTGTGCCGTTGCGATCTGCCAAAGAGCTACAAGAAGCGCGAACCCAAGAAGAATGTCTTTCACGATGCCTCCCTAGGTTGTTTCTCTTCGTGAAGCAAACGGCTTCAAGAAGAGCCTAGCACTTACCAAGTGTAGTATCGCCATAGCACTCATGACGGGTTCTGAGCGCTAAGGCCTGTGGCTCTTGAAAAACTCCTGGTCTCGAAGATCGCAGAAATTTCATCGCGCTAGGATGCCCTATAAACGGCGTTCTCGATTTTGGTGGGCATTTTCTATCCCTCGGCTCGGGCAGTTTTTTCAAAAGAAGGGGTTTTTCAACAGCCAGGCCTGATTACGACAACAATTCAGGCAAGTCGAAGCGTTAGCAGGCTTTGAGAGTAAACTGGGTCGAACGTCGCGATAACCTCAAACCGGACAAAATGCTATCTCGTTTGGTTCTTCCAAGGGAAACCGGTGTCCGATTTCACCCGAGGCTATTGCATTATGGGACATGACTTCAATCAAGTCCCCGGACACGCCACGCTTCAAGGGGAGAATCGACGGCGTGGATCTGCTCCGTGGCCTCGCGATCTTCTTTGTGCTGATGAATCACGTCAACATGCGCCTCCTCATTGCCAAGGTACCTTATACCGAGGGGCTTCCTGACCAACTTGTTTCGTCCCTTGTGTGGAACGGCCAGTTAGGTGTTCAGATATTCTTCGCGATCTCGGGTTTCCTGATTACCACCACCACTCTTAAACGCTGGGGACCACTATCGCAAATCAGTTTGCGAGGTTTTTACGTGATGCGCTTCGCTCGCATCATGCCGTTACTTCTCTTGCTGTTGGCCGTTCTCAGTGTTCTCCACCTAGCTGATGTCAAAAACTTCGTTGTCACGCCGAAAACGGGTGGACTCGGGCGAGCGCTCCTTGCGGCTCTAACCTTCCACGTTAACGTGCTGGAAGCGCGGCGCGGCTATCTTCCCGGCAACTGGGATATTTTGTGGTCGCTTTCCGTCGAGGAGGTTTTCTATCTGTTTTTTCCGTTGGTTGCGCGTTTATTCGGCCGGGGGAGGTTACTCATGCTGATTCTGCTGGGCTTCGTCTTAGTCGGACCCCTCGCACGTACTGTCCTTGCGCACGGTAATGAAGTTTGGAAGGAATACTCCTACCTGGGAGGAATGGACGCCATAGCTCTGGGTTGTCTTACGGCACTTTCGCTCTCACGATTTCGTTTGCCCCTCCGCGCCCTTTGGGTGACTGGAAGCATTGGCACTAGTCTCTTGATCTTAATTCTCGCCTTCTCGCTCAGAGTTGAAGCTTGGGGGCTTTCTCGCGCTGGTCTAGATATGACTATTATTGCAGTCGGCGCTTGCATGGTCATCGCGACAGTGACGCAGGCGAGATGGAAGAGTCCGCGATGGACGAGTCCGCTTTTAAATCTGGGGCAGCGAAGCTACGAAGTGTACCTCACACATATGTTCGTCGTTTTCGGTCTATTTCAGCTCTTCGTCATAGCGGGGAAGCCACTGATCGGAGTCCCAATACTCTTCCTCGTTGTCATTTTCTCAGCCGGGGCCTTGGGCGAAATTGTAGCGCTATCTTACTCGGAACCCATGAACCAATTAATCCGAAGGCGCTGGGGAGATGTAGCAAAGAGACTTCCACCTTCCGTGAAACCTAAGGAAGCATTCCGTACGGAAGTTTAGTCGCAATTTGTCACCGGGAAGCGAACGGCCTCATAGTTCAATCGGGGTGCCGTTGGCCGGCAACTGTTTTAACATCGCCATGACACTCATGAAACGTGATTGGTGTAATCACGTTGTTTTCGGCAGTGGCCAGCGACGACCCCCGGTGTTGTAGAATGTAGTCGCATGTGAGGCTGATATGTTGTTGCGTTGCCTCCTTTTTCTGGTCTGTCTGATTTCCGCCAATCAATCTCTGAGCCAAGAATCAAGCAAAGCAAAATCACGCGTCCCAGTTACGAAGCCGCCAGTGGCGGTCTCCAAAAGGTCATCATTTACGTCACGGGCGACGTACACAGTCCCATGGGTGTGACTATGAGGGATACCGGCCCCACCACGGTACTGAAGGTACTGGCGATGGCGGGAGGGGCAAACCCGACCGCTAGCCTGCACAAGGCCAAGATCATCCGGAAAGGCGAAAATGGCCCCATTGAGGTTCCGATAGACCTTACAGGAGATTTTGGCGGGGAAAGCTCCGGACGTGACGCTGCAAGCCGGTGACATCCTGTTCGTTCCCCGCAGTTCCAGCAAGAGTGCCACCCGCAAACCACCGAACGAGATCTTCTACGACGTTCCGCCATATGACCCGCTGCAGGGACCTACTCCGATCTATAACCGATAAATTGGTTCTGTGCAGCGTGAGTAAGAAATCGCGTACGATGCAACCGTATTAGAACTCCATTGCTATGGAGAACTCCATGAACCTATATCAACTGCTTTTTGTACTTGTCTCGTTCACATTTGTTGTTCCTATTCACGTGCAGGCGGAATCTCAGGCTCGAATTAACGTTTCGCTAGAGGCGGCGAGTAAGGCTTTAGATCACTATCGGGATCAGATCGCACCTACCCTGCATTGCGAAGAAGCGATTGAAAAGACGCTCCGCGATACTTGTTGGAATCTGCTGCGAGCATTGGACCAAAACCTGCATGATGCAAGAGAAAAAATCGCTGACTATCGCCGCTTACCGAATCCAAAAACTGTCGATCTGTACGACATTCAGCAAGTGTTTCAGGGAATCATGACAGCGGTAGAGCGGTTCGGCTATGAGCCAGAACGTTACGGTGAGCATTTTCGTCCTTGGCATGTCGCAATCTACAATAACTTCGTGAAGATTACGCTTTGGCTTGGAGAAGAAGTGAGAAGTAGCATACGCGGTGAGTGTGGGCATACCTAGCGTGTTCACTGTGTTTACCGAGTGTATATTCCCACTCATTCCTCCGCCTCCTTGTATTGACGGCGTTCGCTTTGAAGAGGATTCCCCGATTGCAAGTGGTCGCCGCGAGGCTTCTGTTAGCCCACATGTAAGGGCATTCTGATATGCATAAAAGTCGAGCTGAGTGTTTGGCGTAATATTTGCTTCCATCAACAAACTCCTCGCCTACTGGCGTTAGCTTTTGCTATGCTCCGAGTCGCAAGCCACGCTTCAAGTTGACCCGCTGCTGGCAAATCGCCGTGAAAGCTGTCGTTGTACCTCTCGCTTTAGCTTTGGTGGCCGTTGCAGCCCGCGACAAGTTGAGTCAAAAGGTCCAGACAGAGTCTTGTTCGATAGAGCTACAAAGGCGATGCAGGAGAAACGGGTTTCCTCTGCCCGTTCCTTAGCGAATCGGTTTCGGTTAACCACAAGTGACGGCGAACACTAACGGCGATATATTGATGCCCATGTCGAACGAGCAACAGTTCTCCGTGCCGGTGCAAGTTCAGGAAAGCAAACCATCGAAGCCCGGCACGTCACGCCTGATGTGCCTCGACATTTTCCGCGGACTCGCTGTTGCCGGCATGATCTTGGTCGATAACCCAGGCAGCGATGACAAGGCGTACTGGGCGATCCAGCACACTCCGTGGAATGGCTGGTCGCCAGCAGACTTAATTTTTCCATCGTTCCTGTTTCTGGTCGGAGTTTCCCTTGTGTTCTCGTTCGGAGCTCGGCGTCGCCGAGGCGAGTCGCGGAAAGCAAATTCTGGTGCATGCGATCAAGAGAAGCCTGCTTCTTATTGCCATAGGGCTTCTGGTGAATGCTTCCCCGATAGTCGGCCTCGATCTGCACACCTGGAGACTGTTGGGCGTGACCCAACGCATCGCGCTTTGTTACCTCGCCGCGGCAATCCTTGTGCTGTGGTCCGACTGGCGCGGACAACTGATCGCCATGGCAGTGTGCCTGGTGGGATATTGGGCACTTCTTCGCTTCGTGCCTGTGCCTGGCTTTGGTGCACCAGGTCACGACATTCCCTTCATGGATCAGGACCGGAACATTGTGGCATGGCTGGACCGTGCACTCTTCCCGGGGCGTCTGTTCAACGGAACGCGAGACCCGGAGGGAATCATCAGCACTATCCCGTGCATCGCCACGACCCTGATGGGTGTTCTGACGGCACACTGGCTACGCTTGGAGAAAGCCCAGACCACGAAAGCATTGGGAATGTTGTGCGCTGGCATACTTGGCATGATGGCGGGATATGGTTGGAACCCATGGTTTCCCATTAATAAGAATCTCTGGACCAGTTCGTTCGCGCTGTTCACCGGCGGCTTCGCACTTGGCTTCCTGACCCTGCTTTATTGGGCTCTGGAAATTAAGAAGTGGCGCGGCTCCTGGACGATGCCAATCCTAGTATTCGGGACGAATGCGATCGCAGCTTTCGTCGCCGACTCTTTGGTATACGGCCCGGGCTACAGCTTCAACACCAGAGGCCCGAACGGAACCACGGTAAGTTGGCATGAAGCTGCACAGTCGCGACTTGAATCAATCATCCCGAACGCGACGAACGCTTCACTCGTGTATTCCCTATGTGCGGTGATGTTCTGCTGGATTCTGCTCTGGTTCCTGTGGCGGAAGCGGATCTTCATTAAGGTCTAGAAGTCTGTGCTAGATCTCGAAAAGTAGCAGGCGATCGCGGTAGGGATACCACTTGGCGTGTACCCCCCGCACAGACCCGGACGGGCGCTGATTAGCGCATCGGTTCTTATCTCGGATGAGTGGCGGCGAAGCGAGCGTCAGGAAACGGATGGAGCGCACGCGGTTGAGGAAGCCATCGCTGAGCCAAAGCGAGAGTGCGTGTCCAAGAGATCCGGCGTTTTTGAGTCCGGCGGCGTATAGTACGCCACCAGAGCGCGATCACCCGATCCCGAAACACTCCCAAGCTCGTGAGGTTGCCTGGTACCGCATGGTAGTTGAAGTAGCCTTGCACGACCGACTTGAGCCATTGCCCGGTTTGAGGCACGGGATCGTGCATGCGCTTGCGGAGTTGCTGCTTAGCCTCTCGCAGTTTGGCTCGCATACGCTTGCGGATCGTGGTGCGCCGTACCAGACCCGTGTTGGAGACGATCTCTGGGGTTCAGAAGCTGAGCCGTGCCTGAAACTCAATCACTCGCCCCGCGAGGCCGTCGGGAGCCCGGCCGAAGCTACCGGTGTTAATAATGTCGGTCGCGGACGTGGCTGGAATCAGTGGCGCCAGATTCAGAATATTGAAGACATTGAAGAAGTTGGCGCGAATTGCGAGCTTCGATCCTTCTCCCAGGAATGCCGCTCTAGGCAACATGAAATCCTTGCCCAGCGTGACGTCGACCGAGGTATAGCCGGGACCAGTAAAGATATTGCGGCAGCGGCAGCCCGGACCAAGCGTTGTGGTGTCAAACTCAGCCGAGGGATTGGGGAAGATACCGTTGATGAATTGCTGTTTGCTCGGGTTGGAAATCGCGCCTCCAAAATACTGCGAGGGCATGTCGGGGCAGTAGCCGTCCCCGTTCCGGTCCGCATTGGTGTTGCAACTGCCGATCATGGCGGAAAATGGGAAACCCGAATGCTTGCTCATGATTCCGCTGACCGTCCATCCACCGAGCATTGCTCCCACCAAGTCATGGCGGCCGCGAAACCCGGGAACTTCCCAGAAGCCGTCGAGGACAAAGTTTTGCCGAACGTCGAAGTCGGAATTACCTCGATTTAGGAGTTGGTTCACCGGATCGGTTTGCTGAAAGCCAACCTCGAACGACGCCGTGTCGATGGCGTGACCCCAGGTGTAACTGCTGTCGATTTGAAAGCCGTGCCGGAATCTGCGCGTGGCGCTGAAAACTGCCGCATCGTAGCTCGCATTCACATCCGGCAAGGGAAAGAGCAGATTGTTGAAGCGGCTGTTTCCGGTTGCGTGCGACGCCAGACACGTGGGATTCGTAGGACCGCATGGCAGCCCGTTTGAACCGTCGTTCTGGAATTTGTCTTGAGTGCCGTCAAAAGTGTCCCCCGGAGTTAGACGATTCAGATCTATGGTGCGGACGAGCTTCCGGCTCCTGCTTCCCTGGTATCCAAGAGTGACCACCAAATCTCTTACAGGCTCAAGTTGAGCTTGATAGGAAAAGACGTAGACATACGGGTTCGGCTCGTTGGGCAGCGCACCGAACAGCGACACCGGATTAGTGATGGTACAGCCGGCATTAGCACAAAGTGCGCCATCGGGAGCGATTCCATTCGAGAATGCAGGATTTACCGGATAGCTGGTGGCCTGCTTACTGGCTCCGAGGGAGTAGAGGATGTTTGATCCCGGCGGCGGTCCCACGATGGGGCCAGGATCAAAACAGCAAGCAGTGGCCAACGCGGAGAACGGCGTGTTCTGTCGAACGTTGTCGAATACGACGTCGGAGTTTCGGTTAAAAACGATGCCAAAGCCGCCTCTGAATACTACCTTTCCGTTATACACGCCGGGACTCCAGGCAAAGCCGATGCGAGGGCCGAAGTTATTTCTGTCCGGCTGGAAAAGTTCGCTACCGCTCTTGCAGGGCGTCAGCGGGGCGACGGGGCCACATACCGCGCCATTGATAACACCCTGCGAACCGAACACGTAATTGCTCAAGATGTTGTGAGCTTCGTTAAGCGGAGTGAAGTACTCCCAACGCACGCCGAGGTTGATGGTCAGAGTCGGACGCACTTTCCAATCATCCTGCACGAAAAGAGCATAGTCTGCAGTGTGGAAGTAACGCTGCCCATTGACCGCACCACCTCTGGGATCGACTTGAACCTGTTCGAAGAAGCAGCAGGCGTCGTTGGCCAGATTCAACAATCCGTGAAATTGATATTGTGGGCGTTCAGCCCCAGGTTGGTTGTTGTTGTTCTGCTCGTGCCGGCCTCAACGCCGAACTTCCACGCATGCTGATGGTGAACCCAACTAAACGTTTCGGCCAAACCATAAGTGTTTTGTGCCAGCGCTCCGGGAGTGGTGGAATTCTGGGTAATGCCCAGAAGGTTGTCATTGGTACCGAATCCACCGATATCAAAGTCGAATAGCCGAATCTGCGGGATGCCAAAATTGGTCTGGCCGACGGGCTGGGTTTGGTCGAAGTCGAAGCGAGTAAAGTTGGCCCGCAATTCGTTCAACATGGTTGAGCTGATCGTCCGCGTCCAGCCGATCGTGGCGGCATAGTTATTGGGCTTCAGGGTTACGTCCTGGATCGGCCCTGACCGCCGTTGAAATTGTTGAGCCGGACTATGTAGGTGCTGGCGAAGAATTGATTGTTGCCTTGGGTGTAGTCCACGCGGCCGTTGTACTGGTTCCCGCTGCTGGAGTTAGGCTCGGTGAGATCAAAAACGCCCCAATCCGGGATACCGTCGGGCCCACCACCGATAGCCTGTCCGGCTGGGTACCGGGATCGTAAAACCGGCCAAGTCCGTAGTTTGGAATCAAAGAGCAACAGTCAGTCTCTGTTCCCACAACGCTTGAAATGCGTGGCGTGATTCCAGGAGTGCTAAAAATTTGGGCGGCGATGCTGCCGGGATTCGCCTGTACAACGTACTGCTCGAACTGGGGCGTTTCAAGCGTCACCGAACGCACTGGCACTGTGTTCTGAAGCCGGACTCCTTCATAGGAGAAGAAAAAGAAGAGACGATTCTTGATAATAGGACCGCCTATGCTGCCGGCGTAGTCGCGATATTTCTGGTCGGTGCGCTCAGGACAGTGGCTAGCCGTGATTGTGAACTGGCTCGGGGTGGCGGCTTCGCAAGTAATTGGCGAGAGGCTTACGTTGCTGGGGCCGTAAAACTTGTTAAAGGCGTTCAACCCCTTGTCGTTGATCTTGAAGAAAGCGCTGCCGTGCAGGTTATTGGTGCCGTTCTTGGAAATGACTTTAACCTGCGCGCCGGAGTTGCGGCCATCCTGGGCGGAGTAGCTGTTGGACGCGACCGAAACTTCCTGAACCGATTCCTGGTTAGGCGTGACTACCGCCGCACCGCCCCATTCCAGGCTGTTGACGCTCACTCCATCCAGGATGAAATTGTTAGCCGAAACGCGCTGTCCATCGGCGATGGCCTGAACCTGATTCTCGGTCTGAAAGATCTGGTTGTTAGAACCGCCCGGACCCACCTGTTGGGGAATCGCCTGGGAATTGCCGTTACCCTGTCGGGAAGAATCCGCGAAGACTCCTGGGCTCAGGCGAAGCAATTGGTAGGGATCACGGCCGTATTGTGGCAGGTCCACTATCTGTCGTGAAGTAATGGTGCCCGCCAGGCTAGCGTTTTCAGTTTCAAGGCCCCCGGCAGTGCTGGTGACGGTCATCGTTTCCTGCGCGGGACCAGGCTGCAACGTAATATCCAGTCCTCTCGGGGCTTCGGCGGCAACTTGTATGTTAGGGGAGCTGCTCTTCTTGAAACTTGACGCGGCAACATCCACGGAATATATGCCCGGCGGGAGGCCCGAGATGCGATAGAAACCCGATTCGCTGGTATTGGTCTCTCGGCTTACGCCAGTTGCCTGATTGGCCGCGGTCACTGTTGCCCCGACCACTGCGGCTCCGGATTCATCCCGAACCGTGCCCTGCAAACTGGCTCCATACTGCGCGAAAGAGGCAATCGTCAGAGAGAAGAAAACGGCCGAAAGGAGCAGAATCCTGAGGAAAACTGTACGTGTCACATCAGCCTCCGGAGGGAACATAACCGGAACGTGGCAAGGAAATCGATATCGCTCTCAGTGTTTTGCGCTTGTTGATTTATTTCTCTGAGACCTAAAGGAGTCAACTAAACCTTACAATCGTGCTGAAGGGACTAGCAATACAGCGAACACCGTAGTGCGGCGAATGCCGTTACGTACACGCTGGTCGGTCTGATCGTGGAAACCCTGCGGCACCAATTTCTCCAAAAGGAGTAGAGCAGTCGCTGGAGGGACACCAATAGGCGTACAACCAGAGGATGCGTCGATCGGTTGGAGTGATTAAAGAGCAGATCGGTCATACGTTTAATGGAGGCTCTTCCGAGCGCGACCGAGCATCCCATGCCACCACGCACCAAGGCTACGGCCTATCACCGGCAGGGCAACGATCCTCGGTTTGATCTTCGGAGTGAGCTTTACCGCATTGCAGGCGTCGATCTCACCGACATCCCAGGAGTGAGCGCAGCCACCGCGCAAGTCATCCTGACCGAAATAGGCACGGATGTCAGCCGGTTTTGATCCAGTGAGTACGAACCTGGGGTCGTTTCTGTGGCCCTGCCAGTCAAAGACAATGAGATTCGTGTCCTGTCTGGCATGTGGCAATCAATACAGTTGCTAGTGGCCTGATGACCCGTCTCGGGAAAGCATCCGTTCCAGGCTTGTGGCAGCTCAAACAAGGCTGCGAGAAAGCTCGCAGATCGTGCTGCTCGGGGTGGACGTCATGGCAAGTGAGGCAGGTCATTGTCGATGACTGGAAGCATCGGCTTCTTTTGAGCAGATCGACTGGTCACCATGCACGTCAATTTGCGCGTTTGGATCGGACCGCGGAAACTCAATATATTTGTTGAGCGGTTCGCCTGGGATGTAGGAGAAGCTGGGGGAAACCGCGGTACCGTGGCCTGCATGGCACCAGGCGCAGAGGTCCATCTGCCGGTCGCGAGAAAATCGGTCGGGATTGAGTATGGCTGAACCAGGAGGCGGAGGACGTTTGAGGTTTTCTTGATGAACATGTTCGCTGCCTGGCCCGTGACATTTTTCACAAGTGATGCCGACCACGAAGCCGGTTTGAGAGTATCGATTTGCAGAGGACGGAGCCGATTCGAAATAAGTTGCATGACACTCCAGGCAGCGCGGAATCGCAGGAGCTCGAAATTCGCCACGCAATCCCGGTACCCAGGGCGTTCACCCACCCAAGCTCCTTCCAGTAAGAAACCGGCAGTTGAAAGAGCCAATCACCTCTCCAGTACAAATATGTTTGTCCCTTGCCTCCCGAACCTATTACCAGGCCAAAGCGTTCCGTATGCGATTCGCTGTAAGGAGGTATGCCCTCCAATGCTGTCTGGAAGAAGTGGTCCCCTTTTTGTTCCATCCGGAAGAATAAATCCGGGTTGGAAGTTTTGAGAACATTTGCGCCGGGTGTGAAGTTGCCGAAGATTGACTCCTTGCTCGGAAGTCTTGAGGTGAAGTAGTGGGCGGTTTGGTGGAAGGTCTCGACTTTTTTTCCATGGCATGAACTGCATGTGCCGTCCCCGACAAAGTTAGGACGGGGAGGCGTTACTGGCGCGGCGGTCGACGCTGACGGAGTCTGTGGCTGAGTCTGCGTTTGGGTGGAGGTCACCAGTCCCACAACGAATAGCAAAACACCAGTACGATACTTAGGGTTGAGCCGCACGGGACTGAAAGTCTAGCCAAACTGCGGGCATAGATATTGTTAACGCGGAATTACGTCAACTACGTGGTTGAGGGTTGCAGAGATACGTTATCACCGGATCGGTTTGCTGAACGGAGAGTACTAGCCTAAGCCGGTTATCGTTGTTTTCCAAGAAAAGGGACGAATAGCCATGAGATTCATTAGCATCTGTTCAATTCTGATCTTGCTGGCCCTGGCGATGCCTTGTCGGGCGGCAGCAGAGTTCAGATCTCGCGAGTCGAATACATCACATCATGCAGGCGCGTGCAACGGCAGGCGAACTCAACGGATCCGTTCTGGTAGCTCGTCGTGGACACATCATTTACCAGCGGGGATTCGGAATAGCGAACCTTGAATGGAACATCTCCAATGATGTGAACACTAAGTTCGAGATCGGGTCGATGACAAAGCAATTTACGGCTGTGCTTATTCTCAAGTTCGGGAAGCCGGGTAAGATCCGACGCGAGGGGTACCTCTCGGATTACTTCCTTACGATCGCAAAGTACGGACGTCGGTAGTCTCACGCCTCAGCGTGTACCCAGCTTCACGGACTTGCCAGGTTTTCTAGACGGCCCGGCGAGCCGGGTTCATCATGCAGTGAGGGAGTTTGTTGAAGAATTCTGCAGCGGCGACCTCCGGTTTAAGCCGGGGACCAAACATCGGATAGCGGCTAACTGACCGGGGTCGTGAGCGGAAACGCAATTGGCGATTCGATTCAGCCTCCGACCGCGCCCCGTCCGATTGTTAAAGTCCGGAGGAAAGCGAAGGAGTTGGTTCGAGCGTTATCATGTTGAACCCGGGGTGCGCGTTCGCACTATAATAGCCGCCATGAAAATTACCTCATTTCTTACCATGCTCTTTCTGACCGTTTTCGCTCTATCGTTGGCCAGCGCCGCCAAAGTTACGGTCGAACTGAAGGATACCCAAGGCAAGAGCGTAGGTTCGGCGCTTATGTACGAGAGCGATGGCATGGTGATCCAACTCAACTTGCACGATTTGCCTCCGGGAGAGCATGCCATCCACATCCACCAGAATCCGAAGTGCGATCCACCAGATTTCAAGTCGGCTGGCCCTCATTTCAATCCCGACAACAAGAAGCACGGACTTGAGAATCTTGAAGGTCATCATGCTGGCGACATGCAAAACTTCGCCGTGGACGCTAACGGCAAGGCGAAGACTCGGATCGTCAACAGAGATGTGAACTGGGGAAATGACAGCCACTCCATTTTCAGCAATGGGGGGACGGCGCTGGTTATCCATGCCAAGGCGGACGACATGAAAACCGATCCTGCCGGAAACGCCGGTGACCGCATCGCCTGTGGTGTGATAACCAAACAGTAGGGGATTCAACATCGACATCGCACTCAGAAGCGCGTCGTGAGCGCAAACGCCTGCCCGGAACAAGCCTCCGGCCGCGCACCTCCCGCCCAGCCATTTTTCCCAATGAAGCTGAAGAATTTGGGCCGCCTGCCGTTCCCAAGCCCGCCCCTTCCGGCCGCGGACCCAAAAACAAGTATCAAGCCCCCGAGCGAAAGCGAAGAGTTGGTTCGAGCGTGAACGTTAGAGCAAGTACATGGTTGACGAGCGCCCAGATTGTGACTTAACTAGCAATTCTCACTGGCGAAATGGCCTCTTATCGACAGGCCCCTGAGTGGGCGTTATATTTCTGGAACATCCCTGCTAGATCGCTCGTAGGAACTGGTGGGCATACCGCCTCGAAGGCGTCATGGGGCCTGCCAGTCAAGGGCGTAAATTTCGTCTGTCCCGGCGTCGCGCAACAAGAGAGGGGAATCATCAAGAGCTAGTCCCGTCCATACGAACGTTCCGGTTCGTCGGATATTCGTAAGGCTGACAAGCTGCATCAACCTTGCGATCACTTATTCGCACGCGGTAGAACGCTGGCTCCGTACCGTTACTGTCAAAGAAAATAAACTTCGAATCCCGTGACCAGTTCGGATAGCCTATCGGAAGTCTCGCCAATTCCACCCACTTTTGTGTGGCGACTTCGAAGAGTCGCAAGGTTCCGCCATCTGCTGTCAGGGCAGCAATGTACTGCCCGTCGGGCGACCACCGAGGTGAGAAAAGGCCCTTGGAGCCCGGAAGCGTTAACCTTTCATGTGTATTCAAGTTGAGCAAAGAGATGCCGGATTCAGATGCAGCGGACGGCATGCCGAATATAAGTTGATTGCCTTCTGAAGACCATCCAACATCCACTTCGTTATTTTGATCCGTCGTTACCTGCTCTGACTGGCCACCCTCCGCCGGGATGAGGTAGATACCTTGAGGCCTCCCCGGAGTTGTAGCTGCGAACGCAATCCGCTTACCGTCCGGCGCCCAGCGAGGCAAAAAGACCTGCATGGGAGGAAAAGTGAGTTGGACGGGCTCACTTCCGTCTACCCTTCTCCGCCACAGGCTGCCCTCGGGAAAGGTCACATACGCGACCCAATCTCCATCTCTCGAGAAATCCAGCCCTTCTATCGATGAGCCAGACAGGTAGGGCGCGAACTGCTGAGTTTTGGAATCCCAGCGCGACAGTTCGCCGCGTGGCTGTGAACCGACCACGAAGACTTTCTTTCCGTCTGCACTCGGGAGAGGCGCATAATAATTCAAAGGACCTGCGGTCAACTGTATCGGCCCGTCAGCCACTTTGCCGAATAAGCTTGCCTTCTCCTGAATGGCAAAAATGTGCGTCCGGTTGTTCTTGGTGGACTGAAATATGAAAAACCGCCCATCGTGAGTCCAGTTGCCGCAGCACTCTGCTGGAGAATCATTAAAGTCCGACAATATGGGATGTGGACGTGTGCCGTCAGGTGCAATCTCCCATAAGGAATTGGAGCCGGTTTTCGGATCGTTCAAGGTAAAGCGTAGCCTTCTTCCGTCAAGTGACCAGCGAAGCCACCGCGCTACACCGGGGAGCGTGGCAAGCTTTCGAGGTTCCCCTCCCTGACTCTGGACTATCAGTAAGTCGTTGTCGTGAGCGTAGACAATTTTCTGTCCGTCCGGCGTCCACGTCGCATCTGCGACGAGTAATCCGCTGACACGGCGAGGCGAGCCGCCGAGGGCAGGTACAATCGAAATCGGCATTTCCCCACCGTTCGTAAAGCTCCCGACTAGCATCTGAGAGCGATCTGGAGAGATGTCGAACAAAACGGGGCTTGAGAACGGGTTCGTGAACTGAATCGGGTCACCACCCAATGCGGACACCTGCATAAGCGTGAAGCTGCCATTCGAGACCTCCCTGAAATAGAGGCGCGGTCCATCTGTGAACATCGGCATAAACGTGAGAGTGGAAAGGAAAGGGGCAATCTTCGGCTGACGATCGTTGGAGATTTGTAGGTATCCTGACACTTGGGGAGGCGGCACGGGATGTGTCACGTGGTGGACGAGGACCGCGGCCACGATCGTGGCGGCGGTAAGCAAAGCGATTGTCCACCGGCGCGGCCACTGAAGAGAATTGCTGCTCGCCATTGAAATTAGCTCGTCGGATCGTCCAGCGATTCGACCTGAGTCTGAATCGCGTTTCAGACGCTGCAGATCAGTGCGAATGTCCGAGGCGTGCTGGTAGCGAAGATTCCGGTCTTTCTCTAGAGCCTTGATGATGATCTCTTCCAGCTTCCGGCGGAATCTCGGGGTTGATTCGCAGTGGTGATACTGGCGCACGGTTCAGGATGGAATCGAAGATCATCCCCGAAGTTTCGCCGCGAAATGGTAGGGTGCCCGTGGCCATCTCATATAGCACCGCCCCGAACGAGAATAGGTCGGTACGAGCATCGAGTTCCTTGCCTCGCACTTGCTCCGGTGACATATACGCAACGGTGCCGAGCGTAGCGCCGGGACTGGTCAGATATTGCTCGACGAACGTAGCGGCAGTCTGAGTATTCTGCGCGGCTACTTGGCTGGTAGAACTAGCGGGAGTTGTAATTTTCGCTAGCCCAAAATCCAAAATCTTGGCGTTTCCGCGCTTCGTCACGAAAATGTTGGCGGGCTTAATGTCGCGGTGGACAATACCAGCAGTGTGAGCGGCGTCGAGGGCGTCTGAAATATCGATGGCGAGCGGAAGAAGGATTTCTGTTTCGAGAGGACGCCCGGCGATACGGTGCTTCAGCGTCACTCCGTCCAAAAATTCCATCACGATGAATGGCTGGCCATCTTGCTGCCCGATTTCATGGATCGTGCAGATGTTCGGATGATTCAGAGCGGAGGCAGCCTTGGCTTCGCGCTGAAAGCGGCTGAGTGCCTGCGGATCTTTGGCTACGTCGTTGGGCAGGAATTTGAGGGCAACAAAGCGGTTCAGCTTCACATCCTCGGCCTTGTAAACCACGCCCATCCCGCCCCCGCCGAGCTTCTCGACGATGCGGTAGTGCGAGATGGTTTGGCCGATCATGGGTGGCACGTGCGCTCAGGGTGCAATGTTAGGGATGTTGCAGAGGCGAAGTCAACGAGGACAACCCATCAGAAGCTAGGGGGCGCGAAGCCTCGCCAATTCGGGGTTCCCTGAGTCCTGCTCGCCGAATGGTACCGAAGGTGCAGCGCAGCCGCTCACTCCCCCGTGAATGCGTTCGCACCTTCTGAGAGCATCGTTGTCCCGATTCGCATTTACCCAAGTCCTAGAGATAATGACTGACCTACTGAGCTGTCCGTAGCATCCTGCTGGATAGAAGGATAGACGTGGTGGAGGTCTCGACGCTCCGGGACGGTGGTTTTGTTAGAGCCGCTAAGGTCGTCGTTCCAAATTTAGGCGTACGTCTCCCAGAATTCCGGACGGTAAGGGCTGCAGGTTCGTCATATCTTGAGGCACGAATCGTTGCCCATATCTTTGATCAAGCAAACGGTAGTCAGGAAGCCCACGCCCAGCCAGTGAATTGATGGCGGTATTCCCCACGACAATTCGCAGACTGTTCTCGCCGGCCTTCAGAAATCTAGTCACGTTGACGGTGTACGGGGGATGCCAAACGAAACCCGCCCACTCGCCGTTAACAAAAATCGCCGCAGCTTCACGGACAGGCCCTGCAAAATACGCCTTCATACTATGTTGTGGCAGTGGAGTCGGCTCATCGATCGGCGTGCCCGATCCGAAGTCGAGCGTGCCACTAAATCCTGGAAGCAGGTCGTGGTCTGAAACTTCGAATCTCTTGTTGTAAGTGACCTCACCAGAATAATATTTTAATTTTGGCTCATCGCTCCAGGAATGGACCTTAGCCATTGAAATGGTCTGATTGGCGCCATTGAATGTTAACTTCCAATTTGTTGAGAGATCGATTGTTTTTGCCACGATGCCTGCTGCTGCTGGCGAATTATTCTCAATTTCAGAATCTGTGAACAGTAGGATTCGCGACTCGTAGGGCTGCAGATTGATGTCTACAGCGTTGGGATTTTCAACTCCAAACACCTCGCCCGTAAATGGATTCAAAAACTGAGCATGTTTCGCCTGATTGCGAAATGTGGCTTGAACGTGATGCGACTGGTTGCTGGTATTCGCTATGAAATACAGATCGCCAGTTGCCAGCTTCCGATGGATAAAGCCGACGCGTGGAGCTCTAGGAGAGAAAACAACATCGGGAGTGAGGAGAGCTTCCAACCTTGCGCCGAGTTGGGTTTCATCAGCGACAAAGTGCCCGGTTGCTCCACTCGCGCGAAAGAGACGTTGCGAGACTTCCTGAATTCCCCGGCTATCGGCTTCCGCTTCGACAAGACCTGGTGCGGTGGACGGCAGGCTGCGCGCGGCGATGACAATTCCACCACTTCGGGCATAGTTCTCTATCTTCCTGTATGTAGAGAGCGGCAACCGTTCAATTCCGGGCAGAATCAACACCGGATACTGAATGCCCAGCGAATCAATCGCGTCCGCGTCGATAAAGTCCAGATTGAATCCTGAGTCCAGAATCTGCGGAATGACTTTGCTGACCAACGAGCCATTCAAAGATTCATCCATACTGAAATTCGAACCAACCGTATTAAAGCCTGCCTGGGTAATCACTGGTTTTGTCGAATCGCTTCTCACCGAAAAAGTGGACCAAACATCGTCATTGGGCAGAAGTACAGCCACATCGTTTGCGGGTTGGCCCTGCCGTAGAGCAAAGCTGACGCGTTGGAGATATCGTGTCAGATCCGGCATGACAAACGACCATGGATTGTGCGTATTCAAGAGCTGCGGCGGCGTACATCCTCCATCCCGGTTCACCCGCTTCTTCCGGAGAATATGGCCAGCCATGTCCCACTAACTGGTTGATACCCTGCAGGAAATGCACATCGGCTTCCGCCTTCATGTCCAGAGGTGTCGCGCGGAACGCGGGGGAGTGCAGCCACGTCCAGGTTTCCGATGAAATCACGGGCTTGCCGAACAGATGCCCGGCAGACGCCGCCCACCGTGTGTCGGAGAATTCTCTCCACATCAAAAGCGATGCTTTGCCCTCCCCTTCCGGAAGATCTTCAAAGCGGTTGCTGGAAAGCGTAACTGGCGGAAAGCCGTAGGTCTGTGACCGCAATAACGTGTGATGCTGCTGCGCCCAGGTGTGCAAGGGCGCGAGAAAGCGTTCATTCGCCAATTCGGTCAGCGTACGTCCCCAGTCATGCCGAACCGAAGCAGTGGACGGACCGATATCGCCGATGAGCGCAGGCAGGTAAGGAATCAGATCGTATCCGCGTCGAGCGCGAAACTGCTCGATGAGATCACCTGTCCAATTCGATCCGTAGTCTTCAAGGCTATCGCTGAAAATCGCATACGGAGGTTGGTCGCCAAAAGCCTTTAATAACTGGTCCCCGATGGTATGGAGATGAGTCTCAATAGCGTTTTGATCGTAGTGGTCGAGCACAAAACCTTCCGCGCCGACTGCCGGACGTTTTACCGTCATGCCGGTGCGACTCGAAATAAAGAAAATCGCGCTGCCCGCATCTCCCGAGGACATTTGCAGACGACCATTTTCAATCCGTGACACTCGTTTCACATCATGCAGCGAAGGCTTACCGCCCACAACTGGCGCCAGGAACGCAGCAATCAAACGCTCACCAACGCTGATGTCGGGCACGATAACCGAATCTGTTCTTGCTGGAACTGCCACAGTTTCCACTCGCAGCTCTCCCGCCGCCTGTGTCACCGGTATATGCGGGCCACCGAATGGCCAGCCACTCCCCAGTGTGATGTCAATGCGTAAGCCGAGTTTCCTGGCAGTTGCGGCGGCAAAGCGAATCGCATCGAGGTGTTCGTCGGAGAGAAATGGCTCGTTGTGAAAGCCGGTCTTCGGGTCATCAAGTGCAAGAGGATAGAGCGTGGCAATCTCGACTCCTCCAATCCCTGCTGCCTTCATTTGCTCCAGTTCCCGCAGCAATTCGGGCTTGGTGACTGACGGGCCGAACCACCACCACCGCATCATGATTCGACAGGCATCTGGCGGATTGGCGAACGACTTTTCCAAAAGCTTCAAGTTGTCGTCTGCTTGCGCCGTGCTCTGAGGGACTTGCGCGAATGCGGCAAACAGCAGTAGAAACGACATCACACTGCAATTTAGGAGGTGACGTTGCATGCGCTGAAACCTGGGCTTAGATTTGTCGTTTGCTACGATAGCACCGGGATGGCGCACAGATCTGCTTTGTCAGCTGAACAGCTATCCCCATAATAAGGAAAGTGCCGCATGAAACGGGATCGAGGGTGTTGGGCTGGCCCGAACCAGCTCCGTCCTCCCACTGAGTAATATTCCATGGGATTGTTCCGACAATGAATAACCATCCCTGGGTATAACCAACAATCACGGCACTACGGTGAACACAACGCAGGCGCCGTTGGTGCCACGGAGAGCAGCGCCCGGACGCTGGTCTTAACTACTTCCCTTCTCAAGGCAAGATCCAATCCCGATTCCGTGATCGCCCGTAGCTCGATCGGGTATCGACTAGGCCAGAGCCGCTTTATATAGGGCGACGAGTTTGCCCCAGGCGCGCTCGGCGTCGGGCTTGTTGTAGATCGGCACGCCGTCCCGGACGGGCATATCCGGCACGCACCAGCCATGCTGGGCTGGATACACTTCGATTTCGGCGGGAACCTTGGCGGCCGCGAAGGCTTCCTTCAGCTTGTCCTTGGCATCCGGCTGCTTCGCGTCGTCGTTCGACGCGATCCCGAAATACATACGGGCCTTGATCTTCGGCGCGAGCAGATGCGGGCTGTCGGGTTTGTCGGTCACCAGGCCACCGCCGTGGAACGATGCGCCCGCTCCAATGCGATCGGGCAAGTGCGCGGCGGTCCTCACAACCAGCGGTCCGCCCATGCAGTAACCCTGGGTTCCGATCTTCTTTGCCTTGTTCACTTCTTTTTGCGCGTCGAGGAAGGCAACGTAGGCGACGGCATCCTTCTCGGCATTGCCGGGCGCGTTCACCGACGCCATCAGCGGCCGCAGCTTCGCCATGTCGTCGGCATTCTGAAAGTTGAAGTTGGAGGCATCCGTGAAAGGAGCTTTGGACACGCGATAAAAGGGATTGGGCACAAGGACGGAATATCCGTCACCTTCAGCGGCAATACGTCTGGCAATGTCGCGCATCGAGGGCCGCAAGCCGAATGCGTCGGGCCAGATCAGCACTCCCGGATGGGAACCGGTTTTCGGATGAATGAATGCGGCGTCGCAGGTTCCGTCCGGAGTCTTGATCTCGACGTCGGTTTCGACGACTTCAAGGCCTGCGGCCGCTGCCGACTGTACCGTAGCAGCGAGGCCCGCACCCACCAGGAGGGTTGCAAAGTCGCGCCGTGTGATGTCTCCAGGATGCGTGTCGTTCGTCGGTTGGTTTTTCGGGTCGTCTGTCATGGATTTCTCCTGCAACGAGTTTATCGCTTTTGGTTACTCGACCGCATCTTCGAGACGTCTGGTTTGTTGAGCTCTTAAATAGCGGACCCGAACCGTGATGCTTCCCCAGCTGCGGACCAACGAAGCATTCCCGGCGCAATTCGCTATGGTCGCCGCGACGAAATCCTGGCAGAAATCGCGCACAGTCGGGTAACCCTGCAGAATCCGCACCAAACTAGTTTGGTACGAGTCTGAGCGCATCACGAGGCGCAAGTTTAATCACAGAGCCGGGGATGCGAACTGGTCAAGGTCTTGCATGTCCATCTGTAACGGAATCTACCGTCCCCATGGCCCTTGACCGGGAGAATGACAGTCGGGCGAGTTGGCTAGGGCAACTCCATGGAATTAAATAGTTTTGCCTGATTCTCTCTGGGCGTCGAGTTCGATTAAATGGATATTTTTGTAGATTTATCAGCGCGCCGTGCCGACGCTTGAGACGCCGACACGACGCTAACCAATTCGTCCCAATCAGTTTTAACGCGTGCTTTCCTGCATACCTTAGGAAAGCGGAGCTGTGATCGGTTGAACTCTCTGCTTACTTACAATCCATGCTGAAATTATCGTGGGACACGGTCGTTGTGCCATTCGCATTGATCGTAAAATGCAAGGTCTCATGCACGAGAAAATTATTCCCTGGACCTTGGCCAATCATTCTGAAGTTGTTTATGAACGTATCGTTCGCCTGACCGTTCTGAAGAGAATTTTTAAAGGTCTCCTGCGTAACACCAGTCGCCTGATACTTATCACCGGTGGTCTCACCTGTACCGCTAATACCCTGTGGTTGGAAATGCATTTTACCACTGACGTTGTTTCCATTAATGGTGAACGAGATCAGAGTGTGCAGAGGACCGCTAAGGTCCACAGTCTCTCCGACACCGCCGTCAGCGCACGAAACGAAAATGGTGAGATCGATATCCGTTGTATCGTTGACCTGTACGGCTGCCATTGCCGGCGCTACCAAAATCGCTAGCGAGGCAACAAGGCACATCATGATTGGCCCGTTATTTTTCATGGATTTACTCCTTTAAGTGACATTTAGTGGCGTTCATGGTTGAGTCTATCGTCTGAGCTGTTCTGAGAGGGCCGAGGCCGAGTAAAACAATGGGGCCGTGAAAGGTAAATTCGGTCTAGGCGAGAATCTACTCTCGCCCTCTTACTCGGTCAACTAACTTTGCGGGCAATCCACCATTGAGGACTCGCGCCCCGGTGCAAAGCCAGAACCAAGGAGAGTCCCCAGGGCAGCGTCCAGGCGGGTTGTGAGTGCGAGGCTGATCCAACTGAAACTCGAATTAGCGCGTGAACTTTGCGTTTCCGCGCCTTGATCTCCACGCGTGAGAGTTTCAAGGCTTTCTCCAGTCAGTTAGGCTTTTTAGCTCGTACGCAATTTCAAGCAATCTTTGAAGCCGCCGTTCATTGTCCGCCGCGGCCGCTCCGTATTTGGCCCCTTTCAAGTATTGGCTTCGTTGAGTTTGGCGATTCAACACGGCAGCGAGGAAACCAATCTCTTTGGATGCGCAAGCATAGCGACGGTGTTCCTCGCAACTTATGTAATTTCCACCCGGACGGTATGGCATCCGCAACTGTGACGAAGTCGCTGGCGACTATGCCCAGGTGGCACGGATACTGATCGCTGCGGGTGCGAGGATTCCGGCTGCGGCTCATTTATTACAGTTGGCAACGACCGCAGAGTCTGATTAGCTACGTCCTCAGAAGGTCTTTCAGTTGTATGGGCTATTCGTGTGGCGTGGCTAAATGGGAAACCCTGCTACTAGCTGATTGTTGATGCCTGATCTAATAACACGTGGAAGTCTGCGCGGTTATTGCAACGATCCGCGCCGCATAGAATTGCTACGCGAATCCAAACTTTGCCTATGTAGGTTGCGACTAGGTCGTCTTCAGCAAGATCATGAACAACGCTCGACCATAACGCGCAGAGGGCAACTTGCAGATTATAGAGAACCTGGTCTTCGTGCAAAAATATACGCTCTCCGGCTCTGGTACTCTACCTTCGGAGCATACGGCTATCGCTCCACGATCCTTTCAATCACCAGATCCGCATCCTTTATATATATAGTCTGATACTCGATAATTAAAATGTTAGCGATCGCATAGAAAGCCGTGATTCCTGCAAACGATTGGTCGGGGAGATCCAAGCGCAGCAGATTTCCTTCCCGGAAAGGGATGACAGGGTTCAGTAAACGCGCCTGCTCCAACATGGCCGGGGAAAGATCCAATCCAAAGACGGTTGCACCCCTCTTCCCCCCGACCGATGCGGAGCAGAATCTCCGCCTCAATTTCCAACTTTGCCATGTTCCATCGTGGTACTGAAGAGGCGGCGGCCGAGCCCGCTCTTTTCGCCAACTTGGCTTCGCTGGCCGGCGGCCGCCAAACTTTCCACGTTGGTATTTTGGATGAATTGGGCCCTCCCTCCCTTAAAGCAAAGAAATGCCGAAAAAACTCATGATTTTCAGAAGGGATGGACCTGAACGGCTACTCCGAATTTTGAGATTCACTCTTGCGGTCGACATTTTTTGTCTTTAAGCTTTTCACCAGTGTGGCCGGTCTGGCTAAACTCCAAGGACTCGTGGGGTTAAGCGTTATAAAGGTAGCGAACTGGTTGGTTATCGCTTATCCGAGTACTTGCTGCTCCTCGGCGCGCCCACAGGCACAGAACCGATTGGGTACGAAAAAAACGAGGGAAGCGGGGTTTTGCGGGGCAGTGAGGGGAACTGGCGCACGGAGCACCAAGCAAAAAACAACTCCTGTGGCATAGCACTCATCAAAAAACTCGATCGAAAAGAACGCAGCATTCAGAATTCGAAAGCAGTAGCTGATGTTCGGGTTTTCGGTAATCAGACGCTAACTTTGGAGATTTTGGAATTTCCAGAACACCGAAGTTGCGGCGGAAACACATCTCGACCTTCGAGTCCGCCCTCGTTGATGCCCTGGTCTCATGACAGTTTCCGCGGGAATTCTTCACACAAGCGACTTCTTCGGCTGATTGCCATATTCAAGCTACTAAAAGCTGTTCTGTTGATTGCGGTCGGAGTCGGCGCACTGAAGCTGCTTCATAAAGACGTGGCTGGTGCAGTTGAGCACTGGGTGGAATTGCTCAGGCTCGATCCAAACAATCACTACATCGATACCGCGCTGCAGAGGGCTTCGAATTTCACCCCCGGCAAGATCAAGGAACTCGGGTTAGGCAGCCTATTCTACGCAACACTTTTCCTGACGGAGGGAATAGGCCTATGGCTTGAGAAACGCTGGGCCGAGTGGTTAACGACAATTATCACTAGTTCGCTGGTCCCGATTGAAATTTACGAGATCTATCGCCATCCAAGTCCGGTGAGGATTGCAGTGCTACTGATCAACATCGCGATAGTGGCCTACCTCGTTTACCGGATTCGTAACAACAAAACAAGAGGATGAGATCAGAGGAGGGGCGCTAACTTGGCGGCAGTTGTACGTGTTCTCGCGACTTCTGGGGGCCTTACCACGTAAAGAGCGTAAAGCGGGAGATAACTTCGCACGACGTGGACTCTGCTAGCTTACAGGATGATTCTGTTACTCAGCCGGTGGGGTCTGATGAGCCCTAACCTAAATTGCCTTTGCGCTAGGCGGCAGGTCGTTAGGCCTGAACATCAGACCTACGATAACCTCGCGTCCTCCTGAGGTGCCCCCGTTCGATGTACCAATTCGCGCGTGAGTTTTCCGTCAAAGTCCACGAGCGAGCGCCTGTGAGTCTTTCGCCAGTTCATCAGGCAGGAATTTCAAAGCCACGAAGCGACCAAGCTCGGTATCCTCGGCCTTGTAGACCACCCCCATCCCGCCGCCACCAAGCTTCTCCACAATGCGGTAGTGCGAGATTATCTGCCCGATCATGCGCAAGGATGCTATGGTGTGCGGAAGTGCAAGTCAATGTGTGCAGAGGTGGCTAACTACGGGGCTTCGCTTCCGTGCGCATTCCAACGACAACATGAACCTCCCGAGGGGACATTTCTAAACGAGTTAACGATGGGGACATTTCTAAAAAGCTTTGACATTCTGGTACTTCATACTTGACTTCTGCATCGCCTCAGTATTAGAGTCCCGCTGAATCGCCTCTCCGAAGAGCAGTTTCCTCCCGCTCGGAAGCGCAGCACCCCCTGAGGCGAACGGTTTCTCCCTGGTATCGAACCCGAAGGCGATGAATACAACCTAACCACGCTCATCTTAACAAGAGGAGCGACACGATGAGAGCAGCCTCGCCGTCAGTCTCGGTTTCCTTTCGTAGGCTCTCTTCAGCTACCACAGGTATGACGTGTATGTTCCTCCGCCGTGCGAGGCCAACTCGACTTGCGGCCGCTTGCGTCCTCTTCACCGTCGCACTGGTGATGGTGCCGAAGGCAGATATTTCAGAAACACTGTTCGACGAAGCCAACATTCCAACAAATGAGATCGTAGTCGTCGACAAGCTGCTTCTTCTTGGGAACATCGACAGTCGGACACAGCGCTTGCGCCAAGAATATTTGCGCAGCCTCGGAGGACCAGTGTCCGCAGAATTTCGCCGGTTTACGTAGGCCGGTTGACTGACTCTCGCACGTTTCAGGAACTCTTCTGTACTTTCCTCTGCTAACCCTGCTTTCGACGACACTCTTTGTGGTTTGAATTGCCTTGCGGCCCGTTAGGGCGGCGGCTCTAAGGCCGTATTGGGCCGCACTGACGCAATCTAAATTTCAGAGATGGCTTCGTTGGGGCTTCGAGAACTTAAGGAGGATAGTCATGTTTGGAAGAGAGAGGACAAACAAAATGAAGACGCTGCGGAGTCGTTACCTGACAGACGAGACCCTGCGGCGGAAAATGAGCACGGGGCGGAGCATCGAGAAATCTCTCGGCGCACCTTATTGAAGGGTGGTAGTGCCTTGGCGGGACTGACGGTGCTGCGGGTGGCAGGTCCGGCACACGCCTTCCCCGGTCGCTCCGGCGAGGAGGACGGGCTTGACGACCAGCCTGACGCGGCACAACGCTTGGGGCAGTCCGGCGAGGAGGTCATCCCATGGCTCGACCAGCCGCCCGAGAGCCCCTTCCCGGATAACGTCGGTAACCTCCTGAAGTGGGAGGAGGTCGACTCCTGGCTGACACCAACCGAAGACTTCTTCTTTGTCAACCACTACGGCCAACCAGACGGGCTTAACGAGGCAACTTGGCGAGTAGACATCGCGGGCCTGGTCGCCCGTCCCCAGTCCCTGACACTGGCCGACCTCAAGGCCCGCCCGCGTCGCGAGGTGGACTTCACACTGGAGTGCTCGGGCAACACCGGGACCGGCCTGGACTTCTTCATCGGCGGCATCGGCAATGCCCACTGGGCGGGCACGCGACTGGCCCCGCTGTTGGAGGAAGCGGGTGTCCTGGACCAGGGCACCGAAGTGGTCTTCTGGGGGGCTGATCGCGGCACAGTGACAATCCGCGACAACTCGGGGATCGTCAGTGGGGGCAAGACGGGAACAGTCCAGCCCGATACCGAAGGCGGACTTGATTTGACTATCACCGAACAGTTCGCCCGCAGCATGTCTTCAGGGAAGCGCTCAACCGCCACAACCTACTGTGCTACGAAATGAACGGTGGGCCACTGCCCCCTGCGAACGGCTTCCCCGTGCGCCTGATCGCTCCGGGCTGGTACGGCGTGGCCAACGTCAAGTGGCTGACGCGCATAGAGGTGGTTGACCATCGTTACGCGAATCGGTTCATGGCGCGAGACTATGTCAGCATCCGCGAGCAGCAGCGCGACGGCGAGACCGTCTGGACCTTTACCACCGTGAGCCACGACCGCCTCAAGTCGGCGCCAGCCAAAGTCACGCGTCGCGACTCTCGGCACACCATCAGGGGCGCCGCGTGGGGTGCGCCGATCGCGGCGGTGGAGGTCCAAATTGACGGTGGGCCCTGGAGGGCGGCGAGGCTCCACGGGGAAAGGTCGCGTCGCTACGCCTGGAGGTTCTGGAGGTTCGACTGGGGGACACCATCCCCTGGCGAGCACGAGATCACGTCGCGGGCGTTCGATGTCGACGGCAACATCCAGCCAGCACCGGATGACCCCTTCCTCGCCAGCAAGAGGACCTACTGGGAGAGCAACGGGTATATAACCCGGAGGGTTCTCATTTCGTGACGGCCCGCGACCGAGGCAGTGGACACAATGCGCAGAATCAGATTGCAGACTGGCTGAACGAATCAGGCGCAGACTTCGCGGTTATCAGCACTGTCAGAATGTTCATTGAGCAGTGTGCCATGACCACGACCACTAATCGGTCCTGTCGTTATTGTTATCGGCGGAGACAATCCGCAAATCGTTGATCACCCAAAGGCGGGATGAGGGCGGAAGTTCGCTGCCGTGGGCAGCGGTCCTTCCCATGCCCGCACCTCATGCGGCGAATACATCTTCATATTTCGGCAAAGGCGGCAACGAACATCTAACGCTTCCAGCAGCGTGGGCTGGATCGGCTCCCTCTTTTCGTCGAATTCCATAAGGGCCAAAGCGATCATGGCACCACAGGTTTGGCAACGAACGGCCCAGTAGGATGCAGTGGGCATAAGAGATCACAACGCAAACAAACAGGACGGCGTTCCCTTAATTGGGGAGGATAGAAGTGGAGCCGATGAAAAACTCGCCGTCCTGCATATTAAGCTCGGTGAGCTTAGACGACTTCAAGGGTCGAAGTCCATCAAGATTTTCCTGTAGCCGGAGCGACAGCAAGTCGGGAGCAGACTCACCCCAAATGAAACCCACCCGGCAGCACCACCGCGATGCGGCCGTCCGATAGATAATTGGCGCCGCTGCGGGATTTGAAATCAATTTCTTGAAAAATTGTTTAACTTGGTTATTCGGAGATCGGTGTTCCTGCTTCCGCTGGTCTCGTTTGGGAATTAACGCTTTCGCGAATTAAGTGATTGCCTTCCTGTAGCCCTCCACTGCCCCTTTCAGAAACAGTTCACATATCTGGGAAATGCCCCGTTGTTCCTCGTCAGCAATTTCCTCAATCTGCCCGAACGCCTGGTAGGACGAAAATGTTCATCCAGATCTCGCCTAATGCTTGGTCACCTTTTTCGTTCGCTCAATTTGTGCCTTTCCCGTGAGCAGCCAATCTACAGACTTGCCAAACTCCTGCCTGATTAGCAAAAGGGACAGCCGCTCCCGGTTCCTTTTCTCTCCGTTCAAGACATCGTCCTTCTCATCTACCTGTTTGGCGCGCCTTAGCCTGTCAGCATTCATTCAATACTCTTCCCAAACTTCCGACCGATGCGGGGCAGCATCTCCGCCCCAATTTCAACTTTGCCGTGTTCCATCGTGGAGAGAGAGTTCTGGCTGATTCCGATTTCCGTTTACCCCTGTTCCCTACCGGTAACAGCCAGGGAGAGCAGCGCCCGGACACTGGTCCTAACCACTTCCCTTCTCCAGGCTAGATCCAATCCACGCCCCGCATTGCTCCCCGTGAATGCAAGCTGTCGCCGTTCCTCGCTCACTGCACACGAGCACGCTCCATCTTCGTTAAAAAACGCGAGCCCGTTGTAAATGCATACACCCTAGCTGCCGTGAACCTCGGTCCCGCTCGGGTTCGTAGCAGCTGCGCCAGATCATTTCTTGTTACTGGTGCTTTCTTCACGATCCTTTTCTCGTTCATCAGTCCGCGTTGGTTCCGATTTAATTTCCTTTTGGCCGACCTGGCTCACGGGTTTGAGCTGAAGGTTATGCCGGTGATGGAGGAGACTTTTGTGCGAGGGCAGCATCGTCGTCATCGAGGAAAAATGAATTCGAGTCCGGCGATTGCCTATGGGACGTTTGAGAGTAAGACCGCAGCCCCTTCGATTGTGCAACCTGGTTGCACTGGGTTCGATCTCCAGGGGACGGTTTGGATCGTCTTCGCAAAGATCAGGAAGCTCGTCATCGATCTCCTCCAGCCGCAGCGTACTGACATAGCGTATTGGCCGACGGGCCGCGACTTCTGGGCAGCGTATTTCAAGCGATCCGGGGCGAACCTTAAGAGCTACTCGGTTCTTCGTGTTCTGCCTGATCTCTCACGCTGAAACTGGAGTACGATAAGCTTGCTCATTCAAAGTGGCTTCATTCCTACTTAGGTGATACGGGCATAGGGACTAGTTTCTCACGGCATAGTTCCTGTGTTTCCGTGGAAAAGGGGAGCCATGCGAGATGCCATCAGGACCACCCCATCTGATTCTTGCCGGAGACTCTGCTTGGCGGTGTTTCTCGCATCCCTGTGCCTTTCGCAGGTACTTGCTCAAAAGATCCCAAAGGCAAGTCTTCCCAAGTACGATCTCCAAACGGAGGCGAAGATAAAAGGGACTATAGAAGAAGTAAAACTACCGCCGAAAGGCAGCGCTAAAGAGATCGTTCACCTACTTCTGAAAAATGGGCTGGATACCATAGACGTGTATCTCTGTCCCAAATCCTTCATGGATGAAATGGGTATGGACTTCACCAAGGGAGACGAGATCACTCTCACCGGCTCGAAAGTAAAACAGGGCGAAACCTACCTTGTCCTCGCGCGGGAACTCGTTAAGGCAAACAGCACCTTCATCCTTCGCGACGCAAAAGGCGGCCCGGTTTGGAACTGACATCAACGAATTGGTCGCGCGAGAATCAACCGTTGGAAGGGAAGGAGTATCCCGCCGAGGCGCCTTGCCGACCCCTAAATCCATGTTTTGAAGCGACTAGCGCACCGCCAGCGAAAATGGCAGCGAAATAGGCCTTGTACACAGCCTCACAGTACACAGCCTCACCTTGGCCGCTCGCCTGAGTTGGTATATCATCGCGTGGCTTTTGGACCGAGCGACCCTGCCCAACTAATGCGATCTTCGCGGAAACGAATTGTCTGCCCCAGTCATTGTCGCCGATGACGTTGCCCGCCGCGCCCGCCGTCGGATTGCCTTGCGTCTTGTGCCTTATGTACTCCTGCTTTACATAATTGCTTACCTTGATCGCAACAATCTTGCCACCGCGGTCCTGCAAATGCCGCACGATCTCGGCTTCGATGATCGCGTAATCGGGTTCGGGGCAGGCATCTTCGCCCTCGGCTACGTCATTTTGGAAATTCCCGGCACCCTCATCATAGAGCGTTGGAGCGCGCGACGCTGGATCGCACGCATCATGATCTCCTGGGGGCTGGTCACGATCGGGATGGCCTTTATCCGTACTCCGCATCAGTTCTACACGGTGCGGTTTTTGCTGGGATTGGCGGAAGCCGGATTCTTCCCCGGAATCATTGTGTATCTCACCCACTGGTTTGTTTATGAAGATCGCGCCAAGGCAATTGCTGGTTTCATGGCTGCCATTCCCTTAGCCTTCGCAGTCGGTTCCCCCATATCGGGATTGCTACTGGGCGTTCACTGGGGCGGCCTGCGAGGCTGGCAGTGGTTGTTCATTCTGGAAGGTCTGCCCGCGCTGTTCTTCGGCTTTATGACTTGGTTTTATCTGACCGATTGGCCGCATCAGGCGAAGTGGTTGCCCACTGATGAGCGGGAGTGGATTATCCATCAACTGGAGAGTGAGAAGCGGGCCAAAAAATCCGTCGGCGCCTTTACTGTGTGGCAGGCAATCCGGCACCGCGACGTTCTCATTCTGACGGTGCTCCACTTCGTGCAAAATGGCTCGGCATACGCTTTGGCCTTCTGGCTGCCCACCATGATCAAGCGCTTGTCGGGGCTGAGTGATGTCAAAGTAACTCTACTGGTAGCCCTGCCTAACCTGCTTGGTTTTGTCGCCATGCAGGTCAACGGTTGGCATTCCGACCGCACCGCCGAACGGCGCTGGCACACGGCGATTCCGCTATGGGTGACGGCGGCGGCGTTGCTGGTGCTAAGCAAGGCGGATTGGGGAACCGTGCCTTCTCTCTTCCTGTTCTCAATCGCCGCCGCCGGCTTGCTCGCCTTCTTGCCGAGCTTCTGGGCCATGCCGTCAGCATTCCTTTGTGATTCCGCCGCGGCGCTGGCTACCGGCACGATCAACTGTGTCGCGGCGGGCCTTGGGGGCTTTCTCGGCCCGGCCTTGGTCGGCTATCAGGCCGCACAGACCCACTCGTTCAGGTCCAGCTTCGCGATACTCGTGGTCGCCCTGGTTATTGCAGGTGTGTTGCCCCTGACCCTACCCGTCCGCGGCCACGTCGTAGCACCCTCCGCCGGGCAGTGATCGCTTATCCTTGGTGCTACAACGTTTCCTGCTGGTGGAAGCGGCGCAAGTGACAGTGCGCCGCCTTCTGGAATGGCGCAGTAAGTATGTCCACCTGACGATGCGGCGCGGACGGAAAATCGCCAAGGTGGCAACGGCGCGAAAACTGGCAGTTCGCCTTTACTGGATTAGCGCAAGGAATGGGATTACGAAAACAGGCCAGCGGGAATGGCACCCTTCAAAGGATTTCACGGCGATCGTTTCGCACTGACTTTCTCGACAACAAGAAAGGCCAGCGTACCGGCTACGCGACCAGATATTCAGAGAACACGATCACCTGGTGTCACTGGATCGGCACAACGGTCCAGTTGCGTCCGGAATTGCGTTTCGAGCGGCCCCGGGGTCAGAAAGCTTACGACAACGGTCGACGGCACAATCAGCTTATAGTGGCGAGCGATCTGATTTTCCACTTTTGACTCGGGACGTTTCTGATCGCCGGTGCGGCCAATCCTAGGCCGGGTGGATCGAGCCCAGTATGGCTGGCACGGTTTGGAGATGCCTCTCGGGGCCGCAAGCGGCTGACCGTCACCGTACGCGAGCCCAACGGGCACGGATTCTACCTCCGCTCAAGAGGTACGCCTTCCGCGTGCCAGATATTGCTGATCCAGCGCTTGGCGTATCAGCGTCTTGATTACCGCTTGTCGACTGACGTTCAACTCTTTGGCGGCTGTGTCCAATTCTTCCAGCATGCCCGACGCTAGGTCAACATTCACCCTCTGTATCGGGCCCATCATGCGCCCGTTATTGGTGAAAAACCCTGACACATCCCTTCCCTCGTCCGCAAGGCGGGCGATGGCATCTGCCGACACTGGTTTCCGACGTTTACGAATTTTCTTCATAGAGTTGCTGCTCCTGCTTGGTGGCTTTCCAGAGAGTCACGAGGTGGGCTGAGTTAGTCATTCCACTCGCTAGAGTAGAATGCACCTGCCGCAAAAGGAAAAAGAGGCTGCAGTCTTGAGCGGAATGCAGCCCCTCTCTTTTCATCTTGCGCCTCACGACCGAACTCAGTGACCGTCCAAACATCCTTTCTGTCCGGAGCTGTTCGGATAGCCCGTGCCGGCGTTGTACGCGGCGTTCGACCACTCGCCTTGAATTTTCCACTTGCTGCGGTCGGTGAAGGTGACCAGCGGAATATTGAACGTCCAAGCGCACTTGTCGCCATTCTCCGCTCCGCTAGAGTCGAACCAGCCGGCCCCCGTGGGGTCAGTGCGGGCTTCCGAAAGTTCGTGACCGCTGACGTTGGACAATGCCGCTAATCCCTGTGAATGCAGGCCGGAAGTATCTTGCGGATCACAACCGGGATCACCGTCTAAGTTCCAGAAAAACGCGAACTGCACGGGAGTCGAGCCACAACTCCCCCAACTGTGATAAGCACAGTAGCCGGCATGTCCACGCGGCAAATCCACGTAAACCGGGTAATATCCGTTGGCCACCGGGGCGGAGATTTTGCGGCAAACTTCCGCCAAAATGGTTGACGTTTTGGCGCCGCTGCCGGCAGGCGATAGATCGATTACGTCACTGCCAAAAGTATTGGTCGGACCCACCTGTCCGTTAGTTCCAGTGTACTCATCGGACGTTTTTGCATAATTCGAGCCACTGAATCCGGTGTACCAGGAAGCAAGACCAGTGATCTTGTCGCCGACAAAACTGCTGTTGCCCCAACTTGTGCCCCAATAGATTACCTGGACGGCTGAACTGGTCAATATTGGACCGTTATGCCAAAGCATGAGCGGGGATCTTCCATGTGTAGGAGCAGCTTTGGCGCCTTTGGCCCAGTGAATGCCCAAAGGCGGCGGGCCACCTTGCGGTTTCGTTGAGATCACGTCCTGAGCCATAGCACTTACTGAGACAAGAAGCACGCTAAGCGCAATTAACAAAACACGGTTGCACTTCATGGAATCTCCTTGAAGACTTGAAATGGTGAATCAGCAAACGCGGGGTAGTAAAACCAGGAAACCAGCGCTGGTGGCGGAATTGCATTCTACGACTTGCTCCGGTTTTTGGGGGACAACTAAAAAACGGGCAAAAAAACACTATTCTCGCAACTAGATCTTGTCAACGAAGAATCTGGACTTGTAGCCACAACGTTGGAATTTGTTTCGCGAAATCCCACCGCGAGGCGGATGGCGCTTGGCTAACGACACCTGGAAGGCTGCGGGCACTCCCATTTCTAATAAAAACCGACCAATCCGGTGGTCAGCGTGAGGACAGCTTCCTGATTGCCTCATTGAGCAAGGAAGTAAGGTTTGGTTCGGGTTCTTGCCGAACGTCCGGTTCTTCAAATTCCTGCCGGGCGACCAACGGCAGGCTTTTCTGCACGAAGTGATCGAAAAGGCACTCGTGAACCGTATTCGACCCAAGCGACCGGGTTTGCGCCTTGACCCGAACCATATGACCAGATCCGGAGATAGATTCTGCGCCGCGATGGCTGGAGGTGCCAGGTGTGTGGTTCAAGGCAGAACCTGCAGGTTCATCACAAGCAGTTGCGCAGTCAGCAGGGCGATGACGACGACTCTAACCTGATCACCCTGTGCGCCGTCTGCCACGAAGAACTACACCGGCAGACTGCAAATCCTTCTTAAAACTTGGTTCTTCGGGAGAAGATTTCACAATCTGAGGTCGCAGGTTTAATCCTCTTGCCCCGATCAAGTAACCGCTCCTGAAGAACGCACTTGATTGATATAGCCAAGGTCCGCTATCGCGGCCACATCTCAGCCAGGACCGCTTCCAACAAACCAGGCCAGGAGAATGCTTCAAAGAACTCCCTCTCAGATTCATCATTCCCGGCGAACTTTTGACTCCACGCCTTCTCATCCACTTTCTGCTCGACCGCTTTCTTGATGTGTTCGAATCTTCTGCGGCTCGGAATTGCTGCGCCCAATTTCCTCGTTCATGGCGGCGACCACAGCTTCAATCAGAGCGATCTCTTGCTGTACAAAGGTCTTGCCCTTGAGCACCTCGCCGTGACCCGGCACGAGAGTTTCGAAATCGAGTTCTTCCATCCGCTTAAGCGTGGAAACCTGTTCGATCGGAAAACCGCCATACAAGTAGGGCACCGGAGAATCCACCAGATCGCCGGTGATTAGAATCTTCTCTTTAGGCAAGTATGCGATCGCATCACCCGCTGTGTTTCCTCTTCCCAGATATTTCAACTGTACTTCGCGTCCTCCCAGGTGTATGTCGAGTTCGTGATCGAACACGATGTCGGGAAGCTTAACTTTTAAGTTCCGAAACTGCGCTGATATGGCCTCGCTCGCCGCCTTGCCGCCCGAGACCGCGATCGTCAGGTCTTTTTTCTCCTCTTCCGTGAGCGCCTTGCCGTCTTCATTTTTTCCAGTATCGAGTTCTTTCTGAAATTCCTCCATGCGATGCGGATATTCAGACAGGTATGAGTTGACCCGAAGTGCCATCAGTTTCGCAGTTTCGGCATGCGCGATCACGGCAATGCCCGGAAAGCGTCCGCGTACGCGGCATTCCCCTGGACGTGATCGTTATGCCAGTGCGTATTAAGCAAGTAGCGTACCGGCTTGCTTGTCCACTGACGAATCTGGGCGATGTCCTCCTCAGCGGTAGATGGGAGATAGCACGAATCGACCACCAGTACCCCGGTTTCTCCGATGATCACGACTGTATTCCCTTGCGAGAAATGATCGGGAGCGTTCGGATGCCGGATTTCATAGACACCCTCGGCCAGTTTGGTTACAACGCGTTGCTTGCCGCTCGAAGAATTGGCGAGCATTAACGCCGGGGTGAGGAGCCACATTGCCAGGAGTGCTGTTGTACGATGTGACATTGGGTTTCAGATCGTTCAGACGACGAAATCACGCAATAGTTAGCGGCGCAAGGTAGGTTGCGTAATGGCGTCTGCCCAATCATTTTCGCGGCTAGGAAGATCTGGCCCAAAGCGGTCCGTGGCATGGCGGGGTTATTGGATCATTGAGCGTTCATCTAATTTGCATCCGAATCGTCGAGCCCTAATTTTGTGTTGTGCCCTATGAAAGATTTCCAGGTCCGATCCGCTTTCTTCGCCCATGGCCCCCGTGAGGAACGGCAGTTAACCACGGAAGGGCGGTACTCAACTATGCGCCAGATTGAGCCAGTACCGATCTATGAGGAATGGTAGACCTGGATGGTAGACTTTGATTTCTCTC
>CAVPME010000011.1:0-267808 GCA_963706335.1 Terriglobia bacterium
AGGCCAAGCCGCTGCTGTCGACCTCGGAGCTGCAGGGGCTGTTGCGCGACCTCCAACCGGCGTCCGGGGATCTCGCGTCGCTGACCCACAACACGATCCGAAGTTCCTGCCTCAGATCGATCTCTTTGACCGCTGCATCAGGAACGTGTTCCTGCCGACCGGGAACATCGTCGTCAAGGACGGACCGCTGTCCGCCGGCGTCCCGAACTACCAGGAGTTCTGGTACGCGATGGCGGGCCAGGCCGCCGAGGGGCAGGGTGCCGACGGCAACGGCGACTTCCTGCGGATCGGCGGCGCCGGCGGCCCGTACAAGGTCGAGTCGGGACAGACCAACTACTCGGCAGACATCGACACCAGCTTCGCGCAGATGCCAGCACCGCCGCTGCGGACGCGGCCGGCGTTCCCCAACAAGGTGCCCGCCGCTGCAGCGGACCGCGCCGTGCTACAAGCAACCGGTCCCGGACGTCAACGGCCCGGCGTCGATCGGACCCGCGGACGGCTCGCGTCCGAACGCGCCGCGACCGCCGCTGCCGAACGACCCGACGAGGAACATCCCGTGAAGCACCGCGAGCCGGTCCTCAGCAGGAACATGCGGGAGGTCCGCCGCCAGGCGCACACGATCGTGCTGATGGTGCTGGTGGCCGTCTTCGGCCTCGGCGTCGGCGCCTACATCGTCGCCCATCAGCGGATCCAGTGGCCGAGCTGGGTCCCGTTCGTCGGGCAGAACTTCTACGTCCTCAACGCTCCGGTCTCGGCCGTCTCGGGCGTGCTCCCGGGCCAGGGACAGGCGGTCACCGTGTCGGGCGTGACGATCGGCGAGATCTCCGGCGTGTCGCTCAAGCAGGGCCAGCCGATCGTGACGATGAAGATCGATCCGCAGTACTCGAACCGGATCTACAGCAACGCGACCGTGCTGCTGCGACCCAAGACCGGCCTCGCGGACATGGTCGCCCAGCTCGACCCGGGCTCGGCGCACGGCGGCACCCGGCTCCACAGCGGAGCGACCCTCGCCGCCGCGAACACGCTCCCGACCGTCAACCTCGACGAGGTCCTGTCGCAGCTCGACTCCGACACCCGGGCGGAGCTGATGTCACTCGTCTCGAACGCCGGCCAGGCACTGTCGGGTCGACGGCGGCCAGGAGCTCGGCAACGTGTTCCGCGACCTGCAGCCGCTGTCGCGCGACGTGCTGAAGGCGAGCCAGCTCGTCTCGCAGCGCAGCACCGAGTTGACGGCGCTGATGGGCAACCTGTCGAAGATCGCGACCACGCTGGGCAACAACGAGACCCAGCTGACGTCGTTCGTGCGCGGCAACGCGGGCGTGTTCCACGCGTTCGCGGTCCAGGACAGCAACATCCAGCAGGCGATCAAGGCTGCTGCCGTCGACGCTCCAGACGACGAACACGGCGCTGACCCGCGCCACCACGCTCGGGGACACCGCGCGCCCCGCGCTCACCGAGCTGATGCCGACCGCACGCGCGCTCGGGCCGACGCTGTCTGACCTGCGGCCGTTCTTTGACGCAGACGACGCCGGTCCTCCGCGACCAGCTGCGGCCGTTCTCGGTCAAGGCGCAGCCGACCGCGAAGGTGCTCGCGCCCGCGACCGAGCGGCTCGCCAAGGCGACCCCCGGTCTGACGACGCTCGCGCACGAGCTCAACAACATCGTCAACGAGCTCGCGTTCAAGCCGGCCCACGGCCAGAGCTACCTGTTCTACGTGCCGTGGGCGAGCCACGACACCAACTCGGCGCTCTCGGGCCAGGATGGCGTCGGCCCGCTGCGCCAGGGGATGCTGCTGTTCAACTGCGGAGCGCTGAACCTGGTCAACGGCACCTACGCCCAGAAGCCCGAAGCAGAACCCGACGCTGCTGACGCTGCTCGAGCTGTTTGACCTGCCGAACTTCAGCAGCTCCTGCAAGTTCAACAAGGGCGGCGAGGCGGTGCCGAAGTGATCAAGACGCCTCCGAGCCCACTTCGCCTCGCGGGCCTGATCGGCTTCGTGCTCGCGTGCGTGCTCGTGCTCACGTATCTCTGGATCAGCTTCGGCGGCTCGATCCCGTTCGCCGCCCAGGGTTACCGGATCGAGGTCGCGTTCCCGCAGGCCAACGAGCTCGCCAGCGGCGCCGACGTGCGAATCGCCGGCGTCAACGTCGGCAGCGTCGTCGGACTGAAGGTCGACGCCAAGGACAGCCGCACGCTCGCAACGCTCCAGATCGAGCGCAAGTACGCGCCGATCCCGACCAACACCCGCGCGACGCTGCGGATCAAGACGCTGCTGGGCGAGACGTACGTCGAGCTCAGCAGCGGCAACCGCAGCGGGCCCGACCTGCGCGGACGGCGGACGGCTCCCCGACGGCCAGGTGCAACCCGATGTCGCGCTCGACGAGATCCTGTCGACGTTTGACCCCACGACGCGCAAGGCGTTCGAGACCTGGATGCAGGACCAGGCGGGCGCGGTGGTCGGGACGCGGCGCCGACATCAACGCGTCGTTCGGCACGCTGCCGGACTTCGTCGACTCGGGCGAGAGCCTGCTCTCGACGCTCAACTCGCAGTCGGCATCGGTCCGCGGGCTGGTGGCCCACACGGGCGAGTTCTTCAACGCGATCAGCGCCCGTCGCGGGCAGCTCGTCGGGCCTGATCACCGCCGCCAACAGCCTGTTCGCGACGACCGCGCGGCGCAACCAGGACCTCGCCGACGTGTTCAAGGCGCTGCCCGAGTTCGAGCTCCAGAGCCGCCTGACGCTGCCCGCCCTGACCGCGTTCGCGCACAACGCCGACCCGGTCGTGCGCGCGCTGGACCCGATCGCGCCGCAGCTGACTCAGAGCTTCGGGCTCGCCGACCAGCTCTCGCCGCAGCTGCGCGAGCTGTTCGAGCGCCTCGGGCCGACGGTCACCGCGTCCAAGCGCGGTCTGCCGGCGCTCGACCGGTCCTGCACGAGCTGCCGCCGCTGCTGCAGGCGTTCGGGCCCTTCCTGCGCAACGCCGATCCGATCGTCCGCTACATCGGGATGTTCAAACCCGAGATCACGGGCTTCTTCGGAAACGTGACCGCCGCCTCGCAGGGGTTCAACCACCAGGCGCCGTTCGCGCCGGGCCAGGCGATCCACTACGTGCGCGCGTCGCAGACGCTGACGCCGTCGATGCTCGCGTTCTACGCGCGCTCGCTCGGCATCGATCGCAACGACGCCTATCGCTCGCCCGGGCGCCTACAACCAGCTCAAGTCGGGGCTCGACACGCTCAACACCGCGCAGTGCTCGGCGGGCAATCCCGCGCCGCCGACGAGCGCGATCGGCTCGATCCCGCTGACGCAGAGCGACACCGACCCCAGCTCCGCCGAGCATCGCTCAGCTGGTCCAGCAGACCGTGTTCCGCACCACCGGTCGGAACATCGCGGCCCCGCCGTGCAGGGCCCAGGGCAAGATCCCCGGCTTCTCGACGCAGTTCCCGCACCTCGAGGCCGATCCGCCGCCGAGCCTCGCGGAGGCGAGCCGGTGAGCGCCGCCTCGCGTAGGCGGGCTGCGGGACGTCCCCGGTGAAGGCTCAGTCGGCGCCGAGGATCGCCTGCTCGGATTCGACCGGGTCCGGCTTGGCCTTGGCGGTGGCGACGCGGGGCTTGCTCGGCTGCTTGTCGGTCTCGGCGTCGGTGACGAATCGGGCGCGCCGATCGCGCTCGGCGTTGGATGCGGCGATCGCGCGGCGGTGGCCGAGGTAGGGAACGAGCGCGCAATACACGAGGTCGGCGACCAGCTCGGGCAGTAACTCGACGTCGCCCTCGAGGATCTGGGCTGTAGAGCGCCTCATAGAGCCCGCCGACCACCGCCTGAGCGAGCAGCTCCTGACCCTCCATCCCCTCCGGCAGGCCGAGCCGGCCGGTCTCGAAGAAGGCCTCGAAGCGAGTCAGCGCCTGGTCGCGGCGCGCCAGCGCCGGGCGTCCGGCCGCCAGCACCTCGACGATCATGAACCGCGCCAGGCAGGGTTCGGCGGCGAGCACGACCGGCGAGTGATCGCAGCGCCGACGCGACGCGCTCGGGCCACTCGAGATCGCCGGCCGCGTACGCGCCACCGACCTCGCGCCACGAGGCGCTCGGCGATCAGGTCATAGGCGGCGAGAAAGCACTGCTCCTTGTCGGCGAACAGGTCATAGAACGTGCGTCGCGAGACGCCGGCGTAGCTCGTGATGTCCTCGACCGTGACCGCCGGGTACCCCTTCGTCGCGCACACGTGGACGATCGAGTCGATGATCCGTTCGCGCTGATTTGAGACGACGGCCGCACGGGGAAGGCCGTGACGGCCACGGGGCAGGCGCTTGGCACTCGGCCGATCTGCTGGTGTCCCTGCCATACCGGCCCCGGTCGGGCTAGCCCGTCTCCGCGGTCGGTCGGGCGGGCAGCAGGCCTGCGCGCACGGCGGCGTCCGGCGGACCATCGAGCGCGACGAGCACCATGTACATGATCGTCGGCAGGAGCTCCTCGAGCTCGCGGTCGCGGCCGGCGAGCACCGACGCGTAGATGAGCTGCAGGATCGCGCCACCGATCGTCCGCAGCAGCAGACGCGGCGCCGGCTCCGGCGCACTGACGAATGCCTCGTCGCCGATCAGCGCCGCCAGCAGGCCCGACCGCCTCATCGCGCGACGCCGAGCGCGGCCGAGCCGGCGGCGTTGACCTCGATCACCGCCATGTAGGCGAGGTCCGGACGCTCGGCAAGGTGACGGAGCATCGCTCGCAGACCAAAGCGCGTCCGTTCATGCCAGTCAGCACCGGCCGCTGCAGCGCCGCCGACGACCGCCACCAGTTCCTGGGCGTGCTGTCGGTAGGAGGTGACAAAGCAGTCCTCCTTGTCACGGAAGTTCTCGTAGAACGTTCGTCGAGATACGCCCGCGCGCGACGCGATGTCCTCCACCGTCAGGGCGACGAAGCCCTTCTCACGCACGGCCGGGGGCACCGCGCGGATCATCCGCTGGCGCTGATGCTCTACAACCGCCCCGTGTGTCAGTCCATGTCGCCCCCGAGGCAACTGACTCGGATCGTCGCTGATGCGCTCGCGTGCCATGATCGGGAACGGTATCGCTCGGGGGTTGGACAATCAATAAAGACTGGTGCGTTTTTGGACATTGCGGCGTGGGTTTCCGGCCAATTCTTACGCGCTTCATAGGTTCGCCGGGTTCAGTCTCCAAGGAGGGTGAACTGAACTCGGAGAACGTTCGCGTTCGTGTCTTTGCACATATGAGTGTGTCTAATGACGATCTACGCCGCCGCCGAGCGGTCCGGCCCCGTGACCGCGACTCAGCTGCGGGCCAACAGCCAGTGTTGCCGGGGCGATCGCGGACGAGCACCGGCCGACCGTCAGCGGGCTATCTGGCCGGTCGCCAAGCGCCCGATCGTGCGCAGAACGGAAATCTAGACAATCGTGTTTGCGATCGCATCGCAGTCGGGCATCCGGGGATCGACCGTGAGGCTATTCGAGTCGAAACCCACGCCACTTACCGGTGTATCGAAAGTGAGGTCGCCGTAGACATGTATGTTTACCGGGTGCCGGCACAGCGAAAGCCGCGTACACGCGCTCCGCATCAACTGCCGCCCGGGCGGCACAAGCTTTCGCGGGACTACGTCCAGACCAATCAACGGCAGCGCATCTTCGATGCGATCGCCGATGTGACGAGCCTGGCCGGCTACGCCGCGATGAGCGTCGAGCAGATCACGGGCACCGCGGGCGTGTCCCGGCGCACGTTCTACGACGCGTTCACGAGTAAGGAGGATGCGTTCCTCGCGGCGCTCGACTCGGCCATACGCCGGCTCGTCGCAGCGCGTTCGCCGCGCGTATCGCGACAGCGACACGTTCCCGGAGGGTGTCCGCAACTGCCTATCGGCGTTCCTCACGTTCCTCGCCGACGATCCGCGCTACGCGGACATGCTGATCGTCGAGGTGCTCGCCGCCGGGACGGACGCAATCGAGCGGCGCAACGACATGATGCGGCAGTTCGCCGACCTGCTGCGACGTGGCGCCGAGGCCGAGCCGCACGGACTTCGACCGCCGGCTCTGACGGCCGAGACGATCGTCGGCGGGATCTACGAGGTCGTCTACTCGCGCGATCCTGCAGGGCCAGGCGACCGAGCTGACCGCGCTGCGCGCCCGACCTCGCCTACTCGATGATGCAGCCGTACATCGGCCACGAGCGGGCCAAGCGCGAGGCGGCCAAGCCGCCTCATCAGCGTGCAACAGGGTCCCGGGAATAGCTGCCGCGCGCGCTTGACGATCGCGCCGGACGTCGTCAGCTGCCGGACCGGCCGGTAGAGCGCCGTCGGCGCGACGTCGAGGTCGCGCGGCGTACTCGGCGACCGTCTTGCCGGGCGCAGCGGTGACCGCATCGACCACGCGCGTGGCGAGGTCGCCGGCGGCGGCCTGGTCGTTGGCGCCGCCTGCCTGCGCCGGCTGGCGCGTCGCCGCGCTCGCGTCGAGCGGCGTGGCTGCTCGAGCGCCGACTCTGACCCAGGCGCCGAGGCACTCTGCTCGAGGCCCATCTCGGCAGCCAAGCTGCTTGAGCTCCTCGTACTCGCGTACGAGCGGTTCGAGCTCTGCTAGCCGGTCCGCGATGCGCTGGCGCACGGTACGTGCCTCGTCAACGAGCGACATCCAAGACGGTATGTAGCACACGCGACCGGCCACCTGCCGAGTGCCCCGCGATCAGCCGATTCCTGCCCGCGAAAGACGCCCGCGGTCCACCGTCCTGACTCGCGAGATCATCGAGAGAGTGCGCGTGCGGGAACTGCGGCGAGCTGTAGAGGACGAACGCGTGGTCGCCATCGAGTCCGGACCGCGACGACGCTCGAGGGCTGCCTGCTGCTTGCGCAGTGCGCGGGCGTGTGACCGAGCAGAGCGCCGAGCGCCACGGCGCAGCCGTGACCGGAGATGCCGTGGGCGTGCGCCAGCAGCTGCGTCAGCTCGTTCTTGACCGGCGTCGACAGCAGCGCGCAGGCCGCCGCCCAGTTGCCGTCGGCGATCGCCGACAGGTAGCGGTGGAACGCCACCAGGACCGCCGCCTTGTCGCCTCCGCTGGCCGGATGACCAAATGTCGCGAGACTTCCGTAGGCGCCCGTCGACGCCGAGCCGCTCGTCGAGCCCGAGCCGCCTGCTCGAGCCCGAGCCGCCGCTCGAGCCCGAACCGCCGCCGGACGTCGAGCCGGAGCTGCGTCGAGCCCGAGGCCGCAGCGCCACCGCTGGACTTCGAGCCGCTCTTGTGCGCGCCGTCGTGGCGCTCTTCGAGCCGCCGGACGTCGCGGCCGCCGTGCTCGACGAAGTGGTCGAGTCGCGGTGGTTTGAACGGTTGCGCTCGTGGCTGAAGCCTGTGCTGTGGCCGTCGAGCTCGATGAGCTCGACGACGACCCACAGCCCGTGAGGCCTGCGAGCGCACAGCACATGACTACAGCCAAAAGCGTCCTGATCAAAACCAACCACTACCTCGAGCGCTGCGCGAAGCGTTACTTCTTGTGCTTCTTGTGGTGCTTCACGCCCTTGCAGGGAGTCGCCATCTTGATCGACGACTTCTCCTGCTTGCCGGATTGCGCGTTGAGTGTAGCGGCGGACTTCTGGGCCTTGCCGCAGATGCTCCGCCCGCGGCCGGTGATCACCAGCAGACCCTTCTTGCCACCGGTGATGGTTCAGCTTGAACGACGACACCGGCACGTCGGGAACGGTCGGGAACGTCGTCACCAGCTTGCCCTTGCTGACCGACGTCTTCGCCCGCAGGTCGAGCGCGATCTGACCCGCAGCGGCATCAGCAGCGACGGCAGCGTCTTGATCTGCTGACCCTGAGCGTTGGTCCGGATCCCCTGAACCAGGTAGACGTTCCCGCTCAGCGGCTGCGACAGCAGCGGCGTGCTCGCCGACGCGCTACCGACGATCGTGCTCGACGGACACCCGACCGCGCCACCGTGCACCGCCTGAGCGGTCGCGAACGCACACACGTGCTTGCTGTTGTTCGGATCCAGCGCCAGCGACAACGGCAACGTCACCTTGGCCGACCTGATGTTCGCCTGACCCGACTTCTGGCGTCAGGTTCGCCTTCAGCGTCGGATGATCGCCACTGCGGGTCTTGCCCTTGCCGGTCAGACTGAGCTTCAGCTTCGGACTGAAGCCCAGGCTCGAGCAGCCACCGGCCTGGAAGCGCGAGCTCTCGTTCGCCGTCGCGCCGCCGGTCGAGGTCAGCGCGGCGTTGATCGACATCGGGTCGCACGAGGTCGGGTTGACCGTGAAGCCGGACCGGTTCAGATCGACGTCGACGCGCCGCAACCTCAGCGGGACACCGTCGAGGATCGTCGGGAACGGCTCGCTCGTGACCGTCACGTGCGCATCGGTCGGATCGATGTTCAGCGCCTGACGGACGACCACGACCCCGAGGTCGAGCGGGCCGGCCACCGCCGGCACGATCTCCACCAGACCGTACGGCGCACCGTTGAACGGGCCCGTCAGATACACCTTGCCCGACAGGAAGAACGGATCAGTGCCCGGCCCAGCCGCCGTCTCGACCGTCCCGACCTGAGCGCTCGCCGGGCAGCTCGGGCTCGCCAGCTCCTGGGCGCCGGTCCTGCCTGGCGTCCTGCGCCTGCGCGATCTCGGCCTCCGAGCACTCCGGGACACCGGCCAGCTTCGCCGACACACCCGGCGGCAGGTTCACCGTCAGACCCGAGAGATCCTGATCGGAATCAGACCGCGAGAACGACAGCTCGAACGGCGAGAACGCGCCGGCCTGCGGGTTGACGTGCCGGCGGTGAACGTCGGCGCGAACCCACCGACGCAGCCGGAGGTGATCGCGAACGAGTCCGACGGAGTCGCGTCCGCGCCCGACGCCGGCGACGACCACGGCGTGCACGTCGCTCGTCGTCGTGAATGAGCCGCATCGCCTCCGGCGAGGCGAACGTCGCCCGCGGCCCGCCGAAGAAATCGAGCTTGAAATCGCGTGAACGGCAGCTGCGGGTTGTTGGTGAACGTCGTCGTGATCTGACCGGTCACCGGATCGGTCGTGAACGTCGCCGGCGAGCTTGATCAGCACGCCGTCGGCCTCGGTCGCGACGTAGATCGCGAACGTCGAGCCGAACGGGTTCTCGTTCTGCTGGGCGAGGAAGATCCCGCCCGTGAGCGGATCGGGATTGAGATCGGCGAGTCGATCTCGGCCGTGCCGATCTTCGAGGCGTCGGGACACGTCGGCTCGGACGCATTGTCGAGTCCGAACTGTGCCTCCGAGCACGCCTGCAGCCCGTCGGCCGGCTGAGGGACTCAGCGAGAAGCCCTGCCGGCAACGTCACCGACGCGTTCTTCACGTCCGGCGTCGCCAGCGACGTTCGGGTCATCTGGTGCCTGCGGGACGTGCACGTCGACGTCGAGCCCCGCGGGCGAATCGGCGACGGTCGTGTCCGGCTGCGCGCGTGATCGACGGGTCGAACGACAGCTTGTCGCAGCCGGTCATCGCGCGGCTGACCGACGATGGCCGTCGTGAAATCACCCGGGCTCTGCCACGAGTCGACGCTCAGGGTCGACGTCAGCGGGCCCGTGCACGAGGTCGGGAGCGTCAGCAGCGGCGTGAGCGCCCCGTCGAGGACAGGACTCGCGAAGGGGGCAGCTCCACGTCGTCGTGAGTCGGATCCGCCGGGACGCCCCAGAGGGTCACCGATGATGCCCGACGAGCGGCAGCAGCGTGGAGAGGTTGCTGCTGGTCGTCGCCAGCCCGTAGTCAGAGCCGGTCCGAACCGAGACGTCCAGGTAGGAGTTGACGAGCAGGATGTTGGCGCCGAACTCGCGCCGTCGTTCCCGTCGGCGGCACGACGTTGTAGAGCGGCTCGGTGAGGGAGGTGTCGCCGCCCCCGAGGTTGAGGGTGATCGTGAGCTCACCGACCTGCGAGGCGGCCGGGCAGGTGCTCGAGTTCAGCTGCGTCACCGGGCACCTGGGCGTGGCGTTCGGATTGCCGATCAGCCCTGGCGGCAGCCCGACCGCCACGTCCTTGACGTTCTCGGTCGGCGCGCCGCTGGCCTGCTGAGTGAACGTCATGCTGGTGACCATCTCGTAGGGGTGCGAACCGGCCTGCGTGTCGAGCGTCCCGTCCTGGTTGGTCAACGTGTTGGAGAAGCTGCGTGACGCCGAAGCTGGCCATCGCCGGTGCCGCCCCGATGGTGGCGAGCAGGGCGCAACCGAGCACCAGCGCGAGCAGCCCGTTGCGAGCCTGCGTCCGGCGCGCGCGTTGGATTGATGCTCGCGTCTGGACGCACCGAGGTCTCCTTGTCGATCTGGTTCATCGCGGCCCCCTATGCCTTCGCCGTCAGGTTGACCTTGACAGTCGAGGCGCGTCCCGCCGACGGCGCGTACCGGACGCTGATCGCGAGCTTCAGCTTGCGCTTGTGCTTGAGCCTGTTCTTGGCCTTGCTCGTCAGGTGCACCGTCAGCGTGTAGGTGCCCGCGCGCTTCACGGAGCGCGAGACGCTTCTTGATATCGCCGCCCGAGACCATGATCTTGCCCTTCGCCGGCACGTTCACGCGCAGGGCGAACACTGCGTGCCCTTGACCGTGTGCTTCTGGAGCTTGATCTTGCCGGTGGTCTTGAGCGGCTTGGGGTTGGCCGGCGTGGCGTTGCCCGGACCCGTAAAGGTCGACACTTCCGGCGACCGGCGCCGGGGGCGGCGCTCGAGGCCGGTGGCTTGACAGGCGTCGCCCTGGCAGACGGGCGTCGGGGTGGACACCGGGAACCCACCGCCGACCCGCGCGTCGTAGATGTCGTAGGCGCCGTCGATGTCCTGCGGAACCAGTGCCTGGCTGGTCGCGAAGAACACGTCGTTGCCGCTCGGCGTCGAGTCGAGGTAGAGCGAATCGACCGAGCTCGTCCCGGTCGAGAGCAGCTGCACCTGGCCCGCCTCGTACTCGTAGACGTTCTGCGCGCCGTTGGTGGCGGTCGGCAGCAACGCGTCCGCGGTGTTGAAGAACACCTGGCCGCTGTCGGAGACGTAGCGCTGCAGGATAGGTGATCGCTGCTGTTGATACCCGAGTTCTCGGGCGCCGGCGATGCTCGCGCCCGAGGTCGCCGGTGCGCCGCTCGGGATGCACGACACGCAGGTGAGGCCCGTCGGCGCTCGCGTCCGAGAGGAAGATCTCCGGCAGCGCCGTTGTTGTCGTAGCCCGTCAGCGCGCTGGTCGACGTGAACGCGATGAACGTGCCGTTCGAGGACACCCTGGCCGACAGGCAGCCGTGGTCCAGTCGCAGCTGTCGCGAGCTGCCGAGCGTGGCGAGGAAGGTGATCGGGTCGCCGGCCGTGGCGGTGTTGACGACGTACAGGTTCGGCTCGGCCGCCTGAGCGGTCTGGCCGTCTCCGTTTGCGTTCGAGGCGAGCACGGAGCTCGGCGACGAAGTACACGAGCGAACCGTCGTCGCTGATCCCGCTGACGCCTTGCACCTGCGCCGCGCCGCCCGGGGTCAGGTCGGTCAGTGGCGACGCCGGAGCTGGCGAAGTTGTACTCGTAGAGGTTCGCGCCGGTGCTGTCAGTGAAGAACACCTTCGAGCCGTCTGTCGAGGCCGCCTGCGAACTGGCCGCCACCGCCGATCCCGGCGTCCACCTGCACCGTGCTCGAGCCGTTCTGACGCACGTACAGGTTGCCGTTGGCGGTGAAGAAGACGTTCGAGCCGTCGGCCGATACGGCGTGCAGCGCGTTGCCCGATCGCGCCGCCCGGCGAGCGACCCGACGACCGCCGTGCAGGCCGACCCGGAGCAGCTCGACCCGCTCGACGGGACCTCGGTCACCAGGCTCACGGTGCCGCCGATCCCACTCGTACAGGTCATCGCTGGCGCTCGGCGCGTCGGAGGTGAGCTGGGCGTTCTCGTCGAACACGACGTGGCTCAGGTCGCTCGAGCCCCCGTCGAAGTTCGCATCCGACGGCGTGACCCCTGACGGGGCGCTCTCGAGGTTGCTGACGAGCTGGAAGGAGTTGGTCGTGTTGTCGCGCACGAAGAGGTTCTGGACTCCCGGCGCTCGCCGCTGCACGGGGTCACGAGCGGCGTCGCCGAGCAGAGCGGAAGACCGCCCGAGGTGGTTCCCGGCGCGAGCAGCGGATCGTCGGTGCCGCAGCCGCTGGCCTGATTTGCGCCGTCGACCAGAACGTTCTTCGACATGTCGGCGGACCAGCCGACCGTGCTGGCGATAGGCGGCGCACAGCGCGCCCTGCTCGGGTCGACTGCGGCGGGACCTTGTTGGTGTTCGCTCCAGCCGCTCGTCCCGCGGGTCGCCAGGTACGGGATCCCGTCGGACTGGGAGCCCGGGAACGCGTACAGCGAGGGATAGGTGAACGCGTCGCCGGTCGCGGCCGCCTGGTAGCCGCCGAAGATGCCGGCCCTGAGATACGGGTCGCCGTTGTCCTTGTTCGCCGGCGTGACCTGCTCGTAGGCCGCGACCGTCGGGCAGGCCGGCCGCCTGCGCCGAGCTCGCCGCGACGGCCGAGCACGCCGGCGCACGCGAGCACGACGAGCAGCAGCAAGCGCCGGCCCGAAGGCCGGCTCCAGGCCCTTCGGGCGCCGTCGACTCCAGGAGCCTCCTGCAGCGTGTGCCGTCTGACCGCCACGTGTTGCCTCATCGCGTCCTCCAGGCTCCTTTGGGGATGCGCCGACGCGCATGCCGGCGCCGGCACTCTGTACTTGCCTCACCGAGCTGACACCTTCGGTAGGTGCGGAGAACTGTGCCTACCTCAAGAACTTGCCGGCGCACCATATACACCAGCGTTCCTGTATGTCAATACCGTTGTGAACAAATTGAATCTGGACGCCCGGTACGGAGCAAGCCGACGAGCACCGCGCGCGCGACGCACGACGGCCGGACGGCGACACACGCGCCGTCGAGCGCTGACGAAGGCTTATCTCCGGGGATTGGACGATGTGATTCACTGCGCGCCCTCCTGAAGGACGCTGGATCTGAATCTGCCGTGCCCCGGCCAGGCGCGACCGGCGAACCATATACAGCCGTGTGTCTAGTCTGTCAAGGACACCGAAGCGCGCTGAGCCCGGCCTCGGCCGAGCTCTCTGCGCCGCGGGCGCCGCACAGCCGTCGGATCGAGGCCCTACGAACGCGAACCGGCGCCCTGGTGGGGCGCCGGCTCGAGCGTCATCCGCTTGGAGTCTCGCGTCAGCGGTTACTTCTTGTGGTGCTTGGCACGTCCTTGCAGGGAGTCGCCATCTTGATCGACGACTTCTCCTGCTTGCCGGATTGCGCGTTGAGCGTCGCGGCGGACTTCTGGGCCTTGCCGCAGATGCTCCGGCCGCGGCCGGTGATCACCAGCAGACCCTTCTTGCCACCGTCGAGGTTCAGCTTGAACGACGAGACCGGAATGTCGGGCACGGTCGGGAACGTCGTCACCAGCTTGCCCTTGCTGACCGACGTCTGGGCCCGCAGGTCAAGCGCAACCTGGCCACGAAGCGGCATCAGCAGCGACGGTAGCGTCTTGATCTGCTGACCCTGCTCGTTGGTCCGGATCCCCTGAACCAGGTACACGTTCCCGGTCAACGGCCCCGCCAGCAACGGCGTCTTCGCCGACGCGTACCGACGATCGTGCTCGACGGACACCCGACCGCGCCACCGTGCACCGCCTGGGCGGTCGCGAACGCGCACACGTGCTTGCTGTTGTTCGGATCCAGCGCCAGCGACAACGGCAACGTCACCTTCGCCGACCCGATGTTCGCCTGACCCGCCTTCTGCGTCAGGTTCGCCTTCAGCGTCGGATGATCACCGCTCTTGGTCTTGCCCTTACCGCGTCAGGCTCAGCTTCAGCTTCGGACTGAAGCGCCAGGCTCGAGCACCCGCCGACCTGGAAGCGCGAACTGTCATTCGCGCGTCGCGCCTCCGACTGAGGTCAATGTCGCATTGATCGACATCGGCGCGCACGACGTCGGGTTGACCGTGAAGTCGGACCGGTTCAGATCGACGTCGACGCGGCGCAACCGCAGCGGCACGCCGTCGAGGATCGTCGGGAACGGCTGACTCGTGACCGTCACGTGCGCATCGGTCGGATCGATGTTCAGCGACTGACGGATCACGACGACGCCGAGGTCAAGCGGACCGGCGACCGCCGGCACGATCTCGACCAGGCCAAACGGAGCACCGTTGAACGGACCCGTCAGATACACCTTGCCCGACAGGGCGAACGGATCAGTACCCGGCCCAGCCGCCGGTCTCAACCGTCCCGACCTGAGTAGCTCGCCGGACAGCTCGGGCTCGCCAGCTCCTCGCGCACCCGTCCGACCCGCGCTCTGCGCCTGCGCGATGTCGGCGTCCGAGCACTCCGGGACGCCGGCGAGCTTCGCCGACACGCCCGGCGGCAGATTCACCGTCAGACCCGACAGATCCTGATCGGTGTCAGACCGCGAGAACGACAGCTCGAACGGGCCGTACGCGCCGGCCTGTGCGTTGGTGCTCCCAGCCGTGAACGTCGGCGCGAATGCGCCGCCGCACGGAGCGCCGATCGTGACCGTCGGCACCGGCGACGAGTCGGGTCCCGAACCGGGGCTCGACCACGGCGCGATATCGGTGGAACCGCTGAACGTTCCACACGTCTCGCCGGTCATCAGTGCGGCACCCGGACCGCCGAAGAAGTTCAGCTTGAAGTCGCTGAACGGCAACTGCGGGTTGCCCGGGAACTCCGGAGTGCCATCGAACGTCGTCGTCAGCTGACCGGTGCTCGGGTTGGCGTCGATCTTCGCCGACAGCTTGATCAGCGTCCCGTCGGCCTCGGTCGCGACGTAGATCGCGAACGTCGAGCCGAACGGATTGGCGTTCTGCTGAGCGAGCCAGATTCCACCCGTGAGCGGGTCGGCCGAGATCGGCGAATCGATCTCGGCCGTGCCGATCTTGGACGCATCCGGACACGCCGGCTCGGCGCTCGTGTTCGGGCCCGAACTGCGCCTCCGAGCACGCCTGCAGGCCATTGGCCGCGGCCGGGCTGAGCTGGATCCCCGGCGGGAGCGTCACCACGGCGCTCTTCAGTGACGGCGTCGCGAGCGAGGCAGCGTCATCGGGCGCCTGCGGCACATGCAGATCCACCGACACGGCGCTGGGCGAATCGGCGCTCGAGGGCCCAACTCCGACATTGATCGACGGATTGAACGACAGCGACTGACAACCCGGTGATCGGGTGCGGGTCGTTGAACGCCGCACTCGCGCTATCGCCCTGCCACGAGTCGGCGTCGATGCTGTAGTGCAGCGCTCCGCACTGGGTCGGCATCGTCAAGAACGGCTTGTCCCCCCGCCGGCTGGGCATGGGGTCGTTCCGCCCGGACACGTGCGCACGTTGTCGTGCCCCGGATCGCCCGGCACGCCCCACAGCGTCAGCGTGCTGCCGAACAGCGGCAGCAGCGTCGACGTGTTGGTCAGTCCCGCCGTCAGGCCATAGTCGCCACCCGTGCGGACATGCACGGTGATAAAGGCGTCGATCAGCAACAGGTTCGTCCCGAACTGCGCCGCGACGCCAGCCGGCGGCACCATGTTGTAGACCGGCGTTCCTTGCGGGAACAGGCTGACCGTGGCGTGGAGTACCAGCGTGCCGATCTGGGAGTCGACGGGACAGGCGCTGACGTCCAGCTCCGCGACCGTGCACTTCGGGGTCGCGTTCGGATCACCGATCAGGCCCGCCGGCAGGTTGACCGAGATGTCTTTCATGTTCTCGACCGGCACACCCGCCTTGTCGACGCTGAAGTTGAACGACGTGATCGACTCGAACGGGTGCGAACCTGCCTGCGTGTCGGCGCGTGCCGTCCGCGTTGATCGTCTTCGCGCTGAAGCCACGCGACACACCAGCCGGTGAGCCGCCGTGACACGCGGGTACCGGCGGATTGAACGTCCCCGGGGGGTTCGCCGCGCTCGCGCTCGCCGGCAGCACGACCGCCGCCAGCAGGCACACGGCTGCCGCGAGCGTCGCGATCAGCGCCCAGCGCCGACGCGGTGCGCACGCCGAGGCGTGCTGGTCGGCGAGCATCTGCGTGGTCATCGTCGTCTCCTTGTTCATCGTCGCCACCTACGCCTTCACCGTCACAGGGACGGTCGCGCTCGATGACGCGCCCGCCGCCGGCTTGTACAGGAGATGGACCATGATCTTCACCCGGCCCTTGTGCTTCTTCTGCAAGGCCCGGCGCTCCTTGGCCGTCAGCCCGAGCGTCAGCCGGTACGTATGACCACCCCGCACCTGCTTGCGCATCGTGTTCAGGCCGGATCCCGAGACCGCAAGCCTGCCGCGGGCCGGGACGCGCACCTTGATCGAGAACCTGAAGCCCTTCAGCACGGTCCTCGACAGGACCGTGATCTTGGCCTTCTTCTTCTTCTTCCCCGATCGCGCTGGACTTCTGGTTACCTGGCCCGACGAACGTCACCGTCGCGATCGTCGGTGGCGCGAGCGGTGTCGTGCCTGGCCTGCAGGCGTTGCCGACGCAGGCGGGCAGCGGCGACGGCACCGGGAATCCACCGTTGACCCGAGCGTCGTAGATGTCCTGATTGCCGTCGATGTCCTGCGGGGCCAGCTGGTCGCGGGTCGCGAAGAACACGTCGTTGCCGTTCGCGCTCGCGTCGTAGAAGAGCGAATCGTCGTCGCTCGTTCCCGACGTGAGCAGGAACTTCTGGCCGTTCTCATATTCGTAGACGTCCCGCCCAACCGGCGAGCTGTTCACGAGGTGCCAGTTGTTGTCAGCCGGGACGATCGCATCGAACGACTCGAAGAACAGCCGGCTGCCGTCGTCGGAGAGGTTGTGCTGGAGGTACATACCTCCGTTACCGAGGAGGCCGCCCTCGACCGGATCGAGGGACGCGCTTCCGATCGGCTGCTTGCCGGTGACGTTGCACGACGCGCATACGAGGCTGCCCGAGGTGGCGTCGTAGAGGTAGACCTCCTCGTCCGGCGATGCCACTGTTCGCGTCGAGGTTGTTGAAGCCGTTGTCAGTGCTCGCGGCCAGAGCCGAACTGTCGGAGTCGAACGCGACGTGCGTCCCATCCGGCGTCACCCGCGCGGTGGCCTGACCATTCCAGTCCGAGGCCGTCGTCGCCGCTCAGGGTCGCGATGAACTTCGTCGTTCCGTTGTGCTCGACGTACAGGTTCTCCTCGCCCGACGGTCGCGCCCGACGCGAGCGCGCCCTCGGCCACGAAGTACACGGAAGAACCGTCGCTGCTGGCTCCGAGGACGCCGTCGACCTGGGCGAGGCTCTGGTCAGCCGGTGAGGTCGGTCGTCGTCCCGCTCGCGATGTTGTACTCGTAGAGGTTCGTGACCGCTGCCGGACGACGGTGTCGCTGGTCAGGGCGGCGCCGTCGCCGTCGGTGAAGAACGCGACCGAGCCGTCGGTCGCGGCCGTCATGAACGACGGGATCACCGAACCGTTCACGGTCGTTGACCTCCGGGGCGATCTGGGTCGGCGCCGACGAGCCGGGATGGAACAGCTGCGAGGTCGCCGTTGGCGTCGGTCACGAAGATGTTCGCGCTCGACCCGTTGTTGTCGACCGCATTGAGCACGCGAGGCGGGAATCCCGGGGCTCCGAGCGAGGCACCGACGCCGAGCAGGGTCACATCCCCGGTGGCGCTGTTCCAGGAATAGAGGTTCGTCTCCGAGGACGAGGCGCCAGCGGTCAGCTGGGCGTCGTCGGTGAACACCACGGTGCTGAGGTCGGGTGTCGCTCCGACCGGTGCGGAACCCGCGTCGTTCTGCGGGGTCGTGCCCGCGGGCGCGTGGGCAAAGCTGTCGACCAACTGCGCCGCTCCGGTGCTGAGGTTGACCACGAACGCGTTGATCCTGCCGGTCGGCTCGCCGGTGCACGGGGTCGTCCTGGTCGCTGGCGGCGTCGGGAACAGAGCCGTCGTGCAGGTTCCTGGATCCAGGAACGGGAAGTCCTGACCCGCGAGCCCTCCTAGCGTCGCGCCGCCGTTGGATAGGATGCCCTTCGACAGGTCGCGTCGAGTACACGGCGTATCCAGGAAGGTTGAGCGTGACGCCGGGGGCCTGCGGCGGCAGCGTGTCCTTCGTGGTCCAGCCGTTCGGTCCCCGGGTTGCCAGGTCGTCGATGCCCGGTCCGTTGCTGCCGTCGACGGGGCTGAGCGCGACGTAGCCGAGCGCGTTGCCATCCGGCGCGGCCTGGTCACCGGCGACGATCACGAGGTGCTCGACCTCGGCCGCCTTCACGGCCGGTGAGACCAGCTCGTAGGCACGGTTGTCGGGCAGGCCCGCCGCGAGCGATTGCGCCGCCCCGGCTGCCGAGTGCGACCACGCTCGCGCACGCGAGCACGGCGAGCAGCAGCAAGCGCCGGCCCGAAGGCCGGTCAGCAATCCGTCGGCCACCGTCGATTCGAGGAGCCCCCCGAGACGTGTGCCGTCTGGCCGCCACCTGTTTGCTCATCTGCGTCCTCCAGGCTCCTCTAGGAATCCGTCGCGCGGGTCCGCGCTTCGGCCTTGCAGTCGTTGTCCCACCGGAGGCGCACCGCCGGCAGGCGTAGAAACGTGATCATCTCCAAACAGATCGGGCACCATATACACCAGCGTTCCTGTATGTCAACCGTGTGCTGCAAAATCTCGCCGCGCCGGGGCGCGGACGTGGGCACGGGGCCTGGTCCCTGGATCCGGCGTCGTTCCCCGATCGCCGCATGGCCGCTGGGCGGGACGCGCATGATGCGTCGCCGGCGCGCGGCCGGCGACGAACGTTGGCGAACTCGATCGTCAACGGCCATGCGGGGTGCGCACGTGCAAGATCAGCCGTCGCTGACGACATCGTAGATCTGGCACCCGGGGCCCTCGTCAAAGCTCGTTCGCCTCTCATGCGATTCATCGCGCACCCTCAGACGGGATGTGCCGTTCAACGTGCCGGGCCCCGGCCGGGCGCGGCGCGGCGCAGACCATACACAAGTGTGTGTTTGGCTGTCAAGCCCAGACTTACCGGTCGCCGCCTAGGCCGACGACCACTGGTGAGGTTCGAGGGAAGCCTGCTAGGCGGCGGCGGGCTGGAACACGTAGGCGCGCGACGTGAGCTCGGGCATCATGCCCGGTAGCTCGGTGATGTTGCCGCCGTTGACGGCGCTCGCGATCGCCTGGAAGGCGGCGCCGATCAGGCAGCTCCAGCTGCATTCTGGGCACTTCGTTGTCGCGGCGCCGGCGCAGCTCGGCGTACGAACAGGTCGACCAGCCGGCGCCGTGAGTCGGCGCGCAGGCGCGCGAGTTCGTGTCGCCACGGAGCACTTCGACGAAGCAGAAGCGCGCCTCGTCGGGGTTTTCCGCCATCCGCGCGCAGCAGTGTGCGGCCAGCGAGAGCGAGCCCGTCATACCAGCTGGGCTCGGCGGCGAAGGCGACCGCGAAATCATCGTGGATGTTACGCGAGACCTCCTCGTAGGCATCACAGAGACAGCTCATCGCGCTCTCATAGTGCGCTGCCAGATCCTCTGACTCGAGTCCGCACCGGAGCGCGAGGCGGTCGCCGGTAAAGGACTCGATCCCGTCCTCCGCAACGATCGCTACCGCAGCGCTCCGCAACCGGGCGCAAGTCAAACACTCGGAATTACAGGACGTCTCTCTCTCCCTTCTCGAATCGAGGATCCTACTCCTCTCCGACCAAGAAACAAGAGCGTATACCGAACTTGCCGAGGCCCGCAATCCGGCTCGTCATCTCGATGACGCACCGAAAACTGGGGCACCGCCCGCGGCAAGTCGCCTGTCTTACGGACGTGCGATCGCGTATCCTACCTCCCCAATCTCACACACATGACTGTGTGCGATTGGCACGAACGCCCGACGCGACACTTTACTTTGTGGTGTGACGGTTTCAGGAATGCGCGTATTTTTACGTCGGATGCAGGCTGACAATCACGCTCAGGGCCGCGCGCCCCACCAACTCCCGCCGGGACGCCACGGCCTGTCCCGTCGCTACGTCGCCGAGCACCAGCGAGTGCGGATCCTCGACGCGGTGGCGGATGTCGTCAGCCTGGTCGGGTACGCGGCGATGAGCGTCGAGGCGATCGTCGGCGCCGCCGGCGTATCGCGACGGACCTTCTACGACAACTTCAAGAGCAAGGAGGACGCGTTCCTCGCCGCGTACGACAAGATCGGCACCGAGCTGTTCGATCGCGTGCGCGCCGCATACGCGGCGAGCGACTCGTTCCCGACCGGAGTGATCGCGTGTCTCGAAGCGTTCTTCGAGTTCTCGGCGACCCAGCCGCAGTACGCCGACATGCTGATCGTCGAGGTCCTCGCGGCCGGCCAGGCGGCGATCGAGCGGCGCAACGCGGTCCTGCGCACGCTCGCCGAACTGCTCCACGCCGGCGCCGAAACCGTCCGCGTCGGCGTCCGCCCCCCGGCGCTGATCGCCGAGACGATCATCGGGGGCATCTACGAGATCCGCTACTCGCGCATCCTGCATGGCCAGGTCAACGCATTGCCCGAACTGCTGTCAGACGTCGCCTACTCGATGATGCTCCCGTACCTCGGGCACGAGCGCGCCGCCGACGAGATCAGCCGCCTGGCGACCGCGCGCTCGTGAGCTAGCGCGCCTGCTCGGCGCGCAGCATCTTGGCCAGCGACTGCAGCAAGCCCCAGGCGATCGCGCCGTTCTCGGCCACGAGCGGGCGAAAGTCCCAGTAGGTGAGGCCGTAGCAGACCAGCTCGGTGGTCGCCGTCACCGTGGCCGACCGCTCGCCGCCATCGATCAGGGCGACCTCGCCGAAATGATCACCGGCCTTCAATTCCGCGCGCCGCTCGCCACGGACCGTCACAGTCGCCTCGCCGGATTGGATCAAGAAGAAAGCGGCTGCACCGGATCCCTCCTTGGTCACCGTCTCGCCTGCCGCAAACCGTCGCTCCTTGAATAGGCGTGCGACGGTCGCCGCATCGTCGGGCCGCAGCGAGGCGAACAGCGGGACTTCGTTGACGGCCTCGACGGGCGCTCCGGCGTCGACCGGCGGCGTTGCCACGGGGGTGCCCTGACTGCGCGTGACGGCGCGACACTGCAACAGGTAAAGCTGGTCGGCGGCGATCGCCCACTCGATGTCGCGGGCGGGGCCGTACACCTCCTCACAACGGATCGCCAGCCGGTTGAGCTCGGCGAGCTTGTCATCGTCGAGGCACAGGCGCTCGACGAGTTCGCGCGGGACGTCCTCTTCGACCGTGCCGCCGTCGGGCAGCGACCGGACCACGACCTTCTTGAGCCCGGCCGTGCGCTCGAGCACCTCGCCGGAGCGGGCGATCCGGTACATGTCGGGGATGACCCGGCCCGCGACGACGACTTCCCCGAGCCCCCAGCTCGCCTCGATCACCCGCTCGTCGGCCCCGGTCACGGGGTTCTGCGTGAACATGACGCCGGCCGCCTGCGGATCGAGCAGGGACTGGACGACGACGCCGACGCTCGGGCGCTGGAACAGGCCGACCCGTTGGCGATAGGTGATCGCCGAATCGGAGTTCGCCGACCACCAGATCTCCGTCACAGCCGCGGTCAGGTGCAGCGATGATGGGACGTTGAGCAACGTCAGGTGCTGGCCCGCGAAGCTCGCCGTCGCGCCGTCCTCGTCGACGGCGGACGAGCGGACCGCGAGCGGAACAGCGAGCGGCCCGACCGATTCGATGACCTCCTCGATCGCGTCCTCGTCGCCGCTCGCGACGGCCTCGACGATTTCCCCGGAGAGCGCGACGCCGGGCGGCAGCGGCAGGCCGCCGCGTGCCGCCGCTCCGAGGCCGACGGCCTTGGAGCCGAACAGCGAATCGTCGCTCGCCTCCGCCAGCGGGACAGCCCGTTTCACCCCAGGACCGTCACTTCTCCGGCATCGCCGTCAGCGACCTGAGCTCAAGACGGCAGAACATTCACCAAGGGCATACCACAGGAACTCCTTGTCTAGGCAGCCGGTTGCGTTTCTACTGATCGCGCCAAAAAGGAGTCAAATTTAAGCAAGCCAACGCCGATTCACAATTCGTAATTGCGTGCGTCGATCGTTAGCCCGAAGTCTACTACTAACTTTTTTACGTGGAGCGACGTAACACCGCATGGCTGCCTCCAGCAGCGGCCATGCCAATTCTGCTCGCCGAGGGAAATGATTGTCTGCTACGCCGCCACTCTCAGTCTGTCGTTGTTGTTTTTGGAGATTGAACCTGGAAACCAGCAGGCTGTGTAGGGGTTTGCTGCTTTAGACTCTCAGGCGTTATCGCCTGGAAATGTGCGGCGACCTGAGCATAGACAGCCTGGTCGACAGACGCCTTTTCCTGCACACCCAAAGCGAAATAACTCTTCCCGTACATTTCGCGCCCGGCCTGCATTGAGACAGAAAAATATAGAGTTCCAGCTATAACTCGCATCAGGTTTACCGTGAAGTCATCGGTTGCCACAATCTCTCTCCTGTACTGACAGTAAATTATCAGAAAGGGTCAGTGATAAGTATGGTGATCGATTCAGTTCCGCAATTTTGAGCGTGTAAGTCGCGCTTCTCGGAGGATGCGATCAACCCGACAACTTAATCAAACCGGACGATCACACCTTCGGCAGGGCGAAGAGAGACTTTTTCGCGCACCAACTCGCCTTCACGGTCCATGTGGGTTGAGAGTGCGATTAGGCCGAGCGTGACACCAGCCTCCTCTTCATCATGGCCAAGGTTTAGTATGATCGCGAATTGCTCCTGATTGTTTCGCCGCCCATATTGGAGAACGTGGCCTCTTGCTGCAACGTTTTCCAGTTGGCCTTGGACCAACGCCTCATTGCTGCGGCGCAGCCGGATCAGAGCGCGATACAAGTTCAGAATGGAAGCAGGCTGCGTCGAGAGATCAGCCACGTTCACAGTGGAGTGATCAGGACCCAGCGGCAGCCACGGTGTAACGCTTGAGAATCCGGCGAACACCGAATTATCCCAAGGCATGGGTGACCGTTCCGGATCGCGTCCCAAACCGAGTCCAGGCTCATTTTTCTCAGCCGGGTCCCGAACCTGCTCAGGCAGAATTTCGGCGTTTATCATTCCGAGTTCGTCGCCGTAATACATGGTTGGCGTACCACGAAGAGTCAGCAACAACATTGCAGCTACTCGCGCTTGCGCCGCACCTATCCGGCTCGCGATGCGAGCCTGGTCGTGATTCCCTAAAACCCAGTTTGGCCAAGCTCCTGCAGGCAATGCAGCCTCATACTCCTGGATGATCTGCGCGATGGCCTCCGGACTCCAGGCAGAGGAGATAAGCTGAAAGTTGAAAGGAAGCTGAGCTCCTTTCAGATCCTGCCCGTAATAGCTGACAAGCTGATCGACGGGCAGATAAATTTCGCCAATAAGAACCCGGTCGCGATAAGAATCCGTAAGCAGACGCATGGCCGAAACCAACTCGTGGACTTCTGGCCGGTTCGAGTTGTAAACCGGTAGAAGCCGATGGGACGCCGGTGAGCCAACGTGAGACCCAGGATTGATCGGGTTATCACGAAACTCCTCATCCTTGATCAACAGCCACATTACGTCTACCCGAAAACCGTCCACGCCACGGTCCAGCCAGTAGCCAAGCACATCCAGCATTGCTGCACGCAAATCAGGGTTTTTCCAATTCACGTCAGGTTGCTGCTTCAAGAAGGAGTGGAAATAGTACTGCCCGGTTCTCGCATCCCATTCCCATCCGGAACCTCCGAAGTTGCTTAACCAGTTATTCGGTGGCCCGCCATCGGCAGCGGGGTCACGCCACAGGTACCAACCCCGTCTCGGATTGTCGCGGCTAGAGCGGCTTTCCAAAAACCACGGATGTTCATTCGAAGTATGATTCGGCACAAAATCAAGGATGATTTTGAGCCTCCGGTCATGTGCGGCCTGGAGCAATCGATCAAAGTCTAAAAGACTGCCGAAGATAGGATCAATGCCACAATAGTCGGCAACGTCGTAACCGAAATCCGCCATGGGAGAGGGATAGATTGGCGCAATCCACAAGGCATCGATACCGAGATCTACTAGGTAATCGAGCCGGGAGAGAATCCCCGCCAGGTCTCCAATGCCGTCATGGTTCATATCCTGAAACGACCGTGGATACACCTCATAGACAATTCCCCGTTGCCACCAAGCCGTCGCTTGCATCTTAGAATCGCTCCATTTCAAGCTGTAATGGGCCGCGTATTTCGGGAGGGTGGAACCGCATGATCAATGATCTCTGGTACAAGAATGCCGTCATCTATTGCCTTTCGGTTTCTACATTTATGGATGCTAACGGCGACGGAGTGGGAGACTTTCGCGGTCTCATGAACCGACTGGACTACTTGCAGGGCCTGGGCGTGAGCGCGATCTGGCTCATGCCGTTTCAACCTTCTCCGTTTCGCGACGATGGATACGATGTTGCCGACTACTACGGCGTCGACCAGCGCTACGGCACCCTGGGCGATTTTGTGGAATTTGCTCATGGGTGCAAGCAACGCGGCATTCGCGTTCTAATCGATCTGGTCGTCAATCACACCTCCGATAAGCATCCCTGGTTTCAAGAGGCTCGCTCAAATCCTAACTCGCGACATCGGAACTGGTACGTTTGGTCGAAGAAAAAACCGAAAGATGCTGACGATGGAGTGGTATTCCCTGGGGTTCAGAAATCGACGTGGAGCTACGACAAGGCTGCCCGGGAATGGTTTTTTCACCGCTTCTACGACTTCCAGCCTGACCTCAACACCTCGAATCCGGAGGTACAAGCGGAGATTCTGAAAATCATGGGTTTCTGGATTCAACTTGGGGTGTCAGGATTCCGCATGGACGCGGTGCCTTTTGTTATTTCCAAAAAAGGGGCTGACGTTACGCGACCCAGTGAACAATACGACATGCTGCGAACATTTCGAGAGTTTCTCTCTTGGCGCCAAGGTGACGCCATCGTTCTTGCCGAAGCCAATGTCCCACCGTCCACCGATCTGGAATATTTCGGCGTTGCAGGGGAACGCATGCAGATGATGTTCAATTTCGCGGTAAATCAACATCTGTTTTACGCGCTGGCCAGCGGGGACAGCCGACCGTTGACGAAAGCTCTCAAGCTCACTAAGACGGAGGAAACGACTGCGCAGTGGGGACATTTTTTGCGTAATCACGATGAACTGGATCTAGGGCGGCTCACGAAAAAGCAGCGGGAAGTTGTGTTCTCGGAGTTTGGCCCCGACGAAAACATGCAACTCTACAAGCGCGGCATCCGCCGACGCCTCGCTCCCATGTTGCAAGGCGATCGGAGACGACTTGAACTGGCTTACAGTTTGATGATGTCGCTTCCAGGGACGCCGGTCTTGCGTTATGGAGACGAAATTGGAATGGGAGACAATCTCCGCCTGCCTGAACGAAACTGCGCACGCACGCCCATGCAGTGGTCAACCGAACTGCAAGCAGGATTCACCAAGAGCGACAAACCGATCGTGCCGGTGATCTCAGGAGGAGCTTACGGTTTTGAACATGTCAATGTGGCACAACAGAGACGCGACCCGAATTCGCTCATGAACTGGATGGAACGGATGATCCGCATGCGCAAAGAGGCGCCAGAAATTGGATGGGGCGAGTTCTCAGTTTTGGAGACAGGTACTTCCGAGGCTCTGGCAATTCGCTACGACTGGCGAAATAACTCGATAGTGGTGGTGCACAATCTTAGTGCCGTTCCCCTCGAGGTATTGATCAAAGTGGGTATAGAGAATTCAGGCTGCCTGGTAAATTTAATTTCAGGGGAGAACAGCGAAGCGGAAAAATCCGGTAAGCACTGTCTATTGCTCGAGCCATATGGCTATCGCTGGTACCGAGTCGGCGGTCTTGATTACATCCTCAAACGGAGTCCCATTTAAGTTGACGACCATAGCGGAGTTTCCGGACGCTTGGAGGCCGGCGCCGCCGATCGACTCGCCGACAAAACATACTGAGCTTCTTCGTTTTCCGGCCGCATGGCGAGACAAGAAAGGGTGGTGCGCGCCATGGTGAGGATCCAGGAAAACCCGCCACCTTTAGGGTGGCGGTGGGTTGGTATACGCGCGAGGTTCGAATCCCCTAACGCAAAGTATTCGACCTAGAGACCGGTAAGGCGCTTAGAGATTAGAGTGGCGTGGAGTACGCCATTCTTGTCCCAGGTACCTGTGCAGATCACTCGATCACCGTCTTTGACTTGGTCGGCGTCGATGTCATTGGGCTTTTTGCCATGCTCCTGGCTGACCCAGCGGGTTGAGCTGTCGTACTCAACCGCCTTATCTTCACTTGTCCCCACTTTGCGAACGGTCAACCTGGATTTATCTTTACTGCTTCTTACGATGTGACCCTCCCACCGAGCCTCCTTGGCAGCCTTTTCTGGGGATGCGCTTTCCTGTGCGAACACCGGGGTTGACAGCGGAAAAGCAATTACCGAAGCGAACAACAGAGCGAGTAGCTTTTTCACCATGTCCTCCTTTATCTAGCGGAAAATTCGATTGTGAGGCAAGCAACGGAAACCTAGGGCCTCCGGAAAAAACACAATTTCTCTATGCTGAACTGTCTTGTCCGACTCCTTAGTTCAGGGATCTTCAGTAGAGCACTTCATTCTCCCCTTTTTCAGCGATCAACTTCTCAAACTGAGCAACAATCTTATCCCTTCGAGCCATCACGGCCTTAACTTCATCTTTGGTGAGATAGCCCTTAGTCTCTCCGGCCAGTTCATTCCCATTCAGCATTTTTAGTTTGTCCAGTAAACCCCGGTCGCACCGCACTAAATTGTTGGGGTCTTTCAGATCTTTGCTGATCCGAAATGCGCGCGTAAAATCGACTCTCCAGATTTTCCAGTCTTCACTAATTAATACGTTTGTCAGATTAGCGTCGGTGTCATAGACCAATTCGTCGAACACCCGGATTCTGTACATTTGATTGTTCCAGGCCCGCGCATCCGGAGCCTGCAAGTTCCGCTTGTGGCGTTCCACCTCGTCCATTTTTACGGGCAACCACCAACTGAATGAGCCGGAATCGCCTCCCCAACTCCGTTCGACGTACACGGGCAGCATGTCATCAACCCCAAGCAATTCGGCCAGCCGGTACGCCGCAATGTTGTATTTGTAGGAATCGACAAAGGCCAGTTCAGTGCGGCCGGAAAACTGCATGGAGTTCCGGTGTTCATCGATAGCCTGGAACGAAGCATCGTGGGTCACAGTGCCATCGCTAAGCGTAAGTCGCCAGGGGTTGGTAATCCCTTTTTTGGATCGTTGACTCTTAACCACCTTGGCGGTGAGAAGGAATTTCTTAATCTGGTCTTTGGTGAGGTCGGTACCGTCGGAAGCAGCGACGAGGCGCGTAGCGGTCAAACACAGCAGCGCGGCGAGGATGAGTCTTCGTCCCTGCAGGCCAAGTGCGAGCATCGAAATCCTCCGCTGGAACTTCACCAGCCTATTTCGTCGGTAGCGACTTGAATTGTTTTGTGCCCTTAACCCTTCTTCCCGGCTTGAAAGCTGTGCCCGTCGATGCTTCAAGCAGGTGCCGTGCCAAAACAAAATGCTCTGACGTCCTACATCGAGGCATTCGCAACCTGCAGCATCGTGGACCCTCGTGTCTCAAGATTTGAAAAACTGCAAAAAGCCTAGCTCGCCAAAATGACGTTCCTCTAACCTTACGGTTAATGCCGCCATCCGTGCGGTTAGCAAACCGGCGTTACCGCACGGATGACTCGTCTCCGTTCGCACCGCCACTGCCAAGGAAGCTGCAAGAGATCCCAGCCGCGCTCGGAGGGATTGCTACGACGGCTAGCCGTTCCCCTGGCTTCTCTATGCCAAAAGAAAACAGGCGGAAGACACGCGCCTCCGGCCTGTTTCTTGCCTCCGAACTAAACATCCTTCCTGAAAAAATCTCTTGGGCCCGTTGCTCCTCGATTCGAGTTCTCCTCCGCTTTTTCTCCTTGTGGTTCAAGGCTCGTTAGTTGGTAAGCCTTTTGGAGATCAAAGTGGCGTGAAGAGTTCCATCCTTGTCCCATGTGCCTTTGCAGATCACGCGATCGTTGTCTTTCACCTGGCTCGCGTCAATCGGATTGATCTTTTTGCTGTTATGTTCCTGGCTGACCCACTGGGTTGAGCTGTCGTAGACGACGGTCTTCTCGACGTTCGAGCCAATCTTACGAACGGTAAGAGACGACTTGTCCGGACTAGTCCGGGTAACGTTCCCGTCCCAGCGCGATTCCTTTGCGGCTTTTCCGCTAGCGGCGGCGTCCTGTGCAAATGCCTGTGGGGCCAGCGGAACAGCAAGTAGAAGCAACAGCAGAACGAACACTATCTTCTTCATAACACTTCCTCCTTGAAAGAACAGACCAAAAGCAGATTGTGAATCGGAGAAAACAAAGACATCTTAGATCCAGCGATTCGCTCCCGAAACCTGGCGATTCGTCAATACAAAACTTCTTTTTCTCCTTTTTCGGAGATTAGCTTCTCGAACTGCGCGACGATCTTGTCGCGCCTGGCCATTACAGCCGCAGCCTCATTCTTGGTGAGATAACGTTTGGTTTTACCCGCCAGTTCGTTGCCGTCCAATCCCTTCAACTTTTCGAGCAGATGGCGATCGCAGCGTACCAGATCCTTGGGATCTCTCAGGTCTTTGTAGAGGCGGAACGCGCGGCTAAAATCAACCCGCCAGATTTTGAAGTCCTGACCGATCAGGACGTTAGTCAGATTCGGATCGGCATCATAGACCAATTGATCAAAGACCCGTATTTTGTACATTTGGTTGTCCCAGGCATCTGGATCGGGAACCGGTATTTTCTGTTTGACGCGCTCCACCTCATCCATCTTTACGGGCAACCACCAACTCAACGAACCAGGCTTGCCTCCCCACGAACGCTCGACGTACACGGGCAGCATATCGTCCATCCCAACCATTTCGGCCAGGATGTAGGCTGCAATGTTGTACTTGTACGAATCGACGAAATTCAATTCAGTCCGCCCGCTTGCAAGGGTCGCTGTGGGCTTGTGTTCATCCACACTCTGGAAAGAAGCATCGTGAGTTAACGTACCGTCGCTCAGGGTAAGTCGCGAAGTTCCGGTAACACCCTTGGAAATCTGTTTGCTTCCGACTATCTTGGCGGTAAGGAGAAACTGTTTGATTTGTTCCGGAGTGGGCGCAGTCTGATCTGTCGCGCTCGCGAGGTGTGAACCAATCAGGCATACCAATATCGCAATAATGAGCTTCCGCCCGTGCGGATGAGGTCGGGTCATGACGTCCCCCTTGAGTTGTGCCCACAAAATCTACCCCCTTGGCAGCCGTTCAGCAACCGAAAAACTTCAGGACGTTCCCGCGAAGACCAAGAGAAGCACGTTGCTGCCCAAAGTGGGCGAGCTTCTTATGTGCTTGCCGAGTGACCTTAAGCCTTCGCAGGCAGCGCCTCCAGACGCAGTTTGGCAAGTCTGGCGGTCTCACGCAGCAGCGGATCTGAATCGTTCAAACAACGATTCAATTCCCCCTCCAAGGATTTCATGCCGAAAGTTCCGATAGCGTGGGCGCCGCAGGAACGCAGCCAGGGATCGTCGCAGGCAACGAGCGCCGCCACCGCCTGTTCCTGAGTCTCAACCCTGGTGTGTACGATTCGTTGCGCAAGATGAGCGCGCTCCCCCACCGTGATCTTACCGTCGAGCAAAGGAACAAGCATTTCGCGTAGTTCGGACTTTAAAACATTATCGAGGAATTCAAGCGCGTTATCGTGAACTGAAACATTCTTGGACTGCAAGCCTACGTAAACACTGTGGATATCAAGGCGAGGATACAACAAGCCCAGCAAACGAAAGATGCGCTCCAATTCTTGTTGCATCGATTCGGTCAACGCAGGAGTCACTGGATCTTCGTCACTGCCACTGATTACTAATTTGTCGAGAATCTGGTAGGAGCGGTAGTGCCCGAGTATTTCAGCCGCAAGCACTGTTTCCAAAATCTGCGAGTCGGTTTCGATTTCAGGATGAAGACGGCGCAGTTTGTTCAGGGCGCTGATAATGCGGAACCGCAAATTGGTATCGCTCTCCAGCAAGTGCTCCATCAGCACACTCGCCGCTGCGGGAGTTCCGATTTCAACCATGATGGCTGGAATTTCTCTCCGCGCTTCGATTGGCACCGAGGAGTCGCCGAGATGATCGTGCAACGCCCCGACAATTGTGTTCCCAAACTGAGCCAAAGAATTTGCGGCTTCGGCGCGCAACTCTTCATGTGCCAGCCGGTCCAGGAGATCAGGCACCAGCCGTCTTTTGCAAAGCTTTCCCACAGAATGAATGGCTTCTCGTGCTACAACCGGATCGGGATCAGCAAGCAGATTTGAGAGCAGAGGATCGAAGCAATCTGGCAATTCGCCCAAAAGGCGCGCGGCTTCTATACGGTGTCGCTGTCTCTCCGGTGCAGGGTTGCCGACCATTGTGGCTGAGAATCTGCTGCGCAGCCTCCAGGATCTGAGTTTCACCGGGGCGTGCCAAAAATGCCACGACAGCCGAGGTAACGGAGAAGTCCGCAAAGTCCCCTTCGTCTTTCATCAGTTCCAAAGGGTCAACATGCGCATGATGGGTCAGGTAAAGCAGAGCTTCAGTCCGCACGTTGAGATCGGAGTCCTTCAGCAAAGCCTCGATGTCCGGCCGCACCGTCTTGTCGCCCGATTCGGGAAAGAATCGTAATTGCCTTCTGCCGAACCTGGGCGGAAGGATGGTTCAACAGACCTCGGATTACGGGGTGGGCGGCTCTTTGCCGTTCTACTTCAAAACAGACTAAGGGCATACAGAATTTCATTCGGATCTCCCGCCGAAAGTTTAGTTGCCAGCAGATCGGTGGTAGAACGATCCAACACTGATGTGGAGGCTTGTTCGACATCCACACGATGTTGGATAATGCTTTCCTTCAAAGTGACGACATACTGTCGTCGCGCAACTCGCTACTGCCACCAGCCATCCACTCACCAGCACGAGCGCAATCCAACTGATTTGCCGGGCCGGCAGATGCAGAGTGGTGGCAAAGATCAGAACCGTCACGCCCGCCAGACCGTCGCCCAGGCGCCAGATCACAGTATCGATGAACCATTTGACCTGTAACTTGATCCGGGCGGACAGCGGAAGGTAGAGCAATTCGGTGGTGGACTTGTCCAGGGAATAACGCAGCACCTGGTCGCACCCTTTCAGTGCGATGCGCTGCGCCGAGCGTGCCGAAAACCAGCAGGCCCGCCGAACCCAAGAAACACGGTAACCGGAAGGACGAATAGCGATGTACCGATGCCAAACTTACGGAGAAATCTGGTGGTGAAAAGTATCTGGAACACCAGCGAGAGTATGCCGGCATAAAAGTTGAAGTCGCCAAAGAAAGCCAGCCAGTGCATCTTTTTTGACCAGAACTTGCTGCGCAATGGCCAAGAATTGCCAGCCCGTCAACGTTGTTACGAGAGAAGAAATACAAATTACCGCGGCAATGGCCCTCAAATATGACGAGGAAAACACCAATTGCATACTTGCAATCAGATGTTTCGCGGGCCAGATTCGGCATGTCCTTCTCTCATTCCGTCTGGTCCGCCGACAGCGAGTTGTCCGCTGCGCCAGATGAAGAACAATGAGGCCGGCGCAAATCAGGAGAAACAGCGACATTCCCAGCAGTAGACTTTCGGTGCCGAACGTCTTGGCGATGCCTTTAGAAAAGTAGCCCGCGAAAATCCAACCCGCGATGGCCCCTCCGCCCACCATTCCAAAAACTCGCTTGGCTTCGCGCGTGGTAAGAACATAGTTTGCCAGAGTCCAGATCTGGGTGGGCGCCAGGACGCCAAAGATTTTTACCCAGACGTAGAACACGGGAAACAACCAGGCCAGATGGAAGTGGTAGTGGGAAAGCACCCAGAACAAGGCGCAGTTACTGGAGAAAAATATCAGGCTGCCGAACAGCAGGCTTTCTAAAGAAACCCGCCGAGCGACCAGCACGTATCCGGCAACCACCAAGGGCGACAAGTAACTGAACTGGAAATATCAGCGTAGGCAAGTTGTTTTGCCTGGAACCGCGAGAGGAATAGCGCGGCACCAGCAACTTTGCCAATTACATAACTGCTGATCACCAGGAACAAGCAGGTGCAGAGCAAGGCGCCTCGCCCCAGATCTCCGGGCTGTACATTCAGGACGCGTTCAATCCACCTTTTCATCCGTATGAGCCTTTTGGTGATCGATCTTACTGTGGCGCAGTCGGGGACGCAGAGCAGATACTACTATGTGCCGGCAAGACAGCAGGTTTGTCCGGAACCTATTGGGATTTCAGGCGCTGCCCCGGCTCGAGGGCTTGAGCTCGCGGAGGGAAGACGCGCCCGGACCGACAAGTATCGATTCTTGATCCATATACTCGGCTGTGAATTTGGTATCGTCGCAAATTTCCAGTGCCGATGCCCTGCCTCCGGGGTAGTAGCTGCTCAGCATTCCGGTGTCTATCAGGAATACTTTGTTATTAAATCGCGGCCGGATGCGGCCACCCTTCTGCACTGTATGCCCTACCGCGATATGTGCAGGCGTTAAAAGCTTGCAGAACCTTGTCGACCTGCGCGGTGCCCTCGTCTTCGCTCCACTGATCGTAACCACGAAACCAAAGGGGCCGTCCGGACGCACGCTCAGCCAATTCCCGTACCCGAGGAATTGCATCAAGGTGGCCTGCCTTTGTGGGTCCGACGGAACTCGAGACTTGCGTTCAGCCGTGAGTTCTGCCTGGACGACGGCGGTAATCTCCTGAAGAGTGAAGAACGGCAGAATTATATTTTCGTCCTGCAAGTATTGTTTGGCTGGTATCGAATGCTTTGATTTCGTCTCGAATATGCGCATTGATTGTGTCAAGCGTTAGATGGGCGAGGTCGGGATGGATTCCACCGTGCAAGAAAATCACATCGCCAACTTTACTGATGGCTGAGTGTTCACGCACCCACTTGCCGTAACTTCCGTTCGGACTGAACGCTTGCTGATGTTCGATAAAACCTATCGGGTGTCGCGCCATCCACTCGGCTTCGGTTAGTTCCATCGGCTGAGGAAGCTCGGCCAAGAGCTCCAGCGTGTCTGCCGCGCCATTTCATGTACTGCTCGTAAGCAGATTTACGACGCTCCTCCGATTTGCTGTCCGCGAAACTAGCGTAATTCTCCGCGGTAACGTAGCGAAGGTCTCCCATGAGATTCATCACCTCATGGTTACCAAGAAGGCACATGACTCGTCCTCCGGTCTTTGGTGCTTCTTTCTCTAAAGCCATCAGCAAGTCCATCGCCTCGCGTGGCTTTGGACCACGATCCAGAACATCTCCCAGTTGCACCAAGGTGACTCTGTTCCCGATCCAATGATGCTGGGCATCGATTAGCCCAATCCGCTGGAGAATGGCTGTAAAGTCATCGAAATCGCCATGAATGTCACCGACGGCAACCAGCGCGTCGGCACGCCCTTCTGCTCCTTTGGCCGGTACCGGGAGGCCCAGTGCCAGCCACACGCAGGAAAGCAGAATAGGAAGATAGGCGCGAAGGGCGAGATGACGGACAAGAAGAATGCCCATTCTTTTTCTCTCTATGACGAAACTGCGCACAGCAAGCATGAAGTTAGTAAGAACTTAAAGGGTTTCTTGAGAGCGTGTGCATCTTAGGCTGAGACAGTTCACAAGTCAATTTGATCCACATTATGTGAAAACGCATTCCCTCTCGACCATCAGGAAGCGGCATGTGGCGATTCCGATTTGGCGGCGAACATTGAGTAGGAAATGTTTGGTTATCCCCGTCTTCTGGATCAACCGATCCTGGAGAAAGCGGCAGAAACTTGCGGGATGCGAAGCTGGCAACCCCATCTATTCATTCGAGGTGAAACCATTCGACTCGCTGCCAATCGAGGCCTGACATAGCCGTAAGATTTGCCGGAAATTCAAACTGAGCTGCGCCAGTGGCCGCGATAATGCGGACTCTTCCCTGCTGCTGTATAAATTGCCGCAGGTCAGAAGCCGCTTCTTCGGCGACGGCTCTGGCGAGATCGCGCTTGTCCTGGAAAATTTTGATCCACACGCGGCACGGGCTCCGGCGTCCCCATTCACTGGGAAGATCCTTCCGGCAAAGCCCAGGCGAAAATCACGCCACCATTGCCGGTCAGCACGTATTGGCGTTTATCCAGTTCGTAGGTAATCGGAGAAGTCTCCATGCGGACGCTGGTGCCGGCGTGCCACAGAGTCTTGCCGTTGCTGGTATCGAGAGCGAGAACATTGCCGGTGATGTCGCCGGTGAAGGTCAGCCCCGAATCGGTGGTGAGTACGCCCGCGAAAGCATCGTCTGCCCACTTCGTGGCTCCAGCGGATCTTGCCGGTCTGATAGTCGATGGCTTCGATGACGCCTTTGCCCCAGACGTCGTAGTCCGCGCCAGCCCAGCCGTAGGTGCCGTCGGCGGGCTTGGCAAAGTAGATCGACCAACTGGGATGGGCGGAAACGATGAACAGTCCGGTCTTGGGATCGAAACTGGGGGAGCGGTAGTTGGTGAGACCGCCTTCGTCGGGGGCGATCAAGCGGCCGTCCGGCGCCGGTTCTTTGGCTGGATTGGGAATCGGCTGGCCCTCTTTATCGACGCCGAGGGCCCAGTTCACCGGCCCGTAGGGGACCGTCAGCAGGTTCTTTCCGTTGGTCCGGTCCAGCACGAAGAAATAGCCGTTGCGCGAAGTCTGCATCAGCATCTTGCGCGGTTGTCCTCCGAAGTCGGCATCGACCAGCACCGGAGTTTCGACCGCGTCCCAGTCATGGGTGTCGTGCGGCGAAGGCTGAAAAGCCCAGGCCAGCTTTCCGGTGTCAGGATTGAGAGCCACGATGCTGCAGGTATAAAGATTGTCGCCGGGCCGCGTCTTGCCGGTCAGCACCGGCGTCGGATTGCCGGTTCCCCAGTAGAGCAGGTTCAGATCCGGGATCGTAGGTGCCGGTCATCCACGTCATGCCTCCCGTGGCTGCGTTTGGAGTGCCGAGCGGCGGCGTGCTGTCCCACTGCCACTGCGTCTTCCCGGTCTCGGGATCGATGGACCGCAGAAGCCCGGGCAGGTTATCCATGTCACCGCCAGACGCCGACGATCACGTGATCGCGCACCACCAGCGGTGACATGGTGGACCAGTATCCCTTTTCGACGTCGGCAATCTGGACGTTCCAGCGGACTTTGCCGTTTTTGGCGTCCAAGCGAAATGAGGTGGGCATCCGGGAGTGATGAAGTACAGCCAGCCCTTGTACATGGCAACGCCGCGATGTCCGATGTGAAGGCCCTTGTTCGGCGGATAGGTGTAGCGCCAGATCTGATGTCCGGAGCGCGCGTCGACTGCCCAGACGTTGTCCGGCACGGTGAAGTACAGCACGCCATTGACCAGCAAGAGGCGATGACTTCAGATTCGCTGTCCTGACCTGTCTGAAACGCCCAGGCCAGTCCCAGCGACGAAACGTTCTGCGGAGTGATCTGGGTCAGAGCGACTGTGGCGCTTGCCGGAATAGTCCCCGTGATAGGTCGGCCAACTGTCGGCGGGTGGGTTTGCAATCGTCGCCGGATCGAGACCCTGCGCCAACAGGCGGCCGGACAGTCAGGAAGATCAGCACAGAACAGAAAAGATGCAAGAGCTTTATGAAAGTAATTTAGGGTTCGCAATCCGGTTCGCTCCTAACGCAGGGTTTGCAGGTAAGCCATCAGGTTGTGAACGTCGTCGTCGGTGTACTTTCCCAGTAACTCAACGTGAGCTTCGGCCGGCGCGTTGATCGTGTACTTGACCTGGCTGGTCGGCCAGGACTGATACCATCCCGCCTCGTCGGTCAGTCCGATGGTGAACTCATCCTGAAAGGCGAGTTTGCCGGAGACAGTCTGGCCGGACGGGAGAGTAACGGTGACGGTTGCGGGAGCGTTGCGAGGATAGAGCATCCGCTTTTCAAGTTCCAGACCGCGATAACGCCTGGCCACGCCGGCCAGATCGCCAGTCGGTGAATGGCAGGTCGAGCAGGTCCCTGCACCATTGAAATATTGTTTGCCCGCGTCGACATTGCCGGTCTGAAGATCGCTGACCGACACACCGCGCCGTCCGCCGGGCCGCGACTCGGACTTTCTTTTTCTGTGCATGAAGGAAAGCGGCCAGGTCGGTAATCTCCCGCGGAGAAAGTTTGAACGCCGGCATGCCGTTTTCGGGACGTCCATTGCGCACGACTACGCCGATCTTGTTGCCCGCGCACGTCGCTCGCGACCAGGTCCGAATCCATGAGGTCTGGTCCGGTTTCACCACCGCCGGCGTCGCGCCCGTGACAAAAGGCGCAATTCTGAGTAAAAAGCGTTTTGCCATGCTCCACGACTGGAGCTGGTGACACGGCTTTCTTTACGTTGGTCTGCGCGGCCAGAAACGGAACGGTTGTCACCAGAGCCATCACCAATAGACTTGTGCGAAACCGATACAGAGATAAGCGGTTTGTCGAACGCATCATTTAGTCTCAGACTTTCCAATAGCACGCACGGCTCTTGAGCCTAGGCCGATCACCCAAGAAACCATTGTCAGGCTTCACAGCTACATTAAATCAAATTTATCGACCGGCGGCCTTCTTAACTCGGTAAGCAATTTCGGCGCGCCGACATAAATGTGAATGATTCCGCGTCAGCGCAAAACGAGGTCGGAGTACTCTGGATGGGTTGTGATGTACTGCAATACTAAAGGGCAAATCACATCTACCTTGAGGTGGTTTTCGCGCGCGTACTGAAGAGCGGTTTCCGCCAAAGAAGCCGATAGACCCAAGCCACGTAGCGCAGTTGGAACCTCGGTGTGAATTAGTCCAAGGACGTCGCCCGTCATGGTGTATTCGAGCGAAGCCACCTGGCCATTGCGCTCAATTTCGAAGCGGCCGGTGGTCACCTTCTGTGGTGTTGGTGCTTTGCGGCTGGCAAGTTTCCAAGCCATCAATTCGAGCACTCCCCTATTCGATAGACCTCACACGAAGTATACGAATTTTCAAGCCATGTCGCCCGCCAAAAGCGAACCGTTGGCACAATCCAGGTATTGAACATGGTATTGGGAGTTTTTTCCGGAGCCGGAGTACCGCACGTATTTAAGACGGGGCGGTCCCCTGTCGTCCCTCCTCCGAGACGGCAGGCACGCCCCATCCGGCAACTGAACTAGTTCCAGTCACCTTCAATACCTTATCGGCAACGCCGAACTGCATGAATGGCTCATTAGCCTAGTGAGGACTCCCCTTCGGTGGCTGAAAACTTTTGCGGTGTTGGGACGGGATAACTGTGTTGGCCCGACAAGCGAGGTCTTCACCGGCGCATCTTGCCAACCTTGACCATTAACTTATGAATCAAGTGATAATTGGCAAGATATTTTTGTCGTAATGTGCTTGCAGTATTCCGAAGTCCACCATCCGCCGAACCAGGCTCACATCGACGCTCAACCCTTCTTTCTTGGAGATGGCTTCCAGTGCGTCCTCGGTGAGACGTCCGTCAAAGTAATGAAGAACTCGAATAAGCGGCTCTGGCATGACCAAGGGATCGTAAGGACTGTAAGCAACCACTCGATATCCATTTCCGTTCGCTTCCACGCCCGAGATGCGGAACTCGCACACTTGCAGCCGGTCGGGGATTGCGTCCGATGTGAGATGAGAGTAGGCATCTCGCAGGAGGCCTGCCAAAATTCGTACCCGTGGGCCGCAAACATTCTCCACCTGCTCCCAGGTGAGTGTCCGGACTTGCTCAGCACAGGTCCGGTAGAAATCCATCTCGCGACCTTCCCACTCTCCCCAGAGTTCCTGATATCTCGAGACGTCAATTTCGCCGCCTAATTCGGAGACGTGTGGGGCGGTGCCGAAGTCCACATCTTCCACTTCAGCCGACCCGACTTTCAGTTCCGCCAGGCACCAGAGGGAAAGTTCTTGCTCTACCTGCCGCAGAAGCCTGTCGGCAAGCTTCCAGAATCGAAAGCCGACATCACCGCGGACATGTTTGCAGTGCCACGTGGCGCACACGCCCGGCCGGTGTTTCCAGACACCGCACTCTCCCTCTGGGCTGAGAAAGTCGCAGCGCAATTCTGGGGCACGCCCAAAAACATTTGGCGTGTTTCGATAGATCAAGCTGAAGACCGCGCCGGGCCCGGCCCAACCGGGACTGATGGCCGCTTTTCGCATGATCCGCTGTTCAAGCGTCTCGCGGCCTGCGGCTATCGAAGGATCAGAATCGTTAAGAATCTGCCCCGCCACAAAATTGGGAAGATGGGGTTGAAAGGCACAACACTTCGTAGCGGGATCAAAATAAATTGCGCCCGGAGATTTTTCCACTCAACAAGTTGATCCCCTCGGAGTCGCACGGAGCGTCCGGGTTTTAGCCGGACATTTCCGTGTAGGGTGCCGCGATTTCGAAATCCTTTTACGGTTTCGATATATCATCCTGCGTTAGCCGATGGGTTTTCCTTTGAAGCCCAGAATTCGGAAAAGAGAGTTAATCATGGATCGACGTCAGTTTATCGGCATAATCGGTGTTGGAGCGTTTTACCGGGGTGGGTTAGGAAATTTGCCTGCCGCTTTTTTGCCCCATTCAGCTGCGTGGTCGCCGGCAGCAGGGTCCAAAGCTTACGGTTCCGGTCATTTTGGAGAGTGGATCACCGATCAGTTTGGCTTACCTGCCTACAAGTACACCTGCAACCAGCTCACCGACGCCAGCGCCCAAACTCCCGTCCACAAGTTCTGGCGTGGACCATCCGACCATACGCATCAGGTGGGAAATGATCGCCTGATTGCGGCGGTTTCGAATTACGGTTACGTCCAGGTCAGGCAGGACGAGGGTTCGCCGAAATTTCTGAATGACTATTCTCCTGAACACGGCTTCTACGGAGCCGGAATCGGATTTCTAACGGACGGCAAATCGGTACTCAGCACTTTCTATCCTGGCAACGGTGAATCCTTCGAAAGAATCCTGGGTGAAGGGTATTTCAGAAAGATTGTAAAGAGCCCCCAGTACGAAGCAGATCAAGTAATTTTCGCCCCGTTTGGAGACGATCCGATTCTGCTTTCGACGGTAAAAATCACCAACCTCGGTAACGATGCTGCCGACTTGCGATGGATCGAATATTGGGGTTGTCACAATTATCAGTTCTCTTATCGCTCGTTTATGCAAGCCACCGTACAACAGGGAGTGAATGGAGCCGACCTGAGGCGACGATTCGGCGATCGCTTTGCTCATGAGTTTCGGGTCATGCCAAAACAGGCTGGGTTGATCGAAACCCAACATTTCCCTGGAAGAAGTGTTCGAAGATAACGAAGCGTGGGCAGAGGTTGAAAGCTATCTCCAAAAGAATCCCACCGGATTTCTGGGCGGGCCTCTTCCGACGCTCGCGCCGGGTGCAACGCTGGAAGACCTCAATCCTCCTCCGACTTTTCTCGTCTCGCTGGACGCCGCCATGGATGGGTTTACGACCGACGCCTCGGCGTTTTTTGGAACTGGTGGAATTACTCAACCCTCAGGACTGTCGTCCAAATTAGATAGCAATCTCCGTTCCACGGGTCCGGCCAGCGCATTCCTGTTAGAACGCCACCTCGCACTGCGCCCACAGGAAAGCCGTACACTCAGCTTTCTCTACGGGTATGCGCCCAAGGACTTCGAGATCGGCGAATTGGTCGCGAAGTATTCGGCTGATCCGGCATCGGTTTTCGCTCGCTCCAGCGCCGCCTGGAAAACAGACGGCGTACGATTTAGTGTGCCCGCCGAGCCATGGGTAGAACGCGAAACCTCATGGCATAACTATTACCTTCGCAGCAACCTGACCTACGACAGTTTCTTCCGTGAACATATTCTTTCTCAGGGACACGTCTACCAGTACATCATCGGATTCCAGGGCGCGGCGCGCGATCCGCTGCAGCACGCTCTACCTTTCATATTCAGCAATCCCGAAGTCGTTCGTGGAATTATTCGCTACACCCTGAAAGAAATTCAGCCAGATGGATCGATTCCATACGGCATCGTGGGAAGCAGCGTCCCGATGCCAGTAGTCTTCCGTCCCAGCGACCTGGAGATGTGGCTGTTGTGGCTGGCCAGTGAATACGTGCTGGCTACGCGCGACCAGGCCTTTCTTGACGAACGAATCCCGGGATATCCCCATCAGGAAGCGAGCCCTTCTGACCCAACCGTCCGTGAACTTCTTCAGCGATCCTTCGCCCATCTGGTCGAGGGCATCGGAGTCGGGAAACACGGTTTGATGCGACTCTCCAATGGCGATTGGAACGACGATATTGTGGTTGGACATGTCTCGCAAGCTCTGGCCGATGAGGTTCGTCAGGATGGCGAAAGTGTTCTCAACGCTGCCATGGCATGCTATGTCCTCGACTACTATTCCCGTTTGCTCAATTACATGGGCGATACTAAGGCCGCTGACCAGGCTCACGCGAAAGCCGAGGCTCAACGCAAGGCAGTTCGGCAATACTGGCCGAACGATGGTTTCGCCGTGCGTGGTTCGGCCAACACTTAGGCTGGATCGGTGAGGACCATCTTTGGCTGGAACCGCAGCCTTGGGCGATCATCGGCGGCGCCACTACAGCCGAGCAACGTAGAATCCTGGTCACCGCTCTCGACGACCTGGTTCGCAAGCCCTCGCCCATCGGAGCCATGCTCGAGAGTCACGGCGATCCTGCCATGGCAAGCCCTTTCGGGCGTCTTGACGAACGGCGGAGTTTGGCCGTCAATCAATGGAACGCTAATCTGGGCATTGGCGATGGCGGATGGCGCCTTGGCGTGGGATGAATGGAAAAAGAACACATTGGCAATGCATGCTGAGGCCTATCCGGAAATCTGGTACGGCATCTGGAGCGGTCCTGATTATTACAACTCTGTTTTGTCACGATATCCCGGCCAGACCATGTTCGCCGAAGCTCCGTCTCCCGATCATAAAACGCAAGCCGATCTGGGGTTTAACTGGACCGACTTTCCGGTCATGAATATGCACCCACATGCGTGGCCATTGTATAGTGCGGCCAAGCTACTGGGCCTTGAATTTCACGAGAATGGAATGCGCTTAAGCCAGATCTGCCCATGGTGGAATATTCGTTTACCTCTCCACTTCTGGGGTTTAAGAAGTCCAAGGATGGCTACTCCGGATGGTACGCGCCTTCTTCCCCCGGACGCTGGGACATAGATCACGCCCTCCCAGCGCAGAAGCGTACGGATTGCGTCAGATACAAGGTCAACGGGGCTTCAGAGCCGTTGCGGAATACCGGGCAGGCAATCCATTTTAGCGGTAAGGTCAGTTCCGGCACGCCAATACGGTGGGAAATTACCTAAGCATCGGGGCCATTTTGTTCAGCGGACGCTCGGAAAGAGGACTCACAATTTCTTGCTCTCGCTGTTCCAGCCCTCACCGCATTGAAGAACCTGGCAGGGCTGTCCGAGACGGTCGCATTCCGCTACGAATTCTTCCGGGGAGGCTGTGTTGAATTCGAACATGTCGAAGTGGCAGGGAATGACCACTCTGGCTCCGATATCTTTCGCCAATTGCGCCGCCTCGGTCCGGAAAGATTTCCCGGCACCCTTCTTTCAGAAGCGCGACCATTGATAGGAAGCAATGCGACGTGCACTTCGAAGGCTCCGCAACTTCTCCGCCATTCCTGGATATCGAATCGTGTCGCCGCTGTGGTATACGCGCCCATTCCCCAAACTGCAGCACGTAACCCAGGAACTTGGCGCGACCCTGTTCGTCGCGCTCTACGGTTTCGTGAGCCGATGCTACCCCTGAAAATCGAATGTCTGCGATACTTCAACCTGTGGTCCCGTCATCGACTCCGATGGGAGTCGCGGAATCGATTCCCAGCCGGTCCGCCACAAATGCGCGATTCGCCTCCGGCAATCACCAGTTTCGGCTGCGGATTCCCCGACAGGATGGGCCCAAGAGTTTCGGCGTCGAGGTGATCGGTGTGATTGTGAGAAGACGTCGACGACGTCGACGAACGAAAGCCGCGCGGGATCAATCACGCAGTTCCGTCATGCGGACATGGGGCTTATCGGTCTGGCTGTATTTTTTGGTGAGCGAATCGGAAAGATAGGGATCGAGCAAAACGTGAACGCCCTGCCATTGCAGCAGGAACCCGCTCTGCCCCAGCCACCATAAACGGAAATTGCCGTCGCGCCGGTCCGAGGCTCGAATATCCGCGAGCAGTGCGTCGTTGGAACGGACTGGACGAATCACGACAGTCCCAGTTCCTTCCGGACGATCTGCCACGCCGCTCACCATGTTGGCCAATTTTTGGCTGCCGCCCAACGCGCAGTCTGACTCAGCCCACAGTCGGGCGCGAACGAGAGGCGTCTCGGCGGATGCGTGCTTCAGACACAAGCGCACCCGGTCGGCGACGTCGGCAGGCGTTTCGATGTAATAGCTCTTCACATCAATGATGCCGACTGCCACGTCGATCCCTCGCGCTGCGATTTCATGAATAATTTCGATTTCAGCAAATTCACGGCTCGCCATTTCCAGATGCATTTCCTGCACCGGCAGTTCGAAGAATGCAGGAAACAGTGGAGCGTACCGTCGCAATGCCCACGGCCCGGCCCTTGAAGTTGCCAAAACAAAGATGGGTGGAAAGTCGGCACGTGCCGATCACCGGCTTCACCGTCTCAATAAATATTTCGGCAAAGCGGCGGGGATCTTCGCGGTGGGCATAACAGCTCATGGAGGGTTCATCGAGCGTGATTTCGTTGCAGCCAGTTTCGACCAACTGTTCAAGCTCCGCTCGAACGATTGGAACCAGCGCTTCCGTGACGTCCCAACGGCTCTTATAAACTCCTCCAGGATTGATTCGGCCGCTTAACGTGTAGGGTCCGGGAACACTGGCCTTCAGCACCGGCCCGGGTGGGGCAATCTTTTGCAGGCGCTTGAATTCTTCCACGGCTCCCAACCCGTGCGACGATTTTATCTTGCCTGTGACTTCGTACTTGCCCCGTTGGTCGTGCGCAGGCGGTCCGAATCGGCGCGGAGAAAAAGGCGTCCCGCGAATACCTTCCAGCCGTCCATAGAATGACAGGTTGAAATCGTAGCGAGTCTGTTCACCGTCGGTAATCACATCCAAGCCGGCGGCCACCTGATCGTGCACTGCCACGATGACTGCGTCATTCCGCATCTCTTCAATATCGGCTTCGCCGAATTGATCTGGATGCGACGAAGCGAACTCGAGCCAGCCTGGAAACGGATAGCTGCCAACGACAGTGGTTCGCAACGGCGCTCGTCTTTGCCCGGATGCGGGCGTCGAATCGTATTCCGCTTTTTGTCTTTCTTAGGACTCATTCACTCACCGTCCATCCTGCGTCCACTGTCACTATCTGACCGGTGATGGGGCTTGAATCCTGTCGCAACAAGAAAGCATGCGGTCTTGGCGATGTCCTCCGCCGTCAGCAGGCCCTTTGCGCAGCGGCTGCTTGTGGACCATATATTTCGTGATCTCAGAGTTTCCCTGCGCCCGGGCGGTCATCGGAGTATGCACCAGTCCTGGTGCAATGACGTTGATCCGAATACCTTCCGGCGCGTAGTAAGCTGCTGCCGCCACGCTCATCGCTTCAATCGCGCCTTTACTCGCCGCATAGCCAGCGGTCGCAAAATGTTCTCGCTGCGGATGGCGTGCCAGCACGCTGCCAGTGTTGAGAATCACTCCAGCCTGACGATTTTTAGTCCACGACCCCAGAACCTCGCGGCACATCAGGAATGTACCTTTGGCATTGAGGTCCATCACCGTGTCCCATGCTTCGGACGTGCACTGGTGCAACGGACCGTCCCCCAGTGAACGGGCGCTGATGCCGGCGACATTCATAAGGGCGTCAATTCGACCGAACCGGTCGAGGCACTCGGCAATGGCACGCTGGACCGCCGACTTCGTCGCGCACATCGCCGACTGAATAGCCCGGCATCGAGTTCGTCGGCGAGAGACCGGCATTCATTTTCATTGATTCCAAAAACGAATACGGAATCTTCCGCAGCCCACAGTGCGTGCCACCGCCGCCGCAATTCCAGATGAACCCGTGATTAAGAAGTACTTCGTCCACATGTTTAGTCGAGCAATTCACATCGAACGTCTTATTCAAACAAATGCTTCAGGCTCTTGCGGTAGGCTTCGTAGAATGCTTCCAGTTGAGTCGCGGCACTGGTGTTGCCCACAAACTGATGGCTGGGCAGCACAACCGGTTTGACATCCGCGCGCCAGCAGCGCTTCCGCCGTCGCGCAACGAATCATGTTGATGATCATCGCTCCCGGTAATCGTGGAAATCGGGCCCGTCCTCCACTCCAGACCCTCCAGTTCAACCACACAATCGCCCGGCGGACATTGATTGTCGATAATCAGGTCGGCGCAATCGATCAGCTTCTTACCGGAGGAGTGGGCCGCTTTCGCCTGTTCGCAGTGCGCCTTGGAGACGATGGCAATCACCGGCAGCCCGCGCCGTTGCGCGCCCATGGCAGCTTCTACAACTACCGGCCGAATTCCACTGGTCGAAATGACGATGAATGCGTCATCGGGCCCAAAATGAAAGCCCGTTCAGAATCTGCTCGGCATAGCCTTCATAATTTTCAAGATACAGCGGTGCACGCAGGCCGTTTGCTCCCACGATCGCGGCATGATTCGAAAGCGCCAGTTCCACCAGGGCGACGAAACCCGACGAAACAACCCTGGCGCGGAGTCATCTCCTCGCACATCATCCGGGAGTGGCCGTTGCCGAAAAGAAACACCAGGCCACCGCGCGCAATGCGATCGGCACAAAGGTCGGCCGCTTTCTGAATCACTCCGACCTGGGTGGCCTTCAAGGTCCTGCAACGCACTCATGGCACGTTCAAAGAACGTCAGGCTTGCGTCCGCTCGCATTTGTCTTGGCCCTGGTTTGTCCACGAAGATCCTTTCCAATTTGCTGAGGGCTCGGAAAGGCAATCCATTACGAACGTCGGCTCGACATGATGGCTCACTAGGATGGCATAGAGTGCGTATAATGCACAACGATTGTGAGCTCAGACCGGACAAACCCTTCCTCCGATCAGAGCTGTGGCGGTTGGCGTCGACATCGGCGCCACCGCCATCAAAGCTGGGCATCGTAAACTCGCGGAGAGCTGATCGAGACCTTTCATCAGCCTTCGCCGCGCACACCGGCAGCCCTGCATGATTTTGTACACCTCGTCCTGAAGCAAGCTAAAGCGCCGGTTCGCGGAATCGGGATTGGATGCAAGGGCATCATCGACACCGCGACATCTCGAGGTAAACAGCCTGCCCGGAGATCTGAACTTTCTCGAAGGACAGCTCTTGGCGGATGTAGTCGCTCCCGGGAGACTTACCGCGTCTATGCCGACAATGACGCTCGCACGGCGCTGATTGCGGAAGTGCTCTGGGGCGCGGCTCGTGGAAAACGCAATGTCGTCTTGCTGACCCTCGGCACCGGCGTCGGCGGAGCGGTCTTGGTGGATGGCAGCGATTCTTCGCGGAGCGTCCGGAGCCGCTGGACATCTCGGACACATGACCCTCGATCTTCACGGGGGACTTGTGCATCTGCGGAAACCGGGGCTGTGTGGAAACTCGCTTTTCGTCCCGGGCCATCGAGTCGGACTATCTGGCCCATCTTCACCGGGCCGCACCCACGAAGCTGTCTCTTGGAAAGGCACGGCGAGCCGCCCAGCACGGAAGCCATTTTTCGCGCCGCGGCTGAAGGGGACGAAAGCGCACGCTTGCGTACTCGATCGCGCCCTGGAATATCTGACAGGGTGCCGTGGTCAGCGTTCTGCACATTTTCGATCCTGAAGTCCTGATCGTAGGCGGCAATATCGCGGAGGCGGGTCCACAGTTGCTTACTCCGATTCGAGGACGAAGTGGCGCACCGAACCCGCATTTTGCTGGGACGCGAGATTCCAATCGTATTTCAGAGCCTGGTCGGCTACGGTGGAGTGGTCGGCGCGGCTGGGCTAGTGTTTCTGCAGCAGGGATTATTAAAAATCTAATCAGTCCGCCATGACTCTATGCCTAACGTCCAAGAAGGTGCGGCACGCTACTTGTATCTTCCCGCGGCCGTCGCCGCGATCGGTGGTTTGCTTTTCGGTTTCGACACCGCAGTAATTAACGGCGCTATTGTATTTCTCAAGAGCCAGTTCTGGCTTGAACTGATTCACAAACTGAGATGGCGGCCAGCAGTCTATTGCTCGGGTGCGTGGTCGGTGCAAGCCTGGCGGCATTTACCAGCGACCGCTTCGGCAGGAAACGAGTTCTGATTGCGGCCGCTGCGTTATTTACGCTCTCGTCTTTCGGCTCGGCGCTTCCCAAAAACCTCACTGAGTTCGTGGTCGCACGCGTTCTCGGTGGCTTGGCCATAGGAATCGCGTCCACACTTTCGCCTCTATACATTGCGGAAATCTCTCCGGCGAAAACTCGTGGTCTGATGGTCAGCCTGAATCAGCTCGCCATCGTCATCGGCATTTTGCTGTCATACAGCGTCAACTATCTGCTCACGGGCACCGGACCATCCAACTGGCGATGGATGTTCGCCACCGCCGCCGTTCCGTCCATTTGCTTTCTCATCGCACTATTGTTCATTTCCGAAAGCCCACGCTGGCTCATGCAGAAAGGCCGCGATCGCGAAGCTGAACACTTTCTCGCTCAAATGGTAGGTTCGGAAGCCGCTGGTAAGGAAATGCATGCCATTCGAGAAGCCATCGCTGAGGAGAGTGGAAACCTTCTGGACCCAGCTTTCAGAAAACCTTTGGTGGTCGCGATCCTCATCGCTCTGTTCAGCCAGTTCACGGGCATCAACACGATCATCTACTATGGGTCGCTGGTCTTTCTGGAACATGTGCCTCGTCAGACGGCAAGCACGGCGCTCTTGGCCAACGTCGTGATCGGGGCGATCAATTTCATCGCTACCATTCTCGGCATGTCTCTGATCGATCGTGCTGGCCGCAAGCCGCTGCTGATGACGGCCTTTGCGGGGATGGCGCTGTCGCTGATGGCGGTTGCCGCCGCAATTCATTTTCAGGCGTCGGCGCTTGTTGTTCTGATTTTTGTCCTGACTTACGTTGCTTGTTTCGCCGTGGGCGTGGGAACGGGAACGTGGGTGATGATGGCGGAGATTTGCCCCACGCGCATACGCGGCCGCGCGATGTCAGTAGCAACCATTTTCCTTTGGTGTGGAACGTTGGTGGTTACGTTTACCTTTCTGTCCTTGGTCAATGCTCTAACCGCCCCCGGCACGTTCCTCTTGTATGCGGTAATTTCGGCTGCCGCGTTCCTCTTCGTATGGCGAGTGGTTCCGGAAACTAGAGGCCGCACACTCGAAGAGATCGACCATTACTGGCGCACTCGAAGTGAGTAACTGCAACTGATCTTAGAAATCCACGGCTCTTTAATGAGCCGAAATAGTGCCTCGGCCCCCGCGAGGATCATTCTTTCTCAAGACGAAAGACAAGAAAAACATGGTGACCGCCGCGAGACCGAGCACCCAAAACGTATCGATGTAAGCCAAAGCCGCCGACTGTGCCTGGAGAGCTCCGTAAATTCGAGCCAAGGCCTGGCGACGGGCTTCGTACAAGCCCAATCCGGCATGGGTTAGTTGCTGAACCAGGCCGTTCAGTGCATTCTGAACTTTCGCGCCTCCCATGTTTCTACTTGCGACTAGTCTGGTCTGATGAAACTGTGATCGCCGTACAATCATCGTGGTTACAATGGATGTCCCGACACTGCTACCTATATTCCGCGTGAAATTTACCAGCCCCGCAACGGCATTACTTTTGTCCGCTCGAATCCCAATGTAAGCAGCCGTTGTCGCGGGTACAAAAATGAAGCCCAGTGGCAGATACTGGGCAATACGCAGCCAGGTTGCGAAGCGAAAGCTAATCAACAGATCGAGATTCTTCGCTGAGATATACATTCCGACGGACAGGGTGATCCACCCGAAGGCGATGAGATAGCGCGATTGGAATGACCCTATCAGGCGGCCGACGAGGGGCAATTCGATGAGGAGCAAAATTGCCGACGCAGAGAGTACCATTCCAGCCGATTGGGCCGTGTAACCCATCAGGGTCTGAAGGTACTGCGGCATTAGGACTGTCGTCGCGAATGAAACAGCGCCGACCATGAACATCATCATGTTCGCGGTCGCAAAGTTTGCGTTCTTGAATAAACGAACATCGACAATCGGATCATCGTGGAACCATTCGTAAATAACTAGGGCGATAAGGCATACGCCCGCGATGCTGGCTAAAGTCAAAATGAAATCCGAGCCAAACCAATCATCTTCTTGGCCCTTATCCAGCATGATCTGCAAAGCCCCGACGCCCAGCGCGAGCAATGAAAATCCGATGTAGTCAAGTTTGATATCGGATCTTTGCCGGCGAACTACATGTGGCGGATCCTCAACCAGTCGGTAGACGAGGACCATGGCTAGAAGACCGACAGGCAAATTGATCAGGAAAATCCATCTCCAGGACGCATTATCCGTAAGCCAACCGCCCAGAGTTGGACCAATTGCCGGAGCGCAAACCGCTGTAATCCCGTAGATGGAGAATGCCAGGCCGCGCTTCTCCGGCGGAAACGTATCTGCAAGAATGGCCTGTGCCATCGGCTGCAAGCCTCCGCCTCCTGCACCTTGTAGAACGCGAAACAATAACAGAGAACCAAGGCTTGGTGCGATTCCACAAAACAGTGAGCTGACGGTGAAGATCGCCATGCATGTCATGAAGAATCGCTTGCGTCCGAATAAACTTACCAGCCACCCAGTAATGGGGAGAATGATGGCATTGGCAACAAGGTACGATGTCAGTACCCACGTGCTTTGATCGTTGCTCGCGCCCAGGTTACCGGCGATATGCGGCAACGCGACATTCGCGATGGCGGTGTCGAGCACTTCCATAAATGCCGCTAGAGAGACGGTCACCGCAATTAGCCAAGGATTGGCAGCGGGGCGCCAGGCGGCTTCCGCATTAACTGCGACTTCACTCATCGCTGGTTCCCAATGGTCAGGCGAATGAGCATGTGGCCGGAGTCTTTTAGGGCGTCAAGATATTTCGGACGCACGATCGAAAACCACGATAATCTGTGCGCGAGATTGGAGAATGCGGAAAATGGGCTCGTAAGGTTTGCAAAAGCGCACACAACAAAATTCTATCGTAGAGCTTTGCTGCGAGTTTTCTATTATCGACCCACAGGAACGTTCTCGGCAGAATAAGGCTGGGCAACCACCATCGGCGGAGAAACGATTGGAAGCCGCATTTCCGACCGCATACTCCTGAATTCGCATCCATATCTTTCATGAGAACACCTTGCGACGAACCGTTAACGCGACCGGTGTCCGAGAAGTCGTCGTGTACGCCAGAAGCGCGATTGTGGATCCTGACCGCGACCATCCTTGCCTCCAGCATGGCATTCATCGACAGCACGGTGGTCAATGTCGCTTTACCCGCGATCCAAACCAACTTTCACGCCACCGTGATTGACGTCCAGTGGGTGGTCGAGTCATACGCTCTGTTTCTTGGAGCTTTGATTTTAGTGGGGGGTTCCCTGGGGGACCTGTTTGGACGTCGGCTGATTTTCCTGGTAGGTGTGGTGATTTTTGCAGTCGCTTCCGCAGCCTGCGGCGCCGCCTCGAGTATTGATCTGCTCATCCTTGCCAGGAGCGTCCAGGGCGTCGGAGCCGCGCTGCTCGTGCCTGGCAGTCTCGCGATTATCAGCACGTCATTCGACGAGCAAAGTCGTGGCAAGGCAATCGGTACGTGGTCCGGTTTTACTGCGATGACCACCGCGATCGGACCTGTGCTTGGTGGCTGGCTGGTTGAGCACGGTTCGTGGCGATGGGCCTTCTTCATCAATCTGCCTTTGGCTGCCGGAGTGATCGCCATTTCCGCGTGGCGAGTTCCGGAAAGCCGCAACACGGCTGCAGGCCCGGTGGACTGGACGGGAGCGATTCTTGCCACAGCTGCCCTCGGCGGTCTGGTTACCGGGTTCATCGAATCGGTAAATCTGGGTTGGGGAAATCCACTGGTTTTGGGGAGTCTGGGTATTGGCGCCGGAAGCCTCGTTGCTTTCGTGGTCTTCGAAAAGCATGCGGCTTCGCCCATGCTTCCACTTGTGCTCTTCGAGTCCCGCAGCTTCAGCGCGGCGAACCTGCTAACACTTTTTCTTTACGCAGCGGTTGGAATTTTCTTTTTTCTGTTGCCACTGAATTTGATTCAGGTCCAACGCTATTCGGCGACTGCGACTGGCGCCGCTATCCTTCCCTTCATTCTACTTATGTTCCTCCTATCGCGATGGTCTGGCGGATTGGTTGCCCGTTACGGACCACGAAGTCCCTTGATCATCGGTCCCCTTGTTGCGGCCATGGGGTTTCTTCTGTTCGCCGTTCCTTCCGTTGGCGATAGCTATTGGAAGGTATTCCTTCCCGCCATTCTGGTTTTAGGATTTGGGATGGCCATCACCGTAGCGCCACTCACCACGGTAGTGATGAATTCTGTTGGTCAGGATCGAGTCGGCGCCGCTTCTGGAGTCAACAATGCAGTTGCTCGAATAGCCGGCGCGCTCGCTGTTGCGGTTCTTGGGATGGTTATGGTGAAGGCTTTCGGATTTCAGCTCAGCCAGATTTTACCGCATTCCCTTCCTGCTGGCGCTCTGAAGGAAATCAAAGGAAACGAAATCAAACTTGCTGGCTTGCAACTGCCCGCGGGCCTGAGCACCGATTTACAGGCTGCCGTCAAGAATTCGATCGGCGCCGCTTTTGTATTTGGATTCCGAGTTGTCATGCTGATTTGTACGGTGCTGTCTGTGGCGAGTGCTGCAGTCGCGTGGCTGATGATTCCGGGGCAAAAAATGGACTCGCGCCTTTAGCTACGACGCTATTGCCATCCAAATAAGCGAAGACCTTGTGCTAGTGGGAGACGGAGAAATGCACGATACTAGAATTTGATGTCGGCGGCCCGGTTAGACTTGCAGCGACAAAAACTATATCGTCGCCGACTCCCTCTGCGACACTAACGGGCACCGTCAAGGTAACGAGAACCGCGCCAGATTCTCCTGCGCGTAAACTTAGTTCTTTCGGTTCCACTGCGCTAACAAATTGATGTGCGTCAGCTACGGTAATCTTAAAGTCGCGTGAAGCCTCCATATTTCGTACCGTGAAAAGGATTCGCTTGGTGCTTCCAGCCTGTAGTTGATCAAAGTCAGGTTTCGATAAAACTTCCACGTTCTCCGCGTGAAACAGTTTGGAGAGAAATCTTTGGTATGGCTTGCCATTTGTATCCAGCCCCATAACCGCTACGCGAAATGGCACCTTCGGTAGGTCGATGCTTCCGACGAACTCCAGAAATTCTCGATCGCTATTCGTCGCGCGCAGTTGTAGCTTTTGCAGGATCTCGCCTTGCTCGGTCACAGAATAAAATTCGGTAGTTTTGGTTGGCTTGGCGGATAAGGACGCCTGAAACATTGGAGAAGTCCCCGCGACAGGCTGCCCCTGCATCCGGAAAAGTCCTTCGTGGCCAGGACGGCCGCCTGTTTTCACAAACTCGCCGCTGACGAAGTAAATATCGCTTTGGGCTTGTACCCCTATCCAGTATCGGCCCGAGCCTCGAATCTCGGCGTGCCACCCTCCCGCATCGGGGGACGTCACGGTTATAATTCGCCCACAGCTCAGATCCGTAACTTCCGCTCTCGCCGCGCTTTCCACTAATTCTTGACCCGACGGCGAAGTAAGGGTGAGGACGTCGCCTTTGGTATCACCTGAGAACGTAAATGTGATTCTCTGAGTCACGGAATCGACGGGAATCTTGAAGATCTGGGTCTTCCCCTTAATTGTTCCCGTCGCCCAGAAAACCGTCGCTACATTGTTTCTGGTTGATTCTCGTATCAGGTGAAACGCTTTGGCCGCTTCCGACCGCTGCAGGAACATCGGTATGCCGCCGGTTTCATTCGCTGTTCGAATGTACGCCGGATCTGCTCTCCCACAAGTCTCTGCGCTGAATGTGTTCGACTGATTTGGCGATGGCGTCTGGCCGACCGCGATCGAAACCACGGCAAGGAAAAATGCCGCAGTCGACGACGTAATCATTCGAGTGCACCCGTTCGCATAACCCGGATCAGCGGGCTTCATCCTTGCGAGTGTAGCCCAGGATCGTCAAGCCGGGACCAATCTTCGGTCACCTACCCCGAAACGATTGGGTTGTTAGACACTTGTCGCGCGAACTAGCGTCATCTCCCGCGCCACAACTGCAGTGAACCCGAAGGCCACTTCATAATAGTTGTCGAGACAGGGCAGGCTCCTGGAGAAGCCGCTGGAAGGCGAACGATGCGGAACAACCTGTCCTTATCGTCGTATCTTTGAGGTTTGGCGTAAGACGACTAGCAATGACGCTACGGCGACGACCACAAACACAATCGCTGTCTGGTATCCGTCCATAGGCGCCTCCGTTGTGGACTGCCACTCTCGAGGCTTTTAGATGCCAAAGCCTGGCAACCGTTGGCCGTGCCTAACGATTTGTCGCCGACATCATGCGACCTTTTGCAGTTCCTCAAGTTCTGCAAATAATTGTCGGATTTGCTCGCGCCTTTGCTCATATTCCTCGATATCATCATCAGTATGTCTCGCCCGGGTGCCTCTTTTGAAAAACTGTGTTTGCGCTTTGAACAGATCCGCCAGTTCGGTCTTAATCTGCGAGACTCGGCGGGTGTTAGACACGTTCTGTCCCTTCGACATGACACAAAAGATTAGGAGAGCACGAGTATCGCGGCAATAGGGAAGAACGGGTATTTCTGGGAAGAGATCTACCGACGAGTTGGTTGATGAGAGCACATCTACTTCTCCCAGTCGGGGTAACCTAGCTTTTGTGTTTGAATATCCCGCAAAGTCCGCAAGGCATCCGCGATCGCCTGCTGTTCGCCGTCGTGAGGAATGCCCTCCACCAGCACCTGTTGCCTTTGAAAAATCGCCGCTTCTGCCTCCTTCACGCTCTGTAACAGCTTTTCCGGATCGGTTTCGATACGGGCCGCATTAAATTGCGCTTGCCAGTCGGGAAATCTGAGATCTTTATCAGGATCAATCGGCTTATGGTTATCGACCACGAATTCTCCCCCGCTCACTTTCGTAAATCACCTACGTGCCTATGAGTCCCGGGTCCTAATCCCAGGACAAGAAACTTTCAGACTTGGAACTCTCACTGATATTTGCGCAGAAGTCCGAGCACCGTATTTCCTGCGGTGGAGTTGTGATTAGACCCTTCTGAACGCTCTTCCCGCGGCTGGTTCCGGCAGAAAGAGCCCCAGACTCGGTTAAGTCCTGGGGCCCTTGTGGTGCTGTCTCCTCCCCCGAGAAGCTAATATGTTCGACGGTTGGGACATAATCCCGGTTGCTTAACTACATTAAAAAGAGCTGAGTATTAAGCGAACCTTAACGCGAGCTAGCAAGTAATCGGTGGGGTTTGCACTAACCGGGCACAACCGAGCCCTATCCGAGCGACCCGTAGCTGTTCGAGCGCGAAATATCGTGTGCGGGTGAATGATCAGGTGCCGGGAAGGACTTTTTTAGATCGGGTCTTAACCGCGCCACACAGTTTTTAATTGCGGTGGCCGGTTTAAGGTCTGCATCACTACGCAGTACTGTTCAGTTTTTTCTCGCAGACTCCGCAGTTGTTCCGGTGTCGCCTTTGGGGCAGTAATATTGAAATTCAAGCTAATGCTTTCGAAGCCGACGGGAACGTCCTTTGATATACCGAGAGTGCCTCGGAGATCCAGATCACCTTCAACCTCAACCTCGATTCGCTCGGTTGGGATGCCCATGGCGGCAGCCACCATCTGGCATGTGATCTGTGCACAAGCTGCGAGTGCTCCGAGCAGGAGATCGCCAGAGCAAGCCCCGGCCCCCGCGCCGCCCACCCCCTGGTGAGCCTCGGCTTGATAGATAGCACGGCCAATGTCGACCGAGCATGCCACTGGAACGCCGCTCTGACCGCCTTTCGCCCGAATGGTGATTCGCGAAGCATTCGGGTCGTTGCGATATTGTTCCTTCAGCGGCTTCTGAAGCGATCGAATGTCCATTTCACCCTCATGGTCTGATGCTTGTTATTTTATCCGCGAACGGCGCAGTTGTATCTGACCCGCCTTGAAGCCACGACAGATGCTTGCTAGGATAGGTGCACTTCAGGAAAGACTCATGCCCAAATTCGTTATCGAACGTGAAGTCCCCGGCGCTGGAAATTTAACCGACGCGCAGTTACAGGAACTCTCCAATAAATCGGTGAGCGTTTTGAAAGGTATGGGTCCCGAGATCCAGTGGCTTCATAGCTATGTAACCGGTGACAAGGTCTACTGCGTCTACCTGGCACCGGACGAATCCATGATTAAAGAGCACGCCAGGCGGGTTGGTATTCCAGCGAATCGCATATCGGCAGTGCGACGGCTCATCGATCCAGTAACCGCGGAATAAGCCCAATTCTTGCGTTAATCAGTTGTTGCCATGTCTGAGTCGGACGGGCACGCCGTTTCGGGCAAAAGCACTTCCTCGACCGCCTTCTCAACCGGCATGGCCCAGCCTTCCAGCCACGCGGTAGCTCCCGCTGAGTTGGTCAGAGCCTGGCGCGGGCGATCCATTGCCTCTTCCAGCTTGACCTGTTCGGCCGGCGTAAGCGGTGCTCCAATATTTTTTCGTAGTGCGGCGGCCGCGCCAGCCAGACGCAGCGCACGCTCCGCCTGGAGTTGAGCTGCCGCTGAGCATGCAAAACACTCGAGCAACCGGGCGATTCCACGCTTGTGTTCCAGATCCCTGAAAATTGAGATGCTTTCACCGTATAGCGAATGGGCCGCCGAATAATTACCCTGGTCTCTCTCCAAGCTTCCCAAATCAGCCAGAGTGCCGGCAACGCCCCAGCGGTCACCAAGTTCCCTAAAACTCGCCAAGGCTTTTTGGTAAAGAGCGCGCGCAGCCACGAAATCGCCCTGATCGCGGGCAACGTCTCCCTCATAATTCGTTGACCACGCGATGCCCGTTCGATCTCCTATGGTTTGAAAGATCGAAAGGCACTCCTCGTACAAAGAACGCGCGCGGACGTAGTTACCTTGCAACTTCACCACATTCGCCAGATTACTGAGTGCTCGAGCGATAGCCTTCGAATCCCCCAATTCTCGCCATACGACTAAACTATCTTCGAACAAAGAACGGGCGACGGCTACGTCTCCCCGGTCCCGTGCATTGACCGCCAGCGCGTTCAGACAAACGGCAACGCCCTGCTTGTCGGAAAACTGACGCGCAATCTCGAGACTTTCCGTAATATGCACATCGGCCGCCGCGTAATCTCCTTGTTCGACAGCCAGCACGCCTGCGGCAAATAAGGCTCGCCCCCGCGCTTTGGTGCGTAGCGCCGCTGTCGGCAAACTCAGGAGCTTGCCGAGGCTATCCCGGCCTTCGGTGAGATGTTCGCGCATCTCCCAAAAACGAAACAGGGCAGAACCCAGGCGCAATCCCCACTCCGTGTCTCCGGTTTGGACCAGCCACTCAAGTGCGGCGCCAAAATTATCGTGCTCGGATGTAAGCCGTTCCAGCCAATCCGCCACTTCCGTCCCACTCCGATCTGCAGCCTCCTCTTCTGCCAGTACCAGACAGTAAGCGGCATGAGCACGTTTGGTTTGAGATTCCTCGCCGCTCTCCTGGAGTTTTTCGAGAGCGTATTCGCGAATCGTTTCCAGCATGGAGAATCGCGATTCGCCGTTGCCCTGCTCGACTTGCTGAAGCAGACTTTTGTCCACGATGGAGGCCATGCCGTCGAGCAAGTCGAGTTCGAGATCGGCTTTGGTATCGCAAACCGCTTCGACACCTTCGAGGTTGCACCCGCCGACGAACACCGAAAGGCGGCGAAAGAGTTTCTGTTCGGCGGATTGAGGAGGTCGTAGCTCCAATCCATGGCGGCGCGGAGTGTTTGCTGGCGTTGCGGCAGGTCCTTGGCGCCACCGGTGAGCAACTGCAAGCGGCTCGCGAGACGCGCTAACATGGAGGAGGGCGAAAGACCTTTACGCGAGCCGCTGCGAGTTCGATCGCGAGCGGGAGCCCATCTAGTCGGGCGCAGATTTCAATGACGGCGGCACGTTTTCCGGTCAGTTCAAAGTCCGGGCGTGCCGCAACAGCGCGTTGAAAAAAGAGAGCCATACCGGAATATTGGCGAGAGGATATCGAGCGGAAGTGTGGATCTCGCATCGGGAACGACAGCGGCGGGACGGGGAAGTCGTGTTCACCGTAGACGTGGAGGGCGGCACGACTGGTCACCAGAATTTTGAGGTTGGTCCCATCGCCAGCAACTCCGCGACGATCGACGCAGCGGGTATCAGATGTTCGAAGTTGTCCAACAACACCAACGGGTGCGCCCTGGGCACTCCTGCAGATTTTCCTTGATAAGTTGCATGGCGATTGTCCTTTGGCCATCTCGGATACCTAGTGCCTGGACAATCGCGGAGGCAATCAAAGTTGGATCTCTGAGGGACGAGAGTGGGACAAAATGATGCACCGCCCGGAAAACGATCGGTTAAGGCGGTCGCAACCTGGACCGCTAATCGAGTTTTACCGATGCCACCGGGACCGGTAATGGTGACGAGTCGTACGTCTCGTTCAGCAAAAGCTGCCTGGCGCTATCTTCTTCTCGCTCCCGCCCCACAAACCCATTGCGGGAACGGGAAGGGTCAGGGACGGGTCTCGATATGTGTGAGCGACTTCTTCGAAAAGCGGTCACGTATGGCTGCAGCTCCCGTGCGAGGTCACGCGTAGAGGCGATATCTTTGGGCTCTTTCGAGAGACATCGTTCGATGGCCCAACAGAATGGAGCCGGAGCATCGGGATTTTGCATCCCGACCGGTTCGGCTTTTTCGCGTAAGATGGCCACCATTGTTTCCGCGACAGTGTTTCGCTGAAAGGCACGCCTCCCCGTGACCATTTCATAGAGCACCAAGCCGAACGAAAACTGGTCTGATCGGAAATCACACCGACTTGCACTGGCCTGTTCCGGCGACATGTAATCGACCGTCCCAATAATCAAGCCGGGGCGAGTCTGCATCGTAGCCGAAGACAGGGTCTCCGGTAATTCTCCAGTGGGGAGCCCGAGCTTTGCTATGCCGAAGTCGAGGATTTTGACAAAGCCATCGTCAGAAACGATCAAGTTTTCCGGCTTTAAGTCTCTATGAGTGATGCCGGCTTCATGCGCTTTGGCCATTCCCTCTGCAATCTGGGACGCAATATCGATCACTTTCTGGGTCGGCAATAACCCACAAACCAGCAACTCTCGCAAGGTTTTCCCCTCTACCAACTCCATTGCGATGTAGTGGGTCGAGTTGTCCTGATCGAGCGCGTAGATCGTAACGATGTTGGGATGATTGAGAGCAGAGGCCGAGCGCGCTTCCTGCTCAAACCTGTGCAACCTGTCCTTGTCGGCGGAGAATGCAGGAGACAGAATCTTGATGGCAACCTTGCGATCCAGACGTTCATCTCTGGCGCGATACACCTCGCCCATCCCGCCAGCGCCAAGGGGTTCCAGAATTTCGTAGGGTCCAAGTTTCGTGCCTGACTTAAGGGCCATGCCGCAGCAATTATATTCCCAAAGAAAGTCCGCCTAAGCGACTCAGGTTTAAGGACTTCTCCCATCGCTTGAACACGGTGCTCTCAATTTTCGGTAATGCCTGGAAAACTCGAGATCGACAATGCAGGAGTGAAATACAGTATGTACGGTATCGCATTCTCCACCGGGGATGGCATCCTACTTATGTGACTCCATCCCCCGGGAGACAGCAATGACCGTTGAAAAGAGAATCGAATGCCTTAGAAAAACCGCGGCAGCAGGAGCAGCGCACATGCCAGAAAAGCCTGAGTCCGAAGGTTTGAGCGGAAATGAGTTCAATTCCTCGACCAAACGCGAGGCCTTAAGATTGTTGGAGTGCGCTTTGTCCGCAGATCAGCTTGAACAAAGGGCTACTGCCTAAGGCGTCCCGCTCTTTATACGAATTCAATTAGATTCGACATCAAATCGTACTGCTCGAAAAACTCTTAAGATCAGACCGGATAACCTCGTCGCGAACCTTCGCTCCCTCACCTTTATAGCCGGATGGTGCTGGACGCACACACCTGCTTGCGACAGAGATAAAGACTAACTGTCCTTACGGTAGAGAAGGTCGCGCATTGCGAGCCTCCGAGCTTCGTTGGCCTCGCTTACGTTTTTGCGTTCGTCCGGGTCCATGCGGCGTTGGGCTGCGGGAGCGGCGGAGTCGGAGATGCTGCACTCCGGACAACGGTTGGCGAAGCCAGGCTTGTCGGGCTTGAGTTCGAACTGTTCCCCGCAGACCACACAGGTTTTGATAGGAAAGGCCATTTTCTTCCGTAATAAAATAATACGACGACGATAGCGTCAACGAAAGAGGGGCGCAGAGGGGCTACTGTGGGCACCCTCCCTACACGAATTTCTCACGCCCTAGAAGCTGTACGACACCCCGACCAGAGGCACCGCGCGTGAACGTAGACCACCACTGTCCAGTTTCAACAGGACATTGCCTGTGACTACCAGGTTGCTGAGAAGCCGAACTTTCAGCCCCAGCGACGCGTTCGTGATATTTACATCTGCAGGTTTCTGGGCGACATCCGGATGTGTAGTTCCAGGTGTATACACGGCGCAATTCACCCCATCGGCGTTTGTAGCGCCAGAACAATTTCCAAAATCTTTGTAAGGTTGCGAAATCAGTTCGGGGGCATTGAACAACCGCTGTCCATAAATATCAAACGCTCCGGTCAGACGCTTGGTGAAGACAGCATCAGCACCCACAATGTATACAAAACGATTGGGTAGCGAGCCTTTGGCGACTCATTGGAGCATTTGACGGAACCAGATTATTCCCCGCCAACGTAGAATCGCCATTTATTTCATAACCGACTTCAGCATGGGGCGAGACTCGAGCCTTGTAAGACACGACGCCAAACGGTTTCACTCCCGCTGCACCTGAGCCTAGAAAGTTCGTTTCATCTCCGGTAGGCAAACGGACATCAACCCCGACGGCCACACCGGTTCGCTCCCATTGGTGAACGGTGTATTTCCCGCGAAGGACCACATCACCAATTCCCACCGCCGTGCCGGAGTCAGCGAATGAGACTTTCAAGCATGCTTGCCCAGCTCCGGCTGCTGTTGCGCACTGGGCCGCGATGGCGGGATTGGTGGGATTGAACTGGTGCCAGACATTGCCAGGCGCCCCAACCACCGCGGGCGTCACTGAATTGGGAACAATGGTCGCGTTGGAGGTGACGTTCATCTGCACATTCAACAGCGGAATGGCGGCCGAGAAATCGAGATGTCGAGTAATGCCGTAGGTCACATAAATCGTATATTGGTGCACCCGGAGGTCGATATTGTTTGCCGTCTGAATAAAATCGCGAACAAAACAAGGGTCTCCGTCATATTTCGTTCCGGTTAGATTCGTCTGTCCATTCGGCGGCGGGCACGCCGGAATTTGGGGTGGGATCGGGGTGAAGGGCTGATGTTGGAGAACGGTTGGGATGTTGCTCGTATCCTTTCCGTCGATAGTATCGAAATTGAAGTATTGGTAACTAAACCCCAAAAACAACTTTCGGCGTCCGATGGTCCCTGCGCGCTCGCCAAGAACGGGTCCAAGACTCTCATCCGTCGAAGGAACCTCAAGCTTCGTCACTTTATCGAAGGAGAACGTGATGCCCGAGGAGGGAGAGGCTATGGGCAGCTGTGAAACTTGGATTCCGACAGCCTCATTGATAGGCGCGAAGGTGGCCAGGAAGTCGCTATCGAAGTGAGCGGCGTGGTGGTCGCCCGTAAAAAGCACTGACTGCGCCGGCGTTTGCACGGTTGGGTCGAAACCGAAACCAAACGGACCATATACCTGGGGGATCAGACAGATCAATTTGTTGCTGGCGTGGCCGTTCAGTGGACAGACATTCTGCGCCGAAGCAACGCTTAACGTCAGAAACAGCATACCCATCGAGACAACGATCGCTCGCACCATCACACACCTCATGAATTTCATGGTTGGGGTCCGGGACTGTTGGTCGGAAGTCTATATGATCCGGTTGTTGCCTTGTCAAGCTTTTCACTTCTTGCTGCTTTAGGAGACTACTGAACCTCGGTAATGACCCAAGCGCCATTACTCTTGGTCAGTTCAAACACGGCCTTATCCTGGCGGCTTGCCGGGGCTTTCCCTTGAAGGGTATTGGTTTGCAATTGCTGGGCATTTACAGTTGCGTGTTGTCTATCCTGACCGATTTCCACTTTTTCGATGTGAAATTCGATCTGCGATTGCATGTGCAGTGCGATTGCGCTTTCAAAATTCTTCTTAAACCGTTCGTATCGTTTTTTGCCCAAACTTGGCCAAACGGCCTGCACTGCATCGGCGCTTCTCTGTTCCACGGCTTGTTCGTACTTCTTGATAACACTCCGGACCGCGGCTTCGTCATCGACACCGGTTACCGAAGCAGGAGTCTCGACTCTTGCGGCAGGCGGAGGCAACTGATTCAGCGCGACAAGCTTGGTATCGATTTCGTTGACATATCCTCGAGCGTCTGCCGCATGGATACCACCGCCCTGCGCAATCGCCAGCAGGCTGGCGCGCGAAGTCTCTAACGTCTTCTTGTCATTCCCCGCGGATTGATACTTCTGCACGGCCTGCTGGTAATTGCTCTCGTACTGTTGCCTGGATTGCTCAGCCTTCTCTGCTTGGGCGATTCCCGCCGCCAGCGCGGTTGGATCACCGCCTGCCTGCTTGATTTGATCGACTTTACGGCGCGCCGACACTAGATCGCCTTGTGCGATATCTTGCCGGGCACTGGTTTCAAGATCAGCAGCCTGCTGTTGGTTACGCTGTTTTTGTTGCTGCTGAGCAGAAAGATTTGCTAATTTGTCCTGGACTTGTCGTCGCAATTGCTCAGCCTCTGAGCGTCGAGGGCCCTGGAGACTTACTACCTGGTCGAGAAGACTTGCCGCATTGGTCAGGCTAGCCTGGTCGTCCTTTTGCACCGCCTGTTTCGCTTTAGTGAACAGGTCCAATTCGTGCATGCGTTGAGGTATAACCTCGCGCAGATATTTTTGAGCCTCATCCCTTCGTATCCCGCCGTCCGGCAAAGCCAGCACACCGTTCAAAGATTTTTCTGCAGCCCGGAACTGCCCGCGATCAACGTCGTTGGTGGCTTCCTGCCACAGCTGGGCTTCATGCTGCCTGAGCTTACGCAGCTGATCATCCGCCATCTCAGCCTGGACCGCGCTCTGCATCTTTTGGATTTCGGCGGTCAGGGGTCCGTTCAGAGTTGCGGCGTTCTGAAGTATTTTCGATGCCCCGGGGAGATCGCCCGCAACGCGCTTCTTGTCAGCCTCGTCCAACGCCGCCCGCTGTTGCGACTCCAACGGATTTATCGGGGGGGCGATAGAAGTCGACGTTGGTCCTGGAGTTTGTACCGTCACCTCGTGACGCGGGGTAGACAGATAATGGACGGCACCCCAAACCGTGACCAACACCACCAAACCGATAACCGCCAGTGCGGGCGGGCGTTTCCACAGCGGGGTCTGTAGTGGATGTCGAGGATCAGAAATTACTGTTGTCTGGTTTGCCAGCCGGTTGCGCTCACGAAGCTTTTTCTCCTCTGCTTTGCGTCGAGCCTGCTGCTCTCGTTCTTTTTCGCGCTCCAGGCGTAATTTGAGCGCAGCTTCTTCCCGCTTTCTTTTTTCTTCTTCGCGGGCAGCTTTTTCTTCGCGAAGTCGCCGCTGCTCTTCCTCTTGACGTTTTCTCTCCTGCTCGCGTCGCGTCGCTTCATCGGCTTCACGAATAGACCTCTCAAGGAGGCCCTTTATTTTCACCAAGCGAGCTTCTCCCGGGAACTCGGAGAGCCCTTGATTCGCGCTGGCCAGCGCAGCCCGCAGATCCCCCGCCTCACTCAACCGGCGACTGGATTGCTCGTGCTCGGTGATTCGTTTTTCCTTTTGAGCCGCCGCTTCGGCAGCTCGTATCTGAACTTCCAACTTCTGCCTCTGGTGAAGCAACTCGGGGTGGTCAGGATAGGCCTGCAACCCCATCTCCAGCTTGCTGAGAGCGCCCGGTAGATCACCCGCTGACTCAAGTTTTTGCGAAGAGGCCAGAACTTCCGCGACGGCGGCTTTTCGCTTGCGTGCTGCAATGTCTACCCGGATCTTCTCGAGCTCCGGAGACGAAGGCTCCACTTCTGCTGTTACGTCCATTAAAGTGCGGGCAGATTGCCAGTCGACAGCAATGGCGGCCTTAGCGGCGAAGAGCAGGGCAGAAACTGCTTGTTGCCGTGTCGACGGATCGGCTTGCGCCATCTCCGCGGCCTTCCGGAATAAGTCAGCACTCTTGTCCCACTTCTTTTTCTCGGCGGAATCGCGGCCTTGCGCGATCAATTGCAACACTTGCGAGCGGATTCTAGTTCGCTCTTCTAGCTCTCTCGCAAGCTCTAAAAGTTGAGGATCGTTCGGAAATTCCGCCTGCGCCTTTGCCAGTACTTTGGAAGCTGTTTCAAGATCGTGGGACGCGAGCAAGCTTCGCGCCTGCGCGGTAATAGCGACTCTCTGAGCCTCGATCTCCTTCTGCTGCAAACCACGAATGCGCTCTATCGCGGGTTCCGCGGCGAACGAATGCGGATCGAGGCGTTGAATTTCTTTCCAGACATCAATCGCCTGCGCATACTGGCGCGACTTTTCCAGCTGATTCGCCTTCTGCTCCTCCGCATTCAGCCGCTGGATCAGTTCACGTAAATCCGAAAACTGCTTCTGGAGAGAGGCTTCGTCGGGATAGATCCGAAGCGCGTCCTCGAGAATGGAAGCCTTAGCCTTCAGCGCAGGCTCTCCATCGACTCGTTCTTGTATCGTCTTCAGCTGTTCGAGCCGTCGCGCCCTTTCCTGTTCGACGCGTTCCTGTTCTTGTTTGTTGCGCAGCAGCTGTTGCAGTTCAGCCTGCAAGTTTTTAAGGCTTGCATCCTTTGGGAAAGAAGCCAGATTCTTGCCGACCAGGTTCAAGGCACCTGTCAAATCTCGTGCTTGCAGCCGGCGTACTTCGGTTACAGCCTCTTGAACAGCCTGTTCCTGCTTCTTGGTGGCGATGCGGGAGCGCAGGTTTGCCGGAACCGCAGATCCAGCTTTAACCTCGGTTAGTCCGTGCACGAGAGCCTCAGCCGCCTGCCAATCTTTTTCCAAGGCTGAATCGGCAGCCCGTACAGCCACATCGATCGCTTGTTCCCGCAACCAAGGATCCAGGGACGCCAATGAGATGGCACTAACGCAGGCTTCTCCTCCTTGCTTCCAGGATTGTTCGGCAAACAGCTTCCGCGCCGCGTTTAGCAGATTCTGCACTTCCACCCGACGTCTCACAGCCTCGTCGAGTCTCTGTTTCAGGTCTTCCAACGACCGGTTGTCTGGGAATTCAGTCTGCGACCCCCGCAACAATTCCGAGGCCTCAGCGTGTTCCCCCTTGCGCAGCAGATGCTCGATCTGGGTACGCCGCTGCCGGACAAGTGCTGCGCCAGCCTGGGATTGAAGAGTTTCAAATTCTTCACGCAATTTCGAAGACGCCACTCTGGATAGATCCGCCGCTGGTTTTAGCCTGTCCAGGACCGCTCGGTATTCCTTGGCCATCATCAGCATGCGACCGTCGGCCATGATCTGTTCAAGTCTGGCGGTTGCATCCGCCGACCGGAGTTCCTCAATCTCGACGACCACATCGTGCAATTCAGGCGCATCTCCGCACGTGCCTTGGCACTCATCGATGATTCGAAGGGCCTCATGGAAATTGCGTTGGGCCGCGAGCTGTCGTGACTTCTCAACGGTATTCTCAATGTTCCGCAGCCGTTCCGCTTCCCGCCTGGCCTGTTGAACAAGCTCATTGAATTCAGGATTCTTATGGAACGAGTTGGGCTGTGATTCCAGTAGCCTCAGCGCTTCCAGCGCTTTGGAATTCAGGAGTAGCTTCCGGGAGGTGGAAAGTGCTACATCCAGACGCTTCTGATAGTCGGCGGCCGCGCTACGAGCATGAGCGAGTGCGATTCTCCACTCCTCATCATGTGACTCTGGCGTTCCGGCCTCCAGAAGGCGTACCGCTTCGTCATATTCGTCTCTTTCAATTAACGCGCGAGCTTTTTCGACGACAGCGTCTGCCACCTTCTTCCGTTCGTCGACCGCAGCTTCCTCTCTGATGAACTGAAGCAAATCTCCCACGTCCGCGTCCTGCTGAAACTCCGTACTGGCGCTTTCCAAAATGCCGATCGCCTCAGAAAATTCCTTCCGTCGAAGGCATTCCTTGGCATGTTGTAGCAACTCGCTTTTTCTCTTTTCTGTATGCTCCCGCTCTACTGCCTCGCGTACGATCACTTGCAGAGACTGCAAATGCGGATCATTTCCGACTTGCTGTAGCGCCGCGTCCAGTAAATCCAGGACCTCTTGGTTGCGGCCTGTCTGCATCAACGCCCGAGCTCGAGTCAGCTGCTCGTCTATGAAACGCTTTCGCTCACTGACCTGCCTTTGCTTCTCGGTCAGAGCCTTCAGCTTCAGAAGCGCGCGGTCTTCGGGAAACTTAGACAGGCCTTCATCGATTTTTTGTCCGGCAACTACGAAATCATCGCGATCAAGCGCTTCTTCAATTTGCTGATTGATGGATTCGAGTTCCTTCCTGTGACGCTCTTGCTGCTGACCGGCGCTGGCCGATTCGATAAGGGATTTAACATCTGGAGCATTTGGATCCAGGGCTTCAGCTTCCTTGAGAACATTGAGCGCCGCCGTGAACCGGCGGGACGCGATCTCTTTGCGAGCCGACTCGACCAGGCTGCCCACTTGCGCCCGCCGCGATCGTTCCTCCCATTCCCGATGGATAACGCGAAATAACGCTTTGGCCTGGAGATCGTTAGGGGCAAGTTCCAAGGTTTCTTCCAACAACTTCTTGGCGATGTCCAAATCGCCTTCCTGGTGCGCCTCTTCCGCCTTGTGGAGAAGTCCCTGCAACTCCTCCGCCCGGATCTTTGCCTCGCTAATACTGGCCCTGAGAGATTGCAACCCTCCGTCTGTCTGATGGAGGTTCAGGGCTTTATCCACGTAATTCAGAGCCGAGTCGAATTGCTGGCCGGCATAAGCCTCTTCAGCTTGAACGCGCAGTTGCTTGATCTGTACCTCGATCTGCTCCTGTTCAATATTTTGCTGCACGGTCCTGAAAAGCCGCATGGCCCCAGTGTGCTGACGGTCAATCTTCAGAACTTGCAGCAGAAGTTCTTTCGCTTTGTGAGTGAATCCCCGCGAAAGCAGAGTTTCAGCTTCCTGCAAGTGCCCTTCGACCATCCCCTCCTTCAATCGATCTCGAATCTGGGCAAGGTCGAAACCTAAATCCTCAACGGTCCGATATCTTTCCTCGCGATCTTTAGCGAGCGAGCGAAGAATCACGCCCTCCAGGTCGGGCGGCACTTCCGTCAGAAATTTATTGAGCGGCGGGGGAGGATCGTGGATGATCTTCAACAAAGTTGCCGCTGTACTGTCTCCATCAAACGGCAACACATACGTCAGAAGCTGGTAGAGCACGACTCCCGTGGAGAAGATATCGGTTCGCGTATCAATCGGCTTGCCATTCACTTGCTCGGGAGACATATATCCCAGGCTGCCGATCAGTTGACCGGTTCGAGTTACGGTTTTATCCCCGATATGGGCGATGCCGAAGTCGACTATTTTTACGCTGCCGTTTTTCAACACCATGATGTTGCCGGGCTTGATGTCCCGGTGAACGATCCCGTGATGGTGGGCGTAAGCTAAGCCGTGACAGACGTCACAAATGAAATTGATCTTCGTCAGCAAGGTAAGCGGGTTGTGGGAATTGATGATGGCATCGAGAGTTTCCCCCTCCAGATACTCCATGACCAGATAGGGGCTGCCGTCCAAGTCACCCAAGTCATAGACGGTGACTATGTTGGGATGCTGCAGGTTTCCGGTGGATTGAGCCTCGCGGTAGAAGCGCTTAAGCAAATCTGGATTGTCGGAGAAACCTCCCGTCATCATCTTTATCGCCACGAGCCGGTTCAGATGGGGATCGGTGGCCTTGTAAACGACACCCATTCCGCCGCGCCCAAGCACGTCGATGACATCGTACTTTCCGATTTTTGACGGTTTTCCGGCCACAGCTTTACGACCTACCGAACTCAAGCGCCCGCATGGCGCAGCGTACGGCGTGACATCGATTTAATGTCGATGTTCAGCCCTTAACCCATCTGACAGCAACGAGGCCGGAGGCATTTACTGCGTGCGATTCCCGGCAGAAAGACACAGATTTACGAATGTTAGCACCGGCTAAGGCATAGCCGGATAATTTTGCTGCAGCAGCAGGTTAGGCGGAATTGCCAGCCTCCCATCAAAATGCCAGCAATGAGAACAGGGAGGGTGTATCTTATAGTCACAGTTGAGGTTATGGATTCTGGTCGGCGCTTTACTGTGCGGGTTCCTGAAGAGTAAGCTGCTGAACGGGCATACTTGGCATCGAATCGCAACTTTAGCTGGTCACTGATTCCGTCCTTCCTTCAGAACAAGCGATGATTTGGACCAGTGACCTTCTCAATCGGCAATGAAGTTAACCGAAAAATACGAACTGGTCGAGCCAGTCACAAGTGGACGAATAAACTCTTTCATCGCGCGCAATTTGACAAACTCGGAACAGGCGGTCGTGCACCTTTTTGAATGTACAAAGGCCAAGGGCGGGCAGTCGGCCGCCGTCTGGGTGATGCAGGCTTTCCGTTGCATCGCCCCGAGCCCGCCGGGACTAGTGACCGAGGCCGGAACTTCTCAAACTGGGTCTCTAGCGTACGTGATCACGCTGATGCCAACTCCCGCAGCACTGCGCGCCTGGGTAAAGACTTACAAGATCTCTACCGAAACCACCCAAGGGTTTGACGACGGCAAGTCGACGTCCACAGCATCGCTCGGTGAAGTGATGCGTCAGGCTATCGATCTGGACGTTGAACCGCGCGGCGCGCAAACCTTGGATTCGGCAGCAATTGACCAAGAACCTGCCTAGCTGATCCTCGAAGCGCATCCCTGCAACGGCATTGCAATACTCAATGCGGGACACAGAAAATTCATGATGCATCATTTGCGAGGGAAGGATGCGATCGTCCAGGCATTAGCAGTGGTGATGACAGGGCCAAAGGCCAAATAGCGGCCGTCGGGAGACGGCGCCAACGAGAAAATATCCCAGCTGGGCTGTTTGAACAGCAGTTTGGGTTCGCCCACGAGAGGTACTCGCACAATCGATGTTCCACGCGAAGAGTAGCTGGCTAAGAACAAATTCTTGCCATCCATTGCCCACGCAACCGAAACCAGTTCCGCCCAGGGCGTGACGTTCAATTTCTGCGGCGTTCCGCCGGCAAGCGGAACGATCTGCACATCTCCAGTCTTGTAGTTAAAGCTGGAGAGTGCGACGCGGGTCCCGTCAGGAGAAAGGTCCCAGCTCGTGTCATCCGGATTGCCTGAAGCCTTTAACAGTTCCGATTTTCGGCCCTGGACAGCATCAAATGCGGTGAAGACGATCTGATTTTCACCTCTCTCGGCGAGAACACAGCTGTTGCTTGTGTGGGCGGGGCACCGAAAGCTGGGATATCCTCCTACGGAATTCGTCGGGTCGCCGCCGGCAAAAATTCCGGGACGGCCCTTGATCTCCATCACCGTTTCCGCCGGACCACCCGCGAGCGGACTGCGCATCAGCTTTCCAGACTCAATGGCAGGGCCATCCGCCACCTTGGGCCACTGCATGTACAGTACCCACTTGCCGTCAGGGCTGCTTTGTGGCGCCCATTTTTGATCGGAACCCGTGACGATCGGTTCGGCATTGCGCGCATCCACACCCTGCTTGTAGATATCGAAACTTCCGTTGCGATCGGAGTAGAGAAATATCGTCTTGCTGTCGGCTGACCAGCCGCCCGGCCAATCGACGCGCTCATCGAGAGTGAGCCGTCGGGGAGTTTTCAACTCGCTTCCTCCGTTGGTCAACTCGGCGAGATAGACGTCGCTCTGTCCTCTGCCGTTAAGAAAGACGAAACGACTTCCATCGGAAGTTAGCTCCGGATTGCCGAAGTAAAATCCGGTCCAGTCGGTGAGCCGTCGTGGGGATCCCTTTGGCTTTCCACTTTTCTCGTCGAAGCGGATTTCCCAGAGGTTGGAGTCATAGTCATTGGGAGGCGGCTCGCGGACGGCGTAGATAAGCCGTCCATCCTGGGCTAAGAAGAAATCTGTAAATTGCGGATTGGAAAGAAGCAGAACCGGGTCGTTGCCCATAAGGTCGCGACTTTCTAATGCCAGCGTGGTTTTGCCATCGGCGATGTGGTACTTCACGTACAAGATGCGTTTGCCATCAGGGAACCAGGTTGGCGCGAACAGATGGTATCCCGCTTCAGGCTTGATGTAGAGCCTAGCTTGTCCACCGTCAGCGTTGATCAGCCAGATGTCTCGAGTGACGGAATCGCGAAAGACAATTTGCGATCCGTCGCGCGAAAGCGACGCATCGTACGCGTCGTCGCGCATTTTCTTCAGCGTCGCACCGATGACCGAGATAACCCAGATTCCCTGCTTTTCTTGCGCAACCGGCCCGCTTACCAGCAGCTTGGTCCCATCCTGGGACCATTGAATGCGCGCTCAACGAAAACAGAATGATTCGGGGATCGGAAGCGATTGGGTTTCTCCGGTCGTGATGAGCCTTAGGTGCATTCCCTCCAAATCGGCGTAAAGCAGATATTTTCCGTCGGGAGAAATCGAAGTCACTGCAACCGGGTCTTCGGAGGAGTTGGCAGTCAGCTGTTGCGGTTTAAGTTGAGCTTGCGAATAAGGCTGCGCTGTGGCGAACCATCCGCCGAAGTAGGCGGCAGCCAACACAGCGATAACCGCCGCGGCACAAACCGCAGCCACAACCATCGGCCAGCGGCGCGACCTGGTTGCCTGAGTGACGCCAGAAGTCGAACCCGAAAATGCGGCGATCTTTGAAGACTGCGAGTCCCGCTTGAAGCGCTGTAGATCGGCTCGGAGATCAGAAGCCGTCTGGTAACGAAGACCGCGATCTTTCTCCAAGCACTTGTTAATCACGCCTTCGAGTTGAACCGGCAGGTCGGGATTGATGCGGACCGGCGCAGTCGGCGGCTTATTCAGAATGGCATCGAAGATAATCGCGGATGTATTGCCTGTGAACGGTTGCCGCCCGGTCGCCATCTCGTAGAGAACCGCCCCAAAAGAAAACAGGTCGGTGCGCGCGTCCAACTCTTCGCCCCGGGCTTGTTCCGGAGACATGTAAGCGACCGTCCCCAATGTGCTTCCGGGGCTGGTGAGATGATCCTGATCCACAGCCATTGTCGGCGACGTCCCCGCCGCGGTTTGTAATCGTGGTAACGGTCCCGTCGTAACCTTCGCCAAGCCAAAATCGAGGACTTTTGCCTGACCTCGTTTTGTCAGGAACAGGTTCGCGGGTTTCAGATCGCGATGAACAATTCCGGCACCATGCGCCACTTCGAGCGCGTCGGCTACCTGTACCCCGAAGTCCAAAAGCTGTTCGAGAGGCATGGCCTTTCCCTCAATCCGGTGATTGAGTGTTGTCCCCTCGAGACATTCCATCACGATGAAGAGGCGGTCCTGATGCTCCCCGATGTCGTAGATGGTACAGATGTTGGGATGATTGAGCGCGGACGCCGCGCGCGCTTCCCGTTGAAATCGCTCGCGCGCTTGAGGATCTTGTGCCAGTTCCTCGGGAAGGAATTTCAAGGCCACGCGCCGGCCCAACCGCTGATCCTCAGCCTCATACACAACGCCCATTCCACCGCCGCCTAGCTTGCCGACGACGCGGTAATGGGAGATTGTCTGTTCGAGCATGTGCCGCCAATGTTAGGCCGCAGGCAGAAGCAAGTCAATTTCAAGACATGGCGTTAGAATCTGAACCCTATGGCCTTCGCCGCAGGAGAACGTCTTGGCCCCTACGAGATTCTCGCGCTTCTGGGCGCGGGAGGAATGGGCGAGGTCTACAAGGCGCGCGACACCAGGCTGCAACGGATCATCGCGTTGAAAACGCTCCCCGCGGAAAAAGTGTCCGATGCGGACCGCAAGCGACGGTTTTTGATCGAGGCGCAGGCCGCGTCGAGACTGAGTCATCCCAACATCGTAACCATCCACGACATCTCGGAAGAGAACGGCATTTGCTACATCGCGATGGAGTATGTGGCCGGTATCACGTTGGAACAGAAGAACGCCGGCGATGCCTTGCCGCTTGAAGACGCGATGAAGTATGCCGCCGAAGTCGCGGACGCTCTGGCCGCCGCCCACTCCGCGGGAATCATTCACCGTGATTTGAAGCCAGCGAACATCATCATCACTGAAGATGGACGAGTAAAGTTGCTGGATTTCGGGTTGGCCAAGCTAGTCGAGCCATCGATGCCCGCCGGGGAAGCGAAGACCGCGACACTACGCACAGAAGCCGGAATTATTATGGGAACCGCAGCTTATATGTCTCCGGAGCAAGCGGAAGGACGAGAGCTTGACGCACGATCTGACATTTTCTCCTTCGGCTTGGTCGTGTACGAGATGCTCTGCGGACAGCGTGCTTTCCGTGGGGATTCGTGGATTTCTACGCTCGCGGCTATCCTGCACACTGAGCCACCTCTTTTGCGCGAGATCAACCCGAAGATTCCAGCCTCACTCGAGGTGAATGTTGTACGCTGCTTGCGCAAAGAGCCCGGGCAGCGCTTTCAGAACATGGCGGAAGTCAAGCGGGCTTTGGCAGGGGACGTCACATCAACGCGTCTTCAGGAGCCGCTGGTTTATCGGTTTTGACCAAACAAGAGGCCGCTTCGATCGCTGTGCTGCCCTTCGTGAACTTGAGTGCCGACCCGGATAACGAGTATTTCAGCGATGGCCTAGCCGAAGAAATTATTAACGTGCTCGCCAAGGTACCCGAGTTGAGAGTGATCGCTCGCGCATCGGCATTCGCCTTTCGCGGCGAGGGGCAAGATTTACGCACGATTGGCGAACAGACTAAGAGTAGGAACGATTCTTGAAGGCAGCGTACGCAGGTCTGGCAATCGCATCCGCATCACCGCCCAACTGATTAACGTAGCCGACGAATCACATCTGTGGTCTGAAAGGTACGATCGAGAGATCGCGGATGTTTTTGATATCCAGGACGACATTTCGCATGCCATTGCGAACGCGCTCAAGATTAAATTCGCTGCGGGGCAGCATCGCCCTGCGAACATCGAAGCCTTCCAGTGTTACCTGAAAGGGCTCTATTGGTACCAGCGTTACAACCAGGAGAGCCTGACGAAGGCGAAGGATGCGTTCGAGCAGGCCCTCGGGCATGACCCTGGATACGCTCCCGCGTACGCCGGTTTGGCAGTGTTCTATTACGGCCTGGGTGCACTCAGCATCAGGCGAATGATCGAGATGGCTCCGCTCGCGAAGTCGGCTGCAGGCCAGGCCCTGCTCCTCGATCCGACCTTGAGCGAGGCGCACAGCGTGCTGGGGCTCCTTGCCGGTTCGGTTGAATATGACTGGAAGCTAGCGGAGCGTCATTTTAAGGCGGCGATGGCTGTTGATCCTGTTCCGCCACTGGTGCGCGTGCGCTATGCGCTCTACTTCCTTACGCCACTGCGGCGCTTCGAAGAAGCAGTGTCGGAATATCAGTTGGCTCTGGAAACCGATCCCCTCTCAATGATGGTCCATTTCGGCCTGGCTTTTGCCCTCTACTGTGAGCGCCGATACGATGCCGCGATCGAAAAGGCCGCGAGAGCCGTGGAACTCTATCCTGACTATTGGCTCGTGCACTTCGGAATGGGTCTGGCGCAATCTCAAAAGGGTTCGCTGCAGGCCTCGATTGCGAGTCTGGAAAAGACATTGCAGCTTGCGCCCTCTTCCATTTTGGCGACTGCCTTCCTCGCGGCTTCGTATTTACGCTCAGGAAATCCAGGCTACGCGGAACGACTCATGGAGGTAGTCAGGCAAAGAGGCTCTAAGCAGTATGTGTCACCATTTTGTTTTGCGGTTTACAGCGCTGCCTTGGGAAATGCGGACGCGACGTTCGAATGTCTTCAAGCTGCTTTGGGCGACCGTGACCCGTACCTTAGCCGCATGGATGCGGAGCCGTATTTCGATCCCTTCCGGTCTGACCTGCGTTACCGGGATTTAATGGATCGGATGAATCTCGCCTGAAGATTTTGTCAGTACTTTCGGAATCCCGTAGCCCCGCTATCCGAGGTATTTCTGCAAAGCCTTCCAATAATTCTCGTTCCAGCCGCTCTCCAGATGTTCCGCCAGTTCCGAGGGGAAGCCCGTATGGTCAAAAATCACTCTGGTACCGGGACCTTTTTCTTTGAGCTCAAACCTGGCAATTGAATAGATGCCCTCGGGCCATGGAACCACGCGCCAAGCCTGGACGATCCGACGGTCGGGCAACAACTCAAGGTTCCGCCCGACGATGTGACCGGCAAAAATTGAGAAGGTCCCTCCAACGTTTCGGTCAATCTCGGCCCTTCGGCCGCCAGAAAACGCCGTAAACTGCTTGGAGTCAAGGAGCGCTTCGTAAATTCGGTGCGGGTCGGCCTTGAATTCTTCTTCTTGATGGATTGCTCTAGTGGGGATGATTGTCGGAGGATTCGCGGAGTCGCCTGCTGCATTCTGTGCGTCGGCTTGGGTGCCGAGTATCGCCAGACCACATAGTCCCATGGCACTCCCCAGGATCGCCTGCCGTCGGGTATGAGAGTTCGTAGGCACGCAAGATAGATCGGTTTTATGCATTATCCTTCGCCTCAAGCAAATCTTATATGCGTTTGTCTTATAGGTTCAGACTGGACCTGAGTGATAATCGAGTCGGGTTTGCAATTCAATCCGTAAAGCTATGTAACGCGGTTGGACGACACGGAGTCCCAATGGTTAGCGGATGTTCGGATGATTGGTAATCGGGAGCGAGTGATCACAAACTACTTGGACGGCGAGACCATTTGAAGACTCGGCTGGTCCATACGCTCCACGGCAAGGCCTCGAATTCAGCGAAATACGAGTAGGCAACGGGCACCACCAGCAAGGTCAGCAGTAAGCAAAGCGTCTGACCGCCGATAATGGTGACCGCAATGGAGGCGCGTTGCTCTGACCCGGCGCCGATACCAACGGCGACCGGCGTCAACCCGGCAATGATGGAGAGCGTGGTCATAAGGATTGGCCGCAAGCGTACCCGGTTCGCTTCAAGAATGGCTTCGCGCACTGGCATACCTGTCGCCAACAAACGGTTCGTATAGTCTACCTGCAAGATTCCATTCTTCTTCACGATTCCCAGCAGCAGAAACATCCCCAACGCGCTCCAGAGACTTAATGCCCGGCCGGTAATCCATAACGAGAAAAGTGCGAACGGCACGCTCAGCGGAAGAGTCAGCATGATGATGAAAGGATAGGAGAAGCTCTCGAACTGCGCCGCCAGAACCATGTACATGAAGATGGAAGCGAGCAGCATGGCCAGCAGCAGGTTCCAGGTCGTCTCTTCCAGGACCTTCACCTGCCCGGAAAACAAATAGGAGTAACCTGGCGGCAATCCTACTTCGTGGATCGACTGTATGGTGTGGGCCGCAGCCAAATCCAGTGGATAGCCGGTGCTGACGTTCGCATAAACGCTCACCTGAAATTCGCGGTTGTATCGGGACAGAGTGGCGGGGCCGAAGCCTCGCCCAATATTCGCAATGCTCTCCAGGCGGACCTGCCCCAGCTTCGACGAAGGAACCATCATCCGGTTGAGAACGTCGGGATTGTCGCGTTGGTCCTGCAGCAGTTGCATAGTGACGGGATACTGTTCTGACCCCTCTTTGAAACGAGTGATTTCATCTTCGCCGGAATAAAACAGGCGCACCGCATCACTGATATCCGTCATGCGGACTCCGATATCGGCGGCGCGCTGCCGGTCAACTTTGACCTGCAGTTCAGGTGTGTTCAGATTCAGGCTCGGGTTGACGTCGACCAAGTCCGGATAATTTCTCATCCGGTTGGCGACCTTTTTGCTGATTTCGGCGAGCTCATTGAGATCCGGGCCGCGGATGACCGCGGAAATCGGAAAATAGATCTCGCCTCCCAAGCACCGAAGGCAGACGGACGTTGTAGGTGACATTGCGGTAGTTCGCGAGAATTGCCGCGCACCTTTGTCGCCAGCTGGGCGTGGCTCAACTTGCGTTGGCCGCGCGGCACAAGCCCAATAAAAAGGTGCGCGTGATTGGTCGGCCCGTGGGTGTAGCATCTGCACAAACGCCACTTCCGGCAGGTCCGAAATATGGCTGGGCCATATCTGAGGCCATCTGGCTTGTCTTCTCCAGCGAAGTGCCTTCCGGCAACGTGAATGAACTTTGCAATTCGGACTGGTCGTCGGCCGGGAATCCAGTCTCGTCCCACGAGATGATACAAGCCGAATGTGGAGAGAAATGTCGACGATACAAATCATCACCAGGATCAGTCGATGCGCGAGCGACCAGCGCAGCATCCTCATGTAGATCTCTTCCACCGAGTGCAAAAATCCCTGAGCGTGCGATTTCTTGCTCTCTTTCGTCCACTCTCAGGAGGCGGGAACTCATCATCGGCGTAAGCGTGAAGGCGACCAGAAGCGATACCAGAATCGCCATCGCCATGGTCCAACCGAAAGAGTTCACATACTTCCGGGCGTATCCGGTCATGAAAGCGATGGGAAGGAAGATGATGATCAGCGAGAGCGTCGTAGCCATGACGGCCAAGCCAATTTCCTGGGTGGCTTCAATGGCTGCCTGGACGCGGTCGCGGCCCTTCTCCTCCATGAAGCGGAAGATGTTCTCCAGAACGATGATCGCATCGTCAATGACAATTCCCACGGCAAGAGTAAGCGCGAGAAGAGTCATGTTGTTCAGAGAGAAATCCATCGCGCGCATCAGCGTGAAGGTCGCGATAATCGAACTGGGGATGGCGACGGCTGCGATCAGAACTGCGCGCCAGTTGCGAATGAATAACCAGACGATGGCGCTGGCGAAAATACTTCCCAGAATCAAGATGCTCGATCAGGGAATGAACCGACGCTTTAATGAAGTCGGAAATGTCGTGCACGATCAGCAGCTGCACACCGGGCGGCATTTGAGAGCGCAATTGCTCAATCTGGTTTCGTACGTCATCCGCGACGCGGACGGTGTTGGCGCCGGACTGGCGCAGGATCTGAATACTGACGACATCCTGTCCGGGATTTCCCTTGGCGAATAAAGCCGACCAGGTGCGAAGTTCCTGCGCTCCATCCTCCACATCCGCCACGTCGCGAATTCGGATTGGGATGCCGCCGTGGGTTCCGACAACGATCTGGCTGAACTGGTCGGATGATGTAACGCGACCCAGTGTGCGTAGCCCCAGTTCCTGGGGACCGTTAATCATGCGGCCGCCCGGCGCTTCGATATTCTCGCGCTGCAGTGCGTTGCGGACGTCGAGCACGGTGAAGTTGTGTGAAGTGAGTTTTTGCGCATCGAGCAGAACTCGGATCTGACGGGCCTGCCCGCCGTTTAGCTCCACACTGCCTACTCCGTCTACCGTCTGAATCGCCCGCCGCACTTGCTTGTCCGCAATCTCGGTCAACTCACGGCGGCTCATCGGGCCGCTTACCAGCAAGGTCATGATCGGATCGGATTGAGGATCCTCTTTGGTAATGACCGGAGGAAGGGTTTCACGCGGAAGACGGTTCACGGCAGCAGCTACTTTTTCCCGAATGTCCTGGGCCGCACCGTCAATATCGCGCTCCAGCACGAAGGTGCATGTGATGTCCGCCAATCCCTCGGACGCGTACACGTTCATCTCATCGATTCCGCTGACCGATGAGATGGCATCTTCCAGTGGCAATACGATTCCCGTGACCATCTCCTCTGGAGTGGCTCCGGGGAGTTGCACTTCCACATTGACGGTGGCGGGATCAGCCTTCGGAAACAGGTCCACGGCCAGGCCGCGATAGGAAAAAGCACCGAGCGTCAGCAAAAATGCGATCAACATCACGGTGAAGACTGGATGTTTTACGCATGTCTCGGCAATTTTCATGAGTTAGGTGGTGGTACGCAAACCAGCATTCACTTGACTGACGGCGAGGCTCCTGCAGGTTGCTCTTGCACGGTGTCGCCGTCGTGCAAATCTCCGGAGACGGGTGCAGCAACGCGGTCTCCGGCTTTCAATCCTTCGGCCACTTCAAAGCGCTGGTCTTCGGTCTGTCCTGCGGGACGGATTTGTTTCTCGACAACGCGGTTTCCAGTGACCACAAAAACTTTGTAGACACCGTACCTGTAATTCACCGCTGTCTCCGGCACGAATATCGCTTTGTCTTCCTTTTCGCTCGGCATGGAAGCCTGAACGAAGAATCCCGGCTTCAAACGTCCCGCCTTGTTGTCGAGCAAGGCCTCGACTTCGAATGTTCGAGAGTCTTGCGAGACCGTCGGATTGATGCGCGAGATATGCTCTTCAAATGTTTCCCCCGGAAATGCCTCCACATGCAGGTCGACTACGCCGCCATCTTTGATCCACCCTGCCCAGCGTTCCGGAACTGCGAGCCGCGCGCGCAGGTGATCTGTTCGGACCACAACCAGGACGGGACTCTGGAGCCGCAAGTATTCCCCCGGATGAACATTGCGCGTTTGAACAGCACCCGAAAATGGAGCGCGAATAGTGGCATCCGCCAATTTCTTCTCAGCCAGCGCCGCACTGGCTTCACTTGAAATCAGCAAAGCCTTCAGGCGGTCAACATCTTGCAGTGCCAGGTTGTAGCTGGCTTGGGCACTCTGATCGCGGCTGCCGGCTTCGTCGAACTGCTGTTGCGATATCAGGTTGTCTTTGAACATTTCCCTGGCGCGTCCGTACTTTCGATCGGCATCAAACAAATCCGCTTCCGCGCGCTGAACTGAAGCCATTTTCTTATCGGTGGCGGGTGGCGGATCAGTGGAACCGATGCCCAGTTGAGCTCGAACCTGCTTTACGATTCCGCGCTGACGATCCACTTCAAATTGAAGCTCTCTCTGATCGAGCAGAACCAGGGGCTGTCCCTCGCTTACAACGATCGCCAACATCGACGAGCACCTTATCGACCCGACCTTCCACCTGAGCGCTCAGCGTACTTTCCTCAAGTGCCAGCAACGAGCCCACAGCCTGAACCCGGCGCCGGGTTGTTTCCTCGGTAACGGAATATATGTGCACGGGTACCGGCTTCGAAAAGCCCGCCTTAGCGCTATTCGCCTGAGAATTTGAGCAGCCACCGGCGAGAAAGGTGGTCGCCACCGCGGCCGTCAAACAAGCCCACTTCATCCTGTAGAGATTCATCTAATCGATGTCATCCAGGTAAGAATCAAAGGCTCTCCGGCCCATTTTGAGCGACTACCAGACGGCTATTTCGTAGGGTCGGAGCAAATCGCGCCCCAAAGAGACGCACACATTATAGGCTGGCCGTACAGCCTAAGCCAGACGATCAAAATAGAGAGCCGCCGGGCCGCCCTTATCCTAGATTGATCATGTCCGAAAACCGCTAGTTTCTCTCTATTACGAGTGCGAAAATTTGGTCATGGAACTGCCCAGTCGTGAAGTCTGTTATCGCGCTCTGCAGAGCCGTGACTCCCGCTTTGACGGCTTGATGTTCGTCGGGGTCACATCGACGGGTATCTACTGTCGGCCCATATGTCCGGCACGAACACGCCAAGTTTGCGAATTGCACTTTTTTCGGCTCGGCCGCAGCCGCGCAGGATGCCGGATTTCGTCCATGTCTTCGTTGCCGGCCGGAAACCGCCCCTGACCTGGCTTCGTGGCGAGGCACTTCGAATACGGTTTCTCGCGCTCTGGCGCTTATCGCAGAAGGTGCCCTCGATGGCGAAGGCAATAGCGTTGAAAAGCTGGCTGAACGTCTGGGCTTGGGCGAACGTCAATTGCGACGCTTATTCCTTCAACATCTCGGAGCGTCACCTGTCTCGGTTGCGCAGACACGTCGAGTGCTTTTCGCGAAGCAACTTATCCATGAAACGCGAATGTCTATGACTGAAGTTGCAATGGCGGCTGGATTCGGAAGCTTACGACGATTCAACGAAACATTTCGCGACTTGTTCCATCGTCCTCCCAGCGCTTTGCGCAGAAAGAATTCCGCGAGGCATGAAGAGAAGGATGTTAGTCTCCGACTTCGCTACCGGCCACCCTATGACTGGGACTGCATGCTCGACTTCTTGCGAGCGCGCGCGGTTCCGGGCGTCGAAATTGTAGAAGACGAGCGCTACCTGCGCACGGTCGAGGTGGATGGGGCCATTGGAAGCATCGAGGTGACTCACCTTCCCGATCGGCAGAGCCTGGGCGTCAGCATCCGCTTCCCGGATGTGCGGTCGTTGCCCGCTATCGTCGCCCGGGTGCGTCGACTGTTCGACCTCGGAGCTGACATTGAGACGATCGACGATCATCTGTCCGTCGATCCGGTGCTCGCTCCACTGGTGGCACAGCGTCCCGGCTTGCGAGCCCCCGGCGGCTGGGATGGTTTCGAGATAGCCGTTCGCGCTGTCTTGGGCCAACAAATCAGCGTGATCGCTGCGCGTCGATTGGCCGGCCAGCTCGTCGCTCTCCACGGCCGCGCAGTGCCCAAGTCTTTCCTGATCCATCCAGGGTTGTCTCACGTGTTTCCGACAGCGAAGCGATTGGTTTCAGCTTCCTCCATCGGATTGGGCATGCCGGCTGCGCGTTCGTCGGCGTTGAAGGCCGTAGCTGAGGCAGCACTGGCCGATCCAAATATGTTTCGTCCGTTCGGCAGCATCGAGGAGACGGTTGCCCGTCTGCGAACAATTCGTGGAATCGGCGAATGGACCGCACATTACATCGCGCTTCGCGCGATTCGTGAGATGGATGCATTTCCGGTGACCGACGTCGGACTGCTGCGCAGCGTCGCTTCCATGGACGGAGAAAAAACCACGGCGGCGAATCTGTTGAGCCGGGCCGAATCGTGGCGACCCTGGCGCGCTTATGCGGCACAGCATCTTTGGGCGGCCGAGAGCAGCGTCGCCGCAAAACCGCGTGTCGCGCGGTAACGGTTCGAGCATCATTCGCAAGTACATTCCTAACCTAGAAAGGCGAAAGTTATGAGTCTTGCTTACAAAATTATCAAATCTCCTATCGGAAAATTGAAACTTGTCGCAAGCGAGAAAGCGCTCGTGGCCATACTTTGGGAAAACGACAATCCCCGCCGTGTGCGTCTGAGCGAACTGGTAGTGGATGAAGAGCACCCGGTTCTAGTTGAGACGGAGCGGCAGCTCGGTGAATACTTTGCCGGAAAACGAAAAGAGTTTTCGGTCCATCTCGATATGAGGGGAACTCGTTTTCAGAAAGACGTGTGGGATGCCCTGCTCGCCATACCGTTTGGAGAGACCAGAAGTTACGGCCAGCTTGCGAAGCAACTCGGCAATCCTCGTGCGACACGAGCCGTCGGCGCCGCGAACGGCAAAAATCCGGTATCGATCATCGTGCCTTGTCATCGTGTCATTGGATCGTCGGGAAAGCTGACCGGCTTTGCCGGGGGACTGGATGCTAAAGCTCATTTGCTCAACCTGGAACGATAGAGGGGGACAGCCTTCTTCTAACGCCCGTCGTTGCTTCTGGACGAAACGGCGACGGAGTGTCTGACAAGCTCCATTTCTTCGATGTAATCAACAATTCCTCGATGCGAATCGGGTTACAATCGTGCCGACGTGGATATCAAACGGCTAGTCTCACATTTTACTTACCGCATCGAGCCGAACCCACAGGGTGGATTCATCGCCCGCGCGACTGACCCCGCCATCCCGGCTCTGCAAGCTAATACGCGGGAAGAATTGCAACAAAAAATCCAGGCGAACATTAACCTGGCTCTTGCTGCGGAATTTCCCGGCCTCAAACTGCCGCTCGAAAATCGAACTACCCGGTTCGATTTCCACATCGAACCGAAGCCTGGAGGCGGTTTTGCCATACACTCCGCAGATCCCAACGTAAAGCCCATCGAAGGCGCCACCCACGAAGAGATCGAGAATCCCTTTCTGGAAAAACTTGTTGGCTTTGTGGGAAAGCACGTCCCGCCCGAAATGTTGCAGGCACTCGCCGCGCAAGGGAATTCCGGAGAGGTCAAGATTTCAGTGACGGGAAAAACCGGATTCTTCCCCAACCTGGCGTTTAAATCGAATCCGGGAATTGTCCAGCAGTCTTCGTCCGGGCCAGTTCAATCGCATGACACAACCCTGGAAGATGCCAGCCCGGCGAGCACGAACTTTGGCGACACCGGCCAGGTGATCGACACCTCTCCCATCGCTCCTGAAAGAAATAGCGGTTGGAACATCCTCCGGTTTTTCATCACGCTGCTCATTCTTGCCGGGTTGATGTATCTCTTTCTTCACCGCTCCTGATCGCCTGACAGAATTATTCGTAGTCAACCGCGTGCGAGTTAGATTGGCCCCCGATAACGACGTAGCCGAGCCGCCGCCGCGAGGAATACCGCAAAAGCCGCCAAGCCAAGCCACAGACCGGGACTCGTCAAAAACTTACCTGGAGTCAGGTATGTCATCGGATCCATCGGGAAACTATCCGGCCCGGTGATCGCCTCCATTCCGCCACCACTCAGGCGGTAGTCCAGCATCGCCGCAAAATGTGACGTGTTAAACACAACTTTCTCGACCGCGTAAATAGTAAGCGGCGGTAAAGCAGCCCATAGGAATGCCGCGCGTCTCGCCCATGCGGAGACGAGCAGCAACCAGCCATAGATTGGTGCATGCCACAGAGCATGCACAGTCACCAGGTGATAAAAAAGCAAAAATGACATTTGAATAAACGACAACTGCGTCCAATACGCCCCCACGCTCAGACCATTTCCGATCAACACCGCGCTACTCAGCAAGAGCATGATGAACTGCATGGCGACCGAAATCGCGACGGTCAGCAGTGGAAGAATGACCAGGGGAATGCTGGCTTTCGAAATCACGGTGGTCAGGTCTGAAACCGGAAGCGATTTCCAGAACAGGATACTGCGATCGCGTCGTTCGCCGTACAGTGCGTCGAGACAATAGAACACGCCCACGAAGAGAGCAGTCACCATGATCAGACCTGCGGCCATGTCGTAAGGTAAGGCGATCGCCTGACGTTGTTGGTCCGGGGCGAGCGCCGACAGGCTGCGCATTTTGGCAGGCAGACGAATGGTGCTGAACAGAAAGCCGAGTAGAAATACAACCGCGGCGGCCAGCGGCGCGAGATAGATCGAACGGGTCTCCCACAATTCACGTCGCACCGACCAATACAGCCGCTGAGCCGGCGAGATGGCCTGCGGATCGCTGATCCGCGGATCGCCATAAGATTCGGGCATGCCGTTCATTTGAGTGTTCATTTCGCGACTCCTTGTACCTGGCCAGCTAGAATGCCCGGCTTGTCTTCCGGCGTATTTCCCAACATAGCAACGTATAACTCTGTAATGCTTGGCGTTCGTACTTGTCCGAGGGAGGCAACTTGTTCACGATTCGCCGCAGTGGCCCTCAAGTCGAATAGCAACACGCTGCTACCAATGCCCTGGTGCTCATAGACCGGTTTGAGCACTCGTCCTGCGGCAACTTGCTCGGGATGGACGACCACTTCCACGTAGCGCGACTCGAGTTCTTCCATGGTGCTATCGAAAACAATGCGGCCGCGGTCCATGAACATGACATCGGTAAGAACGTGATGGATATCTTCTACCTGATGTGTGGTCATGATGATGGTGCGGCTGTGATCAAAGTAGTCGTTCAGCAGAGAATCGTAAAACTGCTTGCGATAAATGAGGTCGAGGCCAAGTGTTGGTTCGTCCAGCACCAGTAACTTCGCGTCAATCGCCATTACGATAGCCAGGTGCAGTTGAGTAACCATGCCCTTGGACAATTCCCTCACCTTGCTTGATCGTCTGATCGTCGTCTTGGCAAGAAAGGCTTCTGCCTTCAAGCGATTAAATCTCGGGTGTACGCCGGCGACGTAATCGAGTGCCTGAGAAACCCGTATCCATCGCGGTAAGACAGCAACGTCGGCTATGAAACAAACGTCGCGCATGAGCAGATCGCGTTCGGTCCAAGGATCGCGTCCGAGCACCTTCAGTTCGCCTTGGTACGAAGTGAGGCCGAGAATCGCCTTGAGCGCCGTGGTCTTGCCCGCGCCGTTAGGACCGATAAGGCCGAGGATACGGCCTTCTCCAACCTGTAAATTGATACCGTCCAGCGCAACATTCGTTCCGAAGGACTTGCGAACACCGCGGGCCTCTATGCATGCCATGGGTTCAGCGCTCCTCCCGTTTCGCTTTCAACTTTGACCGGCGGCTGGCGCTAGCTTCCAGCAGCTCTTCTGCCGCCAGACCGAGCCGTTGAATAGTTTCCAGAATCCTGGGCCACTCTTCGCCGAGGAATTTCTCCTTCTCGCCTTTCAGCAACAAGCCACGTGCGCCTGAATTGATGAACATGCCAAGGCCTCGCCTGGTCTCGACCAGGCCCTCATCCACCAATTGTTGATAGCCCTTCAGAACCGTGAGCGGATTAACTCGGTATTCAGCCGCAACATTGCGCACCGACGGCAGCGGATCGCCTTCCTTGAGAATTCCATCCAGTATCATGGCGACTACGCGGTCGCGAAGCTGGCGGTAAATTGGCTGACTGTCGTTCCACTCACGGTCCATCAGATTTTCCAAAAAGCCCTTGCGCAAGACCTTACCAGAGATACCGCCCGTGTCAGTTTTTCCTGTGCAGATCGAAGTGCGCGTGGACCGGCTTGTCCCCCGGTGCCATGTACGTCCAATCTTCGGTGTGATGGTTCGCGTCGACAACCGTGAATACCGCCTGATGCATGTGTCCGTCTTGCGTGCTGCCGGCGATGTCGAGAAAATCGAATTCGACAGTTTTGCCGTCAGGCAACATCTTGCCCGCCATGCGAGGGCGGTTTCCCGCGTCACAGTAATGCGTTAGGAGCAGACGGTCTTGGTCTAGATATAACATCGTAATCGGATCGTCGGGCCTTCCCGATCCGGTCATCTCATGCATCAGCGCGTTCCCCATTGAAGTAGTGCGAAGGGATACCTGCATAAGCTTGCCTTCTATGTCAGCTTGCTGCGGGAGGGTTGTCACGTAGCCTTCCCATGAACCCGATAGAGTTTTCAGTTTGTCGAAGGATTTTTGTGCGTCAGACTGTGCAAAAGTGAGAGTGGTTAGCGACATCAGGGCCGCGGCTATCACAAATCGAAGGTTTCTCATTTTCATTCTCCTTAAGAAGCTCATCTCTTGCCCTCGGGTCGGTGAAATTCGCTGGCCGATTCGCCCGCGATCTGTCTTGCCCTTTGAGCATTGAGCCCTTGTAGTGATTTAGTTAACTACATCACTGATTCACCTGTCAAGTTTTTCTTGTCCTGGATTGGTGAGTTGATAGTCATGAACAGGAGGATGGCTGGTCCCTGATGTGGTCAAGGCAGTCCGGGCTTAAGAGCGCTTTTCGGAAAACTTTGGAATTTATATGTTATGCCGGGCCCGCATAACCCATGCCGCTGAGAACACCTCGCATGTAGGCAAAACTGCTGATCACTCCGGGCATGGGGTCATCGGGATGAACTTCATATTCAAGATCGACGTAGCCCGGGTAGTTGATCGCGACCAACGCTTCAAATATCCGCCGCACCGGCATAATGCCATCCCCGACCGCGACCTGACTCTCCTTGCTCTCGAAGTCCGTGAGATCCTTCATGTGCATGTTGAATAACCTCGAGCCCGCTTCGCGGATGGCCTGAACCACATCCGTTCCGGCACGAGCGGTGTGCCCGACATCAATACAGCAACCGATGCGCGGATCCATTCCCTTTACGGCCTTCAATACATCCAACGGCGACTTCCACAACTTATCCTCTGGCCCATGATTGTGGATTGCGATACGTATGTCATATTCCTTTACGAACTTCTCGAGCCGCGGCAGAGTCTCCGGACTGGGATCGCCGGCAACAATAACCGCGATTCCGGCCCGCTTACAATATTCAAACTTAGATCTAATGTCTGCCTCTTCGTCTTTCGTGAAATAGATAGCGCCTGCGGCGTGAAGCTTGACGCCCGCCGAGGCGTAGTCGGTGAGCGCACCTACTTCCTGTTGCGGATCCATTGGCAAATGATCTTTTACGTCCTTCGCGTTGAGCGCGAACATGTTGAGTTGTTTCATGAAGCCGATCGTCTGCGAACGAGTAAAGTTGCGGAACGTGTAACTGGCCAGGCCGAGGCGAATAGGTGGGGCTTCGCCCGCTAAGGGCATTTCTCGCGACAGGGTAAAGACACGGTTCGGAAGGGCAAGGGCCGCTACAACTACCGCACCGGAGCCGACAAAAGTGCGCCGCGAGATCGCAGTTTTGTCAGACATGGGGCGTCCAACCCTCTTGGTATTCGCGTCCCCAACTTTTCATCGCCTCTGGATCACCCTGAATTAGTCCGTCGGTAGTGTCAAGATGCAGTTCTCGATTGACTTCCCAAGCAATGTTGGAAATCTGCAACATCGTAACCGCAACGTTCCCTGTAGCGATTGGCGCATTGAGCTTTTCGCCCTTGCGGATTGCCGCAATGAAGTTCGTGAAGTGAGCGTCGGTCATGGAATCGGCGCCGAGAAGATCGGAAGATGAAGTTGTCTTGCCCGTCTTGAACTCGCTCGTCCTATTCCCCTTGAGATCGTATATCTCGTAGCCATCGCGATCTACCAGCACAGTTCCGGTGGTCCCCATGATGGTCGAACCACGATCGCGACCGTAATATCTCATGCCCTGGCAACTCTTGCCCTCCCAGGTAATCATCTTGTTGTCTTCGTAATCAAAGTTGGTCACCAGAGTATCGTAAAACTGCCAGTCATCTTTGAAGTGATATCTGCCTCCCGACGACGTGACTCGTTTCGGATAATCGACGCCCAACGCCCAGCGGCAGACATCAACCTCGTGGGTTCCGTTATTTAGGGTTTCGCCGGTACCATAAATCTTGAACCAGTGCCAATTATAAGGCTGCACGTTATCCGTGTAGGGACGGCGTGGCGCTGGACCTTGCCAGAGATCCCAATCGAGCTGTGGCGGGACGGAGGCTTCCTTACCCGTGCCAATCGATTGCCTGACGTTGCTATACCAGGCTTTCGCAAAGTACGGCCTCCCGATGAGACCCGAATGAATTTTCTCGACGATCTCGATGGTGTGCGGTGAAGATCGTTGTTGCGTGCCCATCTGCACGATCTTGTGATACTTCTGCTGCGCCTGCACCAGCATCGCGCCCTCGGCAGGATTGTGACTGCATGGCTTTTCCAGGTAAACATGCTTGCCTGCCCGCAATCCGTCAATTGCCATCGGCGTGTGCCAATGATCGGGCGACGCAATTGTGATTGCATCTACGCCTTTCTCCTCGAGAATCGCACGAAAATCTTTGTCCGATTTGGGGGCCTCACCCATCTCGCGCTGCACACTGGCGGCGAACTTCTTGAGAATGTTGCTGTCTACGTCGCAGACATGCGAGATGCGAGCCGCGATACGGTTCGCCTTAAGCGAGGAGAGATGAGCATAACCACGCCCGTTAAGGCCGATGACTGCAAAGTTAAGGCGGTCGTTCGAACCGAGAATCTGCCCGTAGCTCTTTGCCGTGGTTCCCACAGCTAGGCCCGCGGCCCCAACCGCAAGTGCATTGAGAAACTCACGTCGTTTAACCATATTCATCGCCCTTTAGCCTGCATTACGCAGGTCAATCAAACTGACAAGATAAACGCGATTAGCCCTGGTTTCCAGTCCTGGTTTCCAGTCCTGATCTCTGCCTTAGATTTCACATGGGTGCATGCTGTTGAGATGCTGGATGTTGGTAACATATCGGGAGGATCCAAAGAGGTCGCTTTATCTTCGGCTGATGTATTCGCGATCGCCGCGATTAGTCTCGTACCCATGAAGAACTCTTCAGGCAAAAGCGGCCACCGTCGCGGAAAGCCGGAGCGGGGAGGCTCCCGCTTCTCACGGGACCTAGTTGTCCTCCACGAAGACGAGGCGGTCGTGGCGGTCAGGAAACCTGCGGGGCTTTTGGCCGTGCCCGTGGAGGGCTCTCCCACGGTTTCCGCGTGGTCTCTGCTCTCGGACGAACTTGCTCGCAAGAGGCAGCGGGTCTTTGTCGTACACCGGATCGATCGTTTTACCTCTGGCATCTTGCTCTTCGCAAAAACGGGCCGTGATCGAGATATCCTAGTTGAGCAGTTTCTCCGCCACACGCCGCTGCGGCAGTATCACGCCGTGATTCGAGGACACCTCGGCGCGAAAGAGGGCACACTGGTGCACTACTTGCGACGAGAAGGGATGTTTCAAATATTGAGCAACGAGAGCAGCGCCGGCGCAGCTCGTGCTGAACTTCGATATTTTGTTGAATCCCGCTTACGCTCCGCATCGCTGTTACGGGTTACGCTGGTGACGGGCTTGCAAAACCAGATCCGAGTCCAGTTTTCGGCAATCGGCCACCCGGTGATCGGAGACAGAAAGTACCACCGCGAGGAAGCGTTAGAGAGGCGAATTGCACGCGTCGCACTTCATGCCAGCCATCTAGAGTTCATTCATCCCCGCTCGGGAATTAACATTTCGGTTGACTGCGGTTTTCCGCCGGACTTTAGTTCTCTTCTCCGGACGTTATCGCTTCCCCGGCGTCCGCGACCGTAAGTCTTGCAAAAAGCAGCGATCGGCAAGAGCGCGCACTACGTCGGCCTGCTATTTTTGCTTCCTGCACTTGAGAGCGCTCGCAAATTATTGCGAAGCCGGTTCGGGTCGCCGTCGGGAAGCAAGCCTTCGATCTCCCGGTGAGTACGATTCCAAACAGGAACAGCACGGGACAACAGATTCATCCCCTTGGACGTCAAAGTGAGTAATCGGCTACGACGATCCGCTGGATCCGTTGTCACCGTAATTAAGCCCCGACGCTCCAGTGGCTTCAGAGCAGCCGTTAGGGTGGTCCGATCGATGGCGAGTAAGGAGGCCACGTCTCCCATCGGCGGCGGTTTCAACCGATTGAGGGACATCAGCAAAGAAAATTGTCCATTCGTAAGCTCGAGTGACCGCAGGGCCTCATCAAAGCGTCGAGCCAAAGCCCGCGCCGCACGCTGCACATAAAGGCATAGACAACAGTCGCGAACCAGAAGCGTAGTCTTACGAGAAACCCTGGCACGGTTTGACATAATTCGATAGTGTTGATATCAACGTATTATAACAGCCATGGAGGACATCATGCAGAGTCATCCGGTTGTATCGCAGGAACAGTGGATTGCCGCCCGCAAAGCGTTGCTCGCAAAAGAAAAGGAATTTACTCATCTGCGCGACAGGATCAATGCTGAGCGTCTGGCGTTGCCGTGGGTGAAGGTAGAGAAGAATTATGTCTTCGACACTCCCAAGGGCAAGAGGAATTTGTCTGACCTGTTCGATGGACGAAGCCAGCTTATTGTTTATCACTTCATGCTTGGGCCGGGTTGGGGCGAAGGCTGCCCCGGTTGTTCCTTCCTCTCCGATCACTTCGATGGAGCTCTGCCCCACCTCGAGCATCACGATGTCACATTGACTGCGGTATCACGCGCGCCTTTGGCAGAAATCGAGGCGTATAAGAAGCGCATGGGGTGGGGATTTCCGTGGATCTCTGCGTACGAAAGCGATTTCAACTACGACTACCACGTTTCCTTCACCCAAGAGGAACTGGCAAAAGGAAAGATATCCTATAACTTCACGGAAACGCCTGTGTCTGACGGATCGGCTGGCACAGAATTGCCTGGTCTTAGCTCGTTCTACAAAGACGTCTCCGGAGAAGTTTTCCATACGTATTCAAGCTATGCGCGAGGTGGCGAGGAACTGATAGGCACGTTAATGATTCTTGATCGGGCGCCGAAAGGCCGGAACGAAAAAACGACGATGGATTTTGTTCGCCGTCACGACGAATACGAGAAGGCGCATAAGATGCACGATTGCTGCGCCTGATTGGCGCACCGTGAGGATCCGATATTGCGCATCCTCAATCCCAATTTTCTCAACCACCCGTAAGGAGAAACCCGGCCATGAAACTGCACACCTACCTCAATTATGGCGGCAACTGCAAACAGGCGTTTAGTTTCTACGAGAAACATCTGGGGGGAAAGATCAACATGATGATGACCCAGGGGGAGCAACCGAATCCACAAAACGTACCCCCTGATCAGAAAAACACGATCATGTACGCCCGAATGAGCATCGGGGAAACTGACCTGATGGGAAGCGACGTGCCATCGGAACGTTTTCAACCCATGCGTAGCGTCTATCTTTCGCTCTCGCTAAATAGTATCGATGAAGCCGAGCGAATTTTCTCCCTGCTCTCGGACGGTGGTGAGATCTTCATGCCAATGCAGGAAACCTTTTTTGCATTCCGCTTTGCGATGTTGCGCGACAAGTTTGGAACCTCTTGGATGATCATCAACGAACGTCCTCTCGCATAAAGGGCCGATTTCATAAAACTATTCTAAGGAGTAATTTCCATGCAGAGAATCACACCACATCTATGGTTCGATAGAGAAGCGAAGGAGGCAGCCGGCCTCTACACATCTATTTTCAGGAATTCAAAGATCAAGGATACGGCGATTCTCCACAATACGCCCTCGGGCACGGTGGACGTGCTCACGATTGAACTTCTCGGCCAGGAGTTCACGCTCATCAACGCCGGCCCGATGTTCAAATTCACGCCAGCGGTTTCATTCCTGGTTGCGTGCGATTCGAAACAAGAAGTCGACGCATTGTGGAGCGAGTTATCGAAAGGAGGTTCAGCGCTCATGGAACTTGGCGAATATCCGTTCAGTGAGAAATACGGATGGACACAGGATCGGTACGGTCTTTCGTGGCAGATAATGTTCATGGGCGAGCGTGAAATCAAACAAAACATCACACCGACGCTCATGTTTGTGGGCCAGCAATGCGGTAAAGCAGAAGAAGCCATCAACCTTTATTCGTCGGTTTTTCACGAAACGAAAGTTGGCCATATTCTTCGCTACGGCAAGAACGAAGAGCCCGATAAGGAAGCAACCATCAGGCATGCCGATATCTCGCTCGAGGGCGAACATTTCGCCCTTATGGACAGCGCTCGTGCCCATAACTTCAGCTTCAACGAAGCGATTTCGTTCGTGGTGCGCTGCGAGACGCAGGACGAAATAGATTACTTTTCGGGGAAATTATCCGCAGACCCGAAGTCCGAAGTCTGCGGGTGGCTGAAGGACAGGTTCGGCCTCTCCTGGCAGATTGTGCCGCGAGTCATGGATGAGATGCTTAAAGATAAAGATCCAGCAAGATTGGCGCGAGTCACCGAAGCATTTCTCAAAATGAAGAGATTCGATATCGCCAAATTGAAAGAGGCGTACGGACGGGGTAGATCGGCGGCCTAGCCACGAACCCCGTCAGCGATCAAGCACAAATCGAACACCGGATCGCCGGACCAGGGTTAGGGAGGTAGAGAATAGAATGGCCGGTTTTTCGAAGTCGCGGCTCGAGCGAATGCATCAAGTGTTGTCGGGACACGTCGAACGGAAGGAGATGCCTGGACTCGTTGCGCTCGTCAGTCATCACGACGACGTTCATGTGGAGACGCTCGGCACCTTGTCGTTCGACTCCGTGGCGCCCATGAAGCGCGACACGATCTTTCGCATCGCTTCGATCACGAAGCTCATCACCGCGGTGGCAGCGATGATTCTGGTGGAGGAATGCAAGCTACGTCTTGACGAATCGATCGAGCCGTGGCTGCCGGAACTTGCAAATCGTCGCGTGCTGAGTTCCGTCTCCTCCCAGCTCGACGACACCGTGCCTGCTCGTCGGGCGATCACCGTTCGCGATCTGCTGACCTACTGCATGGGCTTTGGCAGCGTGATGGCGATGCCAGACACGTATCCGATTCAGAAGTTGATTCGTGAATACCGGATTGGCGGCGACGGCCCGATGCTGCCATCGCAAGCGCCCGGCATGAACGAATGGCTGCAGAGGCTTGGCTCGCTGCCGTGGCTGGCGCAGCCGGGCGAGCGCTGGATGTATCACGTCAGCGGCGATGTCCTGGGCGCCTTGATCGCACGGGTGTCGGGACAATCTCTCGGCACGTTCATGCGCGAGCGCATCTTCGATCCGCTCGGTATGAAAGACACCGCTTTCCATGTGCCTCCCGAAAAAATTGACCGCTTGCCCGGCTTCTATTTCTTCAATCATCAGACCAGCAGTTGGACTTGTTTGACGATCCGGCAAACAGCGCCTGGCGATCTGAGCCAGCGTTCGAATTGGGTGGAGGCGGGCTCGTCTCGACCATCGATGACTATTTTGCCTTCAGCCGAATGATGCTGAACAAAGGTCGGTCTGGCGGAAAGCACATTCTTTCGCGTGCCACAGTGGAACTGATGACTTCAGATCAACTCACGGCTGAGCAACGCGCAGGCTCGGAGCTTTTCTTCGGTACACATTCCAGTTGGGGGCTGGGAATGGCGGTGGACATTGGGCCGAACGAAATCTTCCACACCCCCGGCCGGTTCGGGTGGACCGGCGGCTTCGGCACAACGGCATACATCGATCCCGCCGAAGGAATGATCGGCATCCTCTTCACCCAGCGCATGATGGATTCGCCGGAGCCGCCGAAGGTATTCACCGACTTCTGGACGCTGGCGTATGGAGCGATGGAATAGACAACTTGAATCAGGTCGCAGTTCTATTTTTGTTGCGACGTTGTAAACCCAAGGATTTTAGGAGCGAAGAGCGAACCTCAGACCGGAGGAGCTTTACCGGCAAAGACACTAAAATCATTGAATAGGTAATCGAGCGGGCAGCTGGTTTTGCGCCTCATGTTCCCAGACAGATTTCAAGTTCCACACGTCGAGGCGCAGCACGCGGCCCCCTTCCCCTTGTGCATAGAGCTCCACTCCATCACTCGCATGTCCAGGGAAAACGCGCTCGGAAATTACGCATTCTCCGCCATTGCCGAAGACCTCGACGGACGATCGGTCGATGAAGATGTGGAGTTTTACTTTTTTTCCATGGTCCAGTCGAATCGGGCCGGCATGACGCCCGGCAAACTTATTATCAAATCCAACATTGCCGGATCGAGTTCGGTCTACGAACAACTCCGCTTGTTTTGTATTGACCCCGATAACGGTTTCTTCGTCGTTCCCTTTGCGCACTTTCAGACCAATTTCAATTGCATTTTCCACGTCGATCTCGGCGGCGATCTCCAGAGTTTCTCCCTTAACTCCCTGGGATTTCAGTAAGCGGTTCGCCTCAGCAATGCCTTGATCTTCCATGTGATAGTGCCGCTGGCGAAGACTTTGAAGTTCTCGAACTGGCTGCTGAATCAAACGAATCCCTTCGGGGAACCTCTTCAGCCGCAGCTCACGCGGTATCGACTGTGCACCCCGCCAGGGCGACGTTGGTTCTTTGGCAGCGTAATCCCAATTGTCTAGCCATCCGAGCCAAATCCGCCTTCCATCGGATTTTGGCAGATCAGAGAATGACGTTGAAGCGTAGAAGTCTTTTCCATAGTCCGCCCACAGGACCTGTTCCCTGGAACCTTCGCTGGTAAATGTTGAACCGTCGAAGTGGCCGATAAAATACTGATCGCCGGAGCCGCCTGCCACGCCGCCAGGGTTCAGGTTGACGCTGAGCAGCCACCATGATTGGCCACGCTCATTCTCAACCGGAATCTGAAACAGGTCCGGACATTCCCAAACACCGTCCGTTGATCCGGCAGGACCAAAGTCGCTGAGAAAAGACCACTGCTTGAGATCGTTGGAAGCAAAAAAACGAAGCTTATGTTGAGTAGCAAGCGCTGTGACCATGATCCACTTATGACTTGGCTCATGCCAAAACACTTTAGGATCTCGAAAGTCCCGCAAGTGAAGATCGACAACTGGATTGCCGGAATACTTGATCCAGGTACGACCGTTGTCGTTGCTGTATGCCAGGTTTTGAGTTTGCAGGGTCTCCGTATGGCCGGTATAAATAGCCACGAGACAAGATGGGTTTCTGCTGCCTGACGCTTTGCAGAAACCACTAGTGTTCTCCGAGTCCACGACGGTGCTACCCGAAAAAATCATGATGCCATTCTCTTCGGGAATCGCGAGCGGACGACGCCTCCAGTGCACCATGTCGCGGCTGACCGCATGTCCCCAGCTCATGTGCCCCCAATCGTTTCCAAAGGGATTGTGTTGAAAGAACAGGTGGTACTCGCCTTTGTAGAAAACCGGACCGTTAGGATCGTTCATCCAGTTCCGGGCTGGAGTGAAGTGAAACTGAGGGCGATAGGGCTCGTCGTCGCTGACTTTGCTGGCGTCCCTGAATCCGTAAGATAGCCCGCACGCGAGCAGCAGCAAGAGAGTTATCGTCCGAGCCGCGGCAATTTGCATGGCTGCTCTTTAAAATGACAGGGTGTCACCATTTTAGGGCAGAAACCCGCGTTTCGCCCGTCTTGGTCGTAACGGCGAGGTAGCCCCAAAGTTTACTTTCAATCATGCCCAGCGGTCATACGATCGTCTTAAAAGACGGGACAGAAATTTCGTGACAAAGGTATGACATCAATCTGACACTCTCCGGCCCTCTCTTTGCTAAACCTCTTCATACAGGTAACTCCCGAAATGGAGGCAGGTTATGAAGACAGTGTATTTGTTGTTGCTAGGGATAGTGTGCACCGGATGCGGGGGGTATAGCACACCTATGAGTGCCCCCGCACAGCCCGGACTGATGCCGTCAATAGCATCAATTGTGCCTAATATGGCAAATCACGGTGATGCAGGTTTCACGTTGACCGTAAACGGCAGCACCTTTAACGCTAACGCAGTGGTGAACTGGAACGGGGCTGCGCAAAGTGGCACCGCTCATCCAGCAATGAACCAGTTGACTGTGGCGATCCCTGCTTCAGCCATCGCAACTGCTGGAACTGTATCGGTTACAGTAACCAACCCGGGGAGCAACACTCCAGGTGGCCCGTACGGAGGTGGCACCAGTACAAAGAGCGAGACTTCCACTGGCATGACCTTTACAGTCAACTAGTCGGACGCCGACGTAGCTTCGCAATCGCGCCGGTAGTCCTACCGTTCCACTGCAAATTGAGCTTTTAACATCGGTCAGCTGGCGCGACGACTATCCGAGAAGCAAAGGACGGCGTTCCCGTTCGGGGGAGGATATTAGGTGAGCGGAAGGAAGAAATCGCCGTCCTGCATCTCCGCACATAACTCTGGAAAATTAGCGGTGTGGCAATCGGTAGTCCATCCGGGGTTTACCGTAAGGGATAGCCCGGGACCCGCCTTAGGGTATTCCCCTTTTGCTGCTCAAATAGCGAACAGGGCAGACGAAGACCAACCTATTCTTTGACTTTCCTACCAGTAGGTAAAGTTCAACTTGTCCAGCCAAACCGAATACGATTGCTGCGCAAAATTACCATCCATCTGATAATTCATGACAATTCCATACCATCCTGGAGCTGACCCGGGCGCTCGCGTAACGTCGAGTCGGTTCGTAACTCCATTCAGGGTAATGGATTGGTAGAGGAGCTGCTCGCCTGCAGTGCGCTCGACCTGAATGGTCAGATGGTTCCACGAGTTGGAGACCGGGTTACAGGGCACACCAGTCGAAACCCAATCTTTGTTCAGGTTGTCCCAAGTGTCCCACTCGTGTCCACCAGCAATGCGGCACTGGTGACCCCAAATGAAGCTTCGCTCGTTGACATACTGGTTGATGTCGAACTCGAGAATTTGGGAAGCCTCAAGATCGGCGCCATAGAAATATACGTCATAAATGAAGTTTCGCAGGGCAGGAACGAGCGTCTTGCTCGAGTCTGGGAGGCCTTGAGTCGAGAAAGCGCCAATCAAGTGATTGTTCCATAGAACATCGGAATAGGGAGTCTGGCCCCCAATATCAAACCGTGTCGAGTTTCCGCTCAGAGCGGGGGAACTCACAGACCGAGTCATAGACCAAGTGACTTCCGGGCCGCCTGGACTACAAGACTGGCAAATCTCATAGGCACTCGGAAGCATGCCTTGCCCGGTCCAGCCGGTGCTTTGATGCAAATCTCTAAGCGTCTGAGCATTCGGGGGGATACCGGACATTGTGTTGGAGGTGTTGGAGGTGTTGGACGTAGAAGAGGCGATGTCCGGCTTGCCACTCATCGACCCGCCGCAGCCGGCAAGAAGACCGAGAGCACAGACAAAAATGAGATAGAGGGGCTGGGTCCTCATCTTGTGAATATGGCATACGGTTTATAAGCTGAGGAGAGTACGAAAGGCAAGTGTTTGTTCGAACAAAGGCCAGGCACTGTGGGGAGACGCCAGAAGGGAGGATGCAACCGCGCCATCTTGCGACTGAGAACGCGCATCAGACATATCCGCGATATAGTCTTAGGGCTTGTTCGGCAACCAGGAACTCCCAGGGGGTAGGCGATCCACGGAACCTTGGCATGTTATGCCAAAAATCTAGGGAATCAGAAACTACGATGAAACGCTCATATAGTCCTGCGTTAGCGTTGGGAATAGGTGCAGTGGCAGGGTTGCGCACTTTCGCGGCGCCTGCAGTTCTCGCCTGGGCAGCAAAAAACGAGTGGATACGTTTGGGGAGCTCGCCATTTGCCACGATCATTTCGGCTGGGGCATCCAGGAAAATTACGGACCTTGCCATCAGCGAATTAGTTGCCGACAAACTACCGTTCACCCCCAGTCGATTGAAGGCGGGCCCTCTTGCGTCTCGCGTGGTATCTGGTGCGGTCTGTGGAGCGACAGTGTACGGTGCGCGGCAACGGCGTTTGGCCGAGGGAGCGGTTCTCGGCGCCACCGGTGCTGTTGTAGGAGCCTTTGGCGGCTATTACATCCGGAGGCGACTTAGCCGCCGCGGGTCTGGCTTGAAAATCGCCATTCTGGAAGATGCGCTGGCAATGGGCGGAGGGATCCTCGTTGCAGCGCTGACAGGTAGAAATGATTGAGTTGGCGCAGTTGTTCCGCACCACCTTTCAAATCGACGACATACGTTTCGTTAAGCGGGACTGGTTGGTTTCCAGGTATTCTCCAAAACCCGGTCACTTGGCAGCCTGAATCGGGCTTGCCCGTCAGGGCAATACAGTAAATGCAAGGCAGGCGGCATTGTTGGTTACAGGGTTGCTGCCGGATGCTCCCGGATCGAACCGGATGACCCCATCTTCGTTGGAACAAAAGTTGCGTACCCCTGACTGGTTGAAGTTGAGGGGCGAAGCACCGACGGTGTAAGCCGTGTTGATAGTGCCAGTCGCAACCGGAGTAACGGCATATTTATAGCCGCTTTTGCCAGGGGCCGCAGATGCTGACGCCAGAACATTGTCGATCAGGCAACCAGTCGCCACAGCCGGGGAACACGGCGGCGCGCCGCCTAATGCCAGGAGAGTATCCGAGTAACCCTTGGTTGGAAACGACGTCGAATACGCAATCTCAGCAGTGTTGATAGTTCGAATCGCACTGACTGCAGCGGACTCATTGGCGGCGATACGTGCTCGCAGCAGATTCGGAATAGCGATGGCGGCGATGATCAGAATGATCGCCACCACGATCAGCAATTCGATAAGTGAAAAACCCTTCTGTTTCCCCATTTGTTCTGTGCCTTCCAGATTTAGATTGGCTCATATCTTAGCCTATGCCGTCAAATCCTCGTTCGAAGCAGGCTCGGGGGTAGTGGTGCCGTTTCGCGTCCCCAGGCTATGCGCGACACTGGCGCTTTATTTAGCTGGGAGTATCGGATGGAAAGCAAACCGCCCACTACCGGCTCGGGAGACGAACCATTGAGTGACACGAATATGACGGCGGCGACGTCCGCTCGAAAAACCTTGGTCACCTGTTCTTCCGAGAATGGTTGAAGTTTCCGGGAACTCTAGCCGATTCTCTCGTCCAGTTTTATGGATCGCATACAAATCCCGGAGCACCTGGACCCAAGCAGCAATATTAGCGATACTGCTTCGGAAACTCCCTTGGCAAAGAAGCATCAGATTCGTCGAAAACAGGTCAAGGGAAACGCTCCGATGTCTCCTGAGGACACTATTGACGTGGAGGACAATCCTCATCAACTAGACGAGCTTGCTTGATCCTGGCAGCACAGGTTTTGACCCCCCTGCATTTTTAGCAAACCAGCTCTCCAAATTAACCCCAATTTTTCCTTACACTTACATGCAAGTCGATCGATTTCGGGTGATGCATTAGAATGGGAAGAACGTAAGCGCGGATACCCCGATTCTAAGGAGTTCGTCGATGAAACAAGGGTGGTGTAGGCATCTTTTCTCTCTAGGGCTTTTAAATCTTATTTTGACTCCCATGTTGTCTTCCCCCTCATTGGCTCAAAGCAAATCGCAGGATGCTTCCAAAGAAGGCGCGCCGATGAAGCTGAAAGTGGGGGACACTGCTCCTGACTTCACCTTGCTTGCCTTCGACGGCAAAGGTTTGAAAAAAGTGTCGTTAGAGGATTATCGGGGCAAGAAAAACGTCGCTCTGGCCTTCTTTGTCTTCGCCTTCACCGGTGGTTGAACCCGCGAAATGAAAGCTCTCCAGCAGAATCTCACCAAGCTGGAGGGCGCCGACACCCAGGTCCTGGGTGTGAGCATGGATAGCCCTTTTTCCAATTTTGCCTTCGCTCAACAAAACGGCATCAGCTTTCCAATCCTGGGTGACTGGGGAGGCCCTGTAACGAGCCGATATGGATTAACTCAAAAGTTTGACATCCAGGGTGTTCCCATGGAAACGGCGAGGCGTGCCACGTTCCTCATCGACAAGTCGGGCAAAATAATCAACGAGCAAGTCGATGATGCCGCCGTGGATCCGACGAAAACCGTGGAAGCTTGTGAGCGGCAGAAACTAAAGAACTAGCTGAATGGGGCTGCCGTCACCAGGCTAGTACTTCCCCTTTAACGCACACCGCGAGAGGCGAACCCTGCTCGGAGAAACCCCGGTAATCTCCGAGTTGACCTATCCGTACGTCGCCGTCTAGAGCGGCACTCACTCTTTCGAAGACCTGATGAATCGTGCCGTAAAAGCGAAACGTCCCAGACTCGGTTAAGTCTGAGACGCTCGTCAGAACAGCCCTCCCCCGAAGTCTGCTCAGAGACAGTCTAAGTTCATAGCGGTAGGATGGATATGGCCCGAATGGGCTACTGTGGAAAAAATACGTCAACAAGATACGGGCTCATCACAATGAAGTCTCTTGTGCTCAGGTCCTACCGTCGCCGCATTTGCCTACTCGTACTGTGCATTGTCATACCATCGCCAACTTTCGCAGTGGACTCTCCGGCCCCGGGGCTTACGCCGGCAGATGTTATTTCGGTGATGGAGCGGGCGGCGGACTGGCAACTGGCACATCCTTCTGCGCACCCTTCAACTGATTGGACCCAAGCGACCGGAGACGCAGGCATGATGGCACTTGCCGGAATCTCCAGTAGTCCGAAATATCGTGACGCGTTGCGTGCGATGGGTGAGGCCAATGCCTGGACCCCAGGGCCTCGCCTCTATCATGCCGACGATTTGGCGGTCGGCCAAACGTACGCGGGCCTCTACTTTTTCTACCACGACCCCAAAATGATTACCCCGTTACGGGTGCGGCTCGACACTATTCTCTCCGTGCCGCCTGGGATCCAGAGCCTGGACTTCCGTCAGCCAAGCGAGCAAGTCACGCAGCTATGGTCCTGGTGCGATTCCCTGTTCATGGCCCCGCCCCTATGGATGCAGGTCTTCGCAGCCACTGGCGACGAGCGGTATCTCGATTTTGCTGTGAAGAACTGGTGGCGAACGACGGACTATCTTTACGATTCCTCAGAACATCTCTACTTCCGCGACAGCACCTACTTCGACCGTCGCGAAGCCAACGGCAGGAAGATTTTCTGGAGTCGCGGGAACGGCTGGGTTATGGCCGGCCTGGTCCGCATGCTTCAGTTGTTGCCGTCGAACCATCCGAGCCGCGGGCGATTCCAGCAGCTGTTCCAGAATATGGCCGCCACAATTCTCACGTATCAGCAAAGTGACGGCTTGTGGCGTTCAAGCTTGCTCGACCCGAAGGATTATCCCCTCAAGGAAGCAAGCGGCTCTGGCTTATATACCTACGCGTTGGCCTGGGGAGTGAATCAGGGATTGCTCGATGCAGCCAAATTCAAGCCTGCGATTTTGAAGGCTTGGACAGCCCTCACCGGCTGCGTGGATGCCGATGGCAAGTTGACTCACGTTCAACCTATCGGTTCCGACCCGAAAGCGTTCCCCGACGATTCCACTGAGGTTTACGGGGTCGGCGCGTTTTTGCTGGCAGGCAGCGAGTTGTACCGCATGACAGTGTTTGAGAATTCCAAGGCGCTGGTCGTACGAGTCTCGAATCCAACTCATTTGTATCGCTGTTGCGAAACGGTGGAACTGAGCCTTTCTCGCTTGGCAAGCCGGCCGCTGGGTTCGACAAACTTGGCGGTAATGGACGGGGTGGGATCGCGCATTCTCGATTCGCAAGTGTACGCGAGCCAATTGGGCGGAGCGCCAGATACCTTTCTTTTCCAGGTAGATATGGTGCCGGAAGATTCGCGGAAGTTCTACATCCTTAACGCTTCCATCCTGCCTGCGTTGCCACAACCAAACGTGAAAACATACGCTCGTCAAATCGACGAGCGCTACCGCGACATGGCGTGGGAAAGCGATCGAATCGCGCATCGCATATACCACCAGGACCTGATTCCAGGCGAGGGCACCTTAACCAGCGGCGTAGATGTGTGGGTGAAGAGCACACGCGCGCTGGTGATCAACCAGTGGTACAAGAATGGTGATTACCACAACGATCACGGCGCAGGATTGGACGACTATCGCGTCGGTCAAAGCCGGGGTTGCGGGGGGCTCGGCGTTTGGGACGGTCATACATATTATGTGTCCAGCAATTATCGAAGCGCACGAATCATCACTACTGGGCCGGTACGTTCCGAATTCGAGCTGACTTACGATGCGTGGGATGCCGGAAACCGAAAAATCTCCGAAACCAAACGCATCCGCCTGGACGCTGGCTCTAATATGAGCAGCGCCGAAAGCACGTTTACGGGACAAGAAAGCCAGTTAAAAATCGGAGTTGGCATCGCGCAACGCACAGGCGACGGCGTCATCGCCAAAAACCCGGACGAAGGCTGGATGAGCTATTGGCAGCCCGCCGACCGTGACCGCGGAAATATCGGATGTGCGGTCGTGCTGCCGGGAAAAATGGAGGAATTCGTGACCGAAAGCGGCACGCTGCCCAAGCTTTCGCCAGGCGCTCTCACCACACCGAGCAACGAGGGTTTACCGCCAGTCGCAAATCTATTGGCTATCGCACCCGCGCAGACCGGCAAGCCGTTCCGATATTACTTCGGTGCAGGTTGGAGCAAGAGCGGCGATTTTCCCCACGAAGCCGACTGGGAGAGCTACGTTCGACAATTCCATGTAAGACTTCGCTCCCCGCTGAAAGTTACACTCGATAACGAGTAGCCGCAAACAATCTCGTGTGACTCTCCCTATGCAAATTTTGTGAGTTTTACTGAACTCCCTCAGCTGCCAGAACTTTTTTGGCACTGTTGATAGTGGCATTTGTGATCAGAGGCCGCGCCCAAAAGCCGACGCTGAGCACAAATCCAAATGTAAGGTAAAGGAATGTCATGCCAGTTCGCAGGCCGGCGTAATCGCCGATCCGTCCGATGACAACTGGGATGATTGCTCCTCCCATCAATGCAGTGCTCAGAATGCCGGAGAATGATCCGTGATGTTCAGTTACGGAATTCAATGCGAGAGAGATGATGATGGGCCACAGCACCGATGTAAACAAGCCGACTCCCGGAAAGGCAAGCAAGGACACTCTCGCGGGTCCAAACAATGCGGCTGTCAGGCAGATTAAAGAACCTACAGCGCCACCCACCAGCACCTTGCGACTGTCGAAGAATTTCAGCAGCAACATTCCCACGACGCATCCAGCCGTGAGGAGTCCCCAGAACCACGAGACGGCGTCGGCACCCGTGGTCTGAGGATCGAAACCGTGATAGGTGTAAAGAAACTTAGAAATCCAGTCGGCTGTCCCCTGCTCGCAACCGATGTAAGCAAACATCGCAAGAAAATAGAGCCACACCACCCGCTTGCGCGCCAGGCTGAGATACATGTCCCATGATCCTGCGCGTTCATCCTCGGTGCGTTCGACCTTGGGAAATTTGGACAAGAGCAGCCAGATCACCATCACGAAAGAAGAAGCAGTAAAGATCCAATAGATCGATACCCAGGGAAGGTTGTCGGGCGTCAGCCGGCGCAGAGTGCGCAGCAGAATATTTTCTTCGCCCGCAGGCTTACTGAGATTCAGTACCAGATAAGAGTAGATTCGAGGACTAATAAAAGACGCACTGCCGAAAACAAGTTGTGAAAGCGTCGAATAAAACGCGTAGTGCTCTTCACCGCCCGCCACCCGCAGCAGCGGATTGACGACCACTTGCAGGACCGCCATCCCCGCGCCGATCACGAACCACGATACAAACGCTACGCTGTAGTTCGGTACCAGAGCAAAGGCGAGCGCTCCCAGCGTGCTGACCACGAATGACCAGACCATCACCGGCTTCTCGTGGAAACGTTCCATCAGAAAACCGGCGGGAATCGACATTACTCCGTAAGCGATAAAGAAAGCGAACGCCAGAAATCCGGCCGCAGTCAGGCTTACGTGAAAGCTGCTGATGATGTCCGGCAGAATCGGGCCCAGGATATTGGTCAACAGCGACATCACGAAAAATACCAGGAAGACCACCACGATCATGTACTTGCTTCTCATAAGGGCCGGTTGTCTCCGTGATTGCGATTAGGTGGTGCCGATGTAAGATGTGTGCTCCAGGACTTTTCCGAACCGATGATGCCACACCATCGCCGCCCCGATCAGGTTCGCATTTTCTCCGAGTGAGGCCAGCAGCAACTCCGCTTTCTCGAATGGAACGAAGCGGCAACCCTGGCGGATAGTCTCACGAATGCCGGGAAGAAAAAGACCCGCACTCTTCATGATGCTTCCGCTCAGCACGATCGCGTCGGGAGTGAACAGATTTATCAGATTGGCGAGACCAAGCCCCAGATAACGGCTTCACGGCTTACCGCCGAGCAAGCCAACTCATCGCCTTCGACCGCCAGTTGGCAGATGCGTTTTGCAGTCAGCCCTGAGCGATGCGGAGAGTCCGTGCGTTCCCTCGCCTCACTCTCAAACCAGGCCGCCATGGCCGGACCCGCAGCCAGCGCCTCCCAACATCCCCGAAAGCCACAGGAACAAGGAGGGCCCGATGGGTCGAGCACCTGATGGCCAATCTCAGGATGAGCGCCGTCGACCCCGCGGTAGAGTTTGCCATCCAAAATGATTCCACCGCCGATGCCGGTGCCCACGGTTACGTAGATCAGTCGCGACTTGTTTTTGCCCGGCACCCCATCGCGCCTCCCCAAGCGCGCCGGCGTCAGCGTCGTTCTCCAACGCAACCGTAACGTTGAAAATTCGCGCGAGGTCTTTCACCAGACTTTGGCCGCGCCATCTCGGAAGAAAATCAAGCTCGCCAAAATCTCCGGTAAAGGGATCGACTGGCCCTGTGGAACCGATTCCCACGCCAGAGAGCTGAAGCCCGACATTTCGCTCCACATCCTTCAACATGCTCACGATCATGTCGAGTCCGCGCGCGTATTCGCAGTCAGCCCCAGTGGGAGATTCATGGGAAGACAACACTTTTCCCTCGTTGTCCACAACGCCGACGGCTACTTTGGTGCCCCCTATGTCAACCGCTCCGATCATGTGAGTTCCCGAGCGTCCTCCTGCACAAACGCAAAAAGCAAAATTTAAAAGAGTCCTAGTCTACTCCAGCGAGTCGTGATGGGCTTTCCGAGAAGCGGATGGCAGGCAGTGACGGCGTCGGATCCCGTCATGAAGAAGGTAGCGCTCACCAAGCTGTTCCCGGTACGTCTTAGAGAGCACACCGTCGACGGAGGACGCGAAGCAATGCCACGTCTCGCCCTGTTTGCTCTTGCTGTTTTCTTTGGGTCTGTCGCCCATTCGCAGGCTCCAGGAACGCTTTCTCTTGACTCCGACTCTCCCCGCTGGGCTTTGGAGGGAGACGCAAAAGCGGCTGAATATCAAGGCCGCAAGTCCCTCCTGCTCGATGGCGGCGCAGCGATCGTGAAGGACTTGGAACTGCGCGACGGCGTTGTAGATGTGGATGTCGCGACTCCCGCAAGCCGCGGATTTTTTGGCATTCAATTTCGGCTCGACAATGACGGTGCAAATGGCGAATGGGTGTATCTGCGCCAGCACAAATCGGGACTCCCGGATGCCATGCAGTACACACCCGTCCTACATACGGGAGCCAACTGGCAACTTTACAATGGACCAGGTTTCACCGGCGCCGTTGATATTCCGAGAGACGCGTGGTTCCATCTGCGCCTGGAGGTGGTGGGTGCGCAGGCAAGACTGTATGTGAAGGATATGGACAAGCCCGCGCTGGTGATGAACGATCTGAAGAGCGGCATGCAGAAAGGACAAGTAGCTTTGTACGTCCTGACAGGCGCGACCTATTTCTCGAATTTTGAGATACGACAGGCTCCCGATGCTCCGTGGGAACGCCATCTGCCGCCAATGGCACCGGGCACTCTGACCAAGTGGAGCATTTCGCCTTCGTACGATGCGCTCGCACGTAATCTGGAGCGGCCACTCGCTCCCGCGGAGAGCGAAAATATACCTTGGCAGGATGTTGAGGCAGAGCCGCCCGGGTTGGTCGTCCTCTATCGCTATCGCGAGGCGCCGCATCCGACCGTTTCGTTTGCGAGAGATTTCTCGAAGCGCCTGGAACCTCAGCCAGGGATGAAGGTCGTGTATGCGCGGACCAGCATCGATTCCGATCGCGACGAGGTGAAGAAGCTGCTCATCGGATACAGTGACGACGTCAGCGTGTTCCTCAATGGCAAAATTCTCTTCCGTGGCCGCAGCGCCCAGAATTTCCGTGATCCTGGATTCCTCGGCATTGTCAATGCGGAGAATGACGCCGTCTATCTTCCATTGAAGAGAGGCCACAATGAACTGACGCTTGGGGTCAGTGAACTCGGCGGCGGATGGGGATTCACTTGCCGATTGGCGGATGTGCAAAACTGACTCGACCGGCTCTAGTTTTTCCTGGCGTTGCGGACTGGGTCGCGTGGCGCCGACCGCGCCTTTCGAACCGGACGGCGTGGACGCTGCCTGGCTGAAACCGATTTAATAATAATGCGATGCACGCCACTCGGGTCGAGAGGAACCGCTGCTCTAGCCTCGGCTTCTTGCATGAGAGTTCGGACCGCCGGGTCATCTAGCGCATCGGGCGTGGGGAGAATGATGTGTTTCGCTACGCTTCCACTCCCTTGCAAAATTTTGCCAGGATCATGCAACCCTCGGGCATGCAGGAAGAACAAACTCACCCACTTTGGGTAAAGCGCGATGGAGAAAATCGCCTCGGACGGTCGTTCGGTGGGACCGAAGCCGATCGCAAGGGCGTTGTAGTTGTCGTAGACGAGTTCTATTGCGGTGGGATAGCGCTTTCGCATCTTCGCCAGGATAGTCCTCGCGAGAGAGGAAATTTCCAGAGTGTACTTGTCGATGAAACGTGCAAGTTGCTCGACCGGCTTTTTTGATTCTGGCATCAGACCTCTTCGCTAAAGCAATCATAATGCGCTTGATAAATTTCCCCGGCCCGGCCCGATGGCGTCACATTATAGATTGCAGCTACCTTCGGCGGTTTGTTGTTTCTGCGGGCTGTGTGCTCGCATCCAGTGGTCGAGCCAAACAGACTGGCCCAACAGCGTGCACCAGAATGGACGCTCTGTCTTTCCTAATGGGTCGACGGGAGTGCACCGCGGCGTGCGGCCGGTATGCAGGCAGTAGTGATTCGTGTTCGACTAAACGTCTCAGACGGGCTGAAAGCAAAACATTTCTGGTATAAATGCGACTAGGACTGCAAACGTAATTCGCTATTTTCTACAGCATCATCTAAACACTTTCGTCCGGACAGGTTTATGCGACTTTTAGTATCCGAATACCGCAGCTTTTCCGTGCTTGAGAATGGCGCAGCTACAGTTGGCCTTATATGACCTTCCCGAACCGGTTTGATGCGGCATGCTGATCCTCGGTCTCAACATGTTTCACGCGGACGCCTCTGCTGCCATTGTGCGAGACGGAGAAGTTGTCTTTGCTATCGCCGAGGAACGGCTGAACCGGGTGAAGCACTATGCTGGGTTCCCTGCCTTGGCGGTGAAGGCGTGCCTGGATGCGGTCGGCGCCAAGATTACCGATGTCGATCACGTCGCCGTCGGTCAGGATAGCGACGCCAATCTGGCCAAGAAAGTCCGTTATGCTTTGGCGAATCCGGCCAAGGTTTTGAACTTTATTCGTTTGCGCCAACGCAAAGAAGCGTTGCGCGACCTGCGGCCACTGCTGAGCAAGGCTCTTGAGGTCGATCCAAAGAAGCTACGTTTTCAGGAACACCATCTCGAGCACCATATCGCCCACATTGCCAGCGCCTACTACTGTTCGCCATGGGAAAAGGCGGCGGGATTTAGTTACGACGGGTCAGGTGATTTCGTTTCGACCATGATGGCGCGCTGCGAAGGCAATGACATCGAAGTTCTGGAGCGTGTCTTCCTGCCTCACTCGCTCGGCAGCTTCTACACCATGATTTGCGAGTTCATCGGCTACAAGAAGTACGGCGACGAAGGCAAAGTTATGGGTTTGGCACCCTACGGGAAAGATACTTACTTGAACAAATTCGCGAGATTGTCGATCTGGTTTCGGGCGGCTTTCAGCTGAATCTCGATTACTTCATGCCGCTGGGCAGCAATCAGGGCATGCAGATCCAGGCGGACGGCACGGTACGCATGGCAACGCCATTTTTCCGAGCGCATGGAGAAGTTATTCGGCAAGCCGCGCGAACCGCAAACAGAAATTACGCAACGCGACATGGATCTCGCCTATGCCATGCAGCATCGCTTCGAAGAGGTCTTCTTTCATCTGCTCAAGGAGTTGCACCAACGGGTGCCGCTGCCAGACTTGGCCATGGCAGGGGGCTGCGCACTGAATAGCGTCGCCAACGGAAAGCTCTTTCATGGAAACTCCGTTTCGACAGACATGGATCCAGCCCGCGGCCGGCGATGAAGGACTGGCGATTGGCGCGGCCTTGCACACCTATCATTCGACTCTGAAACAACCGCGTCGCTATCAGATGAAGAATTCGTATCTGGGCCCGGAGTTTTCCGATGCGCAGATCGAATCAGAGCTGAAGAAGGCAAACCTGGGCTATCGCAAGCTGGAGCGGCAACCCCTGCTTGAGGCGGTTGCGGAGCAGGTTGCTGGAGGCAATGTTGTGGGCTGGTTTCAGGGACGAATGGAATGGGGGCCGCGGGCGTTGGGCAATCGTTCCATCGTGGCCCATCCGGGGTTGCCGGACATGAAAGATGTGTTGAACGCGCGCATCAAACATCGCGAGTGGTTTCGACCTTTTGCGCCTTCAATTCTGGTGGAACGGCAAAATGAATATTTCGAATACGACCATCCTTCGCCGTTCATGCTTCACGTGTACAAGATACGTCCAGAGAAGCGGGCACAGCTTTGTGCCGTCAATCATGTGGATGACACGGGAAGACTTCAGACGGTGAGCCGCGAGGAAAATCCACTCTACTACGATCTGATCCGTGCGTTCGAGCGCAGGACAGGTATTCCTGTGATTCTCAATACCAGCTTTAACGAGAACGAACCGATCGTCTGCGCTCCTGATGAGGCGATCGAGTGTTTCAAACGCACCCGCATGGATGTGCTGGCCATCGGCCCATACCTAGCTCTTAAGACGGAGAACTGAAACCCATTATCTTGGGCCGGCTGCCCGGCACTCTGCCGGAATAGTGCAATGCGGTCTTACCCATGTTTAATGATGAAGGCGGTCTTGTCGTCGATCCGGTCTGGTTCCCCAATTTCGCGCAGATGCTCATCTTGCTGCAGGGCGTATTTGAGGATCGCATTGCAAATCTCTTTTGCCGGCTCAGTCATATGTTCGCGCATCACTTGCTCAATTTGGTGGCGATCCTGCTCGTCGCTACCATCGTAAACTCCGTCTGTATATAGAAACAGGATATCTCCCGGGCTCATCAGCGTAATTTCCGACACGTCTGCCGAATTAACCAGCTTTTTCCTGACCTTCATCGAGAAATACTTGTTCCGGTCCGGATGATCCTCCGGGATTTCCAGCCCCAGTGGTGCAAACTGCACCATCTGGTCGTCGTCGACCTCCATGAATTTCCTGTACTCTGCAGAAAATATCAGAGGAGGAGGATGACCGAAATTAACAAAGCGGAAATGTCCGTTCGGACGCAGCTCACCGTAAATCATCGTGGCGATTTCGCGCGAATTGTTATTCGGATCCCGTCCAAGCGCGTTCCGTGCGGTCACTGACTGCGCAAGCCTGAGATTGATCTTCTCAAAGAAAGCCGGTGTAGTCTTTCCATTCTCATCGAGTTCAGCAAGCATGAGTGCATGAAAAGTATCGTGTACCGTAGACGCAATTTTGGCCGAAATAATCCCGTGACCCTGGGCATCTACCAGTAACACCCCCGCAGTGGAGAAAAGCTGGTGTAGATCTTCAGCTATCCTCAGTTGCTCTGAGCTTTTTGCTTTTCTGTAATCGGCAGCGTCCGCAAAGTTGAAACCAGGTTTGGACTCCAACCATTGCACATGATCATCGACCGAATTTCTGAGAGCCTGCCCTTGGGCGAGTGGCTCAAGATAAACCTGCGAAAGCTCGAGAGCGCTTGCGATCCGCGCGTCAATGTTATATCGCTGCTGAAAATTAATGTATTCAAAGAGATCCCCTCCTACTCTGGCAGCCGGAATAGAGTTACCGAACATATCTATCCCAGGCAGGCGGGGAATTGCTCCTTCCACCGGCATCAATCTCTTTCGGAGATATTCGCTAATCCCTGGATCTAGCTCAACAGTCGACATAGAAACGCTCGAACTCCTTAAAACCCAAGGTCGCTCAGCCCTAGGTGATCGTCGGGCCGGCGACCGAGCGACCAGAAAAACTTACGATCCGATTCCTTGATGGGAAGATCATTGATGGAGGCGAACCTTACTCGCATGAGGCCTTCGTCGTTGAACTCCCAATTTTCGTTGCCGTAGGAGCGAAACCAATTTCCAGAGTCATCATGCCATTCGTAAGCGAACCGCACAGCAATGCGATCGTTCGAGGCGGTCCAAAGCTCTTTCATCAGCCGGTAGTCTAACTCTTTCGCCCATTTTCGCGTCAGAAAAGCCACGATTTCTCGTCTGCCACTTATGAACTCTGAGCGGTTTCGCCAGCGCGAATCAACGGAGTAAGCGAGAGCCACTTTCTCCGGATCGCGTGAATTCCAGCCATCCTCAGCCAGGCGGACTTTTTGAATCGCGGTCTGAAGAGTGAACGGAGGTAGCGGCGGTCGTGTCGTCATGGCTCTTTTCCCTTAACAATCGGAGACCAGCGGCAGCGTCGTATCCCTGCAAATCGTTCCCGAAGGTCTCACCTCCAATTCATTTTAGTGCCCAAAAGCCTGATATGAAAGGCTGTGAAATATTCATCCATGTCTTTCGGCTGTAATAGCGAAAACCGTTATTTGCATCGAGTAGCGTTCGAATTGTGGGCACATCTACGTGGGTTGCGAGAACACGAATTTTTTGGCGGGCAATCTTTTACGGTTCTGACTGACTTGAATTGTCCCTGTGATCCGATTCCGGCGGGAACTGCTACGCCGTTGCGGTAGACTTGGCGATATCCGGCCCTAAATGCGGCTCGGTCTGCTTCCTTCGACCAACACCCCGCGCGGCAACATGAGGATATTCACCCCGCTTCATCGCAAAGCAAGACTCTCGAAATGCTGCCCTGATCTGCAACGCGGGGTTATTCTGTGACTTCGGAAACGAATTTTGTCGTAAACCGGTACTCAAAATGAGACCGCAACAGATCCCGAGTATCGCAATTGCGAACCAGATGGTTTTGCACAAAACTATCCTTTTCCCTTGAGTATGACGAAGTGGCGAATGCAGGAATAGACGACGCCAAGCGAATCAGCCTACATTTCAGAAAATTCAAATCACATAGGTGGAAGGGAAAATGACATGCGAATTCTGAACATCTTGAGCGGAATCGCTGTACTGCTCACAACTTTGGCATTCGGACACCTTCTGCATCACTATTTTCTTCATGCCACGGCCCAGGATGTCCGTGATCCGGCTTTTTTGGGCGGTATGACTGCCGGCGTAATAGTAGCGGTCTTTTCCTTTATCGGTGGATGTCTGCAACTCAGACGCGGGCGGTAATACCTCATGAATTCTTCCGATTTTTGGTTGGCATCGCCCCTCTGGTTGCAATTATTAGGCATTAGAACAGTGGCTTATACCGGCTGCACCCATAACATGGCATTTCAAGATCAAGTAGGGGTGCCGTGTATTATCAATATCCTACAGCAGGTTGGCGTTGTTTGTTCGGCTATCACAGAGTGTATCCCCGGGGACACAGGGCTTTGAGAATGCATAGAAGCGTTTTAGTCTTTCTGGCCATGTTGGGACTGATCTTCACTTCGCATGTCCCAATGAATTCGCAAACGCCAGCGACGGCAGGCCGCCAAGCAAGTTCGAATACTTCCTCGCACGCCATTGCCTCGAAGACTCATTCCTCATGGCGCGACTACGCCGGCAGTTCAGATGCCTCACAGTACTCCTCGCTTGATCAAATCAATCGCAACAATGTCAGCAGCCTGGAGATTGCGTGGACCTATCCAACCGGCGATGGAAACAAATATTTATTCAATCCCATCGTGGTCGATGGAACCATGTATGTCTTGGCGCACAATAATTCAATCGTTGCGCTCAATGCGACCACGGGCAAAGAACTTTGGATCCATGCGACGGACCCAAAGACCACACTGATTACTAATCGCGGAATTGACTATTGGGAAAGTGCAGACCATTCGGATCGGAGACTCCTCTTTGCGGCCAACAACTTTCTAGAGGAGCTTGATGCGAGAACCGGCAGATTGATTACGGAATTTGGCGACAGTGGCCGCGTTGATCTGCGAGAGGGCCTGGGGCGCGATGCCAAAAGTCTCACGCTGGTTCAGTCTTCCACGCCCGGACGCGTGTTTGAAGACCTTCTGATTCTGGGCTCAGCGACCAATGAAGAATACGAATCTGGTCCCGGGGATGTTCGCGCCTACAATGTCCGCACAGGGCGGCTCGTCTGGACCTTCCACACGGTGCCGCATCCCGGCGAATTGGGATACAACACATGGCCACGAGATGCGTGGCAGACGGTCGGCGGCGCGAATGCATGGAGCGGGCTCTCCCTCGATGAGAAACGCGGCATCGTTTTCATTCCAACTGCGAGCCCCAAATACAATTTCTATGGCGCTAACCGAACTGGAGCCAATCTGTTCGGTGATTGTCTGATTGCACTTGATGCGCGCACTGGAAAACTCATCTGGTACTTCCAAATGGTTCATCATGATATTTGGGACTACGACAATGCGACCGCTCCGATGCTTTTGACGGTTCGCCACAACGGCAGGATGGTGGACGTGGTGGCAGAGGCTGGAAAGGAGGGGTTCGTGTGGGTGTTCAACCGCGAGACGGGCGAGTCACTCTGGCCAATCGAGGAGAGAGCCGTGCCCAAATCGGATATGCCAGGAGAGGTCACCTGGCCTACACAACCTTTTCCTTCAAATCCCCCGCCGTTCGCGCGTCAATCCTTTACCGTGAAAGACCTTAGCCCGTTCATGGAACCGGAAGAGCGCGAGCAGTTTCGTCAAGAGATGGAAGGCGCAAGCAACCTAGGTCTTTTTACACCTCCCGGCTTGACCAATACCGTCGAGATGCCTGGAAACAATGGCGGAGCCAATTTTCAGGGCGCAGCCGTCGATCCCGAGCATGGGATGCTATTTGTTGTTTCGAAGGATCTTCCTTCCATGCTCAAGCTGGAGTTAAATCCGACGGAGTCGACGTCAGCGACAGGTCCTCCAGAAGAACAAGGCCGAGCAGTCTTCGCAACCAATTGCAGTTTATGCCACGGAGCGAATGGCGCAGGCCAGCCTCCTGCGGTGCCTTCTATGGCGGGCGTCACGACGAAATTAACCGTTGACCAAATTCGTTCGGTCGTTACCCACGGGCGCGGCCAGATGCCGGCGTTCTCGAAGTTGTCCGGTACGGAACTGGACTTCCTCGTAGCCTATCTTTCACATCCTGAACGTGCGCCCGACTCTAATCCTGCGACAAGTGTTTCGGCCGTCGGAAAAAAATCCGCAACAGCGGCATTGGCACCAGACAAGCTTCGCTACCGCAGTAGCTTCGGTTTCATGTTTACCCGTAGCGGTCTGCCCGCCATCGCTCCACCCTGGACTACGCTTACCGCGTACGACCTGAACCAAGGAACCATCCAGTGGCAGGTGCCGCTAGGGGACGTCCCTGAATTAGCAGCCAAGGGAATCAAGAACACGGGCTCGCATTTTCCAAAAATTGGACCTGTGGTGACAGCGGGTGGCCTCATCTTTACCGGCACGCGCGATCAGAAAGTCCGCGCTCTTGACTCCGCTACCGGCAAGATACTCTGGGAAACGGAAGTCGGCGCGGCCCTTGAGGGAATGCCCGCCGTCTACGAAGTTGCCGGGCGTGAATATGTCGTATTTTGCGCAGCTGCGCAAGCCACTACATATACACACGACGTTCCCGGACATCGGGCTTCACAAGCTCCGATCATGGGAGCTTATACCGCTTTCACATTACCCACCGCCAAGGCCAAAGGCGCCCCGGGCGGCGCTTCTGGTTTGCCCGGCGACTAGTTCACTTTTTTCACCCAGGATCGTCCGACCAAAATCGTATCCCCGCCCCAAATCACGCCCACCGAATGGGCTTCCGCGTTCTGCACGACGCATTGGATTCCCGTAGCACGGCCGCACATATCCAGAACCATTACTCTGTCCCCGGGCACCAACGGCGCATCGGAGGAGCGGCGCGTGTGCTGTATTTGTTGGCGAACACGATCAATTGCGGAACTCGACTTGCGTGGATTTAGCATTCTGTCACCTTTCTACATGGAGTGCGCGACTAAGTAACTTCTAGCAAGAGTACCGCGGAGCGAACAATACCGCGTAAGCCCGATTACTAAAGGCTCGGTACGTACCTGTACTAAATCCAGTCATCCTTACGCATGAGGTAGCACTCGTCATGATCCGCGGACAAGGCTTCGCTGCTGTTGATGCACGAAGAGTAGGACCCGGATACTGCTCGCGCATTCTACTTCGAATATTCCTAATCACTACAAGCTTTACCTGATTTTCATTGATTGCGGACCGAGTAGGCTCGATGGCGGATCGTTGCGAAATTGCGCTGCGGAGGAACGAATGAAACTTTTTGCGCTGATGGCTGTAGCCGCATTACTGCTCGCAAGCGTGGCCTGCTCGAAACAAAACGATGTCGCCTACAAGGACAGTGTGCAGAAGGCGCTAGAACAAGCCGACCTGAAGCCAGTCTCGGTGGACGAGGATCGGGACAAGAACACGATCACTCTGGGCGGAACTCTTCACTCCGAAGAAGCCAAAGCGAAGGCTGCCGAGGTGGCCAAGACTGCTGCAAGCACGCGAATCATAGCCAATGAGATCAGCGTTCAGCCTGTCGGAGCCGAGTCTGATGCGAAAGCAGTGGCTTCAAATCTGGACGACGGAATTGAGAACAACTACAAAGCGGCGTTGATCTCAAGCGGTTTGAAACGACAGAATGTTCGTTACAAAGCGAAGAATGGCGTCCTGACCCTCACGGGCAGCGTCCGAAACGCAAATGAAAGACAGCAGGCTGAAAAACTCGCCGCCGGCATTCCCCACGTTCAACAAGTGGTGAACCAGGTCGAGGTCAAGCGTTAGAAAACACCCACCCGGCAGCGATTAACATTTTATTGCTGCCGGGTACGATGCGCATAAGAGAACTCCTTAATTTAGCTCCACGGCTCTTCTTCCTGCCGTCTTTCACTTGTCTGGGTTCTTCTTAGCAATCATCGAAGTCAGCAGTCGCGCCACGGATTCCGTCGATCGTTTTCGCTTTTAGTTACCTCGGTAAGTGCAGGGCTCGGAAACAAGAGCCGATATGAGATTGATTACAGGCAGAGTCCGCTTGGCAGCACCAATGTCCGAAGCGAGATGCTTTCATCATTTTTTGCGAGGTTGCTGTGAAAGATTGTCCAGACCTGCTTCGAGCAGTGGCAGCACAAGTCATGGAGGCCCGACTTTCTACAGGTGCTCGAGTGCTAGACACAAGCGACTTCCGGGAATGGCTGATTGAGTTGGCTGAGAAAGCAGAGCAGACGAAAACACTGGAAGAGTTTTTATCTCAAACCTAAACCGACGATCACAAAAACACCCACAAACAAAGTTGGGCAGATTCAGTCAGAACGGCAAAGCAATCGCAGCCACTACTCGGAACCTCTCATCTTCCTCGCCCAGGTTCGGCTGGCAAGCCAAAACGCCGAATTTACAAGTTTTAATCACCTCAAGCGCATCATATGCTGACGGGACGAACTGCGCCTCTCGATCAATACTCTCAATTATTTAGGCAAAAATTTGGCGCCTGCATGGGGGTCGCCCCGCCTCCGTCTCGGGATGAAATACTAAGACCACGGCAAATACCTAGCCGGGTTGAAGAATTGACCGGCATCCTCGCTTAAACTCCCCCGCCATTATCAGCATCAAAGTTTGGAGTGAATTGCTGTCGACCCTACGCAGGGATCGAGATTTTCATGAGTTGCTCGCGGGTTCCGTTTTCGATGCTTGGAGTAAGGTCCCGATGAAATTCAGCGGGTTCGCCGCCTCCTTTGCTGTGGTTGTCTTAGCCGTCCTGATGTCAACGTTTCTTGGCTGCGGCGGGTCGTCAGGAGGATCTCCGCCTCCATCTTCTCCCGCAACCAATCCTCTCCCGGCGGCAACCACGACGCTGCAAGCAGAAACCGGCAACAACACCAGCGCTGCAGATTCTCTTGCCCAACAAACAAACGGCAATGTGGCAGCCAGGAATGTGAGCAAGGTTTCACTCCGATCCCTTCTCTACAGCGGTTCCAACACCAAGATATACGTCCACTGGTTAGGCTGGTTCGGCGGTAGTGACCATATGAACGTCGGCTACAACTCGGATGACTCGGCACAAGTGCATCGCCAAGTCGAAGATATGATAAGCCGCGGTGTACAGGGCGCTATTGCGGACTGGATGGGCGCGGCCAAGACGAATACAAACAACTCCACTATGTTGCTAAAACAGGAAGCCGAGGCGCAGGCGGGACAGTTCGAGTTCGCGATCATGGAAGATGTGGGGGCCCTGGGGGCGGCAGCCACAGACAATGGATGCGATGTAACCGATCAGCTCATCGCTGATTTGACTTACATCGCCACGCAATATGAATCCTCTCCGGCATACATGAAGGTGAATGACCGCCCGGTGGTGTTCTTTTTCGGCGTCGACGCCTACTACATCGATTGGAGCCGCGTGACGTCCTCGATTCCAGGCAATCCCCTGCTGATCTTTCAGGGAACCGGCGGACTGAGTCGAAGCATATCCGACGGCGGATTCTCCTGGGTGAACATCAATGCCGCTAACCCCTTCGATCCCAATCTCGCAAGCCAGGATTCTTTCTATGAAGAGGCGCAACAGATGCCGGCGCGGTTTGCCGTGGGCGCCGCATACAAGGGTTTCAACGATACGCTGGCGGCATGGGGAACGAACCGCCAGATTAATCAGCAATGCGGACAAGCATGGCAGCAAAGCTTTAGCGAGGCGGGAAAATTCTATTCCAGCGGTAACCAGTTGGCCGCGATCCAGATTGCCACATGGAACGACTACGAGGAAGGGACGGCAATCGAGCCCGGTATCGACAACTGCATTTACCTCACTCCTTCACAGTCTGGCACTACTGTCAGTTGGAGTGTGAATGGTGGCGACGAAAGTACGATCGATCATTACACGGTTTTCATCAGTACAGATGGGACGAATCTGTCGAAACTCGGTGATGTTCCTCGTGGCACACACCAATTCGACTTGAGCCCACTGAAGCTTCCGACAAACACATATTCCGTCTACGTCGAGGCAACGGGCGCGCCTAGTTTTGAAAACAAGATGTCTCCTCCGATCGCATACCATCCTGGTGACCAACCGTCGAGCGTTTCGCTCACTCTGTCGCAAACGGGCGCCCTCGCTTATACGGCCTCTGCCACAGTTTTATCTGGCAACGCAGCCCGTACGACAATCGATTTTGGTGACGGCACCGTCGTTACCGGAGCCTCCGGCTCTCACACCTACTCCGTCGTCGGAACATATCTGATCACGGCGACCGCCTTTGACGCAGCGGGGGCGTCGGCGGTGGCGGTACAGCAAATCTCCGTCAAGCCATCGTCAGGTGGTGTTACGATTTTCAGCCCTGGCAACGGAGCGACAGTAAACTGGCCGACTTCCCTTGTGGCATCCGCCGATCCTGGAACACCGGTTGCCGTGATGCGTGTCTTGATCGACGGAAAACAAGCGTATGCAGTCAGCGGAGATACTCTGAATACTGCGCTGAAGGTATTTACTGGTGCACATCAGATTTCCGTGCAATCGCTCGACTCCGCAGGAAACGTTACCGCCACCGCGTCGTTGAACGTGGTTGCAGAACCAAGCGATGTTCCCCCGGTCGCCAAAATTACATTGACACCTCTTCCCAGCATATCCGCGACGACTGTGCTCGGTTGCACCGCGACGTCTACTGATGCCGACGGCTTTTTGATCAGCCGTCAGTTGCAATACTCGGACGGCAGCCATTTCACTACGCCAGCCGCCGTCGAAACTTTTTCCGCTGCGGGCAGTTACACGGCCACCGCCACGGTGATGGACCAGTTTGGCGCAACAAATACAAAATCAACTACCTTCAACGTGAGTGATGGAAAGATCAATGTGACGCGATCGGTCACGTTACCGCAGCAGCCCCAAGGAAAACAGCAAATCCCATTGGATCCGATGCGACGGCCGTAATTCTTAACTAGACGACGGTTTGATGTCTGACTGTGCTTTCGATCTTTGCCGTCAATGCGACATATTGATGTTGACGATGAACTTGATGGTGTCCGCCCCGAATGTGGCGGCGGAATTGAAATCCAACCTTGGTGTATAAGCGATCACAGTAGGGGGACTCGGCGAGCTGACCCGTATAGCTGGTTTGGTTGGCGCCGCACAATCTACTTTCGAAGGTGGAAGACCCGACATCGTTGGTGATCCCAACACCAACGCACCTCACACCATCACTGAATGGTTCAATCCGGCCGCCTTCGCAGCCGTTCCGGCTGGACAAATTCGTCCAGGCAATGAGCCTCGCGGCACGATTGTCGGCCCGGGCTATGGGCGATGGGATGCTGCTCTGTTCAAGAACACAAAAATCAGCGAGCGCTTCAATGTTCAATTCCGCGCTGAAGCATTTAACGTGCTAAACCATACCAACTTTAACAATCCAGCTTCGACCTCGTTGACAAGTGGCGTTTACAATCAGATAACCAGCGCACGCGACCCGCGACAGTTGCAACTGGCTTTAAAGTTGATCTTCTAGGTCAGCGACGAGGATCGGTGGTAAGCAAAAAAACCGGAGGTATTCTTTTTCCGGGGGTTCGTCGTGTACGTTCACGTCTAATGATTGGTAATCGTTACCAATCTCGCCAGCCCAGCATGAACTGGATGCTAGCAAGCTTCGCTTTTTAGCGAGCGGCGAAGTGAGTGCAGCGCACACAGAGCGTAATCCAGACTATCCCGCTCCGCGGTGCTGTCATCGGACGTATAAAACAACTCTCTTGCGCGCGAAACCAGGGCGGTCTCGGCGTCAGTTATACGTTCCGGTAACTTTTTCAGGTCCGATTCAAAAAGGGCAGCCTGATAGAGGTCTTTCCAAGATACAAGATTTAGGCTTCTGCAAGGGGCGGCGCTCATAGACTCCCTCCCGCCGATAAATTATCTCTGATAGGTTCGGCCAGTGGCTGGCTCGGTTCAAATGATAGTGCCACCATTTCCCCTAAGAATCGATCAGGTTTTTACTGTATTTCGGTTACATTGGTACAACCCTGAGCGCGATTTTGTTCACCGCGAGTGTGTCGGAGCCGCCCCCTGCCGGTTAAGGATTGCCGCGGGAGAGATGATACCGTTTACATTTTCATCAATCGGTGGCTTTAGCCAGAGTTTCGCCGATGCGTTGCTGGAATGCGGAGTAGTCCATGCCGGTACTCTGCCGTAAGGCTATCTCAGGCTCAACCCCGGTCCCGATGTTACGCAGCATTCTTACAATTTCGCCCATGCCATAGCGGTCACGTAAGTACTCCACAGCAGACAGTGACTCCGCATATGCGACCTGCGCCTGCAGATCGGAGAAACGCATGAACGATCCTTCCATGACAGAAAACGGAATCTCTTTCTGTTGCTGAAACAGCACGGCCAGACGAGACGCATAGGCGGTTGAGGTGCGGGGTTCCATCATCTGCGCCGTGCCCTCATTAAGCCATGTCGGACAGCGGCCACCGGACAAGGAACGCAGGAACGAATGCGTCAATTCGTGTTTAAGAACGCGCGACAATTCCGGAGTCATCATGGTAACTCCTCGCATCGGAATTCGTAGCTTGCCATCGTTGATGGCTCCAGCCCAGGACGGGGCTTCGGTAATATCAACGAACTCTTTCTGGGTGTAGAGAATGACAATGATGTTTTCCGCAGGCTCATATCCCAGTTGGCCGGCGAGATCGTGAAAGTGAGTTTCCATGGTAGCCAGAAGCTGCTGTTGGAGTTCGACCGCAGTCGCATCGCCCTGATAGTGCAGGATGAAATGAGCACTCTGTTTTCGCCGCGAGCGCTCTTCGACATCCATTTCGCGTTGCGCCTTGCGAAGTAGTCTTTCGGTGATGGGGTCGGGCGATAGTTCCATCGCCTGTTTCCAGGCCGCCACAGCGTCGCTAGTCCGGTCGGCATCGTAGCGCGCCAGTCCCAATTGCTGAAGCAAGTGTACCGAATCCGGTTTCAAGGCCGTGGCGCGTTCAAGATCGGAGACGGCGTCCGCGTACCGGCCTTGACTGCACAACGCAATGGCGTGCCACTCAAGCAAATCAGCGTGATCCGGTGTCGCACGGATGGCATTTTCGAAATAAACGCTGGCTTTTCCGGGGTCACCATCCTGCATTTCCGTAACTCCAGCAAGCAAATACGCATTCGAAGTCGTCCGCGCATCGTTATCCAATTCGATTTCGGCCAGCCGCATGTCGTTCACCCGGTCCCCTTGCATGATGCGGTTGCGCAATGCGGTCCAGTACGGGTCTTGCTGTTTGGGTCCGCCAGGGAGTGAAAGTTGAAGCTTGTCGTGGCTGGCAGACCCTGTAGCTGATGCACCTTCATGCCTGCTAAGATCACGCACCGACGACGCCGAACCTCTCATCGGAGAAGCTCCATGGCTAGAAGGTGAGGGACCATTGCCAGCTTCGATTTTCGCCACCAGGTCTTTCGAGATCGTATATTTTGTGCTACCAACCCAGTATTCGACCTCACCGTTCTTTTCTGTGGCCTTAGTGACAACGATGTACATCCCGTTCTTAAGGTAGAGAGTATCGGCGGAAACAAGGGCGGAAAACGCCAGGAGGGCGGAGAGCACCAGAAAGACCCGGATCCGAAGCACAAATTCCATTGTTAGCCCGAAACGGCCAGCACTATAGCCCGGTGGCAGTTTAACAATCCCGTGCATCCCGGGCTGGGAAAGGCTTTTACGATCATGCGGCCTTTCCCGGGTAATCGAGAACCTCACGAACTTTAGCAGCAAGAGCCGCCGGGGTAAATGGTTTTTGCAGGAACCAGATTCCAGGATCGAGCATTCCCTTGCTCACAATCGCGTTGTCGGTGTAACCGGAGATGAACAGAATCTTTAAATCGGGACGGTAGGATGACATCTGGCGAGCCAGGTCACGCCCACTGATTCCAGGCATGACCACGTCGGTCAAAAGCAAGTCGACACGGTTGGCATATTGACGGCAAATTAATTCCACATTTTCGATCCGTTCTGGAGCAATCACCGAATAGCCGCAATCTTCCAGGATTGATTGCGCCAGATCGCGCACCATGCGGTCATCCTCCACCAGCAAAATGGTCTCGGTACCGCGGACCGCGGGAAGCTCGACGACCGGCCGAAGAACTGCTGGTGCTGGCTGATCCAATCGCGGGAAGAAGGCCTTGAAACTGCTTCCATGGCCGGGCTCGCTATACACCCAAATGTAGCCTTCGCTCTGCTCAACTATGCCGTAGACGGTTGAAAGCCCCAGTCCAGTTCCCTTCCCAGTTTCCTTGGTGGTAAAGAAAGGTTCGAAAATACGCGCCTGTGTTTCGGCGTCCATGCCGGTACCGGTGTCACTAACCGCCAGCATAACGTAGGGTCCGGGACGAACATCAACGTGCTCGCCGGCATTTCCACGGTCGAGTTCCACATTCGCGGTTTCAACTGTGAGCACGCCGCCTCGAGGCATGGCATCACGGGCGTTGATTACCAGGTTAAGGATGACTTGTTCGACCTGCGCCAGGTCCGCTTTCACCGACCCGATATCAGCCCCCAGACTGGTAACGATTTCGATGTCCTCGGTGATAAGGCGGCGAACAATTTTATCCATTTCCGAGATCACGGAATTCAAGTTCAGGATGCGTGGCTCGAGCATCTGGCGACGACCGAACGCAAGCAACTGGCGAGTAAGACTCGCAGCCCGTTCGGCAGCTGACCGAATCCGCTCGGCGCTACGACGTACCTCTTCCTCTCGCAATTGTTCACGCCGTTCGTGATCTTCTTCTGTCTGGGTTTCAGAGACGCCGCGATGTTCGAGCAAAGAGTGGGTGTAACCCATGATTACGGTCAGCAGATTGTTAAAGTCGTGAGCGACGCCCCCCGCGAGGCGGCCTACAGCCTGCATCTTCTGCGCCTGGCGCAGTTGCGTTTCGAGGTGTTTGCGTTCGCTCACGTCGAGAATCACGCCGTGCAGAAGCACATTGCCATCAGAATCGTGAACTACGGCCGCGGTATCGTTCACCCAAATCACATTCCCGTCACGGCGAAACATGCGATATTCGGCACGGAAGGGCTTTCCGGTAAATGTAGCGGCTTCAGTCTGTTCTACAAGCTGGCGATCATCCGGGTGGACCCGGCTGATCCACATGCCGGGTTCAGTTAGCCATTCAGAAGGCGTGAAGCCCAGTAACGCTTCGATCTGTGGACTTACGTAAAGCCACTCACCATGCAGGCCGAGCTTCGCCACGTAAGTAATCGTAGCCAGTTGCTCTACCAGAGTGCGATACCGTGTCTCGGCCTCATAACGCGCTTTTTCAGCCTGGGTCTGCGCGGTGATATCGCGGCAATTGATTACGATTCCTTGCACGCTGGAATCATGAAGAAGATTGCTACCCACCACCCAAAGTTCCGCCCACGATCCGTCGGAACGACCAAAGCGGTAACCCTCCTGAGCGCTGCTGGCCGGCTTTCGAAGAATGTTGCTAAAAAACGCTCGGAAGCGGCCAGCATCGCTGGGATGGACATAGTTGAAAACATTCTGAGTGAAAAGCATTTCGGCGCCATAACCCAGAACGCGCTCAACCGATGGACTTACATAGCGCATGACGCCGCCGGCATCGACAGTGATAATCAGGTCGGAAGAGCTTTGCACCAGGGTCCGGAACCTTTGCTCAGCACGGTTGTGATCCGTAATATCTCGCGAAATTCCCAAGAGCCCCGCCACTTCTCCCCGAGCGTTACGATATGGCCCCAGTGTCGACAGGTGGACTCGCTCGGGTCCACCGAATATTCCCGATTCTTCATGGGTCCGGGTTTGGCCCAACTCGATTACCTTGCGGTCACGGGCCATGATTTGTCGCGCTATGCCGGCGGAGAATAGTTCGGAGTCGTCTTTACCGATGACGTCTTGAATCCTGCGTCCAAAAATCCTGGCGCCGGAGCTGTTGACCATCACGTAGCGCCCGGCTAAGTCTTTCACAAAGACCGCATCGGTTGTCCCCTCAATAACGGCCTGTAGAAGAGCGAGACCCTCACGATTTTGTTCGGCGGCTGACGCCAGGAAATATTGATTTGTTACTAAGCGAACTGTGTAGCACGCTGTCACCAGCAGGAAAATAGCGTAGCCGATAGGCTTCCACTGCGAGGGCAGGCGCCCAGTCTCTTCAGCGACAGCCAGCGGAATCAGCAACCAAGCTAGATTGGAGATGGCTAACCGGGGAAGCGTTATGGCGTAAGCCTTTGCGGAAGGATCAGTAGTCTCGGTGTCTCGATAAGACTCGATCAGATTGCTGGCAATTAGCAACGGCAGAGTCCAGGCCAGACTTGACCAACCTGGTCCGAGCCAGCCAACATCCAGCGTTCCCGGCGAGTCCGGGTGGAACACGATAAAGTAGGCGGCGATCGTCAACGAAATCGTAACTGCGGCCAGACCTATGGCCATTCCCCCAAATAGTGTTCGAGAATGCGACGATCGGCTGAGGCTCAATCGCACGATCGCAACCAGCAGTAACGCTAAGGCGCCGCCAATCCACAACCACGCATTGCGTACCACGGCCGCGCGAGAATCTAGGGCCTGGGCAGGAACCCAGTAAGCGGCGAAATAGATAAAACCGACCACGAAAACGATCTGAAAAAACTCAAGATACGTCTGCCATGACAGCGTGGCAGAATTTTTGCGTTCCGAGCCCTCCAGATCCAACGACAACGCCATGGCAAAGAATGCAGCGGAGGCAAATGGCAGAAATCCCACGATGGAAAGGTCAGTGACAGCAACTTGCAGCCCATCGTGGTAGATCATCCAACCGGCAGGTGCGCTTCCGTAGATCAAAAACCCGGTAGCCACCAGAGACCAAAAATATCGCATGACTCCGCTGGCGCGACCGAGAGCAGCGAAGGAATAGGCCGCCGCCAGCCACGCGGCTGTAATCTGAAGCGAATAGATGAGGACGGATCCAGCCGGAGTGCCCTCCAGCCAAACGATACCAACCACTTGGAGCGCAAGGATAAAAACAACTGCAGGCTGCAGACTTCGAGGTTGTGATGGTCGGTCCGCCATGCCAGGTTATGGGAATGCGGCACAGTCTATCCATTTCCTGGCCATGCGCCAAGTGCCTCAAGGGTAATAACCAGAAACCGCACCACTCACAGCTAAACCAGATCCTGGTGAGCTTTTACCGCTTAGTTGATAAACCCTTAGTCATCGGACCGTTCCCAAGACAACTTCTCACATCTTGAGCGAATCTCAGCAGCGAACGAAGCGGGGGCAAGCATGGATCAGCATCAACTCAGGTTAATCGCTGCTTTTGTAGTGATCGTAGCCATCGTCGCCGTGATTGTTTTTTCTGCCATTCGAAAGCGGCGCAGCCAAAATCTTCGTGCGCGTTTCGGCCCCGAGTACGATCGAGTCGTCAAGCAGGCGGGGGATGTGCACCGGGGCGAGGACGTGCTTCAGTTCAGGACCAAGCGCAGAGAAAAGCTTCCGATCGTGGCCCTGACGCCGTCAGACCGATCCAGTTTCATGAGCCGATGGGTTGGCATTCAATCACGTTTTGTCGATGATCCCAGGGGCGCCGTTTCCCTGGCGGATCAACTCGTCAGCGAAGTTATGAAAGCACGTGGTTATCCGGTCGGTGACTTCGAACAACGGAGCGCTGACATATCGGTTGATCACCCTGTCTTAGTTGAAAATTACCGTGCAGCGCATGACATTGCCCTCCGCCACAGCCGGGGCCAGGCGAGCACAGAGGATTTGCGCAAAGCCATGGTCCATTACCACTTACTGTTCGATCAGCTATTAGGGAACCCGCTCCCCGAAAGAAAGGAGGCACAAGGATGAGTGTGCCACTAAGAAAAGAGAAATTGGATGAAGAATTGACCACCGCCGACTTGGCCCAGGGCAAGCGTCCTGTCGCAGCTGAAGAATTGCGACCGCAAGCCGTCCATCCGGATGTCAGCCCCACCGAGCGCGCAGTAAGCGCCACGGAGGATAACGCGCCGCTCGACTTCCCCAGGCAGGAAGTTCGAAGTCAGGAAATTCGAAATCAAGACATCCGGAGTCAGCAGGAGGTTGCCCCATTATTTCCCCAAGAAGAACTCGTCGACCTGCGAAAACGCTGGCAAGAGGTCCAGGTAACTTTCGTCGACGAACCCCGCCGTGCCGTCGAGCAGGCTGATGGCCTTGTAGCTTCCGCGATGAAGCGCTTGGCGGAGGTCTTCGCGGAAGAACGTGCCTCGCTCGAAACACAATGGGATCGTGGTGACAACGTTTCCACCGAAGACTTACGTATCGCGCTTCAACGCTATCGTTCGTTTTTTCATCGCCTGTTGTCGATCTAATGTTTCCAAGGTGGGTGGTCACGGAGATTCCCGAGGATCACCTGCCTTCAACCCTCGGCGGGCTTACCTTAAAAGCCGCGCTAGACAAGCCTTTCGAGGATATAATGCCACCTGTTTTAGAGACAGAAGTATTGGCTCGCGGGTTCGAGAATTACTGCGCACACGTGGAGGTCAGCCAGTCTCGGATTCGGGAGTTTGTGTCACTAAATTCAGGAGGCAAAATGAAGAATGTCGAAGGCGTTCTAAAAGAGAAAGAAGGGAAACTGAAAGTTTTGAGAAAGGAAGTCGAGGCACTTCGGGTGGTGGCTCCGCTTCTGGTTGAGGAAGGGGAGAGCATGCCGAAAATGCCTCCACAATCCGCTAACGAGGCCTCCAAAACGAATACTTACCCAAAAGCCGTTTAGTTTTTGCTGGGCCTTTTGGGCGTCAGGTCACAGACTTGCCTTATCTTTGCGAGATCAAGTCCCGCTGGCGAGAATTCTGCGATTTCGGGCCCATAGCGGCCACGTGTTTGCACGTTGAAGATGCGAGCCCCGATTAGCTCTCTCGCGGTCCCTTTGTCCATGGAGAGGAAACGATCGTGAATCCAGTTCCAGCCGTGGTAGCTGTGCGCCTCATCAACACGCACCATAACCTCCATCTGCGGCTGTCCCCAGAAACCCGGGCGATTGGGGGGTCCCAAACGAATACCAGGATTGAATTCAGCGGATGTGTACTTGTTATCTGTACAGGTTAGTTCAACTCGCGGCTTGTACTCCGGATCTCCCCTCAGGTAATTGTTAGATAAGAGCTCGAAACGAACCCTTTTAGAGCCGGTCATTTTGTCTTCGGAATGAAACTCCACCCATTGTCCGCCGACACTGATGCCGTCGCTTTCGTCTTGATTAGGGCTAAGGGCAACCCGCTGGGCGCCCGCCATGAGCGCCGCTGCACAAATCAGTGCCAGCCCTGTAAAGAACGTCTTCCATGATACGAACCCACCGTCTTTTGTACGAAGTTTTCCGCTGCGAGAAAAAAGCGCTGCTTTCAAGACTCCTCCCACCAAACGTCATTACCCCATTTAACCCGGCTCACAAATCAGAGTTGCATGGCTCGTTCCACCCCAGTTAACCAGCTTTGACCGCCGGACAAAGTCATTTGAATTAATGAGATGCCCAAACAGATGATGCTCGGCAAAAGCCGCGCTGCTGGTCGAAAACCACCACCTCTGGTGGAATTCGGCCACCAAACCATATCGCTATAAACTTGACTAGGAACGTCAGGTTCTCTTGATGACTTACAACAAGGAAGTTATGAATTCAAGGGCCAGGTCCCGCCGTTGGCAGTTGACCTGCATCTGTTTAATCAGAAGTTTGTCCCAGGGGTGGGCGACGTTGAAGCCCGCGTTCCATGGGAGGTACACATTATGAGCAGATTCAGTTTTACGGTCATTACTCTCTTTGCCCTGGCTGTTGCTCCGATTCCAGTGCTCGCCCAACGCGGTGGAGGTCATGGCGGGGGTGGAGGGGGTTCTCACGGCGGTGGCGGGGGCTTTCACGGAGGTGGTGGCGGTTTCCATGGCGGTGGGGGAGGTGGTTTCCGTGGTGGCAGTGGCGGCGGTTTCCATGGCGGTGGGGGAGGCGGTTTCCGTGGTGGCAGTGGCGGCGGTTTCCACGGCGGCGGCGGGGGCTTCCATAGCGGTGGCAGCTTCCGGAGCGGCGCTACCGGGGGATTTCGCACAGAAAACGGTGGCTTTCGTGGCGGGGCATCGGCAGGACGCTATGGGATGAACAACCGTTCCTTCAGTGGATCCGGCGGCTCGCGAACCATGAGTGGACGGAACGGCGGTTTCCAATCGAATCGTAACTTCAGTTCATTTGGAAATCGTTCGTCGAATACCCATTCCGCAATCAGCGATGGCCGATGGCATTCTTTCGGTAGCTCTGGAAACTCTGCGCGTACCGGTGCGGCACGTAGTTTCAGCGGAAACTCAGCCTTTTCGGCTCACCGCGGCGGAGTCTCCGACGGTGGCTGGCATTCTTTCGGCCGGTCGGAAGCCACCTCTAATTTTGCAAGTTCCAGGGTACGCGGATCCGGTTTCGGCAATTCGGGTTTCAGTCGTTCAGGGTCTTCCTTCACGAATTCACGAATGGGACTGAACAGCGGGCACTTCAACTCTTTCCGCGGTTTTGGCACTAATTCCACCTTCGCTAACCGAGGCTTTTCCAACGGCGGGAATGGACGCGGTTTTGGAAGCTTCAGGGAATCAAGGTTTGGATTCGGCCAAGGGTTTGGCTTCAATCGGGGATTCGGTTTCAATCGGGGATTCGGTTTCAATCGTGGTTTCGGCTTCGGTCGCGGCTTTGGGTTTAATCGTGGCTTTGGTTTCGGCTGGGGAGGTTGGGGCTATGGTTGGCCTTACGGCTACTGGGCGCCAGGATGGGCATTCGGTTGGGACCCATGGTGGTACAACCCTTATTGGTACACGCCGTGGTCGCCTTACTCTAACTATCCGGACGGCGGTTACGATTACTATGACAATCCATCGTCCTACAACTGGGGCCCTGATTATTACTACCCGTCATCCATAAGCATTCTGGGTACCCCACGCTATGGCGGTTTGCGCTTCGGTTTCGCTACCGGAGCGGGACTGGGCAGTATTGCGTTCGTCCACATTCGATAGTTGCGAGATGGAGTGGATGTTCGGCTGCTGACCCAGTATTAGCCGCGAAGGCTGGAATGGCGAATGAAACAGGCAAGGGGAGGGTCGCCTTACTGTCCAGCCTTCGCCGGGGTCGGGGGTTTGGCTTGGCGTAGCAGGATGCCTGAGTCGATCGTAGATCCGGTCCGCGAGACCGTCTGGAAGAAGAGTTGGTCCCCGTCGATCTCCAACACCATAAAACTTCGGTCGGTGTCGAATCCGACCTGTACCTCATTGGCGGCGCGAAGGTTGTGGAATCTCAGTTGGCCGGAGTTGCCGAGGATGAAGTAGTAAATGTCATTTTGCGGCTTCAGTCTTTCGTAAACATGTTCATGCCCGGACAAGACAAGGTTGACGCCATACTTTTGGAACAGCGGCGTGAGAACAGATCGAAGGTCCAAGTCCGGTCCGTGAAATTTTGCGTCGGAGAATAAGGGATGGTGGAAGAAGCAGATCTTCCAGTTTGCCTTGGAGTTTTGCAGCTGTTGTTCCAGCCAGGAAACCTGTTCCGGGCCCATGTAAGTGCTGTCCAAGGCGAAAAAAGCGACGTCATTTTTCTTGAAACTGTAATAGCGATTCCCGCCCATATTGAAAAGCTTGTAATGGCTCTCGTTGGGGTTGTCGTGGTTCCCAAGCGAAGCATAGAAATTAACGTCAGCATCTAGCAAAGGCTTATACGGTTCCTCAAACTTGCGGACGAAATCCCGAGGATGATCACCCCCGTAAATATTGTCGCCGAGCATCAGTACAAACGTGAATCCCACCACCTGCCGGTAAGCCTCCATCTCCTGGGCCACTTCGTACTGCGCTTTGTCGCCTGTTCCGCTGTCGCCGATCACGGCGAACCGTACCGATTTCGGCTTGAGAGGAAGTTTCAGTCCTGCGGCAATATTTTGCGTTGGAGCGGTTGTGGCGGGCGGATTATCTGAAGCGTCCCTGGCTGTACATCCACACAGTGCAAGGCAGACGAAAAAGAAAATCGATATGCGATTTCTCATTGCTTCAACGCGCATTCTTAGGTACCGGCAACGCGTCAGGTAGAAAATCGATAACCAGGTTTGCGGCAGCGTCCATGAGAACAAGCTCGCGGCCTACAATCCGGTATTGAAGATCCGGGGGGAGCTTGGGCAGGTCAGATAAAAGAGTCGGTGGCGTGGACTGCAAGGCCGACGTCTTCGGATATTCCTCATTCACCTGCAAGGCAAGCCCGCTTACGGGCGCGGCACCACGCAGACTCGCTCGCACCTTGCGACCATCGCCACTCTTGAACGTCCCGGCTAGCAATCGCCGGAATACTTCCCCGATCGGAGGAGTGAAAATATCTCCGGGCCGGGCTTGTGAACGTTGCGACCGTATGTTTTGTGCTAAGGACTGCTGATACTCTTTGATACTCGAAGCTGAACTTTTCGATTTCGGTACTTGCAAACCAGATTGCGCGGTCTTGCGAAGTTTCACATAGTCGTTTGTTCTCTTCTCAAAATCCTGAATGACCAGCGAGTCCTGATTCACGGAAGCGTGATGTTGCTGAGGCTTATCCTGAGCGCCACCCAGGCAGGACGCGGCCAAAATCCACGTCGCCACAATACTTCCCTTATGCCTACAGATCATCTCCACCATCGTCGGCTTAGATGCCAAAACACCCCAAGCCAGATGGTTTTGCCGGCAAGTCTTGCTACAGCCTCACTTTCCGGGTGGTTCTTGTCCATCAGTTACTTCTCTCATCACGCTCTGTACTGCGTCCTCAACGGCTTCACGGACTGCATCTTTCACCGCGCTCTGCACTTCTTTATGATCAACTTCGATATCAGAATCCGTTAGCGTCACTTCCTTTATGGCCTGATCGACCACCGGCCCGACTGGCGGCAAATCCTTCGCAACACTTTTGGCTACCTTCCTGGCAGTTCGCTTCACCGTGTTCTTTGAAGAATCCGCGACATAGTCGATTTCAGGAGAGTCCGTCGCCTTCCAATCGGCCTTGAAAACTTTAATCACGGCGCCAATGGTCTTCCGGTCAGTTACGACAATTCCGATCTCCCGACGGGCATCCAATTCGAGTTCTCGTAGACTTTGACTTCCAATAAACATTTGGCGGCGGTCGGCGATGATGGTTCGAGTGTGCAAGCGGATGCCATTGAGCTTGCGTATCGTCAGCCCGCTCGGTTTGCGAGTCAGTTTGCCAATAATCCGTATCTCGACGCCTGCTTTGGCACGATCTTCCAGAAGGCGTGTCATGGCACGATCCGCAATCTTCATGTCGTAAATCAGCAATTCTTTTTTCGCACTCTCAATCAAAGCGGCGAGTTGCTTTCGCGCGTTTAGAGGACTGACCAGAAAACGTGCCGAACCGGGCGTGTACGACTGGCGCGTCGTATCGCTTGCAAAAAGCTTCGCGGCTTCCTGTACCAGTCGGCGGTTTGTCGCCACGATACCGAAGCTGCGGCTGTGATCGATGTCCAGTCGAGTAAGGTTGAAGGCAAGCAAGTACAAATACTTGCCATCTACGATCATCATCTTGCCGTGATAGCGAACCAGATCATTGGAGGTGCGCGCCACGGTTATACCTGCGGCCAGAAAACGCAACTCTAGCTTGCGCAGATTCCTTTCCCCGCCGCGATTGGTGTAGGCGATGAGTGCATGGACGAATACACCTCGCTTCACCGCATCTTCGAGCGCGCGCTCAATCTCGATGCGATCGAAACGGAATATCACAATTTCGACGCTTTTTTTGGCCTTCTCGATTGCCTTTACCAAAGGCCGGATACCGTCATTTGGTTGCGTAAGAAGTTTCAATTATTCTCCTGTCTTCCGCCACTGCGCACTCCAGGAGCCTGGCAACATGATAATTTGCCTTGTCAGGCTACCACTCCGCCGGTAGCAGCATCTACAAACGGTCGACCGATTGAGCCCGAATACGATTATGCGGCATCCTGTAGAAGTACAATCTCACTTCTCTGCCGTCCCTGCGGTTCGACCGGCTGACCAAGCCACCTCGTGTCTCCGCGAAGGATTCAGGATGCAACGCACATCGCTGGCGTTGTTTCTCCTCAGTTTCATATTTCTGACCGCCGCTTCAGTCGCAACCGCCGAGACGAAGGATGGCGCCGCTCTGTGGAACTCACCAAGCGATATCGCTTCCCGCAATCTTGCGTATGGTCGCGGGGGAGAGCAAGACAGCCCGCAAGGACCCATGGTGTTTGCGGAAGAGGACAAAGCCGGCTCAAATCCGAAGTTCTATGTGCGTGACCGCCAGGGCACAAAGTGGACGGCGAAAATGGGAGCGGAGGCCAGGCCCGAGACCGCGGCCACTCACTTGCTTTGGGCAGTTGGCTACTACACCGATGAAGATTACTTTGTCCCCAGGTTGAAGATCGAAGGTATACCTGCCCATTTGCAGCGTGGTCAGAACCTCATTCATGCTGACGGGACAATTGAGAGTGTTCGATTGAAGCGTCACCTCCAGGATGACAAGAAGGCGGGCAAGTGGAGGTGGCGAAACAATCCGTTCAGCGGAACCAGAGAGTTTAACGGACTGCGCGTCATGATGGCATTGATGAACAGCTGGGATCTGAAAGACGAGAACAACGAGATCCGCGAGCGAGATTCTGACCAGCCTCGGAAAATTTACCTGGTGAGCGATCTGGGGGCCACTTTTGGCACGACTGGATATAGCTGGACTCAGACGAAGGCGAAAGGTAATTTGAAGTCATATACTCATACCAAATTCATCAAGAAGGAAGATCCAGAATTTGTCGACTTCAACGTTCCTACCCGGCCTTATCTTTTGTATTTCTTTCATATCCCCGCTTTAGTCGGCCGGCTTCGCATGCGATGGATCGGAAGGCACATACCACGCGAGGACGCTAAATGGATGGGGGAGATTCTTTCCCGTCTATCACCCGAGCAGATTCACGATGCATTCAGTTCCGCTGGCTTCGCACCGCAAGAGGTTGAAGGGTATACCAGGATAGTTCAAGAACGCATTGCGGAACTAAATAAGCTGTAAACCGGCCGAACGCTGGCGGTTTAGCTTGTCACAGGCTTTTCAAGCCCAACCTTTTCTTCATCCTTGCTGTAACAGGTCAAGCTGGGAATAAAGTCCTCCGCTCTTCAGCAACTCCTCATGTGTGCCGCTCTCCGCAATGACCCCGTCTTGGATGACGTAAATAGCATCAGCCCTGCGGATCGTCGACAGGCGATGCGCGATCACGATGGATGTCTTCCCTTCCATCAGGCGATCGAGAGCCTCAAACACCAGTTTTTCGGAGGCGGCATCCAACCCGGATGTGGGTTCGTCCAAAATGAGGATGGGCGTGTCACGGATGATGGCGCGGGCAATCGCGATCCGTTGCCGCTGGCCGCCAGAAAGCGTCATGCCGCGCTCTCCAAGAATTGTGTCGTACCCTTCGGGCAGTTTCTCGATGAATTCGTGCGCATTCGCCTGCTCGGCTGCGCGCAGAATTTCATCTTTGGACGCTTCTGGCTTTCCATATGCAATGTTCTGCCAGATGGGAGCATGGAACAGTACGGTTTCCTGCAAAACAAAACTTATCTGCTGGCGCAATGACTTCTGCCGGAAGCGTTTGATGTCGGTGCCGTCAATCTTGATGACCCCGGAAATCGGATCGTAGAAGCGCGGAATCAAACTGATGATCGTCGTCTTCCCCGCGCCAGTCGGCCCCACGAGTGCGACGAGTTGTCCAGACTCGATGGTCAGGCTGACGTCTTTAAGAATCGGATTCTCGGGAGAGTAGTAGAAATCGACGTGTTCGAATTCGATCTCGCCCTTGAACCGGGGAGCCCGTATCGCTTGCGGAGCGTCCTTTACCTCTTTGTCCGTTTCCAGTACCTCTTGGATGCGCTCGTATCCGACTAGCGCTTTCGAATAAGCATCCGTCATCTTGGAAAGCTCCTGCATTGGCTTGTACATTTTGCCTAGATACAGGATGAATACGACCAAAGAGCCAGGAGACAGGCTTCCGCTCAGAACCAGGCGAGCGCCGAACCACAGCACCAGACAAGTGCCTACGGCCACGATGATGTCCACAAGAGGCGAAAGTTTGGCCTTCAGTCCGCGCGCCCGGAGACCGATTTCAACGCTCTCCAAGCTCTCTTCTTCAAGGCGACGGCGTTCGTAGTCTTCTCTCGCGAATGCCTTCACTACCCTGATAGACGACAGCACCTCTTCAATAACAGAAACTATCTCGCCCTCTTTCTTCCGCACCTCGCGGGAAGCTTTCTTAATGCGCCGGGTATAGGTGTAGACCACCAGAAAAAGTACTGGAGCCACGGACAAAGCAATCAGAGTAAAACGCCAGTTGAGATAGAACATGACGCCGATCATTCCGACCAGCGTAATAAGATTAATCATCGTTCCCAGGAGCGCGGTATTGATAAAGCTCTGGATGGCATCAATGTCGCTGGTCACTCGGCTGATCAAATCGCCACTGCGTTTCTCATCGTGATAAGCGAGTGACAGCTGTTGTATGCGTGAGTAAAGGGTTCGCCGCAAATCGTGCGTTACCCATTGCCCAACGCTAGTGGTGAAATATTTTTCGGTGTATGAACTGACGGCATCGAGAACCGCAATTCCGAGCACCGCCGCACAGGCGAATTTTAGGATGGCAAACTTGTCGTCTCCGGCGGTGTACTGAATCAGATGGTTGAGCCAGCCATGGACGGGCCGCGGGCGCAGCACGCTGTCGAGGACGATCTTCAGGGGCCAGGGCTCAAGCAGGTTGGCTACGCCCTCGCCCACTACGGCAATAAATCCAATCGCAAGCGCGGTGACGTGCGGCTTCAGAAGCTCCCGAATCGTTAACTTCTTGATGGTGGCGCGGTGTTTCTCCATGTCTTTGCTAGACGGACGTTTCAGTCTCCTTTTGGCGATCTCGAGATCAGGCCCTCAGAACTTGATGGCGTCCAGGAAAACATAAGATGCGCGGCGACCAATCTGTGCACCGATACGATAGGGCCATTGCCCCGCACACGAACTAATATGCCGTCCCGCCGCAATACCTCAATTTTCAAATCGAACAGGGTTGGCGGGAACCGCGCCGAAGGCGAAGCGTTACATCTATAGTAGCGTACTTATTCAAAGAGAATCGATGAGCTTGCCGGCAAATTGTGATCAGAAGAATTCTCCCATTGCGGGCGCGGAACTGGCGGCATCCGGGTAGGCTGTTACCTCCAAGCCTTGCAGGATCAGGCGAAGAGTGCTCTGGTGCTGATAAAAGGTCGTGGATCGATAACCCGGCTTTGTCTTAGGACTGAGAATGAGAGCCGCGACACGACCTCCTCCGTCGGTAGAATCGTTAGTATTGGCCTCATCAAAAACGATGACTAGCAAACCATCCTTCTGGAAGGTTGAGCTGGAGATAAGCGGTCCGATGTTCTGCTGCAGCCATGCGTCGGCTACCTGGAGCGACCCGTCGTGGGCGTCGTCGAGAAGGTTTGGCACCATGAAGGAAAAATCGGGCAGCTCGTCATTCGCTAAATCTGCTTGAAATTGAGTCATCGATACCAGATTGTCCGCCTGACTGCTGTCGTTGACGACGTCGCTAAAGTACGAAAAAGGATTATGGCGTCTCGCGTACGGATACGAGTCGCCTCCCGTATAGCCGGTGGAGGGTATGCTCTCCGCATAGGATTTCCATGTTTTACCGACGGAGATCAATTCACGAACAATGTTGTCAACGTCGACCGTCCCGGCAAACGCATCGTCAGTGGTAACCAATTGCCCAGTCGTGAGCATGAAATAGTCTCCGATTGAAGGGTGCGCGTTGGCGAAATATTGAGTTGCTAACCCGTACTGAGCGGCAAGACTATTCAGATAAGGCATGGATGTGTTTCCGATCACTTCAGAGTAGCTATGATTTTCTTCAACCAGCAGAATAATATGACCAAACTGCGGCACGACATTGGACGGAGGGGGCGGGGGGAGGGCCGCGGGCTACTAGCCGATGAGCAACCCAATTGGGCCAGCAGCGCAGAACCGATGATGATTCCCACCGCGCATTCTAGAAAATAGCTAAATCGCATGTGGATCGAAATGCCAATGGACGCGGCTGCTAGGATGCTGGAAGGTTGTGACAGGATGTGCCGGATCTATCGCTTTCATAACCTCTCACCCCAGGATCATCGATCCCGATATTCCCAAGAGTTGTTGGGCCTCCCTGGGTGCAGGCCGTTGTAAACTGACCGAGATGCAACAACTGTGCAAAATATTTCTTCTGACCATTTTTGTTTGTTTGTTTCTTCCTCAACTCGCACTGGCGCGGAAGCATGAAACCGGTTTTCTGGACCGGACCATCACAGTCGACGGCGTGGTTTACCGCTATCAGGTTTTTGTACCGGATGATTTCGATCCCCACCAGAAATGGCCCGTAATTCTTTTCTTCCATGGTGTCAGCGAGAGAGGGGATGACGGAGTGCTCGAAACCGATATCGGAATTGCTCATGCGATCCGGAAAAACGCGTCTCGTTTCCCCTTCATCGTGGTCATGCCCCAGTGCCGCAAAGACAGACGCTGGATCAATGCCGAGATGCAAATGCAAGCCCTGTCTGCGCTGGATAACACAATCAAGGAATTCCATGGGGACGCTTCGCGGCTATATCTGACTGGACTTTCAATGGGCGCCTACGGCGTGTGGGATGTGGTCGCAAAATATCCAGGGAAATTTGCCGCCTACGTACCGATCTCAGGCGGCATTTTTGGGCCATTTAAAGTGCCAGACGACCTGGTCGGACTGGCCGCCGATCATAAGGTCGGTGATCCTTATGCCGAAACTGCTCGCCGCATAGGGTCAACACCTATTTGGATGTTTCATGGATCGGCGGACGAAATCGTTTCTGTCGAGGAGTCTCGCAAGATGGCTAAAGCTCTTCGAGCGGCCAAGGCCGACTTTAGGTATACCGAATACCCTGGGGTGGGTCACAACGCCTGGGACAAGGCTTATGCGGAACCTGAGCTTGTGCCCTGGTTGCTGTCTAAGAGTTTGAAGCGCTGAAGCCTGTTCGATTAGAAGCCTGGGTCCCTACCTTCTTTTAGGCGGTCCCGCCCTCCTACGTTTGATTGGCGACAGCCCGTAGCTGTGGCTTAAGCATTCCCGCCCACATCGCAAGCCTCTCAAAAAAGGCTTGGCGCATACAACATACAGACATAGAAACCATCTTAGAACCAGCATGATTGCTCATCCCTGAAAGGAGAGACAATGACAAAGCTACTAATGTTCGGGGCCATCCTCGCCGCTCTTTGCAGTTTTGGGTTGGCTAAGGATAAGGCTGACGTGAGGGAAATCACAGGCTGCCTGTCCAAGGGAGATAGCGCAAAAGAATTCAACCTCGCCGGCAGCGATGGAAGCACGTGGGAACTACGAAGCAGTAAAGTGGATCTCGCCGAGCATGTGGGTCATACGGTGACGGCGACTGGCGTGGTCTCAAATGCGGCAATGCACAACATGAAAGAAGACGCCAAGGACGCTGCAAAGGACAGCGGCATGAAGAAAGATGACACCGAGCATGGACATTTGAAAGTGACAGATGTAAAGATGGTTAGCGATTCTTGCAAGTAAAGGGGAGTCAAACGAGGCCGAAGTACTCTTCGGCCTCGCTTGTTCACACTAACGAAATGTGCCGTAGGTTCGAAATTCACGGCCACGATTGAGCAAATGAAAGATCGAACTACGCAAGGAATTTAAAAGACAAGTGAAGAGACACGAAGCACAGATAGTGCCCGAAATTATCGGACGGGGTTTCGCATCTTACGCAGCAGCTCTACACTCGTGAGCGCGGGGCGGTTGTTTGGTAAAGCAAACGGGACTCTTGCAGTAGGGGTAATTGGGGCACGCCAAGTAAGTCGTCAGACGAGACTTTCTAAGCACCAGGCGGGCGAAGCATCGGGGACAGCACGGCGCTTTCATGCCTATATTCAAAACTGATTGTGCGTCGCGATCAATACAGTATGTTAGGTAGGATTAATGAACCTGAAAAACGGAACGGTGAGACACGAAGTCAGTCCGCCGTCCGGGGCCCATTGCCGTTGCCACTTCGGTCGCTTATACAGGAAATACTGTATGTCTCATTGAATTCGGTTAACTACCTCATAGATTTAGCAGAGCGAGACCTTCCCCGGCCTTCCAATTGACCGAAAGTACATTGAGCCGGGGGCTTTTCAGGACGCCATCGCAAGAACTTTGTGCCTGACCTCGCACGCCAATTTGGCTTTAAGCGATTGCCATTCTGCCGATCGCTTGGTGCTCCATCGGCTTAGACCGCCGGGCGCTTTTCCAGTAAAACCTGGCTTCCCGCGCAAAGGTTCCACAACCTCCTTTATTTCTTCTATTTTTTCGCGCTGCTCTCGATGGAAACTGAGGTGAAACCCACGTGGTCGAGTAAACCTTTGTCGTCATATAGACCTAAGCTAGAAGGGTAGGGTGGCTTGACCGGAAGATTGATGGGAGGAAATTCGGCGTCCGGACGAGTAGCCGGACCCGCGACCTGTTTGACTCGCGATGTATTGGTCAATCGGCTTTGCGGGTGCTTGGCATTGATGACGTTCTTTCACTTTCTGACGCATTCTTTAAACCGAAAATCGCGGATCTCCCTCCACAATCTGCTGCTCCAACTTCGGCACCTCGCCTTTACGCCAAATGTCCGTACGGTATCGAACGCGATAGGCGAGCGGGCCTCCGTCGGAACGATCGCTACGCTCCAGCGGCCGGGGGATGCAGACAAACTCCGCCTCAAAACTTTTGCTTGTGACATGAACCACGGTGTAGCCATGACCGCCCATGTCGACGAATGATAAGTGCGGCGACAAATCGGGATTGGAGAGCAAGCGAGCCTTCGTGATGTCACCTGTCCGCGCGTATTCGAGGCACGAACGCACGCCATGCCGAAGCATTAGGTTGACGGTTGGACAGGGGCGCGAATCGGTAGGACCTTGACCGAGAAAGAGCGGCCGGAGAGGATGCTCTTTGGGGAAGCTGTGCTCCAGAGCTTCGACCAATCCGGGTGCAGAAATCGAACCGGTCACAAACGCAATTCCAACCGGTTCGAAAGGCTTCGGCGGAAGAGATTTAGCCGCCAGCCCCGCCCAAAAGCTGTGGCGGTCGCCGGCCACTGTAGCGAAGCCCGTAATGCCGTGCTCACGGACAAAGTCATAAATCTCGCCTCGCTCCACATAGGCGCTACCGAAGTCGCCGCCCCCGAAACCGGCATAGCCTGCGCCGGGCCATGGTGAGGTCAGGCCTGTCGGCAAATTCTGAGGATCTGCACGCATATCGAGGGTCGCGACCGTGTTGCCCCATATCTTCCAAGTCGCTTCTGATCTTCGCAGACGATCAAGGAACCACGTCTGCTGCTCTGCTCCCAGTATCGTCTGCGATGGCTGGTCTTTCTGAAAGTTGGCGACGTCAATATTGCCGAATCGGATGGATTGCGGTGGCCTTCCTCCTTCATACGTGCGCCCGGCATCCAGAATTTCCATCGCCTCCTCTGGCATGAACTCAGGAAACTGCTTACTGGAGAAAACTTCAGCTTCCCCACGGTCGGTAGGATCTTCTGAACGATAGCTTCGCTGATCGGTAACTATAAGTTCGACATTCTGCCCCCAGCGCAGTGCTCTGTAGCCTTTTAGACTGTGGATGGCAGCCAGATTGTTCGGTTCCTGGCCGAGTCCGTGCTCGTCAAACTTTGTGACAGGAGTATCTGTAACGCTGGGAGGATCGAAATGCTCCAATGAAGTGCTACTCGGCTTCACCATTCGCGCTGGCTGATATTCAAAGAAAGCCTGATTGGCCGCCACTTTTCGCGTTTGCGCGGGACGGTTTGTCCCTTCAAACTTCTGTATCGCTTGCCATCCCAGCCAACTAAACTCGTGGTTGTCCCACATATTGACGAACGGCCAGCGCGCGCGGGCATCTTGTAAATCAGGATCGTGCAGATAAGCACGGTAAATTGCACGATAATCCGCAACCGTCGTGGGAATATGGAAGTCCTGTATCTTTTCGCCGTGCGCATAACGCACGATATCGCGAAGACGTCGATCGTACATGCCCTGAGGCCGGTCTTCGGGATACCAGACAATTTCATAGATAAAGTCACCGAGGTGAAGTACAAATCCGAGCCGATCTTGCTCCGGAACCCGTTCGTCTTCAAAGATCATCCGGCGATAGGCATTCTGCGCGCCCTGGTTTGCATTCTGGCAACTCACGAAAGCGAAATGTATTGGCCGCGGGTCATCCTTCGCAGGCGCAGTGATGGTTCGGCCGACGCGGCTGCCGAGACCCTCCTTGTCAGTGAAGCGATACCAGTAAATATGTGCCGGCTTGAGACCTGCGACCAGAATCCGGCAAGTCCAGTCTGCCGCCTCAGAGATCGTTGCCGAGGCTGTCGCGATCACGTGTTTAAAAGATTGGTCTTCAGCTACCTCAACCGTCAGACTCGGTGATGTATGGGTTTTGTCCGCCTCCCGCCGGGTCCATAAGAGAACACTGTTGCTGTCCGGGTCTCCGGATGCGACGCCTTCTGGGAAAAGATCGCGGCGTTCGCGCCAATCTAGGCGAGAGGCAAACGTAGACTTTCCTGCCCAAGCGGCCGTTGCGCCCAGCGCCGCCGCCATCTCCAGGAAAGAGCGTCGGGTAATCGAAGACATAAGGGTTTATTCTCCTCCGGATCGCACTCCTAAATCCAGCACAACGGGAACGGTGGTTTCCAGCCTCTCGCCCATCGCCCAGACTGATTCTGTCAAAACCTGGCCTTTGAAATGAAAGATCGCAGCAAAGGCCACAACAACATCAGCTAACAGTGGCATGTCAATAGATGTCAACGGCAAACACTGTTCAGCCATACCACATAACATTCATAACACGTGTCCTACTACATGTAATTACCACAGCTATCTGTACATATATGTACTCGGCACAAGTTACACATCGCCGTTACATTATCTTGACAACCTTCATAACACGCAGCTATAGCTTAAACCGTTTACTAGTATTTTCGTCAGAGTACTTAGTTATCCCTGCAGAGTGTTGGCTCAAACACGCTGTTGCTTAGTAAAGCTTTCCGTGCGGCACACAAATTGTAATTCGTAAGAACGTCGACACTAAGGAGACACGATGCACAGACTGAGAATGTTTGTAGGCCTTGCCATTTTGACGCTAACCGCCTCACTTGCGCTTGCCCAGACCGGGTCTATCCAAGGAACGGTCACCGACTCAGTTGGTGCGGTTGTACAGGGCGCGGAAATCATAGTCAGGAATGTCGGCTCCAACGCCGTCAGAACCGTCGCCAGCAGTGGCACCGGCGCCTATAGCGTACCCACCCTGCCTGTTGGCGTGTACGAAGTAACGGTGAAGATGGCAAGTTTCAAGACATACCACGCATCGGACGTCCAGCTCTCCGTCGCGCAGGCACTATCTCTGAATATCCAGTTGGAACCTGGATCGGTGACGGAAGAAGTTCAAGTAAGCGCCGATCAGATTCCTGCCGTCGACTTGGAGACGTCGCAGGTAAGCAATCTGGTTGACGAACGGGCCATCAAGGATTTGCCTTTGATCACGCGAAATCCTTATGAACTCGTTTTGCTGTCGCCTGGAACCTCACAAACGAATTCGTTGGGTGGCATTACCGTCAATGGTTCTCGTGAACGCAACAACAACTTCCTGCTCGATGGAGTGGACAACAACGATACATCCGTACCAGGTGGTCTGGTAACCGTATTGAGCGCGGATCCCGAATCCACTCAGGAATTCCGGGTCATTACCAACAACTTCAACGCCGAGTATGGACGTAATACCGGCGCGATCATCGATGTCGTAACCAAGAGCGGAACCAACACCTTTCATGGGAATGCTTACGAATTTGGACGCTGGAACGGGTTTGGAGGCGCACGCGACTGGTTCAATCGCACCGATGCGGGCCCACAAGACCCCTATGTTCGAAACCAGTTTGGCTATTCCATCGGCGGACCGATCAAGAAGGACAAGACCTTCTTCTTCTTTAATCATGAGATCGATCGCTTCGTAACAACATTAACCAATGCAGCCACCGTTCCAACCGCGGCATTCAAGACTGGACAATTCAACTATACCGACAGCCTGGGCAACACTACTCCCGTCGACTTGACGCAGACGGGCGCCAATAACGGCACTCCCACAATCCTTCAACAATTCGGATACGCTACCGTGCTGCCGCCAGCACCGCAAGACCCTACCACGAAGAAAATCTTCGACTTGTATCCCAACCCGACATTCGATAATGGCGATGGATTCAGTGGAACACTCTTGTACCCGAGCGCTTCCCGGACCCGTAGTTATCAAACCGTACTTAAGATCGATCATCACTTCACACCGCGGCAAACCTTCAGCGCACGTTATGGCTACGACGCCGCGAGCGATCCGAATCCGTTTCATGACGATATCCTGCCTGGAGGAATCGGATCGTCAGCGGAAAAATCGCTGGCGCAGGCTCTCTCGGCAAACTTGGTTTCTACACTCACGCCGAATTTGTTGAATAGCTTCACATTCGGCTTTAACCGAATCTTCGCGGGATTCAAATGTTCCGGCCTGAATGAACTTGACAGCATAAACGGCGTCGATCGTTTCGGAAACGGCACAGACTTTCTGGTCGACCCATTTGCCAGTTTCGGCTGCATCAGTTTGGCAGCTGACGGTCAGGATCGTAAGACTGGTACTGACAGTTATACGGACACCATCAGCTGGGTACATGGCGCGCACACCTTCAAATTCGGTGGCGATTTCCGAAATATCCATGAAACTGGACCCAACAATTTCTTTGCGCGCCGCCAAGCCGGCTTGCAAACAAATTTGAATACCGGACTCAGCGTGATCCAAGGCGTAGCCAATGCTTCTACTCAACTGGAAGATGCCGCCGATGCATACTACGGTCTGGTGTATCGAGACTTTAACGCCGAGTTCTTCGACAAAGCTGGGGCCCGACAGGCGACCGACAGCAAGACGTTTCATCAGCATGAGTACGACTGGTTCGGTCAGGACACCTGGAAGGTGAGACAGAACATCACTCTAACTCTCGGTTTGCGCTACCAACTCGATGGCGTGCCCTACGAGCAAAACGCGAATTTTTCTAACCTGCTCGGCAATCCGGCTGGACCCGCTCCTCTAACCATGTCCATCGTCGGACCCGGGACCGGAAATCAGCTTTACAATAGTGACTATTCCAATATCGAGCCCCGCGTAGGATTCTCTTGGGATCCATGGAGCAATGGAAAGACCGCCATTCGGGGAGGTTTCGGTATTTTTCACGACCGCGTTTTCGGGAACCTATTCGGCAATGCCCGCGGCAATCCACCGTTCGAGCAGGACTATTTAGCCCAACCGTTCGATACACTGAATAATTTTTATGGTGGAAATATCAATGGTCTCTACGTCTTGCCCAATCCACCTGACACGATACCTTCCACAGTTATTCCGGATGGCTCACTTCTGGCGCCAGTGTTGTTTGACACCCATTTCCGTAACTCCTCAAGCAATAATTGGAACTTCGGGATCCAACGTGAATTCGCCGGGAACAACACTCTCGATTTGGCTTACGTAGGATCGAAGGGAACTCATATCTTTCGGGAGGTGGATGGAAATCCGCCTAATCCTGCGCTAGTTAATCAGCTCGTCGCGTTTTGCAGTGTGCCAAATGCTTTCAACTGCACTCCCGCCACCGTTACCAAGTTCAACCTTATCGAAGGCGCCGACGATGGAAGGTTACCCTTTAACGCTGTTCAATTCAATGCTCTCGAGCAGCCTTTCTATGACCGTTCTATCGGAAATTCCATCTATCACTCCTTGCAAGCAAAAATCACCCATCGCTTGAGCCATGGACTTCAGTTACAAGGCGCGTACACTTTCGCCCATGGCATTGACGACTCCAACGATCCCCTCAACCCCGCGCAGGGCAATCGCGGATTCCCTAGAAACTCGCGGAATATCGGCGAGGAGCGTGGCAATTCCGACAATGACGTTCGTCATATCGGAATCATTAGCTACATCTGGGAGGCTCCAATCGGCAAAGGCAAGGGCCTATTGAACAAGGGCGTCGCCGGAAAAATCTTTGAAGGAATTGAATTTTCTGGCATCACCACACTTCAGACTGGTCATCCGTTCGACGTCTTCACCAACACCGATATGGAGCGAACCGGAGTTAGCGGCAGAGCCGATCTGGTGGGCGATCCCTTCGCCCCAGGTGCAAATACCGACGCGAGCGCGGGCGGTAACAAAGTCTTTTTCAGCAATCCAGCAGCTTTCTCGGCGCGGGCCGACGCTAATGGTGGGCCGCTCTTTGTGGCGCCAGGTAGCACGGGCCGGAACCACTTCTACGGGCCGGCATTCGTCAATTTTGACATGACTTTCGCGAAGAGAGTTAAGATTGGCGAACGCTTCGAAGCAGAACTGCGGGCGGAATGCTACAACATCTTCAATCACCCGCACTTCAACAATCCCGGTGACCTGAGCAGCAGTCTGGGCAACTTGCAGGGGTCGCCCATCTTCGGACTTATTACTTCCACAGTACAGCGTCCCGATACCACTACTTCAGCCCGGCAAATGCAGGTAGCTCTAAAATTGAATTTCTAGATTGCTTTACAGTGAGGTAATTGGCCTGTCTCAAGATGATTTCAAGAGGCAGGCCTTTTTTATGAGTTTAAAACCTTTCAAATTAACCGGGCTGAACCCGTCGGAAACCAGAAACTCTTCTACCTTCAGGCTCCCTTTTTTCCAGCCTTCACTCTAGCCCATCGAGCTCGCTGCGCGGCTGCGATTTTGCGACGGGCCGCAGGTGACATGGTTCGTTTGCCAGCCTTGGGCCCTGCCTGCTGACCTCTAATCTTGGCCCACCGCGCTTTTTGAGCAGCCACAATACGAGCCCGACCCTTTGCCGATATGGCGCGTCGTGGTGAGCTCGGCGTATCGGTCATGTATACCCGCGCGAACGCTTCAAGTGCGGCGTTCAGCCCAGATAGTTGCTGTTGCACCCGGTCTCGTTCCTGTTTCAATTGTTTCACTATCCCTGACAAGTTAGCCAATTTGTTTCCCCCCTCGAGAAGGAATTGTAGCAGAGGCCCTGGGTCAAGTCTGTGCGCATGAATCAGGGTTTGCAGAGCTGATGCATTCGAAAACTGGTCGGCCAAAGCTTTCGCCACGGCTCGTCTTCCTCTGAGATGCGATTGGTTCATTTACAATTCTGACATAGACCACACGGGATGCCTCTATGGACTTTGGACCGAATAATCAGTTCTACGCGCCTAGCCCCTTACCTTTTCAGGCGCCTCCATTCGACAGAATTAACGACGACGATTATCAGCCTGCCATTGAAGCTGGCATGGAGCAGCAGCGCGAAGAAATGCAGGCGATTGCCAACAATCCAGATAGGCCGACGTTCGATAACACCATTGTCGCGATGGAAAAGACAGGACAACTCTTTGCTCGTGTGATTGGAGTGTTCGGAGCGGTCGCCGCGGCGAACTTGAATCCAGTATTGGAAAAAGTCCGGGACGCCGAAGCCGCCAAGTTAGCAGCACATCAGGATGCGATCTTCCTCGATTCCAGTCTGTTTCAGCGCGTCACCCAAATCTACAACGAGCGCGCTACCCTTCACCTCCAACCGGAGGCATTGCGTCTCGTCGAGTTCTATTACAAGAAATTTGTGCATTCCGGCGCGAACCTTTCTGACTCCGAAAAGGCGGAATTGAAAGGGCTTAATGAAGAGGAATCGACCCTGTCCAACACATTCATCACCAAGCTATTAGCCGCGAACAAAGACGCCGCTTACGTAACGACTGACAAAGACGCACTTGCGGGCCTGAGTAGTGCGCAAATCACAGCCGCCGCATTGTCGGCAAAAGAACGCCAGATAAATGGATACCTGATACCGCTGCAGAACACTACGCAACAACCCGACCTGGTGACGCTGCAAAACCGCTCCACGCGGCGAGCGATTTTCGAGAGCTCATGGAATCGCACCGAGCGTGGTGGACCGAACGACACACGCGACACCGTCGCAAGGCTGGCCCAAGTCCGCGCCCAGAAGGCGAAGGTTCTTGGTTTTCCTAATTACGCCGCATGGAAATTGCAGGATCAAATGGCGAAGACTCCCGACGCCGCGCTTAAGTTTATGGCCGCCCTAGTGCCAGGATCTATTGCGAAAGCAGTCAATGAAGCGAAAGATATCCAAGCTGTTGCCGAACGGAATGGGGGTTTCAGATTGCAGCCCTGGGACTGGAATTATCTTTCTGAAGACGTTCGCAAGAGCAAATACGACTTGGACGAAGAACAGCTTAAGCCCTATTTCGAATTGAACAGTGTGCTTGAAAATGGCGTGTTCTATGCCGCAAGCCAACTCTATGGACTCAGCTTCAAGGAGCGCAAAGATATTCCTGTCTACCATCCTGAAGTACGCGTATTTGAAGTGATTGACGCTGACCGCGAGACTCTGGCGCTGTTTTACTGCGACTGGTTCAAGCGCGATAACAAGAATGGCGGCGCATGGATGGGCAGTTTCGTTGACCAGTCCCAGCTGCTCGGCACCGTCCCGGTTATTTATAACGTGTGTAATTTCAGCAAACCGGCTCCCGGCGAACCAGCCATGATTACTTTTCGCGACGTGACAACCATGTTTCATGAGTTCGGTCACGCCCTGCACGGAATGCTCGCTGATACCGAGTATCCAACTCTTTCCGGCACCGCTGTTCCTCGGGACTTTGTCGAACTGCCTTCCCAGTTTAACGAGTACTGGGCCACTTACCCTGCGGTTTTCAATCACTATGCAAAGCATTACCAGACTGGCGAGCCGATGCCTTCCGAACTCGCGGGCAAGATCAAGGAGTCTAAGACCTTCAATGGAGGTTATGCCCTCACGGAAGTGCTGGCAGCCGCTCAGCTGGATTTACAGTGGCACACACTCCCAGCGAGCGCCCCGCCTCAATCGCCTGATGCCTTTGAAAAGGAAGCACTCGAGAAAACCGGCTTGGCTCTCAGTTACGTGCCACCCAGATATCGCTCCAGCTATTTTTCACACATTTGGGGCGGAGATTATGGTGCAGGCTATTACGCCTATTTATGGAGCGAAATGCTAGAACATGAGGCGACCCATTGGTTTGAAACCCATGGTGGCCTGACTCGGGAGAATGGCGACCGTTTTCGGAAAATGGTGCTTTCCCGCGGAAACAGCGAGGATTCGGCAAAAATGTTTGCGGCGTGGCTTGGCGCCGAGCCGACTATCGAACCGTTGCTCAAGTACCGCGGCCTTGAGACGCCTCAAACCGCGTGAATCAGCCTATCTTTGCCGAAGGTACGACTCCATCCTCGGTCGGCTTGAAAACGAAATCGTAGCCGGCGAAGGCTCGTTCCCCATGTAATTGCCGACCCGGGCCGAAAAATACAAAACTAAATTTTCTCTTGACGTGACCGTTTGGTCACGTTATATTTTGGTCACGTAATATTGAACCGTTGAATTTGCTTCATTCATAAGGAGATCGCGATGAACCTAGAAGATTTAACGCTCGACGTTGAACAGCACGTAGAGGTAAAAGCCGGAGCGGAGAAAGCGTTTGCAGCCGTTTTACACCGCTTGGGGAAGGGAAACACCAGGCCCGATGGCCAGTCTCTGGATCTGATTCTCGAACCGAAAGTGGGAGGCCGCTGGTACCGGGATCGGGGGAACGGGATCGGACATTTGTGGGGATTCGTACAGGTCATTAAGGCTCCCGATCTATTGGAACTGAGCGGACCCATGTTTATGTCGTACCCAGTCAGCAACCACGTTGAAGTGAAGATCACGCCTGCCGGAGGAGGCAGCAAGATTTCTCTTCGACATCGCGCACTAGGTATGATCGACCCCGAGCACCGCAAGGGCGTCAAGGGCGGGTGGACTCATATGCTTGCCAATATGAAAAGAGATTGCGAGTAACGGGTGCCGAAAAGCGCTGTTGACATCACGGACGGACTCGATCCGGTCTGGAAGGCGCTCTCGGACCCTACACGGCGTGCGATTCTGGATTATTTACGAGATTGTTCCCACACGACGACGGAAATTGTAGAGGCGTTTCCTCACTTAAGCCGGTTCGGCGTGATGAAGCATATTGACGTGCTCCGGGACGCCCAATTGATTCGGACGAGAGAGGCTGGAAGGCAGCGAGTGAACTCACTCAATGTGGTGCCCATCCGGCAGATATATGAAAGATGGGTGGGCCCGTTTCAAGAGCTTTGGTCGAGCGAACTATTAAGAATAAAAGACCTGGCTGAGGAACGGGGAGACGAAAAAGGCCCTCGAATCCCGCGGCAAGGAAAGAAGCTCTAGGCCGCCGCCAGCGGTCTACAACGTAAACGGCAGCACACAAAAAGACGGAGGATGTTATGGCTACACTTGTGACAGGTACTGGAGTCGAAAATCACGAGGTGGTTTCATCCAGCAAGTGGCTTGAACAGCGAAAGGAATTGCTCCGAAAGGAGAAAGAATTCACTAAGCTACGAGACGACTTAAGCCGGCAGCGTCGCGAATTGCCGTGGGAAAGAATCGACAAGAAGTACACCTTTGATGGGCTGAAGGGCAAGGTGACACTTGCCGATCTGTTTGATGGTAGGAGCCAACTGATTGTCTATCACTTCATGCTTGGCCCTGACTGGGACGCTGGTTGTCCAAGCTGTTCCTATCTGGCCGATCACTTTGACGGTGGTCTGGTTCACTTAGCCAATCGCGATGTCACGCTGGCGGTGGTTTCGCGCGCGCCGATTTCGCAGATTGAATCTTTCAAAAAGCGCATGGGCTGGGGATTCCGGTGGGTTTCCTCTTTTGAGAGCGACTTCAACTATGACTACCATATCTCCTTCACCAAAGAGGAAGCAGCGAAAGGCAAACTCGATTACAACTATGGCATGGTGGAATTCCCTAGCCAGGAAGCCCCAGGAGCAAGCGTGTTCTACAAGAATCCTGAGGGCAACATCTTCCACACCTATTCCACCTACGCGCGAGGTCTCGATATTCTGGTTGGTACTTACAACTTTCTGGACCTGACCCCGAAAGGGCGCGATGAGGACGGCTTGGCCTTCTCGATGTCGTGGGTCCGACATCATGACCGTTACACTCAGGGTTATTCTGTCGATCCGAAAGCCCAGTATGCAGCTCCCCAAACGTCGGGGGGGGCCTGCTGTTCTGAAGGGAAATAGTCATGAAAACCCACGCTTGCTGCGCAACTTATTCGGCCAGTTCACAGCGTGGAGATGCCGGAGGGCGGACCGCCGTCAGCGGCGCGCCTCCGCCAACGTTGCGACGGCGCTTTGCGCGTAGCTTCAAATATGTAATACCTAGTGCCGTGCTTGCGGTCTTGCCCAAGTGTCCTTTGTGTCTGGCGGCCTACCTCGCGGTCGGGACTGGACTCGGGGTTTCACTGTCGACCGCGATCTATCTTCGCGGGACGCTAGTGACCCTGTGCGTAGCCTCGCTGTCGTATTTCGCAATCGCCGGAGTGGTGTCTGCGTTTCGCGGTGCTAATTGCGACGAACACAGCGCTAAGGCTTTGACTCCCAAACCTTAGCCACCGCGTCAGTCGCCCCTAATGGAGTTTGCGCTTTTGACGATCGCGGCCAGGCTCCTTTGAACATCTTCGTCGGTGGTCGCCCAATTGGAAACGCTAATTCGCATTGCCGTCTGTCCATGCCACTGAGTTCCGCCGCACCAACAGGTCCCTTCATCTTGCACTGCAGCAATCACGCGTAGTGTCTGCTGGTCGCTGCCAAACGATACTAGGACCTGATTCAGAACGACGTCATTCAACACCTGGAATCCTGCGCCCTCCAAACCATCCGCAAACATCTTTGCCTGGCGGCAGTTCCGCTCGACTAAATCCCTTAGACCGTCTCGCCCGAGCGTCCGCATGGCTGCCCACATTTCTATACCTCGCGCGCGTCGTGAAGCCTCGGGAGCGTAATGGCCGGGCTCACGCAACCCACTGGCTTGCAGATACGCGGCGCTCAAGGTCATCGCTTTTCGCAGATGCTCTTCCTCTCGAACTACCGCGATGCCAGAATCGTACGGCACATTCAGCCACTTGTGACAGTCGATCGCCCATGAATCCGCGCTTTGTGCGCCATGCAACAGATAGGAGTAAAGAGGCGAAACGGCCGCCCAAAGCCCGAAGGCGCCGTCCACATGAACCCAAGCCCCAGCGTCGTGAGCGCGTGAGCAGATTTCGCTGGCGGGATCGAAAGCTCCACTGTTCACATTTCCGGCCTGGACGCACACCAGAGTGCTGTCATCCAATGAAGGAAGGGCGTCAGACCTCATGCGGCCCTGATTGTCGGTCGGGACACGGGTGACGCGCGAACGGCCAAGGCCAAGCAATGCCAACGCTTTCAGTAAGGAAACATGAACTTCGTCGCCCACGATGACACGCAACGGCGGAGCATCGAACAGTCCATTTTCCTCGACATCCCAACCTTTGCGCTGCAGAAGAGAGGTGCGGGCCGCAGCCAGAGCGGTGAAGTTGGCCATGGTTGTGCCTGTCACGAATCCAGCGCCACATGTCGACGGCAAACCAAACGCATCAATGATCCATGCCAGTACAATTTCTTCGATCTTTGCTGCCACCGGAGACATTACGTAAAGGCAAGCATTTTGGTCCCACGCTCCCGCCAACCAGTTTGCCGCCAATGCCGCGGGCAGGGTCCCGCCGATTACAAATCCGAAATAGCGTCCCGCAGTGGTTGCCACTGTCGCCGGTGATCCTATTTCGTCGAGGAGTGACAGTAGTTGAGCAGGGTCCAGGCCGTTCCGCGGCAGGGGTCCACCGAGTTCTTCCAGACGCGCGATGTCCTCGGCGCGGGGCGCCACTCGACGATTGCCGATTTCATCCGCGTATCTTGCCGCTCGAAGAGCTGTCTCAGCTAGCAACTCCTTCACGATCCCTCCCCATTCAGTTTTGCGTGATGACACATTCAAAACACCACTCCTCGGACGGTAGACGTTATACCATTCAATCGGCGTGCGAGGCCATCGTCCGAATCTTGTCCTTCACAACCTCGCGTTCTGTTAAGAAAACTCGTTTTTATTTGTCGCGGACGTACGTCGTCTTGCCACATTTAGCGAAAGGGATCCCGGGATGGACCTGACCAGCATATCCAACCGACGGCGTTGGACCGTGGTAGGCCTGCTGTTTACAGCCTCGGTTATCAACTATCTGGACCGTGCCGCAATCTCATTCGCTCTGCCGCTGATTTCCAGAGATTTCCATCTCACCCCGGAAACTAAAGGCATACTGCTCTCTTCTTTTTTTTGGTCGTATTCCTTGATGCAGATTCCAATCGGCTGGTGCGCCGACCGGTTTAATTTGCGCTGGCTTTATGCGGCAGCTTTCGTCATCTGGTCACTGGCACAAGGACTCACGGGGCTGGCGGACAGTCTCGCAGTCTTAATTGGCTTTCGTATTCTCCTCGGCATCGGCGAATCCATCTATCTGCCCGGCGGGACAAAAATCGTCAGCGTGTTATTTAGTGCGGGAGAGCGTGGTCTTCCGTCTGGTCTCTTCGATTTCGGCACTCGAACCGGTTTGGTTCTTGAGGGCATTCTGGTTCCTTGGCTTCTGGTGCGCCATGGATGGCGACACACTTTCTTACTCTTGGGTCTCGCCGGGCTGCTTTGGATAATTCCGTGGCTTTGGCTTGCTCCCCGGCGGATGGAGGGGCTGAAGAAAACATCGCCTGTCGCGGCGGCGATATCTTCCCCATTCCGATGGAGAGCATTTCTCAATCGCAACCTGCTGGGCATCTGTCTTGGATTTTTTTGCTTCGACTACTACTGGTACGTGCTGGTCACCTGGCTTCCCGACTACCTGGTGACAGTCCGTCACCTCAGCATCTTGCAAGCCGGTTTCTACGCTTCTCTTGCATTTTTTACTTTTGGAGTTAGCGAGCCACTCGGTGGCTGGATCGCCGACAGCTTAATCCGGCGTGGCTGGAACGAAACCCGCACACGCAAGGGTATCGCCACCGGAGCCTTCTCCATGAGTCTGCTCCTGATTGTGGCGATGCGCACATCAAATACGCAGATCGCGATCGGATTGTTGATCGGAGCTTCGCTGGTGGGGCTTGCCACGGGAAATCTGCTGGCAATTCTTCAGTGTTGTGCTCCGTTTGAAAAAATCGGGATATGGACTGGAGCTGAAAACTTTGCCGGCAATCTTGCGGGAATCATTGCCCCATTGGCGGTTGGATTGGCCATTAAACACAGTGGATCCTACGTTCCAGGGTTTGAGCTTGCATCAATCGTTCTTCTGGCAGGACTACTCGCGTACTGGTTCGTAGTTGGCGAACTCAAACCGTACGCAGTTTGAAGACGGTGGGTATCCGTTTTGCGCCTCTGGGCCGAACCGTTGCCGTTATTTCCACGAGTCCTGTCCTTCGACAATCGTGATATAGCGGTCAATCGGCAAATTTGCGAAGCGCTGCTTCAGATCGCCCGGCGCCGGCCAGGCTATTTCGATCCAGTCAAGTTTGGATCTCTTTCCCAGACCTAACACCATACGCGGATCGTGAGACGAAAGGTAACTTCCGCCGCCTACCTTCGCCCGAGTGCGCCTTAAGTCCCCAGACTGATACGTTACGCGTGCGCCGATGCCATCCGGATTCGATTTTTTTCCCCGAAGATTTATGCCCAGCCAGTGATTCTGACTTCCAAGTTCGTTACGAAGCAGAAGAGGAGCTCCATCGTTTACTGAAACAAGAACATCCAGAGCGCCGTCGTTATTAAAGTCGCCGACCGCCATCCCGCGCGCCGAAACAGGCTTAGCAAATACCGGACCACCTTGCTGGCTGACGTTTTGAAATTGCTTGCCGTTGTGATGGAACAGGATGAGCGGCTCACGGTAGGTTACGCCGGGATGAAGAGACTCGATGAGGTCGTCGGGGTTTCCGTTTGCCAGAAAAAGATCGTCAGTTTCCATCGTTGTCGTAGTCGAAGAATTTCAGTCCCCAGCCGCTCATCAGACGGGTCGCGGGCCCAATCCCGCTCGGCATTGCTTCATCGTCGAAGGTTTCGTCTTTGTTATTTCGATAGAGAGAGTAGATTTCGTGATCGATGTTGGCCACCAACAGGTCCATCCAACCATCCTGATCGAAATCTACGGCATCCACGCCCATTCCCGAACGCGGACGCCCTTCGGCGCTGTAGGCCACTCCTGCTGCTTCGCCAATCTCCTCGAACTTCCCTGCTTTGTTGACGAAAAGAAAGTTGGCGACGGTGTCGTTGGCTACGAAAAGATCCATATTCCCGTCGTTATTGATATCGGTAGCCACCACGCCCCAGGCCTTTCCTTTAGACTCGGCTATTCCGGAAGCCTTGCTGACATCGGTGAATGTCCCGTCTCCGTTGTTGTGAAAGAGCCAACTGGAAGTCGGTTTGTAAAGATGAGGAATGCAGTAGCCCCGCTTAGCATCTTCCCCGGCGCGACAGTCTTTACTTTGCGCCTTCGAAAACTCCACGAATTGGCAAACGAATAGATCAAGCCTGCCGTCGTTGTCGTAATCGAACCACACCGCGCTTGAAGACCAACCCGGCGCGGCGACGCCTGCCTTTTCTGTTACGTCGGTGAAAGTGCCCTCACCGTTATTGTGATAGAGAATGCTACGTCCGTATTGAGTAAGGTAAATGTCGGGAAAGCCGTCTCCGTCGTAGTCCCCCACAGCCACGCCCTGGCCGTATCCGCCTCCAGCTGACCCCTGCCTTGGCAGTCACGTCCGTAAACGTACCGTCACGATTGTTGCGGTAAAGCGCGTTGCGGAGAGGAGGGTCAGGATTGAAAAAGTCGCACTTGCCACTATTGACCAGATAGATGTCCATCCAGCCATCGTTGTCGTAATCAAGAAAGGCACAACCTGCACCGGTAGTTTCGGGAAGATAGTGCTCGGCGGACTTTCCCGCGGTGTGCACCCAGGCAATTCCGCTTTCGGCGGACGAGACTTCGACAAACGGATAGCTGGAGGAAAAGGGGGATTGCGGCAGGGCGGTCGCGATGCGCGAAATGCCGGCATAAACAGCATTTCCGGCCAGCGCCCGTAGAAAATCTCGGCGGGAAGGCTGACAGATATGGCTTGAAGCGCTTCGACTGGGCTTTGTCACAAATCCGCCGTTGACATCTCCCTATTGCGGACGCCCCCTAACGCGGGGAATCTTGAGACTGCGCAGCTCCGGCTTGCGGTTCCTGACCGTTACTTCCGCCTGGCTGGCTGTTTTGCACCATCTGACGATGAATGGCGAATTCCTTGTCGCCTTCTTGCTTGCGACCGGAGCGAGTGTAGGCAACTGCCAGATTGTAGTGTGCCGCTGGATTGGCTGGTTCCAGCTTGACCGCGGTTTCCAATGGCGAAATGGCCTCAGGAAATTTCTTTTCAGACAGGAGGGAGCTACCCAGCCCCAGGAATGCGTCTCCAAAGCCCGCATCAAGTTTTGACGCACGCGAAAAATGCTCGACCGCATCAGGCCACTGTCCAGACTGGCGTGCCAATTCGGCCAGGACATACTCTGCTCCGGCGTTGGAGGGATCGATTTCGATTTCCTGTTGCATCTCTTTCTTGGCGTCCTCGGGTACCGTCGGTCCGGGATTGGGCTTGGAGAGCAGAAGCCGCCCGAGACGAAAATGAATGCCAGGCAGGTTCGGATTCTGTTGCAACACAGCGTGGTATTCCCTGGCCGCGTCATCCCACTTCCCCTGTACCTCCAAAGCTTCGGCGTTGAGTTCGTGCGCCTGGTACGACGATCGGGCGGTCTGCGCTAACTCTTGCGCTGCGCGCGTTGAAAGGTCCGAGTAGGCATGGACAGCAAGATAGAGGACATCCGGATCGTGAGGGAAATCGCGGGTAATCACTTGCAGGAAAGTCAGCGCCGTATCCGGCTGGTTCATGGTCATCGCACAATGCACGCCATTGAGACCCAGGGTTCGCTTCAACTCCTTGTTGGTTACTTGGGCAAAATTCCTTCTCAACAAAGGCAGGGCTTCCGCGCAATGACCGGTCTCGGCCAACTTGACGGCGTGCTGCGCAGTTGACGAACCGCCGGGGGAAGCTTGCTGGGCCGACTGGGCGAGACAAGCACAAGCGATTCCGAGAATCAGAAATCTACAAATTGCCAAAGCAGGCCGCAGCATGAATATTTCGATCATAAATGAAAATGGCAGGCGGCCAACAGCGCCACCTGCCATTTTCTCTGTAGGGTGTGTCAGAAGTAAAACTTCAGGTCAAACTGCAATTGCCTGGCGTCCTGGGTTCCACTACTGATCCCGAATCCGGTGCCAACACTGTCGTTGGGCACAGCGAAGTTCGGATGGTTAAACGTGTTCAGGAAATCAGCGCGGAATTGAACCCTCATCCTTTCGTTGATGGGGAAGTTCTTCTGCACGCTGATATCCGCATCGACATATCCCGGCCCAATCACCGGTCCCTGCGCTGGACAGTTGCCGAATGTCCCTGGCGCAGCATTTACGAACGAAGTGGGGCTAAACCACTGAATGCCCTGATCGGTGACGGTTTTCGGGTAGCTTACCGGACCGATGCAATCAGGACGGTTTTCCGGACTGTTGGTGCCCGAGTTGTTCGCCCCGTAAAGCGAGAGCGGGAACCCGGTATGCCAGGAAACAATCGGATTGATGGACCAGTTGCCAACCACGGCGTTCGCTACGGTTGACATGTCGTGACCGAATTGCTTGCCACGGCCGATAGGAAGCTCATACACGGCGTATGCGCTCAGGACGTGCGTTGTGTCCCAATAGCATCGTGCGTAGTCGCCGTTGGGGTTGTAAAGGTTCTGCCAGTAGTTGCCAGACGGTCCGGCTTGAGTCGTAGCACCCCACGTACCGTAGTAGCCGTCGTCGTTCGTCATGCACTTTTGGAAGGTGTACGAGATCTGGCCTTGCAATCCGTTGCCGTACCGCTTCTGCAAGACGGCTTGCATGGCGTTGTAGTTCATGTTACCTACGGAGGCGGTGTTCTTCACGTTGCCGAACTGATTCGGACCAAAACCAGTCAGCCCCGAGGCCGGTAAGTTTTTGCCGCCGATAAATGGATAGGTAATGGTGCCGTCGGCGTGCAAGTCGCCTTGCGATAGCCATTCCGGAACCATCAAGTGAGTTGTGCGTTGTCCAACGTATCCCACTTGAATGGTGGTGTTGTTGGCAATTTCCTTCTGAATGGACAAGTTCCATTGATCCGCGACAGCTGGCTGAACGGTGCCACTCCAAGCCAGCATCGTGGCTCCGACAAACGGATTGCCGGCGGGAGGCGCAGCCGAACTGAAGCTTGTCGCGGTATCGTACCCCGTACCCGTCGCTACATTGTTCGCCTCAACCTGCGGAGGCGTGAAGGGTGGATTCTGGGTGAGGCGCAGGTTGGTTCCCGTGCCTTCCAGGTAAGAGGAGATCGTGAACGCGCCACGAATTACCGTCTTGCCGCCCAAAGCGTTTGGACTCCAGGCAAATCCGACGCGAGGCTGGAAGTCGGGTAACCCGTATTCGGCTTTATACAATCCGTTGCTGAATCCATTGCTTCCCACAACCCCCGCAGGCACGGGCGTGTTCCCAGGGAATTCGAGGGCGCCAGTCAGGATGTTCACCCCAACCTGGCGATTATTGGTTTCAGTCCAGGGAGTACGCGCTTCGTACCGAAGTCCGAGGTTCAACGTGAGAGTGTCGGTAATGCGCCAGTCATCCTGGGCAAAACCAGCGAAGAGCCAATCGCGTTGGTGCCATCCGCCGCTGCTGGTGCCGCGTCCTACATCTTCAGGAAGGCCAAGCGCCCAGTCAGCAGCTCCGGCGCCACCGGTGCCGTTTCCTGAGTAGTTTCCTCCAGGACCATTGCCGAAAAGCATTACGCCGAGTTCGCCGGCGTTGCCGCTGTAGAAGGCATTGATGTTGTAACGATTCGTCTGGAAACCTGCCTTTATGACGTGCCGGCCGTGGGTGTAGATCAGCACATCGTCAAACTGGGTGACCGTGGAGGAGAATTTCTGCACCACTGAGGCTGCACCGAGGTTTTGCAGGTCACCGCTGGGAATATTGGTAATCGAGCCGCCGGAGAAACCCAACAGAGGCAGACCATCGAGCCCGGTGGGATTGCCACCCGCGATCCCGATTGTATCTCCCAACGCTCCCACCGAGCTATCGAAGGTGGTGAGACCGGTAGGCAGCTTGACATAGTTTTTGCCAAACCGCGCTTCATTCGTGAGGTTAGGCGTGAACGAATGGGTCCAGTTCAAAGCTCCATTCTGCAGGTACGCTTCGTTGACGGTGTTGCCCAGCAAAGCTACCGAGTTGCTGGAGGGATCGTACTGGCTGCCCTTCGAATAGCGCGCGAAAAAATGATCGTTGTTGGAGACGTTGTAATCGACCTTTATGTCTCCCTGGTCGGAGTTGAACTGCTGCGCTTTGGTGTTCACCGCTTGTCCAAATCCAGTGGAACCGAGAGCCACCGACTGTGGATAGAGCGAGTTGGTGACCAAAGCGGTGAAGACAGGGTCCAGCATGTTGCTTGGAATAATGTTGCCTGCAAACGGAGTCCTGGCGCCCGGCGCGAGGATCGAGCAGGCGACACCTGAAGTTCCACCCGTACCAGCGGCGCATGGATTGTATAGTTGGGCTGATAGCGAGCTGAAATTGCCTCCGATTTCGAGCCGGAGTCAGCACATTGATGAAGCTGGCCGTCGACGGGAAATCCAGTCTACCGCCTTGGTAGTCCGCGAAGAAAAACAGCTTATTCTTGATGATGGGACCGCCGAAAGTTCCGCCAAACATGTTCCAGCGCAATTTCGGTGTCGGCAAAACTCCAGTCGGAGTGTCAGCCTTCAGGCCGTTCTCCCACTTATTGGCGTTGAAAATGTCGTTGCGGAAGAATTCAAATGCGTTGCCATGATATTGGTTCGTGCCCGATTTGATCGTCGCATTGACGATTCCACCGTTGTAGTTGCCGAATTCCGCGGAGGCGTTCTGGGTAATGATATTGACTTCGGCGATAGCGTCGGGGGAGGGTGTGAAACCCAAAAGATTGTCGGAGGCCTGATTGTTGTCAACCCCATCCAGCAGGAAATTGTTCGACTGCTCGCGGTTGCCGTTGATGTAAGGCCGGCCGCCTTCTTCGGCGGTATTGGATCCGAGGTTCATGCTATGAGCATCGACCGAGATCGCACCCGGCGTCAGGAGGGTCAACTGCACATAGTTGCGTGTGGCCAGGGGAAGGTTATCGCTGGTCCGGGAATCGATAATTGTCCCGACCTCAGCGGACTGACTCTGTAGCACGGGAGCCGAACCAGTAACTTCTACTGTTTCCGAAACCTGCCCCATCTTCATCGCGATATTCACTCGAGCCGTCTGATTCAATTGCAAGGTGAAGGGAGGGTAGACAGAAGTCTGAAATCCAGGGGCCGATACCTTTAAAGAATAAGTTCCCACCGGAACACGCAACACAGTGTACGAACCCGCTTCGCTGGTTCGTGCGGTCATTACTGTTCCGCGTTCGGTATCGGTGACAGTAACGGTCGCATCCTTGATCGGCGCTCCGCTAGGATCTGTAACCGTACCCACCATTGCGGCAGTTACTTCCTGACTCCACGCGAGCGACGTTGTTAGGCCCAGAACCATGGCCAGCACCAACAATCCCATCCCGATTCTGACTGAATGTCGCATTTAGGAAACCTCCTGGAAGACGCTTCGGTCCATTTCCACGCCACAACGGACTGAATCACGAAAGCATCGATGCAGATGCTATATAGCAGGCGAATAACAACAGTCAAGAAGAAAATGAGTAAGCGGCCTATTAATTTATCTTCTGCCCTTGATTCGACTCTCTATAGCAAAGCCTGGTTGCCTCAAATTTCCACAGTTATGAAAAATGGAAATAAAAAAACGACTCTCTCCGCAAATCTGGATAAGAGAATAGAGATAAAATGCATTGTCTTTACAAGTAGAGTGCGTCGAACCGAGAAGCCAATTGTAAAATAATGACTCTTCTTTACTGGACGTGCGACGTGGTCGATGGCATACTGCAGCTATATAGCTGTTAAACCGATGCGCTAGGTTGGTTCGCCGCAACGGCCCAAGACCCGCTATTTTTCTTTAGGTTAGCTTACGCTCTATAGCAGTTTTTTTGAATGTGGACGGGGTGGAGTGCGAATAGTTCCGATGCCACAGACTCAAAAAAACGGAACGCCTGCCTATAGAAGAATCGGGCTGCCATCCTGAAGCATATCGAGGCGGGCCAACTGAAAGCGGGAGATCCGGTCGATTCCGAGCGCGAGCTGGCGAGAATTCACAAGGTCAGCTTGATGACCGCGCGCCATGCTCTGGCCACGCTTGAAAAAGAAGGAACGGTCGAACGACGGCGTGGCGCCGGAACCTTCGTAGCTCAACCTAAAATCCACTTCAACAAACTAATGAGTTACACCGAGCAGATGGCCAGCCGTGGTCTGGCGGCGGGTTCGCGCCTCCTGTGCAATCGGATAGTCGAGGATGCGCCAGACATCGCCGCCAGGCTGGCTCTGCCGCTCAACAGCCCCATGATTAAAGTGGAACGCCTCCGCCATGCGGCCAGCGAGCCGTTCGCTTTGGAGACCTGCTACCTCTCGGCAAACGACTTCGCCGGGCTGACCCAAACTCCCCTGGAACGAAGTTCTCTGTTTTCGATATTGGCGCGGGACTATGGACTGGAAGTGGCCCATGCCGATGAAGAAGTTGATGCCACTGCGGCCGATTCCCGGACCGGAGAATTGCTGGCCCTGCAACGGGGAGCCCCATTGCTTGCGAATCCGGCAAGTGATCTATGCCACCAATGGCAGACCGACTGTTTATATGCTCGGTTTGTACCGGTCCGATCGACACACGCTTCTGATCCGCCGATTTCGCAACGGAATATAGACCCGAGGTCAAATCTCGTACATCGAACCGCATCTCAGCGGAACCGGCGAATGAGCAGCGTGTGACGGTCGGAACGGTAGAACCCAAGCACGTAGATCGTAGCTTTGCCCTTGGTCGAATAGATAACCTGACGAATCCGAAGCAGCGGAGCGCCTCTCGGTACGCCCAGCAGTTCTGCAATTCTTGCGTCCGCGGCGGTAGCATCCACTTCTTCATCGGCGTGCGCCAGTTCGACTCCGAAATCTCTTTCCAATGTAGAAAATAGCGAACTGCGCGCCAAAGGCGCGGACGTTAAACCTCCAAACTCTTCCGCGGAAAGGTAACAGACCTCCAGAGCGAAAGGTTCATTCGCAGCATGGCGAAGGCGCTCGATTTTGATCAAGCGGCTATTGGGCGTGACTGAGATTCGAGCCGCGATCTCCGGTTCATAATCGATAATCTTATTGCTCAGTAGCTGGGAAGCGGCGATCAGGCCGCGGCTTGCCATCTGCTCCGAGTAGCTCATCAACTTATTGAAGTGAATTTTAGGAGGTGCTACAAAAGTACCGGCACCACGTCGTCTTTCCACAACGCCTTCGCGCTCGAGCGACGTCAAAGCGTGCCGCGCCGTCATAAGGCTCACGCGATGGATCCTGGCCAGCTCCCGCTCGGAGTCCACCACGTCGCCTGGTTTTAACTGGCCAGCCTCGATTCGCTTCGAAATAACACTTTGAATCCGTTTGTAGGCCGGGGTTCCGTTACGACCGGTTTGCGCCATTGATTCTCCGCGGCCAATATAACCCACGAATCAGATGAAACGAAGCGTTTCACGCAGCTGTGATCACCATGCCACAGATCGAGTAGAAAAGTAAGGACAACTCGAATACTCGGGCTCACCGATTTCCGGCAGTTACCGGCGAAGGACAGGTTTAACGTCCGCGAACCGCTGCCAAAGCCTGATAGGCGGCTCCCCAGACGGGCGCGTCTTCGTTCAGAACCACGTAGATCGGTACCCGCGCGAGGACCGGCGAGAACAGGAGCTTGTCGCAGAAGGCGCGGAAAAAGGTGCCATCCTGCATCTTGCCCAGAATCTTTGGCGCAATTCCCCCTGCAATGTAGACGCCGCCAAAAGCGAGAGAGCGCAACGTAATATTCCCCGCTTCCGAACCGTAGGCTTCCGTCCACAAGTCCATGGTTTCAACGCAAACCCTACAAGTCTTCGCGCCCGATTGCTGGCTGATCTCCCGAGCGGGATCAGCGTCGGGGTCATCGAATGACGGGTGACGCACATCCGGATTTATAAATTCGTGAATGGCGCGAATTCCCCGTCCCGAAAGAATCTCCTCGCAGCAGACATGGGGAAGACGCTTCTTCAAATGGATAAGAAGCTCTATTTCACGATCCGTTTTCGGAGAAAAATCCGCCAATCCACCTTCCGACGGCTGGACTCGATATTTTTGCCCATCCCAGAAAAGAAATGATTCGCCTAGTCCAGTGCCCACCGCCATAAGAACGCGCGTGGCCTTGGGCGATGCGGTTCCCTGATTCAGCACCGCCAAGTCTTTTGCGGGAAGTTTGTCCAGACTCCAGGCCGTAGCGGAAACATCGTTGAGTAGCACGATGTCTTCTGCGCTTAATCCGAGGCTGTCTGCTAACTTTCCCGGATTCAAATCCCAAGGCAGATTATTCGCGTGCAGCTGGCCGTCTACGACTGCGCCAGCTACGCCAAACCCCGCTCCACTGATCTTTTTACCGGTCAGTTCGGGAGCCGACTCGGCGGCCTGTCGACGGAATTCGTCAACCAAATCCTCAAATCGCGAAAAATCGCTGGTTGCGAAACGACGCCTGAAGACCGGCTGTAAAGTGTTCGCGTCTGTCTCGTTTTCCTGAAAAATTGCCAGGTTGCATTTAGTACCGCCGACGTCTCCTGCCAGAATCATGCTTTGCAACCCACTCGAAAATAATCGACGTTTACGACAAATCGCATCTTCTTTTCCAAGACGCGCCCGGAAGCCATTTACGGAGGAATTATAGCGTGTTGCCCATTTCACTTCTTTCGACGAAGCTGGATTTCAGATGTAAAATAGCACGCCGCGAGTAACATTTGAATTTGACCTCCATCATGCAAGCGACCGATTTTGAATTCCGCAACCGTTGGTGGCTGTTCGGCGTCATTTTCGGAGTGGCATTCGCCCTGTTCGCATTCGATCACGTGCCTGTTGGAGCAAGGATTGCTGATCGCCTCGCCTCATTTGCAGCGTGGCCGGAACCGCTGGCGCTCCGCGTAGTTTTTGGAGTTGCGGCTTTGATCATGATCGCGGCCGCACTTGTGCGAGTATGGGGGTCAGCATATCTTGGCCGCGACGTGGTTCACGATCACACCGTGCATAGTGAGGCGCTGAGAGCTGACGGACCCTACCGCCACGTTCGCAATCCACTGTACTTGGGCAACGTGCTGATGTCCTGGGCAATGGCCTTCGTCGCGCCGCTGATCGGAGCGTTACTGATTTTGATCTTCGTACCTCTATTCTGCTATCGGCTCATCGGTCGTGAAGAATCCGCGCTCGAGGCGGAGCAGGGAGAGAATTATCGTGCCTTTAAACGTGCGGTGCCGCGCCTTCTGCCGTCTTTGCCTGCGCGAATACCCGCCAGTGGGGTGGTACCTGATTGGATCAACGGGCTCGCCGCAGAAGCATTCTTTTTGTCCTTCGCGCTAGGCGTGATCGGTTTTGCTATCTCGCTCAACATTTTGTGGCTGTACGCGGGATGGCTGGCTTCACCCCTGTTGAGTTGGCTTGCGGGATTGGCCGTGCAGAACCGCACGAGCGCCATTGTACCTTCGGCTGAAAAATAACTTTAGCGCTATGCAAGTCCGCCTTGGCGGGAAAGCTTGAGCGCTTCAACCGCAGCGCCCCTCGCGCCCGCCGTATCACCGTGAGGCATCACATAAATCGGAATATCTGCTTGTTCCGCTCGTTGGATGGGCATACCCGCGCGAATCTGTTCGATGAACCAGCGCTGGAATTCCGGGCTTGCCTCCAAAGCTCCGCCACCAACGATCAAGGCGTCTGGATCGAAGGTATTTATCATCTCGTCGAAGAAAAGTCCCAAGCCATTGGCTTGCACCCGGAAGATTTCACGGCAGAGCGCATCGCCTTTATCGGCCAGTCCGCGCACTAACTTGGCTGCCTGATGGAGGTCGGTAACCTTTGCCAGGTCGTGGCCGGGATGGCGGGACAGAAAAAATGGCAGCAGAGTTCTTTCGATCGCGGTAAGAGAGCATACTGATTCCAGATCCCCGGTGCGTCCGCAGTTGCATTCTGGATTAAGGCCAGCGATGCCTGCGATGCTCTGATACGGAATCAACACATGTCCCAACTCTCCCCCGAATCCCATTTTGCCCTTCACAACATTGCCGTCGATAATGATGCCGCCACCAAGACCGGTTCCGATCACCACCGAGATCGTTGTCTCTCGGCTATTCGCGCCGAAGAGGGTGAAGTGTCCCCAAAGCGCACCGGCGTTGCCATCGTTCAAATAAGTAACAGGCTTCCCCAGCCGTTTGGCTAACGCTTCCCGGATATCGAATCCGCTCCAATCAGGATGGACGAAATTTGTAGATCCCTTTGCGCTGAGTAATCCGGCAGCGCTCGCAGGACCGGGGGTATCGAGGCCGACGACAACGATGTCTGCAAAAGAAATCTTCGCCCTCTCGGCGGCGATCCTGAGACCGTCTTCAATCTGTTTTAGACACACCTCGGGCCCCTGTTTGGAGAGCGCCGGGTGCTCGCATAGACCTTCAATGAGAAACTGCTCCTGGCTATCCACCAAGGTATAGTTGATAGCAGTTCCGCCAAGGTCGACCCCTGCCACAACTTGCACGCTCACCTCCAGGCTGATGTGTTAGTGAACCGTCCCACAGATTAACAGCACATAGAATGATCACTCTACTACTGTGTTCCCTATCCAACGAACGATGGCGGTCGCGAATCGTTTCTATCGCTTGCCTGTAACATCCCCAGCCGAACGATCAGCGAACAGCGGCGCACCCCACGCGCTGATCGCAAGCAGCGATCCAAAAAGAATCACGGCGTCGATGCTGGAACGCCCTTCTCGAACAAAGTAAACATCCTTTAAGTTGAGCCATAGAGCAAATTCATCTAAGGTCAAAGCCGCGCCTAGCCCGTAAAACAACGACAGGGCACGGCTGGCGAGGATTGACGAGGAGTCGCCGCCATTTCCCACTTCACAAAGCCACGCATAACCCACCAACAACAGAATCACTATGCCAAAAACGAGATGATGGATGTGGCGCCCCTCGACTATTACGTAATGAAAAGGTGGAATGTTGTGAGTTATCGCAAACACCATACCGCGGACTGTCGCAAAGGTCAGAAAAAAACTTACGGAAGCCACGAAGAGCCTGCGCCGAGGACGGTCGGCAATCCTCTCCCGTACCACCACACCCACTTTCGTGCGATGGAGTAACCAAAGCAAGACCGCCATCATTGTCAGAAGAATCAGGAGGAGAAGCCACTCGTGGGTCGCGGACATTTACACCTCTATCAATAAATTACGTCGCGCACAGCAGGCCCCGCAAATACTTCGAGTAATGGGGAGAAGAGTACGATGGGCAGGAAGGTGATGCAACCCGCCGGCAAAATCCAGGAACTCTACCCAAGCCGTTCCGGTTCGCGGTCCCTACTCATTCGGTATCGCGACTTATAAGTGACACCCGGAATAGCGGCTTGGCTTTCTCAGAGGGCTCCATCTCAAACGTTTGGGCACTTTGCCCGAGGTCGTAATCTCTCCAGAGCCAGATCATTTCTTCTGGAAATTCGGCTGCTCCCTGGCCAGAATTGTGGGTGCCTTTGCCAAAACTGAAATGAAAGTCATAACCCTTCAACTTCAGAGCATTGGCCATGCGGAGATTAGACAGAGGCCAACTGCCGTAACGCTCGTTCTCCACATCTTCAGCACCGTCCTGCAGCCACACGCGAATGTTACGTTTCGATTCACGCAGGATCTTCTCCGGATAGTCTTGCCCGCCATCCGAAATTTCCGGATCTTCCTTCCATTGAATGCTCTCAAAGCTCCCGATCCAGGAGATAACCCGGCTGAACTGGTCGGGCATTTGCCAGGCTGCGTTGAAGGAACAGATTCCGCCGGATGACAAGCCTGTAATCGCACGGCTGTATGCATCTTTGCGAATGTTGTATCTCGCCTCAACTTGGGTCAAAACCTCTTCGTGCAGAAATCGCACATAACGGTCGCTCACCGTGTCATACAGAGTGCTCCGCATGGAATCTTTGAGAGTGCGGCTCCACTTGTCAGAGTAGGACTTTACGAAATTGTAGGTGGGCGTTCCCGGCGATTCACTGATGTCGCCAGGATTGATGAACACACAAATAATTACCGGAATCTTTTTCTGCGCAATCAGGTTGTCGATAACGTTTAGCGCCGGGTTATTGCCATTCCGCTCGATGTATCCGCCACCGTCTTGAAAAACCATGAGCGCAGCCGGAACTTTTGGGTCGTATTGAGCAGGAACATAGGTCCAATATTCACTCTTCATTCCGTCGTAGATTTTGCTGGTGTAAGTGAGCTTGCCCGATAGCGTCCCGGATGGAACTCCAGGCTGCAGGTACGACAGCGGCGCGAACGCCGGTAAGTCAAGCCGTCCACCAAATTTTTGACCGTTGATCAAATAGTGATAGGAGTGCAGATGGCCAACCGGTTCAATGTGCGCGGAAACATACCAAAAGTCCGAACCCATCAGACGTTGCAGCGGAGGTCCGGAAGCGCCGTCAATGACCAGCGATGGCTGGGACGAAGTTTCCAGGACGAAAAAGAAGTCAGCTTCCCGCCCAGACCAGGCCGTTCCTTCGGCTAGATCTTTGGCGTCAAACGTGGCGGTAATGGCGGCGCGCAGGCCGCGGCTGTGGGAGTGCGCCAGATCGATCAGTTGCGGTGCGGAGCTTTTCTCCGCGGATGCAACCGTCAGCAAGCAGAACAAAACCAACAGGGATCTCCGCATAGGATCGTTAATATACAGTTCCGCCTATCGCTTGTCTCTTGTGTCCAACCCCGCGAATACCCTGTGCCCCAAGGCAGTGACCTTAGTACTTCACCGTGGTAATTTGTCGACCGCCCGACCGCCCACTACATTGGGGACGTGCGTAGATCCCTGTTCATTGCAACAGTTCTGGCTTACGGCGTCCTCCTATCGGGTTGCGGCGGTGGCGGCACAAGCTCGATCCAGCCTTCACCAAACCCGCAAACCAATTTCACTCCCCAGCCCAACGGGAAATGGACCACAATGTCGCAGTTGATGCCGGTGAATCCTATTCACGCGGCGCTGTTGCATACGAATAAAATTCTGGTTGTTACCGGGTCGGCCAACTGTCCGCCTGCGGTAGCCGGTTGCCCCCAAGGACCCACCTACAGTCAGGGCGCAGCGCTGTTTGATTTACAGACGGGGAACATTACAACCCTGCCGACCGGCTGGGACATGTTCTGCAATGGGATGTCGATCATGCAGGATGGTCGAGTTTTTATTAATGGCGGAACGAAAGCCTACGGTCAGCTAGGTGTCGTTGGACAAACTCAGGACATCCCGTTCACGGGCCTGACGAATACTTCTATCTTCGATCCTTCGAGCGAAACATTTGTTAATGCGCCGTCGGTCGCACACGGCCGCTGGTATCCGACCGTTACTGAGTTGGGCGACGGCCGCATGATGACCACGAGCGGATTGAACGACACCGATGGCGCCAATAACAACACCAGCGAGATTTGGGACGGAACAAGCTGGAGTGCTGAGATTGCGGGACAACCCAATATTTCGGACTTCCCCGGATTTCAGTTCCCGTTATATCCGCGCATGCATTTGTTGCCCACAGGACACGTACTTTACTCCGCGCCGTCTTCCAGCGCGTTAGATTTCGACCCGACGACTCAAACGTGGGTACTGGCAGCGTGGACAATCTACCCCGGAAGCGATCCCAACGGAGAACGGACCTACGGGACCTCCGTACTCTTACCGCTTACCCCGCAGAATAATTACGACGCCAAAGTAATCATCATGGGCGGCGACAATCCCGCGACCAACACCACGGAAATCATGGATTTCAGCGATGCGGGACAGACTCTTTGCTTAAACACCGACGGGTACGCCCCATGTTGGAAGCAGGGGCCGAAGATGGTCCAGGCGCGTGTCGAAATGCAAGCCACGATCCTGCCGAACGGCAAAGTGCTAGTGGATTCCGGATCGGCCGAGGACGAAAACGCAGCCACTGCGAGCCTGAAGGCAGAGATCTATGATCCCGCGACGAACACATTCTCCTCCGCGGGGTCGAACGTTTTTCCCAGGCTGTATCACAACACGCAGTTACTTCTGCCCGATGGCACTGTAGTTCTCGCGGGAGGGAATCCCGATCAGGGCCCTGCTCCGCCAGCGTTTGAGCCGCATATTGAGATCTACACGCCGTCATACATGTTCAATGCCGACGGCAGCCCTGCTACGCGACCAGCCGTCACCACCGCTCCGGCATCGGTCAGCTACGGCGCGCCGTTCACAATTCAAACGGCAAACACGGATATCAATTCGGTAGTGCTAATGAAAGCAGGTTCCAACACCCACTCGTTCGATATGGATCAACGGTACGTTGGATTGTCATTCACGAAGGCGTCCGGATCTCTCAACGTGACCGGACCACCGAATTCGAACATTGCCCCGCCGGGATATTACATGTTGTTCATTGTAAATTCCGCCGGAACTCCGTCACTTGCGAGTTGGGTGCAGGTGCAAGGTCCGGTCGCAGGCGTGCAACGGGTGGTGTTGCATCCCGAACGGGTTCCAACTCCAAAATACATTTTCCAGCGAAAGCATGTGACGGAATCTCCGTTGCAACTGCGAAAGGAAATGCACGTTCACTAACCGTTAGGTGAATGCACTCGAAGCTAGTTACTTGTGGATTGCGGCGACGATTCAGACGCATCGGTCTCCGGCGGCGGGCTGCCCGGACGCCGCTTCAGCACCGGGCGGTCAGCATCGGATGAAAATGGGTCAGGGGAAGAGCCCGCCCTCGCGCGCTGCGTTCGCTCCAAACTGGATGATGGTTGCACCGTAAGTGGAGCTTGAAGGCGGAAATTGAGCACCGTTTCAGCCGGAAGCTTAAGCGGAGCAGGCTTGGTGGCGACCTGGGAACCAGTCCCTGTTCCGGCACCGATTATCGATCCGATAGCCGCGCCCCGGCCTCCGCCCAGGATGCCGCCGATAATGGCCCCCACGCCGGCGCCCCCGCCGATCGCTGCTATCGAACGTATATCCCGCGAGGCACCTTGCTTTGAATATTGATTGCTGTGCAAGTCGTAGGTCTTCCCGTTGTAGGTGAGCCGAGTCATCTCAACGGCAAGCCTCGGCCTTCCGCTGAAGCGCCCCGCGCTTTGCACCTCGATCACTTTTCCTTCCACACCCGACTCCGCCGGGATAACCACCCGGTCGCCTACCATGACCGGGGACGACAGGCTGGCCAGAAATGTGTCTCCCTTTTCGTTTAGGTCCGTGCTCAGGGATTCGGTCAGTCTCACCACCAACTCGGTACCATCGGGCACTGTGATTTGTTCGGGTGCTGCGAGAGGAGTTCGCTCAACCGCAGACTGAACGGGTGGAATATTGCTTGCCGGCACCATCACGGGTGAGAGGCTCCCACTCGGGAGGGTCTGTTGCGAGTTCACGCCCGGTTTATCGGACGATTCGGTATTCGTAGGAGAACTGACGGTCGTAGAGGGTAAAGAATGAATGTCGGTCGTTTGATTGCCTGGTAGGCGATCATTTGAAGACAAGATGATCGCACCGGATTTGGCGGAATCAGAAACTGCTTCATCCTCATGACCTCTCGCTCTTGAATCCGCCAGTCGAGGCACAAACGGGGAGGGCTTCTGATGCGTTGGGGCAACGCTCTCAATGACCGGAGCAGCTACGTTAGGACGAATGATCCGCAGGTTATCGATCACGACTCTGACGCCCCTGACCTGCGAAGCATCCTGAACAGTGGCCATACGCTGTTCGACGCTGGCGACGTAACCAGAAAGAGTGACTACGCCGGCAGTGGCCATAACCTGGACTCTTGCCATCTGCATTCGCGCGTCGGAGCGGAGACGACTCTGCACGTCAGAGGTGACATCCGCATTGTTGCGCCTGCCAGAGCACCCGATCGCGACCATAGACAGCACGCAAAGCAGGGCCGACCGCTTGAACCTGACGATGTTCTTTAGTTCCATCATTGGCATAGGTGACCCCTCGCCCAACAAGTTGGATGCAGGCTAACCGTCGAATGCCACCCCAGTTGCAAGAATCACAAATTCGACCGATTGGGCACGCTGGTTTCACACCCGTGATTCCATTAGCCATCGGTATCGCATTGGAAAACATGGCTTCTTCGCTTACGCATGAAATTTTGTGCGACATTCCACAGGTGCGTTAGGATCGATTGCTTAGGCGTTAAAGAGTTTAGATCGTCGAATATTAAGGCAAGCTGAAAGGACCTAACATGAAAGAGTTTGTCAGCCGCCGCCGGTTCCTGGGTGCCAGCGCGATAGCCGCCGCTACGCTTACCTTGCCCAAGTCTGTTTTGGGCGCGAAGAAGAAGTCACTACTGGTTTTCACCAAGTCCTCAGGCTTCGAGCACACCGTAGTCAAGGAAATCGACGGGCGTCCGAGCATTGTGGATGCGGCGGTCAAAACCCTTGGAGAGGAACATGGATTCGAGGTGACGACTTCCAAAGACGGGCGAATCTTCGATTCTAAAGAGTTCAAGAATCACGCGGCGCTGCTCTTTTTTACTACCGGGGATCTAACGACGCAGGGCACAGACAAAAATCCGCCGATGTCGCCTGAGGGCAAGAAAGCATTGCTGGACGCCGTGTATGGCGGACTCGGTTTTGTCGGAGTCCACTCTGCCAGCGATACCTTTCATACCAAGCCCGACCCGGAAGATAACTCAAACCGCTACGTCGCTCACGGAGAACAATCGGATCCTTACCTGCGAATGCTGGGGGGAGAGTTCATCATCCACGGACACACTCCCCGGCTGCAGCAAGCGAACCTTATCGTCAATGACGCGAAATTTCCAGGTCTGGAGGGTGTGAAGTCTCCGGTCAAACTTATTGACGAATGGTATTCACTAAAGGATTTCATGCCGGATCTCCACGTCATCCTTACACTTGATACCGAGGGATTGAAGGGTGAGCCTTACCAGCGGCCTCCTTATCCCGCAACCTGGGCGCGAATGGATGGCAAAGGACGGGTATTTTTTACGGCGATAGGCGACCGTCCGGAAAACTGGTCGAACACATTTTTCCTGAACCTTTTGGCCGGAGGGATCCGTTGGGCCATGCGCGAGGTCAATGCTTCCGTGGACAACAATCTCGCCCAGGTAACACCGGGCTATGCTGAAATTCCGCCCCGAGCGGCCCCAGCACGGTAAGGACGTGTATTCTGTTCGACGGCCAAGCATTGGCCAAACTTGAACTGCTGAAAATCCTCATTCATGGACGTCCTCAAAAGACTTTTTGAGCAACATTTTCATTCGCCCGTCGAACGCGTGCAGCCATTGCAGGGCGAACTCGGGGGTTCGGGGCGCAGCATCATACGGCTGTGCAGCGAAAAAATCAGTGTGATCGGAATTCTGCATGGCGTTCGCGAAGAAAACACTGCGTTCGTAGAATTCTCCCGACATTTTCGCAATCACGGCTTGCCGGTACCCGAGATTTACGCTGAGGATTTGAGCCAGGGCGCCTACATCGAGGAGGATCTTGGGGACACAACGCTGTTCGAGCTTCTGTCTGACAACCGTGACGGATCGGACATTTCCGCTCCAGTCATTGAAGCTTACCGCAAGGTAGTAGACATCTTGCCTCGTTTTCAGGTCGAGGCAGGACGCGACTTGAACTACAAGAAGTGTTACCCGCGCGGCAGCTTCGACCGACAGTCGATCGCCTGGGACTTGAACTATTTCAAATATTACTTTCTCCGGCTTGCGGGCATTCCGTTTAACGAACAGGCGCTGGAAGATGATTTCAGCCGCTTGACGAAGTTCCTGCTAAGCGCTGGTCGCGACTATTTTATGTATCGCGACTACCAGTCACGCAACATCATGTTGCGAGAAGGCCAGCCATTTTTTGTCGACTATCAAGGGGGGCGCAAGGGGGCTCTGCAATATGATGTCGCTTCCCTTCTCTTTGACGCCAAAGCTGCTCTGCCGCCCGAACTTCGCCAGCAATTGCTGAGTCGTTATCTCGACAGTCTTTCCGGCTTCATCGACCTGGACCGTAAAGCTTTCATGCAGTACTACTACGCCTATGTTTACATCCGGATCATGCAGGCTCTGGGCGCGTATGGCTTTCGCGGATTCTACGAGCGCAAGGCGCATTTCTTGCAAAGCGTGCCTTATGCGCTGAACAACGTGCGCTGGTTGTTGCACAATGCCGCGCTTCCGATAGAGTTGCCCACGCTGATGGAAGCATTCACCAGCATGGTTGGATCGGAAAAACTGCAAAGCGTCGCCGCGCAGGCAGAAACCCTGAAAGTGCGGATCTTTAGCTTTTCATTTCACCAGGGCCTTCCGAAAGACGAGAGCGGCAACGGCGGCGGATTCGTGTTCGATGCGCGCAGCATTCCAAATCCGGGACGCGAAGAACAGTACAAAAACCTCACAGGGAAAGACGCTCCGGTGATTGACTATCTCAACCAGCAGGAAAGCGTTCATCAGTTTCTGGCCAGCGTAATGTCGCTGGTGGACGCCAGTATTAGTGAATATCAGCGGCGCAGCTTTAAAAATCTGATGGTGTCTTTCGGATGCACTGGTGGACAACATCGGTCGGTGTACTTTGCGGAACAGTTGGCCAAGCGTTTGCGTGGTAGAAACGGTCTCGAAGTAGCGGTGCGGCACCTTGCCCAGGAGAAACTAGGCCGATGAAGGCCATGGTTCTGGCGGCGGGTTTGGGAACCCGCTTGCGGCCGCTCACTGCAGACCGCCCCAAGGCCTTGGTGGAAGTTGCCGGACGGACCATGCTGGAGATTACCCTCACCCGGCTACGCAGTTTCGGGATTCAAGATGTCGTCATCAACGTCCATCACTTCTCTGACCTGATCCTGCAATATCTAAAAGCAAAGGACAATTTCGGCATGCGGATCGCGATTTCGCAAGAACCAGTATTGCTCGATACCGGCGGCGGTTTAAAAAATGCTGCCTATTTCTTTGCCGACAAGTCAAATTCCGACGAGCCTTTTATTTTGCACAACGTGGATGTCATCAGCACGATTGATCTCGAGCGCGTTCTGCAATCCCATATCAAAAACCGGGCTCTGGCAACGCTGGCGGTTCAGGACCGTGAGACTTCCCGATACCTGTTGTTTGATCAAGAGGATCAGCTTTGCGGCCGCCGCGCGGGACGTCAGGGGAAATTTGAACTGGTTCGTGTTTGCGCGGAACCTTACGCGCTGGCGTTTGCCGGGATCCACGTTATATCACCGCGATTGCTTACGAAGATGACCGAGGAGGGAATCTTTTCCATCATTCACACTTACCTGCGTCTGGCTGGCCAGGGCGAAAAAATAGCTGGCTTCCGCGCCGATGAATATTATTGGCGCGATCTCGGCAAGCCAGAAAACGTCAGTCAGGCCACGCAGGATTTTAAGGACAAGATTTTGGTGCAATAAGGCGAGGCGCACAGCTAGCGCAAATCTTTGAAAATCGAAAGGTGGCGGGCGCCTTTCGCGATAAGCTGTTCTATATTCTCAACCGGCTGAATGCTGCCCCTGGCCCCAAGGCCCGTACAGTTCAGGGCGGCAGCGGAACATGCGAAGTCTAACTGGACGCGCAAGGGCCAGCCCTGCAGGAGTCCATAGATAAATCCCGCGTGAAAAATGTCGCCCGCGCCGGTCGTGTCGACAGGCTTTACCTGAAAAGCGGGTGCGTAATGGAAGCGCGATCCATCCCACGCTAAAACTCCTTCTTGTCCCAGAGTTGCGGCAGCTAACCGACTCCCAAAGCGTTCGCAGAGTGCCGGCAAGGATCGCCGCAAGTCGGGCTCGCCCGTTATTCTCCCAGGAATGTCCCGGCTCGTAATCAGGTAATCGACGAGGTACAGAAGCGTTTCGATACCTGGATAAACGTCGTCGAGATCCGCAATGACGGGGACGCCGGCTTCCCGAGCCCAGCCAGCCGCGGTAACCGCAGCAGAGGTATCATGCCCATCTACATGCAGTGCGCGAGAGTCAGAAATCCATTCTCGACGCAGTTCTTCCGGCTGAAGCGTAAGGCGACTATCGCGTTTCCATAAGACGGTGCGCTCTCCAGTGTCATCCACCAGAATGACCGCTTGCTGGCTGGCGGAGCCAGCCGCGGTAATTAGATGAGCCTCGACGCCGAGCTTTTCAAATTCCGCGCGATGGATCATGGCGGCGTTGTCATCTCCCACTTTGCCAACATAACGGGTTCGAAGTCCCCACCGCTGGCAAGCGGCCACTGCAGTAGCCACCTGGCCGCCGGGCAGCACGTCGGCCGAACGGAATTCGACCTTGGATCCTAGCGTGGGATGATGGGGCAGAAGAATTAGAGTGTCGGTAGCGTTGAGCCCGACGCCGACTACGTCAACCTGGGAGGATGTCGTCACGATTCAGTTGAAGTGGGTAGTCCGCCACAGGGCAATCCCGCATGTGAGCAGAAGCGCTAACGTTGCCGCGACGAGGAAAATAGCCGGGACCCAGTGAAAAGCCATTAAGGGAGCGCGCGCCATAAGAGCGAACGTTACGAAAACAGTTGTGGCGATAATCACCAGTACCCAGTCCCAACGAGTGTGCGGCAGCTTGGTTTCCCCGGTCAGGTGCATTCCCTGCATACGCGCTTCAACAAAATCAAGTGCGATATCGTATCGCAGAGATTCCCGGCGTGCGGCCTCCTGCCATTGCCGTTGCTCTTTGCCTGCTGCGGAGGACAATGCGATGGCCCCGACTCCAAACATCATCAGGAGGGAACCTCCTATCACCTGAGTGTAGGTTGTAGCACTACTGCCGTGCAGTTCGCCGAAAACTAAGACACCCCATAGCAGTCCCCAAAGTTGGTTGGTATTCGAAAGAGGGATGCCACGGCTGATTCCCGAATATTTCGCGGCATACTGCTGAAAAACATCGCCGATCACCCAGATAAAACCTCCCAGCATCAGCCAGAAAAGTACGTCTCGCGCACGTATCAATTCCTGCCAAAGGGGATTCAGCCCAAGATAGCCGATTGCGAGGGCACTCATCATGCCAAGTTCCCCGAAGGTGAAGAACGTAACGAAGGAAAGCGGATTCATACCCGACAAATAGGCTTTGCGATACGGGACATACATCGTGCCCCAAAGAACACCTGCGCCCAGAGCTGCCCAAACGCCACGCAGTGGAGTGCGCCGCCGGCGCCTGGGTTGAAGATGCGACGGCCAACAATGCCGCACCTACGCACATGACCACGGCCCCACCCAGCACACCCGTCCAGCGGCGCCAGCCTGCCTGGCGCAATTCGCCAAAGAAAAGAAATCCCCACAATATTCCCAACAGACTATTTGAATTCCACAACGGGAATGCAATGCTTAAGCCGATATCGCGAATGGCGAAAATCGTCATCGTGTTCGCCACCGCCCACATACAACCGGCCAGGAGAGCCCAAATGATGAGATGAGGCGCCCGCCGAAGATCGGCGCGGATGGAGGATGTCCCCAGGATTAGAGCCGGCAAGCTCCAGCGTGCAAGAAAAACGCCCAGCACCATGACCAGCGAAATGACGATGGGCGACAAGCCAACCGAAACCAGTTTTGTCGGGGCTTCCGCCGCGCCAAGCCAGGCGCCTGCCGTGAGGCCACAAAGAATTCCCAAGAGTTGCAGCTTCCGCGAACGCGAAGCATTTTCGGACGATTTTCTCTCGGTCTCCGCCACAGATTGCACGTTTCGTCGATTTCTCTCTCAGTGAATGAATTTCAAAAGAAGCAAGCCGCCAATCAAAACCGCAAATGGAACCCAAAAATGTATATCGATCAGTACGCTGGCCATCCACCCGTGAGACCGGTCTTTGCTGTCGGCATTTCGCATTTTGTTCCGTTGATGCAAACGGAAAGACTAAGGGAGATGACGGAATTTCACAAACTGGCTTCCGCCGGGGTCAACTGGCCAAACCTTGTAACTTGTCAAACCAGCTACACTACAGGATTTCAAGAGTATGATTCTTTGTTTCCGTGCGATTGTTTTGATTTCTGATCCTACGTCGAAACCGAAAAACTCATGAGGCTCAATCGTTGAAACGCACGAAGTTCAGCCTGATCGGCTTTGTCGATTCTTGTTATGCTCGCCGTGGGTATTGGGATTTCGTCATGCCGGCCGATGGCTTACTGTCGACGATCCTCTTTCGCAGGCCGATGCTAATTTTTGTTTTGAGTGGCGGCCTACCCTATCGTGCCGAAGAGGCTGGAAAGGTCTATGCCATGGGCTACGCGTCCGAGGTGTGGGTGAGCCGGCCGGACAGCCCCGTCGCCAAGACTGGAAAAACTGGGTATCCACTTCGTCGGCGAGGAGGAGTACAACCGCGAAATTCTGATTCATGAAGGCGTTCCCGAATCCGCCGTTCATATTCTTCCAGCTATCGTCATCAATACTGAAGAGGAAGTCGAAGAGGCGGCGCGGGAGGTGCGGCGAACCGGAAAGAGCAGAGTCATCATCGTTACTTCTCCGCAACACACGCGGCGAGTCAAAGCCTTGTGGAAAGCATTGGCAGACCGGAATTCTACGATGATGGTTCATGCCGCCCATGACGATCCGTTCGATGCCGATCATTGGTGGCGAAACACGCGCGACGTTTTTGCCGTGGTGCGCGAAACTCTTGGACTGGTAAACGCGTGGGCTGGACTTCCCGTACCACCGCACGGAGACTGAGTCGCTGCGCCTACATGTGGGTGAGAGTGCCTGTAATTTTGGTGCGTCGCAAGGCCCAGCGAAAAATCAAGCTCGAAAGCGGTAGCAGGATCGCTGCGAAAAGGAGCAGGGCACGCACCGATGGCCACAGTTGCGCAAAACTTGCGCCGGTCAAGCAGCGCCTGTCGCATTCCCGCGAGCGAGTAGGTCACCGGGATCAGCCTCGCGATCCACTGCAGCGGAACGGGTAATACAGAGACCGGATACATGATTCCGCCCAAGCAGACTGGAGGCGCCGACGATCAGCCAGCGGGCAGGGTTCCCTCGTTTGAACAGCAACAGGTAGCTGGTGGAAATAATGCCCAAGCCCGGCAAAGGCCAGGATCGAAGCCAGCGAGAATAATCACCGCACCGAGCCAGTTGGCTTCGCCGAATGGGAAAATGAAAGAGCAGCACTCCCCACGCCAGGTAGATCACGGTCCGCAGGGCGAGCAAGCACGAACGGATACGCCGCCGACGCAACAAGAATCATGGTCAGCGGTGTTTCGGTCACAAGCATTGCCTCGAGGGTGCCGTTCTGCTGCGCTTCCACGATGCTGTTATCGAAAGCGCTCAGCGAAACGGTGAGATAGTCGAAGAAAGCGAAGCCAACCAGACGCGAAGGCGAAGTAGTCGCTTTCTGCGGGAAGAGCACGGGCAAGTTCGTCGTTGGAAACAAATCGTGAAAGATAGTAAAAGGTCGCAACTCCAAAAAAAGCTTCCAGAATTTCGAGGAGCGAAAGCCATCCGGTAGCTGCGCGCAATCGCCACATCACGCCTGAAAAATGCCACGACCTTGCGCAGACTATCGGAAGGGCGCTATGCAGCACGAAACGTTGGCCGATTCATGACGCCACCTCGGCGTGAACGCCGGGCGGAGTCAGCCGTTCGAGCGCCACTTCCAGAGCTGGAGGAGCCGGTTACTTCACGCAGACCTTGCGGAGAATCGCACGCGCAGTCAGTCGTCCCTTGTCGAGCAGGATGACTCGATCCGCGAGTTGTTCGACTTCGGCCAGGGTGTGGGAGGCGAACAGAACTGTGGTCCCATGACGGTCTACCAGTTGAGATTTCAGAAAGCGCCTGAATTCGGCCGCGGCCATGCGGATCCAGACTGCGCGTCGGTTCATCCAGCAGCAGTACGCTGGGCCGGTGAATCATGGCGCGCGCCAAGCCCGAGGCGATGTACTTGTCCGGTGGAAAGTGTTCGCACCTGGCTATCGAGAAAAGCACCCATGCCCATCAGTTCGGTCAGTTCGTCGAGACGCTGGCTGCTTCAGCATCGAACAGATTGTTCATGGCGGCGAAGAAATTCAGGTTTTCGCGGGCGGTCAGCCGGCTGTAGAATCCGCCGTCGGTCGCGGAGTGGAAACCAAGCTGCTGCGCGTACCTGGGATGCTTGCCGCTCCACGTCGTAGCCGGCCACGCTGGCGTGACCGCTCGTCGGCACCAGCAGGGTCGCCAGAATGCGCAACAGGGTTGATTTGCCGGAGCCGTTGGCACCGATCAGCCCGGCGATTTCGCCAGCTCCAACCTGAAAGGAAACTCCCAGCAAGGCGGGATGGGTGAGAGGCGCAGAAAGGATTGAGAAACGCCCGTACTCCGGTCTGAGGAACCGGAAAATACTTTTCTATCTGGTCGACTACCAGAGCGCTTCCTGCCATGCTTCATCGTATACCCTGATGCACAGCCGCGCGGAGTCCCCAACGCGAATGCTTTCTGGTCGAGCTCTTCGGCCCGCTAAATCAGGCGCAGTGAAGGGTTTGGCTCTTGTAGAGCTCGTAACCGCGCCAGGTCAGGCGAACTACCCCTCGCATCTGTTCCTCCACGTGCTTTTCATTCCGCAGTTCAGCCACCACCTCGCGGGCAAGCGGCGAGTCCATGGTCTGTCTTGGTAGAGTCACAAACTGAGTTTGGTCAGATTCGTAGCGCTCGGCCAGAGTTAGCAGGATCGTATCCCGAATTATTTCCCCGCGATCCATAGTGTTTTTCTCCTGCGCCCATAGTAGGTGCCGCTCACTGGGTCAGGAATGGCCCTTGTGTGCCAGAGCGGCAGTTACTTTAGTCACGCGTCCGAGATGGCCGAAGGTCCGTCGAGTAACTTGATTTGATGGTGACTCCATGACTTGGCGCGGTCCAAGTCGGTTGCCAATCACATGAATGAATCCGAGCTATTCGTGGCGCAAGGCCTCAATTGGGTCGAGGCCGGAAGCTCTGAAGGCAGGCACCATGCCGCTCACCAGACCCGACGGCCCCAAGAATAAGTGTGGCAGCGATCAGCGTGACCGGGGCGATGATCAACTTGACGTCACCAGCCTCCCCGTTTTTGGCCAAGGCGCTGTATAAAGTGAGCCTCCCAACCGAAAGTGCAACTACATAGGCCAGCACAATTCCCAGCAATCCACCGATGAAGGTGATGGTTAAAGCTTCGGCCAGGAATTGCACCAGGATGTGCCGCTTGCGGGCGCCCAGCGCTTTCTGCATGCCGATCTCTCGAGTTCGTTGCGAAACCGAAACCAGCATGATGTTCATCAAGCCAACGCCACCAATGCCGAGTGTGAGCGTGCCAATAAAACCCAGCAGAATCTTCAGTCCCAGAGTGATGATTTCGAACTGGTGTACCTGGACCATGAGGTTAAAGATTCGAACGGCCTGAGTGTCGGTCTGGTTGAACTTGTGTTGCATGGCCAGGATGCCGCGCGCCGATTGTTCGAGCCGGAGATAGTCCGGAGTTTCGTAGTTAAACCAGATCGAGTCCAGATAGTGGGTATCTTTCAGATCGCCCATCGTGGTGAAGGGAATGTAGATGACCCGGTTGATGTCATCGTCTCCCTCCTGCATTTTCGCGCTGAGAACGCCGATCACCTCGAAGCTCAGGCCGTCGATGCGAATTCGCTCACCGACCGCGTTGCGTCCAGAGAAGAGCTTATCCTTCGCTTCGGAACCGATGACCGCGACGCGCGCGCGTTGTATCTGGTCTTCGAGATTGTAAAAGCGTCCCTGTTCGACCTGAAGGGCGCGGATGGAAATGTTGTTGGGATAAGCACCGCTGACCGTGAAATTAAAATTCCGTGTCTCGTACTGAATACTGGGCGTCTTGCTGGCTTCGGGAGTGATGTGGGTGATCTGGGGAAGATTGGTGGTGAGCGCTTCAACATCGTCCAAGGTAAAGCGAACGGGGGCGCCCGGCTTTCTGACCGCCAGCCTGCATAGAGGTGCGGCCAGGGATAATAATCATCAGCTTGGTGCCGAAGTTCGCGAAGATGGCTGCGCAGGCTTGTCCGAAACCGTCGCCGTAAGCGAGCAGCATGACGACTGTCGCGATGCCCCAGGCCATGCCGAGCATGGTGAGCGCAGTGCGACGGCGGTTGTGCCGCATCGCGCCGTAGGATTCCTGAAGCAGAGTCGCGAAACATCCAACCAACTCCTGACTTCTACTCCTGACGCAGCGCTTCCACAGGTTGCAGCGTAGCCGCTTTGCGCGCGGGATAAAGACCCGCGACTACGCCGGCCAGCGTCAGGCAGCCAATCGCCAGGATGGCCGAGCTCGGCACCAGCTTCGGAGGATCGAATCCCCCCGGTCCCTGCACGGTTCCCATCAGTGCCATTAATCCACCGGCCAGTCCCATGCCGATCAGATCCGCTCCCGAGGGTGAGAAGCAGTCCCTCCAGAAAAAATTGAAACAGAATGCTGCGGTTGGTCGCGCCCAGCGCCTTGCGCAATCCGATCTCACGAGTGCGTTCGCTGACAGTGACCAGCATGATGTTGATGACGCCGATCGCTCCCAGCGCCAGCGTGACCAGTCCCACCGCGCCCAGGAACATGTTCATGGCATCGAAGATCGCTCCTATGGCTTTTGATGACTGGATCGTGTCCCAGCCTTCGAAGGCGTTGTCATCGCTGGCATCGAGACCGTGATTGCGGGCGACGATCTGTTGAACTTCACTTCGCGCGAGCAAGTGCTCATTCACCACGCGCGGCTGATATTCAATATAGGAAATAGCGTTGGCATGATTCTCTTCCTTGATCGGAAAATACGTGGCCATGACCTGGAAGGGAATATAGCCGCGCATGTTCATGTTGTTGCGTCGCCGCGCCCGACCCGTTTCAACTGTGCCGACCACTTCGAAATCGCAAACCGTTCAGCAGGACGGTCGCGCCCAATGCGGGACGTCCAAGAAACAGGGTCTTGATCAGTTCCGAGCCAAGGACGATCACATTGCGCCTCTGCGGTCTCGTCCATCTCGTTCAGCCAGCGTCCTTCCAGTAACGGGAGGTAGCTGATCTCGCGTTGAGTTGCGGCTCGCGCACCGATGATTTCGCCGCCGGCGTTTGCGAATTCGCTTACCTCGTGGATGTCAGTGCGGGAAAGAATCGGGAGCCGCATTGCGGACGTGAGGCGCCTCTTTTCGAATGTCTACATAGTCTTGATAGGTAAGCAGATACGTGCGCGCCGAGTTCATGTTGCCCTTCACCACCGGGGCGCGGCCGGGAAAGATGAACATGATGTCTTTGCCGAACTGGGCCATCTCACGCTTGTTGCCCGACCGAAAACCCTCGCCCAGTCCGACCAGCAGCAGCAGAGATCCCACGCCCCAGGCGATGCCGAACATGGTCAGGAACGAGCGCAGCTTGTGCGCCCAAAGGTTGCGGAAGATCTGCGCGAAGATGTCCAAAATCATCCGCATAATCGAGACCATTGTACCTTTCAGCCTGCCGCGTGACGGATACATTTCCGCGATAGACTAAACAGGACGCGGCTGTTCAGGTTTCGAGATTTTCTCTCGCATGAGCGAAGAAAAACATCGAGGCATCGACTGGCTGGATGTGTTGTGGCTGCTCTTTCTGCTGGGGTTGGCCCTGGTGCCGCCGGTCCTGCGAGAGCTTCACAAGCAGCTCACTTTGCTGGCCATCGGCGTCGTGCAACTTGTCGAAAGCAGAGCTGATTGCGCGCTGGCCCACGTACGGACCCTCAGGCGTCGTTCTGGTCAAGATCGTTCTGGCGACGCTGCTGATCAATCACACCGGCGAAATCGGCATTAACAGCAGCTACTATCCCATTTATTACGTTCCGATCGTGACGTGCGGCGCTCCACTTCGGCGCATGGGGCACGCTGTTGTGGACCTTTCTGGCTTCGGCGGCTTACTGCGCTTATCTCTATCCGGCGCTGCAGGAATACGAACTTACTCCGCAAGGAGCGGCTCAGCTTGCGATCCGAATATTGTTCTTCTTTCTCGCGGCCATGGTGGTGAATCGCTTCACCCTCGAAAATCGCCGGCAGACCGCCAAAATCAGCAGGTAGCCGAGCAGTTGACCAAAACGAATCGCGAGCTCGAACGCGCCCAGGCGGAAGCGCGCCGTTCCGAGCGGCTGGCTGCCCTGGGACATCTTTCCGCCGGCCTGGCGCACGAAATTCGCAATCCGCTGGGCGTCATCAAGGGATCGGCGGAAATGCTGCATCAAAAGCTGGAGGACTCCAATCCGCTGGCCAGCGAGTTGGCGGGATACATATCCAGCGAGGTGAACCGGGCCAGCGCACTGGTAACCCGCTTTCTGGATTTTGCCCGGCCGTTGCGTACCGAAACTCGTCTGCTGCAGGTGACCGAGTTGCTCGATCAGGCACTGAATTCCGTTGCCGCACAGTGGAAGGGCGGGAATTGTCGGTGGTAGCGGCGATTATCAGAAAGATTTGCCGTTGGTGCCTCTCGACGAGAATCTTTGCGAGCAGGTATTTCTGAATCTGGTGCAGAATGCTTACGAAGCCATGGATGCCACAGGGGGGAAGTCTTCGCGTGCAGGTTTCGACTGCGCGCTCGAACGGGCGCAATGGAGTTGAGGTGCGGCTGCAAGACACCGGGCCTGGCGTTCCGGCGGAGATGCGCGAGCAGATTTTCAATCCTTTTGTGACCACGAAGAAAACCGGTGTCGGCTTGGGCCTGTCGATCGTTTCGAAGATTGTGGATGAGCATCATGGCACCATCCGGCTGGAAAACGCCGATGGCAAGGGAGCCGGTTTCGTGATTTTCTTTCCCGCCGAAGAGAGCGAAGTAGCCGCGCGAGCTAGTGAGCTCGAAGTCCATCGATGACGACCCTCGAACGCCGACCATTCTGATTGTCGAAGACGAAGCCAAGATGCGCCGTCTCCTGGAACTCAATCTGGCGGATGACGGCTTCCAAACGTTGTCGGCGGAAGATGCGGAAACCGGATTGAAGCTGCTGCAGAACGGCTCCGTCGATCTGGTGCTCACCGATCTGAAGCTGCCGGGCATGAATGGTCTGGATTTTCTGGCGGCGGTGAAACGCTTTCAGGCCGCTCTGCCAGTGGTTGTCATGACCGCGTTCGGCACGGTGGAAACCGCGGTCGAAGCCATGAAAGCCGGCGCCAGCGACTACGTCCTGAAGCCCTTTTCGCTCGACGAAATGCGCATGGTGGTGCACAAGGAACTGGACGTGCACCGCCTGCGGGTGGAGAACCGCTCGCTGCGCGAGGCGCTGCAGCAGCGCTATCAGCATCCCAACGTGGTGGCGCGCAGCGCGAAGATGCAGGAAGTTCTGGCCACGGTGGAGCGCGTCGCTCCGACCAATTCGACCGTGCTGCTGGGCGGAGAGAGCGGCGTCGGCAAAGACCTGATTGCGCGCGCCATTCACGAGAAATCACGGCGGGCCTCCGGGCCGTTCATCAAGATCAACAGCACGGCGATTCCGGAGAATCTGCTGGAGAGCGAACTGTTCGGCTACGAGAAGGGCGCATTCACCGGCGCGACCAGGAGCAAGCCAGGAAAATTCGAACTGGCCGACAAAGGAACGCTGTTCCTCGACGAAATCGGCGATGTCCCGCCGGCCACCCAGGTGAAGCTGTTGCGCGTTTTGCAGGAGCGCGAGTTCGAACGACTGGGCGGCACCCAGACCATCAAAGTCGATGTGCGCCTGGTGGCCGCCACCAATCGGGACTTGCGCGCCGCGCTCGAGGAGGGCACGTTTCGCGAGGATCTCTACTACCGCCTGAATGTCGTGCCCATCGATATTCCTCCGCTGCGCGAGCACAAGGAAGATATTCCCGATCTGGTGAATCTTTTCCTCTCACGCCACGCCGCGGATTCCGGCAGCAAAATCACCGGCGTTTCGCCGGAAGCGATGAAGATTCTGATGGACTATCACTGGCCGGGAAATGTTCGCGAACTGCAAAACATCATGGAGCGCGCGGCGGCACTGGCGGCCGGGACCGGTGCTCGAAGCCAGCGACATTCACATTGATTCGCAGCGCCGCAAGCCGTCCGATTCTCCCGACAGCTTTCTTCCTGAAGGCATGACGCTGGAGCAGTGGGAAGACGAGATGATTCGCGAAGCTCTACGCCGCGCCAACGGAAACAAGAGCCAGGCCGCGCGCATGCTGGGACTCTCGCGCAATGCGCTGCGCTATCGGCTCTCGAAAATTGGCATCGGCGACGACCCGGAAAAGAGCAACGAAGATTAGTCTGTCTGGTGGTTGAAAACCACCACTTCCGGTTGAACTCGGCCACCAATGTCCGAACCGCCAAAACCGGCCCGCCATTGCATCGTGTAAACCATTGAAAACAAGCTACTTTATATCGGATCTCCGTGCGCCGCATTTGGCATGGCAACTGCATTGTCCTATGGCGTCTGAACCTCGTTGTCAGAGCTGTTCCCGCGAGAGGTGGGGCCATGAAAAACCGATTGGCGGTAATTTTGGAGTACTGATACTGACGCTGTTTGCGATCGCGACGCGCAAGGCTCAGAAGAGCGGGAATCCACAAGAGCAGGAAAGTCAAGCACCCCAGATGGCGCGAAAGCCAAAGGCCGAACCTTCGTCCAGCGTAGCGCGCATCAGCTCTGATGCACGGAGATGTTTCCACGCAGCGCGGAGATTCCGGCGATTGGACAGCTGCGGCGCTGAACCAGCCGGTAGTGAGCAGCGACAAGGTTTCGACCGGCGTGAACTCCCGGGCTGAAGTGCAGCTGGACGGCGCAAATATCCTGCGGCTCGGCGACAACACTCTGACCACCATTGCCAAGCTTCACGCGCAATCAGATCCAGGTACAAGTGTCGCGCGGACTGATCGACTATTCGGTTTTCAAGGGCACGGAAGCCGAGGTTGAAATTGACACCGCGAACGTCGCCATTCATCCCTCGCAGAAGGACGGAGTCTATCGCGTCGAAGTAAATTCGGAAGGCGAGACGCAGGTAATTGTCCGCAAGGGAGAGGCGGAAATTTCTACTCCGCAGGGCAGCACTCAGGTGGAGCAGGGCCAGATGATCGTCGTGCGCGGCACGGCGGAACGAGACTCAGTACAAGGTGGACGCAGCGCCGTCGAAAGATAGCTGGGATACGTGGAACAACGACCGCGACCGCACGATCCGCGACGCCGCACTCGTGGAGAAACACCAACCGCTACTACGTCGGTTCAGAAGATCTCGACACTTACGGACGCTGGGTGACGGTGCCGGACTACGGTCCGGTGTGGACGCCTGCGGTTGCGCCGGGTTGGGCGCCGTATCGCAGCGGACGTTGGGTTTGGGAGCCGGGATGGGGCTGGACGTGGGTTTCGTATGAACCCTGGGGTTGGGCTCCTTATCACTACGGACGCTGGTTCGTTTACAACAGTTCGTGGGTATGGTGGCCCGGTCCGGCGTACGGATATCCGCGGTATCGGCCGGTGTGGGCGCCTGCGTACGTCTCCTTCTTCGGTTTCGGCGGCGGCGTAGGAGTTGGCTTCGGATTCGGTTCCGTCGGCTGGTTGCCGATTGGGCCGTGTGACCGCTTCTATCCGTGGTATGGCCGTTACGGCTCGCGCTTCAACTCGGTTAACGTGGTCAACGTCACGAACATCAACATTCACAACGGTCCGGGACGTGGATTTGGAGGCATTGCCCCGCTTCGTGCCGGAACGGTTATTCCAACTTGCGCCTGGCCGTCGGTGAACGAGCGAGTGCGCAGGGCATTTCGACGGTTCCGACAGATCGCTTCGGTACCGGGCGCCAGGCTCCGGTCGGCGTGAGTGGCGAAGACTTTAACCGCGGACGCATGATGGCCGGAAATCTTCCGGTAGTTCCGACGCGCGATGCCTTGTCCGTGACCAATCGTCCAGCTGCTTCCTCCGCACTGCAGCGCGGAGGCCAACCACAGCGCTTTTTCACAAGTCGCGTCCGGGAGCTGCACCACAGTCGTTCGACAGGCAGGCGGCGCAGGTGCAGCAGTCGATCCAGCGCAATGGTCAGTTCAAGAGCGATCAATGCTGATTCCAGTCGGGGATCTGCGAATGGAAACCGGACGGGGCAAAACGTCCGCGGGTGGCTTTCCGAGACCGAGCGCCGGAGTTCGTACCGGCATGAATAGTGAAAGCCGGGTCGGTTCTGCTGGCGTACAAGGTTCGGAAAGAGGAGCTGGTTCTACCGAGAACCAAGGCTGGCGACATTTCGGCGGATCGAACTCGAATCCGGGTCAAAATCATGCCGGCGTTCAGAGTTCGCGTTCAGCCGGAGGTTTTTCTGGATCCGGATCTAGAATTCAGCAGTCAGGAAGTTCGGTTCGTTCCGAATCCAGTAATGGCGGCGGTTGGAGACACTTTACGCCGCAGTCCGGCGGTGGAATGCAGGATCCTCGCGGCCTCTCCCGAGGACCGGACAGCCTGCGCGGCTCCCCAGACGGTATGCGCGGATCGTCGCAAGGCGGTATCCGTCCAAATCCATCACAGGGCTATTCCCGGCCTCCCTTAGAGATGCGGCAACCTATCGTAGCTCCACGCGCTTCTGAAGCTGGAGGACCGTCACGGGGTGGTTATGGCGGCGGTATGCGGGCTCAACCTGCAGCCGGTGGTGGTGGTGGCGGCCACAGCAGTTCTGGCGGCGGGGGCGGACCCTCCCATTCCGGCGGTTCGGGACACCGGCGCTAACCGAACGTTTTTTTGATCAAGCGAGCTTTGCGGTGAAGTTTTCACCCACAGCTCGCTATCTTTTTTCGGAGTTCAAATCCGTGAACGCTAGTTGAAGGCTACAAGCTGCTCAGCCCTCGCACTGCGTCATCCGGCCTTCCATTACCGTCGACTATTCTGAGTTTTTACTCAGCCTGTTAGAGTGGATTAGAGAGGTTTGGGTAAAGGGATCGTAACTGATGATCGTGAACTTCGCCGAGCGCGCGCACAACCACAACTGGGAACTGGACCCGGTTACGCGGTCCCTGCTCGATACCGATTTCTACAAGCTGCTGATGCTGCAGTTCATCTGGAAGCATTATCCCAAGACGCACGTGTCATTTTCACTTGTTCAATCGGACGTCGTCAGTGCGCCTGGCGGATATGTTTCCGATCGAAGAGCTGGCCGCGCAGATGGAGCACGTCGCGCAGCTTGCGGTTTCGGAGGTCGGAACTGGTCTGGCTGGCGGGCAATACTTTCTACGGCCAGCGCGGAATCTTTCGAGCCGGCGTTTCTTGACGTGGCTGGAGCGGGATTTCCGATTGTCGGACTACGAGCTCTCGGTAAAAGACGGGCAGTTCCATCTGATCTTTCGACGGCTTATGGACCGATACGACGATGTGGGAGCTCTATGCGCTCTCCATCCTCGATGAACTGAAGACTCGCGCGAGTCTAAAACGTCTGAGCGAATTTGGACTCGACATTCTGTACGCGCGCGCAAAGACCAAAGCTGTGGAGAAGATCGAACAGGCTGCGTGGCGTTCCCGATCTCAAGGTTGCAGACTTCGGCACCCGACGCCGTCACAGCTTTCTGTGGCAGGAATATGTGGTGGAGGCGATGGCGGAACATCTGGGCAGCAGCTTTCACGGCAACGTCCAACGCATTCCTCGCTCACAAACACGATCTGGAAGCCATTGGCACCAACGCGCACGAGATTCCCATGGTGCTGGCCGCACTTGCGCCGGACGATGAGGCGCTGAAAGCATCGCAGTACCGCGTGCTGGAACTGTGGCAGAGCACGTATGAGGGCGCGCTTGTTGATCATGCTGCCGGACACGTTCGGCACAACGCAGTTCCTGCGAGAACGCGCCCGGACTGGGCCGCGGACTGGACCGGCCAGCGCATCGACAGCAAGGATCCTTACATCGCGGGCGATGAATATATCGAATGGCTGAAGACGCGCGGCCGAGAGTCTCGAGAACAAGCTGCTTATCGCATCCGACGCCCTGGACGTGGATCAGATACTCGGTCTGCATGCTTACTTTGGAGGCACTCTGGCAGGCGGCACAGCGCCGGGCGATTTCCGAAGTGCCGCAGATTTTATGGACCGGCGAAAATGGATTCCGGGCGTCGCATCCGTTTCAGCGCTGGGTGGGGCACTCTTCTGACCAACGATTTTCGCGGTTGCGATCCTGCCGGCGGAACAGTGGATTTGATCCGCATCAGCCTGATTTGCAAGGTGTCCGACGTCGACGGCCGGCCGGCGGTGAAGCTTTCGGACAATTATTCGAAAGCGCTGGGGCCGCCATCGGAAATCGAACGCTACCGGCGAGTCTTCGGCACAGATGGGGTCAGCGACATTCCCGTGATAGCGTGAACCCATGTGCACCAACAATTTCTAGCTGTCGTCACGCCTGCCGAGCGTGCTGCACCATCTCCACCAAAACGTTCCGGGCTTGTGACGAATCTGTAACTTCTCTCAGAAACGCGATGCGGGCTCCACGTATGCCATCCTTCGTCTTCAAGCGAACGTGAAATCCCAGGCGGTCGACAGAAGTCATAGACGCTTCTTCTGCTCCAATCCCAGCAAACACACCAGCTAACAGGACCAGAGCATCTTTGTGGTCCGCATTCATATGCTCGAGGATTCCGGCAGCCAGGTCGGCAAGCGGATCGGGCTGAGCTCCAGCGTATTCCGAAGCCGTAACCCACCCCATCACGCCGAAGCCACCAACGTAATACACGTCCACAACGTTCATGCGGTAAAAAGAAAAATCTTCGAAATCAACCCAATACTTGCTGTTTTCGTACCGGGCGAGATAAAGTTTGCGCGCATCCGCCAAATCACATTCCACAACTGATGAAACATTACCGACCAACGTCACACGTGAAGCGCCCAGTGGATCACCCGTCACATCCGGTTGCGTCACCAGCAGGCTAGCCCTCGGATCTGCCAGCAGATTTTGTGTATGCATCGCCATGGTGCTGATGAGGAAGATGGGCCGCCCGTGGATGTCCAAGCCATAAGGCATCACCGATCCAAACGGAAATCCAGGCTGCTTCCGCGAGAGAGTCGACAAGCTGCCAATCCGTCCGAGATACAACAACGTGCGGGCACGTTCAGCGAAAGAAGGCTCCGGAACCGGTGGTTGGTCATTGGTGGTGGCAGCATGACGGCGTGATGAAGACATTTGCTTCTTTCCCCTAATTAATCCAATAGCGGTTGTATCACGTCGGCGCCAATTGTTTGGCAGGGGCCGGTAGGCTCGCGGCCGCTCTTACCCGGATTACTCTGGTAACGTAGCCGTTCCCGTTTGCAGTACCCCATAATCATTCTTGAAGTGGTCTGCCGGGAAAAGAATGCATTTCTCCCCGCTTCTCCACCTGTTCGCACAAAGGCCTCGTTTTGGAGAGGGTATGTTCACGGGAGTGGCAAAAGCCCCGGCGATGGACCAGCATTCGCTGGAGAGCCTCGCTCGGCTAGATGACGCGGTGCTCGCCATGATCATGGCGCGGGCCCCGATTTCCAAAGTCTTGAGTACCCTCTGTATCGAAATCGAGAAAGCCTATCCGAGTCTGCTGTGCTCCGTCCTTCTTCTCGACAGCGACAATGTGACCTTGCGCACCGGCGCTGGACCCAGCCTCCCAGAGGAATACCGAAACGGAATTGACGGCGCGAAAATCGGGCCAACGGTTGGGTCTTGCGGCACGTCTGCTTATCGAAAGCAGCCGGTTGTAGTTTCTGATATTGCCAGTGATCCACTGTGGGCAAACTACCGGGACCTGGCGTTGGTGCACGGGCTGCGCGCGTGCTGGTCAACCCCAATCGCCCGACAGGACGGCACGATTCTCGGTACCTTCGCCGTCTACTATCGGGAACCGCGAATGCCTGGGGCCGAACACCTGAGTATTGTCGCGCATGCCACGCATCTCGCTGGTATTGCCATCGAACACGATCGCGCGATGCTTCAGCTCCGTGCCGCCGAAGACCGGTATCGCACTCTGGTAGAACGTCTGCCCGCTATTACATACATTGCGGAGCTGGGCGCTAACGGACCGTGGCACTACGTGAGCCCCCAGGTTGAATCGATTTTAGGGTTTACATCCGCGGAGTGGCTCGCGGATCCCATGATGTGGATGAATCGCATTCACAAGGATGACCGCGAGATTGCTCTAGCGGCCGAGAAACAATTCCAGCAAACGCACGAGTTGTTTCACGCTGAATACCGGATGTTGGCACGCGATGGAAGGATTCTCTGGATCCGCGACGAAGCAGTCATGCTGGATCGGTCCGCCGGACAAAAGCTCCTGATGCAAGGGGTGCTTTATGACATCACCGAACACCGCCGGTTGGAAGACCAACTCCGTCACTCGCAGAAAATGGAAGCGGTAGGTCAATTAGCCGGTGGAGTGGCGCACGATTTCAACAATCTGCTAATGCTGATCCAAGCCAACAACGAACGCCTGCGCAGCCGCTTAGCTCCTCATGAGCCTGCTCATCAGGATTCACTCGAGATCGAAAGCGCCGTGTCACGAGCCGCTTCTTTAGTGCAACAGTTGCTCGCTTTCGGACGCAAACAAGTGCTTCAAACCAAGATCCTGGACTTAAATGCGGTGGTAACTGAAGTCGTAAAAATGCTGCGCCGGTTGATTACAAATCATATTGAACTGAAAGTTGTGCTAGGCCACCAAATCGGCAGGGTGAAAGCCGACCCCGGGCAAATCGAACAAATCATTCTGAATCTCTCTGTCAACGCCCGCGACGCGATGCCCGAGGGTGGACAGCTGGTTCTTGAGACCCAGAATGTACACGTCACTGCAGCCAACGCCGGTAAACATGAGGGCGTCCCTGCGGGTGAGTATGTTCTCCTAGCTGTAAGCGACACCGGCATTGGCATGAATAGCGAAACACTCGCCCACATGTTTGAGCCCTTTTTCACCACCAAGGAGCCCGGCAAAGGCACTGGATTAGGATTGGCTACGGTTTATGGCGTGGTCAAACAGATGGACGGCGTAATCTGCGTACGTAGCGAACCTGGAAACGGAACAGAATTCGATATCTACCTTCCCGCCATCGATCGGAAAGAAGCGGTGGAAGAAGGCCCAGCCCTCGAAGGCAGAACAAACCTCGCAGTGGCCCCCGCCGGAAGTGAAACCGTCCTGCTGGTGGAGGATCAGGAAGGTATCCGGGATCTAGTTCGCGAATTCCTGAAGAGAAAGGGCTATAAGGTCTTGCATGCGGTTGATGGCAGCGACGCCCTACGAATTGCAGCGGAACAAACCACTACAATCGATCTCCTCATCACCGACATTGTCATGCCCAACATCGGAGGCAAAGAGCTGGCCCGCCGCCTGATTCCTCTGCGTCCGCAAATGAAAGTGCTATTCATGTCGGGCTATCCCGATCACGGCAGCCTGGGAGACGAGGAAGTTGCAGAGCAGGTTCCTGTTTTGTTAAAACCCTTTCTGTTGGACGTTTTGGCGCGCAAAGTACGCAGTGTTCTGGACAGTTCGGACTCCGACTGATGCTCAAACGGGGCGACCAGTTACCGCCGTAACTTCACCGCAACCTTCAGAAGAACCATAATAGCCTCCTGATGCTGGACAAAAGAAAATCACAACGCAGAAAGATGGTATTGCCGGTCAAGGTCTTCGTTGACCAAGTAAGTCACCTGGCACATACCATGGACATCACCGATAGCGGCGCCCGTTTGGGTGCGTTGCGAACCAAGCTGCATCCTGGAACAATCATAAGTTTGCAACGTGGATCGCAGCGGGCAAAGTTTCAGATCGCATGGGTTCGTCAGCTTGCACCGAATGAACTCCAGGCAGGCATCGAGTGTCTGCAGCCGCAGAATAGCTTTTGGGGCGTGGACTTGTCGTCGAAAGGGTCGGAAGTTAAGAGAGAGGCGCAGCAGGCCATGTTGACCCTGTTGTCAGGCAAGGCAAAGAGCGCGGTGAAGAGATAAATAGATGGCTCGATGGAGTATCTACGCGGGCCGAATATCAGACGGCAAAATTTCTAATTTACAGCCGATTGAATCCTGTCTAGTGATGGGCGTATGAAAGCGCGAACAGGACGAGGGTATTCCAACAAACCACTCCGACGTAGAACAGGTTCACAACCCATAGTAGCTTTTGCATCCGCAAGGCGATCAGGACCGCGATCATCTTGCTGACGACCAGGCCGGCTGTGGGACTCAGAACTGTGGTGAGTTTCGCGACCAGCGGATTCATCTCGAAAGCCCCAAAATGAAACGCGATCAAGGTGGTCACTAGATCGAGGACCTGCAAGACGACAAAACTGGATTTTGCTTGAAATATCTTTACCATTTTCATTCCACCAGCCCGTTAGAACCAGAGCTCGTACCGCCACCGCAAAGCCATTCTCTCTAAAAAGAACACCACCGCATAGGTGACTTTGGTATGCCTCGACTAGACAAGCTGTCGATTTGTGAAAAGTACCACGACGTCCCAGTCGATGATCCCCGAGATGAATCCTTCCCTTTAGTAGGCCGAAACACCGCCCCGGAATTAGCATTTGACTGAACAACAGACGTCAGCTACGCTTTCATCGGTTCGCGGAGGTGTTACGTGAACAAGTCAATCTTTCTTGCGGCAAGCTTAATCCTCCTCCTCAGTCCCTTATCTGCACACGCCCAGGCCGCTGCGGAATCTGCGTTGACGAACGCTTTGTCGTCCTCGGCGACAGTTAAAGCCGGATCTTCACTGGGCAGCGCGTTGAATCAGGGCGCAGCCAGGATGGGGGTTCGTGTGCAGGAGAATACCGCTCGTTCGCCACGGCTCGGCTTACAGCAGAACTCTACGTCGACTCACCTGACGACTCAGGTTCGAACCAGCCAGAGTGGAATAAACCAGATTCGACCCAGCCAACCGTCGAACAACTTGCATATCGGATCAACCCCAACTACTGGAGGACTCTCTATCCGCGGCGGCCAACTCATCTGCTCTCCCGACGGATCCTCCAATCAGCCCGCGAAGGGCCAGAACGGATCAGGCACGACAGGTTGTCAAAGTCGCGGAAACGCGGCGAACGATGTTAATGAGGACCCTTACAAGTCTTTCGTGACGATTCCACCTCCGAAATAGCAGATCGTTCGCGCATTGGTCCTTAACTTCCTTACCTTGTGGTTCGCCCATAAAATTCATCCCGCTCTCTCCTGAAGTGACCGCGCCATTCGGTGATAGGTCGACCGTAGATTACAATCCCATCTGAAAATTGATTTTCGGAAGGGCAAGATGAGTGGAAGACTGGCAGGGAAAATTGTGTTTCTCACCGCCGCGGCCCAAGGCATTGGGCGAGCGACCGCGATGGCGTTCGCCGAAGAAGGAGCCACGATTTGGGCTACCGATGTTAACGAAGCGGGATTGAAGACGTTAAGTACAGAGCGTCCCGGGATTCGCGTGCGACACCTGGACGTACGCAATTCACATGACGTTAATCAGATCTCGCAGGAGCTCGGCGCCATCGATGTGTTGTTCAATTGTGCGGGATATGTACATCATGGAACGGTTCTCGACTGTAGCGAGAAAGACTGGGATTTTTCTTTTGATCTGAACGTCAAATCTATGTACCGCACCTGCCACGCGTTCCTCCCCGCCATGCTCCAAGCGGGTAAAGGGAACATTATTAACATGTCATCAGTCGCGTCCAGTATCCGGGGCACGCCGAACCGTTTTGTCTACGGAACCACTAAAGCCGCCGTCATCGGCTTGACCAAAGCCATCGCTGCGGACTTCATTCGCCAGGGCATACGTTGTAACGCGATTTGTCCCGGAACTGTTCACTCTCCATCACTCGAACAAAGAATGGCTGCTCATGGTGACGTGGAAAAAGCACGCGCTGATTTTGTGTCGCGGCAGCCGATGGGGCGATTGGGGCGTACGGAGGAGGTTGCGGCTCTGGCAGTGTATTTGGCATCCGACGAATCCGCGTTCACCACGGGACAGACGCACGTCATTGATGGTGGTTGGGCTATCTGATGACCAGGACGATTTAAGCTTGAGCGTAGTTCTCTCCGGAGGAATCGATGGCAGGAAAAATCTCTCGTAGAGAATTTGTGGCCACCGCGGCTTCAACCGCCGCAATCGTGTCCTGGCCGCTAAGTCGGCTTTTAGGGAGCGCTACCCATGTAGCAACCCCCACGGGAACGTTAGAGAAACAAGCAGCCTCCGTTTCCCTCGAGAATTCCAATTGGCAAGACCACGGACTTGAGAATCTTACTGCCTCGCCTCATGCCAGGTTACGGAATGTTCCCGTACACGCAGTAACCATCCAAAACGGATTTTGGTCACAGCGGCGCGAGATCAATGTAAACAGAAGTATTCCAACCATGCATGACCTCCTGGAAGCGAATGGCCGCATGAATAATTTTCGCCGCCTTGCGGGAAAGAGTTCGGCGGCTCAAAGCGGGCCTGTATATTCCGATTCCGATGTTTACAAGTGGACCGAAGCCGCCGCGTTCACGCTTCAGTCGGGCGACCGTCCAGAACTTCGTTCACAACTTGAGAAAGTCGTCGCCGAAGTTGTCGCCGTCCAGGAGCCATCTGGTTACCTGAATACCTATTACGTAGACGACCGTAAATCGAAACGAATGCTCACGCAGACGCAGACCACGGGCCACGAACTTTACTGCATCGGGCATATGCTTCAAGGCGCGATCGCGTATTACCGGGCCACGGGGGACCGTATTCTGCTCGACGCCGGCATCCGTTTCGTCAACGATTTCTTGATGCCGAACTACGGACCGTCGCCCAAACAACCGATTGTTTCGGGACATCCTGAAATCGAACTGGCGCTCATCGAGCTTTACCGTCTCACCGGGGACAATCGTCAGCTCGATCTTGCCGCCTACATTCTGCAGGGTGACGAACGGTTACATCTGCCCGAAGAACGCACCATTTACATGTTCAGTGGAACTCCCTTCACCGCACGCACGAAACTGGAAGGGCATGCTGTGCGCGCCATGTACGCTTGTTGCGGTGCAACTGATTACTATCTCGAAACTGGCGACCCCACTTACTGGAAAACCCTGAATACGCTATGGCACGACATGACGAGCACCAAGATGTATGTGACTGGCGGAGTCGGGTCACGATCGGAAGGAGAAGCTTTTGGAAATGCTTATGAACTGCCCAATGATCGTGCCTATGGCGAGAGTTGTGCCGCGATCGGAAATATGATGTGGAACTGGCGCATGCTGGCTGCCAGCGGCGACGCCAAATTCGCTGATGTGATGGAACGCGCGCTATATAACGGAATCAATTCCGGAATGTCACTCGATGGCACGCTCTACTGCTATCGCAATCCGCTGGCATTCGATCCTGCGTCAGGAGAACAAGATTCGCAACCCCTGGTACGACACTACGTGCTGTCCGCCGAATCTGGAACGCACTTTCGCTTCTTTGCCCGGATACTTTTACAGCACGAGCAGCGATGGAATCTACGTTCACCTTTACGACAATTCGGAACTTGATTGGCATCTGGAAAATGGGACAGCATTGAAAGTCACACAGAAAACTAACTATCCGTGGGACGGCAGAGTGGAGATCACGGTCAATCCCGCTCAGCCTTCTGAATTCACATTTTATCTGCGAATGCCTGGATGGGCCGATCACGCTCAACTCGCCGTGAACGGCAAGACGATTTCAGGGGCAACCCCAGGGGAATATCTTCCAATCTCGCGTCGGTGGTCGTCCGGCGATGTGATTCATTTGCAAATGGAAATGCCCGTACAAATCTTGCAGGCGAATCCCCGAGTTGCTGACGATACCGGACGCGTCGCATTGCAGCGTGGTCCGTTGGTTTATTGCATGGAAGAACTCGACCAGCCTGAGGGAATCGCGCTAAGTAATCTCGCAGTGGACCTGAGAAGGAAGGCGGAAACGCAATTTCAAAGCGAACGGAAGAATGACCTTTTGGGCGGAGTAGTTGTCCTCCGCCACGCCGGGATCGCTTACGACAGACCCTTGTCGGAGCACACGCTCTACTCCCGCTATGGCGACGACAAGACGCGTACTCGCCCTGTTGCGCTGACATTTATTCCCTACTACGCCTGGTCGAATCGCGAACAAACTTCAATGCAGGTCTGGACCCCCGTCTTCAACGCTTGATCCGGCCCGAACCCGATCAATGATTTTTTAGGAATTCGAAAATCGATTTCTGGACTGGTCACATTTTTCGATGAAAATTAAAGAGATTCGTACCCGGCTGGTCCGCTGGCGGGAAAAGACGGTTCCGTTGCCGCCTCACTTTTGCACCAATCCCATGGACTTGCTCGAACTGCCTGAGGCTTCGATGCAGACGTTTACTTTCCATGGATGGCTGGTTGTCGAAATCTTCACCGACGATGGCCTGGTCGGGATCGGCAATGCCGCTCTCGCGCCGCAGGTTACGAAACAGAGTGATCGATCTTTATCTGAAACCTCTGCTTGATCGGCCGCGACCCGTGGGACACAGAATTTCTTTGGCAAAACATGTACCGCAAAACCATGGCGTTCGGCCGTAAGGGAATCGGCATGGTCGCCATCAGCGCCATCGATATCGCGTTGTGGGATATTCTTGGGAAAGTCGGCCAAGCAACCGGTTTACCGCCTGCTCGGAGGACGAACCAAACCACGCATTCCGGTTTATGCCAGCCGGCTTTATAGCGTCGAATTCAGCGAACTCGAAGCCGAAGCCAAACGTTACAAGAAGGAAGGCTATAAGGCGATGAAGCTGCGTTTTGGCTGGGGGCCAGCAGACGGAGCCGCGGGTATGCAACGCAATCTCGCGCTGGTGCGCACGGTGCGCGAAGCCGTTGGTGATGGCGTCGACGTCATGGCCGATGCTTACATGGGCTGGACTCTCGACTATGCAAAGCGAATGCTGCCTCTGCTCGAGCAATTTAATCTGAGATGGCTGGAAGAGCCCGTCATCCCGGACGACGTGCGCGGTTACGCTGAATTGAAGTCCTATGGACGCATTCCGATTGCCGGTGGCGAGCACGAGTTTACGGCTACGGGTTTCGCGATCTGCTGGAAGCCCGCGCACTCGACTACATCCAGTTTGATACGAATCGTGTCGGCGGCATTAGCTCAGGCCCGCAAGATTGCTGCAATGGCTGAAGCACATTCCGTCCCGGTAATTCCTCACGCCGGACAGATGCACAACTATCACATCGTCATGGCCAGTCTGAACTCACCCATGGCCGAGTATTTTCCTGTGGTTGACGTAGAAGTTGGCAATGAGTTGTTCTGGTACATTTTCGACGGCGAGCCCAAGGCAAAAGATGGCTTCATCGATCTCGACGAAAAAATTCCAGGCCTGGGTCTGACGATCAACGAATCGGCGCTGGAGAAATTTGAAGTGATCGAATAAGTTAGTCAACAGAATCCCGGTATCGGATTGAGGCGGCAGTCTGGTCGTCACCTACGATCAAGCCTCAGTGCGTCTTACCAACGGAAGAATTAGCGCCGACGGATGCTCGGCATCGTGATAGATCGTGTTCGTCGCTGACACATATCTTCTGCGCTGAGGCCTGCGCTTCGCCAGTATTCATGTTCCGGTCGAAGCGCGGGAAATTGCTGCTGGAAATTTCCAGCCGCAACGAATGGCCTTTCAGGAAGACGTTGCTGGTCGACCACAAATCGATCACGAACTTGTAGATCTGCCCGGGATTCATCAGCTCAGGTTTTTCCTGCGAGTTGCGATACCGGGCGCGGATGATTCCTTCCGTCAGATTCTGCGCGAATCCGTCCGGCTCCAACGTCCACCAGCTTGGCCGCGAAAGTCGGTGTCCACCGCCGAAGATTGGGCAAAGAGTTCAAGGCTGACCGGTCCGGTGACTTCGGTGTCCTGAGCGAAGGCCGGCGTGGTGTAGATGAGAACGTCGTCGCGAGCTTCAACCGGACGTTGATCACGCGGGCCCGGCGCCAGATGTTGCCCGTCGCAGCACAGCGGACCGCCGATCGTTGGCGCGGGATTCGACAGGATCATAGACATAATGATCCGACGGCTCCGATCGAGGCGCAGCGGTGGAGAAGACTGCCGTCTCCGCGCAGCGAGTTCGCGCCTCTTCGCGGAATGCAGAAAATATTTGGTGCTCTGCGCGCGAGCCAGCGGCCAGTCATCTTCTTCGCGCCATTGATTGGCGCCCATCACGAAAATCTTCACCGGCTTTGCCGGCAAACTCATTTTGCGCGCCCTGAAACAGATACTGGTACCACTTCAGAGTGATGTCATTTTCGTCGAACTCAGCGGCCGCAGGGCCAAAGTCGACATCGCCGATTTTCCTGCCCGCTGCCGGCGTGGCCTCCGATGGTCACCAGCAGGTGCTGGCCGCGTCGCGCCGCTTCGCTTCCGCCATGTGCCTTGATTCCGATGTAGTTTCGCAGCGATCCGCCCTGAAAAATGTCGTACCAGGCGGCGATGTGCAGAATGGGAACGTTAATGTCGGCGAAATGTTCTTCGATCGCCAGCTGCTTCCAGTAGTCGTCGTAGCTGGGATGAGCCAGCCAATCGAGGAAGTATGGAGCCAAGCGCTGCTGTGGAGATAGGCGCCGCCGATGGATCGGAAAAATTAAACAGCGGATAGCTGGCAAGTGGAAGCTTCCAGGCACCCAGCAACGGCATTGGTATTTTTCATCACCATTCGGTTCAAGCGTGTCTTGCGCCAGGCCTGAAGTCCAGGATTGGTTGAACCATTGCTCGAATGCTCCGCCCTGGTACGTCCATCCGTCGTGATAATTGCTGGCGGTCACGACCGGGCAAATGCCGGCCAGATGCGGTGGGTGCGCGATCGCCGTGAGCATCTGCGTGGCTCCCACGTACGAACCGCCCCACATGCCAACTTTGCCGTTCGAGTAAGGAAGAGCCGCGGCCCATTCAATCGTGTCGTAGCCATCGTTGGATTCGTGCTTGAAGGTGTACCACTCGCCTTCGGAGGTGTAGCGCCCGCGCACGTCTTGAACGATCACGACGAATCCATGCGCCGCCGCCTTGAAGGCAAACTCCGCGCTGTTGCGTTTGTCATATGGCGTGCGCTGCAGAAGAACGGGAAATTTTCCGTCGGACTTCGGGCTGGTAGATGTCTGCGGCAAGGACGACTCCATCACGCATCTTGGCCTTAACACCGCGCTCAAGCGTGACTTCATAGGTTTCGGCGGCTTGAATGAAGCTCGTGGTTAGAACCAGAGTGAAACCAGCCGTCCACAACGCGGTCTTTCGCCAAAACATGAGCCCGGATCCTCCACCACTAAATTTCAGGGTGTTAAATGTAAGCGTTGTAAAAACGACTTGCAACAATTACGCGGTGTGGAGGCTTTCCCATCAAAAGGGAGCCGCCGAGGACTTAGTAGTTCTCGGAAACCGAAGCTGACGAGATCAGTGTGCTAGGTGTCATATGAACGCCAGCGGGTGCCGGCGTCGCCTCGAGAGTGCGATTGGGATCAACAAACAACCAGGCGGCCGCGCCCATCAGGCAAAGCGCCGCAGCCACCAGAAATGACGCTGTCCAACCAAAGTGGCTGGCGATCAGCGGCGTGAGCCATGCGGTGAACCAACCACCCGCCTGGGCACCCATATTCATGAATCCGGAAACTGATCCCGAGGACGCACCGGCCAGGTCGGCGGTCACCGACCAGAAAGAACTTTGTGCCAGATACAAAGCTCCCGCACCGCCCGCGAGCACGACGCTGGCGAGCCGCGCGCTGTGGACTTCGGCGCCGAAGCACGAGGAACACTGCCGCCAGTGCGATCACGATAGCGGCAAGATAGCAACGCCCGATCCGGGGACCATGGGATCGAGTAAGCCGGTCGCTGACAGTGCCTCCAGCTGCGCAGCATATCGCCATCGCGAGAAATGGCAGCATGGCGTAAAACGCACTTGCCTTCAGATTCAATCCACGAACCTGGGCCAGATAGGTATAAAACCAGCTGAAGAATATCCAGGCAACATAACCAAAGGAAAAATAGCTGATGGTGATCGCCAGAACTTCCTTGCTTTTAAAAACAGTTTTCCAGGGAATCAGGCTTTGCGCCCGCGCACCCTTCGACGGATCGACCGAAGCCGAGAGACCGGACCGGATGAGTGTCCATCTCGGACGGTGAAACGCAGGCAATGCTCTGCTGGAGTGTCCCGAGCGGCAATGAACCATACCAGGCCAACGACGAGACCGATTACGAGCGCATACCCAGAACGACGCTCTCCAACCGTAGTGCAGCATGATGAAGGTGATCAGGGGAGGAGAGAGTCCAGCCCCGGCGCCCACTCCGGCGAAGATCAAGCCATTCGCGATGCCACGTTCCTGACTCGGAATCCAGCGCGAGACAAATTGGTTGGACGCCGGATAGATAACGGCCTCGCCCGCTCCAAACAAGAAACGGATGGAAACGAAAAGAAGCAACGCGCCTTGGATGCCGTGAGGAACGGCAGCGGTCAGCGCGGTGAAGACGCCCCACCAGACCACTCCCCCAGCAAGAACACGGCGTGGCCCGAATCCGGTCCGCGAGCCTTCCCCCGAGCGTCTGGAAGAGAGCGTACCCGGCCAGGAAGGAGCTGAACACCCATCCCAGTTCGACGTTGGTCAGGTGGTATTCGCTGGCAATTGAACTGCCTGCAATTGAAATGTTGACGCGATCGAGAAACGCGACAGCGCTCAGAACGAAGAGCCAAAAAATGAGGAACCAGCGGACATGGCTCGGAGCGGAACCGGCAATTGCGTTTCCCGGCCCTGATGAGCGATCCGTGGGCATGCTATTTGTATTCCGTAACTAGCTGCCGCGATTCTCCCAGACCCTCAATTCCCAACTCCACCACATCTCCAGCATTCAGATATACCGGCGGATTCATGCCCAGGCCAACTCCAGCAGGAGTTCCGGTGCTGATCACGTCGCCCGGGAGCAGCGTCATGAACTGGCTGACGTAAGACACCAGGGTGGCCACATCAAAAATCATGTTTGAAGTGGAGCTCTTCTGGCGCACTTGCCCATTCACTTTCAGCCACATTGCAAGATTGCCGACATTCGGAATCTCGTCCGGCGTGGCGAGGAACGGTCCCAGTGGAGCAAAAGTGTCGGCGCTCTTTCCCTTTACCCACTGACCTCCATGCTCCAACTGAAAGGCTCTCTCGGAATAGTCATTGTGCAAAGCATAACCGGCAACGTGTTCGAGGGCCTTCTCCTTTGCGACATATGAGGCTCTCTTGCCGATGACGACCGCCAGTTCCACTTCCCAATCCACTTTGGTTGAGTTCCTGAGGTCTTACCAGATCGTCGTTTGGACCGACCAGAGACGTCGTCGCCTTGAAGAAAAGGACCGGTTCTTTCGGCGCTTCGGCTTTGGTCTCGGCGGCGTGATCTCGATAGTTGAGCCCGATGCAAACGATCTTGCTGGGCCGGCAAATCGGGGAACCCAAGCGAATCGAGGGCGCTACACGCGGGGCGGATGACGAGTTCTTGCTTAGCCAGGAATCAAGCTTGCTTGAGCCCACCGCCGCCAAAAAATGCTTCGTCGTAGTCCGAACCGAAGCGCGGAGGCATCAAGGCGACTGCCATCTTTCAACAGCACGCCTGGCTTTTCTTTACCCGGCTCGCCAAATCGAATCAATTTCATGGGAGCGGAATTCTCCTCAATTTCAGTGCGAGCGACTTTATTGTACTTTTCTCATCTCTGACTTTTCGGTCAAAGCGCGCATGCCGGCCAAAAAGATCAATTGGCATTATGATACTATAAATTTTCTGGCCCCTGCTAATTATCATATATAGTGACAATTTCATTTCGGACTAACGTCAATGTTTCGTCCCACGCCTTCAGGCTTCCGAGTAGCTGCGAATAAGGAGACAGTTTGATGAGGAGAAGAATTCTCGCATCACTAATCTTGGCTTCATGCGTTGTCTCTCGCGCTCTGCCGCAAACCACCGGCGACCGCATCGATCTTTATTTTGGCGACTGGCACAATTCTCAACCCCGCGACAACTCACGGCTCGCTTGAGGAGCGCGACATTTTCACCCGTGGCGATCCGCACAATCCTACTCAAAAAGGCGGCCGTTCTCCGTTTCGTCAACTCCCATACATACGCAACTCTGGCGCCTCAGGCTTCCACCAAGGCGACGCGTCTTGACGGACAGCAGGAAATTTACTTTATCGAGTCCGGTCACGGTACCGCGACCGCAGCGGGACAGACCGTCGATCTCTACCGAAATATCGCGGTCCTGATGCCGGCGAATCTGGAGTTCACCATAAAGAACACCGGAGACGAGCCGCTGACCATGTATGTGATCAACGAACCGACGCCTCCGGGTTTCCGGCCAAATGCCAACATGCTGGTTCGCGGACGAGAACAAGCTTCCTATCACTTCGAGCGACGGTCACTGGGCGCACATCGTAAAGACATTCTTCGTGACAGCGGACGGCCTGGGCACGCTGCAGAGCGTTCTGACAGTGACGCTCGATCCGCTTACCATGGGTCAACCGCACGTCGTGGATCACGACGACATCGAAGAAGTCTGGACCGCACTGGACGGCACCAGCCTGGCGTTCGTGAGCAATCAATTGCGGCAGGCAAACTCCCGGAATGGCGTTTTACCACATTCCCGACAACAAAACTCCGCACACCAACATCAACCAGAACGAAGACTCGCAGGTTAAATTTCTGTATTTCGCTCGTTACCATCCGCACGAACCTCGTCCGTAGGCCGGCATCACCAGACACAAGGAGACCGCTATCATGTCACGCGACAACGCTTGCTTTTTTGACTGCGTCGGCGACTGGCCCTTGCGCTGCCGTTGCTCGCCACGGCGCAAACCGCTCCGCCTTCCAGCGGCACGAAGAACGCGATCAACGGAATCAATTCGTATCCCGGACCGGAGTTCGTCAAGTATGCGAAGGAAAGAGATCCGCAAGACCGGCGCATCGATCTTGTTTATCAGCGACTGGCAAGGATCGATGCCGCGCTTCGAGCATGGCTCACTGGTGCTTGCGCGACATTCTCATGCGCGGCGACAACTTCGCTCCTTCGCAGAAAGGCGCGGTTCTGCGTGCCGCCAACTTCCTCGCCTACGGCCGGCTGGCTCCGTGGCGCTTGGACGACCCCGTCGAAGCTCGACGGGTCAGCAGGAAGTTTATTATGTTCTCGGCGGTGAGGGCGAAATCACCGCTGGCGGCGATACGGCGAAGCTGCACAAAGATGTCGCTGTCCTGATGCCTGCCGGACTTGAATTCGTGATGAAGTCCATCGGCAACGAACCACTCACCATGTATGTCATCAATGAGCCGACGCCCGCCGGGTTTCATCCGAAGGACAAAATGTTGGTTAAGGACGAAGCGATGGCGCGCCATGAGAACTCCTGCCGGCGGCGATCCTTATATTGTGGGCGGAGCGTCCGGTCATTGGGCGCACATCGTGAGAGAGCTGTTCTCACCCGCGGACGGACTGGCGACTGAACAGAGCGTCATCACTGTGACGGTCAATCCGCTGACGCTGGGCGAACCGCATCCGCACCGGCCGGGCCAGGAAGAAGTCTGGGCCGCGATCGACGGCACCAGTCTGGTCATGATGGGAACCGAACTACGCATTCAAAAGCCGGGAATGGCTTATATGCTGCCGCCGGATGCGGCCACGATTCACTCCAACATCAATACCGGCGACAAGCCGGTGAAATTTCTCTACTTTGCGCGATTCCCCGAAGGTGACAACTACACCCATGCCATCGTTCCGCGCGCACAGTAGAATATCCTTTCTCGCCTGGCCAGCCAGCGGTCCCGCGACGACGAACCATCATATGCAGAAGATCAATTCATGAAACAAATCCTTCATCTTGTATTGCTCGCTTGCTTGGTTGTCTGTTTCGTTCCATTCGCCTGGAGTGCGCCCGCCGCAGTGAGTATTTCGTTTATTTCGGCACTTACACCGGCTTCACTTACATGAAGGAGGGTCTTCCCGCCGGCGGAAGCCATAGCAAGGGAATTTATGTCAGCCGCTTCAAGCCTGCGACAGGCGAGCTGAGCAAGCCGGAACTGGCCGCGGAGATTGTCAATCCCGCGTTCCTCGCGGTCCATCCGAACCAGCGATTTCTTTATGTCGCGACTGAGGATCCTCTCTCGCTCGGTCCCGATTTCGATCACGCGTCTTATGTCAGCGCATTCGCAATCGATTCCAAAACCGGCAAGCTTGCACTTGCTGAACACGCTGCCGACAGGCGGAACGAGCACTTGCTATCTCTCCATCGACAAGACCGGTCATTACGTGTTGATGGCAAATTTTGGCAGCAGCAGCGTCACCGTGTTGCGCATCAAAGATGACGGCTCGCTCGGCGAACAAACTGCCTTCATGAAGCACATCGGGAAGAGGCCGGGATCCGTCCTTCCAATCGCAAGCTCATCCCCACTCGATCGATGTTTCGCCGGACAATCGATATGCGATCGTCTCCGATCTTGGAGTAGACAAGGTCTTCATCTACCGATTCGACGCCGCGACCGGAGCGCTCTCTCCCGACGATCCGCCGTTCGTCGCGGCGGAGCCCGGCGGCGGTCCGCGTCATTTTGTTTTCGACGCGGCCGGAAAATTCGGATATTCGCTCAAGGAGATGAGCGGCTTCGTGACCGTCCTGGCCTGGGATCCTGCCAATGGCACTTTCACCAACGTGCAGGATGCCAAGACACTGGCTCCGATTTCATCGGATCTAACGACAGCGCCGAAATCGCAATTCATCCCAACGGGAAATTTCTTTATGAATCGAATCGTCGCTTTCGTGGTGCCGAAACCTGTGGGGACCGGACAGATTGGCGTGTTCTCGATCGATCCGGTGAAAGGCACCTTGACCGAGGTCGAGCAGGTGCCGCCCGGTGGCACGATGCCGCGCAATTTCGCGATTGATCCCACGGGATCTTATCTGTTTTCCGCCAACGAACTGACCGGCAACGTCTTGCTGTTTCGCATCGACGCCAAGACCGGGCGACTGTCACCGACGACCACTAATCTGAAAATCGATGTGCCGGTGTGCATTGTGTTTGTGCCCTGCGCAGGAGATGAGTTTGCAGCTAATGCTCGCAGTAAGGAGATCAGGCCAATTACATGAGACGTATCCGATACGCGTTCTGTTTCGCTTATTACCCTCGGTTTGGCGTTTCTGGCCGGCCGAACTGCGACCGCTCAGGACAACGACTACTTCATGTACGTCGGCACTTACACCGGCTTCAAGTATGTGCATCACAGCAAGCCGTACGGAGTCGGGGAGAGTAACAGCAAGGGAATTTACGTCAGCCGCTTCCACGCGGCCACGGGAGAACTCGGCGAACCGGAACTGGCCGCGGAGATGATCAATCCTTCATTCCTCACCATTTCTCCCAACCATCGATTCCTTTACGCGGTGAGCGAGGATCCCTTCTCGGTGGGACCTCCCCTCGATCATTCGTCTTACGTGAGCGCTTTTGCAATTGATCCCGCGACCGGAAAATTGCGTCTTCTGAATACCGTTCCTGCCAGCGGTACCAGCACCTGCTTCATCTCGATCGACAAGACCGGGAAATACGTGATGATGGCGAATTTCGGCAGCGGCAGCGTTTCCGTTGTTCACGTCAAAGAAGACGGCTCGCTTGGCGACTTGACCGCTTTCATTCAGAACGTCGGACACAGCGTCGATCCCTCAATTCAAAACGAGCCGCACACGCATTCGATTTTGGTTTCGCCCGACAACCGTTATGCCATTGTCTCGGATCTCGGATTAGACAAGGTGCTCATCTTTCGTTTCGATGCGAAGACCGGAAAACTTTCGCCGCCGGATCCTCCGTTTGCAACCGTTTATCCGGGCGGTGGTCCACGTCATTTCACGTTCGATCCCGCGGGCAAGTTCGGTTACCAGCTGAGCGAAATGAGCGGCATCGTGGACGTTTACGCCTGGGATCCGTCAGAAAGGCACGCTGACGGGCGTGCAGCGCGCCCACACCGTGCCCCACGATTTTTTCGGCAGTAATCACAGCGCAGAGATCGAAATCCATCCCAGCGGAAAGTTTCTCTACGAGTCGAACCGGCGGACGAAGAGCGAGACCGAGAGGGCGCCGGATACCATCGGCGTGTTCGCGATTGATCCCTCGAATGGGACTTTAACCCTGGTGGAGCAGTCGCTTACGGGGGGAATCATGCCGCGAAGTTTCAAGATTGATCCCACCGGCACCTACCTGCTTGCAGCGAATCAGTTATCGAACAATGTTGTACTTTTCAAAATCGATAGCGCCACTGGTCGACTGACGAAAACCGGGAAAGAGATCACGGTGGATACGCCCGTTTGCATACAGTTCGTACCCGCACGCGATTGACGAAAGAGGTCAGCAATCGTTGTGTAGGACTTTGTCTAATTGTCATATAATATAATCCGTAGTCTGGTAGATTCAAAAATGACAGTGACTACTGCCTTTACTTCTTCGTTTCGCACATTCTGTTTCTTTGGTTTCGTTGTTCCTTCTCGGTTTCAGCGTGCTGACTTCGGAAGCCGAAAACCCTTCGTTTCACAACGCGCCTACGGCCGCTCGACGAGGAAAAAAATCCGTATGCGGGACAATCGCAAGCGCTCCTGGCCGGCCGGGTCATCTATACCAGCAACTGTGCAACGCTGTCACGGAGCCACAGGCGAAGGTTCAGGCAACGTCCCTCCGCTGACCAACGGAAATGCGCAGAGCGCGACGGACGGAGAGGTCTTCTGGTACATCACTCACGGAGATGCAGACAACGGCATGCCTTCCTGGGCCGGTCTGCCGGCAGAACAACGCTGGCAAGTTGTTACCTATGTGAAGTCGCTCACCGGCGTAACTACCAGCTCAACGTCAGCGGCCGCATCCACCAGTCAGCCGCCTGCTCCGGCTGCAAGATCAGAGTCAACCGCGCCGCCGCCAACCGCGCCTTTCACCGACTACCGATTCGAGAAGCCCGGCACGATTCGTCACATCAGGCTTCGCAGATCTTCCTGCACCTTTCGCTACGCAATCGGCAACGGCGGGTCCCAAGGTTGTCGCCCGTCCTGAGAATGCCTGGCCGAAGGCGCCTGAAGGTTTCAAAGTTGAGCTGTATGCTTCAGGTCTCAACAATCCGCGCCTGATGCGCACCGCCCCCAACGGCGACATTTTTCTGGCTGAAACCAACGGCGGCGATATCAAGGTTTTCCGCGGTATCGCAAGTGACGGCAAACCCGAGCAGGTGCAGGTTTTCGCCACCGGACTCAACACGCCTTTCGGGATCGCATTTTATCCGCCGGGGCCAGATCCACAGTGGGTGTATGTCGCGAACATGGATTCGGTCGTGCGCTTCCCCTATCACAATGGCGACCTGACCAGCAGCGGACCGGCGCAACATCTGGCTGATCTTGCCAGCGGCGGCCATCACCGGTCGCGCGATGTTCAGTTTTCGCCGGATGGCAAGAAGATGTTCGTCTCCGTTGGCTCGCACGAAAATGTTGACGATTCGCCCGCCGAAAAGAATCGGGCAGCCATTCTCGAATACAATCCCGACGGATCCGGTTTGCGTGTGTACGCCTCCGGCATTCGCAATCCGGTCGGCATCGCCATCAATCCGAAGACCGGCGAGTTGTGGTGCTCGGTGAACGAACGCGACGGCCTGGGAAATAATCTCGTCCCCGACTACATCACTCACGTTCAAGAAGGCGGCTTCTACGGCTGGCCATGGTGGTACATGGGCGGCCACCAGGACCCGCGTCTTGCCGGCAAGCATCCCGCAGTGAAAGGACAAAGTCATCACGCCGGACGTGATACTCCAGCCGCACAACGCGTCATTGCAGATGACGTTCTATGACGGCAAACAATTCCCCGCCGAATATCAGGGAGACATTTTTGCCGCCGAACATGGCTCATGGAACCGGTCACCTCGCGCCGGATACGAAGTCGATCCGCGTGCCTCTGCATCAGACCGGCCACGCGACCGGCGAGTATGAGGACTTTCTCACCGGCTTTGTTGTGGACGACGACAGTGTCTGGGGTCGACCGGTGGGAGTTACGGTGGCGCCCGACGGTTCGTTGCTGGTGAGCGATGATGGCTCGGGTTCGATTTGGCGCGTCGTTTACACGGGAAAATGACGTCGTCCAGGATACGAACGTCACACTCTGGACCTAAGAAAGGGCCTCGAACGTGAGACTTGGGATTCTCGCTGCCGCGTTCTGTTTGCTCACCTTGCCTCCTGTTCCGGCATGGTGCCAATCCGATTGGCCGATGTACGGTCACGACGAATCCAGCACCAGATTTTCTCCTCTCAATCAGATCAACACACAAAACGTTCAGAACCTTTCGCGTGCGTGGACCTATCACATGAAGAAGGATGGGCCTCGGCCGTTGTCGGCTGGCGCGGCCGGCAGAGGCGGCGGCCGGCGTTCTTCCCAGGCGACACCCATCGTCGTGAATGGAAAGCTGTATATGCCGACTCCGTACGGCACGGTCATTGCGCTGGATCCCGAGACGGGGCAGGAATTCTGGTCTTACAAGCTGGATCACGGCCGGCCGGCGGGACGTGGCGTTGCTTATTGGCATGGAGATGCGAGAACGCCAGCCTCGATTCTCTTCGGAACCAGCGACGGCCGCTTGATCTCGCTGAATGCTGAAACTGGAAAACCGACCACTGGTTTCGGAGTGAACGGCGCCGTGGACATAAAGACGGGAGTGTTAAACGGTTTCCCGAACGCTCAATTTGACGTCACCTCGCCGGTCACGATCTACAAAGATCTGGCGATTGTCGGCGGCCAGATCCAGGAGTCGCCGGGCACTGGCGCTTCCGGCGACCCGCGAGCCTGGGACGTGCACACCGGGAAGCTGGTGTGGCGTTTCCACTCTGTGCCTCACCCCGGCGAAGACCGGCAACGATACCTGGGAAGGCAATAGCTGGAAGAACCGCTCTGGAACCAACGTCTGGGGCTTCATGAGTGTCGATCTCGAACGAGGATTGATATTTCTTCCCTTCGGATCGCCCGCCTACGACTTTTATGGCGCCGACGAAAAGGGAAAAATCTCTTCGGCAACTCGCTGGTCGCGCTCAATGCCGACACCGGGAAAGTTGGCTTGGTATTTCCAGGTCGTTCATCATGACACCTGGGACTACGATCTGGAATCGTCTCCCGTGCTGATGGATGTAGTCCAAGGGCGGACAAAGATTCCTGCGGTCGCCATCATCGGAAAAAACGGTCTGATGTTTATCCTCGATCGGCGCGACGGCAAGCCTATCTACGGCGTGGAGGAACGGCCCGTACCCGCTAGTGAAATACCAGGCGAAGTGAGTTGGCCCACCCAACCCTTCCCTCTGAAGCCTCCGCCGTTGGGACGCAACAGCTTCAGCCCCGACGAAATTGCCTCGGTGACTCCCGAGCAGAAAAAATTCTGCACCGACCTTTTAGCCACAGAAGGCGGAATGCAAAGCGGCGGGCCTTACACGCACTACGGATCCAAGCTGACCATCGTTTTTCCAGGAACGCTCGGCACGACGAACTGGCCGGGCATGTCATTCAATCCTTCGTTGGGATATTTGTTCGTCAACACCGTCGATATTGCCGACGTCGGCAAGGTCACTAAAACCGCGGACGGCGCTGATCCTGCGTACGAGCGAACCAGTCCGTGGGGCTTCTACGCGCGATTCTGGAACAATGACAAGTTCTGGCCCTGCCAGCAGCCGCCCTGGGGACAACTCTGGGCCATCAATGTGAATACAGGCGAAGTCGCCTGGAAAGTGCCGTTTGGAGTCATCGAGGAACTGGAAGCGAAAGGCGTTCACGGAACCGGCACCTTGAACTTCGGTGGATCTATCAGCACAGCGGGTGGTCTGTTGTTCATTGCCGCAACCAACGACCAGCGCTTCCGCGCCTTCGAAGCGGCAACGGGCAAAGTACTCTGGGAGACCAAGCTCGAAACCGGAGCGTACGTCACCCCGATGACGTTTCAGGGTAAAAGCGGAAAGCAGTACGTAGTCATCGTCGCAAGTGGCGGCAGCTTTTACGACACGACCGCAGGCGACTCAGTCATTGCTTTCGCCTTGCCGTAAGACCGACAGAGTGTCGTCGCAAACAGGTTGAGTGGAAAAGACTGCGGCCGAGTTCCCGGCCGCCGAGCGGATATTTTAGTTCTTACTCTTTGTCGTACACCACCAACTCGTGGAACGGCTTGCCGTCTTTGTCAGTGCCATCCATGGTGAACGTGGTCGTCTTTCCGTCCTTCGACAGGACCGCTTTGCTTTTATTAGTTTTGCCATTGGAGTTCCAGGTTTGCTCGTTGGTGTGATCGTTTACTTTCTTCACCAGTACGGTCGTGTTTTCCCTGCCGATGATCGGCACCGCTTGCCCTTCGACCGGTTTGTAGTGCCAGCTCGTGCTTTTCCCCTCCGAATTGGTCTCGTTGACGGTGACCGTACCATCAGGGTCGATGATTGCCATGTCGACTTGGGGAGGAGGGCCAGGAAACTTCGACTTTGCGAAGTTAACTTTCCAAGTGCCGGCAAATCCGCCTGCGGGCATGTCCGCAGCCTTTACCGTCAGCGAGATAGCGACCAGGGAGAAAGCCAAAAGCAGAAGAGACGTGTTTTCATGGTGATATCATACCACCATTGAATTAGGCGTCAATTAATTTCCCGAAATCTTTTCAGTCGCCTTACGAATCAGCCTATCAACCTGAGGGTAGTTATATTCTGAAGGCGGAGGTAGGAATGGTCCGAGTCGGAGTGGACGAGTCAGTGGACGCGTCAGTGCTTGAAGGCTTTATCAAAGAGGCCCAGTTGGTTCGAATTCCGAAAGATGCCCAAAGGCGAAATCGAAATCGATTTCTGGATTCCCACTTCTTCTCCCAAGAGTACCGAGCTTCAGTGGTCGCATCTGAAGGGGGTTCGTGTGGTGCAGGCGCCCTGGGCAGGAGTGGATTCGCTGCGACACATCTTCCCCTCCAAGATCACCCTGTGCGACGCCCGCGGAGTACATGACATTCCTACAGCCGAATGGGCCGTAACAGCCGTGCTGGCCATGCAGAAATATCTGCCGTTCTACGTCGAACTGCAGAAGCAGGGCGACTGGTCTATGCGCTCTCAAGCCGGAGATATTTATCGACTTTCCCACCCGAACAGACCCAAATCCGCCGGCACTGCTCGATGAAGTGGCCGATACTACCGTTCTGATTGTTGGCTACGGATCAATCGGTAAAGCCATCGAGGAACGGCTTGCGCCGTTCGGGCCAAAGTTTCTGCGCCTAGCACGATCGCGACGAGAAGGCGTTGAACCAGTCAGTAAGCTGGACGAACTGCTGGGCCAAGCCGACATCGTCGTGATCATCATGCCGTTGACCTCGGAGACCCGAGGCATGATCGATGCTAAACGGCTGGCTAAAATGAAGCCGGGTGCGCTACTGGTCAATGCCGCACGAGGAGCGATTGTCGACACAGACGCGTTGCTCCGGGCCCTCAATGAAAAAAGAATTCGCGCGGTCATCGACGTCACAGAACCCGAGCCTCTTCCGGCAGGCCATCCCTTATGGCACGCACCCAATTTGTTCATCACTCCGCACGTCGCTGGCGACAGCGCTAAGTTGATGATCGGCTTATTTAAATTGGCCAGCGCTCAGGTCGAGCGCTTTGCGAAAGGCCAGCCATTGTTGAATGTGGTGACGGGTGAATACTTCAGATTGGAATCCAGCGAAAGATCATTATCAGCAATATGATATGATGATTGCCATAAAATCACGTATCCACGCTATCTGCCTCCTCGTTAATGAACGGAGTTTGAAATGCGACGATTGCGACACGCTTTTCTGCTGTCAGTCGTACCCTTACTCTCCTTTGTTATGTCTGCCCAGACTTCTCCGAATTCCGGACGAACGGACTGCTGCTCGTAGCGAATAAAGGAGACAACAGTGTCGGCATCATCGATCCCGTCGCTGGACGACAAGTGGCCGAGGTCTCCGAGGGCGGAGTAACCGGACACGAAATCACGACATCACCGGACGGCAAACTTGCCTACGTCCCGATCTATGGAAACTCGGGCGTCGGACAACCGGGCACTGATGGCACCAACCTGGTGGTCATCGATCTGGCCGCTCGAAAAGTTACGGGCAATGTTGATTTTGGCAAAGGTGTGCGACCGCATTGTCCGGTGTTCGGATCCGAAGAATGGCCTGTTGTACGTTACCACCGAGACTCGAAAAATCCGTCAGCATCATTGATCCCGCCACGCTGAAAATTATCGGCTCGGTTCCAACCGGACAGGAGCAGTCGCACATGCTGGCGATCACGCGCGATGGTCACCGCGGTTACACCGCGAATGTGGGACCGGGAACCGTCTCCGTTCTCGATCTTGATGCGCGACGAACTCTCGCCATCATTCCCGGTTTCTCCTCAGATTCAACGTATCTCGCTTTCGGTTGACGACAAACTGGTTTTCACTTCCGACGTAACCAAACCTCAGCTTGCCGTGATCGATACCGCCACCAATAAAATTAAGACGTGGGTACAGCTTGCCCGGTCTCGGCTACGGAAGCGCGCCGACGGCTGACGGACAATGGCTCGTCATCGCTCTGCCACTGGTGCATCAGGTGGGTGTGGTGGATCTCAGCACCATGAAGGTAGCCCACACGATCGATCTTCCGACCAGACCGCAGGAGGTGATCGTTTCTCCCGATGGCAAGTTCGCGTACGTCTCGTGCGACCAGAGTGGAAAGGTCGCTGTCATCAGTCTTTCGGATTGGAAGGTTCAGCAGATCATTGACGCAGGCGCAGGCGCCGACGGTCTCGCTTACGCGATGTTGCACGCTTAAGCCAGATTACGAAAGAATCTTCAGACGAACTACGTGACAGACACTCTGACATCGAGGAATCGAGGAGACGCAATGAACGAAATCCAGAGAAGAGAACGCTGGCTGTCCGGCAGAAATCTCGCTTGGCATGGCATTGTCGTTGCTTGGCATCGTCATTGGTTGCCCGTAGCGGCGCAAGTCGTCGCCAAGCCGCCCGTAACGACGCCCAGCGCTGGAGGAAATAGTTTCGACGGACCGGGAGCGGTGCGGTATCAGCCATCCAGAGATTCGCTGGACCGAAGAATCGATATGTTCATCGGTGACTGGCACGATTCGATGCCACGTCACGCTTTCGGCTCGCTGGTCCTGCGCGATATTCTCACTCGCGGCGACAACTTCAATCCGCCGCAGCCCGGAGCGGTATTGCAAGCCGCCAATTTCCTTGCGCTTGGACGCCTTGCCCCGGGTAATTCCACCACACCCTACACGTCTGGACCATGAGCAGAATCGTTTTTTACGTCGTCGAGCGGCACTGGAGAAATTACAGCTGGCGGGAAGACCGCGACGCTTCACAAAGACATTGCCGTCTTCGTTCCGGCGGATCTGGAATTCGTCATGAAGAACACCGGCGACGAAGAGCTAACCATGTATGTGGTCAGCGAACCGACTCCCGCGAACTTTGTTCCCGCGAAAGCAAATGCTGGTGACGGACGAGAGCCAAGTTCCGGTCAGAACTCCGATGGCTGCGTCGCCGTACACGCTTCCCGGCGCTTCCGGACACTGGGCCCATGTCGTAAGAGATCTCTTCTCGAAAACAGACGGCTGGCCACCATCGGAGATCTGATCACAGTCACGATCGATCCCATGACCATGGGCGAACCGCATCCACACAATCCAGGCCAGGAAGAAATCTGGGCAGCCATTGATGGCAACAGCCTGGCTTTCATCGGCACGGAGTTGCGCGTTCAGCGTCCGGGAATGGCCTATATGATCCGTCCGGATCAGTCCATGACGCATTCGAACATTAATTCCAGCGACACTCCGGTCAAAGTTCCTCTGGTTCTCAGGCAATTCCTCGATCAAGAGGTAGAATCGCGACTGAATACGTAGCCGCAGCATGGTTATCACCAAATGCCACGGTACTCGAACGCAGACTGCGGACAATCCTTCTGCGTGAATACTTCATTTCCATCGGACGATGCTTCAGGACTTTCAGCCATGCAGGAGTCGTTCGCTCAGCAAGAAACTGTTCGTTCATGATTCTGCTGCTCGTTGCAGCTCTGCCTACAGCTCAGATGCCTGCGAAAACCACTTACCATCCGCCTCGCGGGAGACGAATGGTTTCTCGATTCCCTTACGAAAACCGGAATGATCAGCGACTTCGAAAGAGACAGACGGCATTCACGTCGAAGTGCTGCACAAAAACGATCGCACGATCATGAGCGATCTCGATCGCGGTCCAACGACTTGCGCGAGGGCAGCGTTGGACGTGGTTGTGATGCGGCACCGGCTGCTTGGCGCTCTGGTGCAGAAAAGGCCAGGTTCTACCGATCGATTCTTTTCTCTCCGACCCCACTCTGCACGATGCTACCTTCGTGCCCGAGCAACAATTATTTCCCGACTGGTGGCGCGAACTCAGTTCTTACGGAACCAACACTTACGGCTTATCCCTTCACCGGCCTGACGACGTTCCTGTGCTATCGCAAAGATCTTCTGGACGATCCGACGAACCAGACGCAACTTCAAAGCTCGCTATCATCGCGAACTCGAAGCCGCCTGCCACTTGGGCGGAGTATATGCAGTTGGCGGAATTCTTCACGCGACCAGACGATCATTTCTATGGCACTTACATTCAAGGAAAGCAGGGACTGGCGCTTTGGTACGAGTGGCTGAACTTCGTTTATTCGTTTGGTGGAGACATTCTCGATACTCGGCACGGTTGGAAATATGGCGACATCGTGGTCAACTCTCCGCAGAATGTTGCCGCCACTGAACAGTACGTCAAGCTGATTCCGTTCAGCCCTCCCGACACGCTGAATTATGGATGGGGATGAAGCGCAGTCTTCACTGCAGCAGGGACAGCGTATTCATGGGTCTTTTGTGGAACGATCAGGCACCCTTTCTGGAAGATCCCAAGAGTTTCAAAGGTGGCAGGCAAGATCGGTTACAGTCTGATCCCTTCGAATTCCTGCCGAATCATTCAGCCAAATGGAAGGCCTGACCTACCTGATTCCGACGGAATCGAAACATCCGCGCGAAGCCTATCGATTCATGGAGTGGGCAATGTCCGCTGAGGTTCAGGTTCAACAGACTCTGAAGGAGGCGGCGTCGGCCAAGAAGATCGACCTACGACGACCCCAAAGTCAAAGACATTCCATACACATCAACTTTCCTGGCCAGCGTTCCCGTAGCGAAACCGAAACCGACAATACCGGAATCTGCCGAGATGACGGAAGCGATGGAGCGCCATCTCTCTGAAATTGTCAGCGGCAAGACCTCACCGCAAGCACGGACTAGATAGCCTCGCGCTCGATCTTCAACGCATTCTCGGCTACAAGAGCGCGACTTCCGCTACCCCGTCAGAGCGACTCAATAGATTCAAGCGCGATGGATCCCAGCCAGGCGTCAGACTATTTACTTCTGTCCCTTTTGAGCATGCCGGGCGTGCTCTTTCGGAAGCGGGAGGATTTCCTTGGCCGACAATTCGGCTGGGAATGCAAGGTTGAAAAAGCAGACCATCATTTCATCGAAGCTCTGCTGTCCCCAGATGACCGTCTTCGTCGGGTCTGGATTCTCCGGATTGTTCGCTGAGTTGTCGAAGTGCGCGGTGCATTCGATCTTGGTGCCCGCCGGCAGCGTAATCGGCTTTGCCAGGTTGTACCAAAGCTGCCAGTGCCAGTTGTAGTGCGGCACATTCAGGATGGTTCGGGTTTCTCCGTTGGGAAATACCAGCCGGTATGCCATGTCTTTGCCCCGCGTGTGCATGTGCGGATGCATGCCCAGCAGCGTCACTTCGTGGCGAACGGTGAAGGAGGAATCCACGCGATAGTTTGGATCGCCCGGAGGAATCTTGAACGTTTCATTGACCGCCGACAAAGTCATGACACGTTCTTTCGGCGGTTCTTTGGCGAACACCAGTCCCACGCTGGCCTGATCCGTCGTGGCTTTTCCTTCCGGCATGTAGTGCACTTCGAGAACAATGTCTGAGCCCGGCGGGAATCAGCTTTGCCTGTCCGTGTTCGAAAATGTCAGGAGGTTGACCCGGCGCGTAGCCGACCAGCCAGTCACTTGGCACGTCATCCGGATCGGCACTCGCATTGGTCTTGGAGGGCGGAGCTTCGAAGAACACGTTCTTGGGTTGGTCCTTGAAGTAGTTCGATCCCGGCCGGCGAACATACGCAACAATGTGATGCACGACTGAACGATCCGACGGCGCCGCTTCTACAAACTGCACCCACGTGTCTTTCGTGAAGCCGGTGGGCAGAATCACGTACTGATACTCGAGAACTCCGCTGTCCGGAACAGAAAACGGTTTGGGCAGCTTGGAATATGACGTCCGGCTTGGGAATCGACCATCCCTCAACGAATTGCGTTGGCGGCGGCAGATCCTTCGGGTCGCCCTTCGGCGCACCCGCGTTCACCCAGGCAACGATCGTATCGATCTGCGCCTGGGTCAGCGAGCGGTTGTTTTCAAACTTTTCGGTATGCCCATCCTCGAACCAGGGCGGCATCTGCCGCTGCGTGCACCATCTGCTTCATGGCCTTTGCCCACGGCCTCGCGTCTTCGTAGGTCAGCATCGAGAACGGCGTGCCCTCGCCGGGACGGTGGCAGGTCTGGCAATGCTGCTGCACGATGGGCGCAACATCTTTCGTAAAGGTCACGTTGGAAGGGCTCGTGCGCTGATCGCGCCACGTTCGAATCGTCTGATGGGTGGCTGGATGATTCGCCATGCCCGGCATCTGAGCCATTGCGAACGTCGCCACGACACAATTGCAAAGCGAGGATTGAAACCTATCTTCTTCATCGTCGACCCATTTCTCTTCTGGTACTGGCGATCACAAGTCCTAAGGTTTAATCAGCGCTACAAGGTCGCGATGCTAAGTGGCCGGGAAACAGAGGCGACCGTGCCGGGTGTTCAGAGCGCATGCGTACCTGAATCAATTTTTATCGTCAGCACCGCATCACCGGTCAACGCCAGCAAACTGTCGACCGTCCGCCGTTACATGCAGCTTAGTCGCTTGAACTTCTGTCATCCGCTCCGGGCTTCGAGTAGAACCGCTCTCCGCAATCTTCCAGCTTGAATGCCATTTCCGTGCGAACTGTACAGAGTCTTGCCCGAAGGATGCATCGCCAGCGCCGCCATCTCGCCAGTATGCGAAGCCGAACCGTCTGTTTACAATCGGAATCTTGCCCAAGCATCGAGTCATAGTCGAATACTCGACACCGACCCGTTCAGCGAGTGCGCCACATAAAGACGTTCTGCCGCTCGGAGCCAATACCATGCTGCTCGGCCCGCTGCCGGCCGTAACTTCACTCCGGCAAGACTACCGCAAGCCTGACCTTCGTTGATGGAAAGCAAGCTCAGCTCGTCGCTGCCTTGGTCCGCAGTGAGAACGCGCCCACTCGGCCAAACGTCACCGCCGAAGGATGTGCCCACGCCTGCAATGCATGCGGTCCTGAACCTGTCTCTTTCAGAATTCCCGATACCCGCGCAAGACGATCCATCCTCGTCGACCGATAGCACGTTGTAGGCACCACCGCCGTGCACCGCCACCACAACGCTCCGACCATCCGGGGCGACAGCTAGATCTTGCGGCAAGATACCTGAAAGCGACAGTGGCAGGCGGTTCTTTAATTCGAGCAGGCCAGTCTTCGCGTCAATGGCGAATGCCTCCACGCTTCCGCGGGGCAGGTTGCCATACTCAGATATTCGGTTGGCTACATATAAGTTCCCACTGCTGATTGCCATTGCCACCGGATGGGCGCTAGCAATAGTCTGCCGCTTGATGAAGCGCCCGTCTGCAGCAATCGAGTAAACATGTATCCCACGTTCCCCACCGATGTAGGCAAACTTAGGCGGGCTCGTCGAAGCTCCGTCGCAGACCGCCCAGCCAAAACGGCTGCCGACGGCTCCCAGCAAAGACATGCCGCCCATCATCTGCAAAAAGCGTCGACGATCCAGCCACACAGGGAGCTTCATACGGTCTCTCTTGAACAGCGGTCAAACAACGCTATGCGCGAATCGACATCGCATGGTGAAACACGTTATTCGGGTCGTACTTCTTCTTAACCTGCTTGCAGAAACTCGTAGTTCGGTCCGTAGTAAAGCTCGGGCCAGTAGGAATAATCGAGCATGTCTTTGTCGGGATAGTTGATGTAGCATCCCTCATAATTTTCGCCAGGAAAAGGCGTTCCCTGATGAGCGGCATCAACTTCGGGACTGGAGTAAAGCTCTTTGTAAAAGTCCCGTATCCAGGTGTTATGTCCCTCGTCTTCCGCAGGATTCGCCCAGAAGGTCATGAATTGCAACTTGATGACGCTCGAGCGCTGAAAGGCGACGGTCTTCTTCGAGCATCTCTTTTCGATTGATCGCGCCACCATAGGAGTCAATCTCCACGACCGAACGCGAAAGGTCGACTCCCGGAATCACGCGCGTCAGGTGCTTGTAAAAGACTTTGATCTCGTATGCGGTGAAATTCTTCTTCATGTAAGCGGACTTGTACTTGGAACGCGAGGAACCGCGGCGGACTCCACCTGCAGCTTCGGTGTCGGCCCACAAGACGCGCGTCATTGCATGTGGCCCGAAACCCTCAGGAGGGCGGTTGCTGTACCGGAGGTCTGGGCACCACGGCCGAAGGTTTGTACGGCATCGAATAGGGCGAGGAACTCATCGAGCACTTTCGTGTCTTTGCAGGTACCGTCTGGATTGCAAAACTGCGCGGACACAGTCATGAAACCACTGGCCTGGTGGCTTCCATCGATGATGGCAAACAGTCCCCATGTTTCAGGATCCTGGCCGCGGGTGGCAAAGTAATTGCCGAAGGTGTCGAGGATCTTCGCAAACTTTTCCTCGGTCATCTCAGCCCAGGGAAAAATCATGGTCGACACCATCACTTCCTGCGGCGCCGGAGGCAGTTTGTCGAAAATATAGTCGACGATGACGCCAAAATTTCCGCCACCTGCGCCTCGGCAGGCACGAAGAAGATCAGGATCCTGCTTTTCCGTGCAGGTACGAAGAGCAACCTTTCCCTTCGCGTCCACCGTAAGAATGTCTACCCCAGTTACCCAATCGGCCGTAGTTCCGTACAGCCGCGAAAGAAAGCCATATCCGCCACCCGTGACGTGTCCACCCGCGCCAACCGAATCACACGTGCCGCCGGGCAGGGTTACGTTGTAAAGCTTATAGAGATCCTGATACGCCTGGCCCAGCGATCGCCCCAACACCCACGCGATAACGCTGATCATTCGGAAGCTTGCCCACGTGGTTCATCATGGACATATCGATCAGTGTTCCATTGGGATTGTTGGCGAAGAAATCTTCGTAGCAGTGGCCGCCAGAACGAATGGTCGGCCGCTGTCCTGCTGCTAATCACTCGCTGCAGCGTTTCTGCCGTATCCTTCGAAGTCGAGACAAAGGGCTACGCTGCTGATTCCGTCCGCCGGGTCTGCGGGCCAGCGAGCGTTTCTCGCTCTCTTCAGGTTGCTGAAACGTACATCATCGCGACTTACTAAAATGGCCATGTCGTTGTCTTCACTTCAACTCCTAAGAGAGCTTAACAGCAGAGAGGGGATGCGATCACTCGCATCCCCTCCCCCTCAAAGGTTGGCCACGGTCTTTGCCCACCGAGTTTATTAGAAGATGAACTTGGCGCTTATCTGACCAATACGACCTGGTGCAGCCGTGGTGGCCTGACCGAATTGGCTGCTGTTGGCATTGCCGATCACGCCGCTCGGAAGGAAGTTGGTGTGGTTGAAGACGTTGAACATCTCGAAGCGGAAGTTCAAAGCCATGCTCTCGGTGATTTTCGTGTCTTTTTCCACGCCCAAATCGGTGCTTATCGATCCCGGTCCGTCGAAGAGGAATTGCTTGGCGCTGCCAGTCACGCCGCAAACTTCGTAGCCACAGCTGAGGCCGCTGGCGAAGGCTGATGCATTAAAGAAGGTATGCTGCCGGATTGTGCGGATTCAGCTTCTGGATCGCACCGATTTGAGTGGGATAGTCGAGTCCGATGTTGGTCAGGGCGAAGTCGCCACCGCTCTTTACGCTGATTGGAGTGCCAGTGTAGAAGCGGCTGATGCCGGTGATGTGCCATCCCGTGGTAATCCGGCGCGAGCCGAAGCAGTGCGCAAACGGAAGATCCCAGTTGTAGCTCAACACCAGGTTATGCCGCAGGTCGAAGCGTCGAAGGTCCATAGGCGCGCTGCGGATCGCGTGGATCGAACTTGGCAGACACGTCTATCCAGCGAATGGGCGTAGGTGTAGCTGACCAGGAAGGTCAAGTCGCGAGCGCGGCGTTCCGCCGAAACCTGCAGTGAGTTGTAGTTCGAGTTTCCCGAGTTCTGCAGCCAAGTCGCCGAGGCGAAGGCCACAACCGGACCACCAGCGGAGTTGTGTGTAGTTCTGGCTGATGGCCTGGTTGTTGATCAGACCCGGTAAAGGTGCCGTAGTAAGTTTTGGCCACCCTGCGTGTAGACGCCGCCTTCGCCGCCCGGCCCGCAGCCGGCAAGCGACTGGCAGAGCGCCGCATCACCGTAGAGTATGTCTTCGCCACGCTCAATGTGGTGTCCCTGGGTTCCAACGTATGACACCGTCAGGACGGTCGACTTGTCGAGTTGCCGCTGGATGGAAAGGTTATAGTGCTCGGCCATCTGCGTCTTGTTCTTGTTGTAGTAGCCGGGCACGTAAAGAGGCATGAGCGATCCGAACTGGAAGTTCGGAAACGGTCCGGGCCCCGAGGGGAAGGTAAAGGGGAAGTGCTGTCCCTGCGATACTCCGGTTGCGCGAGTGATGTAGGGACTGGCGAACTCCGTCGGTTGCGGCGATGCCCAGTAGAGGCCCCAGGGAGCATCGCCGATGATGCCGAAGTTACCGTTGTCCGCTGCGCCCAGGTAGTAGACACCGTACGCTGCGCGAATGCTGGTCTTGTTCTCACCCCAGATGCCGCCGGAAGGCGCGTAGGCGATACCAATACGCGGTCCGAAATTGTTGTACTGGGTGGGAGAGATCGTGCTCGGAACTCCCGGATCTCCCGGAACCAGGTTGCCGGCGGGAGAGTCGGGGAACTTGATGGACTGCACTCCCGGAACCGGCGTGGTCAGCCGACCAAAGATGTCGCTCCACGGCCGGGCAACATCCCAGCGGAGGCCGAGGTTAACGGTCAGGTTGGGAGTCGCCTTCCAGGTATCTGCGCCGAAGAGCGCTCCGTAGCGGGTGCGGTTGTCGAGCAACTGGACGGAGCATTGGACGAAAGCGTTGGGAGCGCCGATAAAGTAGTCAGAAACATCCGCACCCGTCTCATTGCCGGTGAATTGAAAATATCCGTTGGGTCCGCATTCGTTTCGAGCATTCAGCTGGTAGTAGCGGAAATCACCGCCAAAGCTGAGCGAGTGGTTGCCCGATGGTCTTGCTGAACGTGTCGCCAATACCGTAGGTGGTGTCGGGCTGATAGAGATTCAACCAGTTGTTGCCGACCGCAAAGCTGTTGAACAACAAGCATCGGCAGCGACGATGGGTATCCCGGGGTTCCGGTGTTGATCAGACCACCGGTCGTCGGATCGGTATTGAACCCGTATTGATCGTAGCCGGAAATCGTCGAACTGGCAGCCGGCTGCGCCGTTCGCACTGCCGTGCGGAAAAACTGGATGCGCACAACGTTGACCGCCGTGGTACCGAAGGTCTTCGTGTTGCTCATCGAGAACAGCTGGTTGCGCGACGGCACCGTCGCCGGATAGCCGGGCACGTTGGTCATTCCCATGATACGCCTGCTGGTAGACCGGCTGGGTGGCAGTCGCATCGTCGTAGTGATAGTAAAACGACCAGTCCCCAGTCATGTGGTTGACGAAGTCGATCCGCTGGGCCATGTTGGTATCGATGAGCGATCCGTTGTGGCTTGAGTCGGAATATTGATTACCGCCTAGATTCGCGGCCGGAATTAGCGACAGCGTCAAAGCAGTAACAGGGTCGATAAAGGCGGAGATGTCGTGGCCCGGCACGCTGCGCGCCGGTGCTGATCGGTAGTCGTCACCGCAGTACCGAGTTGGTTGTAGGTGGTGACTCCAGCCGTAACCGGTACGCCACCGCGGCTCAACAGGGTTGCGGCCCATGCATCACCCTGGACGGGATTGTTGAGCAGGCTATCTGGAAAGATTCCGTTGCGTTCGTCGTCACTCAGAACCTCCAAAACTCCGGTGCTGACTCCCGCCACCTGACGGGTTTGCTGAAAGTCGGTGAAGAAGAAGAGCTTGTCCTTCAAGATCGGACCGCCAAAAACGCCGCCGAACTGATGCTGTTTCAATTCGGCCTTGGTGCTGTCGAAGTAGTTGGTCGCGTCCAACCCCTGGTTGCGGTAGAACTCGAAGAGCGTTCCGTGGAAGCGGTTGGTTCCGGACTTCGTCACCGTGTTCATGACTGAGCCGGTAAACTTTCCATACTCAGCGCTGAAGCTGTTGGTGAGCAGGCGAAACTCCGCGACAGAGTCGGCATTTGGAATCAGGCCGGCGCCCATATTCTTGGTCTCGTTGACCTCGGCGCCGTTCACCAGGAAGGCGTTGGCATACTCGGGCTGACCGTCGGTGGAGACATTGCCCGAAGAGGTGTAGAGACCGGAAGCGGGACCGCGATCGTTGTAGCCGCTGTTCGTATTCACAGGCGAAACGCCCGCCTGAAGCGAGAGCAGATCGAGGTACGAACGGCCGTTGAGCGGCATGGCCAGAATCTGGGGAGACTCGATCGTGGTGCCGGTCGATGTGACCACGGTCTGCACCTGCAGCGCATTCGCTTCGACCGAAACATTTTGCTGCACGCTGCCGACCGGCAGCGTCAAATCAAAGGCCAGCTCGTCGTTCACGTTCAGGTCGATGTTGTTGACCGTCGACTGCTGAAACCCGGTCATGGTGGCAATAATTTTGTACCTGCCCGGAGGTAACGCCAGGAACGTATACGATCCTTGCGAATCTGTGCTCGCCTCACGGCTGACATTGGTGGCAATCTCAGTCACAACAACGTGGGCGCCGGAAATCACGGCGCCAGAACTGTCGCGAACGTAGCCTTGAATGGATCCCGTAACGTCCGCCCATAGGTGGGCAGTACCGAGCAGCACCAATAAGCAAATACAAAGGTAACGGCAGGCACGATGTCCCATAACACTACCCCCAAACGAACTCAAGATTTGTGCGACAATATCATTTTTTGACTAGCCAACAAGCGAAATAGTGCGAAACCGGATTTCGCTATCCCAGTTCACCAATCGAGCTGCAATCATCGAATTTGGCGGGGCTTTGCATTCAGGAACACAGCTTTCGCGACCTGAATATCCTGTTTCTAACCGATATCCCAAACGACGCAACATCGAGCATTTGTCATATAATAGAACCTTATGTAGATTGTCAAGATATGTTTGAATTATCTTGATTGAAGCAGTAAAGAGGCGGGAATCAGCAGGAAACCTGCGGATAAGACAGAGCCCAGGGGATTAGGAGGGCTTCCCTTCCCGAATTCGATGCCTTTGCATTTGCCACTTGAAGAGAAAATACACGGGCACGCCGATCAGGACCACGATGACGCCGGGAATGGTCGTGGCAGTCCGATAAATGAATAAGACAGTCAGGATCACCGCCGCGCAGACCAGGTAAAGTAACGGAACTAGCGGATACCCGAAGGCGCGGTATGGCCGTTCGACCTTCGGGTTGAGTTCTCCTTAGCCGAATACACCTGCGATGGTGAGGATGTAGAAAATCAAAGCTGCGGAAATGATGTAATCCAGAAGATTGCTGTAAAGATTTCCGTAAGCTCCCGTGGCCGGCTCATATGTGCGAATCGTCAGCAGTACAGCCGCCCACAATCCTTGCATGATCAATGCCGCCCCCGGAACATTGGCGCGATTCAAGACTGAAGCACGCTTGAAAAACAGACCGTCCAGCGACATCGCATAGTACGCGCGCGCGCCCGACAAAATCAATGCATTCATGCAGCCGAATGCCGCAATCATGATCGCCACAGCGATCAATGTAGGACCGACGGATGGGAAGATTGCCTGCAACATTGCGGCGGCCACTCGATCCGACGGCGCATGCTGAATTTCGCTGAATGGCAGCACCACCAGGTAGGCAAAATTCGCGAACACGTAGAGTCCGATTACGATCACCGTTCCCAGTGCCAGCGACAGAGGAACATTCCGGGTAGGGTTGCGAACTTCACCAGCCGTGAAGGTAATGTTGTTCCAGGCGTCCGCAGCATATAAAGCTCCAATCTGCGCGCTGCAAAGCGCGACCAGCATTCCGAAAGCGCTTGCGGGCGAGAGTCCGTGTCCCGCCAGCGTAAAGCCTTGAGGCGTCCAGGCGTGACCGAAATTTGCTTTGACCACTGAAGCCCGCCAGCCAATCAACACCCCGATAGCAATCACTCCTAACAGGGAGCCGATCTTCATCGTCGTAAAAACGTTCTGCACTCCCTTTCCGTATTTCAGTCCCTTCATGTTCGTCCAGGTCAAGAAACGTGATGACCAACAGTGCGACCAGTTGAGCGGTGGAAAGGGAGAGTGCATACTTCGGCAGAATGTGAATGGGCGGGATAATGTAATTTGCTTCCGAGATTTGCGGCCACAAGACGCCAAGGTAGCGGGAGAATCCCACCGAAGAAGCTGCGATGGTTCCGGTTTGAATCACAAGAAATAAAGTCCACCCATACAAAAATCCCCACAGTGGCGAATACGCTTCGCGAAGGTAAACATATTGACCTCCGGCACGCGGCATCATCGCGGCCAACTCCCCATAGGAGAGCGCCGCCGCCATGGTGAGAATGCCGGCGATTACCCATGCCAGCAACAGCCAGCCGGCACTCCCAACTTCGCGCGCCATTTCACCGGCAACGATGAAGATTCCTGAGCCGATCATCGATCCGGCCACGATCATGGTCGAATCGAAAAGTCCGAGGCTACGATTCAGTTCGCGATGCGGCGCGACAGCTGGAAGTTCTTCTACCTTTTGAGTCACAGAGATATCCCTCATTGGAGTTAAAGAGATACCACAGTCCTCGCTTAACTTCCGCGTAGATTATTCGAATTAAAATTTCAGGTAGCCAGATTGAATCGCGGAGAGAAAGATGACGTCTGTCGTGTTAGGGAGAATTTGTTAAGGAATTATTGCCGGCTTCGACCACGCAGTGGGCTGTATTGCGCCAGTCCCATCTGCGCGACAATTTCCTTGAACTCGGAACGATGGCGAAGCGGATCAAAACGCGGATCTTGGGTCAGAGTGAACAGTTTCATGTTTCGCTCACCGCAAGCTCGATTCAGCCAAGCCATCGTCTGACTGGAGTCGCCAAGAGCGGCATAGGTCGCGGCGATATCGTATGACGGCATGCACTGGTGGGAAGGCGCATTCTTCAATTCATCCAGAATTTCGCGAGCCGACGACTTGTCACCGGCAACGGCGTGGGCATGGGCTGTCATGGCCTTTACACAATTGTTTCCGCCCGCCAGGCGCGACTGTAGTCTCAAATTCTTGCAGCGCCTCTTTGATGTTTCCCTTTTGTTCAAGCGCCTGCGCCATATACATGTGCGCCCAGATGAAATGCGGGTCCAGTTCGAGAGCGCTTTGATAGTGTTTGATCGCTTCGATCGAACTGGTGAGCCAGATGAGACGTGACGCCTGCCCAGACCAGAGTGATGATCGACACCGGGTCAATCTCGAGCGCGTGCATGATCGCGATGTGGGCGGCCTCGTGCTGCCCTCGAGCGGCAAGCAGATTCGCGTACCAGTGATAACCAAGAGCATAGTCGGGATTGCATTGAATGGAGCGACGGTATTCGTGATCGGCAGCTTGCCAATCTCGATCGAAATGCAGGAGAACATCCGCCAACGACGCGTGAGCTTCGGCCAGATTCGGATCGAGTTCAATCGCTTTCAACGCTGCCCGCCGCGCCGACGGCATCGCTTCCGAAGGCGACACGATCTCGTAGAACGATAGAAGAGTGAGTGAATCCGCGAGTCCCGAATACGGCAAAGCGAATTCTGGATCTTCGCGTATCGCCGATTCGAAACAATGAATTGCTTTGCGTAGACCCTCTTCATTTCGTGATTCCAGAAGTATCGACCCTTCAAATAGGCTTCGCGCGAACCTGGCTTTTCTCGGCAGGTTGCAAGAGGAGCGGACGACGGTGAGGAAAACACTTTCAGCCAAAGACACTGAACGATTTGATCGGCCACGTAAGCAGGAAGATCGCTGAAATCTGTAGCACGACAACGGTACGTGTGGGACCACGCGACCGCGTCCGTCCCGGCAAACAGCAGGGCTACATTTACCCGCAGGCCGGTGCCATCGTCCTGAATGCTCCATTGCAATACATAGTCAATCTTTTCGTCACTTGCAATGTTGACGCGCGCTTCGCCTGGCTCCGGCTGGACTCGAAACTTTGGACTCACAATGCCAAGCTTTCCCGGATTCACCTGCTCCAGAGCCGCAATCGTCCGAGTTACGATAGCGTCGCACAAACTGACGTCGCTCGCTGCTCACGGTTACATTCTTGAGGGGCAGGACGTAGATGCGTGATTCGATTCCCAGTTCCCTTTGAAGACTTTGACAGAGCCGCCGATTCTGTCTCAGGTTTGCTACTGCTCTCGCGTGACGCTTCCCGCTTCCAGCGGTCAATCTCCGACCGCAAAGCAAAAACGCTGCCCAGGCTCTTGTGAAAATGTCGATGAACCGGGAGCCCTTCCCTTTTTTCCCACAGCTGCACAGTCCGAACCTCACGACGCAGATAATTGGCTATTTCCTTCCAGGAATCTAAGCGGTCGGTGCCTGACCCCAAGCCGGTGAACTGAGGAGAACTCGCGTTTGCTTCAGGAAAGTTTTTGATCATGGTCGTGAACGAAAGTTCGACCGGGCGGCAATTCACAATCACTATCGGGAACTGACGCCGCTGCGGGCGTGCAAGAGAACGGCGAACTGGAAAATCGAGCCGAGAGAATGTTCACCCTGGGGCTCAAAAGGTCCGGCTACGCGCTCTCTTCCCACGGAGACTACACCGCGCTCCTCAGATCACGCAAGTTCCTGATCCTGATCACTCGCATCTATTTGATGCACTCTGGTGACTGCCCTGGTTCCGAGTTTCTATCCAGTAATTGACGAGAGTAAACCAGATCCCGGGCAATCGGTTTCGTACTATTTCGCTTGTTGCCATACGAAAGAGTCGTTTACTTATAGAACTTGGTGCGCGAAACTCTCTTTTCACCTCGACCGTCTGCCGCCGGTGGAGTGAGTTTGCCACCAGGCCAGCGGGTTTACGAGTCGCCCTCAAAGCGAGGCACCATAAGGGTTATCCGACCGGAAAGGGAGTTTCGTGTCCGAAAAAGAACACGCCGAATCGCAACAGCCGGCATGGTTTAACTACACAAGTAGCAGCGACTTCATGGAAAGAGTGCGCGCTGGAATGCCTCCGCTCATTATTTGCGTGGCCTGTAATGGCGGCATCCAGGGCAAGGAAGCAAACGAAGTTCATCCCGGAAACTGCCGACGAAATTGCAGCGTCAGTTCAAGCCGCCTACGAAGCGGGCGCCTCGATGGTTCACATCCATGCGCGCGACCCGAAACAACTGACTCAAGGCGCCCGCGAAACTGAAACCTGGCGCGAGGTCCTGCGAAAGGTTCGTCTGCGCTGTCCTGAAATAATCATCAATGCGACCACCGGCGCTGGTCCTGGCATGACCATGGAAGAGCGCTCTGCATGTCTGGCCGCGGGGCCGGAAGTTGCATCTCTGAATCTGGCGCCGGATATGAGCAAGTTCAAGCTGAAGGAGCGGCGCGCGCCGTTGCCGTTTCCCCGTCCGGCGATTGAGATCGATGAATGCATTCCGTTTACCTACGGTCAGATTCACCAGTTCGCCGCCGAGATGAAACAGCGCGGAATCAAACCGGAGTTGGAGCTCTATCATCCCGGCTGCGCGTGGGTGGTGAACTATCTGATCGAAAATGATCTGATACGAAAAGCCCTACTGGATGCAGACGGTGATGGGTTATCAGACCGGCAGTTTCCCGACGGTTGAAAATATTCTCCAGCTCTTGAAGGAATTTCCCGACGGAAGCTTTGTGGCTGTGCTCGGCGATTGGTCCGTTTCAACTTCCGCTGACCACGCTCGCCACCTTGATGGGCGGTCACGTGCGAGTCGGCCTCGAAGACAATGTCTATTATTCGCGCGGCCGAAAAGCGAAGAGCAACGCCGAATTGGTGCAGCGATCCGTTCGCATTGCGCATGAACTGAATCGTCCGGTCGCAACTCCGGCGCAGGCTCGCGCAATGCTCGGTCTGCGAAGCCAACCGAGTCAGTATTAGGAAAGAAAGGCTCCGGCAATGCACCGGGCTTAAGCCTCTTCTGGAATAAACTTTTTCGTGTGGCTGCCGTTGCATACATGCTGCTTGATTTAGGCTAATGACATGTTTCTCGACTGCTCTGCTTTATCTCGCTCTCGCCGCCAACGCTATCCAGCCCTCCCCCCGGGAAAGGCAAAGCTATCGTGGAACGCGAATGCACAGGACTGCCACGCCCTAAAAGTAGTGACTTCAAAAAGAGCGTACCAAGGAACAATGGTCCGCACTGGTCGATCAGATGGTGTCGCGAGGCGCAGACGTTCCCGACGAGGAGATTGAGAATCGTCGTCGATTATCTCGCCAAAAATTTCGGGGATACAAAAAAATCAGCGTCTGACGCAGCCCGGAGACTCGTCGAGTTCAGGCGATCAACGTGAACCAGGCAACCGCGACTCAATTGGCTGCAGCGCTTGGTCTGTCGACAAAGGAATCTGCCGCCATCGTTTCGTACCGGAAAGCAAACGGACCTTTCAAGGATTGGCACGACGTGACCAAGGTTCCCGGTGTCGAAACAGAAAAGATCGAGCGCTACAAAGATCGCCTGGCTTTTTAGAAAGGCCGGGTCGAATCCAAAGATTTTCTTCAAACGCTTTTTCTGATGATCCGTAAGCCAAACTGGTAGTCGTCGTTTTCTCATGTGCTATCGTAATATGAATACCCCCGCTCCCCCGGCAATGGCAGTCGACCTCCGGAGTAGCCATTTTTTCTGGCGCAGTGGTCTCGCGAAAGATTGCAACAAATGACCGAAATCGCAGCCACTTCCCGCCCCACCCATACTCGCCACGTCGTCCTCGCCCTGATCGTCGGCGCCTACATGATCACCTACATGGACCGCGTCAACATCGCGTCCGCGGTGCCCGTGATCCAGAAAGACCTGGGCTTTTCGATGATCACAATCGGCTGGATTTTCGCCTCTTTCCGTTGGGGATATGCTTTCTTTCAAATTCCGGGCGGATGGCTGGGCGATCGCATCGGCGGACGGCGCGCCCTCGCCTTGGTCGTGGTCTGGTGGTCGATCTTCACTTCGCTGACCGCGTTTGCCTGGAATGCAGCTTCCATGGGAATGTTCCGGTTTTTCTTCGGAATGGGCGAGGCCGGAGCATTCCCCATCGCCACCCGCTCGCTTTCGCGCTGGATGCTGCCGACCGAGCGCGGTTTCGCCCAGGGCATTACGCACGCGGCATCACGGTTGGGCGCGGCTCTAACCCCGGCGCTGGTCGTGATGATGATGATCCGGTTCGGATGGCGCACGCCATTTTTCGTCTTCGGACTGATCGGACTGGGCTGGGCCGCGGTGTGGTATTGGTATTACCGCGACACGCCGCGACAACACTCTCGGATCAACGCAGCCGAGCGCCGGCTGATCGAAGATTCAATCGGAGTACGCGACCGCTAGCGCGCAATCAGTTCCGTGGCGGCGAATTCTCCGCAGCCCCTCGCTGTGGACGCTTTCACTGATGTATTTCTGCTACGGCTACAGCATCGACATTTATCTGGATTGGTTTCCCAAATATCTGAACGAGCATCGCGGTTTCAACCTGACGCAGATGGGATTCTATGCCAGCCTGCCGTTGCTGGCGGGAGCTGCCGGCGATCTGTTGGGCGGCACGGTGTCGGATCGTTGCGCCAAGCGCTTCGGAAATCTCAAGCTCGCGCGCCGCGCGGTGGCGCTGGCCGGCTTTCTTCTCGCTGCGGTTTTCATTTTGCCGGCAACTTTCACGCACCACTCCACCGCTTCGGTTCTTTATTCCTGCGTCGCGGTCTTTGGACTGGAAGTGACGGTCGGCGTGTCTTGGGCAATTCCGCTGGATATTGGTGGCGACTATGCCGGTTCGGTCGCCTCGGTGATGAACACCTTCGGCAACCTGGGAAGCGCCGTTTCTCCGGTGCTGCTGGCCTATCTGGTTGGAATGTATGGCTGGAACATGCCTTTTCTGGTGTGCTCTGTACTCTGTGTCGGCGGCGCGGCCTTGAGCCTGGGAATTAATGCGGACAAGAAAATTGCCTGGGACCCTGCAAAGCGTACGTCCGTAAAGATTAAGGATCAGCAAAACTCAAAAGTTGTTGTGCTATTATATGACTATAAGTGCTCGTCGAATTGGGTGGGCCCAGACAAAGCGCAAGTTCATGAAGATTAATCCCGATAAGTGTGTCGCCTGCGGAAACTGTGTTTACGTCTGCCCGGTCGGAGCCATTTACGTTGATCCCGACAATCAACCGCGCCACCATCGACCGGAATGAATGTGTTGAGTGTTACGCCTGTTACTACGGGCTGAGCTCCGAGCGTTTGAATCCTGTGCTCGTGCGAACGGTTCGAAAAATATTTCAGCTGGCACGCCTGCGCTTCGATCCCGAGCCGGATATTTGCCCAACTGCTGCGTTTGAACCTGACAAACTGGAGTGGCCGCGCGTCGTACGTCGGGCATTCTCTGATCCGCGCGCGACTCACGAATCGACCGGCGTGCAAGGCCGCGGCACCGAGGAGGTTAAGACCAACGACGTAACTCATCGCGTGAAGCAGGGTGAAGTTGGTTTCACCATCGAATTCGGCCGGCCCGGCGTCGGCGTATGGTTCCGCGACATTCAAAAGATGACTCAGGCACTGGCGAGGGCCAACGTACCATTCGAGAAAAAGAATCCTCTGACTCTGCTGATGAGTGACGTCGCCACCGGCGACTTTGCGTGAGGACATTCTCGACGAGAAAGATTCTTTCCGCGATCGTAGAGATCAAAGTTCCGGTTGCATCGTACCGAAGAGATCGTCCAGTTGGTGCACGAGGTCGAGACAGTATCGATAGTGTGGTCGCTCTGGGCGTCGGCACTCGCTGCGACGAAAACGGCGAGGAACACGTGGTGGGACCAATTCTCGAGCGCCTGGGATACCGCCTCGAACGCGCCAAAACCAACACCGGATTGGGCAGGATCACGAATATCGACGCCAAACCAGCGAAAGTGGGGTGGCTGTTTCATGACCAACACTTTGCATCGCTACGGAAACGCCGAGAGCTTTCGCGATGATTACATCGTCTTCGCCAGCCCAAGCAAGGGAAAAAATGATGAAGGAAGTATTCCGAAGCTTAAGAAGTTTCTGGAGATGGCATTGCCCTTCAAGCCGGTGAACATCGGCGATCCAGCGCACGGCGGAGCTCTCCGGCCTTCGCGAAACGAGACGGTCGCTTCGCATTGGCATCGGGATACTCAGCCTCGTCTGCGCAAGGTGATTGACGGAATCGATGAACCGGCATCGGTCGCGGCAGTCTTCGACAACCTTGAGGCTGCGGAAAATTTTCTGAAGGTGGTGAAGGAAGCCGATCTCGGACTGAGCGTTAATATTTCGACCTCGATCGAAGGTGCGCAAAAATGCTGCAAGTTCGCAGGAATTGCTCCTCACAGCGTCGGCTACTCTCTTGGATTTGAAGGAAAGCTCGAAAAGTTGCCGAACACTCAGATACTTGCACTGACTACCATGTGTGGCCATGGCATGATCTCTAGCAGTATGGGCAAAAAGATGATTGACTGGGTGAAAGAAGGTCGCCGCACTCCAGCAGAAGCGGTCACCTACATGGCTCGATTCTGCTCTTGCGGAATTTTCAATCCATCGCGCGCCAAGCGTATTCTTGAAGATGCCCGCAACAAAATGGAATAGTGAAGTGCCAGTGTAATCGCCTGACAAATCATCCATGACTGTGCCTCTGTCTGCTGCTCCCGATCCTTCTTCCGTCATTGATCTGATCGAAGCTTTTCGCCGCTCGAAGACAATGTTCGCGGCGGTGTCTCTCGGCGTCTTCGATCTTGCTGGAGCGCGGGCCACGCGACTTCGCCACGATCGCTGCGGAATTGCGCTTGCAACCCGATCCACTTGAACGGTTGCTGGACGCTTGCGTGGGCCTCAAGCTCTTGCGCCGACATGCGGAACATCGTACGAAAACGAACCAGTAGCCAGTACTTATCTGTGCCGGAACAGCGAACACGACGCTGACGGGATACATCCTTTATTCCAATGACGTTCTGTTTCCAATGTGGTGCCACCTCGAAGATGCGGTGCGCGAAGGAACTCCCCGCTGGAAACAGATCCTTCGGCATTGAAGGCGGAATTTTCGATCACTTCTTTCGCACAGAAGAGGCCAAGCAGACGTTCGTCCAGGGCATGCACGGGCTTGGACTCTTGAGCTCACCAAAAGTGGTGGCAGCGTTCGACCTCTCGCGATTCCAGGCTACTGGTGGACCTCGGCGGTGCCACCGGTCATCTGGCCATCGCCGCTTGTGAACACTATCCCGGTCTGCACGCGGTCGTGTTCGATCTTGCCGCAGGTGATTGAGCGGCGCGTGCGCAAGCAGATCGATCAATCGCAGCCTCGCATCGCATCGATGTGATGGCGGGCGATTTTTTCAGCGACGAATTTCCCGAAGCTGACCTGATTCGCTGTATCCGCATTCTGCACGACTGGGCGGAAGACAAAATCCACAAGCTCGTGACCAAGATCTTCCAGACGTTTACCTGCGGGCGGCGGCATTCTGATCGCCGAAAAGCTGCTGCACGACGACAAGACCGGACCCGATTTCGGCACAACTTGCAGTCGCTGAACATGCTGGTGTGCACGGAGGGCAAGGAACGCTCGCTTGACGAATATCGCCAACTGCTTGGAGCAAGCCGGTTTTCGAAATGTACAAGGCCGCTCACCGGAAGTCCACTCGACGTGGTATCTGGCGACCAAACCCTGAGCTTTTGATTCGTAAGTCACTGAATTGATCTCCCATGTGGCAAGCTCGTGACCGCTCCGAGGTCTACGCTTAACCTAAGGGCGGAGTGCAATAGTGCTATAGTATGAGCAAGCTCCTAGTCCTTGGACTGTAAGTAGTTCTGGAGGTACAGCCTGATCCGCAGACAGACGATTACTGCCCAGGTAATCACGTACATTCTCGACCTGATCAGAAAAGGACAGGTCAAGCCGGGCGAGCGGCTGCCGACGGAAAAGCAGCTTACCGAAGAACTTGCCGTCAGCAGGACCTGCGTTCGCGAAGCAATCAAGTCTCTTGAATCTCTTCAACTGATCAGTGTCCGGCCAAAGATTGGCGCCGTCGTCCTCGAACCTTCTCCCGTCGCTCTGATCAATGCGGAATATCTATCCACCTCTGCCTTCATGCAGCAGGCGGATTCCTTGATCGAGTTTCGTAAAGTTCTGGAGCTTGGGTCTGGTGGCTCTGGCGGCGGAAAAATCAACGGAAGCCGATTGGGCGGCGATGCGGGAAGTTCTGGCAGAACAGGAAGCTGCGCTTCGCATGGACCGCAGCACTCCGCACGGCGATTTGCTTTTCCACGAGGCGATCGGGAAGGCCAATATCCGATTTCACAAAGCGGTCGCGGAGGCCACGAGAAATCCTCTCGCGATCATGGTTTTGCAGGCAATTTCCGAACCGCTGATCGAAGTCAGCCGGCGCACCAACGAAATGCCAGGAGTGCCGGAAGCCGGACTCCGCCAGCATTGGGCGATTTACCGCGCCATCCGCGAGAACAATCCTGAAAAAGCGCGCCATGCCATGCGGGCGCACCTTCAGGCGGCGGAGCGCAATGCTCACATCCTGCAGACTGCGGGCGAGGCCGCTGCAACCCTTCCGCAACTCAGCACGCCCGAAAAAAGCGACGAGACAGCCTGAGCTTCCGATAGGCTCAGTCTAGAGTCTTAGTCCACCGACATCTAGTTCGTATCCACCTTAATGACCAGATAGGTAAATCGTCTTGCCGCTTTCAATTTTCAACTGATGCGGCACCTTGGCGGGTATGTGCACGACGTCACCGACAGCAAGCTGCTTTGATCTCTCCACCTTGAATTGACGAACCGCGCACTTCGTGAGGTTTAACGATTTTGGGCGCGACCATCGTCCCTCCGACAATCAGCGTGGCTTCGCCGGTTTCGACGATCAGGATATCAACTTGAGTTTCGTGAAGTTCGGCGCTACCGTCGCCTTCACGATGTGAAATTCCCATCAAGTGGTTTTGATAGGTGGCAAGCGACAGCCATGCGAACTTTTGATCGTCGATCTTGCTGGCCAACTGTTTGCCGGAATTCTTGATGGTCTCCCCTTTCCAGAGACCGAAACCTCGGGGTCCGCCGCGTGCAGCCAGATCGTGGAAGCGAAGATTAGAACAATCACGCAGAACATTTTCATCAGATCATCTCCTCCGTCAAGGGTTCGCAACTTTCACGCAATCATCTTATAATACTATCTTTGTCCGAGGTGTCATGATCAATTCGAACCTTCGTTCAAGTTCCTCGAGTTCAGCGGTTGCAGTTTCGCTCTCCTTTTTATTACATTGCAAGCTTCGGCAGCCGATGCGACAACAGAGTGAACAGCCCCTCCCGCTAATCACGGCGTGCAGGCGTGGATTGGCGCACGCATCATCGACGGCACTGGCAAGCCGGCTATTGAAAATGCAACGCTGGTGATTCGGAATGGTCGAATCGAGGCTGTTGGCAAGACAAGTCAAGATACCGGCCGGAGCGGAACGTATCGATGCGACGGGAAAGACGATCATTCCCGGATTGATCTGTGCGCACGGCCATGTCAGCGACGCGGCCCAGTTCGGAGTTTACTGCGCGACGGCATCACCACCATCCTCAGCTTGGGGGGCGACAAGGAATTTGCGTTGCGGGAACAGAGCCGAAAGGCTGCCTCCGGGAACGGCGCCGCGTCTTGTATGTCGCCGGACTGATACAGGATTCGATCGTCATTCCTGGAGCAGTCGCCGTCAAGACTCCAGAGGAAGCGCGAAAAAGCGTTGATGAATTAATTCTCAACAAGCCTGACATCGTCAAAGTGCGGGTTGACGATTTTCTTGGCGCGCGCCAGAAGATGAGTCCCGAGGTTTATCAGGCGGTCATCGATGAAGCGCACAAGAATGGTTATCGCACCGCGGCACACGTGGTCCTGCTCGACGATGCAAAAGGTCTGCTTCGCGCCGGGTGGATTATATTGCCCACAGCGTCCGTGACCGCGAAGTAGACGAAGAATTTATCGGCCTCATGAAGAAACGGCACGTCTTCTATTCGCCAACTCTCACCCGTGAGTTCGCGGTCTTCACGTATTCAGAAACTCCGGATTTCTTCAGCGACCCTTTCTTCCTGAAAGAGGCCGATCCTGCCGAAATCGCAAAGATGAAAGATCCGAAACGGCAGGACACCATTCGCCAGGATTCCGGGGCTGCTCTGGTACAAGGATCACTTGCCGGTTGCCATGCGCAATCTCAAGACGCTTTCAGACGCGGGCATCGTGATCGCGATGGGCACCGACAGCGGCGGCGGACCGGGCCGGTTTCAGGGTTACTTCGAGCATCTTGAACTGGAGTACGAGACCAAGGCGGGTCTCACGCCAATGCAGGCACTCGTTGTCGGCGACCAGCGGCGCAGCCACGAGCGCTGAACATCAGCAAACAGGTGGGCACTCTGGAAAAGGGCAAGTTGGCTGACTTTCGTCGTGCTGTCGGCGAATCCCCTCGACGACATCAAGAACACTCGCGCGATCGACTCAGTCTGGATTGGAGGGAGTTCGCGTGCCCGGCAAGCAACAGTAGCCTAAGGGTGATCTCTATTCTTTGCGCTTTCGGCAATGTGTAAAACTCGTAACGAATCGTCCAGTGCGATCTCTTTACCTGGTTCGACCCGCAACTGGATATAGGGTTCAGCTGATGCAACAGTGTTGATCGCCCAGAAATTGACTTTGTCCAATGGCTGATCGCTGGTGAAATGAACGCCAGCGCCACTCTTCACGTTTTCGACGCGGAAGTCGTAGTCTTTGACATCCTTGGTTGAGCCCTGTCAGTTCCGAGAAAACTCCATTCTTGCCTTCGAGTTCACGCGGGAAAATAATTTGCTGTCCGTGCACTCTCGGCGCGATCCTTAAATCCGCGCTCCGCGACGGGAGCAAATGCAAATTTGACCACGATGTCCGGACCCACCACCTCGTGATCGATCACGAAGAAATTATGGTTGTACTGCGTGGTACTCAATCACCTTGCGACCGGTGTTTTTCAGCGAATGTTCAACCAGCAGTTCGGGTTTGCCTTTAACCAGCCTCGGACGGTCTTGCGGTATAGGTATAGCGTACCCCTGGTCTGACTTCAGCCGCTGAGTGAATTCAATTCGGTCCTTGTGCTTGTGGATTGTCCACTTCCCCGGATCGACGATTTCGTAGGTCTGGAAGGGATGGTATTCCGTCTCATCCGGTTTGCGAACGGTGCCGATGCCGATGCGGACGAATGTCCCGCCGGTCTTGGCTTCGTCGTATCCCAGGCCTTTGTCGTTGGTGCGAAACTCCTCGACCGGCCCGGTAATCGCATCATGAATCTTGGGATCGTGATGTTCGTACCAGCGTCCGAAATATTCATGCCCATCGAATTGCAGGCTGGAGATGATTCCGGACCAGTCGAACCGTGTGCCTCGATAGGAGCCATTCTGGCTATCGGGAAGCATCAACTCGGCATGAATCAGTCCATTCGAGATCTCGGCCTTCGGGATAATTCTGGGCAAACAGTAATGAAGCGCTGAGAGACAGGCAATCGAGCAGTACAACAAGAGGGTTCGCATGGTTCGCTTGTTAAGGTAACATACAGAACTCGATGAATTGGCGTCGATTCTCTTACGACGCCAACGACGTTGGGAATGCGTTCTTCCCTTCTCTCTCCTCCGAGATGTTCGAGAAATGCACTGTGCAGACGACTGGATGTCCCGCTTCTCGGGAGGCTGTCGGCAGGAGGAGTGAGAACGTACCGGCGCGTTCGGTGTGTATTTCGATCCAGCCAGACATCCTGACTCACATTGAAGATCCTGGAATTTCGGAGGAGTAAGGCTCATTTGTAGCAAAATAGATTAATGGACGGCGTGAGGATCGATAAGTGGCTCTGGGCTGCCAGGTTCTTTAAGACACGGGCGTTGGCCGCGCGGGCATGCGAGCTCGGCAGAATCCAGTCGAACGGCCAGCCTGCAAAGCCAGCCCGCGATGTGCGCCTCGGAGACATGTTGCGCATCATCAACGACGGCGGCGAATTCGAAGTTGCAGTGCTGGGCCTTAGCGTGACGCGCGGTCCCGCTTCCGTAGCACAAACCCTCTATCGTGAGACTGAAGTGAGCAAAGAATTACGTCTGAAAACCGCAGCAGAACGCAGAGCGATGAGACAGTTTGAACAGTTACCCGCAGGCAAACCATCAAAGCGCGACCGCCGGAGAATCATCCAATTCCGTGGAAGCCTGGACAGATGAGGAAGGGCTGTACCTCCGGCTCAACACCCGAACGGGCGCCTAGCGAATTCAATCACCAAATTGGACGGCCGGCTGGGGAGCGACGTGGCTTCCATGCTCCGCCTTGGGGTGCGTTTTTAGAAAGATTTTCGCAGTTAAATACATTCCCGACAGAGTAACGGTCACCAGCGCCGCTTCATGCCAACCATTGACGATGGGAGCATCTCCCATGATGGCAAGCCCGGCAAAACAAAAAAGTAGATGTGCACAGAATACTTGCAAAGACGCTTGACCCATCGTCACGAGAGGCGATATGGCAAAAGGCCTCACGAAAGACTGAAAGCGTACCAACAAAGTCGCAACCGCCGCAAAATCAATAATCCTGACAATCCCTTCGTGCCATTTGTCGAATGACACTTCAAACATGCCGAGTTCAACGCCGTGTCCGACCATATATCGAAAAGCGCAAAGGATCGGGACAACCACCATAGCCGGCACCAACATCCGCCTTGACCAGTCTTCAACCGGCAATTCATTCTTGGCCCATCGCACTCCACAATAAAGACCGATAAGCCACATAAACTGCCAGGCGAACAGATCGAAAGACCCTCTGGCGCTGAGTGGGACACTGAGGCCGAGGTGTTGGACACTAAAATTGAAGAATGCCTGTCGAAGTCCAAACTGAGCTGCCAGCCAAAATATGAACCCGACACCCAAAATGAGGTTCCAGCCGACTCTTCTGTTGTTAACGTCAACACGACCGGCGTGACGACCAGAAATGTAATGTACATCGGAAGGATGTCCAACAGGGGCGGCCGGTAGAGGAGCAGAATGCCATCCATGACTGCTTGCTTAGGCGCAACGAAATAGAAGTCGAGCAAGTTATGCAACGCGGGTCGACTACTTCCTGCGGCGAGATGCGCGACCACCATGAATGCAAAACCAAGGAGCATCACGTGGTAGAGATATAGCCGGACAGTACGCATCCACAACTGCTTTACCATCACCCGATATCCCTCCCGCTGCGCTACAAGGAAGTAAATTCGGCCAGTAAAAAGAGCTGACAAGAAGATAAAACCTTCCGCACCGGAGACGAATCCGAAAGGCTGGTTGGAGTAAGTGCTAAGAATAGTGGGAAGATGCGTCAGGGTCATCCACACCAGCATCAATCCGCGTGCCGCATCGAGTTCGATCCGCCTACGCATAGCCTATTAGGAATGAGATGACAATTGCCACCAAGGGTTGCAAGCAAAATCAAAGGTTTACCGAATCTTTACAGGGCGAACCAGTTCCTTCAGAAAGCGCAATTTGATATTTTCGAAATTATTGCAAATCGGCGATTTGACACCACCCAACGGCACGTACAAAATCAGAGATGGTTCGACAACGAACCACTCTCTGCTTGGCCCTACCTTCCGGCGTCGACGAAAGCGGGTAATAACCGAATGGAAAGTTCAACGACGATGCCAACGCCTCCCGCGAACCTCCAGAATGCCAGCCAAATTGAAGACACCGTTGAGGAAGTCGTCGCGACAACCCAGGTGATTGACGTCCATACTCATTTGTTTGCCCCGACATTTGGCAACCTGGGCTTGTGGGGCATCGACGAACTCCTTACCTATCATTATCTGGAAGCGGAACTCTTCCGGTCATCGAGCATTTCTCCTGAGAGTTACTGGGCGCTGACAAAGCGCCAGCAGGCAGACGAAATATGGCAGGCTTTGTTTGTGGAAAATAGCCCGATTTCCGAGGCTACTCGCGGCGTAATCGCCGTCCTTGACGCGTTCGGCTTGCCGACCGACAGTACCGATATCGAAGAAGCACGGTCGTTTTTCCGAGCTCAACAACTCGAGTCACATGTTCTAAAAGTACTGAAGATGGCGGGAATAAGTTCTGCGGTCATGACCAACGACCCCCTTCATCCTGAAGAACAGAAAATGTGGCTGGATGGTATCCGACCCGGAAATGAATTCCTTCCCGTGCTACGCCTCGACAGAATCCTGTGGGGCTGGAAAGATCACTGGCAACAACTGCTCGCTCAAGGCCATTCCATAAATGCTGACTTCAGCGGCAAATCATCTGCTCAGCTGCGCAGGTTTCTGGCGGACTGGTACGAGCGCATGCATCCCGTTTATATGGCCGTGTCACTTACGGATGCTTTCCAGTATCCGGAAAACAGCATTCAAAGCAGGATCCTGAGCGAAGCGGTACTCCCCTCGTGCCTGGAGTTTGCTCTGCCCTTATCTCTGATGATCGGGGTTCGCCGTCAAGTAAACCCGAGAATTCGTTTAGCGGGCGACGCGGCGGGCAAAGCCGATTTGCGCGCGGTCGAAAATATTTGCCGCACCATCCGGAAAACCGCTTCCTGGTGAGTGTCCTCAGTCGTGAGAATCAACATGAGCTTTGTGTTTACGCACGCAAGTTCAACAATCTCATGCCGTTCGGCTGCTGGTGGTTTTTGAACAACCCCTCTATCGTGGAGGAAATAACTCGAGAACGAATTGAAATGCTAGGAACCAGTTTTATTCCGCAGCATTCTGATGCCCGGGTCCTCGAGCAGGTCCTCTATAAATGGCGGAATACTCGTGCCACCATCTCTCCAATTCTTGCCAATAGCTATAAACTATTGGCCCGCGATGGACGCGGGGTTAACCGTCAAGTCATTCAGCGTGACGTTAATCGGCTCTTTCGTGGGAATTTCGAAGCTTGGACAAAACAAGCATCCTGATTTGCTTCGACGCACACCTTCGCTGATCATTTGTCCTCAACTGTTGCGCGGATTGCAACAATAATGAGCTAGAAGTGATCAGCGGCTCAGATTGAGGAAAACTGCGGGTTATGTTGACTACCGTCTTTACTGTATGGGGAAACGTCAAGGTGGGCTTATGATAACCGGGCGCGGAGCTACCTGTTGAGGATGGAAGACGGGAAATTGAACGATGTCTAAAGTGCGGGTTCTGGTGGTGGATGACCATGCCATTGTTCGCCACACGGTGTGTTCCCTCCTCACTCGTGAGCCCACAGTAAATGTTATTTGTCAGACGGCGAGCGGAGAAGAAGCGATCAAAAAAGCCCAGGAACTGCGACCCGACCTGATTCTATTGGATATAGGCTTGCCAGGAATAAGCGGAATCGACGCCGCCCGAGAGATAAGAGTCGTTTCCCCGGATTCTAAAATCCTCTTCTTGAGCCAGCACGATTCCATGGAGATGGCACGTGAAGCATTCAAAGTAGGTGGACACGGTTACGTGGTTAAGATTGACGCAGCAGCGGAATTATTGAGTGCTGTGCGAGAGGTTTGCTCCGGCAGGCGGTTTGCAAGTAAACGACTATCAGACCAGGGTTGGAAGGCAGATTCGCTGTAAGGCCTTCACATCCTCTCGCCACAAGAATTCCTTTCGAGTCTGTCAGGCACGTCGGAAAGCCGACGCCAGAGGTTTTCGAGCTTCAAAATGCGGTCTGTTTGTCACAATGCCAACCGATTCTTTTCAGGAAACAAGTCCAAGTCAACTTCAAAACCGAAACCAGCTCAACTTGTGCCCTCAGAAAAATTCGGCCCTGCAAGTTCCCTTATCAAGGTTCGCCATGAATGAGCGCATCCAGTTTATCAATCACCAGGGTAAACAAGTTCTACTGATTGATCTTTCGCACTGCCCTGCCAGGCAGGTCGAACAAATTGCCCGCTGCGTGCCCGATTATGTAACGGTAAAACCGCGTGCGTCAGTCTTGATCCTGACCGATTTTACTGGGGCCACCCTGGACAGCGAGGCAGTCCGCGCCGTGAAAGAAACTGCGGTATTCGATAAACCGTTCGTCAAGAAATCCGCATTCATCGGCACCCAAGCTTTCCCTCCCCGATTTTATGAAGAGTTGAAAAGCTTTTCGCGACGAGACCTACCCGTCTTCAAAACCCGCGACGAAGCGTTGGACTGGCTGACAGACAAGACCGACCGCTAATTTCGACAGCCGCATCCCTCAGCCATCAGGTTGTTCCCGCTTGAGCTTAACCTTCCAAAATCTACCCTGTCGGGACGAAGGGATAACATATTGTAATCGCAGTACAAACGTATAATTTTGCTACGCCTTAAGTTCTGGTATCGTAATGTCGGAGACGATAATGTCGAATGGACCCAAACCTCACGATTCCCCCCTTGTCCTAAAGTATCGTCGCGTGGCCGTGGCAGCGCTTATCAGACGACGACGCGGAAAGCACCACGATCTCGTTCAAGGAATTTTGCGGGAATTGGAGAGTCTGTCTCCGGGATCCGCGATGGAAATTCCCTTAACTGAGGTTGGAGGAATCGGGCTGGCAAATCTTCGTTCGGCCGTTCATCGCGCCTCGATTTCGCAGGGATTGAAAATCGAAACACTGGCAAATGAGAGAAATTTCTACGTGTGGAAGACCGCAAAAAAAAGTACCGTCAAACTATCGACGGCGTCGCGAATGAATTAGTGCATGAGGGTTACGGGATCACCGGAAAGGGTCGAAAATGACAGCGATATACGAATGGTACGAGACTTATAAAGCTGCCGTGCTGGAAACAGACTGGTCGAAAATGGAGGAAAGGATTCAGGCGGCAAAATCCGATCTTATCAAAAGAAAGGAACAGTTATCCCTGGACCACGGCGGTACGCCGGAGGAAAACCAGGCTATCGAAGAGGCCATCCGAAGTCTGGAGGTTCTGCGGAAAGACGCAATGTCATGGTCTAACCGGGGGGCGCAAGGAGATCGGAAAGGTTAGCGCGGCTGTCTACCGGTCTGCACGTCGTCATTTAGCCTTTTGAACTAACAGCTCTTTGGATTCAATCTGAATCTAACGCACGCTAACGTACATTAAGCACCTATGAAGTATCCCTGCCTTCCTCGATCTTCCAGGTTAGTGGCTTCCACCCCCAGCAAGCTCGCGAACGATGTCATTGACGAATGATTTCGCGTCTCCGAACAGCATCAATGTCTTGTCGAGATAGTAAAGAGGATTATCAATGCCGGCGAAGCCTGGACTCATACTGCGTTTGATAACCATCACAGTGCGGGCTTTGTCCACATCGAGGATCGGCATTCCAAAGATTGGGCTGGAAGAATCGGTGCGGGCTGCCGGGTTGGTCACATCATTGGCGCCAATCACCAAAGCGACATCGGTCTGCGGGAAGTCACCATTGATGTCGTCCATCTCCACCAGGCGATCATAGGGAATATCTGCTTCTGCCAGTAAAACGTTCATGTGCCCGGGCATACGACCGGCGACCGGGTGAATGGCGAACCGCACGTCCACTCCGCGCTTGCTGAGGGAATCGTAGAGTTCACGCACCTTGTGCTGTGCCTGGGCTACTGCCATCCCATACCCGGGAACAATGACAACCTTATTCGCAGCCTCCAGGATTGCGGCTGCTTCTTCGGCGGTCGCGCTGCGGGCAATCTTGGATTCTCCGGCAACTGCTGCCGCCTTCTGAACTTGCCCGAATGCTCCGAACAGAACGTTGCCGAATGACCGGTTCATTGCCTTGGACATGATGACGGACAGAATGAAACCGGAAGAACCATCGAGGGCGCCGGCAATAATCAAAAGCTTGCTGTCGACAACGAACCCCATCGCGGCAGCGGACAGTCCAGCGTAAGAGTTGAGTAGAGAGATCACCGTCGGCATATCGGCGCCGCCGATCGGGATGATCATTAGAATTCCTAGCAGAAACGAAATTCCCACCATCACTGGAAACAATGGCTTCATTGCGGGATGAAGCACAAGATACCCAGCCCCCGCCACTGCGATGGCGAGCAGAAACAGGTTAACAAGGTTCTGCCCTTTATATGTCATTGGGCGCTGCGGCAAAATCTCCTGAAGTTTGCCCGCCGCCATCAGACTTCCCGTAAACGTCAGGGAACCCAGGATGACCTCAATGGAAAGCACAGTCATGGTGAAACGTGGAACCTGAGGACTACGCAAATAGAATTCGGCGGTGCCCACCAGGGTTACGCAAAATGCGCCAAAGGCATGGCTCAGCGCGGTTCGTTGGGGAACGGCCGTCATCTGAACCAGGCCAAGCGGAATCCCGATGACGGTTCCGAGCACCAACGCAATAGCTATTCCTCTATAGTCGACAATGCCGTGCTGCAGCAGGGTTCCCCCAATAGCCAGCAGCATTCCAGCCTCGCCCGCCCAGACTCCGCGCCTTGCAGTGCTTGGCGAACTCATCCATTTCAAAGAGAGAATGAAAAGAACGCTGGCGATCAGATAGGTGATTTCGATGACCGGCTGGGTCCCAGGCAGGATGTTCATGATTTGGTCGGGCGGCTCGTCTTAAACATTTTTAGCATGCGGTCGGTGATCAAAAATCCGCCGACAATATTGCTGGTAGCGGCGATCACCGCCAGCATGCCGAGCGCATATGAGAGTCTGCTCTCGTGCCGCCCCACAAGCACGATAGCTCCCACCACCGCAATTGCATCAAGTGCATTGGTCAGCGACATCAAAGGAGTGTGTAACAAAGGTGACACCCGGCGTATCACCTCAAATCCGATGAAGGCCGCTAACATAAAAACGAAAAGACCATTGACTAGATTGGAACTCATTTTTTCCTCTTGGGCATTGGGATGGCCCATTTAAATTCTCGGAAACCTAGACACCGTTTGCGGGAACCGGCTCCGACAGTGAAAAAAATTCTCGCACGCGTTGGTTGACCAACTTCCCGTCGCGGGTTAACAACGTTTCTCGAATGATTTCATCCTCAAGCTCTAGCCGCACCTTCCCATCCTTGACCAGGTGTAGCAGAAACGCAGTGATATTCCTCGCATACATCTGGCTTGCGTGATAGGGCACTCCGCTCGAAACATTGATGCGGCCGACTATGGTGACGCCGTGCGCAACCACGGTTTGTCCAGGGATCGTCAGCTCGCAATTTCCTCCGCGTTCCCCTGCCAAATCGACAATCACAGAACCCGGCGGCATCGCCTTCACCATTTCCTCGGTAATCAGTACCGGAGGTTTTTTCCCCGGGATCACGGCGGCCGAGATCACCACATCACTCTGCGCCACGACGCGGCCAAGAAGTTCGCGCTGGCGCCCGTAAAAAGATTCGTCCTGCTGAGTGCCGTAGCCCCGCGCATCCTGGGCATCCTTGGCCTCAATCGGAAGTTCGACAAATCGTCCTCCGAGACTCTGTACCTGTTCTTTAGCTGCGGGCCGCAGGTCATACGCTGAGGCCACAGCTCCCAATCGTCGAGCCGTAGAAATCGCCTGTAATCCGGCGACACCGGCCCCGATCACAAACACTCTTGCGGGGGTGATCGTTCCCGCTGCCGTTGTGAGCATGGGAAAGAACCTTGGAAGCGTATCAGCCGCGATAAGCACCGCTTTGTAACCACATACCGTGCCCATCGACGAGAGGGCGTCCATGCTCTGGGCGCGTGTTGTCCGAGGAATAAGTTCGATCGCGAATGAGGTAACACCAGTAGCGGCTAGCTGCTGGAGCATCTCTACGGATCCCAGCGGCCGCAAAAATCCGATGAGTGCCTGTCCTGGACGGAGATGAGGAAGATCCGCCTCGCCATTCACGTCGTTGGAACCGTAGCAGAGAACCTGAACGATAATGTCGGCGGCGTGGAACAAAGAGGCTCGGTCGGAAAGAATCTTTGCGCCCTTCTCGACGTACTGAGTGTCCGGGTAACCAGCCTCAACTCCTGCATTAGCCTCAACCACAACTTGGAAGCCCGCTTTAGTCAAAGCTGGGACGACGGCGGGAACCAATCCTACCCGCCTCTCGCCGGGATAATTTTCTTTGGGAACGCCAACGATCACGAAATCATTTCCTTAGGAGATGAGGTCCTCTGCTTGAGGACTCTGCGAACCATCACGCCGAGCGATGCGACCGGCACAAAATTATTGTACAGCTTTCATCTTTGGACACAGAATGAAGCGTAAGCCGACGCTTTCGTGGACGGCCAACATAGTCGATGGATTGCTGCTCTGGAAATTCGTTGAAGTTGTTTTCTTCAATCCGTGGACCGAAGCCCCCCTCAGCCGGCATTCCTAGCTGCGATCAGATCGCGCACAAACTTCAGATTGCGCCGCATGTCAGCCTCGAGCGATACGGGGCTTTCGGTCTCGAGTTGAGCCCAACCATCGAAACCAATGTCGGCGAGGGCGTCAATCACCGCTTTGAAGTCGATCGTACCTTCTCCCAGATAATGAGGGTTGTCCTTCAGATGAACCTCGCAAATGCGCTTTCTCCCCAACCAGCGAATCTCCTCCACCACGTTAAATCCGCCCTTCGTAGAGTTGCCAACATCGTAATAGGTAAGAACGGCTGAGGATTTGGTTCTCTCCATGATCCTGACATTGTCCCGGGCCGAAATCGTGTCTTCGAGACCAAGGATGACGCCGGATCTCTCGGCAGCGGGAGCGATTTCCTTGAGAATATCGCCAACTTTGTCCATCTCGCCACCGGTTTCCAAGGCGCCCTTGCCGAAGAAAGGCAGGAGCACCACACGCACGCCCATAGCTTTCGCGATTGATATGCAGTCGGCCACCCAGCGCTGGCCGAGAGGGTCCGATTTCAGATAATTCCGGTGCAGCATCTCAAGACACAGAGACTCAATGGGGAAGTTCAGTCGCTTGGACTCAGAGAGAAAAATTCCCTGCAAGGCGGGATCCGAAAGAGGCAACTTGTCTTCAGTCACCTTTCCGATGCTCACTTGCACCCCGTCAAACCCGAGAGATTTGGCCAAGGCGACGGACTCGACCTTGTCTTCTAGGTGTAGGTTCCAGTCGGTGACACCCACCTTGAACTTGACCCCTGCTTTTTCGGCAAACGCCGGCAAAACTGACGCTGCCAGCACGGTAGATACGCCGAGTCCGATGAAATCGCGCCGATTTACCGCCTTCATATTTTCATCATCTTATCAGTGTCATGGCTCGATACGGCCTCACTCCATTTTGGCGGGCTCCGTCTCATAGATACCCGAAATCTTTGAAAGCAAATCCGACTCAGTTGAGATTTACTTCCGATCGGGAAGATAATGAGGCTTCCCGTTTCTTGTGTTTCCTAAAAAGCCCTTCTGTGAATCGATGACCGGACCACCGGCACTCCCCATCCCGACATTTCTCAAATGTGCGACCGCACTCGCTCTGGTCTTTGTGTCGGCAAATCTCGGAACCGCATCGTGCCAGGGTCCCGACAGTGCCGGCACAAACGCCAAAATCAAGCCAGTTGCCAGCTTTGTCCCGCTGCGCAGCGAAAAGAGCCCAGCCGCCCCGGCCGTTCCTTCTTCGATAGTTGGAACAGCACGAGTGAAGCGGAATCCGTCGCAAGAACAGCGTGATTGGACAACCTTTGGAGGAGCTGTTGAAAACGATCATTACTCAACCTTGTCACAGATCAACCGCGCCAATGTAAAACAGTTGGCCGTGGCGTGGAGCTTCGACTCGGAGGAAGAAGGTGGCCTGCAAACTAGCCCAATCGTAGCCGAGGGCGTTCTCTACGGAATTACTCCGAGTGAAAAGATTTTCGCTCTGGATGCCGCGACGGGAAAATTGTTCTGGAAATTCGACTCTGGAGTGAAAGGAACACAGCCAGACCGAGGTTTAGCCTATTGGACTGATGGTAAAGAAAAACGAATTCTCGTCGGCGTGATGAATTTCATCTATGCCCTGGACGCGGTTACGGGAGAACCAGTTTCGGGTTTCGGTAATCATGGGCGAATCGACTTACGGGAGAATCTCGGCCGCGAGCCTGCCTCATCGCAATCTGTCTACTTGACGAGTCCGGGGATTGTTTATAAGGATCTGCTGATCGTGGGTGGCCGGAATCCGGAAACGCCTCCTGCGCCTCCGGGTAGCGTTCGCGCTTTCGACGTTCGGACCGGAAAGCTTCGCTGGTCATTCCATACGATTCCTCATCCGGGGGAGTTCGGATATGAAACCTGGCCGAAAGATGCATGGAACACAGTCGGGGCTGCGAACAATTGGGCGGGCATGGCGCTCGATCCCAAGCGCGGAATTGTTTTCGTTCCCACTGGTTCTCCAGTGTTCGACTTTTACGGTGCGGACCGCGTTGGCGATGATTTATTCGCGAATTGTCTGCTTGCCCTGAATGCGGAAACTGGCGAGAGAATCTGGCATTTTCAGGGAGTTCGCCACGATATCTGGGACCGCGACTTTCCTGCGCATCCCGCTCTTCTGACGGTGAAGCGCGGCGGCAGAGACATTGACGCGGTCGCGCAAACCTCAAAGCAGGGTTTTGTGTACCTCTTCGATCGAGCCAACGGAAATCCGCTTTTCCCGATCACATATCGCAAATATCCTGCAAGCACCGTAGACGGTGAGGCAGCCGCTGCCGAGCAACCGCTTCCAACCGCACCCGCTCCCTTCGCTCGCCAAAGTCTGACTCAAGATCTTCTGACTAACCGAACCCCGGAAGCCCATCGCTGGGCACTGGAAAAGTTCCGAGATTTCCAAAGCGACGGTCAGTTTGTTCCTTTCAGCGTCGGAAAAGATACTGTGATTTTTCCTGGATTCGATGGCGGCGCGGAGTGGGGTGGTCCAGCGGTAGATCCCGAGACCGGAATTATCTACGTCAACGCAAACGACGTGGCATGGACAGGTGCCCTGACACTTAATAGTGAAGACAACTCCGCAAAAGGCCTTTACTTGAGCCAATGCGGCGTTTGCCATGGGGAAAAAATGATGGGTTCGCCACCGACAATTCCTCCGCTGGTAGGGATCGCAGATCGCCTGGGTCCGCAACAAATCCTCGCCACGATTAAGAACGGTAAAGGCAGGATGCCTGGATTTCCCAATCTCGCCGACGATCAAACGTCGGCGCTGTTGACCTATCTCACAAGCGGCAAAAACAAGGAACTCGACAGTGGGGATCCACTACCCGCATCCATGAAGTATCGCTTCACCGGATATCACAAGTTTTTGGATCCCGAAGGATATCCAGCCGTACTGCCTCCTTGGGGTACTCTGAACGCTATCAATCTAAATACTGGTGACTATGTCTGGAAGATTCCGCTCGGCGAGTACCCCGATCTCGCAGCAAAGGGGCAAAACAAAACGGGCACAGAAAACTACGGCGGACCGATTGTCACCGCGGGTGGTCTTGTATTTATCGGGGCAACCAACTTCGATAAAAAGTTCCGCGCGTTCGACAAGTCCACAGGGGAATTGCTATGGGAAACACTACTGCCATTTTCCGGCAATGCAACTCCGATCACCTATGAGGTCAACGGACGCCAGTTTGTGGTAATCGCGGCAGGAGGTGGTAAGGATCCTAAATCTGATTCGGGCGGAACCTATGTGGCCTTCGCGCTGGCAAGCCAATGATAATGAAAATAATGACTGCGACTCAGAACGCAGAAAAGACGAAAACCTGAGCTGAAACGACAACGTGGAGGCCTGCGATGACAATTACCCGCGTACTCGTAGAAAGCTTGTATAGGGCGCCACGGCGATTTCCGCAGCGGACAAGCCCAGAAACGCAGGCATGAATACCAGGGTATTCAGCTTTCGCGACGAGAACTGCCGGGGTGGCGACGCGATCGAGCTCAGGTGTATTGGCTAAGATATTGCTCGATATAATGCCTGCATGTACACGCCTCAGGCTGGAATCTTCGCTCTTGGAACCTCCTCTCACGCCTACCTGGAGTTTGACATTCTGGACGCGAAGAAAAGCAGGCAGTTCGCCTCTACGATCTCCTCAATCCGCGAGCCACGGACCACCACAGGAGGAGTGAATTTCGTCATCGGCTTTCGGCCCGAGCTCTGGCGCGACATTGTTCCCGATGACACTCCTCCCGGCGTCGAGGGTTTTAACAACGAGATTCAGGGCACAGAAGGACTCGTTATGCCGTGCACACAACATGATGCGCTGGTATGGCTGTCCGGCAGTGCTTATGACGTTATTTTCGACATGGCGCGCTCGATTGTCCGTGACCTCGCAGGCCAAGCATCACTAGGGGAAGAAACCTCGAGTTGGTCGTACCGGCACGATCGTGATCTTACCGGCTTCATTGATGGCTCGGAAAATCCGACGCTGCTCGACGCTCCCACCGCAGCTCTTTTGCCTGAAGGAGTTCCCGGTGCCGCCGGCTCAGTCCTATTGCTTCAAAAGTGGAAGCACAAAGTAGCTGAGTGGGAAGCTCTGCCGACCGATCAGCAGGAACGCATCATGGGACGCACCAAGCCCGACAGCATCGAACTCGAGAACAAGCCGGCAGACTCGCATGTAGCTCGCACCGATCAGGACGAGTTCGGACATATCTTTCGTCGCAACATGCCCTATGGAAGCGTCGATGACCATGGCACCATGTTCGTTGGATTCAGCGCAGACCAGAAGCGGCTTTCCAAAATGCTCGATAGCATGGCAGGCCTAATCAGCGGCACGTGCGATGCGCTCACCCGCTTTACTCAACCATTGACCGGCTCCTATTATTTCGTGCCTTCCGTAGAGAGTCTGCGGCGCTTACGGTAACCAACCTAGCCCAACCGATAACCGGCCCTCACATCGGCGTGAAGGCCGGTTTGATCCTATGCGGCCACTTGCTTACTTTTCTTGAGAAATGCCAGCAGGTCGGCGTTAATCGTTTCGGCCTCGGTCGTGGGCATGCCGTGCGGAAAGCCCTTGTAGCTTTTCAACGTGCTATTCCGCAGCAACTTTGCCGACAACGGTCCGGCGTCGGCGTACGGGACGATCTGATCGTCTTCGCTATGCATCACCAGCACCGGCACAGTGATCTTCTTCAGGTCTTCGGTGAAGTCCGTTTGAGAGAAGGCGACGATGCCGTCATAGTGCGCCTTGGCGCCTCCCATCATGCCCTGGCGCCACCAATTCCAGATCACCGCCTGAGAGGCTTTCGCGCCCGGCCGGTTGTAACCGTAGAACGGTCCAGCCGCCACATCGTAGTAGAACTGGGAGCGGTTGGCGGCGAGTTGCGCCTGAAAGTCGTCAAACACCTCTTTGGGCAGCCCGCCCGGATTGGCCGCCGTCTTCACCATCAACGGCGGCACCGCGCTGATGATTGCCGCCTTTGCCACTCGGCTTTCGCCGTGGCGAGCCAGGTAGTGCACCACTTCGCCGCCGCCGGTCGAGTGGCCGACATGGATCGCATTCTTGAGGTCGAGATGTGCGGTCAGCGCCGCCAGGTCGTCGGCGTAGTGATCCATGTCATGGCCGTCAGCGGTCTGGGAGGAGCGTCCATGTCCGCGCCGGTCGTGGGCGATGACGCGATAGCCGTGGTTGAGGAAGAACATCATCTGCGCGTCCCAGTCATCGGCCGACAGCGGCCAGCCGTGGCTGAAGACGATGGGCTGACCTTTGCCCCAGTCCTTGTAATAAATCTGCGTTCCGTCTTTTGTCGTAATCGTGGGCATAAATCCTCTCCTTGTAGTTTGCGGCTTTCTCTCCTTTTGCAACGCGGAGACCCTGACTTCCAAGTCTGGATTTGCCATGATTGTACGTGACTCGACGATGCGTTTGTTATCCCAGATGCTCAAAATCCGAGTAAATCCCGCACGTCTCTGCTGTCGCGTTCCTACGGTCTCCTCCCCCTATCGAAGCAGGCTCTTAGCGGTAAATCACCGAAGTTAAACTCTATTGGACTGACGAAAAGGTGGCTTTTTTGGAGAGTTCTCGGTGGTCACATTATCCCCTTCGCTTCGAGAGCTTCGAGACGGAGCAGCTGCCCAACGATGGATCACGATGTGTGCCTCCCATTCCGGGCGTTTCCGGCGATTGCATCGAGATCGGCAATCAGTTCAGGAGGAATTTTGAGTCTCGAAGCCTGAAGATTCTCGCGAAGATGCTCAATGGAAGATGTTCCGGGGATCACCAGGATATTGGGCGACCGCTGGAGAAGCCATGCGAGCGCAACCTGCATCGGCGTAGCACCGAGTCGCGCGGCAATGTCAGACAAAGTAGCCGACTGCAGTGGAGTGAACCCCCCAAGTGGAAAGAATGGCACATACGCGATGCCATCACGGGCAAGATCGGCTATGAGTACATCGTCAGTTCGATGCGCGAGGTTGTACTGGTTCTGCACACAGACGATCGGAGCGATCCGGCGGGCTTCGGCGATCTGCGCGGGCGTGACGTTGCTAAGCCCGATATGACGCACCAAACCCTTTTGCTGGAGCTCAGCTAGAACCGTGAGTGGTGCCTCGATCGAGCCTTCCGCGGGTTCATGAATGCTAAACATACTGCGCAGGTTGACCACGTCGAGTACATCCACACCCAGATTGCGGAGATTGTCGTGAACCGCTGCAGTCAGCTCTTCGCGTGAGAAGGCAGGAATCCAAGATCCATCATCACCACGGCGAACGCTGACTTTGGTCACGATCACCAGACCGTCGGGATACGGGGACAGCGCCTTTCGTATTATCTGGTTCGTGACGTGGGGACCATAAAAATCGGATGTATCGATGTGGTTCACGCTACTCGCGACGGCCTCGCGCAGAACAGCGATGGCTGCATCAACATCGCGAGGAGGCCCCCATACCAACTTGTTCCCATCTCGCCCGGCGAGTTGCATAGCCCCGTAACCCATGCGGTTTAAGGTCATTGCCGAGCCAGGCAGCGTGAAGCTACCGGCGAGCTCAATTTGTCTAATCATTCGGCTCCTCCTGAAACTGTAGGTTGTTTTGCAGTGAAGAGAACTAAAAAGACTCTCCCACCAGTTCTTCACTTTTCTTCCAGAGCGCCTCAGCGGTATTTGGGTCGAGCGCGTATCCGCGCACTCCGTCGCTTGCGCCTGTGATAGGCACGTGCTGCGGCACGATCGGGCCGACGTGGCAATTCGCACAATATCGACCCCCGATCTCGTCAGAGCGAGCAACCACACCGGCCCATACCGAGGTTGCGGCACCCTGGGAAATCGATTTCCATTGGAAGGGCCCCTTACCCTCAGCTGCAAGCTGTTTATTCATCAGCTCAATCAAGTTTTTAATCTGGCTCGGGTCGGCGTAACGGCTTAGTTCCGTCTGAATGACTCCCGGATGGACCGCTGCAGCACGTATGCCGCGCTCCCGATGCCGCTGGTCAAATGCTACGGCAAAAAGGATGTTCGCTGTTTTCGAGCGGCCATATGCAGCAAAGGCCTCATAGGGCGTCCGTTCAAAGTTGGGATCCTGCAGGTCAACGTTCGAAACGCGATGGCCGGCAGAAGACAGGCTGATCAGGCGCCCTCCTTCGCGGATCAGAGTCGCAATCCGGTTAACCAGGACAAAGTGCCCGAGATGATTCGTGCCGAACTGCGTTTCGAAGCCGTCCGCCGTCCGTCCGAACGGCGTGGCCATCACTCCGGCATTGGCGATGACCACATCCAACGGCTCCCCTTTCGCCAGAAGCCGGTCGGCGCAGGCACGCACACTTTTCAGGTTAGCCAGATCGAGCTCGACCAATTCGAAGCTTCCGCCATTGGCGGCGGCGTCCTTTCGCACCTGCTCGGTTGCAACTTCGGCCTTGTTCAAATCCCGGGCCGAGCCTACAACCTGAGCGCCGTGGGCGGCCAGGGAGCGCACCGTTTCCACGCCGATTCCGGCCGAAACCCCCGTCACGAGGACCCGTTTGCCTTTCAGATTCACGCCAGACAAGACGTCATCGGTGGTTGAAGTTGCGCCAAATGAAGTCGCCTCAATTACATTCGTCATTTTTTCTACCTCCTCTACTAATTCTCTAAGAAGTGTTCGCTATCGCTCAGGTTTTAACCGTGCAAAGGGACGGCGTCCGCAGTGAGCTCGAAATAGTGCTCTGCGTTCAGATCGGCAATGAGCCCGGGGTGAACCGGTCGCCATCCCAGCCGTTCCTGCGTTTGCGCGCTGGAAGCCGGGCAGTCGACACCGAAGAAGGGAGCGATCCAACCAAAATGATCGGCTGCTTCCTCGCGAGACTTGCTGACAACCGGTAAGTTCAAATGCCGGCCGATGACCTCAGCGATCTCGCGAGTCGGTACGCCCTCGTCGGCAATGCCGTGATACCTTGCTCCGACGGAACGTTTCTCAAACGCAAGCCTGTAGAGATGAGCAGCATCGAGCCGATGCACTGCGGGCCAGCGGTTGAGCCCGTCGCCTATAAACGCAGAAACGCCCTTTTCACGCGCAATGCTAATCAGGCGTGGCACAAAGCCGTGGTCGCCGTCGCCATGGACCGATGGGGGAAGCCGCACAACAGACGCTCGGACTCCGCCTGCTGCCAGCGCAAGCGCCGCCTCCTCCGACTTGCGAGGAAAATTGGAAAGTGGCGCATCCTCTTCCGTTGCGAGGGAGCCCTGGCGTTGAAGCAACAAGGTTCCGGAAGTGACGACCAAGGCACGATCTGAGCCCGCGAGCGCGCCACCGAGAGTCTCGATGGCACGCCTATCCGCCTCGGCGGCAGGCCCATAGTTTGAGAAATCGTGGATAAAAGCGGTGTGGATCACTCCGTCGGCAGCCGCTGCGCCGCTGCGCAGGCTTTCGAGATCTTCGAGCGAACCGCGCTGTACGTCGGCTCCCGCCGCGACAAGGGATTTGGCCGCCGCGTCCGAGCGAGCGAGGCCGAGCACCTGATGACCAGCATCGATCAGGTCTCGGACGACCGCGGTACCGATGAAACCTGTAGCTCCAGTGACCAAAACACGCATACTATTTCCTCCTAAGCATTTGTGAATTCGGTTGATCGGGACGAAGGGTTCACTTCACTTGGGAGCCGCGTCGAAACCTTCGCAGTGATCAATCTCCATTCGCGGGCTGAAGCGGGCAGTCCGTCGATCTCGATCAACTCCTGCAGCCAGTCTTCTGCTGAGAGCTCCGCCTGTTCTGACCCGAATAACTGGGTGACTGCCTTGAAGAATGCTGACAGCTCCCGCTCCGCCATCATCATGAGGTCGGCGCAACCAGGGTCGGGATTTACTGACGGTTTGTAGCCAGTGCGTGGATTCATATTCCTCATTTCTCGAAGCCGGAAGAACTGTGAACCGCTATTGACAGGATGCCGCCTTCCGACTAAAACGGAGAGTGTCTCCGAATTAGTACATAGGATAACCGGAGACAGTCTCCGGTTGCAACTTTTTTATTAACCCATGCCGACGAAAAGTCCCGACAAAGCTCCACGAAAGCCTCGTACTGATGCGCAGTTGAATCGTGAGCGGATTCTGGAGGTTGCAAAAGCGGCGTTTACGCGCTCTGGGCCGAATGCCAGCCTCGACGACATGGCCAAAGAGGCCGGGGTGGGAGCGGGAACTCTGTATCGCCACTTTCCCACCAGGGGTGCATTGATCGAGGCGGTCTATCGGACTGAGGTGGAAAAGTTAGCCGCGGCCGAGCGGAGATTCGCTGCGGCCATGGCTCCAATCGAAGCACTGCGAGCGTGGATGCTCCTGTTCGTCGACTACATTGCGACCAAGCAGATCATCGCCCCTGCGCTGAATGCATGTGTCGGGGGCCCCTCGAAGCTATATGAAGGATCACGCGCTCAGATTCAGGGAGCGATTGACGGGTTGGTGAAGCGCGCGATCAAGAGCGGCGATATACGTAGAGATCTGGAACCATTCGATCTACTTCGAGCACTTATCGGTGTCTCCCACGTAGCGTCTGGTCCTGACTGGCAGCAAAGCGCCAGGAGACTCGTGGACATCCTGATCACCGGGTCGCGACCCACCAAATAGACGCGAGACGCGTACGTTCCGTCGCAGGTTACGACTGCGGTTTTGCTGATGAGTTGCCAAAAGCATTTTGCGGCCCTTTTAATCCATTTTCGATCCTCAGTCATATGCAATCGTTATTGTTGGCATAATCGTGCAGAAGGCTTGCAAGCCAAAAATCTTCGGGTCGGCTATTCGACTCGTCCCCTGAGCACAGTCATGGATGCGGCAGGGAGCACGAAGTGATCCGTGCCTGCTGGAAGTACGGACTGCGCGGCGGGACCGTCCGGATCGGCATAACCATCCCTCAGGGCCGGATGCCATGTGTACTGCTCTTTTCCGAAGGTAATCCGCGCGACCGGCCCCGCAAAGGACCGGTCTTTCTTCGCGTCATCATCGTGGAACTGAATGCTTACCGTGTGAGGATTGTCGTAGTCCTTGTTGATCAACATCAGCGACCATTGGCCGTCAGGGCGCAACACGGCATAGGCAGTCACAAGAGCGTGCCCGTCCTTATCGTTGATATCGCTCGCGGCGTGGAACAGGCGATGTTCCTCATCCTTCGGTTCTGCCCACTCCTGCGTCAGCATCTGCGCGGCAAAAAACTGCGAAGTGCGTTGTTTGATGAGCCAGTTATGGTCAGTCGTAAACATGTGATAGGTTCCCCAACTGTTCGAACAAGCAGGATGGGGTGTGGAGTAAGGCATCGCGTGATGGTAGTAAGAGGCTTTTCCACCCGCCGTCAGGAATGCGGGGAAGGTTTCACCCAGCCACAACGCTCCGAACACATCCACGGCGGCATCTCCGCCCGGGGCATTCGTTTCGGTGTTGAACATCGGAACGCCATCCGGCAATCCGTCATCACGCCAGACCTGCACGATGTGCGTAAGAATCTCGGGCTCCTTGAAAAGATTGCTCCACGGGCCCTGGCAGGTGCCATCGTAATAAGGATAGTGCTCGTAAGACATGAACGACAGATCCGAGAGCCGGTCCATGCGACTTTAAATAGGCGAGAAAGCGTTTGAACCACGAAGTCTCGCCTTCTGCATTCGGCCAGAATTTAATGTCTTCACTCACTCCTTCGAATACCGGTCCACCGAGTTTGAGCGTCGGGTCAACCTGGTGCAGCGCTTTGGCCCATTGCAGGTACAAGCGTCGCGTAGTCTTCCGGCGCGAAGTACTGGCCATCCGGCTCTTCCCCCATCTCGACATACGAGATCGGATATCCACGCTTCTTCAGATATGCGATCTGCGCGGCTGCATCCTCAGGTGTTCCATAGAGCAGAGAAACCGGAATCATGGCGGGCAGCCCACGCGTGAGTCCGCTGGTGTAGAAAAGATCGAGGCCAACCTGATCTCCGGATTCCATGCGATCGGGAATTACGTAGAGATCAGTTGGCTGATGCCACGGATCGATCGACGAACTGTAGGTGAAAGTCTGTTCCTGGCCCGGCGCATGATAAAGCAGGTCGTGGAATGATCCGTTCTGCATTGTTCCCAGATAGACTTCTTTGATCGCGTATCCCACGCAATTCCGGCGGTCAGCTTTTGCCGTGAGTGTCACAGGTGTTGGAAGACTCGGTCATCAGCACCCGCACATACTTCGCAGCCACGGGTGCCGGAGAAAGCTGAAGTGTTACGGTTCCGCCCTTCCCATCCGAAACCGTTCCTGCGGGAAAGTCCTTCCACTCGCCATTCTCCGGATCATCAATCGCATCTTCGCTGCCCAGCCAGTACTGCACTTTGTAGCTTCGCGCATACGGCTCAGCCCAGGCGATGCGAATGGCGGTGACGATCTGTCTCTCGGCCAATTTGATCGCGATCCACTGCGGGTGCGCGCTGTCTTCCTCGCCGGTGAATGCTTTCGTCAGATAAGGATTGCTTTTCCAGTAGGTGTTGAGATCTCCATCATCGAGTCGCGAGTACCCATCAAACTCCGCCCCGCTGTTACGCGTTACCCCACGATGCGGCAGGGAGTACCCGTAGGAATGACGAATCATTTCCTGGGTCGGTGTCGCATCCCCGACAAAATAACCCTTGCCGGCCGGATCGCTCCACTTCCCTTTCGGATTCCAATGCCAGGCCTGAACAAATAGTTCCGTATTCTGGCGATAACTGATCGGCCCCCATCCCGCTTCAAGAATTTGCTTTATCTGGTCCGGCCGGAAAAAAATGTCAGTCGTATTGCTGGGTATGCGATCGAGAGTTGTACCCAGAGCCTGAAGCGGACTGAATGTATTGGCCACATGGCTGGGAGTGGCATCGATCTTTACGGTTTGGGAATGCGCTGGCGCATAGAGTGCCAGAGTCAGGATGAGAACTGCCGACTGCATCAGACGAGTGTTCTCGAAACGAGAAACAAGAAACGGCATTCGTGGTCCTCTCACCGTGATTACTTTGTGACGTTGAGGCGGCCGAGAACTCTGTCTTGCGGCCTCAGAGCGCTAGCCCATTTTAGCGGGAACTCAATCAGGACCAAGGCGGCGGGATGGCGGACGAAGCGCCCAGGACGCAATTGCCACCCCCGTCATTGCGATCGGATATGCCATTGTACCTGCGTCAGTCAGCCCCGAGGCTAAGAGACCCTGCTGTTGGTTGTCTGTCTTTCAATGATCAGTACTGAACTGTCTATTGGTGTTGTTGCTCACTAGTTTGCCGCAACATTCCGGCCGTTCGGGCAGACTCGATTTTTCCCATCCGCCGCCGAGGGCCTGGATGAGCAAAACTGTGTTCGCCATGCGACGTCCGAGGATATTGACAGCCGTCACCTCATCCGAAAGTGCGGCACTTTGCGCGGTGATCACTTCAAGATAGCTTGTGACTCCGCCCTTGTAACGCGTGACGGAGAGATCGAGCGAGCGCTGCGCTGCCGCAACCGCTTCATCTTGAACTTTGGCCTCGTTCTCCAGAATTCTCACTGCCGCCAGATTGTCTTCCACCTGCTGGAATCCAGTCAGCACACTCTCGCGATAGGACGCGACTTGAGAGTCATACGCCGCACGCGCCTGGTCGGTAAGGGCACGTCGTCTCCCTACATCGAAGACGGTCCCTACGGCAGACAATCCAACCGACCACAGACCGCTCGGCCCTTGGAGCAGGGTCGTGATGCTGGAGCTTTCAAATCCGCCCGAAGCGCCCAGGCTGATCATCGGGTAGTAGGCCGACTTCGCCACTCCGATCTGAGCATTCGCGGACGCCACCCGCCTCTCCGCCGCCGCGATGTCCGGACGCCTCTCCAAGCAGGTCGGAGGGCACACTGACAGGAATGTGCGGCGGCGGTGCAGTGAGAGGCAGCGGGGGAAGGCTGAACTCTGCCGGAGGTTTTCCAATAAGAATCGCGACCGCGTGTTCGTACTGCGCTCGCAGCGACGCCCACATCGATCGCTGCTGCGCGGGTAGTTTGCAGTTGAGTCTTTGCCTGCTCAACTTCCACTTCGGAAGCAATCCCTCCTTCGAAACGGCTCTGATTCAGTTCCAGAGCCTGCTCGTACTGCTTGACCGTGGAATTCAGGAGCTGTTCCTCGGCGTCGAGGCTGCGGGCCTGAAAGTAATCGATGGCCAGATCCGCGTGCATGCTCAGATTGACCGTAGCCAGGTCTGCCGCACTCGCTTGCGCTTGTTCTCGATAGGACTCCACGGTTTTTCGAACTCGGCCCCAGACGTCAGCCTGGTAGGAAACGTCGAATGGCAGCACAAAGTCGTTGTAGGTGATGCCATCGCAAGATCGAATTCGGTGGGAGCGTTTGCAGACACACGCGTCCGAGTCGCCGACGGCCCGGCGGTCACAGTCGGATAATAGTCAGCCCGGTTGTAGCGAAGAGCAGCTCGCGCCTGCCGGAACTGCGCCTCTGCTGCTTTCAGATTCTGATTCGACACGTTGACCTGAGCTTCTAGCGCAGTCCAGCTGCGGATCCTGAAACATCTTCCACCACTCACCGCCAAGATTCTGGTCATTCGGTTGAGCTGGCTTCCAGTCCCCCACCTCTTTGTAGGCAGGCGGAGCCTGTACTGCGGGAGGGTGGTACTTGGGCCCAACCGCGCATCCGCTCAACTGGAGCACCGCTATCGCCGAGCAGAATTCCCAGCCATGGTGATTGCAGCCGGTTCCGAAACAGAGACAATTTGTCGGGGCGCTTCACTTGGTATCCCCCGGCAACGTTGCCTGAACAATTTGCACTTGCTGTCCGGAAACGATGGAGTCAGGCGGGTTGATGATGACCTGATCATCCGGCTTGAGGCCGGAGACGATCTCGATTTGATTGCCGAAATCGTGCCCGGGAGTCACGGCTGTGAGCACGACTTTCCCGTCTTTCACAACGCCGACACGCAAACCCTCCGAACGGAATAGCAGAGTATTGACCGGAAGCAGTAATGTGGAGGCCTGCGTCGGGACTTTCAAGTGGACCTCTGCGTAAGAGCCGGTGAGCAGCGTGCCAGTCGGATTGTCCACTTCAATTTCGATCAGCAACGTGCGGGTTGTCACGTTGATGGCGTCGGCGGTGCGCACCAGCTTTCCCTGAAACTTGCGTCCGGGAAATTCAGCCAGACTGAGGTCTGCAGTCATGCCGACTTTGATCCCTTGCGAGTATTCCTCCGGAACGTTTACGTAAACCCGCAGCGTGCCGGGTTGAGCGATGTGAAAGAGATCGGTTTTCACAGTGCCACTGCTACCGGAATTAATCAGGTCGCCAATATCGGTGTTCCGGGCGGTGATGACTCCGTCGAACGGAGCGTAGATCTTTTCGAAAGACTGCAGGGCCTGGAGCTGCTTGACGTTTGCCTGATTGGCTTCAACGATTGCCTTGTTGGCGTTGTAGGTGCCCACGGCATTGTCCACGTCTTGCTGAGACAACGGCATTGCTTCGTCAGCAACCCCTGGTAGCGGTTCTTGGTAATCTCGGCAAGCGCGAGATTTGCCTTGGCGGTGTTCAGGTTGCTGAGCGATTGCTCCAGTTGCTGGTCGACTTCCGGAGTGTCGATGACGGCAAGCAGTTGCCCTTGCTTGACGTGCGCTCCAATGTCGAAATACCACTTCTTCAGGTACCCATTGGTGCGCGCATAGATCGGTGAAGTGATGAATGGCTGTACATTTCCAGGAAGGATGATCTCCTGGGCGGGCGCAGTTTGTTTTGGCGATACGACCGACACGGCGGGGAGGGCCACTTGCGCCGTCTCCGCGCTTAGGGTGGTGCGGGCCTTGACCCGGGACCAGATGCCCGACACCAGGAGAGCGGCAACTGCGATCGACGCAATCGCCACGATCGAGCCAGTGTTTGTGCGGACGTTTCCCATCTTCCACGTCGTTCGATGGAAGTGTTGGCCCGCCGATCTGTCGTATATCTTCAGTTTGAGGCAACATAGATAACTCCGCATATTCGAGTGCCTATTGCTGCTCTCCAGTTTCGACTGCGTGCCGGCGTGAACCCTGCAGCACGCTGAAAAATGCCGGGACAAAGAACAGCGTCGAAACCGTAGCGAAAAGCAGTCCGCCGATGACCGCCCGGCCGAGCGGAGCATTTTGTTCGCCGCCGTCGCCCAGTCCGAGCGCCATCGGCACCATGCCGATGATCATGGCCAGAGCGGTCATCAGCACCGGGCGAAAGCGCGTGAAGCCTGCCTCCAGTGCGGCGCTGATGGAATCATTTCCCTCCACCATTTTTTCCGTGGCAAAGCTCACGACCAGGATGCTGTTTGCGGTTGCGACGCCCATGCACATGATGGTTCCCATCAGCGCGGGCACGCTCAGAGTCGTGTGCGTTATGAACAAGAACCAGGCAATCCCGGCGAGTGCCGCGGGCAGTGCGGAAATCATGATGAAAGGATCCAGCCAGGACTGGAAGTTGACTACGATCAGCAGGTAGACGAGCACGATCGAGAACACCAGTCCACTCAGAAGGCCGATGTAGGACGCTCGCATCGTCTGAACCTGTCCGCGAACAACGACTCGAGAACCGCGCGGCAATTGCTGGCCGGGTGGCGTCGATGATCTTGTTGATGTCGCCGGCGACGCCACCCAGGTCGCGTCCCGCGACCGCGCCAAAGATGTCAATCACCGGCGCCACGTTGTAGTGAGAAACCACTGCCATTCCCGCTGCCTCGCTGCATCGAGACCAGACTGGCCATCAGCGACGGAGGAGCCGTCGGGTCTGTGCCGGTGATCGGGAATGTTCTCGCAGATCCTGCAATGTGTCGGTGCGGTACTGCGGCGTCTGGGTGGCGATTGAGTAGCTGACACGATTCTTCGGATCTACCCAGAATGTGGGTGAAGTCTGGAAGCTGCCGCTCAGTGACACCAGCAGATTTTGCGCGATGTCGTGGGCGGAGAAGCCAAGTTCTTCTGCTTTCGTACGTTCGACTCTGAGGTGCAGATACGGCTCATCGAAGGGCTGCTGAATTCGCAGGTCCGCCGTTCCTGGAACGTATCTCATCTTCTCCAGCAGCGTGTCCGCGTAACGCCGATTTCCCTCCAGGTCGTTCCCGACGACCTGAACATCGATGGGAGCAGGCAATCCGAAATTCAGGATCTGGCTGACCATGTCGGCAGGCAAGAAAGCGAATGTCACGCCCGGAAACTGCTTCGGAAGTGCCAGACGAAGCTGGTGAACGTAGTTGTCCGTGGGATGGTGCTTGGCGGACAGCGTCACAAGAATGTCGGCATCCGACGTGCCGACCGGGGCCGAATTGCTGTAGGAAAGATTGATGCCGCTGTAGGGCAAGCCAATGTTGTCGATGACGCTCTGGACTTCGTTCGCCGGAATCTGCTGTCGAATCGACTGCTCGACCAGATCGCAGAGGTTGGCCGTTTCTTCAATACGCATTCCGGTCGGAGCACGCAGATGAAGTTTGAAACGTGCCGCTGTCGACGCTGGGGAAGAAGTCCTGGCCCAGCCACGGAATCAGAATCGCCAGAGAGCCAAGACAGCACGCAAAGAACGCAATCAGGAAAGCACGCCGGTGATGGAGAGCAGACTCTCCAGCAGGCTGCGATAGCTGCCGACGAAATCTCTCGAAGGCCTCTTCAAAACGCTTCTGAAGTCGCACCAGCGGATTGCGGCTAGCGGCATTTCCCGCTTCCCGTTTTTCTCCCCGCAACAGATACTTGGCCATCGTCGGAACGATGGTTCGCGAAAGCAAATACGATGCCAGCATGGCGAATACCACTGCTTCGGCGAGCGGCACAAAGAGATATCGCGCCACGCCGGACAGCAGGAACATCGGCGCAAACACGATGCAGATCGAAAGCGTGGATACGAAGGCCGGTGTCGCGATTTGCGACGCGCTGTCCAGTACGACTTCGTCCATAGTCCTTGTCTGGTTCCGCTTCGCGGTTGCGATTGATGTTCTCGACCTCGACGGTGGCGTCGTCCACCAGGATGCCGACCGCCAGCGCCAGTCCGCCGAGCGTCATGATGTTGATCGTCTGCCCGATCGCGCTGAGCACAATGATGGAGCGTCAGAATCGCCAGAGGGATCGAGGTCGCGATGATCAGGGTGCTTCGCCAGCTGCCGAGAAACGTGAGAATCATGAAAGCGGTCAGGCATGCGGCAATCAGAGTTTCCCGGACCACTCCGCTGATCGCGCCACGAACAAAGATCGACTGATCCGCCAGCGGCGCCATCTTCAGCTGCGGTGGAACGGTCGTCTTGATTTGAGGCAGAAGTGCCTTGATGCCCGAGATCACGTTCAGCGTGGACGCGTTCCCCGCCTTTTGGATCGTCAGCAACACTGATCGCTGCCCGTTCACGCGCACGATATTGGTTTGCGGCGGAAAGCCGTCGCGCACCCAGGCAACATCCTTCATGTAGATGGTTGTGCCGCCGATCGTCTTGATCGGGATTCGGTTCAGGTCCGCGATCGTCTGCGGCGCTGCGTTGGGAATGGAGACATCGTATTCCTTGCGAACCAATCTTGGACGTTCCGGTGGGCAGGATCAGATTCTGCACGCTGATCGCATTGACTACATCCAGCGCGGACAAGCCCTTTCGACTGCAAGCGCCGTGGTATTCAGATCCACCTGTACCTGGCGTTGTTTGCCGCCATAGGGATAAGGAACCGATGCCCCAGGCACGGTGATGAGCTGCGTCCGAATGAAATTCAGGCCGTAGTCGTTGAGTTGTTGCTCTGACAGATTTTGCCCCGAGAGCGCCAACTGCAGGACAGGCACACTCGATGCGCTATAGGCAAGAATGAGCGGCGGCGTCGATCCCGCAGGCAACTGTCTGAGCTGGGTCTGAGAAATCGCCGTGATCTGCGCAATGCCCTGCTGAATGTTCGCGGTCGGCTGCAGAAACACCTTGACAACGGCAATTCCATACAGCGACTGCGATTCGATGTGCTCGATGTTATCGACGGTCGTGGTAAGCGCTCGCTCGGTGACGCTGACGATGCGGTCGCTCATGTCCTTGAGGGACGAGACCGTTGTAGTTCCAGATGATGCTGACCACCGGAATATTGATGTTCGGGAAAATGTCGGTTGGCGTGCGAACGATCGCCAGCCCCCCCATGATCAGAATGAGGATGGACATCACCACAAAGGTGTAAGGCCGCCGCAATGCTAGTCGAACAATCCACATAAAATCTTCTCTGATTTCTTAGTCACCGACGGTAGTCGGGTTCGCCAGCGGTAATTGTGTTTAACCCGCCGGTCGGGACATCAAAATGCACGCCCGATTCCAAACCAATGGGAGGCCATTTAGTCGAGCATTTTCAGCAGCATGAGTCGGCTTGACCAGGCCCTGGTGGCAATCGGATGAGCGTCCCGCAGTTGACACCACGTCCGCAGGCGGACTTGGCTCGCGCTCCCTGATTCGGCTGAAAGCGGCAATATCAGGGCAGGCGCCGGTCAACTGAAGTGCCAGTGTACTAATCAAGCCCACCTTCACTTTCGGGGCGATCACATCATTTGTGGTTTTGGAACAGGAAGTGCATTCAGTAGTTCTCAGTCGAAGGCCTTCGACACAGCGGGCTATCAATTCGAAGCAAACTATCACCATGTAAGGGGACAGCGGGGAGATTATGGAACTTCTCACAGCAGATAAGATGAAACTTGGATTTATTGGCCTGGGCAATATGGGAAGCCGAATCGCACAACGCCTGATTGATCATGGATACGAAGTCTTCGTATACGACAGGAACATCGTTAAAGCGGATAAAATCGCAGCCCGGGGCGGTATCGTTGCGATGAATATTCTCGAACTGCCAGGCAGGGCCGACGTGATTCTCTCCTGTCTGACCAACGATGAAGCAGTTCAGAGCGTTTTTGCCGGGCCCGCAGGAATGCTTGCTAAGGCACGGCCAGGAACCATCGTGTTGGAGATGAGCACGATCTCGCCAGAAAGTTCGCGGGAGTTGCACAGGCTTGGCGCCAAACATGGCATCGAGGTATTGGATGTGGCCATCTCGGGCAGCACTCCCGCCGCGGAACAAGGTATCCTGACACTATTAGCGGGCGGCAACCAAGACTTGTTCCGCGCCGCTGAACCGATATTCCAGGCGATCGCAAAGCAATACTTTTTTCTGGGTGGTCCTGGATCCGGGACAGCGATGAAATTGGTGGTCAATGCGCTCTTAGGAATTGGCATGCAGGCTATCGCTGAGGCCGTGGTCCTCGGGGAGACAGTTGGTCTCAATCGCGAACGCTTGCTTGAGGTTTTGGCAAAGACGACTGTGATTGCACCGGCTCATGTGGGAAAACTGGCAAGGATAGCCATCTACGACTACAGTCCGCAATTTCCGCTTCGCCTGATGAACAAGGACTTCCAGCTGATTCTGAATGCGGCAGCCGAAGAGCATCTTTCCATGCCTGCAACTGAAGCAGCGTTTCGCGTCAGTTCAGAGGAGTTGGCACACCATGATGAAGAGGACTTCTCGGCCGTCCTGCGGCGAATGGAAGAAGCCGCCGGCATAGCACAAATTAACTCCGCCTCGATGCCGAGCTGACCTGGAAGGGCACACCAGCGATTTTGTGGAGCGGCATCGCGTACTGCGGTGCCATGGCGGCTTACGGCTTGTCTTCGGGAGGGATAGGAAGCTTTTCCTCGATCTTCCGGATTTTCTTTGGCGCATGCTTCCGGAAAAGACGCTTCATATCCGGCGTAAACTCGCGCAGAAGATCCGTGATCGCATCCGAGCCCAGCGCACCGCCAAAACGATTCATCGTGTCCCCAAAAGTTCGGTTATCTCTTGGGTAGTAGGCATTTTGTAGCGCACTGCTGAGCAAAGCTCCCAGGAACTCGGACGTGTTGAATGTGTTGTCGCCGTTGTCGTTCTTGGTGACCATAACTCTTGTGGTGGAATACCAGGCCCGGGCAATGAAGGCTCGCTTGCCCGACGAAAAGTAGCGAGGATCCTGATGCAGGATCGTCGATAGAGCATAGGTCTGGATGAATCTCCGCGATTCCGTGTCCGCCAGAGTGGCGCCAAATCGCTTTCCCCAACCCTGCATACCTCCGCCATAATGCGGCCACTGGCCCATAGCCTGGTCCCAGGTCGCCTGAAAGCCTGCTGACACGAATGTGTAAGGCGAATAGGTTTGCTTCAGAAACAGGTTGAATTTGCACTGCGGAGTCAAGGGAGTGTAACCCACGCTTCCGATCTGTCGCCGAAGATTGAGGAAATGGGTCTCGCACCGGCATGCGACACTGGTCCGACGACCGGCCGATCGCTGTGGACCGGTTGCCATCGGATTCATTGTGAGCCATCGTCGAAGAAGACACGGTCTCTTCCGGTGAGGCGGCTGTCGCCTGGGCGAAGCCGAGGCCGTTCATCATCGCAATCAAAATCGTTATCAGTAGTACATGGTTGATAAACCGTACTTTTTCATCCGCACTCAGACCACATAGATCCAGGAGCCCGGTAGAACGCTTGAATTCGAGCGCACGCGTTTCCCTGCTGATGTTTCTTTGGCGGATATCATCCTCCTGATTCATTCTCATGCCAGGTTCAATCGGGACCTTGGGTGTTTTGTAGCTTCCAAACCTGCCTCTTTTGCTTACTTATTGCATCCAGGCCTCCAAACGTCGCCTCTGTAGTAAAGGGTTTCCCGCTAGCGAGTTTCGCAGGGCATAAGAAATCGCTCATCGCGATGTCCACAGGCAGACACGCCGTCGGCATATCGACGGTCCAGCCTTGCGTACTGCCAAATTCTCAGTGGAAACAGAAGCGATGTTTGGAATGCCACTTGCATCCTTGAATAGAGAGTCCAAACCGATCTTGACCACTAAGCCGATTCCTCTCAGTACAAGAGCTAGCGGTAGGGAAAAGCCGCCAGGAGGCCGGGTTGATGTTGAAAGGAGAATAAAGTGAAACGCGGTCTTCAGAAAATAAGCCTTGCCTCCGCATCTATTCAGCTCTTTGCCCTGGTCTTGTCGATAACAACATTAGCCTTGCCCGCCGGAGCACAGACGGGAGCGGGCCAAACGGTCATCCAGAAGGCAACGGAACAGTTTGACAATAGCCCATTGAAGACGACCTCGCTCGCCAACGGTCTGTTCCTGTTTTCCGGGGATGGAGGAAACGTAGTGGCCGTGGTCGACGACGGTAGCACGTTGTTGATCGATAGCGGGATGGAAACGCGAACTGCTGAGTTGAACGACGCGGTATTCAAAGCGACGATGCGCCCCGTAACCCGACTGGTGAATACACATTGGCACTTTGACCATACCGGCGGGAATGTGTTCCTGGGCTCCTCAGGCGTAACTATCATTGCGCAAGAAAACGTAAAGAAACAGCTCTCGTCAGTCCACGATGTCCCCTTTGTTGGCTTGCGCGACGGCCATTATCCTGAGCAGGCACTTCCGACAGTAACTTATCCAACCACCATGACGTTGCGTCAAGGTCCTCAACGGCTGACGTTGGCCAACTATGGATCTGCGCATACGGATGGGGACACGATCATCTACATCGCCCCGGCGAATGTCGCAGTGTTAGGCGACATTTTCTCGAATCATGTTTATCCCATCATCGATCTCACGTCAGGAGGATCGATCGATGGCCTGATTCTTTCGGTCGATCGTATTCTGGCCCAAACCAGCGAACAGACAAAGATTGTCCCCGGCCATGGGCCGGTTGCCGTGCGAGCCGATCTGCAAGCCTATCGCGATATGCTGGCTCAGGTTCGGCAGCGCATCCAACAGTTAGTAGCGGCAGGAAAGACGATGGACGAGGCAGTGGCTGCCGCGCCCACCAAAGACTTCGATGCCAAGTGGGGTAGTGGTTACGTAACTCCGGATGTGTTTACTAAGATCGTATTCAGCAGCTTGGCTGGGAGCAGCACGAAGTAGCCGGATTATGCAAATCCGGGCTTGCTCAAGATCGATTTGAAGTGATGAATCACGTTCTCGTTATTGATGACGATCATGACCTGGTTGACCTTCTGCGGGAGTTTCTCGCAACGGAAGGGTTTACTGTTGACGCTGCTTACGACTACGCTTCCGGGCTGGCCAGTGCTCTGGACGGAGAACACGAAGTGGTCGTGCTCGATGTCATGCTTCCTGGTGGATCAGGATTGGACCTTCTGAGGACACTACGCGTGTCGTCCAAAGTGCCACTCGTTCTTCTGAGCGCGGTGGGGGAGACCGTGGATCGCATTATCGGTCTGCAGAGTGGAGCGGACGACTATCTTGCAAAACCGTTCGAACCTCGGGAACTGGCAGCTCGCATCCATGCAATTCTGCGACGTACCCGTGACATACCTATGAATGGCAACGAAATTAAGGTCGGCGATGTCGCTCTCTCGGTCAGCCGAAGAGTGGTTAGCCGTGCCGAAGTACCGGTTGAGCTAACGGCCGTTGAATTCAACGTGCTGGAATGTCTACTGCGTCATGCAGGCAGCGTCGTCGCTAGAGAAACTCTTGCCGAGAGGGCGCTAGGCAGGGCGTTGGCCCCGTTCGACCGCAGTGTCGACGTACACGTCCACAATTTACGAAAAAAGATCTCAACGCCGCCCGAGGAGCGGATCAAAACCATCCGGGGTGTCGGCTACATGTACGCGCCACCATTAGAAGATGTCTAATAGCGTCGAAATGTTGAAGACATTTCTTACCTCGTGTTGCCTAAGTCCTCGGGCAGCCTTTTCCTCCATCGCCTTGACGCAGATTTTCTCTTCTTAACCATTCTTAACCCGCAGTCGCCCAGCTACAGAATCTAACTAACTGACAGCTGGTATGCAGCCGTCTAAGGAGAATAACAATGACATTTTCAAAGCTCAGCATAATTGCAGGTTTCATGATCGCGTTTGCTCTTATTTTCGAATTGGCGGCTCACGCAGACGAAGCCAATCAGTCGACGCAGCTCACGTTCAGCCAGCCGGTACAAGTACCGGGCCGAATTCTGCCCGCGGGCACTTACGAGTTTGTCTTAGAGAACAGTTCATCTAGCCGCAATATCGTTAAGATCTTCAACGCGGACGGTACCAAGCTCTTGGCAAACATTCAGACAATCCCGACCGAGCGGACAAAGGAGACCGACGGCACATCAATCACGCTCGCCCAAGGCCAGGATGCACAGCCTGCGGCTCTCTTGACCTGGTTTTATCCCGGCATGGAAACGGGCCACGAATTCATCTATTCCAAACCGGTGGAAAAGCAACTATCTCAGGATGCAAAGGAAACCCTCGTAGACGAGCACGGAACTATGGTCAATTCTGACGCAAACGGAGCGGGCAACTAAGACCACAACATGATGGCCGGCATTCGCCCGCGTCAAATACGAAACGGTGTGAATGCCAGGCCGTGCAGCGCACGACGAAAGGAAATCGATGAAACTCGACAAGCATATATTCACTTGGTTTTTTGTAATCGTAACCCTGACAACAACTAGCTTCGCGTCCCGGGTCTCGACTGACTATGACCATGCCGCAAAGTTCGGCAGCTACAAGACATATTCCTGGACCAAGATAGCAACCGTTAATTCCATTTGGGACGCGCGAGTCAAGAATGCAGTCAACAAAGAGCTGGCAGCAAGAGGCTGGACTCAAGTGCCCTCGGGTGGAGATGTTTCGGTAGTAGCTGTTGCAAGTACGAGGACGGAACAGCAGTTGTATACAAATTACAACGGATTCGGAGGCCGACGCTTCGGCGGATTCGGAGGGGCAACCACCACAGTCGACAATTACAAGGTGGGAACATTAGTAGTCGACATCTTTGATGCAGGCTCCAAGAATTTGATTTGGCGCGCATCGGCCAGCGACACTCTGTCAGATAACCCGGAGAAAAATACCAAGAACCTGGACAAAGGTGTGCAGAAAATGTTCTCGCACTTTCCGCCCTCGGTTTCGAAGGGTTAGTTAGGCCCACGGGAGAGTCGCGGAAGATTGCAGTACAACACTCAATCACGAGTCTTTGTTCCGAGATGGCGAAGGTTGAGTTTTCCGCCTTCGCCTTACTCCCTGAACAGGATCTTGGCCATCATGCCCTTGTCCTCGTGATTTAGCAGATGACAATGGAATACCGACATACCCTTGATGACCGGGTCGGTGAAGTCCAGGATGACATCCACGGAGCCGCGATACGGAACATTCACGGTGTCGAGCCACGCAGGATGTGCGAGCGGAACGACCGTTTTCTGCGTAGGCCAGGAAGTGGACCTGGTGTATGTGAAAAGGATGCAGTTCAGCAGTCTCGTTGACAATACGCCAATGCTGATACGTGCCGACGCGAGCGCTCGTCATCGGACTTGCATCCGGCGCGAACTTGCGGCCATTGATGTAGAAGCCATTTTTGTCTTCGGTGAAAGTGACAGTGAAGTCCGGCGCGGTCTTCTTCAATGGCTCAACGTCGATCGCCGCTTGTAGATGGGCGGGCGATCGTCGATAGTGTGCACTTGCTTAGGCGCTGGAATTTGAAGCGAGCTGATCAGAACTGGGCGGCATCAGATCTGCCAGCACCATCCCCGGATTGGGATCTCCGTCCGGACCGGTATCCACACAAAGCGTACGCAGAGCACGGAGGGTTCCAGACGGTGGACCAGTGACGATCGCTTCGAGCCGTCCTGCAGGTGCCAGCAGTAAGTGATCGGTGGTGAGCGTTGGGCCATCGGGTTCGTGGTACGCGAGTGGCATCCCGTCCAGCGCCACGATTTCAAATGTCTGTCCGTCGAGCTGCAGGTCCAGATAGCGGTCCGGAGAGGCGTTCACGATACGCCAGAACTGCTGCTCTTTCGGCGCGATCTCGATTCGCGGGCGAACCGCTCCATTCACGGTAAAGATTTCTTCAACTGCCTCCGCTTCTCCGCCACATCCCTTGGATGGGATTTCAACTTCGCGCCTCAGTTCGGCCGCATTCGGATCACTGCTCAATGGAACGGCCGCGCACAACTATCACCCGCTCACGAAGTCGTCTCACTTGGGGAGCATAACGTTCCATCCCCTCGATAACGATGGCTCCTGACATTCCATCCAATACCTGCCGGTGACTCTCGCCGTGGGGATGAGTGTGGTACCAGAACAGACCTGGCGGATGATCGCGCGGAATCTGCACCGAGTAGTGCAACACCTGGCCAGGCATGGCCAGCATTGTTAGCACGTCATCCTGCGGGGCATCCGGCGAGACGGTGAGCCCATGAAAATGCAAGTTCGTCATGTTCATGCAGGGTTCACCGCGCAAGTCTCGCTGGACTTGACAGGAAGATCGTTGACGTAGGTGATTCTGAGAACGTCGCCGGGCGAAGCCCGAATCACAGGAGCGACGTTGGCGCCGTCGAAAGCGAAGGCATCCCGGCCATTTTCATTCACTGCATGCAGCGTGAGCGATACAACGTGATTCTTCGCTCTGCACCTGCGGAGGCTCGGGTAACGGAACAGTCTGCGTGCGGCCCAAAGCTGAGAGACATATCTGCGCGCCCATTAGGAATAGGACGCGCACCGCTTCTTGCTTCCTTCCCAATAATTCCATCGCCCCAGCTCCGCCCGTGGTTTGTGCCAGAGTCGTTCGGCAGGCCGTATTATTCGGCCGGAGTGATCCAGGCCGCTCGGTTCAGGAAGCCAACTCGGCAATCCCAGTTAGCTCCATGTAGTCGTTCTCAGACAATTGCACCAGCGCTGCCTGAATGTTTTCCTCGAGATGAGCGATTGAGGAAGTCCCGGGAATGGGTAACATAACCGGGGATCGCTTCAACAGCCACGCCAGCGCGATCTGGATGGGTTTTATCTGGCGAACCTTCGCAATCCGTTCCAACAGCTTGCTTGCCACGCGCCCCGCTCCCAGCGGGAACCACGGGATGAACGCAATCCCATTGGAATCGCAATAGTCGACCACATTGTCCCATTCGCGATCGGCGAAACTGTAGCGGTTCTGGACCGACACGATCGGCACGATTTTCCGCGCACGTTCGATGTGCTCCACTGTGACATTGGACAGCCCGATTAATCGGATCTTTCCTTCCGATTGCATATTAGCCAGAGTCTCCATCGACGCCGCGAGCGGCACCAACGGATCGGGAATGTGCAACTGGTATACGTCGATCCGGTCGAGGCGCAATCGCTTCAGGCTGCCTTCCACCGCCTCGCGCAAATGCGCCGGGCTGGCATCGTGGGTCCACTGGTTCGGCCCAGGGCGATTCCAACCTCCCTTCGTCGCGATGACTAGGTCCTTGGGGTAAGGCGCCAGCGCTTCCGCGATCAACTCTTCGCTGACATTGGGACCATAAGAATCAGCCGTGTCGATGAAGTTGACCCCCAACTCGACGGCTCGGCGAAGGACGGCGATTGCTGTCGCGGGATCCTTAGGTGGTCCCCAGATTCCGTCGCCCGTAAGGCGCATGGCCCCGAAACCAAGGCGGTTGACGGCAAGTTCGCCACCTAGAGAAATTGTTCGGTTGCCAGCGGCCGACCGACTCATGGTTTTCTCGCTCATGTTCATCCTCCAGAAAAGTTGCTTTGTCAGATATCACTTAGTTTACTCCGCGACGTGCCAGCTCGAATCCGGGCCGCGCTTTTGAGCCTTGTGCAAATGTCACCGTCTTCGACCCGAGATCGCTTTTCGTAGACCTTACCGTTCTCGTACATCATGAAAGTCATGACCCCTGACGACCGGTAATCCGCCGGATACGCCACAGCGCGCAGCGCCGGCCGTTCAGAATTTCCTCTCGACCGATTCGTAAAGTAGTACCCGTGAAAAGGAGCCACCTGGTTGCCCGTGTCGCGAGCCGTGTTGCCAGCGATCGAAGTACCGCCACTGAGGAGGGCGTTGGGCATATCTGTGGCCGGGTCGACGGCGATGGTTTCCGGGCCGTTGCGCCTTTTCCTTTTGCCAGTACATCGAGCACGACCCGAAGCAGGTAGGCGTGGCTCCTCGTCCGCCTTATAAAGATCAGGCCAATTCGTATGCAGTTGATCTCTCCCATGCGGCCGAAACAAACAAGCGGCCAGCTGAGTCGATGGCAAAGCCCTCGGCGTTGCGTATCCCAGTGGCGAATCGCTCGGCGGTGAAAACGTCTGTTTGATTTTGTTCGCGTCATAACGCCAGACGCCGCCCCGAGTTTCAAGTTCAGTGCAGGGATCTCGCACCGGGTATTTTGGGTTGCCGATTTTTCGGCTGGCAGGAATCGGTGGCGGTAGCGACATCCACGAACATGGACCCTTTGGCATCAATGA